>MEGH01000019.1:69568-85964 GCA_001725415.1 Pseudonocardia sp. SCN 73-27
GGGCCGCCGCGGTCGAGTGGGCACGCAGCACCGGTGGGCTGGTCGTCGAGGACGACTACGACGGCGAGTTCCGCTACGACCGTCAGCCCGTCGGTGCGCTGCAGGGGCTCGACCCCGACCACGTCGTCCACCTGGGCACGGCGAGCAAGGCTCTCGCGCCGGGGCTGCGGCTCGGCTGGATGGTCGCCCCGGCCGATGTCGTCGCCGAGATCGACGACGGCAGTCCCGACCCAGAGCCGTCGGTCACCAGCGCGGTGGAGCAGCTCGTCCTGGCCGACCTGCTGTCCTCCGGCGCCTACGACCGGCACGTCCGCGGCCGTCGGCGCACCTACATGCGACGCCGCGACCAGCTCGTCGCCGCGCTCGCGGAGCGGGCACCGCACGTCGGCGTACGGGGGCTGGCGGCCGGGCTGCACGTCGTCCTCACCCTTCCCGACGGCACGGAGGCCGACGTCCTGCGCTCCGCGGCCTGGCACGGCCTCGCCGTCGAAGGACTCGCCACGTTCCGTCACCCCGGCGTCGCGCCCTGCCCGGCCGGGATCGTCGTCGGGTACGCGACGCCGTCCGACAGCGCGTGGGCGGGCGCGCTGGAGGCGCTGTGTGGGGTGCTGTCCGCGTGAGCGGCATCGACACGTCGGCGCGCACGGCGACCTGCACCACGACAACGTCCTGCGCCACGGCGACGGCTGGACCGCCATCGACCCGCACGGCCGGGTCGGCGACCCGGGCTTCGACGCCGGTCCGGCCCTCTACAACCCCGACCCGCGGACAACCGACTCCCCGCCGGTGCCCGCCCGGGTGGAGGTCCTCGCCGGCGGGCTGGGCGAGCCGGTCGAGCGGATCAGGGCGTGGGGGTTCGTCGCGGCCGTCGTCTCGGAGGTGTGGGACGCGGACGACGGGCCGGTCCCGACCGGCCGCGCGCTGCAGATCGCGCAGCTACCCGCGCCCTGACGCGTGCCGGTGCGCCGCCGCCACGATCCCGGCGACGGTCTCCACCTCGGCCGCGTCGCGCGGGCCCGGGACCAGCACCATCCCCGCGCTCACCCGCACCCCCGCCAACGGGTGCGGCACCGCCCATCCCTTGCCGACGGCGTCGTAGGCCAGCTCGGCGGGCAGCGCGACGTGCAGGCTGTGGTCGGGAGCCGGGTGCTGGTGGGCGAACTCGCCGTCGTCGGGGAGGACGAACGCGTCGTCCGGGGCGGTCGACGCGGCGCGGTCGAGCATCAGCGCCCGCGTGCCCTCGACGCCCACCTTCGTGGGGCCCGTCGACACCCCGTCCAGTGTGGACAGTCGCGACCACAGCGCGTCGGCGAGGTCGGCCGGCCCGTTCTGCGACGTCTGGTGCTGCGGCACACCGGTCGTCGCCTCCGGTGGCTCCCCTGCCCGGGGCCGCAGCCGCCCGCCGGGCAACGTCGGCCAGGCCGGCTCGTCGCCGTCGGCGAGCGGGTTCTCGCCGTGCGCGTGCACCCAGTCGAGGCGGTCGCCCAGCCACGTCCCCAGGTCGCCGACGATCTTGCCCGCAAGCTGGTCCCCGCCCGGCTCCCGCTCCGCCCACACCGGGGCGCCGCTGTGCCGGGTCAGCCAGTCCCACGTACGCGCCAACAGCTCCGGCGGGGTGCGGACGTCGTCGCTGCCGTGCCCGAGGAACACAGGCATTCCCGCCAGCGCCGCCCGCGGCATCGCCACCCCGGCGTCGAACGGCAGCGCCCCGTACAGCAGGACCGCGCCCGCGAACCGGTGCGGCGCCGTGAGCATCAGCGCCCCCGCGAGCGCGACCCCCTCGCGGAACCCGAGCAGCAGCACCGGCCGCTCGGGGTCGCCCTCGGTGTCGAGCCAGCGCAGCAGCCACTCGCACGTCGCGGCGAGCACGTCGGCGTCCGGGGTGCCGTCGATCAGCGGGAACCACTCGTACCCCTTGCCGACCGCGTGCGGCGCCCGCACCGACACGTACGCGACCGGCCCGTACGGCAGCCACGGCGACAGCTCGATCAGCGAGTGCTCGCTCGTCCCGTTGCCGTGGAGGGCGACGACGAGCGGGGCCGCCGGATGCTCGGTGCCCCAGCGGGCGACCATCGGTTCGTCGAGGGACGTGCCGTCGGCCATCGGCTCACCCTGCCCTGTCCCGGCCGCCCGGCCCGTCTCACTAAGAGACGCTCTGAGCGGGGATGGTCGCCATGGCGACCATCACCGCTCACGAGCGCCGGGAGGCGTGCCCGTCGGTCCCGGCGCCGGACGCGCGTCCCGGCCGCGCGTGGCGCCGGTGGGGTCAGCTCAGCTCGACGGTGCCGTCGTCGGCGATCCGCCACGACGGGTTGTGCGCGACCTCCCAGAACAACCCGTTCGGGTCGCGCACCAGCGCGTGGAACACCCCGCCGAACTCGCCCTCCTGCGGCGGCTTCAGGATCGTCCCGCCCGCGGCGGCCATGGCGTCGGCCAGCGCGTGCACCGCGTCCCGGTCCCCGACGTTGTGCGCCAACGTCATCCCCGATGGTCCTGTCGTCGTCCCGGGTGCGACGCCGAGGTCACGGTCGAACGAGCCGACCTCGAAGAACCCCAACAGCAGACCCGCCGCCACCTGGTAGAAGACGATCTCGCCCGGCACGTCGAGGTGCGGGTCCCAGCCGAACGCGTCGCGGTAGAACATGCGCGCCGCGTCGAGGTCCCTGGTGGCCACGGTGACGAAGCTCAGCCGATGATCCATGTCGCCGGACCGTAGCCGCCGCGAGGCGTGCCGTCGTGAACGGATCGGACGCGCGGCCAGGGGTGGGGCGCTCTAGCCTGGGCGCGCCACAGCGTCCGCCGCCTGCGGCGTGACCCGTGGCAAGGTGGAGTCGACCGCCCGAATCGTCCGGTTCCGGGTGGCGTCCTTCCGAGAGGGGAAACAGCGGTGCTCGAGATCGGCGCGCTCTGGTGGGGGGTGACGATCGGCCTCGTCGTCCTCCTGCTCGCCATCGATCTGGTCGTCGCCGCGGCACGTCCGCACCGGGTCGGCTTCCGCGAAGCCGTGCTGTGGTCGCTGTTCTACATCGCCGTCGCGGTCGCGTTCGGCGTCGTGTTCTGGATGACGGCCGGCGCCCAGTTCGGTACCGAGTTCTTCGCCGGCTACATCGTCGAGAAGAGCCTGTCGGTCGACAACCTGTTCGTCTTCGTGATCATCATGTCCACGTTCGCCGTGCCCGAGGAGCACCAGCACAAGGTGCTGACCTTCGGCATCGTGCTCGCGCTGATCATGCGGGCGATCTTCATCGCCGTCGGCGCCACGCTGCTGAACTACTTCTCGTTCATGTTCCTGCTGTTCGGCCTGCTGCTGGTCTACACCGCCGTGCAGCTGTTCCGGCACCGCGACGAGGACCCCGACGTCGAGGACAACGGCCTGGTCAAGGTCGCGCGCCGGATCTTCCCGGTCACCGAGGAGTACGACGGCGGCAAGCTGTTCACCCGGCTGAACGGCCGCAAGATGGTGACGCCGCTGTTCATCGTGCTCATCGCGATCGGCGGCATCGACCTGCTGTTCGCCCTCGACTCCATCCCCGCGGTGTTCGGCGTGACGTCGGAGGCGTTCATCGTCTTCGCGGCCAACGCATTCGCCCTGCTCGGCCTGCGCGCCCTGTTCTTCCTGGTGAAGGGCCTGCTCGACCGGCTCGTCTACCTGTCGACGGGGCTGGCGATCATCCTGGCGTTCATCGGGGTGAAGCTCATCCTGCACTGGCTGCACGTCGACATCGCGCCGTCGGTGCCCGAGATCCCGACGCCGCTGAGCCTCGGCGTGATCGTCGGCATCCTGATCATCGTGACGGTCGCGAGCCTCATCAAGACGCGCAACGACCCCGCCGCGAAGGCGCACGCCGGGTCGTTGAAGGCCACGAGGTCGCGGGAGCCGCAGGCCGAGAAGGACGCCTGACCCGGTCACAGGGTGGCGAGCCGTTCCGCCAGCGCGCACTCGTCGTCCGACGCGCCCTCACCCGGCCCGACCACCGCGATCCGCATGCCCCGAGTGCCCGTCCCGGCCGCGGTCGGGCTCCAGCGCAGCGACCAGGTCCTCACGCGCCCGGGCCACCCGCGACCGGATCGTGCCGACGGGGCAGTCGCACACCTGCGCCGCCTCCGCATAGCCCAGGCCGAGCACCTGGGTGAGGACGAACGCGTCGCGACGGTCGGGCTCCAGGGCCGCGACCAGTACGGACACGAGCACGGCCTCGTCGGCGGCCGACACCCGCGCACCGCGCGCCGCGACGGCGTCCCAGTCGTCGACGCCCGACGTCCGGGGCCGGCGCACGGCGGTGCGGACGGCGTCGGCCGCGGCCCGGCGGGCGATCGCCAGCAGCCACGCCCGCGCCGGACCCTCGCCGGTGAAGCGCGGCAACGAGCGGACGGCGCGCAGGTAGGTGTCCTGCAGCAGGTCGTCGGCCTCGGCCGGGCCGGCGAGATGGCAGAGGAACCTGCGGACGTCGTCCCGCGTGGTGCGGACGAACTCGTCGAGCGCCGCGCGGTCGCCGCCGGCCGCGGCCAGCGCACACTCCGTCACGGGATCGGCCGTGGCGGGCGCGGCGGGAGCGGTCCGGCGGAACATGCGCCAGACCGTAGGGATCACCGTTCCGACACGACCGGGTGACATCGGGAACCGCGGCGGTCACGTGGACGACCTCTCCCACATGCGCCACATCGCCACGTTCTGCGGAAGCTGCAACTGCGGATGCCCCGAGCTGTTCGTCGACGAGACCGCCGAGGCCGAGAAGAGGATCGTCATCACCGACGACTTCGGCCAGCGGATCCAGATGAGCGTCGCCCAGCTCGCCGACCTGATCGACGACGTCCGCCGCGGGGTCCTCGACGAGGTCGTCGCGCCCGCCGCGGGCTGACCTGCCCGTCACGATGGACTGCTCGAGCTGTCGTGAGGCGCTGTCCGCGCGTCTCGACGGTGAAGACCGCCCGGGAGAGGCAACGGCGACCGACGCCCACCTCGCCGGGTGCGGGGCGTGCCGGGAGTTCCACGACCGGGCCGCCCGCATCACGCGGTTGACCCGGACGCGGCTCGTCACCGTCCGTGCCCCGGCGTTCGACGCGGGGACGTTGCCCGACGTCGTCCCCGACCGGCCCCGCGTCGACGTCCTGCACGCGCTGCTCGCCGCCGCCGGTGTCGCGCAGCTCGCGCTGGGCGTCACCGGGCTGCTCGACGCCGCCGGCGCCGGCCACCACGGCGGTGTCCTCGGCGGCGCCGCGCTCGCCCATCTCGGGCACGAGAGCGCGGCCTGGAACGTCGCCGTGGGTGTGGGGTTCCTGGTGGTCGCGCTGCGCCGGACCCGGCCGGCGGGCAGCCTCGTCGCGACGCTCGGTGCGTTCACGGCGGTCCTGCTCGCGACGTCGGGTGCCGACGCCCTCGCCGGCCGCGTCGAGGCGGGCCGGCTGGCCGGGCACGCGGTGCTCGTCGTCGGACTGGTCCTGATGCTCGTGCTGCACCGGGTCGGCCCGGGCGACGGTGGCCGTGACCGGGTGAGCTCCCCGGTCACGACCGGCTCGGACGACGCCCCGGCGCCCGCGGACGCCGCGGCGGCGGAACGGCCCGTCGATCTGCGTCCCTCGGCCCACCGAGCCGCCTGACCCGGCGGCCCGCCCGCCGGTCCCGACCCGCCCCTGCTCGGGGGCCCGCCGGTCCCGGCCCGCCGCCGCCCCGGCTACTCCCGCCAGGCCCGCTCGAACGGCAGCCGCCACGCGTTCGGCGCGATGAGCTGGTGGATGGCGTTGGGACCCCAGGTGCCCACCGGGTAGCTCTTCACCGGCGGCGGGTCCTCCAGCAGCGGCGCCGACCGCTCCCACAGCGACTCGATGCCCTCCGCCGTGTTGAACAGCGTGTGGTCGCCGCGCATGGCGTCGAGGATCAGCCGCTCGTAGGCCTCGAGGACGTCGCCGCCGTGCTCGGTCTCCTGCGTCGAGAACTGCAGCGACAGCTTCTCCAGCCGCATCCCCGGCCCCGGACGCTTGCCGTAGAACGACAACGACACCCGGCCCGACTCGGCGAGGTCGAACGTCAGGTGGTCAGGGCCCTGGGAGCCGACGCCCGAGCCCGTCGGGAACATCGTCCGCGGCGCCTCCTTGAAGGCGATCGAGATGATCCGCATGCCCTCGGCCATCTTCTTGCCCGTGCGCAGGTAGAAGGGGGTCCCGGCCCAGCGCCAGTTGTCGATGCCGACCTTCAGCGCGATGAACGTCTCGGTGTCGGACTCGCGGCTGACGCCGTCCTCGTCGCGGTAGCCGACGTACTGCCCGCGCACCACGTCGGACGGATGGATCGGCAGCAGCGACCGGAAGACCTTGTTCTTCTCCTCGCTGATCGCGCGCGGCTCCAGCGCCGTCGGCGGCTCCATCGCGACGAACGCCAGCACCTGCATCAGGTGCGTGACGACCATGTCCTTGAACGCGCCCGTCGACTCGTAGAAGTTGGCCCGCAGGTCCAGGCCGAGGGTCTCGGGGATGTCGATCTGGACGTGGTCGATGAAGTTGCGGTTCCAGATCGGCTCGAACAGCCCGTTGGCGAAGCGGAACGCCAGGATGTTCTGGGCCGCCTCCTTGCCGAGGAAGTGGTCGATCCGGAAGACCTGGGACTCGTCGAACACCTCGTGGACGAAGTCGTTGAGCCGGACCGCGGTGTCGAGATCGGACCCGAAGGGCTTCTCCATGACGACGCGCGAGTCCGTGACCAGGTCGGCGTCGCGCAGCATGCTGATGACGGCAGTCGCGGCCTTGGGCGGGACCGACAGGTAGTGCAGCCGGCGGCAGTCCGGGCCCAGCAGCTCCTGGGCGCGCTTGACCTCCGTCGACAGCCCTTCGGGGCCTGCGCTCTGCGGGACGTAGGTGAGCCGCTCGGCGAACTGGGCCCAGCCCTCGTCGTCGAGCTTGTGCATGCCGAACGACTCGATCGCGGTGCGCGCCAACGCCCGGAACTCGTCGGTGGTGATGTCCTCCATCGCGGTGCCGACGACGCGGATGTCAGGCGCCAGCGACGACCGCTCCAGGTACGCCATGCCGGGGATGAGCTTGCGCTTGGCGAGGTCGCCCGTCGCGCCGAACAGGACGATGACGTGGGGTGCCAGCGGCTCGGTGTCGCGCAGGCGCGGCCGCGCACCGGTGGCCGGATAGGCGATCGTCTGGGCACGACGGGGGCTGACCACGGTGCGACCTCCCACGAACGGAGCCCCGCGTGACCACACGGGGCGGCTCTCCGTGGGACCGTACCCAGATCCGGGTCGTTCCTCAGGTCGATCAGGTGTCGACGGGGTGACGAGTCGGTACCCACGCCGCGCGGGTCACGGAAGGAGGACGACCTTCCCTCCCGCGTGTCCGGTCTCGACGAGCCGGATCGCGTCGGCCGCCTCGGCCAGCGCGAACGACCTCGCGACGACGACCTGCAGCGACCCGTCGGCGACCGCCGGGAGCAGGGTCCGCCAGGCGTTCGCCCGGATGTCGGCGCCGGGGTCCGCGCCGGGTCCGCCGCCGAGCAGCCGGATGCCGTCGGCGGCCCGCCCGAAGGCCACGATCGAGACGATGCGCCCGCGGTCGGCCACCAGCTCCAGCGACGAGTCGACGGCCTCGTCGGTGCCGACGGTGTCGATCGCGGCGTCCACACCGGACGGTGCCGCGGCCCGGATGCGGTCGAGCAGGCCGGCGCCGTAGGCGATCGGGACGGCGCCGTGGTCGCGCAGGGTGGCGTGATGGCGCTCGCTCGCCGTCGCGATCACGGTGGCGCCGCGGGCCACCGCGAGCTGGGTGACGATCGACCCCACCCCGCCCGACGCCCCGTGCACGACGACGGTGTCGCCCGCGCCGACGCGCGCGACCTCCAGGGTGTGCACCGCGGTGGCGCCGACCGCCAGCACCGACCCGGCGACCTCCCACGACACCCCCGCCGGCTTGGGGACGACGCCCGACGCCGCGACGGTGATCTCCTCGGCGAGCGCGCCCGGCGCCGGGTAGGCGACGACCTCGTCGCCGACCGCGATCGGGCCCGCCGGCCCCTCCGCCCCGGGCCCGACCGCGGTGACGACGCCCGCCGCCTCGTTGCCCAGCCGCATCGGGAGCTGCGCGGGGTCGACACCGAAGGCGCCGCTGTAGCGCTT
Organism: Pseudonocardia sp. SCN 73-27; assembly: GCA_001725415.1. Taxonomy (GTDB): domain Bacteria; phylum Actinomycetota; class Actinomycetes; order Mycobacteriales; family Pseudonocardiaceae; genus Pseudonocardia. The sequence continues at coordinate 77,680 of MEGH01000019.1, forward strand.
GTGGTCGATCGGGTTCAGCGCCGCGGCCCGGACCCGCACGGTGACCTCGCCCGGCCCGGGCGCGGGGACGTTGGTGTCGACGGCGGACAGCACCTCGGGCCCGCCGAACGCGGTGGCGACGATCGCAGTGGTCATGTCGGTGCCAACCGCGCGGGCGTCGGGGTATTCCGGCCCTCGCGACGACCTGACCGCCTGACGCCCACCCCGGTCGGCCGACGAGCCGGGCGCGACCTCACCGCTGTGGATCCGCCCCCGCGACAGCAATGGGTTGCGCACGGGTTCGGGCCGGCGCCCCGGGAGCCTGAGCGGGGTCAGGGAGCCGGGCGCAGCGGCGCGATGCCGGTCCGCAGGCGCTCGATCTCGTCCAACATCGTCTTGGCCGCCGCGACCATGACGTCGTTGGCGACGAGCGTCCCGTCGTCGGCGATCTTCTCCCCGACGAACGGGATGTGGACGGCGTCGACGGCGGGGACCATCCGCAGCGTCGTGAGGACGCTGCGCAGCGCGACGGCGGCGCGGGTGCCCGCGGAGACGCCGCCGTAGGAGACGATCCCGGCGGGCTTGTAGCGCCATTCGTGGTTGAGGAAGTCGATCGCGTTCTTGAGCACCCCGGCGTAGGAGCCGTTGTACTCGGGCGTCACGAAGACGTAGGCGTCCCCGCGCGCGATCGTCTCCGACCAGCGCTTCGTGTGGTCGTTGGTGTACCGGGCACGCACCGGGTGGATGGGCTCGTCGAACATCGGGAGGTCGATCTCGGCGAGGTCGAGCACCTCGACGTCGAAGCCGCCGTGGGCGCGGGCCTGGTCGGCGATCCAGGCCGCGACGGGCGCGCCGACGCGGCCGGGCCGGGTGCTGCCGACGACGATCTGCAGTACGGGCAAGCGGACTCCTTGTCAGACCTTCGCGTGGGTGTCGAGCGGGGCAAGGCCCAGATGGTCGCGCAACGTCGTACCGGTGTAGTCGGCGCGGAAGGAACCGCGCTCCTGCAGGATCGGCACGACCTTGTCGGCGAACTCGTCGAGACCCGTCGGGGTGATGTGCGGGACCAGGATGAACCCGTCGGACGCCCGCTGCTCGACGAAGCGTTCCATCTCCTCGGCGACGGCCTGCGGTGTGCCGACGAACGACTGCCGCGACGTCACCTCGGTCATGAGGTCGCGGATCGACAGGTTGTTCACGGCCGCGCGCTCGCGCCACTCGCGGGCGGTGGCGAGCGGGTCGCGGTACATGCGGTCGGCGGCGCGGCCCTGCGAGACGCGCGGGGCGTCGGCGTCGACGACGAGCGGGTCGACGTCGGGCAGCGGGCCGTCGGGGTCGAGGTTCGAGAGGTCGCGGTTCCACACCTGTTCGAGGAAGCGCAGCGCGGTCTGGCCACTCACCTGCTGCCGACGGATCTCGTGGCCGCGTTCCTCGGCCTCGGCCTGCGTGTCGCCGAGGGCGAAGGTGGTGGCGGGCAGGATCTTCAGCTGATCCTCGGTGCGGCCGTGAGCGGCGAGCCGCCGTTTGACGTCGGCGTAGAACGCCTGCCCGGCCTCCAGCGAGCCGTGCCGGGTGAAGATCGCGTCGGCGGTCGAGGCGGCGAACTCGCGGCCCTCGTCGGAGTCACCGGCCTGCAGCACGACGGGCCGGCCCTGGGGTCCGCGCGGCACGGAGAAGCGGCCGCGGATGTCGAACTGGTCGACGTGGACGTCGAACCGGCCGGCGTCGGGGTTGCGCAGGTACTCGCCGCCTGCCTTGTCGGCGACGATCTCGTCGCCGTGCCAGGAGTCGAGCAGCGTCATGACGGTGTCGAGGAACTGCTTGGCGCGCAGGTACCGGTCGCCCTGGGCGAGGTAGCCGCCGCGGCGGAAGTTCTCGCCGGTGAACGTGTCCCACGAGGTGACGACGTTCCAGGCGGCGCGCCCGCCCGACAGGTGGTCGAGCGTGGCGAAGCGGCGGGCCACCTCATAGGGCTCGTTGAACGTGGAGCTGACGGTGGCGGCGATGCCGAGCTTCTCGGTGACGGCGGCGACCGCGGCGAGGATGGTCGCGTTGTCGGGGCGGCCGACGACGTCGAGGTCGTAGATGGCGCCGTTCTGTTCGCGCAGCCGCAGGCCCTCGGCGAGGAACATGAAGTCGAACTTGGCCCGCTCGGCGGTGCGGGCCATGTGCGCGAACGAGGAGAACTCGATCTGGCTGCCCGACTCGGGCTCGCTCCAGACCGTCGTGTTGTTGACGCCGGGGAAGTGTGCGGCGAGGTGCATCTGCCTGCGGCTCATCGGGCGCTCCCTGCGGTCGCGTAGCGGTCGGCGGGACGGGGCAGGCCGAGGAGCCCGCGCAGTGTCGACGCCTCGTAGCCCGTGCGGAAGAGGCCGCGTCGTTGCAGCTCGGGGACCAGCCCGCGGGTGATCTGGCGGAGGTCGTCGGGCAGGACGGCCGGGCGGAGCCGGAACCCGGAGAGTCCCGCGGTGCGCAGGTGGTCGAGCAGGTCGGCGAGCTCGGCGGGCGCCCCGGCGAAGACACCGGCGTCGTCGGTGTACGGGTCCGTGGCGTCGAGGCGGGCGAGCCGGTCGCGGGCGGCGGACGGGTCGTCGTCGAGGACGACGGTGAGGTCGGCCCACACGTGCACGGTCTCGCCCTCACGCCCGGCCGCGGCCTGCGCCTCCCGGATGGAGCCGATGACGGCGTGGGCGTCGGCGGCGTCGCGTGGCGTGACGAACCCGAGGTCGCACGACGTCCCGACAAGGGCGAACGGCTCCGCCCGGTGCGCCAGCGCCGCGACCACGGGCTGCCCCTGCGGCGGGCGCGGTGTGATCGACGGGCCCCGCACGCTGAAGTGCGGTCCCTCGAAGTCGATGTAGTGCAGGCGCTCGCGGTCGATGAACCGGCCGGTCGCGGCGTCGCGGATGATCGCGTCGTCCTCCCAGCTGTCCCACAGCCGCCGGATCACCTCGACGGCGTCGCCGGCCTCGCCGAACAGCTCGCGCAGCAGCGCGTCGCGGTCGGTCGGGATGGTGCGCCTGCCGAACAGCGCTGCGTCGTCGGGACGGGCGGCCACCCGCACCTGCACGCCGCCCCGGCCGCTGCTGACGTAGTCGAGCGTCGCGATCGTCGTCGACACGTGAAAGGGCTCGGTGTGGGTGACGACGACCGTCGGCAGGATCCCGACGTGCGCGGTCAGCGGCGCGATCCGGGCCGCGAGCATCGACGCGTCGAGCCGGCCGCGGACCTGGTCGGTGCGGTCGTCGGGGGCGAAGGGATCGGCCGACTGCAGGCCGAGGCTGTCGTCGATCGTCACCAGGTCGAGCAGGCCGTGCTCGGCCTCGGCGACGAGGTCGGCCCAGTAGCCGGCGGTGAGCAGCTCGGCCGGGCGGGCGCCGGGCTCGCGCCAGGCGGCGGGATGGCGGCCGGCGCCGTCGAGCAGGACGCCGAGGTGCAGGGGTGTGTCGGGCACGGGTTCGCCTTCGGTTCGGACGGCTGGGGGCGCGGGATCGGCGCCCGGCGTCAGAGGCCGGTGGGCGATCCGACGCCGTCGAGCCAGCGGCGCCCGACGAGGACCGCGTCGGGTCCGGGCAGCGTCGCGACGTGATGCACGCCTCCACGGTCGCACACCGACGAGGCGAGGTCAGCGTGATGCTGTCCTCGGCCTCGACGGGAATACCCGGAGATGCCCGGTCAGCCGTCGTGCGGCCCCCAGGGTGCGGCTGCGCGGCCGCCGATGCAGGCCGCGCTGATTTCGATCGCGTCCGGACGCACCCCGCCGGACGATTATCGACAACCGGCGACGCAATTCGGGAGCAACTCCCGAAAGACTCAGACCTCCTCGACGACGATCTCCGCGCGGTTCGGGTAGAACGCCAGGTGCCCGGCGATCGGGGCCACGGCCTCGTAGGGCTCGACGTAGCTCCACGCCGCGTCGGCGACCGTGCCCTCCGGCGTCGTCACCGTGACGTAGGAGGCATCACCCTTGTACGGGCAGTAGGTGCTGGTGTCGCTGTCGGACAGCACCGCGGCGTCGACGTCCTCGCGCGGCACGTACCAGGCGACGGGATAGTCGGCCTCGCGCAGGGCGAGCGCCTTCGTCGAGTCGGCGACGACCTGCCCGCCCACCTTCACGACGACGCGCACGCCGCCGGGCTCGACGGTGATGGGGTGGTCCGGACCGGGGATCTTGACGCTGCGGCTCATGACCGGTCCAACCGAGTCCGCCCCGGATCCATTTCGTTCACATGCGCTCGAGTGCGTCCGGCTTGTGCACGGCGTCCCCGCCGCTCTTCTCGCTGCGCACCCGGTACTGCGGCTCGTCCTTCGACGCGCGGACCGTCCGGCCGCCCGCCTCGGTGTCGGAGGTGATCTTCTCGACCACCTCGCCCTCCGCCGTGCCGCCGTGGCTCTTCCAGCGGACCTTGTCGCCCTTGCGGAACTCCTGCGTCATGTCCGGCGCTACCCGGTTCGACGCATTGGTAACCCGCCGACGAGCGCGGACGATCAACAGGGACCCCACCGCCGAGATGCACATGAGCGCGGCGGATGCCCGCGCGGGCCACGTCGAGGTGCATCTCGGCAGGTCGACGAGGGACGGGGGCCCGCGGATTGTGGCGGGCGCACCTCGGGCGCGGGCACACTGGACGGTCCGGACGAACACGCCGGGCGAGGGGGTGGACGCGAGATGCGTACGGTGCTCAACGTCATCTGGCTGGTGCTCTGCGGGCTGTGGCTCGCGATCGGCTACGCCGTCGCCGGGGTGATCTGCTGCATCCTGATCGTGACGATCCCGTTCGGGCTCGCCTCGTTCCGGATCGCCAACTATGCCCTGTGGCCCTTCGGGCGCGACCTGGTCCGTCGTCCCGACGCCGGGGCCCCGTCGGCGATCGGCAACGTCATCTGGTTCGTCTTCGCGGGGTGGTGGCTCGCGCTGGGCCACCTGGCCACGGCCATCGCGCTCGCGATCACGATCATCGGGATCCCGTTGGCACTGGCCAACCTCAAGCTGATCCCGGTGTCGATCGTCCCGTTGGGCCGGGTCATCGTCGACCGCCCGGAGCTCGCCTATCCGGGGTACCGCCCGTCCTACTGAGCCGGCACGACAGGGCTCAGGACCCGACGCGTACGACCTGCGGTGACATCAGGTCGCTGACGTAGCGGCCGCCCTTGACGCCCCGGGCACGACGAGCCGTGGCCCGGGCGAGCGGCGTGCCGTCCTCCGAGGTGTCCCCGGTACCGCTCGAGTAGGTCACCGGCACCGTGCGCTGCGGCAGCGCGGCGAGCGACTGCGGCGATCGTCGACGGGCCGCAAGGTCGCCGGTGATCGCGACCGCGCCGGGGACGGCGACGGGCTGCGTCGCCGTTGGCGCTCCGGGCAGGGCCGGTTCCTGGCCTGCGGCCACGCATCCGGTCAGGGTGATCGTCAGCACCGTGATCGCGGCGCCGATCAAGATCTGGACCCGCATCTGCGTCACGGACGGATGATGGCGATCCTCGCGTGGTGCGGCGGGGCCGAACGGCCGCCGGTTTCGTGGAACGGTCGTTACACTATTGACGACCCCTGTCCGTCGCTCCGACGTGCATCCGACGGCGTCGAGCTGCACCCTCAGAGTGGAGGGACTCATGGCCGAAGAGCAGACCGCCGAAGAGCAGACCGCCGAAGAGCAGACCATCGACGTGGTCGTCGTCGGCGCCGGGTTCGCCGGGCTCTACATGCTGCACCGGCTGCGCCGCCTCGGGCTGAGCGCGGTCGTGCTCGAAGCCGCGGACGGCGTCGGCGGCACCTGGTACTGGAACCGCTATCCCGGCGCCCGCTGCGACTCGGAGAGCTACTACTACTCCTACTCGTTCGACGAGGAGCTCCAGCAGGAGTGGACCTGGTCCGAGCGCTACGCCGGGCAGGCCGAGATCCTGCGCTACCTCGACCACGTCGCCGACCGCTTCGACCTGCGCGACGACATCCGGCTGAACACGCGCGTCACCGCCGCGCTGTGGGACGACGTGGCCGGCACCTGGACCGTCGGCACCGAGACGGGCGGGAACTGGACCGCGCGCTGGATGGTCACCGCCGTCGGGTGCCTGTCGTCGGCGAACGTGCCCGACATCCCCGGCCTCGAGTCGTTCGGGGGCGACTGGTACCACACCGGGCAGTGGCCCCACGAGAAGGTCGACTTCACCGGCAAGCGCGTCGGCATCGTCGGCACCGGCTCGACCGGCATCCAGGCCATCCCGGTCATCGCCGCCAAGGCCGAGCACCTCACCGTCTTCCAGCGGACCCCGAACTACTCCATCCCCGCGCGCAACGGGCCCATGCCGCCCGAGGTGTCGGCGAAGATCAAGGAGGAGTACGGCGACATCCGCGCCGTCCAGCGCGCCTCCACCAACGGGCACCCGTTCCTCATCAGCCAGACCTCCGCGCTGGCGGTCGCCGACGACGTGCGCACCGCGACCTACGAGGACGCCTGGGAGTTCGGCGGGCTGCGGTTCCGCGCCGCCTACTCCGACCTGCTGTCCGACCAGGCCGCCAACGACACCGCCTCCGACTTCATCCGCGACAAGATCCGCGAGGTCGTGAAGGATGCCGAGGTCGCCGAGCGGCTGCTGCCCGACGACCACGGCTTCGCGACGAAGCGCCCCCCGATCGACACCCGGTACTTCGAGACCTACAACCGCGACAACGTCACGCTCGTCGACGTCCGCGCCACCCCGATCCAGGAGATCACCGCGACCGGCATGCGCACGACCGAGCAGGAGTACGAGCTCGACTGCATCGTGTTCGCGACGGGTTTCGACGCCCTCACCGGCCCACTCCTGCGCATGAACATCCAGGGTCGTGACGGTGCGACGCTGCGCGACCGCTGGGCCGAGGGCCCGAAGACCTACCTGGGCCTGCAGGTCGCGGGCTTCCCCAACATGTTCACGATCACCGGGCCGGGCAGCCCGTCGGTGCTCACCAACATGCCGACGTGCATCGAGCAGCACGTCGACTGGATCACCGACGTCCTCGAGTACGCCCGTGACGGCGGCCTCACCCGCATCGAGACCACCGAGGCCGCCGAGCAGGAGTGGGGCGAGGAGGTCCAGCGCGCCGCGGACCGCACGCTGCTTCCGCGTGCATCGACGTCCTGGTACCTCGGCGCGAACGTGCCGGGCAAACCACGTGTTTTCATGCCGTACGCAGGCGGAATGGCGTCGTACGCGAGCACGTGCACCGACGTCGCGAAGGACGGGTATCGCGGATTCGTGATGGCCTGAACGGCAGCCGCCGCGATCGTCGGGATCGGCCGGATCGGCGCCGTTCGAGCACCCGTTCCCAGCGGTCGCGGCGGATAAACATTTCCGTGGACCACCTCACAGATTTTCTGCGTTTCCGCAGGTCGGTGCCACGGGCGGGCTGCACATCGGCAACACGGTTGTTAACTTCGTAAACCATGACGGTGCAAGTGGAAGCCCCCGAACACCCGCCGAGTACGACGCCGACCGTCGTGATTTCGCAGCCGACGGTCGACGACGGCGTCGATCTTTCCCGGCTCGCGGCCGAGTCGAAGGTGCTCGATCTCAACTCCCGTTACGCGTACCTGCTGTGGTGCCGCGACTTCGCCGAGACGTCCGTCCTGGCCCGGATCGACGACCCGGCGAGCGAGCCCGTCGGCTTCGTGACCGGCTACCGCCGCCCCGACTCCCCGAACACCCTCGTCGTCTGGCAGGTCGCCGTCGACGCCCGAGCCCGCGGGCTCGGCATCGCCGGCCGCATGCTCGACGCCCTCGTCGACCGCGTGCCCGGCATCGACCACCTCGAAACGACGATCACGCCGGACAACGACGCCTCCGAGCGCCTGTTCGCCGCCTTCGCCGAACGCCGCGCCGCCCGCCTCGTCACCTCCGAGCTCTTCTCCGCCGAGCTGCTCGGCGAAGGCCACGAGCCGGAGATTCTGCATCGCATCGGCCCCTTCGCGGCCTGACCGGCGACGCGCGAAAGCGGCGCGACGCACGACGGCGACACCGACGCCGGACACCCGCTCACGGCCGGCCGCCCGCCGGTCACGACGACCCGAGACGCAGTGATCACCACGATGACGACGACCGCACTCACCGATCTTCCGCAGACCCTCACCACATTGGGGAGCACGATGCTCGAGACGCCCACCGCCGGTTCGACCCCGTCCGTCCGGCGATCATCCGACTCCAGTGGTGACACCACCGTCTTCAGTGATCTCGAGTCCGAGGTCCGCAGCTACTGCCGTAACTGGCCGGTGGTGTTCGACACCGCCCGCGGCAGCCGCCTCAGCGACGTCGACGGCCGAAGCTACCTCGACTTCTTC
>MEGH01000020.1 GCA_001725415.1 Pseudonocardia sp. SCN 73-27
ACGACGTCAGCATCAGGCAGGCCGGGGGAGGCGTCACCGACGACCGCACCTCGCGGCACACCGAGACGCCCTCGCCGTCGGGCAGCCGGACGTCGAGGACTGCCACGTCGGGGCGGACGGCCGGGATGCGGGCGAGCGCCTGCGCGGCCGTCGCGGCCTCGCCGACGATCTCGATGTCGTCCTCGGTCTCGAGGAGCTGGGCGATGCCGCGTCGGACGATCTCGTGGTCGTCGAGCAGGAACACCGAAACGGACATCCATCCTCCCCGGTCGGACATCGTGTGAACCGCTGCACCCCACCGTAGGGCCCTGCGCCACGGGCGGCCTGTGCCGATGGACCTGTACGGGGTGTCTGAAGTCCTCTCCGAGAGGCGTGGCGGCCGCCCGTCACGGAGCAGCAGCGGAGAGCACCGTCGTCCGTCGGTCCAGGTCCACCCTGGGCAGCGGCGCGACCTGATCGGGCCGGTGGGTGACGACGAGAGCCGTCCGACCCGACGTCGCATCGAGCAGTTCGTCGGCCAACGCCTGCGCGGTGACGTCGTCGAGGTGCGCGGTCGGTTCGTCGAGGACGAGCACGGGGCGGTCGGCGAGCAGGGCCCGGGCGACGCCGATTCGTTGCCGCTCACCCCCCGACACCGCGCCACCGTGCTGTCCGACCGGTGTGTCGAGTCCCTCCGGCAGGGCATCGAACCATCCGCCCAGCCGGGCCCGGCCCAGCGCCGTCACGAGGTCGTCATCGGTCGCGTCGGGCCTGGCCAGAGCCAGGTTGGCCCGCAGCGTGCTGTCGAACAGGTGGGCCCACGGCCCGCACCACGCGACGGCCCCGCGGACGGCCTCGGGGGTCAGGACCCGGACGTCTCGTCCGTCCGCGAGCAACTGCCCGCTCGACGGGTCGAGATGACGCAGCAGCGCGGCCACGACCGTCGACTTGCCGCTGCCCGACGGCCCTGTCAGTGCGACCCGTCTGCCGGCCGCGAGGTCGAGGTCGACACCCGAGACCGCCTCGACGGCAGCCTCCGGCCATCGCACGCCGAGCTCCACGGCGGACAGCGCGGACGGGCGCGGCGCCGTCTCCGCGGCGGGGCTCGGGACGACGGCAGGCGCCAACCTGCTCAGCTCGGCGAGCCGACGCAGGGCCGGACGCACCGACAGCAGGCGCACCGCCGCCTCCGGCAGCGGGGCGACGACCTCGGCGAGCGCCAGTGGCGTCAGCACGAGAACCGCCAGGACCGGGCCGGCGATCGTGCCGGCGGCGACCGCGGATGCCCCGACGACCGCGCAGCCCGCGGCCGCGCCGCCGATCCCCAGCACCGACGCCGCGGCACCGGCCCCGCGGGCGGTCGCGGACCGCCGACGGAGCCGGGTGAGCCGCCCGTCCGCGCGGGCAAGGGTGTCGATCCGTCCGGCGGCCGCGCCGCAGCCGATCAGGTCGGCGGCGCCCTCCAGCAGCTCCACCGTCCGCTCCGCGACCTCGGAGCGGGCGTCGGCCGTCATGCGTTCGGCCCGCCGGGTGGTGAGGGTGGCCAGCGCGGGCGCGCCGACGCCTGCGACGACGAGCCCGGCGGCGAGGACGAGACCTGCGGCCGGCAGCAGGAGCGCGAAGGTGACGGCGGCTGCGGCGCTCACGACCAGGGCCGACACCGCGGGCAGCGCGATCCGGACCAGCAGGTCCTGCGGCGCGTCGGTGTCGGCGACGAGCCGCGTCAGCAGGTCACCCCGGCGGCGCCGCGCGGTCACGGCAGGACCGAGCGCGACGAGCTGGTCCCAGATCCGCGACCGCAGCGCCGACCCGGCGCGCAGCGCCGCGTCGTGCGAGACGAGGCGTTCCGCGTAGCGCAGGACGCCCTTGCCGAGGCCGAAGGCGCGCACGGCGACGATGGCGACCATCAGGGTGAGGACCGGCGGGTGCAGCGCGGCCGTCGAGATCAGCCAGGCGGACGTGGCGGTGAGCGCGACCCCGCAGGCGAGGGCCCCGACGCCGAGCCCGGCCGCGGTGGCGAGGCGACCCGGCCCGACGCGGGCGGCGGCGAGCACCGCACGCATCCCGCCGGTGAGAGGTCCGGACGACGTCGTCCACGGCGCCGAACGGTCCTTTTCGGGAGGCCGGCCGCGGTCTGCGGGTGCCGCGCCGGCCAGGGACGGAGCACGGGCGGGAGTCGGCGCGGCAGCGGCGGCACCCGCCGAGGAGGTGGCGGGGAGCTCGACGACACGGTCGCACGCAGCGAGAACCTCGTGGCGGTGGGAGACGACGACGGCGGTGCGCCCCGAGTAGATGCCCGGCAGCGCGGCGACGATCGCCGCCTCGGTCGCCGGGTCGACACCTTCGGTGGGTTCGTCCAGCAGCAGCAGCGGCCGATCCGCCAGCACGGCCCTCGCGAGGCCGACGCGGCGCCGTTGTCCGGTCGACAGCCCCTCGCCGCCCTCTCGGACGGCGACGTCGAGTGCGACGTCCACCGACGCTGCGGCAGCGGCCGCGCGGATCTCGGCCGGAGTCGCGGTCGGGCGGGCCAGTGCGATGTTCTCCGCGACGGTGCCGGTGACGAGCACCGGCTGCTGCGGCAGCCACGCGACGTGCCGCAGCCACTCGTCGCGCGCCACGTCGGCCAGGTCGACCCCGCCGACACGGACCGCACCCGCGTCGGGTGGGCGCAGGGCGAGCAGCAGGTCGAGCAGTGTGGTCTTGCCGCACCCGCTCGGCCCGGTGATCCCGAGCAGCTCACCTGGAGCCAGGTCGAGTCCCAGCCCGTCGAGCACCGGGCCGGACCGGCCGTCGACCCGGACCCCGCGCAGCGACATCCCGACTCGAGCCGGGTCGGGTGCGGCGACCCCCGCCGATCGCGGCGCGGGCAGATCGAGCACGTCCAGGGCCGCCGACGCCGCAGCCGCGCCCGCGGCGGCGTCGTGGAACCGGGCACCGACCGCGCGCAACGGCAGGTAGACCTCGGGTACGAGCAACAGCACGAGCAGCCCGGTGCCGAGGTCGAGGGAACCGTCGACGAGCCGCAGCCCGATGGAGACGGCGACGAGCGCCACCGACAGGGTCGCGACGAGCTCGAGGACCAGGGCCGACAGGAACGCCACCCGCAGCGTGCGCATCGTCGCGGTGCGGTGCGCCTCTGCCAGCGCCCGCAGCCGCGAGCCCTGCCGCCCTGCCCGTCCGAACGCCGCGAGGACGTCCAGCCCGGCGACGAGATCGAGGAAGTGGTGGCCGAGCACGGCGAGGGCACGCCACTGCCTACGGGTCGAGCGCTCGGTGTGCAGGCCGACCAGGATCGCGAACAGTGGCACCAGGGGCACCGTCAACCCGACGAGCACGCCCGACATCCAGTCCGCGGTCAGGATCCGGACCCCGACGACCGCGGGGACGACGGCGGCGACGAGCAGTGCCGGCAGGTAGCGCCCGAACCAGCCCTCGAGGTCGTCGAGGCCGCGGGCGGCGAGCGTCGCGAGCTCGCCCGACGGTGGCAGCGCGCGGTCACGCGGACCGAGCCGCAGCACATGGGCGACCAGCTTCCGCCGCAGCAGGCCGACCACGTCGGCGGCCGACCGGTGCGCGAGCACCTCAGTCGCCCAGGCGAGACCGGCGCGCACAACGATCACCGCCGCCAACACACCGACGAGCGTGCCGAGGCCGACGTCGCCACCGCCGCCGAGAACGCCGTGGGCCACGACGGTCGAGAGCACCTGCGCCTGCACGACGACCGCCACGGCCGCGACCACCGCGAGCGCGCCGCAACCGAACACGAAGCGGCGCACCGGCGCCGCATGGCGCAGCAGCCGGGGGTCGAGCGGCTTCACCGGGCCGCTGCCCCGGTGTGTTCCGACGCGTCCGAGGTCGTCTGCAGCCGCAAGCCGGCGTCGTCACCGACGTCGGACCGGGTCAGCCGCTTGCGGAACACCCAGAACGTCCACGCCTGGTACGCGAGCACGACGGGCGTCACGACACCGGCGACCCACGTCATGATCGTCAACGTGTAGTGGGTCGAGGCGGCGTTGGTCGTGGTCAGGCTGTTGGCGGGGTCGGTCGCCGGCAGGACGTCCGGGAAGAGGGTCCCGAACAGCGTCACGACGACCGCGACGACCGCCGCCGTCGTGGCGACGAACGCCCACCCCTCCCGGCCCCGCACCGCGAGCACCACGGCTGCGACCAGAGCGGCCGCGGCCACACCGGCCGGGGCGAGGGTCCACAGGGGACCGAAAGCGAGCACGGCCCACGCGAGGAACCCTCCACCCGCGACGACGACCAGGGGGCCGGCGATCCTTGCGACGCTCGTCGCGCGGCTACGGACGTCGCCGGAGGTCTTGAGCGCCAGGAAGACCGCGCCGTGCAGGACGAACAGCAGGACGGTGGTGAGGCCGCCGAGCAGGGCGAAGGGGTTGAGCAGCGTCCAGAAGGTGCCGACGTAGACATGGTCGGAGTCGAGGGGGACACCGCGCACGATGTTGCCGAAGGCCACACCCCACAGCAGCGCGGGGACGAGGGACCCGCCGACGATCGCGACGTCCCAACGTCGCCGCCACCGGGCGTCGTCGATCTTGCCGCGGTACTCCAGTGCCATGCCGCGCAGGATCAGGGCGACCAGGAGCACGAGCAGCGCGAGATAGAAGCCGGAGAACATGCTGGCGTACCACTCCGGGAAGGCGGCGAAGGTCGCGCCGCCGGCCACGAGGACCCACACCTCGTTGCCGTCCCAGACCGGGCCGATCGTGCCGAGCGCGACACGGCGGTCGGTCTCGTCACGGGACACGAGAGGCAACAGCATGCCGACGCCGAAGTCGAACCCCTCCAGGACGAAGTAGCCGGTCCAGAGCACGGCGATCAGCAGGAACCAGACGGTGGTGAGTTCCATGGCGGGCTCCTAGTAGCTGACCGACGGCGTCGGCTCGGGGGCGGTGGCGGGTCCGACCGGCGCCGGCGGTGGGGGACCGGCCTTGACGTAGCGGGCCATGAGGCGCAGCTCGACGACCGCGAGCGCGCCGTAGAGAAGCGTGAACACGATCATCGACGTCCACACCGACGCGGGACCCACGCCGGGGGAGACGCCGTCAGCGGTGCGCAGCACCCCGAACACCGCCCACGGCTGACGGCCCATCTCGGTGAAGATCCAACCGGCGCTGTTGGCCGCGAACGGCAGGAAGAGGCCGACGACGCCGGCGGTCAGGTACCAGCGCGGCAGTGGCCGCCGTGCCCGCTTGCGGGTCAGCCACAGGCCGACCACCGACAGCAGGAGGGCGAGGAAGCCGAAGCCGATCATCAGCCGGAACGTCCAGTACGTCGCAGGGATGTTCGGCGTGTAGTCACCGGGTCCGTACGTCCGCTCGCTCGCCGCCTGCAGCTGGTTGATGCCGTCGACCCTGCCGTCGAAGGACCCCGTGGCCATGAACGACAGCACCCGCGGCACGCGGATGCTCCACACCTCATGGCTCCCGTCGAGGGTGCCGACGGTGAAGAGCGAGAACGACGCCGGCGCGACGGTGTCGTAGAGCGCCTCCGCCGCGGCCATCTTCATCGGCTGCTGCTCAGTCATCAGCCGCGCCTGCATGTCACCGGTGACGATGACGCCGAGCGCCGCGACGAGCGTCGTCACCAGCGCGATGCGGATCGAGGGCCGGAACACCTCGGTGTGGTCGCCCTTGCGCAGGTGCCACGCGCTGATCGCCAGGACGAACAGTCCCGCGGTCAGGAAGCAGGCCGTGATGGTGTGGGCGAACGCGCCCACCGCGGTCGAGTTGGTCAGCACGGCGCCGAAGTCCTTCAGTTCGGCGCGGCCGGCAGCGTCGTTCACGACGGAGCCGACCGGATGCTGCATCCACGAGTTCGCGGCGAGGATGAAGTACGCCGACAGCATCGTCCCGATCGCCGCGAGCCAGATCGTCGCCAGGTGCACCTTCTTCGGCAACCGGTCCCAACCGAAGATCCACAGCCCGAGGAACGTCGACTCGAGGAAGAACGCGAGCAGCCCCTCGATCGCCAGTGGCGCACCGAAGATGTCGCCGACGAAGCGGCTGTAGTCGCTCCAGTTCATGCCGAACTGGAACTCCTGCACGATCCCGGTGACGACGCCGATCGCGAAGTTGATCAGGAACAGCTTGCCCCAGAACTTCGTCATCCGCAGGTAGCGGTCGTCCGAGGTGCGGACCCAGGCGGTCTGCATCCCGGCGACGACGAACGCCATGCCGATCGTCAAGGGCACGAACAGGAAGTGGTAGACGGTGGTGATCGCGAACTGCCACCGTGCGAGATCGACTGTCATGCCCGCCCTCCGCGCGACGCGTACCGGTCCCTCCGGCCGTGATCAGAGTCGCCGGCCCGGAACCGGTGCCGGCAGGGGCGAGTGCCGCGACCGTCGGGGACCGAGGTCCGCAGGGTTCAGGACGAACGTCCCGAATCTCCGCGGACCGTGGCCAGGGCAGCAGCGGAGATCACGTCGGCGGCGGTGAGCATCCCGACCAGCGCCCCGTTCTCCTCGACGAGGACGACGTCGTCGCCGCTGCGGTGCATCGCCCGTGCCGCCGTCGAGAGCCGATCGGTCGGCCGGACGACCACGGCCGGCCGGGCCACGTCCTCGACGCGCGGTGGTGCCACCGCGAAAGGCCAGTGCGACGCGAGGAGCTCCCGGAGCAGGTCGGCCTCCGACACCACACGGCGATGCTCGAGTGAGTCGACCACGGGAAGGTGCCGGACCTCACGGGCCGCCATGAGCCGCAGCGCGACGTGGGCCGTCGCGGCGGGGACGATGCCCACGAGCCGCGTCGACATCACGGACCGCACCGTGGGGTCGTCGTCAGCCGTGTCGGGACGTGCGGGTCGCTCGGAGGCGGTCATGACGGGCTCCCTGGGAAGCGCTGCGGCGGTCGTGCGAACGGGGCCCGGAGACGGCACGGCCGCGGCGCGGCGTTCCGGGCTTCCCGCACGCAGGCCGCACCGGATTGCGGTCAGGAGGCTCCTGCGGATGCGAGCAGACGGTCCACCAGCTCGTCGACGGCTTCTCGCGGACTCGCGGCGACCGCGGTCGCGCTGCCCTGGCGCGGGAGAAGGACCCGGGCGCGGATCGGCCGGGGGTTCGCGGGGTCGTGGTCGGTGATGACCCGCAGGTGTGTCGGCGCGTCGGCTTCCGGAAGCCGCGCGAACGCGACCTGGGCGTAGTGGGCGAGGGCAGGGTCGATGCCCTCTCCGAGCTGGACGGCGAAGGGGCGAAGGGTGAGGTTCATGAGGCCAGGCTGCGGCGTCGTCGTGCGTGGGTGCAGGGGCGAAGGCCCCAGCCCGGCCGGGCCGAGAGTCGTCGATCGCGGCCCGACCCCGGCTCCACGGGAGAATCGGTCGCCGCCCCGACCGCCGCGATCAGGCAGGGCGGTGGTGAGGAAGTTCTGGATGCTCACCGGTGCGGGGTCGCCGGGGAGGTGGTACTCCCGGCGGGCGAGGTCGGAGGCAGGGAGACGGCGAGGGGGAGCGCGTCGTGGTCGGTGACCCCGACGGTGGTCAGCCCAGGTGGTGCTGCAGCCACCGGCGCAGCGCGTGGGCACCCAGCGCTCCGACCTGCCGGGCGACGACCTGGCCGTCGCGCAGGAGCAGCAGGGTGGGGATGCTCCGGGCGTCGAACCGGGCGGCGACCTCGGGCGACCGGTCGACGTCGACCCTGACGGCCTTGAGGGAGCCGGCGCGCTCGGCGGCCGCTTCCTCCACCGCGGGGGCGACCGTCCGGCACGGGGCGCACCACTGGGCCCAGAGGTCGACGAGGACGGGAACCGGTGCCCGGCCGGCGATCTCGGCGAAGTCCGTGTCGGTCGCGTCGACGAGCCACGGCAGTGCGACGTGGCAACTGCCGCAGTGGGGCGCGCCGCTCGCCACCGTGGGGATGCGGTTGCGGGTGCCGCAGCCCGGGCACGCGGTGATGACGGATGCTGGGCCGGTGGTGGGGGCCATCAGGAGTCTCCGGGCGGTCGATGCCGGTAGCGGACCGGACGTCGTCGTCAACGCCCGGCGACGGTCACACATTTCTTGCGACCACGATGCCGGGACGGTGGTCCGTGCTCCCCGGGCCGAGTGGCTACCGATCGAGGGACCTTCGTAGGGAAGCGCGGAACACCCCTGGGGGGTCCCATGAAAGTCGGAGCCGCCGACGACGGGGACACGGTCATGATCTTCACGCAGTACTACCTGGACTGTCTGTCGCAGGCGTCGTACCTGGTCGGGGACGAGTCGACCGGGCAGGCGGTGGTCGTCGACCCGCGACGCGACGTGGGGGAGTACCTCGCCGACGCGCAGGCCCGTGGGCTGCGCATCGTCGGGGTGATCGACACGCACTTCCACGCCGACTTCCTCGCCGGTCACCTCGAGCTCGCCCAGTCGACGGGGGCCTGGATCGGGTTCGGCGCGCGGGCGAGCGCGGAGTTCCCGATCCGTCGGCTCGTCGATGGCGAGCAGATCGTGCTCGGCGAGGTCTCACTGGAGGTCTGGGAGACGCCGGGGCACACCCCGGAGTCGATCAGCCTGCTGGTCCGCGAGCATGCCGGGGACGAGGTGCCCTACGCGGTGCTCACCGGCGACACGTTGTTCATCGGGGATGTCGGTCGGCCCGATCTGTTGGCGTCGATCGGCCACACCGCCGACGAGCTCGGCCGCATGCTGCATGCGTCGGTGGGCCGGCTGATGACCTTGCCCGACCGGGTACGGGTCTTCCCCGCGCACGGTGCCGGCTCGGCGTGCGGCAAGAACCTCTCGACCGAGCGCTGGTCGACCATCGGCGAGCAGCGCACCGGGAACTACGCCTGTGTCCCGATGAGCGAGGAGGATTTCCTCGCCCTGGTGACGGTCGGGCAGCCGGCCGCGCCGGACTACTTCGTGTACGACGCCGTGCTCAACCGACGTCGCCACGACGTCTTCGACCCCACCCGCCGCGCGACGCCGCTGGAGCTGGCGGACGTGACGGCGTTGCTGGACGCCGGTGCCGTCGTGCTCGACGCCCGCGATCCCCGGGAGTTCGCCGCCGGGCACCTCGCCGGGTCGCTGAACGTGCCGGCCGACGGGCGGTTCGCCGAGACCGCCGGGATGATCATCCCGCCGGAGGAGCAGGTCGTGGTGATCGCGCCGCAGGACCGGGAGGAGGAGGTCGTCGTCCGGCTGGCGCGGATCGGGTACGACCGCGTGGCCGGCTACCTGCGCGAACCGGAGGCGGCGTTCCTCGGCCGGCCCGATCGCATCGCCCGCGCCGGCCGGATCTCGGCCGCGCAGCTGGTGGCGGCCCGTCGGCACCCGACGCCGCCGGTGCTGCTCGACGTGCGCAACCCGGGCGAGCTCGCCGAGGGCGCGATCCCGGGTGCGATCCACATCCCCCTCGCGCAGCTGCCGGGCCGGCTCGCAGAGATCCCGGCGGGCCTGCCGGTCGTCGCCTACTGCGCGGGGGGCTACCGGTCGAGCGTCGCCGCATCCGTCCTGCGGCGGGCCGGATTCGCCGACGTGTCCGACCTGCTCGGGGGTTACGGAGCCTGGGTGACACGGTCGGCGTCGGCGGACCTGCCCGCCGACGACGCCGGACCGCGGGGTCGAACCGACCCCGACCAGCTCCTGCACGACCTCGAGGTGGCCAACGACGCGCGGAGCGGCGGATGAACCCACCCCGGGCGTGACCCACGCGGGATCGGTGACGTGGAGACCACGGCGGTCGTGACGTGCTCACAGCTGCTTGCCGTCGGCATCCCTGTGATGCTGCACTGGGCAGGTGAGGGCACAGGGACCGTCGGCACGACGCGGGTACCGCGTCAGCCTGCTGGCGACCGACCAGCTCTCCATCTCCGACGGCCTGTGTCGCGCCGCCTCGTAGCGTCCCGCCTCCGGCGGGGCCACGACGCGGACCCACCGACCCCTGCCCGAAGGACGTCACGTGCCCTCGACCGGCTTCCCCGCCCGCTCCGCCACCCCCCGGCGGCAGCCCGGTGCTCTACGTCGGCTCGCCGTGCGGATCGGTGCCGCGGTGCGTGCCGCGCACGCCGCGGCCGTCCCCTTCTGAACCCGGGCTCAGCCGGTGGCCAGACCGGAGGCGACGGCCCCGGCGTAGTCGTCGTCGACCAGCACGACGCGGTGGCCCGCCCGTGCGAGCAGGCTCGCCCCGATGCTCGCGCGATACCCCGCCGCACAGTGCACCCACAGCTCGCCGGCGGGCACCTCGGACAGGCGGTCGAGTATCTCCGCCAGCGGGAGGTGGACCGAGCCGGGGATGTGGCCGTGGGCGCGCTCGTCGGAGCGCCGGACGTCGACGACGACGGGGGCGTCGCCACGGGTGCGGGCGTCGCCGAGTGCGGCGAACGTCGAGACGGGGTACCTGCGTAGGTCCGCGGGCTCCGCGAGCTCCTCCGGCGTGCCGACGGCGGCGCCGGCAGGTCGGTCGATGCCGATGCGGACGAGCTGGCGCTGTGCGTCGGCGACCTGTTGCGCCGTCTCGCCGACGAGGGTGAGTGGCGTACCCCAGGGGATCAGCCAGCCCAGGTAGGTCGAGAACTGGGTGCCGAGCGAGATGCCGATGGTGCCGTGGACGTGGTCGGCGGCGTAGGCGGTGCGCTCGCGCAAATCCACCACCCACTCCCCGGCGGTGATCCGACGGCGCAGCTGCTCCCGGTCGACCGGCTCCGGCGCGGACAGGTCTGCGGCCGCGGGACCCTGACGGTTGCGGGCGCCCATGTGTGCGTAGTAGCGCGGGTAGTCGGTCAGCCCGGCGACCAGCCGCTCGACGAAGGCGTCCTCGTCGGGCTCGGTCAGCGCGTCGTTGCGGGCCCGCTCGGCGCCCACGGTGCTCGCGGCCTCCGTGGCTGCGGGACCGGTGGAGCAGAAGCTGCCGAAACCGTGGGTGGGGTAGATCGCCGCGTCGTCGCCGACGAGGTCGGCCAGGGCGCGCACGGAGCGGTACTGGGCGTGCGCGAGTTCGTCGGTGCGGTCGGGGTCGACGAGGTCGGTGCGGCCCACGCTGCCGAAGAGCAGCGACCCGCCGGTGAACACCGCGGGCGCACCCGTGCCGTCGGTGACCACGTAGGCGAGATGGGTGTCGGTGTGTCCGGGTGTGGCCACCGCACGCACGGTCAGCGAGCCCACGGTCCGTTCGTCGCCGTCGCCGACGCCGTCCCTGGCGAAGTCGACGTGATCGGCGGCGGCCACCACGTAACCCGCCCCGGTGCGGCGGGCCAGTTCGTAGCCGCCGGTGACGTAGTCGTTGTGGATGTGGGTCTCGACCACCAGGCCCACGCCGACCCCGAGATCGGCGAGGAGCTTCTCCACCCGGTCGAGGTCGCGCTGCGGGTCGACGACGACCGCAGTGGTGCCGTCGTGGGCGATGTAGGAACGGTCGCCGAGCTCGCTGGTCTCGACCACGTCGACGGACAGGGTCACGGGAGGCCTCCCTTGCTGCCAGGGTCAAATGACCGTACATTAAGACGAGTATATCTCGTCAAATGAGACAGGCGGGTCGACGATCCTCCACCGACTCAGAGGGCGGCCGCAGATGACCACTCCCGACGACGTCCCGCAGGTCGACCCGGCCGGCGCCGGCACCCTCGCCGCCGGCGGGGCGCTCCTGCTCGACGTCCGCGAGCCCGCGGAATGGGCCGCGGGCCACATCCCCGGCGCGGTCCACGTGCCGCTGGGCTCTCTCGACCCCGCGGCGCTGCCCGCCGCCCGCGTCGTCGTCGCGGTGTGCCGCTCCGGCAACCGGTCCGGCAAGGCGGCGGCCGCACTCGCCGACGCCGGTCTCGACGTCCGCAACCTCGCGGGCGGCATGAAGGCCTGGGCCGGTGCGGGCCGCGACGTGGTCCGGGACGACGGCTCGCCGGGCACGGTCGCGTGATGATCGCCCTCGCGGCGGTGGTCGGCCTGATCATGGGCGGAGTCATCGGCGCGCTGGGCGGAGGCGGCGGCGTCCTCACCGTTCCCGCCCTGGTCTACCTCCTCGGGCAGAGCGCCCAGGCGGCGACCGCCAGCAGCGTGGTCATCGTCGGAGTCACCGCCGCGGCCGGGGTCGTCTCCTGGCTCCGCAGCGGCGGTGTCGACTGGCGTACCGGCATCGCAGTCGGGGCCGCCGGAATCCCCGCGGCGTACCTCGGCACGCTGCTCAACCGCCACGTCGAGCAGCCCGTCCTGCTACTCGCCTTCGCCGGGCTGACGATCGTCGCCGCCGCGGCGATGTTGCTCGACAACCGACGCCGCGACGGAGGTGACGACGGCGCCCGCGCCGCCGACGTCCGCGACGGGGACGGCGCACCGGCCGCGGCGTCCGCTGCCGGGACGACACTCGGTACCCGTCCCGCCACGCGCGATCGCGTCCTGTTCGCGTCGAAGGTGATCGGCACCGGCCTCGCCGTCGGGTTCCTCACCGGCTTCCTCGGGGTCGGCGGCGGGTTCCTCGTCGTCCCGGCGCTGGTGATCGTGCTGCGCACGCCGATGTCGCTCGCCATCGGCACGTCGCTGCTGGTGATCGTGGTGAACTCGGTGTCCTCGCTGGTCTCGCGGCTGGGGGCCGTGCACCTGGACTGGTGGGTGATCGCACCGTTCACGATCGCCGCGGTGCTGGGCGCCGTGCTGGGCAAGCGGGTGGCCGCCCGGTTCTCCGGCGATGCCCTCATCCGCGCGTTCGCGATCCTGCTCGTCGTGGTGGGGCTCGGCGTCGGCGTGCAGAGCCTGGTGGCGCTCTAGGCAGGTCAGCAGCCCGCACAGCTCGCTCGGCGGGGCTCGCCCCGCCGGAGGGGGACTGCGCCGGGACTGGAGTCCGAGCAGGGCGGTGTTCGTCCTGGTCACACGTCACGGGGCGCGATGACCTCACTCCTGCTCCACACAGCCCCAGCAGGCTGTTACGGATGGGGATTTCCGACAGGTGGCTGAGATGGTCGTTCCTCGTGACCGGGTTCGTCCCGACGTCGTGCGCCGGGCAGTGGAAGCGCATCGTTCGAGCTTCGCGATGCGACGCCGTGGAACAGGCCGTGAACGACTCATCCCGGCGACCGTCGTCGCGGTCCGGCACGTGCCGGTTCCGGCGATCCGGGGTTGAGCGGCTCCTGCGGTTCGGGGACGGAGATCAACCGCGGACCAGCGCGACCAGGTTCACGGCGATCGACGCGAGCGCGACCGAACCTCCCAGGAGTGCAGGCACCACTCCCGAGGCCCGGCCCAGGGTGCGGGCGCGCAGGCCGAGCACGACGGCGGCCACCGGCGGGGCGAGGAACAGGGCGAGCGCGGGCGTCGCCGCTACGGCGACGGCCGGTGCGGGCGCAGCACCCGAGGGATAACCCTGCATGGCCAGGAGTCCATCGCCGAGCAGGGTCGCGGCGAGGTAGCCGAGGGGGGTGACCGCCACGGCGATCCAGGCGCGGCGAAGGGTCCTCGCGGCGCGACCGGGACGAACGCCGGTCATCTCAGTGCCGGCCGGAGGGGTCGAGGAAGGGGCGGAGCGCGGCGAGCACCTGGCGCGGGCGTTCGTCCTGCGGCGAGTGTCCGGCGTCGTCCACCAGCACGAGCTCGGAGTGGGGGAGGCCCGCGGCGAGTTCCTGCTGGCACTCGGGTGGGAAGACGAAGTCGTCGCGGCCTGCGAGGACGAGGGTGGGCGCAGTGATCTCGCCGAGGCGGGACCGGACCGACCAGCCCGGCAGCAGTCGGCGGCCGGCCACGATCAGGGCTCGAGGGCGGATGCGGGAGCGCCATGCGCCATGGGCGAGGGCCCGCAGGAGCAGGTGCGGGCGGGGATGAGACAGGTAGAGGCCGGAGATGCGGGTGAAGATCCGGTAGTACTGGCGAGGGGTGAAGTCCCCGTGGAACCACCGTCGGACCAGCTCGACGGTCCGGTCGTCGACGCCGCGCTCGGTGAGGACGGTGGGGGCGTGGTCGCGGGCCCAGTGGGCGTCGGCGCCGCTGTCGAGCAGGACGAGGCGGGTGACCGAGCGCGGGTACCGGAGGGCGTACTCGAGCGCGACCTGGCCGCCGAATGAGTGGCCGAGGACCGCCCAGCGGTCGTAGCCGAGGTGCTCGCGCAGTGCGTCGGCGTCGGCGGTGAGGTTGTCCCAGGTCATGGTGTCGATCGGGGCGCCGGTGGTGCGGCCGTTGCCGCGGTGGTCGTAGAAGACCAGGGTGTGCCGGTCGGCGAGCGGGCGCAGGCCCTGCATCGTCCACATGTCCGCGCTGGGCCCGCCGTGCATGACGAGCAACGGGGGGCCGAAACCCACGATGCCGACGGAGAGCCGGATGTCCCGGACCGGGATTCGTGCGCACCGCATGGTCGGCGACGTCATCGTGCCCCCACCCCCGGAGCCTGCCGCTCGGGACGAACGGAGACGGCGCTCCGGCTGCCGGCGCTGTCGAGCCGGTCCCCGACGTGGACCGCCGCGGTCCCCGGGGCACCCGCCGCGGGTCTCATCGCGCCGCCCCGGCCGGAGCGAGCCCGGTGCGCCCGCTCCTGCGCAGGAGCCCGGCGGCCAGCCCGGCCATCCACAGCAGCCAGGCGCCGTAGGAGGCGCGCTCGACCAGACCCATCCAGGGGGTCTCGCCGCCCTGGGCGACCGTGCCG
This sequence comes from Pseudonocardia sp. SCN 73-27, assembly GCA_001725415.1. Taxonomy (GTDB): domain Bacteria; phylum Actinomycetota; class Actinomycetes; order Mycobacteriales; family Pseudonocardiaceae; genus Pseudonocardia. The sequence goes on from MEGH01000020.1 coordinate 14,537, forward strand.
ACCGTCGTCCCGACGTACGCCCCGGCGGCGAGGAGCACCACTGCCATGGCGACGGCGAAGGCGCGGAACGGTCGGCCGAGGGCGACGCCGCTGAGGATCATCTGAGCCACCATCGCGCCCACGGCGACCACGGTGAGCACCAGATGGCCGAGGTCGTTCGCGCCCCCGGCGGCGTGCGCGAGGTCCCCGCGGGAGGTCATGGGGTAGAGCAGCCACACCGGGAACAGCAGCCCCTGCAGGACCAGCAGCACCGCGGTGGCTCGCAGCGCTCTGCTGCTCGCGGCGGCCGACCAGACCCCGGCGCCGAATGCGACGACGAGCGCGGTGAAGACGGGGTTCATCAGGGTCAGGAAGCCCGCGGAAGGCGCCCCCGTACCGGACAGCTCACTGATGGCCTGGTCGAGGCGGCTGTAGTGCTCCCACATCCCGGCCGCGACGACGTCGTCGGCGAGGATGTAGGCGGCGCCGTAACAGATGCCGCAGGCCAGGAGGGTACGTCGGATTCGCCTCCAGGCCGTCGGCCGGAACGAGCGCATTCTCCCCCGCGCCAGGGTCCGCTCAGCCATCGGTCCCTCCCATCGTTCGGCCGACGGCGAGAGTGTCCTCGTCGAGGGTGTGGCCGGAAGGGTCTGACGACCCACCGCGTCGGTGCGTCCGACCCGAGCCTCACTCGGACGCCCGCCCGGCGAGCCCGGTCGCCGCTCGGCAGCTGCGGAAGGTCGGCATCGCCAACGTGCGTTCGCCGCGGCGCCGGCCGCACTGATGATCGAGACCCACCCCGATGTCCGTCGGCCGCTGCTGCAGCCGACGCAACGACCGGGCGACGAGGCGCGCAAGGGCGCACCACGCGACCGGCCCGATCCGCCGCCCGCTGCAGGCCCCTTCGCACGTCACGTTGCGGCTGGGCGCCAGGCACGCCTTGCCTTGCTGGCGCCGGGGCCGCCCGGCCCGGTTTCCTGTCGTGGTGAACGAGTTCTCCGATACGGCCGCCGCCGGCGGTGGCCATCCTGACGAGCCGCACGGCGCCGGTGTCGGCGGAACCCTGAACTGGTTGCGCGCCGGTGTGCTCGGCGCCAACGACGGGATCGTGTCGGTGGCAGGTCTCGTCGTGGGTGTTGCCGGCGCGACGACGGCCCGTGGGCCGCTGTTCACCGCCGGGCTCGCCGGTCTCGTCGCGGGGGCGGTGTCCATGGCGCTGGGCGAGTACGTCTCGGTGAGCAGCCAACGCGACACGGAGGTCGCGCTGCTGGCGAAGGAGACCCGCGAGCTGCGGGACGATCCGGATGCCGAGCTCGCCGAGCTCGCCGCCCTGTACCGCGCGAGAGGTCTGAGCCCGTCGACCGCCGACCTCGTCGCCCGCGAGCTCACCGCCCACGATCCCCTCGCAGCGCATCTGGAGGCCGAGCTCAACCTCGACCCCGAGGAGCTCACCAGCCCGTGGCAGGCGGCGGGTGCCTCCGCGGTCTCGTTCATCGCCGGAGCTCTGTTGCCGCTGCTGGCGATTCTGCTGCCTCCCCCCGGATGGCGGGTCCCGGTGACGGTGGCGGTCGTACTCGGTGCACTCGCGATCGCCGGTGTGGTGAGCGCCCGCATCGGCGGGGCGAGTCCTCGGCGCGCGGTCGTGCGTGTCGTGGTCGGCGGTGCTGCCGGCCTCGCGGTCACATATCTGGTCGGGCACCTGTTCGGTGCGGCTGTGGGCTGAGCTCGGCCGGGCTCCCGATGACTGCGGACATGACTCCGACGTCGCGCCGCAACGTGCCCCGGCACACCCATCACCTGCCGGGGCACATCGCGCGAGGTCGGTCAGGAGTCCTGGTCGCCGCCGTCCGCGGACTGGTCGGCCGCCTGGTCCTGAGCAGAGCGAGCGCCGTTGTCCTGCGTGTTGCTGCTGTCGACGCTGTTGTCCTGCCAGATCGACTGCGCCGCGTCGGAAGAGTTGAACGCCCCACCGAGACCGCCGACGTCGGACAGGTTGACGGCCGGGTTGGCCTGCGAGACGGGGGCGACGCTGTCGTTGCCCTGGCCGATCGCGCTGCCCTGACGCTGGTCGGAACCCTGTGCGGTGAACTGGGTCAGCGTGTCGCCGGCCTGGTGGTGCCCGTCGCTGCTCTGGTCGCCGCCGTCGGCGTACTGGTCGACGTCCTGGGCCTGCGCGGACGTGGCCGCGTTGACCTGGTCATTGTTGCTCCAGACCGAGTTGTCCTGCTCGATGCCCTGACCGGCCGAGGACTGGTTGAAGAAACCGGCGATGCCCGCGACGTCGTGGGCGTTCACGGCCGGGTTGATCTGGGTGACGGGCGCGGTGTTGGTGTTGCCCTGGTCGATCAGGCTGCCCTGACCCTGGCCTGCACCCTGGGCAACGGCCTGCCCGAGCAGATCGCCGCCGGGAGCGGCGAGGGCAACGCCGGCGGCACCGATGACCATCGGCACGGCAAGGGCTCCGACGGTGACGGTGCGATGCAGCTTGCGCATATCGAACTTCTCCTGTTGTCGACGACAGCCACACCGGATCGGAGCGACTGCGTAACGCCCGGCCAGCGTGCATCACGGATGGCGGAAAATGCGCGTCCCACGCGCCTCCTTCGTCGGATCGGAGTTTTTTTCGTAACCAGCCGGGCGTCGCCGCGTTGGGGTGCTTTTTTCGTCGCCGCGGCGCGCACACAAATTTGTCGACGCAACCGGATAGGTGCTTCGTTGCAGCGGCGAGATCGGTTCGAACTTTCCACGATCGTGTGCCACTCGTCATCGCTCCGCATCTGACGTCGCGATCCTTCGTTGGAATCAGCAGGTCGTCCTGGTGGTTGTCTTGCGTTCGGGGGTTCGCGACGCCGCCACCGGGACGACCCGTACGTTCCCCCGTGGCGCCGAGACGAATAGGTCGGGCAGGTATCGCCAAAAGGTGATCGGGCGTGATTCGATTCCGCCTGGAATTCTTCATCGAAGTACTTCGCGGGGTCGATGCAAGAACTGCATGAATGTGGGAGTTTCCGCGCAGACGTAGCTCGATTCCGCGATCAGGCCCGCGGGAACCGAGGGGCTGTCAGATGTTCGAGCCGTCCGGGGGCAGGTCGGCCGGCGGCTGCGGTGATCCGCCGGTCCCTTCGGCGTGGGTGCAGTCGAGGTCCAGGGTGTACGCCGTCATGGACAGCGAACCGTAGGCGTAGCCGTCCACGAGGACGTCCAGGTTCGGGGCGTCGTGCGCGCCGGCGAGCCCGGCGAAGTAGAGCGCCGGGATGAAGTGATCGGGTGTCGGCACGGCGGACCGGTAGTCGGGGTGCGCGTCGAGGGTGGCGAACTCGGTCGGCTGGGTGAGCATGAGGTGACGGGAGTCGTCGCTGAACCGGCGGGCCCACTCGTAGCCGTCGTCGGCGAGGCCCCAGTCCATCGCCCCGAGGTTGTGCACCACGTTGCCGCTGCCCATGATCAGTACCCCCCGTCGCCGCAGGGTTGCGAGCTTCGCGCCGAGTTCGACGTGGTGGTCGAGCGACTTGTCGGCGTTGATGCTCAGCTGCACGACGGGGATGGAGGCGTCGGGGAAGGCGTGCAGCAGCACCGACCACGTGCCGTGGTCGATTCCCCAGCTGTCCTGGTCGGCGCCGATCCAGGTCGGGTGCACGACGTCGCTGATCTCGTCGGCCAGCTCGGGCAGGCCCGGGACCGGGTAGTCGACGTCGAACAGCTCCTGCGGGAAGCCGTAGAAGTCGTGGATGGTGCGGGGGCGGGGCATGGCGGTCACGGCGGTCGCATTGATGTACCAGTGGGCGCTGACGACCAGGATCGCCCGGGGGCGTGGGACCGCGGCACCGAATGCCTGCCATGCAGCGGTGTAGCGGTTGTGCTCCAAGGCGTTCATCGGGTTCCCGTGCCCGATGAACGCGGCTGGCATGATCTCGGTCGTTCCGGTCGCTCGGGGGTTCACTGGTTGCCCTTCCGCTCCAGCCCGCAGGCCGGAGGTGCCGTGCGAGCTCGGCGGCATTATCCGCGGTGGACCGCGGTGACGAGCACGTCGGTCGCGGGGAACGCGGAGCTCAGCGCGGCGACGTGATCTCCGCACCCGCGCTGGATCGCCGACGGGTCCGTGACGACGGGTCGCCGTGGGGGTCCGACTCGGCTGCAGGTCGTGGCGCCACGTCAGTCGTGGTGGTCGCGGAGGAGTGTCGTGACCTCTTCCGGGGCCACGGCGGGTGCGAGATGCGCGACGCCGTCGTCGGGACGCGCGTCGTCGCACTCATCGGTCTCCACCGGCGCGGACGACCCGGTCGAGGTGGAGCTCGAGCGGGGCCATACGTTCGACCAGGTCGTCGATGTCGATGCCGTTGATCTCGAGCGCATGGACTCCGCTCGGCCCGACGGCGAACGTGCCGAGGTCGGTGTAGACGCGTTCGATGCAGCCGACGCCGGTCAACGGGTAGGTGCAGGTCGGTACGAGTTTGGACGCGCCCTGCTTGTCGAACAGCGTCATCATCACCCAGACGCGTTTGGCGCCGATGGCGAGATCCATGGCGCCGCCGACGGCGGGGATCGCGTCGGGGGCTCCGGTGTGCCAGTTGGCGAGGTCGCCGCCCGCGGAGACCTGGAACGCGCCGAGGACGCACACGTCGAGGTGGCCGCCGCGCATCATCGCGAACGAGTCGGCCTGGTGGAAGTAGGCGGCCCCGGGGAGCTCGGTGACCGGGATCTTGCCGGCGTTGATGAGGTCGGGGTCGATGTCGTCGCCGTGGGCGGCGGGGCCCATGGCGAGCATGCCGTTCTCGGTGTGCAGCACGACCCCGGAGTCGTGGGGGAGGTGGTCGGCGACGAGCGTGGGCTGCCCGATGCCGAGGTTGACGTAGGCGCCGTCGGGATGTTCGGCCGTGATGTCGCGGGCGATCGCGGCCGCGATGTCGTCCTTGGTGCGGGCGCTCACGCGGCGGCCTCCTGGGTGGCGGGGACGATGCGGTCGACATAGACGCCGGGGGTGACCACGGACTCGGGGTCGAGGGTGCCGGTGTCGACGACGCGGTCGACCTGCACCGCGACGGTGCGGGCGGCGGTGGCCATGACGGGGCCGAAGTTGCGGGCGGTCTTGCGGTAGACGAGGTTGCCCATCCGGTCGGCGGTGTGTGCCTTGATCAGCGCGAGGTCGCCGTGGATCGGGTACTCCAGCAGGTAGGTGCGGCCGTCGATCTCCCGGACCTCCTTGCCCTCGGCCAGCGGGGTGCCGACGGCGGTGGGGCTGTAGAAGGCGCCGATGCCGGCGCCGGCGGCCCGGAGCCGTTCGGCGAGGTTGCCCTGGGGGACCACCTCGAGCTCGATCCGACCGGAGCGGTAGAGGTCGTCGAAGACCCAGGAGTCGGCCTGGCGGGGGAAGGAGCAGACGATCCTGCGGACGCGGCCCGTCGCGAGCAGGGCGGCGAGTCCGGTGTCGCCGTTGCCGGCGTTGTTGGACACGATCGTGAGGTCGCCGGCGCCCTGGCGGATGAGGGCGTCGACGAGCTCGACGGGCATGCCCGCCATACCGAAGCCACCGACGAGGACGGTCGACCCGTCGGCGGTGCCGGCGACCGCCTCGTCGTAGCCGGTGCCGCCGGTTCCGGTGCAGATCCGGGCGGTCACGACCGGGTCCCGGTGACGTTCTCGAGCACGACGGCGATCCCCTGGCCGACGCCGATGCAGATCGCGGCGACACCCCAGCGGTCGCCCGATTCGTGCAGGCGTGCGGCGAGGGTCGCGAGGACGCGGGCGCCGGACGCGCCGAGGGGGTGGCCGAGGGCGATCGCGCCACCCTTGGTGTTGACCGTGTCGGGGTCGATCTTCCAGGCGTCGACGCAGGCCAGGGACTGGGCGGCGAACGCCTCGTTGAGCTCGACGGCGCTCACGTCGGCCCAGCCGATGCCGGCCCGGGCCAGGGCACGCTCGGCGGCCTCGACGGGTGCGAACCCGAACTCGCGGGGGTCGAGGGCGTGCACGCCGCGGCCGGCGATGCGGGCGAGCGGGTCGGTGCCGATGCGGGTGCTCGCGTCGGCGGAGCCGAGCAGCACGGCGGCGGCGCCGTCGTTGAGCGGGCTGGCGTTGCCGGCGGTGATCGTCCCGTCGGGGCGGAAGGCAGGCGTGAGCCCGGCGAGGGTGTCGGCGGTGGAGCCGTCGCGGATGCTCTCGTCGCGCACCAGGTCGGCGCCGGGGACGTCGACGACGAGGTCGTCGTAGAAGCCGTCGGCCCAGGCCTGAGCGGCGAGGCGGTGGGAGCGGGCGGCGAACTCGTCCTGGCGGCGGCGCGAGATCGCGAAGCGGTCGGCGAGCTGCTCGTTGCATTCGCCGAGCGAGACCGTCCACTCGGCGGGCATGCGCTGGTTGACCAGCCGCCAGCCGAGCGTCGTCGACACCGCGGTGACGTTGCCGGCGGGGAACGCGCGTGACGGCTTGGGCAGCACCCACGGTGCCCTGGTCATCGACTCCACGCCGCCCGCGACGACGATGTCGGCGTCGCCGACCTCGACCGCGCGCGAGGCCTGGATCGCGGCGTCGAGGGAGGAGCCGCAGAGCCGGTTGACGGTGGTGGCCGGTACCGACACGGGGAGCCCTGCCAGCAGGACGGCCATGCGGCCGACGTCGCGGTTGTCCTCGCCGGCCTGGTTGGCACAGCCCCAGACGACGTCGCCGACCAGCCCCGGGTCCAGCTCCGGGGTCTTCGACAGCACGCCGGTGAGCGCTGCCGCGGCGAGGTCGTCGGGCCGGACGTCGGCGAGGGCGCCGCCGAACCGGCCGAACGCGGTGCGGGCGCTCGCGTAGAGGTAGCTGGACGTCATGTCTCGACGGTAGGAACACATGCTCATCACGTCCAATACTCATCGAGCCCGCATTGATAAGGGTCGTGCATAGAATGGGGCGGGTGGAGCTCCGTCATCTCCGGTCGTTCGTCGTCCTGGCCGAGGAGTTGCACTTCGGCCGTGCGGCGGCGCGGTTGCACATCGCCCAGCCGGCGTTGTCCCAGCAGCTCGGGCAGCTGGAACGGGAGACGGGCAGCAGGCTGATGGACCGGTCGACGCGCCGCGTCGAGCTCACCGAGGCGGGCAGGCTGCTGCAGGGCCGCGCCGTCGAGATCCTCGCCGCCCTGGACCGCACGTCGGCGGATCTGGGGCTGCTCGCCGCAGGGCGGGCCGGGCTGGTGCGGCTCGGGTTCGTCGGCACCGCGACCTACGACGTGCTGCCACGGGTCGCGCTGCGCGTGCGCGACGAGCTGCCCGACGTCGAGCTCGACCTGCGCGGCGAGCTGCTCGGGCCGGTGCTGCTCGACCGGCTGCGTCAGGGGGAGCTCGACATCGCCGTGCTGCGGCCCGGCCCGGCTCCCCTCGACGACCTCGACGTCGTGCACCTGCGCGACGAGGCCCTGGTCGCAGTCCTGCCCGCCCGCCACCCGGAGGCCGGGGCGGACAGTGTGGCGCTGCGCGAGCTCGACGGGATGCAGCTCGTCACGCATCCTTCCGGGCACCGATCCACGATGCAGCCGCTCGTGCTCGACGTCTGCCGCCGGGCCGGTCTCGATCCGCGGGTGGTCGAGGTGGGCGAGACCGGGACGCTCGTCGCGTTCGTCGCCGCGGGTCTCGGGTTCGGCCTCGTCCCGGCCTCGGTGCGCGCCCTGCGCCTCGACGGCGTCGCCTACGTCCCGCTCGCCGGCCGCCGGATCACGACTGCGCTGGTCCTCGCGCGACGAAGCGATCCCGCGCCCACCGTCACCCGGGTCTCGGCGCTGGTCGCCGCCGAGTGCGCTGCTCCGACCGGGCCACCCTCGCCGGCCGGTCTTCCCCGCTGAGGCGCTCCGCTCGGGGGTCGAGCCCCGGCGGCTGTCGGTACGGCCGATGCCCGCTGACCACGTTCGTGGTGCGGATCGGCGTGCAGGATCGGTGTGCGGAGGTGCGCATGAATTCTCGACCCAGCAGGTCGACAGGGAACGGCCGTCGGCGTCCGGGGCGTGGATCGCGCGGAAGTGGGGCGCGCGTCACGCCGGCCGCGTCGTCCTGCCGTGGCAACCTCGATGGCGGACACACCGGGCGTTCCGGGGCGAAGGCGATGGAAAGGGCACGACGCAAGGCATGCATGAAGCACTGAAGCCGATCTACGAGCGGGTCCTGTCGCGCAACCCCGGCGAGGCGGAGTTCCACCAGGCCGTCGGCGAGGTCCTGGACAGCATCGGGCCCGCGGTCGACAAGCACCCGGAGTACGCTGACGCGCGGATCGTGGAGCGGATCTGCGAACCCGAGCGACAGATCATCTTCCGGGTGCCGTGGGAGGACGACCACGGCGGTATCCACATCAACCGCGGGTTCCGCGTGGAGTTCAACAGCGCCCTCGGCCCGTACAAGGGCGGCCTGCGGTTCCATCCGTCGGTGTTGCTGGGCACCGTGAAGTTCCTGGGCTTCGAGCAGGTGTTCAAGAACGCGCTCACCGGGCTCCCGATCGGCGGCGGCAAGGGCGGCTCGGACTTCGACCCCCGCGGGCGGTCCGATCGCGAGGTCATGCGGTTCTGCCAGAGCTTCATGCTCGAGCTCTACCGGCACATCGGCGAGAACACCGATGTCCCGGCCGGCGACATGGGCGTCGGCGGTCGCGAGCTCGGCTACCTGTTCGGCCAGTACAAGCGCATCACGAACCGCTACGAGTCCGGCGTGCTCACCGGCAAGGGCCTGATCTACGGGGGCGCCCAGGTCCGTCGCGAGGCGACCGGCTACGGCTGCACGTTCTTCGTGGAGGAGATGCTGCGGGTGCGTGGGCAGTCCTTCGAGGGCAAGGACGTGGTGGTCTCGGGCTCGGGCAACGTCGCGATCTACACGATCGAGAAGGTGCACGAGCTGGGCGGACGCGTCGTGGCCTGCTCCGACTCGAGCGGGTTCGTCCACGACCCCGAGGGCATCGATCTCGAGCTGCTCAAGGACGTCAAGGAGGTCCGGCGGGAGCGGATCAGCGCCTACGCCGACAAGGCGGCCGGTGCGACCTTCGCGGCCGGCGGCTCGATCTGGGAGGTGCCGTGCCAGGTGGCGTTACCCTCGGCCACCCAGAACGAGCTCGGTGCCGACGGCGCGGCGGCGTTGGTGCGCAACGGCTGTGTCGCGGTGGGGGAGGGCGCGAACATGCCGACGACCCCGGCCGCGGTGCGCGTGCTGACGGAGGCCGGGGTCGCGTTCGGCCCCGGCAAGGCCGCCAACGCAGGTGGCGTGGCCGCGTCGGCGCTGGAGATGCAGCAGAACGCGTCCCGGGACTCGTGGACGTTCGAGCACTCCGAGGCCCGGCTGCGCGACATCATGCGCGACATCCACGCCCGGTGTCATCAGACCGCCGAGGAGTACGGGGTTCCCGGCAACTACGTGGCCGGGGCGAACATCGCCGGCTACGCCCGGGTCGCGGAGGCGATGCTCGCGCTGGGACTCATCTGACCGCAGGGCGTGACCCGGTGGGGGTCAGCGGGCAGCTCGCGCGACCTGCTCCGACAGGAGCGTTCGGCCGGCCCTGTCGGTGTGGGTGATCGTCATGGCAGCGTTGTCGAAGGTCCACTTCTCCACCCCGAGCTCGGCCAGGCGCCGCCAATGGGGCGGGTCATCGCTGTGCGGTCGCCGGCGTCGAACACGGCGAGGTGCAGCCGAGGAGCGCGGTCTCCAGGGCGGCCGCGGGGACGGCGGAGGCGGGCTTCACGGGTGGTCCTGCTCACTCGGTGGTCCTGCTCACTCGATGGTCATGACGACCTTGCCGAAACGCTCCGGCGAGTCGAGGCGGGCCTGGGCTTCGGCTGCGTGGGCCAGCGGGTGGACGGAGTCGATCACCGGGGTGAGGGTGCCGTCTGCGAGCAGTGGGAGGAACTCGTCGATCTCGGCCCGGTTCGAGGCGTGGCATCCGATCAGGCTGATCTCCCGGCGGTACAGCACCGACAGGTCGATCTCGGCGAGCCGGCCGGTGTGCGAACCCATGCCGACCACCCGTCCGCCGTGCCGGACCGACTGCACCGATCTGCGGACGGTCGCGTTGCCGACCGTCTCGTGTGCGATGTCGGCGCCGCGGCCGCCCGTCAGCCGTCGCACGGCCTGGTCGAAGTCCGGCGTGGTGCGGTAGTCGATCACCTCGTCGGCGCCCAGCGCGCGGACGCGTTCGACCTTTCGCTCGCCCGAGGTCGTCGCGATCACGTTCGCGCCCAGGGCTTTCGCGACCTGCACGGCTGCGCTCGCGACGCCGCTGCCCGCTCCGACGACCAGCACCGTCTCGTCGGGGCGGACGGCCGCGCGGGTCCGGAGCATGTGCCAGGCCGTCATGTACGCGAGGAGGCCTGCGGCGAGCTGGTGGTCGTCGAGCGCGTCGGGGGACGGCACGACCCCGCGGACCGGCACGGCGATGTACTCGGCGTAGGTCCCGTCGAAGTGCTCGCCGACGAACTGGAGGTGCGCGCAGGCGTTGTCGCGACCGTTGCGGCAGTCCTCGCACTCGCCGCAGGTCCGCATCGGGTTGACGACGACCCGGTCGCCGACGGTCAACCCGTCGACCCTGGCGCCGAGCGCGGCGACCTCGCCCGCGCCCTCCACGCCCAGCGTCATCGGCGGCTGTGGGGCCTCCGGGAACCGGCCCTCCCGGACCAGGACGTCGGCGCGGTTCAGCGCGGCCGCGCGGAGGCGGACGAGGACCTCGCCGGCGGTCGGCTCCGGGGTGGGGATGTCGGTGACCGCGAAGACCTCCGGCCCGCCGAACCCCGAGATGCGGGCTGCTCTCATGTCTCCTCCACGTGCCTTCTAGCGATACATCGTGCACGATAGCGGAACAACGATGCTGTTCCTAGATGCGAGACGGTCGTGCCGGAGTGTTAGGCTCCCGGCTCTGACCAGGCACGACGAAAGTGCGGATGTGACGGCGACGGAGAAGCCGGCCGGCAGTGTCCGGCCCTTGAGCAGTGCGTTGAGCACCCTTCGGGTCCTGGAGGAGGTTGCGGCACGCCAGCCCATCGGCGTCTCCGAGCTCGCCCGCGTCACGGCGATGCCCAAGAGCTCGGTGCAGCGCTGTCTCGTGACGCTGCAGCAGGCCGGATGGCTGCGGATCGTCGACAACGAGCGCACCCGGTGGGGCGTGACGATGAAGGCGCTCACCATCGGCCTGCGCGGCACAGGTGAGCAGGACCTGCGCGACCTCGCGAGGCCGGTGGTCAAGCGTCTGGCGGCGGAGACGAGCGAGACCGTGCACTTCTCGGTCCGGGACGGCGACGACATCGTCGTGATCGCGCGTGAGGACAGCACCCACGTGGTGCGGGTGTTCATCGAGGTCGGCAGCCGGGTGCCGCTGCGGGCCTCGTCCGCCGGCCTCGCCATCCTCGCCGGGCTCGACGCGGCAGAGGTCGACGAGGTGCTCGGGCGCTCCGTCGAGGGCTTCGCCGAGCCCGTCCCGAGCGCGGAGGAGGCCGCCCGGGAGATCGCCCGCACCGCGGAGCGGGGCTACGCGCTCAACGGGTCCGCATGGTTCCGGCCGCACGTGACCTCGCTCGGCGCCGCGGTCGCCAACGCTGCCGGCCGCCCGTTCGCGGGGCTGACGCTGGCGGTCCCGGAGATGCGGTTCTCGCCCACCGACGAGGAGCGGCTGGCCCGGCTGACCATCGCCGCGGCCGACGAGATCAGCGAGCTGATCTCGTCGGCGTGAGCCCGGGCTCAGAACGCCCGGTGGTACTGGCGGGGCCAGGACGCCGTCGGCTCGGTTCCCTTCGCGCGCAACGCCCAGTAGGGATCGCGTAGGAGCGCGCGGCCCACGAGCACGGCGTCGACGAGCCCGGGTACGGCCTCGTCGAGGTGCGCCGCCTCGGCGATCATCCCGGAGGCGGCGGTGCGTAGCCCGGCCGGGCGGAACCGGGGGCCGTAGCGGGCGTTGTGCAGTGGCGTGGTGAGGCGCAGGGCCTCGGGGACGAGCGCGCCGGAGGAGAGGTCGACCATGTCCACGCCGGCCGCGGCCAGCCGTGTGGCGACGACCGTCATGTCCTCGGTGCTGAGTCCGCCGTCGAGCAGGTCCTCGGCCGGCAGCCGGACGACGAGCGGCTTGTCCTCGGGCCATCCGGACCTCAGGGCGTGCACCATGTCCAGCGGGAACCGCAGGCGCTCCTGAAGCTCTCCGCCCCAGTCGTCGGTGCGGTGGTTCGCGAGCGGGGACAGGAACTCGTGGAACAGGTAGCCGTTGGCGCCGTGCAGCTCGAGGAGCCGGTATCCGGCCCGGTCGGCGCTCCGTGCGGCGCGGTCGAGATCCTCGAGGAGACGGGTGCCGTCGGTCGTCGACATCGCGCGCGGGACGGCGAGCCCCGCGAACGGCACCGCGGACGGCGCGAGCGGCTGCCATCCACCCTCCTCCGCAGGTACGGCCCTCCGGGTCCCCGCGTTGTCCCAGGGCACCCCGTGCGAGCTCTTGCGGCCGGCGACGCCGAGCTGCAGCGCGGGCACCGACCCGACCGTCGAGATCACCTCGACGAGCCTGCGATGACCGGCGACCTGCTGCTCGTCCCAGATGCCGAGGTCCCGGGCCGTGGTGCGCATGTCCGGCGCGACGGCCGTGCACTCGACCATCACCAGGCCGAGCCCGCCCGCTGCCCGCGCCCCGTAGTGCGCGAGGTGCCAGTCGGTCGGGACGCCGTCGGCGTCCGCCGAGTACTGACACATGGGGGAGAGCCACACCCGGTTCGGCAGCGTCAGTCCGCGCAGACGCAGCGGTGTCCACACCGTCATGCAGTGGTCCTCGTCGTGAGCAGGAGGGCTGCCGTCTCGTCGGGTCGTTCGAGGAGGAAGTGGTGGCTGCCCAGGTCGTGCACGACGAACTCGATCCGGTCGCCGTACCGCTGCGGTGCGGCCGGGTCCAGCAGCCCGCGGACCGCGAGGGTGGCGACGGGGTGCGGGACCGCGGCCAGGGCCTCGTCCATGTCCCAGCGCAGCATCTCCGCGAGCGTCCCGATCCCCACGGCGGGGACGAGACGCGATGCCTTCGTGAAGATCGTCTCGGCGAACGCGGGATCGGTGTCCGGGACGGAACCCATGACGACGAGGCTGCGCACGCCCGTCGGGAAGTCGTCCTCGAACGTCTGCAGCAGGCCGCGCGCCGCGGCGTCCTCGACCGCGGGGTAGAGGCCCAGGTAGTGGAACGAGTCCAGGCCGATGACCTGCGTGACCACCTCGGGGCGGAGGCGGGCCAGCTCGAGTGCGACCGCGCCGCCGAGTGAGTGCCCGACGACGACGCACTGCTGCACCGACTCGGCGTCGAGTACGGCCGCGACGTCGCGCGCGAACTCGGCCATCGTCCAGGCCGTGCGGTCGGAGGTGCTGTCGCCGTGTCCGGGAAGGTCCACCGAGACGATCCGGTCCCCCTCGGGCAGCAGGGCGGCGACGGGGTCGAAGTCCGTCCGGCGGCACCCCCAGCCGTGCACGTAGACCCAGGTCGGGCCCTGTGCGGGTCCGACGGTCGAGTAGCCGACGACCGTCCCGTCGGGTCGGGAGACCGTACGGGCGGATTGATCGACGTTGGTCATTGACCCCACACCTCACGTGTCGCAGTAGTGCACGGCGTTTCGGATGAAGGCACGCTAGGGCGTGTGTCGGAGGCCGTCAACCGCCGGTCGTGACGATCCGGGTCCGGGTCGAGAGGCGTCCCGAAGTGGACGACACCATCGCTGTCCACCCGGACCGTCGCATCGATCTCGCGCGACGAGCTCTCGACGAGGGCACGGATCCGGGTGGCCGCGTCCGGGTCCGCGACGCGCGGCTCGCCTGCCGCATCGAGGGTGATCGGCACGACCCGCAGGCGTGGCCCACCGATGGCCGGCAGGTCGACCTCGAAGACGGCGCTGTCGAACCAGGGCGTCCCCTCGAACAGGCATGACGCCCGGTAGGGCAGCCCGAAGAAGGTGTCCGGCTGCTGGACCTCGCCCTGGTGGAACAGGAAGTTGCCCATCGAGTAGAGGATCAGGCCGTCGTTCCATCGCTCGACGGGGTGCAGGCAGTGCGGATGGGTGCCGGCGACGACGTCCGCGCCGGCGTCGACGAGCCTGCGGCCGAGGTCCTGCTGGTACTGCGCGAGTGGACCCTGGTTGGGCGGCAGGTATGCGAACGGCACGCCCCAGTGCAGGCAGACCACGACCCGGTCCGCCCCGGTCCGTGCCGCGCGCACCGACTGTTCGACGCGCCGGACGTCGGCCTCCTGGGCGACGCTGCGGACGAACGGTGGCGTGCCGGGTTGTTCCTGCGCGAGCGTGCCGTCGACCGCGAAGCTCTGGTCGACGCGCAGCGGCGCGATCCCGGGCCGGGTCGCGGTGGCGTTGGCGCCGGGCGGCAGCGTCGAGCAGAAGCTGAGCACGGCCACGCGCGTCCCGGCCGCCTCGACGACGACGCCGGCGTCCGCCTCGGCGAGCGTGCGGCCGCCGCCGGCGTGGCGGACGCCCGCCAGGACGTGCATCGTGCTGAGCAGGCCCTCCTCGCCATGGTCGAGCGCGTGGTTCGTGGCGAGCGAGACGACATCGATCCCCAACCCGCGCAACGAGTCCGCCGCAGCTGTCGGCAGGCGGATCGTCATCTCCTTCTCGGCCGGCCGAGCGCTGTCGGTGAGTGGGGACTCGAGGTTGGCGATCACCAGGTCGCCGGACAGGGCGGGCCTGTCCGGTCCTTCCGTGGGCTCGCGGGCCGCGACGGTGTCGCCGACCAGGACGATCTTCATGGGACGGCTCCGGGAGGAGGGGGCGTTGACTCCGAGCGGAGTCGTGCCGCAAAGTAGCACGGCCGTGCCGCACTGATGCACACGTTCACCGGAGGCGGGAGCCACGATGCCCACCAGCCGCTACAGCGGATATCAGTCCTTCTCCTACCTGGAGCCCGGGAGGGACTACGAGCAGTACGACCTGTCGGCGGACGTCGACCGCCTCACGCCCCACGACCTCGGCCTGACCGCGGACGAGGCTGCACGGACCGAACGGCTGCTCGCCGAGAACGTGGTCATCTCGCTGCACGACCATCCGGTGCGGCTCCCGCGGCACGCCCGCACCGACCTGCTGGAGTGGAACCGCGGTGCGCGGCTCGCCTACGGCTACGAGGGGCTGAGCCGGTCCGGACTGGACGCGGTGTTCGACAACCTCGGCTGGGGAGCGTGCGAGACCCGCAACGGCTGGAAGTGGGACGACGTCATCACCGACCTCGGGATGCGGTTCTGCGACTTCGCCCACCAGGACTACGTGATCCGGGCGGAGACCGTCGCAGACATCCGGCGGGCACACGCCGAGGGCCGCCTCGCCGTCGTCGCCGGCCTCGAGGGTGCAGCGCTGATCGAGAACGAGATCGACCGGCTCGACGTGCTCTACGGGCTGGGTGTGCGCCAGATCGGCGTCGCCTACAGCGATGCGAACGCCCTGGGGAGCGGCCTGCGGGAGACCGGCGACGGCGGCTTGACGAAGCTCGGCCGCCGCGCCGTCCGGCGGATGAACCAGCTCGGCATGGCCGTGGACGTGTCCCACTCGGGGGACCGGACCGCGCTCGAGGTGATCGAGGCCAGCGAACGGCCGGTCCTGATCACCCACGCCGGGGCCCGGGCCGTCTGGGACACCCCGCGGATGAAACCGGACGAGGTGATCCGGGCCTGCGCGGAGTCGGGGGGCGTGATCGGGATCGAGGCCGCTCCCTACACGACGGTCAGCGCCGCCCACCGCGCACACAGCATCGAATCGGTGATGGACCACTTCCGGTACTGCGTGGACCTGGTCGGGATCGAGCACGTCACCTTCGGGCCCGACACCTTCTTCGGGGACCACCTCGACATGCACCACGTCATGAGCGCGAAGTGGGGCGTGGAGGACACCATCCGGTCCGGCCCCGCGTTCGACCCCGTCGAGACCGTCTCCGGGATGGAGAACCCGGGCGAGTGCTTCCGCACCGTCACCGGCTGGTTGGTCCGGCACGGCTGGACCGACGACGAGATCATCGCGGTGATCGGCGGGAACGTGCTGCGCGTGCTGGAGAAGATCTGGTGAGCGCGCCCGTGAGAACCAGGCGCGTCCTGCCCGCCGCGATGGTCGGCCACGGTGTCGAGTCCTACGACTTCGTGATCTACGGGGCCTCCGCGACGATCATCGCGAAACACTTCTTCCCCGCGGGCGACCCGACCCTGGCGATCCTGTCGGCCCTCGCCGTGTACGGCCTCGCCTTCGTGGTGCGGCCCCTCGGCGCCGCGATCTTCGGCAGCATCGGGGACCGGCTCGGACGCCGCACCGCACTCTCGACCGTCGTCCTCATCATGGCGGTGTCGACCGCGGCGATCGCAGTCCTGCCCACCTACGACTCGGCGGGCATCCTCGCCCCGCTCCTGCTGCTGGTCTGCCGGTTGGGCCAGGGCATCTCGATGGGGGCCGAATACACCAGCGCCGCCTCCTACGTGATGGAGCAGGCGCCGCCCGGACGGCGCGGGCTCTGGCTCAGCGCGGTCGGCAGCGCGACCTACGTCGGCTCGGCGCTCGCCTCCTTCGCACTGCTGGCGCTGCGGTTGATCTCCGAGTCGGCCTACGAGGACTGGAGCTGGCGGCTCGCGTTCCTCGCCGGCGGGCTGATGGCACTCGTCGGGCTCTACATGCGGCTCAAGCTCGACGAGACCCGGACCTTCCGGGAGCTGGAGGCCGCGGGGGAGACGGCGGTGCGGCCCATCCGCGACACCTTCCGCAACTGGCGGGTCTTCCTGTTGCTGTTCACCTTGTTCGCGCTGCTCGCCGTGGTCGTGCACAACCTGCTCGGCTACCTCCCGACCTATCTGACGACGACCGGTGGGGTCCTCCCGGGCACGGTGCTCGTGTCGGGCGGCGTCGCGCTGCTCGTGTGCGCGCTGCTCTGCATCCCGGCCGGGATCATGGCCGACCGGGTCGGACGCAAGCCGCTGCTGGTCGCCGGCGTCGCGGTCGCCGTCGTCGGGTCGTTGCCGGCCTACCTGTTGGCGAGTGGCGGGACCCTGGCGAGCACCTTGGCGACGCAGATCATCCTCGTGATCCCGGCGGCGCTGGTCACGGTGGGGGCGACCGTCGTCGCCGTCGAGATCGTGTCCGCACGGATCCGGGCGACCAGTACCGCGCTGGCATACAACGTGGCCTACGCGATCTTCGGTGGCACCGCGCCGATCCTGGGCGCGCTCCTGACCGGCTGGTTCGGTCGCCTCGCCCCGGGCGGCTACATCACGGCGCTCGCGCTCGTCGCGCTGGTCGTCGTCGTGGTCGCGTTGCCGGAGACACGGGGCCGCGACCGCGGCCGTGCCGTCGAGAAGGTGCTGCGATGAAGGACCGGATCGCCGCAGAGTTCGCGCGCCACGAGCCCGCGGTCGTGGCGCTGTCGCAGGCGATGGGGGCGGACCCGGAGCCGGCCTTCGAGGAGTACCGGACGGCGGCCGCCGTCGTCGGGCTGCTGCGCGGGCACGGCGGGTTCACGGTCGAGGAGAAGGTGGCCGGGCTCGACACGGCGTTCACCGCCACCGTCGGCACCGGGTCGCTGGCGATCGGGCTCTGCGCCGAGCTCGACGCACTGCCCGGCATCGGGCACGGATGCGCGCACAACGTCATCACCGCGAGCTCGGTCGGGGCAGCCCTCGCGCTCGCCCCGGTCGTGGACGAGCTGGACCTCACGATCCGGCTGCTCGGGACACCCGCGGAGGAGGTCCTGGCCGGCAAGGCGATCATGCTGCGGGAAGGCGCATTCGACGGCCTGCACGCGGCGTTGATGACCCACCCGACGCTCAAGGACATGGTCACCCCGACCATCCGCGCGGTCCGCCACTGGTCGGTCTCCTACCGGGGCCGCACCGCACATGCGTCGCGCCCGTTCGAGGCGCTCAACGCAGCCGACGCCGTGACGGTCGCGCAGGTCGGGATCGGACTGCTGCGTCAGCAGAAGCGTGACGCGGACCGGGTGCACACCTGGGTCAAGGAGGCGGGCACGGCGGTCAACGTCATCGCGGGCTCGGCCGTGGTCGAGTGCATGGTCCGCGCGGACACCCTGGACGAGGTCGACCGCCTCTGGCCCCGGGTGCGGTCCTGCTTCGAGGCGGGCGCCCTCGCCGCCGGCGTCGAGGTCGAGATCACCGAGCTGGCGTCGGCCCACGGTTTCCGGCACGACCACGACCTCGCCGGCCTCTTCCGGACGAACGCCGAGGCCCTCGGCCGGACGTTCCCGGATCACCCCGACAAGGCCATCGGGTCCACGGACATGGCCGAGGTCTCGGTCCGCATGCCCGCCATCCACCCGGTGCTGTCCTTCGACTCGCCACCCGAGGACGGCAACCACACCGCGGCGTTCGCCCGCACCGCATCCGGGCCCGAAGGGACGCGGGCGATCCACGACGGCGGCCTCGCGCTCGCCTGGACCATCGCCGACGCCGCGCAGGACACGACGCTCCGCCACCGGCTCACCGAGCCCGGCCCCTTCACCTGGGCAGAGCGAGGAGAGGACGCATGACCTACGACCCGAGAACGTTCGACCCGCTGCGCTACTCCACCGCCACGGCGGCATTCCGCGACGGCGGCGACTCGCCCCGCGACTACCTCGAACGCTGTCTGGCGACGATCGTGGAACGCGAGCCGGTCGTGCAGGCCTGGGTGGTGCTCGACGAGGAGCGGGCCCGGACGCAGGCCGACGCCAGCACCGGGCGCTGGCGCCGCGGCGAGCCGCTCTCACCGATCGACGGCATGCCGATCGGCATCAAGGACCTGCTGGAGACCAAGGACATGCCCACACAGATGGGCTGCGCAGCCTTCGCGGGGAACTTCCCCCGGCGCGACAACGCCGCGGTCTGGGCACTGCGGCAGGCCGGCGCCGTCGTTCTCGGCAAGACCGTGACCACCGAGCTGGGCGGGCCCGAGCCGAGCCGCACGACCAACCCCTTCGACCCCTGCCGCACGCCGGGAGGGTCGTCGTCGGGTTCCGGCGCTGCGGTGGGGGCGCGGATGGTCCCGGCGACCATCGCGACCCAGACCGGCGGTTCCCTGATGCGACCCGCGAGCTACTGCGGCGTCTGGGGGTTGAAGCCGTCGCAAGGTGCGATCAACCGCGGCGAGCGGCAGACCGCCAGCACCACGACCCACGGTGTCCACGCGGGCTCCTCGGAGGACATGTGGCTGGTCGCCGTCGCGATCGCCGCACGCGCGGGCGGCGACCCGGGCCGGCCCGCCCTGCACGGTCCGGCCACCCCGCCGCCCGCCCGGGTGCCGAGCACGGTCGCGGTCGTCGAGACCGAGGCGTGGGAACGTCTGGACCCCGTGAGCCGCGGCGCGTTCGAGCAGGTCGTGGCTCAGGTCGAGGCGGCCGGGGTGCGGGTTCTGCGCCGCGGTGACGACGCCGTCGTCGAGGGCTTCGAACAGGCGCTCGTCGGTGCGACGGAGGTCGGGAGCGGCATCCTCGCGTGGGAGCACTCGTGGGCCTTCCGCGACCTCGCGCTCGCCCGGCCGGCGGACTTCAGCGACCGGGTCAAGAGGTTCTTCTTCGACACCGCCGCCCGGCTCGGTCCCCAGGGCTACGAGGACGCGCTCCGCCGGCGCGCCGCGTTGGTGGCCGCGTACACGCCGCTGGCGTCCCGGGTCGATGCCGTCGTGCTCCCGACCTCGAGCGGGCCGGCCCCGATCTGGCCCGGGGACGTAGCCGGCGAACCACCGGTCCGCTGGCCCACCGGGGACCCGGGGTTCAACTTCCCGAGCTCGTTGCTGGGCGCGCCCGCGGTGAACGTCCCGCTGATGGGCGTCGGCGGTCTCCCGTTCGGACTGCAGGTCATGGGGCAGCCCGGGACGGACGCCCGCACGGTCGCGATCGCGGGCTGGATGGGCTCGGACCTCCGACCGGTCGTTGTCCGAACCGCCGGGAGCCGGGACGCGTAGCGCAGCGCTGTTCGAATGCGCGGCCGACACCCCACGGGTGCCGGCCGGGTCAGCGGGAGGGTTGTCGCCCCGTCGGGCGGCCGGAGCGTCGAGCGGACAGCGCTGCCGGCGGTGTCAGCACCTGCCAGGGACGTCAGAGGTCTCCGCCGGGCCGACGTGGTGCCGGACCGACCCGGTCACGCGCTCCGGGGCGGGTCCGGACGCCGCCGGTCGGCGTCCTCGAGCCCGCGCCGGAGCGTGGCGAGGGTGCGCGACAGCAGCCGGGAGACGTGCATCTGTGAGAGCCCGAGCTCGGCGCCGATCTCGGACTGTGTCCTGTCCTCGAAGAACCGCAGCACGAGGATCCGTTGCTCCCGGGCGGTCAGGCGGACGACCAGGGGGCGGAGTAGCTCCTGGTCCTCGATGTGCCCGAAGGCGGCGTCGACCGCCCCGAGGGTGTCGTAGGTGTCCCCGGTCTCGTCGTCGACGGCGCACAGGGGGGTGGCGTGCTGGTCGGCCTTGGCCGCCAGCGCCTCGACGACGTCCTCGCGGTCGACGCCGAGCGCGTCGGCCAGCTCGCTCGGCCGGGGTGCCCGGCCGAGCCGTTGCGCCAGCGGGTCGGACGCCTTCGCGATCGCGATGCCGAGGTCCTTGACCGGTCGGGGGACCGAGGTCGCCCACGTGCGGTCGCGGAAGTAGCGCTTGATCTCCCCGCGCACGCAGGGCACGAGGTAGCCGAGGAAGTCGCCCTTCGCGCGGTCGGGATCCCAGCGATCGATGGCCGCGACCATGGCGGCGGCGCCGGTCTGGACGAGGTCCTCGCGGCTGGTGTGGTGGCGGCCGGCGTAGCGGGCCACGACCTGCTCGACGACCGGCAGGAACGTGCTCACCAGCTGCTCCATGATCGTGTCGCGTTCGGGCGCGTCGTCGTCGAGTGCGGCGTAGCGGTGGAGCAGCGCCATCGGTCCGGGCCCGGTGCGATCGCCGGCCCCTCCGGGTGACGCGCGACCGCCCGTGGCGGGGAAGGACGGGTGGGCGCCGCCCGCCCGCTGCAGGTGCAGACGGTGTCCCGGCGCCCCGTCGACGGCCCCGGCCGCGACGACCCGCACGAGGTGGTGGTCGGGTCGCGGTGGAACGTCGGTGCTCACTCGTGCTCCCCGGGCGTCACGCCCCGGACGGGATCGGCCCCTTCGTGGGGCGCGACCCGGTCACCTCGACGTTGCGGGACATGGTCGGCGACCTCGGGCATGTGCGGTCCTCACCTCGTTCGTCGGGCTCGTCCCTCGTGGCCTACCCGGCCTGATGGTCACGAGAGCCGGCCCGACCCTTCGATTGCCTGACGAAACCGATGGCCGACCGGGGGCCCAGCCCGTCCCGCGACCAGCCGGGAGGGCTGGTCGTCGGGGGCGGTGCGGCGCCGCGCTCAGGCTTCGGCGGCCTCGCTCGGTGCGGTGGTCGCGGCGGGCGTGCGGGTCGTCGTGGACGTGCCGGTCGCCGGTTCGCCCTGTTCGAGCCGCTGCCGCTGGGGCACCACCGTGTACTTCGGGTCGTCGGCCGACTGCATGCCGGCGTGGAAGACGCCCCAGCGGGTGGCCGCGGAGGCGGCCAGCATCGCCGCACCGCAGACCGCGCTCGCGACTCGGCTTCGGCGGCCGAGCACCGCCCCGACGACGCCCGCCACGGACAGCAGCGTGCCCGCCCGGACGTAGGCACCGCCGCGGCCCTGGGAGTACACCTCGCCGACCATGCCGAGCCGGCGCTCCATGCGCTCGAACGTCGCCAGCTCGAGTGCGGTCCCGGCGAGGGCCAGTGCGCGGGCCGGACCCGTCTCCGCGACCGGTGCGGTGAGCAGCCCCAGCCCGCCCGCGGCGGTCGCCCCGGACCCGACGAACACGAACGGCATCTCGCGGTAGCCGTCGTGCCATGCGGGAACGGCGGTGTCGCTGATCAGCGCAGCGGTGTAGGAGGCGACGGCCGGGCCGAGCGTCGCCGCCGCGACCGTCGCGGCCGCCCCGGCGCGGGGGGCCCGCCCGGTCACCGCCGACGCGGCGGCGGCCCCGGCGACCGGGATGTAGCCCGCGAGCAGCCAGGAGCCGACGCTCATCGGCGAGGTCACCTTGAACACCCGGAGCATGTTCAGGAACCGCTGCGGTCTGCCGAGGTCGTGCACCAGACCGACCAGCGACAGGAACCCGGCGGCGACGGCGCCGACCTTGCTGCTCCGCTCCAGCCGCCGCCGTCCCGTCCGCTGGGCACCGGCACCCAGCAGGGACGCCGCTCCCGCGAGGCCGCCGAGGAACAGGTAGCCCGGGATGTCGGGGGCCTCCCACACCGGCTTGTTGATCACCGGTTCGGCGTAGTACGAGGTGAAGGTGGCGTCGGGGACCTGCGGGGTCTCCCCGCCGCGGCGCCGCCTGCCCCTGCCGCCGCGCGGTCTGCCCGTGGTGACGCCGGTGACGGCCTCGCGGTCGGGGCGCACGCCCCGCAGGCCGTCCTTCGTGACGTCGGTACCGGGGGTGCCGGCGCCCTGGCGCTCGCGTTCGACGGCGTCGTCGGTGGGCATCAGATCCTCCTTCCGGCGACGAACGCCGCGACGGCCGCGCCGACGAGCGTGGCCGCGGCCGCCCCGACCCGCCGCCACATCGCGGGCAGGTCCCGGGTCGTGACGACCGGGTCCGGGGGCAGCCCGTAGACCTCGGGCTCGTCGAGCAGCAGGAAGAACGCGCCGTCGCCGCCGACGCCGTCGTGCGGGTCCCGCCCGTAGAGGCGGGCGTCGGTCACCCCGCCGTCGTGCAGGCTCGCGAGGCGGGCGCCGGCACGTTCGCGCAGCTCGTCGAGCGGGCCGAACTGGATGGAGTCCGTGGGGCAGTTCTTGGCGCAGGCCGGCTCCTGCCCGACGGTCAGCCGGTCGTAGCACAGCGTGCACTTCCAGGCCCGGCCGTCGTCCTTGCGCTGGTCGATGACCCCGTACGGACAGGCGGGGATGCAGTAGCCGCAGCCGTTGCAGATGTCCTCCTGCACCACGACGGTCCCGAACTCGGTGCGGAACAGCGACCCGGTCGGGCAGACGTCGAGGCACGCGGCGTGGGTGCAGTGCTTGCACACGTCCGAGGCCATGAGCCAGCGCAGGTCGCCCGGGTCGCCGGGCGTGGTCGGAGTCGTCCCGGCCTCGTCGGGCGACGTGCCGGAGCCCTGCGGGGCGAGCGCGAGGACGTCGACGCCTTCGTGGAGGACACCCGGGTCCTGGACGGCGAGGGGTTTGCGCTGCTCGACGAACGCGACGTGGCGCCACGTGTCGGCGCCGAGCCCCTGGGTGTTGTCCATGGACATGCCGGTGAAGACCAGCCCGTCCTCGGGAATGGCGTTCCACTCCTTGCACGCGACCTCGCAGGCCTTGCAGCCGATGCAGACCGACGTGTCGGTGAAGAAGCCCATCCGCGGCGGATGGTCGGTCCAGCCGCCCTGGGCGGCGGGATCGGTGTCGCCGAGCAGGGCCCCGGTCAGGTCGGGCCTGCGGCCGATGGTGACGTCGACGGGGGCCATGTCAGATCTCCGTCCCGGTGTGCTCGGTGATGCCTGCCCGGCGCTGGTACTCCTTCACCAGCTCCACCCGCGCCGGCCCGCGCGGACGCCGGCCCGGCCGGATGTCGCACTGCCCGACCTTGACCTCCTGGATGTGGGAGTTGGGGTCGAGCGAGAGGTGCGCGAGGTCGTTGGCGGAGTCGCCGCGCGCGAGGCCTCCCTGCCCCCAGTGGTACGGCAGCCCCACGTGGTGCAGGACCCTGCCGTTGATCGTCATCGGCGTCATGCGCTCGGTGACCAGGACCCGGGCCTCGATGCAGTTGCGGGCCGTGACGATCGTCGCCCATCCGGCGTGCTCGAGCCCGCGCTCGCGCGCGAGCTCGGGGGAGACCTCGCAGAACATCTCCGGCGCGAGCTCGGCGAGATAGGGCTGGTAGCGGCTCATCCCCCCGGCCGTGTGGTGCTCGGCGATCCGGTAGGTGCTCATCATGTACGGGAACACCTCGGCCCCCGGCTCCGAGCCGCTGGGCTGGAACCGGTCGTCCGGATGGACCATCGACAGGATCTGGCGGACCGGGTTGCGCTGCTGGGAGTACAGCAGGTTGGGCACCGGGGACTCCTGGGGCTCGTAGTGCGTCGGCAGCGGACCGTCGGTCAGCCCGGCCGGTACGAACAGCCACGACTTCCCGTCGGCCTGCATGACGAACGGGTCCACGCCCGCCAGCGCCTCGGCGCCGCTCGCGTCGGTGGGCGGCCGGTAGTGCGGTGACTTGGAGGCGGTGAAGTCGGGGATGTCGTGCCCCTGCCAGAGCGCCTTCTCCTCGTCCCACCAGACGAGTGCCTTGCGCGCGCTCCAGGGTTTGCCGTCCGGGTCGGCGGAGGCCCGGTTGTAGAGCACGCGGCGGTTCGCGGGCCATGCCCAACCCCACTGGTTCGCCACCCAGTTCTGCTCCGTCGCCGGCGTGCGTCGCGACGCCTGGTTGACCCCGTCCGAGTAGACGCCGCAGTAGATCCAGCAGCCGCACGCCGTGGAGCCGTCATCGTTGAGCTGCTCGTAGGAGCTCAACGGCCCACCCTCGGCATCCCAGCCGTTGATCTCGGCGAGGACCGCCTCGGCCTCGGGCTCGACGTCGCCGGGGTGGGACTGCAGCGGCGTGGTCGGGTAGTCCCACGTGAGATCCAGGAGCGGGCGGTCCATCTCGTCGGTACTGCCCGCGAGCTTCTCCCGGATCCTGCGGCCCAGGTGGAAGGCGAACCACAGGTCGCTGCGGGCGTCGCCGGCCGGTTCGACGGCCTGGTGGTGCCACTGCAACATCCGCTGGGTGTTGGTGAAGCTGCCGTCCTTCTCGGTGTGCGCGGCGGCCGGCAGGAAGAACACCTCGGTGCCGATGTCCTCGGTGCGCAGCTCGCCGGTCTCGATCTCGGGCCCGTCCTTCCACCAGGTGGCGGACTCGATGAGCGAGAAGTCGCGCACGACCAGCCACTCGAGATTGGCCATGCCCATCCGCTGCATCTTCGCGTTGGCCGACCCGACCGCCGGGTTCTCGCCCAGCACGAAGTAGCCCTTGCAGTTCCCGGCCAACTGGGCCATCACGGTCTCGTACGTGGAGTGGCTGCCGGTGAGCCGCGGCAGGTAGTCGAAGCAGAAGTCGTTCTCCGGTGTCGCGGCCGGACCCCACCAGGCCTTGAGCAGGCTCACCGTGTAGGCCCGCATCTCGGCCCAATAGCCCTTGCGCGGGGACTCGCCCTCGATGAACGAGTCGAGATCCATGTGCGCGTGCGCGTGCGGCATCGGGATGTAGCCCGGCAGCAGATTGAACAGCGTCGGGATGTCGGTGCTGCCCTGGATCGAGGCGTGCCCCCGCAGGGCCATGATCCCGCCGCCCGGACGACCGATGTTGCCCAGCAGCTGTTGGAGCACGGCGGCGGTGCGGATGTACTGCACCCCGACGGTGTGCTGCGTCCAGCCCACGGAGTAGACGAACGCGCTGGTCCGGTCCCGGCCGGAGTTGTCGGTCAGCAGCTCGCAGACCTGACGGAACGTGTCCTGGGGGACGCCGCAGATCTGCTCGACCATCTCCGGGGTGTAGCGGGCGTAGTGCCGCTTGAGGACCTGGTAGACGCAGCGCGGGTGCTGCAGCGTCGGGTCGACCTCGGGTTCCCCGGCGATCGCCGCGCCGCCCGAGCCGTGGGCCTCACCGCGCCCGGACTGGCGCACGCTCTTGCTGCTGGCCCTGCCCTTCTTCGTGCCGGGATGGTCCTCGTACTCCTGGTCGCGCTGGCCCGAGGCGGCCTGGACCTCCATGCCCTCGTACTGCCAGGTGTGGAAGTCGTAGGTGCGCTCCTCCGTGTCCAGCCCGGAGAAGACGCCGTCGAGGTCCTCGGTGTCGCGGTACTCGTCGGTGAGGATGGTGCCGGCGTTGGTGTACGCGACGATGTACTCGCGGAAGTCCTTCTCGTTGGCCAGGACGTAGTTGATGATCCCGCCGAGGAACGCGATGTCCGTGCCGGCACGCAGCGGGACGTGGAGGTCGGCCAGCGCGCTGGTCCGGGTGAACCGCGGGTCGACGTGGATCACCGTCGCGCCGCGGGCCTTGGCCTCCATCACCCACTGGAACCCGACGGGATGGCACTCGGCCATGTTCGATCCCTCGAGCACGATGCAGTCGGAGTTCTGCAGGTCCTGCTGGAAGGTCGTGGCGCCGCCGCGACCGAACGAGGTCCCCAGACCGGGGACGGTGGCGGAGTGTCAAATACGGGCCTGGTTCTCGATCTGGATCGCGCCCAGTGCCGTGAACAGCTTCTTGAGCAGGTAGTTCTCCTCGTTGTCCAACGTCGCGCCGCCGAGAGAGGCCAGGCCCATGGTGCGGCGCACGCGCGCGTCGTCGGACTTCCACTGCCAACCCTCGCGGCGGGTGGCGACGACCCGGTCGGCGATCATGTCCATCGCCGTGTCGAGGTCGAGCTCCTCCCACTCCGTGCCGTGGGGGCGCCGGTAGCGGACCTTGTACTCGCGCGCGGAGCCCGTCACCAGCTGCAGCGTCGACGACCCGCGCGGGCAGAGCCGCCCACGGCTGACCGGGGAGTCGGGGTCGCCCTCGACCTGCACGACCTTCTCGTCCTTGACGAACACGTTCTGCCCGCAGCCGACGGCGCAGAACGGGCAGATCGACTTGACGACCTTGTCGGCCGTGGCCGACCGGGGCGCGAGCGTGGCGCTGCGGCGACTCTTCACGGCTGCGGCCCGACCCAGCGGGTCGTTGCCGGTGAGCTGCCGGTAGACCGGCCATTCTTCGATCCAGGTCTTCACACCCATTGCAGGCCTCCTCGGTCGGGGTGGTGGGTCGTCAGCGGTTCTCGGCGGCGAGGATCTGTTCCCCGAGCTCGCGGCGTCGCTCGTCGGGCATGGCGTCCTTCAGGAGGAGGAAGAGCCGCTCCTCGTGGGCCATGTGCTTGCGCAGCAACAGGATCAGCTTCTGCACCGTCTCGTCGAACTCGTCGGTGCCGGGGTCGAGACGGCCCAGCTCGGCGAGGGTGTCCTTGCCCTGCTGCTCCTGCTCGTCCGCCTCGTCGGCCCAGCGGTCACCGTCCGGGAGCGCGGCGCGCACGGCGGGCCAGAAGAACTGCTCCTCCAGCGCCTCGTGCTGCGACAGCCGGACGGTGATCATGTCGACGACGGTCTTGCGCAGCTCCTGCTGGGACCGGTTGCCGCCCGAGGAGTGACCGGGCAGCGCCGCCAGCTGTTGTTGCAGGTACCTGACCTGGTTGTGGTCCCGGGTGAGGACGACGAGGACGTCGTGCTCCTCGCTGGGATCGTCGATCTCCGGGGGCTCGGGCGTCCGCTGTCGCGCGGCGTCCTGCATCTGCGCGTCGGCGCCGGCCCGGGCCTCGACCCAGTCGAGGACGGCCTGTTTCGTCGTCGGGTTCTCCGCGTGGATGCCGAGCAGGTGCTGCGCGGTGGGCAGTACGCCGGGCCGCTGCCGCTGCCGCTGCCGCTCCTGCTCGGTGCAGGTGTCGCTGCCGTCGGCGGGCATCCCGGTTCCGATGAGGTAGGCCTGCCCGGCGGGCACACCCAGGCGCGCCCCGATCGTCTCGTAGTCGAGCCCCTGCTCGACGAGAGCACGGACCTGTTCACGGGTGGGCACGACCGGTTCCTCCTCCTGTCACGGTCGCGGGCGCGACCTCCTGCGCGGCGACCGCGGCCGCCTCCTCCGCGCGGGCCCACCGGACGGTGAGCGCCAGCGCGGCGAGCCCCATCGGCAGCATCGCGACGATCATGGCGATGCCGCCGGGTCCGTCGCCGCGTGCGACGAGCCACACCCCCGGCAGGTCGAGGGCCGGCATCGTCGCGAAGAGCAGGACTGTGCGGCCGGGTGGTGACAGTGCCCGGCGGCCGAGGACCGGTCCCCAGAACAGGACACCGCCCACGAGCAGCACGACCGGTCCGATCCCGGCCATGGCGGGCACCAGGGTCGCCGCGGCGTGGAGCAGCACGAACCCGGGCGCGACGACGACCGCGGGCAGGGCGGGCGGCTCGATGCCCAGGGCTCGCAGGGTCAGCAGCAGCAGGGGGGCGAGCACCGACACCAGCAGTCCGTCGGCCCCCATGTGGACGACGTCGTTCACGTCCGCCTCCGGAACGCGCGGAGGAGCCCGCGCACCACGGCCGCTGTGGCGACGGCCGCCACGACGGGCCGGGCGGGCTCCTGCGGCGATGTCGGGTCCGCGGGTACGAGCTCGCGGACGGGATGGGTGCCCGGGACCGCGACGGCCGCGCCCGTGGCCGTGCCGTCGTGGACCTGCCGGTGCACCCCGGGGGCGGGGGGCATCCCGTCGAGTGCCGCGGGCTCCGGGCGGACGCCGGCCGCGACGCGCTCGCCGCGGACCAGCACCGCGGCGGTGGCCAGCGGGTAGAGCGCCACGAGCAGCCACATCCAGCCGTAGGCCAGCGACAGCCCCGCGACCGTCAGCCCGAGCGCGGTGAACACGGCGGCCGTGCTGCGCACCGGCATCCGCACGCTCGTGCCGACGCCGCGGCCCGAGCGCAGGGCGACCACCACGGCCAGCCCGAAACCCGACAGCAGCACCAGGTCGAACAGCCACAGCAGCATCGAGATCGGCTGCGCCCGGAAGCCGAGCATCAGCCCGGCGAGGACGCCGTTCCCGGCGGTCCACGCGCCGACGACGAGATGTCCCGACCGCAGCTCGCTGCGGCGCGGCCGGGTGAGCGCGGCCGTCACCGGGCAGCCTCCCGCAGGTCGAGCAGCGGTGCGTAGCTGCGGATCGGCGGCACCGGGTGGTCGGGGTCGAAGTTGTGCGGGGGCGGGGGCGACGAGGTGGCCCACTCGAGGGTGAAGCCGCCCCACGGGTCAGCGGGGGCGCGCCGCGGTCGCCGGATCGAGATCACGACGTCGACCAGGAAGATCACGGTTCCGATCGCGAGCAGGCCGGAGCCGAGGGTGGCGATCAGGTTGGCGGTGCCGAAGCCGTCCTGGGGCAGGTACGTCGAGATGCGCCGGGGCATGCCCTCCAGCCCGAGGAAGAACATCGGGAAGAACGTCACGTTGGTGCCGACGAGCCAGAACCAGAAGTGCGCCTTCGCGAGCCGCTCCCGCAGCTGCAGACCCGTGGCCTTCGGGAACCAGTAGTAGAACCCGGCGAAGAAGCCGAACAGGCTGCCGGCGGCGAGTGTGTAGTGCCAGTGGGCGACGATGAAGTAGGAGTCGGTGACCTGGTAGTCGACCGGCGGCGTCGCGATCATGATCCCGGTGAGGCCGCCGACGAGGAACTGCGGCACGAAGGCCAGCGCGAACAGCATCGGTGCGGGGAAGCGCAGCCTGCCGCCGACCAGGGTGGCGAGGAAGCCGAAGTACTCCATCCCGGCCGGGACGAGCAGCAGGATCGACGTGAGCGAGTAGTAGTCGTTCTCCGCCTGGCCGGTGCTGAACATGTGGTGGCCCCACACGCTCATCGACAGTGCCGCGAAGGCGAGCAGCGACACCACGGTGATCTTGTAGCCGAAGTAGCGGCGGGCCCCGAACACGGCGAGCACCTCGGCGACCGCACCGACGAACGGGAAGAACATCACGTAGACGACCGGGTGTCCGAAGAACCAGAAGACGTGCTGGTAGCCGATGTTCCAGATGTTCTCGTCGAAGAGGTCGGGGTTCACCCGGCCGACGCCGAGGATTCCCATCGCCACCAGCAACGACGGGAACGCCCCGATCGTCATCAGGTTGGTCGCGACGACCGACCACGTGAAGACCGGCATGCGCAGCAAGGTCATCCCCCTGGTGCGCTTGACCAGGGCCGTCCACAGCACGGTGGCCGCCATGAGCAGCATCCCGAGCCCGGCGAGGGCGACCCCGACGATCCAGAGGTCGACGCCCGGGCCCGGGGTGAAACGCGTACTCGCCAGGGGCGGGTAGGCGTACCAGCCGTGGTCGGCGGCGCCGGTCGAGGTCGCGAACCCGGAGAGCATCGTGACGGCGCCGCCGGCGTAGAGCCAGTAGCCGAGCATCGTGGTGCGCGGGGCGGCGACGTTCGGGGCGCCGATCTGCAGCGGTACCAGGTAGAGCCCCAGACCGATTGCGAACGGCGTCATGACCAGGTAGATCATCCCCGAGCCGTGGATGGTGAAGAACTGGTCGTAGCGCTCGGGGGTGAGCACGGTCATCTGCGGACGGGCCAGCTGGGCGCGCATCGTCAGCGCCAGCGCGCCGATCACCACGAGCAGGGTGACCGCCGTCCCGAGGGTGAGCAGACCGATCCGTTTGTGGTCGGTGCTGGTCACCCATGACAGGACCGTGGTGCGGGTCCGGCGCGGGACGGGCCGCGGCTCGTCGTGCGGGACGCGGGGTTCGGTGGCGGTCATGCGGTGGCCCCGCCCGGGAGCGCGCCGGTCTGCAGGAAGCTCTGGTACTGGTCGTCGGGGACGGCGCGGACGTAGAAGTCCATCGTCGTGTGGTGGGTACCGCAGTACTCCGAGCACCGGCCCAGCCACTGCCCGGCGTCGGGGAACGTCATGACCAGCGAGTTCACGTGGTCGGGGTAGGCGTCGCGCTTCACCGCGAGCTGCGGGATCCAGAACGCGTGCACGACGTCGCGGGAGGTGAGCGAGAACTCGACCGGGCGGCCCTGCGGGACGACGATCACCGGCCGGTCACCCGGCGTGGCGCACGAACCGGTGACGGACGTGCTCGACCCCGGGTAGCTCGCGCTCCAGCACCACTGGAAGGCGGTGACCGCGACCTGCACCGGTGCCGCGCCCGCGGCCACCGCCTGGGGCCCGGACCCGGCCTGGGTGTCGGTGTAGTCGAGCGCGTGGTTGTTCGACAGGCTCAGCCACACGAGGAACGCCGCGGCGCCGCCGAGGACGACGGCGAAGCCGATCTCGACCGCGTTGTGCTCGGCCGCGGCGAACGGCAGCTTGTCGCGGCGGCGCGCCCGGTTGAGGACGATCGCACCCACCAGCAGGGCCGTCACCAGGACGAACACCCCGCCCGCGATCCAGAGCTGGATCCCGAACACGTGGTCGAACACAGCGCGGTAGTCCACCGAGTGCCGCTCCCGTCGTCGTGTCCGTCCCTCCTGCGCTGCAGCCCCTACCCCGGGACCCGATCCGCAAACCCGGGTCGCTCCCGGCGCAGGGACGCCCGCGTTTGCGCTCCGGGCCCGGGGGTAGGGGCTGCAGCGCGTCGGAGCCGTCGGAGCCGTCGGAGCCGTCGGACGAGGAGGTGGCGGGGTGGGGCTGGTCGCGCGGGCGCTGACGCGCGGAGCCGCCGATGCCGTGGACCGGCGCTACTCGGTCGCGAGCGCCGCGCGACGGCAGGCGTCGCACGTGTTCCCGAAGCACCACTCGTTCTTCTGGGGCGAGATCGCCTTGTACTCGTTCGTGGTGCTGGTGCTCTCCGGCACCTACCTGGCGCTCTACTTCGTGCCGGACACCACCGAGGTCGTCTACACCGGACCGTACGCACCCTTGCAGGGGCTGTTCGTGTCGCGGGCCTACGACTCGGCGCTGAGCCTGTCGTTCGAGGTGCGGGCCGGCCTGTTCGTGCGGCAGCTGCATCACTGGGCCGCGCTGCTGTTCGTGGCGGCGATGATCCTGCACATGGCCCGGAACTTCTTCACCGGTGCCTTCCGGCGACCGCGGGAGCTGACCTGGCTGGGCGGGGTCGCCCTGCTCGCGATCGGGATCTTCGAGGGCTACCTCGGGTACTCGATGCTCGACGACCTGCTGTCCGGCCTGGGCGTCCGGATCTTCTCCGGGTTGCTGCTCTCGGTGCCGGTGGTCGGTACGTGGCTGCACTGGCTGGTGTTCGGTGGGGAGTTCTTCGGCGACATCTGGATCTCCCGGTTCTTCATCGCCCACGTCCTGGTGCTCCCCGGGCTCCTCGTGGCGCTGATCGCGGTGCACGTCGGGCTCGTCTGGTACCAGAAGCACACGCAGTTCCCGGGTCCGGGCGCGCGCGAGGACACCGTCGTGGGGGAGCGGGCGCTACCGGGCTTCGCGTCCAGGACCGTCGCGAACGGGGTGTGCGTGCTGGCCGTCCTCGGGCTGCTCGCGGGGGTGTTCCAGATCAACCCCGTGTTCCTGTGGGGGCCGTACACCCCGACGCAGGTGTCGACGTACATCCAGCCCGACTTCTACGCGGGGTTCCTCATCGGGGGGCTGCGGCTGTGGCCGCGCTGGGAGTTCCATCTCGGCGACCACACCGTGGCGGCCCCGTTCTGGGTGGGGCTCGTCCTGCCGCTGCTCATGTTCGCGCTGCTCGCGCTGTACCCGTGGCTGGAACGGCTGCGCACCGGCGACCACGCGCCCCACCAGGTGCTGCAACGCCCGCGCGACGACGCGACCCGCACCGGGATCGGCGCGATGGGACTCGTGTTCTGGGGCATCCTGTTCGCCTCCGGTGCGACCGACGTGCTCGCATCGACGTTCGACGTGCCGTTCGAGTACCTCGTGTGGGCGGGCCGGATCGGGCTGCTCGTCCTGCCGCCACTGGCGTTCGTCGTGGTCAGAGGTGTCTGTCGTGGACTGCAGCGCTCCGACCGCGACGCCCTCGAACACGGCGTCCACACCGGTGTCCTGCAGGAGGGCCCCGACGGCGTGTACGTGGAGCTGCGCCGTCCCCCTGGCGGAGCCGACCGCGCCGGACGTCCCGTCCCGCTGCGCTACGGCGGTTCCCGGATCGACCGGCGGCCCGACACCGGGGCCGACCAGACCGAGGAGCAGCGATGATGCGTCGGCTGCGCAACGTCGCGCTGATCGTCGTGGCCCTGGCCGCCGTCGGCGGCGTGTACGCGCTGCTCGTGCCGTCACCGCAGACCGCCGTCGCGCAGACAGCGGACACGGCGCGGACCGCGCAGGGCCGGGCTCTGTACGAGCAGGCCTGCATCAGCTGCCACGGGGCGAACCTGCAGGGCGAACCCGGGCGGGGTCCCGGCCTCACCGGCGTGGGCGACGCGGCCGTCTACTTCCAGGTCTCGACCGGCCGGATGCCGCTGGCGGGCCCGCAGGACCGCGGCTACCGCAAGGCGCCGGCACCGGAGTTCGACCCGACCACCGAGCAGGGCAGCGCGAACCTGGCGGCGCTGGGTGCCTACGTCGAGGCGAACGGCGGCGGGCCGACGACGCCGACGACGCCCGGCGACCAGCTCATCGGCTCCGACGTCGCGCACGGCGGAGAGCTGTACCGGCTGAACTGCGCGTCGTGCCACAACTTCACCGGCCGCGGCGGCGTGCTCGCCGACGGGCGCTACCCACCGCGGCTCGACGGCGCGACCCCGACTCAGATGTACACCGCGATGCTCAGCGGCCCGATGGCCATGCCCGTGTTCAGCGACCAGCAGCTGACGCCCGAGGAGAAGAAGGACATCATCGCCTACGTCGTCTCCGTCCGGGGACAGAACAACGCGCCCGGCGGGTTCGGCCTCGGCGAGCTCGGCCCCTCCACCGAGGGCGTCATCGCGTTCGTGGTGGGCCTTGCCACCCTCGTCGGCGTCGCCGCCTGGATCGGGGCCCGGACGTGAGCACCCCGCGCGAGCCCACCGGGCACGAGCTCGAACGGATGAGCCGCTCCGAGCTGGTCGAGCTCGGCGGCTCGCTCGACGGCGTCCAGGTCGTCTCCGACGAGCCGGCACATGGCTCCGACACCCCGGACCGGGAGCGGCGCAGCCGCCGCCTGGTCACGCTGCTGCTGGTGCTGTCGCTGCTGTGCGCCGCGGGTTTCGTGTGGGCGTACCTGTTCTGGCCCACCGGTTACGTGCCGCCGGGTGCGCCGGGCCACACCGCCTACCTGCTGTACACGCCGCTGATCGGGCTCACGTTCTTCGGGGCGGTGGGGGCGCTGGGCGTGGCCCTCGTCGTCTACGTACGACGCTTCTACCCCGACGAGGTCGCCGTGCAGCACCTCGAGCGGGGCCCGTCGCCGGAGAAGGACCGGTTCACCGCGGCCGCGACCTTCGCCGAGGCCGGTGCGCACACGGGGTTCGGCCGCCGCACCATGATCCGTCGGCTCGGCCTCACCGGGTTCGGCGTCATCGGCATCATGGGCGGTCTCGTCGCGGTCGGCGGACTGGTCCGCAACCCGTGGCGGCAGGGCACCGACGCTGCACTGTGGACGACGGGGTGGAAGCCCACGGGCGACGAGCCGGTCTTCCTCCGCGTCGCCGCGGGCGACCCGCGGGAGATCGTCAAGGTCCGGCCCGAGGACCTGGAGCCGGCCTCGATCCTCACCGTCGTGCCGTTCCGGGAGAGCGAGCGCGACGACGTCGAGAAGAACCACGACGCCGAGATGGCCCCGGACAACCCGGTGGTGCTCATCCGGCTGCCGGCCGGGACGCACGTGACGAACCCGCCGGGCCGTGAGGACCTGCACCACGGTGACTACTACGCGTTCTCCAAGGTCTGCACCCATCTCGGCTGCCCTGCCGCGCTGTACGACACCCAGTTGCAGGTGATCCTGTGCCCCTGCCACCAGTCGGAGTTCCGGATCACAGAGGGCGCGCGGCCGGTCTTCGGGCCCGCGGCCCGCCCGCTGCCGCAGCTGCCGATCACCGTCGATGCCGACGGGTACTTCGTGGCGCGCAGCGACTTCCTCGACCCGGTGGGCCCCAGCTTCTGGGAGATGCGCCGCGGGAGCCGGTGAGCCTCAGCCGAGGGCGACGGGGAGCCCGACGAGGGCGCCGAGGAGTGCGACGCCGACGACGAGCCAGGCCGCGTAGTCGCCGACGTGGCCGGAGTGCAGGGCGCGCAGCCCACGCGCGGTCGAGGCGGCGGCCCGCGGCGTCGGAACGCGACGGCCGCTGACGGAGACCGCGGCCAGCAGGGCGGCAAGGACCGCGCCGACGGTGCCGGTCAGGAGGGCGGCGAGGTCCCACCCGGGCAGGTGCGGCGCAGCGACCGGTGGCGCGGAGCCGGCGAGGGTCGCGGCGGTGTAGCTGTCACCGTCGAGGAACCGGGCGGCCGCGCTCCCGATCCCGGCGACGAGCCCGGGCGACGACCAGGGAACGACGCCGACCGCGAGTCCGCCCGCCGCCAGCACGACGATCGGTACCAGCATGGTGAGCGGCAGGGGCTCGAGCAGCCTGCCGACCTCGGGTTCCTCCTCGCCGGTCGTCTCCTCGGCACGCTTGCCCTGCGGGGCGGGGCCCCAGCCGCGGAACGTCCGCACCCCGAACCGCACGATCGCCCCGCCGGTCACGGCGGCCACCGCCACGAACAGTGGCGTCGCCCACCCGGGCGAGGCCTCCTCGGCGAGCGCCTTGCCCCAGCCCGTCCCGAACGGTGGCAGCCCGGCCAGCGCGAGCCCGCACAGCGGCATCAGCCATGACAGCAGGACCGCGTGCCGACCGCGGCCGTGCAGCTCGTGCTCGTCGACGCTGCCGTAGTGGTTGAGCACCGCCCCGGCCATCAGGAACAACGCCCCCTTCAGCAGCGCGTGCCCGACGACGTACACCAGCACCCCGGCGGTCGCGGCGGCGTCGGCCGTCGCGAGGGCGACCAGGAACAGGCCGCCGTGGGCGATGGTCGAGTACGCCAGCAACCGTTTGAGGTGCCGCTGCTGCCAGCACATCACCGCGCCGACCAGCGCCGTCAGCGCGCCGAGGACGAGCAGGGCGTCGCGCAGGTCGTCGGCGGGCAGGGCGTCGGCGAACACGACCGAGCGCACCCGGACCACCCCGTAGAGGCCGAGCTCGACCATGATCCCGGAGAACAGCACACAGACCGGGGACGGGGCGACGGCGTGCGCGTCGTCGAGCCAGAAGTGGAAGGGCACGACAGCGGCCTTGACCAGGAACCCCGTCACCACCAGGACGAACGCGGCCACCACCAGCGCGTCCGGCGGCCTGCCCGCGAGCGCGTCGTGCAGCGGTGCCGTCCCGAGCGCCCCCGCCCGCGCGTAGAGCAGCCCGATGCCGAACAGCGTCACGTACGCGCCGAGGGAGTTGACGACGCCGAACGTCAGCCCGCCCTGTACGGCCTGTGCGTCCTCGGTGCGCAACCCCGTCAGCGCGTACGCGGCCACCCCCATGAGCTCGAAGAACACGAACATGTCGAAGAGGTCGCCGGAGTAGGCGAACCCCGTCATGCCGGCCAGGAACAGCAGCACGAGCGCGTGGTAGTGCGCCTCGGCGGAGTCGAAGTACCGCCAGCCGAACACGAGCGCCGCGACGGTCAGCACCGCTGCGAGCAGCGCGGCACCGGCCGCGACCGGATCGGCGAACAACGCGATGCCGACGGTGACGCCGCCGACCGGGGACCAGCCGCCCACCCAGGTGACCGCGGGCCCGCCGGTGACCCCGAGCAGCACCACCACGTCGACGGCGACGACGAACGCGGCGACACCCGTGGCGACGGCGTCGACGACACGGTGCGGGAGCCACCTGCCCACGCCCAGGACGACGCACGCGGTCAGCACCGGGACGGCGATCGCGAGGGGTGGCAGGTCCGGGACGGTCATCCCTTCAGGCCCGTCAGGTCGTCGGGGTCGGTCGTGCCGTGGCGGCGGGCGATCTGCAGCGACAGCGCGAGCAGCAGCGCGGTGACCGTCGCGGACACGACGACGTCGGTCAACGTGAGGGCCTGCACGACGGGATCGACGAGCGGGCCCGCGAACGACCCGGCCAGCGGCGGTCCGGCGCCGCGCTGGTAGCCGACCGCGACGAGCAGGACGTAGCTGCCGGACTGGGCGACCGACAGGCATACGACCGCGTGCACGAGGTCGCGGCTGCGGACGACGCCGAAGACACCGACCAGCAGCAGCCACCCGGCGACTCCGTATGCGAGGACCGTCATCCCGCGGCCTCGTCGCCGGCCGTGCCCTGGCGCAGGAACCCGGCCAGCAGCACGACCACACCCGACGCCACCTCGATCCCGACCGCGGCCGAGAGCAGCGGAACCGTGCCCGCGGACAGCACGCTGCCGGCGGTCCCGAACGGCAGGACGTTCGCGAGGAAGCCGGCGCCGGTCGCGGCCGCCGCGAGGCCCGTCGCCGCGAACGCGGCCGTGCCGACGGCCTCGCCCGCGACATAGACGGTCACCGGCCGGACGCGGTCCAGCGCGGCCCGGCCGCCGACGAGGTAGACCAGGTGCACGGCCGTGCCGAGGACGATCCCGCCCTGGAAGCCACCGCCGGGGGTGAGCGCGCCGTGCACGACCGTGGCCAGGCCGAGCAGCAGCGTCACCGGCAGGACGAGGTAGGCGACCGCCCGCACCGCCTCCATGGTCCGAGGCGGCCGCGGGGGCGGCGCGTCATCGCCACCGCGCAGCAGCGCTGCCGCGCCCACCACGGCGGTGAGCAGCAGGGTCTCCTCACCGAACGTGTCGATCGCGCGCTGGTCGTAGTTCACCGCCGACACCACGTTCGGGGTGCGGTGTGCGGCCGCGGCGTCCAGGACGGCCGCGCGCAACGGATGGACGACCCCGCCGAACTCCGGCATCCGCAGCACCGCCGCGAGGAACAGCACGGCCACCCCGGCCGCCCCCACGGCGAACAGCCACAGCCGCAGCCGTCTGCTCATCGGCGGCGCTTCCGCGCGGCGCGGGCGTTCGCCCGGACGGTCAGCATCACCATCAGCGGGACGACGACGGTGCCGACGGCGAGCTGTGCCAGCCCGACGTCGGGCGCCTGGAGCACGGCGAACAGCACCGTCAGGAGCAGCCCGTACCCGCTCAG
Source organism: Pseudonocardia sp. SCN 73-27 (assembly GCA_001725415.1). Taxonomy (GTDB): domain Bacteria; phylum Actinomycetota; class Actinomycetes; order Mycobacteriales; family Pseudonocardiaceae; genus Pseudonocardia. The sequence continues at coordinate 52,076 of MEGH01000020.1, forward strand.
CGTCACGGCTTGCGCGGCCGGCCCACCGGTGAGGACGACGGCGGTCCCGCCCGCCGCGACGACGACCAGCGCCGCGGCGACCAGGACGGTCACCGTGGGTCCTCGGTCTCGAGGAGCCTGCCGGTCGCCGCGCCGAGCACGGGTCCCGTTCCGGCGAGGACGACGACCGCGAGCGCGATCTGCAGGGCCGCCGACACCGATCCGCTCCCGAGCGCCACCGCGGCCCCGATCAGCGGGGAGGCCACCGACGTCAGCGCGGTGACCGCGTGCAGCCGGGTCCGCAGGTCGCGGGTGCGCAGCGCCGTCACCGACGCCCCCGCGACCACGAGCACCCCGAGGACCAGGAGCACGACCGCGGCGACCGGCGCGGGCCGGCCGCTCACCGTCCGCGCCGTCCCGCGAGCAGCCGGGTGAACACCAGCGTCCCGGCGAACGTCAGCAACGCCAGCGTCACCGGCAGCACCAGCGTCGAGGTGACACCCGAGACGGCGGCCAGGATCAGCAGCAGCGGCACGGTCACCGCCCCGGCGAGCTCCAGCCCGACGAGCCGGGCGACCGCACTGCCGCGGGCGGCGAGCCACGCCGCCGGGACCAGCCCGGTCACGAGCATGGCGAGCGCCGCCACACCCCACGTCGTCACGGTTCGGCCCGTTCGCCGGGGAACGGCCTGCCCGCGACGCGATGGATCGTGACCGCGTCGGGGCCGGCGTCCAGGACGACGGAGCCCGGGGTCGCGGACAGCGCGATGGTCGCCGCGGCCTCGCGGCCCGCCCGCGTCGCCGCATCCCGTCCCCGGTCGAGGTCCACCCGGGTCACGACGGCGCGCGGGGCCCGACCGAGGAGGGCCGCGGTCTCGCGCACCGCGCCCACGACGAGCGGCGCGACGCGGCGCCACCAGCGCCGTTCGACGCGCCAGCCGGCTGCGAGCACCCGTCGGGTGACCGTCGCGGCCACCGCACACGGCACCGCGGCGACGGCGGCGAGAACGATCTCGGGCGGCGACGGTGTCGGTGCGACGAGGAGCCACAGTGCGGCCAGGAGCACCCACCAGATCGCCGTCTCGGCGACGTGGGTCCGGCGCGGGGTCATGGCCACACCCGTGCGCTACCCAGCTCGCCGTGTCGAACACATGAAGGTCCGCGGCGGCCTACCCACGGCGTTGCCGGCCGTCCCTCACACGGACGCCCACGGCGGGCGCGGGCGCGCGCGGCGCGCCGTCGCCGCCAGCGTGGTCGGGCCCGGGCCAGACGAGCCCGAGGAACAACGCGGCCCGTACCCGCGGCGCGTCGAGGTCGAGGAGCCCCCGCAGCCGGCCGAGCCGGTACCGGACGGTCTGCGGATGGACCCGCAGGTCCGTGGCCACGGCCCGGCAGTTGCCCATGTGCAGGAGCCAGCTCGTGAGCGTCTCGACGAGCCGGTCCCCGGTCGACGCCGGCAGGTCCTGCACCGGTCCCAGGGCGTGTCGTCGCATGGCGTCCAGCAGGTGCTCGTCGCGGTGCACGATCACCGTGTCGAGATGCTCGTCGACGAACAGCGGCGAGCCGTTCAGCACGCCGTCCCGGTGGAGCCTCACCGCGAGGCGCGCGAGCTCGAGGCTCTCGCGGAGACGGTGGACCGCTGTCGTCGGGCCGACGACCGCCGCCCGCCCCGCCAGGACCCTGGCCAGGTGGTTCCGCCTGCCCGGCACGGTGGGGTCCGGGACTACGACCGCCGTGCCGTCGCGGCTGACGAGACAGCCGTCGTCGAAGGTGTGCCGAAACCCGTGGTCGTCGGGCGGCATCACGACGACCGCGGCCTCTCCGGGTACCGACCAGCCTGCCCGGTTCGCGGCGGCCCTGATCGCCGCGGGATCGGAACGTGGCGTCAGCAGCAGCTCCGTCAGGTCCTGGCGGGCGCGTTCGACGGTGTGCCTGCGTGCGGACTCCGCGTCGAGGTAGCCCTGCAGGCTCGCCGACGAGAGCTCGTCGACGGCGGCGAAGACGGCGGTCGCGAGACCCGCGAAGTCGCTCGTCGCCAGCCCGCTGCGCAGGGCCGCGTCGGCGATGTGGCGCCAGAGGACCGAGCCGCCGATCCGGTAGGCGGCGAGCAACCCGTCGATGTCCTGGTCCTCGTGAAGGTGTGCGCGCCCGATCGCCGCGAACAACTCCCGCTCCGCGTCGCTCACGAACCGCCGCGGCTCCCGGTCCTCGACGGCGGTCGTCATCAGTTGTCCGACGAAGTTCTCGGCGCCTCCGAGGACGTGCGGGAACTCGTCGGTGACGAAGCCGGCGTACCCGGGGTGCCGGTCGGAGAGCTGCCGGGCGACCTCCTCGAGCACCGTCGGGAGACGGTCGAGCACCACTGGAACCAATTTGCGCCCCATCGTGGCTGCGTCGCGGGTCACCGTCGGAACCTCCCTCGTCGTGCGGGTGTCCTGCGCTCCTACCCGATGCGGGCCGTTCGACGCGGATCCGTGTGCGGACCCCCCTTGCGGTCGTGTTACGACCGTGCGCTCGTCCGTTCGCGGACGGATGTGCGCGGCGTCCCCGGGTACGCACGCGGCATCGACAACCGAAGGAGGGACGATGCTGACCGAGCGGGAACGGTACGAGCTCGAAGGGATCGAGCGGGACCTCGCCACGGACGTCCGATTCGCCGCGACCATGCGCGGCAGGCGACTGCAGGCGCCTCTGCAGGGGCTGCCGATCCGGGTCGTGCCACTGCTCGTGGTCGCACTGGCCGCCACGGTCCTGTGCGCGGTGCTGCAGAGCGCCGTCGGGGTGATGGCGTGTGCCGGGACCAGCGTGGTCCTGCTCTGCGTCGCCACCGTCGTGGCCACACGTGCGCGGCCCGCGGGCTCGCGGACCTGACGACGCCCGGTCGGTCCGGACGAACGAGAACGACGTCGACAACGACGTCGAACGTCGAAGGAGGAGTGATCGCACATGACGACGCACATCACCAGGGACACCCGCGACGGTCGGCCACGGGACCATGCCGCCCGGCCGGTCGATCACCCGGAACCGGACGACCGCACCTTCTGGAGGAACACACGACCATCAGTCTGCAACCCGTTGCGGCGCCGTCGATCCTGGGACTGTTCGGGTTCGCGGTGTCCACGTTCATGGTGGCGGCCAACCTCGCGGGGTGGTTCGGCAACGACACGACCACACCCCTGGTGCTGTTCCCGTTCGCGTTCGCGTTCGGCGGGGTCGCCCAGCTGTTGGCCGCGATGTGGTCCTACCGGGCACGTGACGCGCTGGCGACCGGCATGCACGGTGCGTGGGGGTCGTTCTGGATCGGCTACGGCATCTACACACTGCTCGTGGGGCTGAACGTCCTTCCCGGTACCGCGGCCGGTACCGATGCGAAGGTCGCATTCGGGTACTGGTTCATCGGCCTCGCCGCCGTCACCTGGACCGGGTTCGTGGCTGCGCTGGCGGAGAACATCGCTCTGTCGGCCGTGCTGCTGACCCTGGCTGCCGGGTCGACCCTGCTGGCCATCGGGATGACCGCGTCCGCGCCGGTGCTCGTCACGATCGGCGCGATCGTGCTCGTCGCCTCCGCCGTGATCGCCTGGTACACGGCCAGCGCCATGACGTTGGCCGCGACGACGGGCCGCGTCGTGCTGCCCGTCGGCAGGCGGGGCGACGGTGTCGTGCACGCGAACCGTCCCGGCGCACCCTCGTCGTTCCCGATCGAGTACTCCGCGGGTCTGCCCGGCGCGAAGGTCGGTCAGTGACCACAGCCGGGCCGGGCGGGCCGGCCCGGTGGCACGGACGGGGGTCTGCGGTCGTGACCCCCGTCCGTGCCCGATCGGGGTGAGCGATGGTCTGGGGTCTCGTCCTGATGGTCGTGGCGGCAGCGCTCAACGCCACCGCCTCGGTGCTGCAGCGCCGGGCGGCCCGTGACGAACCGCCGTCGCGCTCGTTCTCGCCGCAGATGTTCCTGGACCTCGTGCAGCGCCCGGCGTGGGTCTTCGGCGTCCTGGCCATGCTGGGCGGGTTCGTGCTCCACGCCGTGTCGATCTCCGTGTCGCGCATCGCCCTGGTGCAGCCGCTGCTGGTCGTCGAGCTGCCGTTCACCCTGCTGCTCGCGTCGCGGGTGTTCGGGCTCCGGCTGAGCCCCCGGGACTGGCTCGCCGTCGCACTGCAGACGGTGGGCGTCGCGGCGTTCGTGGGCTGTCTGTCGCCGTCGGGCGGGGACCCGGGTGCCGTCGGGGTCGGGGAGTGGCTGGTGGCGATCGGGGCGACCGCCGCCGGCGTCGGCCTGCTCGTCCTCGTCGGCCACCGCGGCCGCAGTGAGCGACGTGCGGCCTTCCTGGGCGTCGCGACGGGGGCCGCCTTCGGGTTGAACTCGTCGCTGATCGCCGGCGTCGGGGCGGCGGTGGGACGCGGCGACGACATCTTCACGACGTGGCAGACCTACGCGGTGGCCGTCGTCGGGCCGGCGGCGTTCTTCCTGCTGCAGAACGCGCTCGAGGGCGGGTCGCTCGTCGCGTCCCAGCCCGGCTTCACCCTCACCAACCCTGCCGTCTCGGTGTCGTGGGGCCTCGTGGTGTTCGGGGAGCAGGCCCGCGGCGGTGCGTTCCTCCTCGGCGGCATCGTCGGAGCCGTGCTGGTCGGTGCGGGGACGATCCTGCTGGCCCGCTCGCCGCTGCTGGACCCGGACACCTCGAACGGGGACGACTGTTCCGAGGGAGCTGTCAGCGTTCCCGGACCGGGAGGACAGGGGCCGGGGACGGCGGCGCCGTCGTAGTCGGGGACGTCGTAGTCGGGGACGCCGTGGCCGGGGACGTCGTGGTCGGGGCGGCCTGCGGCGTCGAGGTGTCCGGCAGCACGGCGACCGTCGGCGTGGGCGGGGGCGGCGCCATCGAGTGGGCGACCGGCTCGGGACGGTCCTGGGTGGCGACCCCGCAACCCCCGAGCACCCCGGCCAGCAGCACCACCGGCACCGTCGCCGTGCGGAGCCTCACGTCGCGCCTCCCGGTATCTCCACGACGACACGCGCGCCGCCGTACGGGCTGTCGTCGATGCGGACCGTGCCGTGGTGGGCGCGGACGTGCCGGGCGACGAGGGCCAGCCCGAGGCCGGTGCCGCCGCTGTCCCCCCGGCGGCCCGCCCCGGAGCCGCGGGAGAACCGCTCGAACACCTCCTCCCGCATGTCGGGCGGGATGCCGGGCCCGGCGTCGTCCACCGTGACGGCGACGCCGCCCCGGCACGGCGACACCTCGACATGGACTGCGCCGCCGGCGTGGTGCGCGGCGTTGTCCAGGAGGTTCTCGACGACCCTGTCGAGCCGGCGCCGGTCCGCGAGGACGAGCGGAGGCGTACCCACGACGTCGACGGTGACCCCGTTGCGCGTCCCGACCGCGTGGGTCACGACGTCGGCGACGTCGCACACCTCGAGATCGTCGTCGTCGATCCGGTCGTCCCGCGAGATCTCCAGCAGGTCGATCACCATCTTGCGGAAGCGGTGCACGTCGGCGTCGATGAGGTCGAGCGCCTGGCGCGCGACGGGCGACAGCTCGGCACGGCGACGACGCAGGATCGCGACCGCGTTGACCAGGGTGGTCAAGGGGGAGCGCAGCTCGTGGCTCACGTCGCCCGCGAACCGGGCGTCGCGCCGGACCCGCCGCTGCAGGTCCTCCGCCGTCCGGTTGAAGGCGGCGGCCAGGGGTGCGAGGTCGGCGTCGTCCAGTTCGGGCAGCCGCGCGTCGAGATCGCCCGACGCGACCCGGGCGGCCGCGTCGCGCAGCTCGGTCAGGGGGCGCAGCGCGCGCCGCCCCGCCCAGTTGCCCAGCCCCAGGCCGAGCAGCGCGCTGACGCCGACGCCGGTCGCCAGCAGGGCGCTGAGGAACCGCAGCGTCGCGTCCAGCCCGGACAGCGACGCGACCTCGACGTAGACCCCCTGGTCGACCGGGGTCGCCACCGCGAGCACGGGGTGACCGCCTGACAGGATCCGCTGGCGTGCCGCCGTCCCCGACGCGGCGAGGGCGAGCAGGTCGCGGGGCAGGGTGGTGACGTCGAGCGGGTCCCCGCTGACGGTCCAGGAGCCGTTGCGGCGCAGAGCGATGGCGATGTCGCCCCCGGCGGCGAGCCCCTGGAGCAGATCGCCGGGACCGCGGCGGGACGTGTCGCGCAGCGCCTCCTCGACGAGCCGCCCGTCGACCGCGGCCTGGGTGGTGGCGGTGAGCTCACGTCGCCCCAGCAGGTAGCTCGACGCGAGATGCCACGTCACGACGGCGAGCAGGCCGGTGATCACCACGGACACGGCCGCGAACGCCACGGCGACCCGCCACCGCAGGGGCAGCCGCCGCCGTAGCAGCGTGCCCGGCCCCGCCTCACGCGCCGCCATCGGACCGGCCCGCGGCCCGGTAGCCCGCACCACGCACCGTGAGGACGAGCGCCGGACGATCCGGGTCGCGTTCGATCTTGCACCGCAGCCTGCGGACATGGACGTCGAGGAGGCGGGTGTCGCCGAGGTAGTCGTAGCCCCAGACCCGGCGCAGCAGCTCCTCACGTGTCACGACCCTGCCGCCTGCGGCGGCGAGCTCGGCGAGCAGCCGGAACTCGGTGCGGGTCAGGTGGACCTCCACCGTGCCGCCGTCGCGGTGACAGCGCACCAGACCCTCGTCGGGACGGACCTCGACGTCCCCGACCGTGAGCCTGTCCGCATCGGGGTGTGGGCGACGGCGTCGCAGCAGCGCCCGGATGCGCGCGGCGAGCTCGCCGGCCACGACCGGCTTGGTCACGTAGTCGTCGGCTCCGGCCTCCAGGCCGGCGATCACGTCGGCGGAGTCCGAGCGCGCCGTGATGATGATGATCGGCAGGTCGCCGAGCGTCCGGAGGCGACGGCACACGGTGAGCCCGTCGGTCCCCGGCAGCATCAGGTCGAGCAGGACGACGTCCACGGCGTCGTTGCCCAGCACCGCCATCGCGTCCTCCCCGGACGGTACCGTCGTCACGGCGAAGCCTTCGTCGTCGAGCGCGAGGGAGAGGGCCTGCCGGATCCGGCCGTCGTCGTCGACCACCAGGACGCGCTCCCGGGGCCCGGCCCGCCTCGGCTGCGGGCTCGGTGCGTGGCCGGGGTGTACCGGCCCGGTTCGGGGTGGCGTCGACGTCATCGTCGAACATGGTGCGCCCACGCGGCGTTCGCGGCGACTCAGCGCCTGCGCACGCGCCGATCGTCAGCAGATCGACAGGTTGGGATCGCCGGGAGGAGCTCGGCCTCGTCGACGGTCGCGGCGCCGGGCCCCAGGTCGGCCACCGGTGGGTCGAACCGGATGCGGCCGAGCCGCCGCGGGTCGACCAGGTGCAGGGCGCCGCCGTCGGCGAACGTGAGCGAGAAGCGCGCGAACCGGTGGTCGCCGGGCTGCCGGCCGGACTCCCAGTCCTCCCTCCCGTCCACCTCGGACCCGTCCGCGGCGGCGATGACGATCTTCCCCGCCATGCCGAGACCGGATGCCGAGGACGGGACCGGTACCGACGGCTCGTGCGTCGTCGACAGGCCCCGCCGGTTGGGCCGACGGCTACGATCCGACTCTCGGTGAAGGGGGACCCCGCGGGGTCGGGACGTGCCGGAGGCGCAGGTGCCGCAGATCGTCGACTTCCAGACCGTGTCGACCGCAGGACTGGAGTCCTCCCCGGTCCCGGACGCGCTGGCGGGGCTGCGGGCCAACGAGGCCCGCTACTTCAAGAACAAGTTCGACCACGACTTCACGGTCGAACCTGCCGAGGACGCCGCCGAGACCGTGGCCTGGGTGACCGACATCCTCCAGCGTGAACGGGAGCTCGTGATCGAGTCCCGGCCGCTGGAGGCGTCGGAGTTCGTCGTCGACGGGACCCGCTTCGCGTACGTGTTCTACGAGTCGGGCCTGGCGATCAACGTCATGTACGGGCTCGAGGAGGGGGCGAAGCGGGCCGTCGGGTTCAAGCTGTCCGACGGGATGGACGTCCCCGCCGAGCTGGAGACCCGGTTCAAGTTCGCGCGGCAGCGGTCGAAGCTGGCGGGGACGATCCGCGGCTCGTTCTTCGTGATCAAGGGGCAGTACTGACAGACGTCGTCACCTCCGGTCGTCGCCGCAGGTGACCCGCACCGCTCTCACCGGTGCTCGGCGGGCACCGACGTGCCCGGCTACCTCGGCTGGGCGGGGAGCGGTCCGCTGCCTTCGGTACGGGGACTCGCTGGACGGTCGCGGCAGCCCCGTACCCGGCGCCGCCACGGCGGTCACGGGCGCGCTCGGCATGCGAGCCCGGGCGGATCGTCGGTGTCGAGGGGAGGATGGGGCGGTGAAGGTGCGCATCGGGATCGGGCTGGGCCAGACTGCCGTCACCACCGACGACCTCGCCGAGGTCCTGAGGGCCATCGACGCCCACGACCTCGACTCGTTGTGGATGTCGGAGATCCTGACCTCACCGGGCCCGGATCCGTTGGTGGCCCTGGCCTCCGCGGCCCAGCTGCATCCCGGCCGGCGGCTCGGGGCGACGATCGTCCTGCCCGGACGCAACCCGGTACGGCTGGCCAAGTCGCTCGCCACGCTCGACCGGCTCTCGGGCGGGCGGCTGCTGCTCACCTTCGTCCCCGGCCTGCCCCACGGTGTCGAGAGCGAGGCGGTCGGGGTGCCGGTCGGCGAGCGCGGTGCCGTCATGGACGAGGTGCTGCCGAAGCTGCGGCGCTGGTGGGCGGGGGAGGAGGTCGACGGTGTGCGGGTGCTGCCGCGGCCGGTGCAGGAGCCGTTGGAGCCCTGGCTCGCGGGGCTGGCACCGGCCTCGCTGCGCCGGTGCGGCCGGGTCGCCGACGGCTGGCTCGGGGCGTTCTGCACGGTGCGCGAGGCCGTCGCGGCGCGCGACGCGATCAACGCCGCGGCCGACGCCGCCGGCCGGGAGATCGATCCCGAGCACTTCGGGATGAGCATCGGCTACGCCGTGACGCCGCCCGACGATGCGCAGCTCGCGGCGATCGCGACGCGCACGAGGGGCCGCGACGTCGATCCCGCCGACGTGGTGCCGGTGGGTCCGGCCGAGGTGCGCCGGGTGCTGGAGGGGTTCATCGAGCAGGGATTCTCGAAGTTCGTGCTGCGTCCCACCCGGCCCTCGGTCGATGGGTGGGACGCAGAGCTGGGTGCACTCGCCGAGGCGGTCGGCGCGCTGCAGACCTGAGCTGCGCTGGAGACCTGAGCTGCGCTGCAGGCCTGATCTCAGCCGGTGCCGGTCGGGTTGGAGCCGGGGAGCAGCAGGTGCCCGTTGTCGACGGAGATGTTCTGCCCGGTGACGTTGGCGGCCAGGTCGGAGTTCAGGTACAGCGCGGTGTCGGCCTTGATCGTCTTCCAGGCGCCCGTCAGGTTGATCCCGATCATCGCGTCCCACTGCTCCTCGGTGAGCTCCCAGAAGGGCGCGAAGGCGTGGATGCCGGCGTTGGCGATCACGATGTCGATGTGGCCCAGCTCGTCGACGGCGCGGCCGACGGCGGCGTCGAGTGCGTCCTGGTCGCGGACGTCGGCCTCGACGTCGATCACGCGGCGGCCGTACTCGCGGACGAGCTTGACGGTCTCGGCGTGGTCGTCAGCGGTGGCGAGCCCGTAGGTCGTCTCGACGACGTCGGAGACGACGTCGACGATCACGACGTCGGCGCCCTCGCGGGCGCAGGTGATCGCGTGCGCGCGGCCCTGGCCACGCGCTCCGCCGGTGATGAAGGCGACCTTGCCCTCGAGCATGCCCATGCGGTGTCTCCTCGGGTCCCGAACCTCGGCCGGACGGCGTGGTCACCGATCATCGGCGCGCGCGGGGGCCGCCGGGACCGTCCTTCCACCTGGTCCGCCACCCGCTCACGTCTCCGCACGTCAGCGGGGTCGGACGGGCCCGGGTGACGGAAGTTGACCCCGGGGCTGCGCTCAGCCGACGGTGGCCAGTGCGCCCGGTGCGATCTCGACGAGGACCGGGGTGTGGGCGTCGACGGCCAGGACCTCCCCGTCGAGCTGCAGCGGTGACGGTTTCCCGGTGGTGAACCGGTAGCGGGTGGCGGTGGGCTGCGGGCCGAGGCCGCGGGTCGCCGCCCGGATCGCGACGCCCAGGATCCGCCACTTCGACACGTGGGGCAGTGCGATCACCTCGAAACGGCCGTCGTCGGGCACGTCGGTGTCGCTCAGCGTGGCGTACTTCGCCATCTGCGGAATGTTCGCGAAGAGCAGGCTGTCGAACGACGTGCGGGTCCCGTCCTCGAGCGTGATCGTGAAGGGGCGGAACCGCGCGAAGGTCCGCACCACCGACACGATCTCGCGCAGCGAGCCCTTGCCGCCCTTCTCCAGGTCGATCGCGACGATCGGGGTGAGGCCGACGCCGATGTAGGAGTGGGCGTACCGGACGACCGCGTCGGGCCCCTCGCCGACGGTGAGCCGCAACAGGTCCAAATGCCGGACCTCGCCGGCGACGATCGCGTCGGCAAGCGGCCGCTCGCGGGTGACGCGGCGGTGGTCGTTGGCGTTGCCGGCCGCCATGACGGCGCAGACGGTGCCGGTGTCGCCGGCCTGCGTGACGCCGTCGACGACCTCGTTGTAGCCGCCGTCCCCGCTCACCGAGACGACGAGGGTCCGCGGCGAGCCGGCCGCCTCCCGGGCCAGCTCGCGGGCGTGGCCGGCGTACCCGGTCGGGCTCGTCACGACCGACGTCCGCGGCAGCCGGCGGGTGAGCTCGGCGCGGAGCTGCTCGGCCTGGTCGGCCGCGTCGCCCGTGCTGTTCGGGTTGAAGATCACCAGGATTCGGTCGAACCGGTCGCTCACGCCGCGATTGTTGCCGATCCGGGCGGCCGGGAAACGTCGGCCCGGCGACTAGACGGTGCACGTCCTCCCCGCCGGGCGGTCGTCGCGCAGTCCGACGAGCTCGCCCGCGGCGTCGGCGAACCGGCCGGCGGCGGTGTCGGCGGGCGCGACCGTCGCGGCGACGGCGCGTGCCTCGTCCCGCAACGCCACCGCGTCGCGGACTGCCTGTCGCAGCCGGGCGGGGGCGAGCTTGCGGGCCGGCAGGACGACGCCGGTGCCCGCCTGCGCGACGCGGCGCGCCACCTCCGGCTGGTCGCGGCCGAACGGCACGGCGACCACCGGTACCCCGGCGGCGACGGACTTGGCGACGATCCCCATCCCGGACGGGCACACGACGGCCGCCGCCCGGGCCAGCACCGGCGCGTGGGGTACGAACCGCTCGACGCGCACGTTCGGTGCCTGCGGCAGGGTCGCTGTGTCGTAGGCGTCGGCGAGGGTGACGAGGACGCGGACGGGTTCGTCGCGCAGCGCCTCGACCGCGGTGGCGGCCAGCGCCTCGTCTCCCTGGTAGTGCGTCGAGCAGGTGACGAGCACCCACGGCGCGCCGGGCTCGGCGAGCCAGGCCGGCTCGTCGGCGGGAGGGTCCCAGGGCTGGCCGCCGACGATGCGGATGTGCGCGGGCAGATCGGTGCGCGGGTACTCCAGCGGTTCGCCGGTCAGGACGAGGACCCGGTCGGCGCCGTCGACGTACTCCAGCGCGCTGCGCAGCGGCGGCAGGCCCTCGGCGCGGCGCACGTCGTTCAGCCCGGGCAGCAGCGCCTTGCCGTACGCGCGCTCGACGACCTTCCACAGCACCGCGTCGCGGACGGCGCCGAGCGGGCCGCCCCGGGGCCGCAGCCCCAGGCCGTACGGAGGGATCCCGGCGCCCGGGTAGGGCAGTACCGACGGCAGCACGATGGCCCACGGCAGACCGGTGGTCGGGGCGGCGGTCGCAGCGCCGTAGGTGTTGCCGTCGACGAGCAGTGCGGCGGGTCGCAGCCGGTCGACGCAGGCGTGGAGGTCCTCGGCCTCCCAGCGGGAGCGGGCGAGCAGGTCGGCCAGGTCGTCGACGCCGCGGCCGTCGGGGCCGTCGGAGGCCGCGACGTGCGCGGTGATGCGCGGGTCGATGGCGCTCGCCTCGATCCCGCCGGTGAGGACGCCGGCGCCGGCGAGGCGGTCGACGAGGTCCGGTGCCGTCCGCACGTGGACCCGGTGTCCGCGTGACGCGAGCGCGCGCAGGCCCGGGACCAGCGGGAACACGTGTCCTGCTGCGGGCGGGGTGTAGACGAGGAATGTGCTCATGGCTCCTGCTCTCGGTCGGTGTCGGGCGCGGCGAGCGCGGCGCGGACGAGCATCGCGATGGTGTTCTCGGCCTGGCCTGCGGTGAGGCCCTCGTGTGTGGTGAGCACGAGCCACAGCTCCACGCCGGTGACGGCGACGAGCCGGGCCCGCAGGGTGGTCCGGGCGGGTTCGGGCCGGGCCGCGAGCGGGTCCGTGAACGCCTGCTCGATCCATTCGCGGTGGGCGCGGCGGCCGCCCTCGGCGTTGGCCGCCAGTGCGGGCGAGCTGTCCTGCTGGCTGAGGGTGCGGTCCAGCGCGGCGGCCCATCGCTCGTAATGGCGGCGGAAGGCCGCGGCCACGCCGTCGGGGTCGGGGCCGGGCGGGTCGCCGAGGTCGGAGGCGACCTGGGGGGCCACCCAGGCGCCGACGGCCTCGGCGAGGCCGTCCTTGGTGCCGACCCGTCGGATGAGGGTCTGCACTCCGACGCCGGCGCGTTCGGCGACCGCGGCGAGGGTGATCCGGTCGTACGGACGTTCCACGAACAGCTCCAGCGCTGCGGCCAGGATCCGCTCGGTGTTGCGGTCCGCGGCCTCCGCTCGGGCGGCCTGCTGGTACTGCCGTGTCGATTTCACGGTAATGACGGTACCGTGAAAATGACGGGACGGGAAGCAGTGGCCGACGCGGTGGGAACGGGCTTACGGGTTCAGGTACCGGATGACGGCGAGGACGCGGCGGTGGTCGTCGCCGGTCACGGCGAGGCCGAGCACGTCGTAGATGCGGGAGACGTGCTGGACGACGGCCTTCTCCGAGATGCCGAGCCTGCGGGCGATGCCGGCGTTCGTGCGGCCCTGCGCGAGCAGCGCGATGACGTCGGTCTGACGGGGCGTCAGGAGGGAGAGCGCGTCGTGGTCGGAGCGGGCCCGGGTCAGCATGGCCGACACGACCTCCGGGTCGAGGACGGTGCCGCCGCGGGCGACGATGCCGACGTCGCGGCAGAACGTGGCGACGTCGGCGATGCGCTGTTTGAGCAGGTAGCCGACGCCGGCGGGACGGTCGGCGAGCAGCTCGCGGGCGTACTGGCGGTGCACGTACTGGGACAGCACCAGGACCGCGGTCTCCGGGCGGTCCGCGCGGATCGCGACGGCGGCGCGCAGCCCGTCCTCGCTGTGCTCGGGCGGCATCCGGATGTCGGTCAGCACCAGGTCGGGCCGGTGCTCGCCGGCGAGCCGCACCAGGTCGGGGGCGTTGTCCGCGACCCCGGCGACGTCCCACCCCGCGCCTTGCAGCAGCAGGACGAGGCCCTCGCGCAGCAGCGCCTCGTCCTCCCCGATCACGACACGCACGGCAGCTCGGCGCGCAGTCGGGTCCCGCCCCCGGGTGTGCTGTCGAGGTGCAGCCGGCCGCCGACGGCCTCGACGCGGTCGGCGATCCCGCGGAGGCCGCCGCCGTCGAGATGCGCACCCCCGGCGCCGTCGTCGCGGACCTCGACGGTGAGGACGTCGTCGGTGTGGCCGACCGTGAGCCAGAGTTTCCGGGCGCCGGAGTGCTTGACGGCGTTGGCGACCCCCTCGGCGAGGGTGAACCAGCCGGCGGTCTCCACCGTCGCGGGCCACCGGCGGTCGTCGCCGGGGAGCGACAGCGTGCTCGGGAGGGGCAGCCGGTCGGCGAGCTCCTGCGCCGCGGCGGGCAGCCCGCGCTGCACGAGCAGGTCCGGCATGATCCCGTGGACCAGCCCGCGCAGCTCCGCGATCGCGGCCTCCGCGTCGGCACGGACCGCCTCGGCCTGCTCGGCGAGAGGTGGGGCCGTCCCGGCCGCGAGCCGGCCGGCCCGCAGCGCGAGCACGACCAGCCGGGCCTGCAACCCGTCGTGCAGGTCGCGTGCGAGGCGACGGCGTTCGCGGTCGCCGGACTCGACGATGCGGGCGCGGGAGCGGCGCAGCGCGGCGCGGCCCGCGAGCAGCTCGGCGGTCAGCCGATCGCGTTCCATCGCCAGCGCGACGACCCGTCCGGCCGCCCGCACCAGCTCCGCGTCGGGCAGCAGGACCGCGTCGTGAACGATCGCGCCGACCGTTCCGGTGGCCGTCGCGACCTCGACGGCGGCGCGGGGGCCGCCGGGGTCGGGCAGCAGCGCGGACACCCCGTCGGCGTCGGCCCAGCGGTGCTCGCGGGGCAGCCAGAACAACAGCTCCAGCGACGGGTCGCCGAGCGTGGCGGCCACCGCGTCGCGCAGCTCGGGGCGGCCGCCCTCGGTGGCGCCCAGCCAGGCGCCGAGCTCCTCGATCTCGGCGGTGCGGGCGAACCCGCCGCGCAGCAGACCGCCGAGGAACGCGACCGGGACCCCGGCCAGGACCACCATCTGCACGACGAACTGGGTCAGCGGGTCGATGCCGGTGAGCCGCGCGACGATCGCGCTGCCGGTCAGGAACAGGATGGTGAAGATGCCGTAGGCGGACACCGCGGCGAGCACACGGCGCTGGGGCCGGTCGGCTGCGCGCAGGCGCTGCAGCAGGACCAGGGCGCACAGGGGGACGACGACGAACCCGGCGACGGTGGCGATCCGGGCGAACAGCGAGACCAGGTCGGGGCGGTCCGCGACCACCAGCACCGGCGGCACCCCGGGCAGCGGCCCGAACATGTACGCCGGGATCGGCAGTGCCAACGTGACGACGTACCCCGCGACGGCCAGCAGCCGGGACCGCCGGTCGGGGAGCCTGCCCGACGGGAATGCGAGCAGCAGGTGCAGCAGAACGCCGATCGGCAGCTGTGCGAGCACCGTGCCGACGACGGCGAGCACCGGGTCGGCGACGTTGCCCGCGGCCGACGCCAGCACCGCCGTCCCGCACAGGCTCAGCAGCGCGCCGATCCGCCCGGACGGCCGTCGCCACCACGCCACCATTCCCGCGGCGACGAATCCGGCTCCGGTGAGCGAGTAGGCGACCAGCGCCGCGACAGGCCCCGAACCGGCGTCGAGGAACAGCGCGATCTCGAACCCGGTCAGCGCCACCGCGCTCAGCCCGACCTGCAGGAGCGCTACGCGCAGCGACGCGCGCAGCGGCGAGCCGGCCTCCATTGCCGCGACGGGAAGCTGCGAACCGTTCACCGCCGGGAATCGTCGCACAATCCGCGCGGCCCCGACTCGCGAGTGGCGGGAATGTGCGGACACGGATGGGACACGGATCGCACCCGGGACATGGACCCAGGTCCATGTCCGCGGTCTGGAGCCAGGTCGATTCCGCATCGGGGGATCGCCACAGAGAATTCGGTCGTCCGCCGCCGTGCGCGCCGCGTTGCCCCGGTTCGGCGCCCCGGCCGCGACCCCGCCGTCGACCGATCCCCCGACTGCCTGCCGAAGGAACCGACATGACGACGTGCAAGGCGGGCGCCCGTGGCCCGAACCGGACCAGGGTCGGCAGTGTCGTGGCCGCGGTCGCCCTCCTCGCGCTGGCCGGGTGCTCCGACTCGGAGGCCCCGTCGACCGCGGCGGCCGCCATCGCCGCCGCGAGCACGAGCACCATCGCGGTCGACGACGAGACCGCCGCCATCACCCCGCTCGCGATCCGGCCCCTCTCGGAGATCGCCCCGGTGCTCGGTGCGGACAACCGCATCCACCTGGCCTACGAGCTGCAGATGATCAACGTGAGCCGCTCGAAGGTGGAGCTGAGCAGCATCGCGACGCTCGACCGGTCCGGTGCCGTCATCACGACGCTGCAGGGCGCGGACCTCGGCCGACTGCTGCGGCCCGCAGGGGGTACCGGCGGGACGACGCTCGCGCCCGGGCAGGCCGGCGACGTGTTCCTCGACGCGACGCTGGACGCCGGAGCCACGGTGCCACGCGTGGTCCGGAACCGTTTCGTCATGACGATGCAGGGCGACGGTGCCCCGACGAACGTCACGTTCACCGGGGTGCCCGTGAACGTCTCCGACCAGCAGGCCGTCGAGGTCGCGCCGCCGCTGCGGGGCAACGGCTGGGTGGCCGGTGAGGGCTGCTGCGACGCCATCACCGCACATCGGGGCGCCACGCTCTCCGTCGACGGCACCATCCGTGTCGCGCAGCGGTTCGCCATCGACTTCATCCAGTTGAAACCGGGCGGGACGCTCTACACCGGCGACCCCGCGAACAACGCGTCGTTCGCGTACTTCGGGGCGGAGATCCATTCGGCGGCCGACGGAACCGTGGTCCGTGTCCTCGACGGCAACCAGGAGCAGGTCCCCGGCAAGCTGCCCGAGGGCCAGACGCTGCAGAGCGCGGACGGCAACTACGTCGTCGTCGACATCGGCAACGGCCGGTTCGCCTTCTACGCGCACATGCAGCCGGGGTCACTGAAGGTCGAGGTCGGCGACCGGGTCAAGGCCGGCGACGTGCTCGGCCTGCTGGGCAACACCGGGAACACCGACGCGCCGCACCTGCACTTCCACATCATGGACGGGCCGTCGCCATTGCAGTCCAACGGGCTGCCGTTCGTGTTCACGACGTTCACCGGGCGAGGAGTGGTGAGCGACGGGCAGCTGCTCTCGGCGCCGTTCGCCGCGCAGGCGCCCGTCGTACCGGTCGACACCGCCCGGCTCGCCGGGGTGCACACGAAGCAGCTGCCGCTGAACCTGCAGGTCGTCGACTTCGGCTGACCGTCGCTCACGCCCGCGCGTCACCCACGGGCCGGGCCAGCCGTTGGGAGGCCTCGAGCATTCCGGCGTGGACGAAGGCCTGTGGCAGGTTCCCCCGCAGCTGTCGTTGCGTCCCGTCGTACTCCTCGGTGAACAGCCCGGGCGGGCCGCACGCGGCACGGTTGCGTTCGAACAATCGCGCGGCGGACACGGCGTGGCCCTGCTGGTGCTCGGCCATTGCGGCCCAGAACCCGCAGACCAGGAACGCGCCCTCGACCGGGTCCGGGTCGCCCCCGGCGTCGGGTCCGGCGGCGGGCGGGTCGTGGCGGTAGCGGTGGACGTAGCCGTCGTCGGTGAGGTCGGAGAGCACCGCGCGCAGGGTGGCGCGCGACCGCGGGTCGGCGGCCGGGACGGCGCCGCGGATCGCGGGCAGCAGGAGCGCGCCGTCGACGCGCGGGTCCTGCGGCGCGCGTTGCCAGCGGCCGGTCGGGTGGACGCAGTCGTCGAGGGAGGCGGCGATCCGGTCGGCCAGGTCGCGCCACCGGCAGGCGGCCCGGGTGTGGGCCGACATGGCCCGCAGCCCGGCGACGCAGGTCAGCCGGGAGTGGGCCCAGCGCCGGTCGTCGAGCTCCCACACCCCGGCGTCGGGCTCCTGCCACCGGCCGGCGATCGCGTCGGCGGCGGTCGCGGCGGCGTCGAACCCCTCGCTGTCGAGGCGCCCGTGGCCGGTTGCGGTGGCGAACAGGAGCAGGGCCTCGCCGAAGGTGTCGAGCTGGAACTGCCGGTGGGCGTGGTTGCCGACGACCGCGGCCCCGCCCGGGTAGCCGGGCAGGGCGATGCGCTGTTCGTCCGGGACCGGGGAGCCGTCGGCGGTGTAGACCGGTGCGAGGCCGGGCCCGTCGTCGAGGACGCGTTCGGCGACGAACCGGACGGCGTCGTCGAGCAGCGGGAAGGCCTCGTTCACGGCGGCGGCCTGTCCGACGTAGCACTGGTCGCGGAGCCAGGCGTACCGGTAGTCGTAGTTGCGTCCCTCCTCGGCCCGTTCGGGAAGCCCGAGCGTCGCGGCCGCGACCATCCCGGAGCTGCCGGACGTGAGGCCTCGCAGCACGGCGTAGGCGTGCCGGGCGTCGTCCGGGGCGATCGAGGTGTCCAGGTCCGGGACCGTCCGCGTCCAGGCGTCCTCGGTACGTCGCCACAGCTCGTCGGGATCGAGCCGGGTGGGCGCGGACGGCCGGGTGGCCAGCTCCAACACGAGGTCGTGGCTCTGCCCGGCCCGCAGCCGGACGGTCGTGCCGAGTTCCTCGCCCCCGGTGCCGCCCGGTCGCGGGCCGGCGTCGCCCGCGCCCGCCCAGCGCAGCCGGACGTGCCCGAGACGCGCCGTCCAGTCTCCCGACGCGCTGTCGCGCCGCAGG
The DNA here is from genome assembly GCA_001725415.1 of Pseudonocardia sp. SCN 73-27. Taxonomy (GTDB): domain Bacteria; phylum Actinomycetota; class Actinomycetes; order Mycobacteriales; family Pseudonocardiaceae; genus Pseudonocardia. The sequence goes on from MEGH01000020.1 coordinate 70,145, forward strand.
TCGGTCATGGGTCGCGCCCCGAAGTCCGCGGCCGGGGCGAGCCGCACCGTCAGCTCGGCCTCGCCGTCGAGGCACCGGATGCGGCGCAGTACGACCGCCCGGTCCGGGTCGCCGGGGTGCGCGAGCGCCTCGCGGCACTCGACGACCCCGCCGTCGGTCACCCACCGGGAGTTCCAGACGAGCGTCCCCGGGTCGTAGGAGCCGCCCCACACGAACCGCCCCGTGGGCGTCACCGAGTAGTGGCCACGCCCGCCGAGCAGCGCGGAGAAGACGGCGGGGGAGTCCCAGCGGGGGAAGCACATCCAGGCGAGCTCGCCCCGTGGCCCGACGAGGACGCCACGTTCCCCGTCGGCCAGCAGCGCGTACTCGCGCAGGACGTGCGGTTGCGGGACCGCCGCCTCCGCGGGCGCGGTGAGCCCGATCGGGTCGGCGCGCCCGGTCGTGCCGGTGGGGGCCTCGGCCGTGCCGGTGTGGGCCTCAGTCATGGCGGTGGGGGAGGAGTTCCTGCAGCTTCGTCTTCGCGCCCTCGACGAGCAGGTGCATCCCCGACGGATCGCCCTTGCCGATCGCCTCGAGCATCGAGATGGCCTGGTCGGCGGTGGCGTGCGGCGGGATCGGCGGGACCTCCGGATCGCAGTACACGTCGATCAGACCCGGGCGGTCGGCCGCCAGGATCGCGGTGGGCGCCCTCCGGGTCATCGCGGTGCGGAACGCGCGGTCGATCGCGTTGGGCAGCTGCTGCGGGACGTTGACCTCGACGAGGTACTCGGAGGCCACGTCCTTGAGCAGCGACTGCAGGTCGATCTCCTGCTGGTAGGAGCCGCCCATGGCGCTGCGTTCGGTCTGGCCGACGACGGCGACGACCGGGACGTGGTCGAGCTTGGCGTCGTAGAGGCCGTTGAGCAGGTGCACGGCACCCGGTCCGGAGGTGGCCATGCAGACCGCGGGCCTGCCCGAGAACGTGGCATAGCCGACCGCCTCGAAGGCGGACATCTCCTCGTGGCGGGATTGGATGAACCGCGGCTGGTCGTCGGCCTCGCCGAACGCGACGACGAGCCCGTTGATCCCGTCGCCCGGGTAGCCGAAGACCTGCTCGACCCCCCATTCACGCAGTCGGGACAGGACGAAGTCCCCCACCGTCGTGGACATGGCTGGTGTTCCTCCTCGTGGTCGGTCCGGGCGTGCGGGCCCGGCCGCCGGATCACGACGGCGCGAGACCCCACTCCGCGGTCACCGTGCTGCCGGGCGGTTCCCCGAGCGCGGTGGCGAAGGCGCGCAACGCGCGCTGCAGGACGTCGGAGTCGGGCGTGGGCATCGTGGCCAGCACGGCCTTGATCTCGGCGCGACGGGCGTCGAGGACCCGGTCCACCGCGTGGTCTCCACGGCGGGTCAGGGCGACGGTCACCGCCCGCGCGTCGCCGGGGGTACCCCGTCGGCGCAGCAGACCCTTGGCGGTGAGCCGGTCGGCGTGGCGGGTGGCGGTGGAGCCGTTGACCTGCAGCAGGCCGGCCAGGTCGGTGATCCGCTGCGGGCCGCGGGACTGCAGGAGCACCATGATCCGGAACTGGTGCAGGCTCACGTCCTCGTCGCAGGCCGCGAGCGACCTCAGGGCGAGGCCGACCAGGGCACGGCTCGCGCCCAGGAACGCCTCGACGAGATCGCTCTCGGCCTGCGCGAATCGCGGCATCTCCGCTTCCTCCACGACCGATGCATGCCCCGTGCACACGTTTTCCATGCACCGAGGCCGTCGTCCCCACCGATTCGTTGTCGCACAACGGGTCCACGGACCGGTCGAGCGCCGACCCGCGACCGGTCCGTGCCCGGAGCATGGATTTCCGACGCCCGGGTAGGTCCCCTTGTCACCGGACGACGACCGCACCTCATGGACCCGGGAGGAACAACCACCGTGAGCGCCCTCGACCTGCCGACCCCCGCAGTACGGCGAGGACCCGACGAGCGTGCAGCGTTCTCGGACCTGTACCGCGCGCTGCGCGACCGCGTCGACGGCGAGGTGCGGTTCGACGCCGGCACCCGCGCCGCCTACTCGACCGACGCGTCGAACTTCAGGCAGGTACCGATCGGCGTCGTCGTACCACGCACACCGGAGGCCGCGGTCGAGGCCGTCGCCGTGGCCCGTGAGTTCGGGGCGCCGATCCTGTCCCGCGGCGGAGGTACGAGCCTGGCCGGTCAGTGCACCAACGCCGCCGTCGTCCTGGACTGGTCGAAGTACTGCACGCGGATCGAGTCGGTCGACGCCGGGCGCCGCCGCTGCGTCGTGCAGCCGGGGATCGTCCTCGACGACCTGAACCGCCGGCTCGCCGACACCGGCCTGCGATACGGGCCGGAACCGGCGACGCACCCGAACTGCACGCTCGGCGGGATGATCGGCAACAACTCGTGCGGCGCGACGGCACAGCGGACGGGCAAGGTCGTCGACAACATCGCCGCGCTCGAGGTCCTGCTCGCCGACGGGACCCGGTTCTGGTGCGGCCCGACCACCGACGATCAGTACCGCGAGATCGAACGCCGCGGCGACCGCCGCGCCGAGATCTACCGGCGGCTGCGCGAGCTGGGCGCGACCTACGCCGACCGCATCCGGGCAGGCTTCCCCGACATCCCGCGGCGGGTGTCGGGCTACAACCTCGACGCGCTGCTGCCCGAACAGGACTTCGACCTCGCCAAGCTCCTCGTCGGGAGTGAGTCGACGCTGGTCACGGTGCTGCGGGCCGAGCTGGCCCTGGTGCCGGTGCTGCCCGAGCGCACCCTGGTCGTGCTGGGCTTCCCCGACATCGCCCGGGCCGCCGACGCGGTGCCCGCCGTCGTCGAGCACGAGCCGATCGCCCTCGAGGGCGTGGACCGCAAGCTGATCCGCGACGAACAGATCAAGGACCTCAACCCACAGGCCCTGCAGGAGCTGCCCGACGGCGCGGCATTCCTCATGGTGCAGTTCGGCGGGACCGACCGCGAGGAGGTCGAGCGCCGTGCGCAGGGGATGCTCGACGCGCTCGGCGACACCCCTCACGAACCCGACGTCGCCTTCCTCGACGACCCTGCTCGCGAGGACGAGCTCTGGGCGGTCCGCGAGGCCGGGCTCGGTGCCACCGCGCACGTCCCGGGCAAGCCCGACACCTTCGAGGGCTGGGAGGACTCCGCCGTCGCGCCCGAGCGGCTCGGCGACTACCTGCGGCGGCTGCAGGACCTGTACCGCGAGTTCGGGTACGCCTCCGACACCGGCCCCGCCCTCTACGGCCACTTCGGGCAGGGCTGCGTGCACACCCGCATCCCGTTCGACCTCTACTCCGCCGACGGCGTCGCGACCTACCGCCGGTTCCTGCAGCGGGCCGCCGCGCTCGTCGTCGACTTCGGCGGGTCGCTCTCGGGCGAGCACGGCGACGGGCAGACGCGTGGCGAGCTGCTCCCGCTCATGTTCGGCGGCGACCTCGTGCGCGCGTTCGGAGAGCTCAAGGCGATCTTCGACCCGACGGACTCGATGAACCCGGGGAAGGTCGTCGCCCCGCAGCCCCTCGACGGGAACCTCCGCCTCGGCTCCGGCTGGGCGCCCGCCGACCCGCAGGACCTCTTCTTCCGGTTCCCCGACGACGGCGGCTCGTTCGCCCAGGCGGCCAACCGGTGTGTCGGGGTCGGACGCTGCCGCCGGCACGTCACCGAGGGACAGGTGATGTGCCCGTCCTACCAGGTCACGCGCGAGGAGGAACACTCCACGAGAGGGCGCGCGCGGCTGCTGTTCGAGATGCTCGACGGCCACCGCGACAGCCCGGTCGCCGACGGCTGGCGGTCGCAGGCCGTCCACGACGCGCTCGACCTGTGCCTGGCGTGCAAGGGCTGCAAGGCCGACTGCCCGGCCGACGTCGACATGGCGACGTACAAGGCCGAGTTCCTCGCCCAGCACTACCGGGGCCGGCCGTGGCGGCGCCCGCGCGCCCACTACGTCATGGGCGACCTGCCCACCGCGGCCCGCGCGATCGCGGCGACCGGGACCGCACGCGTCGTCAACGCGGTGGCGGCGCAGCCGGCCCTGCGCCGCCTCGGTGCGCGGATCGCGGGCGTCGCCGACCGGGAGGTGCCCCGGTTCGCCACGGAGACGTTGCGGCAGTGGTTCACCCGCCGCGCACCCGGCGCCGGGGGGCGTGGGCGGGTGCTGCTGTGGCCCGACACCTTCACCGACCACTTCGACCCGCAGATCGGCCGTGCGGCCGTCGAGGTCGTCGAGGCCGCGGGCTGGGAGGTCGTCGTGCCCGACCGTCCGCTGTGCTGCGGGCTCACCCACATCTCCACCGGCCGGCTCGCCACGGCCAGGAAGACGTTGCGCCGCACCGTCGACGCGCTCGCACCGCACCTGCGCGACGGCGGACTGGTCCTCGTGCTGGAGCCCAGTTGCGCGGCGGTGTTCCGTTCCGATGCCTCCGACCTGTTCCCGACCGACCAGGACGTCCGCAGGCTCCGCCGCCAGACCGTGACCCTCGCCGAGCTGCTCACCGAGCACAGCCCGGGATACCGGCCGCCCGCCCATGCCGGGCCGGTCCCGGCCGTCGCGCAGGTGCACTGCCACCAGCACGCCGTCCTCGGCTGGGACGCCGACCGCGAGCTGCTCGCCGCCGCGGGCGTCGACGCGCGGCGGCTCGACTCGGGCTGCTGCGGCCTCGCCGGCAACTTCGGGTTCGAGCAGGGCCACGAGAAGGTCAGCAGGGACTGCGCCGAGCGTGTCCTGCTCCCGGAAATCCGGGACGCGTCGGCCGGCACCGTCGTCCTGGCCGACGGCTTCTCCTGCCGCACCCAGGTGCGCGAGCTGGGCCCCGCCGACCGGCGCCCCGTGCACCTCGCGCAGGTGCTGGCCGCCGCACACCACGGCACCCGCCCGGACGCGGACGCCGACGGGTCCGCGCCGGCCGCGCCGGACCGCCGCGCAACCCGGGTGCTCCGGGCCGCCGTCGCGGGAGCCCGCCGGGTGGGGCGGCGATGACCCGGCCCGGCCCCGCGCCGCCGAGCGCGAGGACGCCGAGCGGTACCGGGCGCGGCGATCCGCTGCGGTCGCGGATCCACCAGGGGCACGAGGCAACGGAGGAGAACCGTTGAGCGAGAAGGACATCGGCACGGTCGTGGTGACCGGGGCGAGCGGGGGAGTGGGCCGCGCAGCCGCCCGTGCCTTCGGCGCGCGCGGGCTGGCCGTCGCCCTGCTGGCACGCGGGGAGGCAGGGCTCGCCGCGGCCGCCGCCGACGTCGAGGCGGCGGGCGGGACGGCGCTGCCCGTCGCCGTCGACATGGCCGACCAGGACGCCGTCGAGCGGGCGGCCGACGCGATCGAGTCGGCGCTGCCGCCGATCGACGTGTGGGTCAACAACGCCTTCAGTTCGGTGTTCGCGCCGTTCGCCGAGGTCGAGCCCGAGGAGTTCCGCCGCGCGACGGACGTGACCTACCTCGGCTACGTCAACGGCACCCGGACGGCGCTGCGCCGGATGCGACCGCGCGACCGCGGCACGATCGTCCAGGTCGGGTCGGCGCTGGCCTACCGGGGCATCCCGCTGCAGTCGGCCTACTGCGGCGCGAAGCACGCGATCGTCGGGTTCACCGAGTCGTTGCGCTGCGAGCTGATGCACGACCGCAGCGACGTCCGCGTGACGATGGTCCAGATGCCGGCGCTCAACACGCCGCAGTTCTCCTGGCTGCGCTCGCGGCTCCCGCGCCACGCCCAGCCCGTTCCCCCGATCTACCAGCCGGAGGTCGCCGCCCGCGCCGTCGTGCACGCGGCGCTGCACCCACGTCGGCGCGAGTACTGGGTCGGGGGCAGCACCGTCGGGACAGTGCTGGGCAACCGCGTCGCCCCCGGGCTCCTCGACCGCTACCTCGCGCGCACCGGCTACGACTCCCAGCAGACCGGCAGCCGCGCGGACGGGGGCCGGGGGAACCTGTGGGCCCCCGCCGACCGTCGCGACGACCACGGCGCGCACGGCGAGTTCGACCGCCGCGCGCACCGGCACAGTGTCGAGCTGTGGGCGTCGCTGCACCGCTCGGGCATGGTCGCGGGGCTCACGGCGGCCGGTGCCGTGGGCGCGGTGGTCGCGGCGACGCGATCCCGTCGGCCGCTCGGACAGTCGTGACCGCGCCTTTCCGCCTCGTCGTCGGACGGGCCCTGGGCAGGATCGACGACGCCGACGTGGCCGACCTCGAACGACCAGCAGTTCCACCGCCGGTCCTACGACTGCGCCGGAAGCCCCCACCCCCCGTGCGGGAGAGGAAACAGAACTCGGTCAGCCGGCGTCCTTCGCGACGAGTACCTCACCCTCGAGGCCGTCGGGGTCGCGGAAGAACATGCTGTGCACCCGGCCGAAGTCGTTCACGGTCCCGTCGGAGGCGCCGGCGTCGATCAGGCGCTGCCGGATCGTGGCGAAGGCATCGACCGACGCAGCCTGCAGGCCGACGTGGTCGATCCGTCCCCGGCCCCACATGGGGGTCTGCCGCCGCACCTCGGTGTTGCCGGGGATCACGAAGATGTTCAGCTCGGTGTGCGGACCGATCCGGATGACCGTCATCGTCTCCTCGCTGTCTCGCCCGTGCGGCCGGGTCGGGCCGACCTCGGCGTCGAACACCTCGGCGTAGAAGCGTCCGAGGCGGGCGACGTCGGCGGATGTCCAGGCGACGTGGTTGATCCCGTCGAGCAGCACGACGGTCCTCCTCCGGTCGGGTCCGTCGAGTATCGACCGTCGGCCGGTCCGGTGTCCCCGGGTGGTGTCGTGGGCGCGGAAGATCGCCCCGCTCGAGCGTGGGCGCCGCCCGCTGCGCGGAGGTGTGGCCGGACGGATGACCCTGCCCGGGACACCGCGCGCCGAACGTGCGGACGCACAGCGCACCAGCGACGGAACGACGCCGGGGCCGGTCGCAGCCATGCTGCGCCGGCCCCGGGGCGGACGGGTTCAGGAGTCCGCCGTCTCCGGACCGATCTCGGCGGAGACGGTGACGACCAGGTCGGCCGGGAAGTCACCGCGCCGGGCGTGCTCACGGATGGTCTCGACGTCGTCGGTCTCGTGCACGCAGTAGATCTTGTCGCCGGCCACGTAGCTGCGGTGCCACGTGTAGGCGACCCCCAGCTTCTCGACGACCGTGTTCGACGTGACCGCGATGTCGCGCAGCTGCTGCGGCGTCAGCGTCGACGCGCCGGGGATGTTGCGCTCGATCAGGAAGGTGGACATGGCGGGCTCCGTTCGGCCTCCGGTGCCGGGCTCTCCGACGACCCGAACGCTAGGAACCGGCGACCTCCCGGTGCGTCGGTAGCGCTCCCCATCTCGGACCGCACGCCTCCCCACGCCGGCACATGGGAGGGCGGCGCGGCGCAGATGGGGAGTTCTCCCGATGTGGCCCCGGCCGGCTGATCCCTAGCGTTCGGGCCACCGATCGAACACGGGAGGACATCGTGATCAGTCACGACATGGCACACGAGCAGGCACTGCTGCGGGGCGTCGAGCTCCGGCGTGCCGCGGAGGAGTACCGGCGCCGGCGACGACGCGATCCGCGCACGATCCGAACGGTCCTGCGCGCGGTGCTCGCGCCGCCGGGAACCCGCGTCCCGGCACGCGACGGGTCGTAGGGGGACATCGTGTCGATCGCATTCCTGCAACCGGTCGCCATCGCCGCACTGGTCGTCCTGGAGGTCGGCGTGTGGCAGGTCCGGGTGGCCGTGGCCCACCGTGGGCGCCGCCGGACGGCGGCCACGCTCGGCGCGCTGGGCGCCGTCATCCAGGTCGTCGCGCTGGCCCAGGTGGTCACCGATCTGGACAACCCCGCCAATGTCGCGGGATACGCCGTCGGTGTCGCCGCCGGGGTCTACCTCGGTGTCGGGATCGGCGGACGACTGGCGGCCGACCCGGTGGAACACCGCGTCGTCGTCGCCGGTGACGGGGCCGACATCGCCGCGCAGCTGCGCGCGCGGGGCCGCCCGGTCACGACACAACCCGCGGTCGGCATCGACGGACCGGCCACGATCCTGTTCGTGGTCGCCTGCGCCGGTGCCGACGCCGAGGTGGCGCGCGAGCTGCGCCGGCTCGCCCCCGACGGGTTCCACACGAGCAGCGTGCTGCGCTCCGCGTCGGCGACACCCCTGCCGCTTGGGTTCGTGCAGGTCGCGGCCGCCCGGGGCGCCCGGACCCCGACGGCGCCGGAGCTGGTCAGCCCGGAGTGACGGCCACGACGCCGAGCAGGCGGGCCGCCGCGGCGGCCTCGGCACGCGACCGGACGTCGAGCTTGGCGAGGATCGCCGAGACGTGGTGGTCGGCCGTCTTGGGAGAGATGACCAGGCGCGCCGCGATGTCGGCGTTGCTGAGCCCGTCGACGAGCAGCGCCAACACGTCGAGCTGGCGGGCGGTCAGGCCGGCCGGGTTGGCGCGGGTCGCGGGCTGTGCGCCGCGCGGCACGCCGCTCACCCCGTCCGCGCGCAGGCGGGCCCGGAACCGGTCGGCCACCGGCCGCGCCCCCAGACCGTCGAGCACGGGCAGCGCGGCGAGCAGGTCGTCGGTCGCGCCGGTGTCCCAGGCGTCCAACGCGTCGTCGTAGGGCAGGCCGGACGGGCGCCCGGCCCCGGCGGGACCCTCGCCGGCGAGGCGGGCCAGCCAGCGCCGCAGCGGTGCCAGGGTCGCGTCACGGCCCGTCCACACGCGGGTCGACAACTCCGTCACCAGCGGGTCGTCCAGGCGCGGGTCGGGTGTGCGGGTGATCCAGGCGTTCTCCGCGAGGGCGGCCGCTGCCGGCGCGACCATGCCCGGGTTGTCGAGCCGCCCGACCAGCTCCCACAGCTCGTCGAGATGCGGGTTGGCGGGCGGGGCCTCGCGACGGGCCAGCAACAGCCCGAGCACGAGCCGCGGCCACAGATGGCTCAGCGGCAGGTCACGCGAGCTCAGCACCGAACGCGCGTCGGCCTCCGCGTCGGCCCAGCGGCCCTGCAGCAACCGCAGCCGCGACCGGACACCCAGCTGCCAGGCCGTGCAGATCGGGGTGTCGCGCTCCTCGCTGACGCGCAACGCGTGCGCGAGCGACTGCTCGGCCTGCTCGTAGCGGCCCTGCTCGACGTCGAGATGACACAGATTGCTCATCGGGGTGGTCGCGAGGTCGTCGAGCCGGAACCGCAGCCCGACATCGGCGGCGGCGAGCAGGTCGGCGCGCCCGCCCTCGTCGCCGTCGATCAGCCGGGCGACCGCCACCCCCACCGACGCGGTGCTGCGCAGCACCTCGTCGTCGCCGAGCTCGTCGGCGATCCGGGCGGCGCGCGCCCCCGAACGGTGGGCGTCGGCGGTGTCGCCGCGGTGAGCGGCGAGGAACGCGTCGCGGGCCAGCGCGAAGCCGAGCGCCCGGGGGTCGCCGGCGTCGCGCAGGATCGCGATGGCCTCCTCGACGTGCCGCTCGGCGCCGGCCCGGTCGGCCGCGTACCAGGCGAAACCGGCGATGGCGGTGTGCGCGGCACCGACGGCGGCGGCCTGGCCCGCGCTCCGGCGCAGGTCGAGCGCCCGGGCGCGGGAGGCGATGGCGTCGGGCAGCCGGTCGGTGAGGTAGAGCTCCGTGGACAGCTCTTCGAGCAGGTCGGCGCGGGCCGCGGGCTCGTCGTCGCCGACGTGGGCCAGCGCGGTCTCGTAGAAGGCGACGGCCTCCCGGTGCGCACCGGCGCGCGTCGACTGGGCCGCGGCGTCGGTCGCGTACCGCACGCTCCGGACGGGATCACCCGCGGCGACGGCGTGGTGCGCGAGCACGCTGGACCCGGCCCCGACGGTCTCCAGCGCGTCGAGCATCGCCGCGTGCAGGCCCGGTTCGGCCCCCGGTGTCACTGCGTCCAGCACCGCGGAACGGGCGATCTCGTGGCGGAACGCGACGCCGTTGCCGTGCCGGTCGAGCAGCCCGGTCCGCCCGAGTGCCTCGACCGTCGCCGACGTGACGCCCAGCGCCGCGAGCAGCGGGCCGTCGACGGGCTCGGGCGTGCACGACAGCAACTCCAGGCTCCGCCGCGCAGCCGGGTCCAGCCCGGCCGTGCGGGCGAGCACGGCGTCGCGGACGCTCTCGGGCATCGGCGAGTCGGGCTGGGCGAGGATCTGGCTGACGAAGAACGGGTTGCCCGCCGTCCTGCGGTGCACCCCGGCGGCGTCGAGGCCGAGGTCGGCGACCAGCTCCAGCACGGCCGACCGGCTGAGCGGTGTCAGCTGCAGCCGCGTCGAGTCCGGGCTGGTCACGAGGTCGCCCAGCACCGGCCCGAGAGGATGCGCCGCGCCCAGGTCGGTGCGGTAGGACAGCACGAGCAGCAGCGGCAGCGTCGCGATCCGCCGGGCCAGGAACCGGACGAGGTCGAGCGTGGCCTCGTCGGCCCAGTGCAGGTCCTCGACGACCAGCACGTGCGGGCGCGCGGCGAGCGCGTCGAGCACCGCGCTGAAGATCTCGTGCTGCGCGCCCGCGCCCCGCAGCAGCTCGGGCAGCCGCGGGTCGAGCCGGGCGGCGACGTCGTGCAACGGGCCCAGCGGGCGGGGGGTGCTCAACGAGTCGCACATGCCCCACAGCGCCGGCACCACCGCGCGGGTCTCCTCGGCGAAGGCGCGCAGCAGCACCGTCTTGCCGATCCCCGCCTCACCGGTGACGAGTGCGACGCAGCCGTCGCCGCGGGCGCAGCGCTGCGCCCGGTCGAGCAGCACCGCCAGTGGATGCTCGCGCTCGAGCAGCTGCATGCCGGTGACAATAGGAGCGCACGACCAGGTCCGACAGGTCCGTTCGCATCGTCGCGGCCCGAGAAGTCCGCTGGGTCGCCGGGGTCCGCGTCGTGTCCCGGCGTCCGCGGGTCGGTGCTCCATCCCGCACCGGGCACCACCCACCGAGGTCGACAACGACGCCATGGCGACGCAGCGATGCCCACGTTCTGGTCGCCGCAACGGGTCGCGCAGAGCAAGGAGCGGATCGCCGACGGCAGGTCGCGCTCGGTCGGGCTCGGCCCGTTCGACCTGACCCCGGGACTCCCGGTCTTCCTCGGCGAGGACCTCGGCGAGGACCTCGACGAGTGCCGGACCGCCGCACGCCAGACCCTCGCCCTCCACGCCGGCCTCCCGTTCTTCCAGGAGATCGGCGCGACAGCGCGTTCGTCGAGGAGACGTGGCGGATGGCGGCGGGAAACGGCGGGGCGGCGCTGGGCACGGTCGCGGCCCTCGCCGCCTGACGTGCACCGACGGCCCGGTCGTCGGCTGCGTTCGTCGGCTGCGGACGGGCACGACCACCCCTGCAGGGTGAGCTCCACCGTCGTCCGTGGCCCGACACTCGGCGGCATCGGGCGGGCGGCGCGCCGCACCGCGAACAGAGGAGGCCCGAATGGCACAGCCCGCCGGCGAGCCCGGACCCGTGTTCCTGCGGCCCGTCGTCAGGGTCGCGCGCCCGCGCCCGGTGCGGGCGACGCCCGGACCGGGCGCTGACCGGGCCGGGGCGTTGCTGTGCGGGTTGCAGTCCGAGGTCGAGGCCGCGGTGGCCCGCGGCGTCATCACGCCCGGCGAGGGGCAGGAGGTGCTGGCGCGGCTGGCGATCGTCGTCGACCAGGCGGTGCACGGGCGCTGACGCGCCTGTCCACCCCGGATTCACCCGTCTCGGATGGGACGCGGCGCGCGGCGGCGGTAGATCGTCACCCCGGACACCGGCACCGTCCGAGAGGGGTCGTGATGAGCAGCCAGGCCACGTCACACCGGGCCGATTCCGCCCGCGGGACCGTGGCGGACAGCGGACGCGCCACCACGTTCGCCGTGTTCGCCGCGATCCTGATGATGCTCGGCGGCATCATGGGCGTGCTCGTCGGCGTAGCGGCGATCCTGCGCGACGAGATCTACGTCCGGACGCCGCAGTACGTCCTCGCCTTCGACGTCACGGTGTGGGGCTGGGTCCACATCGTGCTCGCCCTGGCCCTCGGCGCCGCGGGCGTCGGAGTCGTGTGGGGCCAGAACTGGGCGCGCGTCGTCGGGATCGGGGCGGCGGGGCTGAACCTGATCGCGCACTTCGCATTCCTGCCCTACTTCCCGATCTGGTCGCTCGTGATCATCGCGCTCGACCTGCTCGTGATCTGGGCGCTCGCCGTGTACCCGGGCGAACCCGCCTGAGCGGACCGGTAGTCGGCCGGAACCCCGGCGCACCCTGGAGAGAAGGGGATGGCAATGCTGCTCGCACAGTCCGAGTACCCGCTGCTGGACGTGTTCTGGACGGTGCTCGTCCTCTTCGGCTGCATCGTGTGGTTCTGGCTGATGTTCCAGATCCTCACCGACGTGTTCCGACGCAGCGACATCAGCGGCTGGTTCAAGTCGCTGTGGGCGATCCTCGTGATCGTCATGCCGATCGTCGGGTCGCTGATCTACCTGGCCGCACAGGGCAAGCACATGGGTGAGCGTCACCGCGACGACGTGACCGCCGCCCGGACGGCCTACGAGCGCGACGTCCGCCGCATCGCCGGTTCCAACGGCAGCAGCGGCACCCCGACCGACCAGATCGCCGAGGCCAAGCACCTGCTCGACCAGGGCGCGATCACCCAGGACGAGTTCGACTCGCTCAAGGCCACCGCTCTCGGTCGATCCCTCGGCGGGGCCGCGCAGTAGCGCACGCCGCGACCGGGAGACGAGGGTGGGCACCGACGGCGGTTCCGCCGCGCAGGAGACGGGTGGGCGGGGGCGGCTCCTGGGGCTGCTCCTCGCCATGGCGATGTTCGTCCTGGTGGTCGACACGTCGCTGATGAACGTGTCGATCTCGGCGGTGGTCCGCGACCTCGACACCACCGTCAGCGGTGTGCAGTCGGCGATCGCGCTCGAGGCACTGGTGTCGGCGGCGTTCATCCTGATCGGCGGCAAGGTCGGCGACCTGATCGGGCGCAAGCGTGCCTACCTGCTCGGCCTGCTCGGCTACGCCGTCGGCGCGACCGCCATGACGCTGGCGCAGAGCCTGACCGCGATCATCGTCTTCTGGGCCGTGATCGGCGGGCTCGGGGCGTCGCTGCTGCTGCCCGCCATGCAGTCGCTCATCCACGGGAACTTCGAGGGGGCTGCCCGCCGCAAGGTGTACGCCCTCGTCGGGGCCGCGGCGGCGATCGCGGCGGCGGTGGGCCCGCTGCTCGGTGGATTCATCACCACGTTCCTGTCCTGGCGCGTCGGGTTCGCCCTCGAGGTCGTCATCATCATCGTGGTGCTGTCGGGCGCGAAGCTCGTGCGCGACGTCCCCTACACCGGCCCCCGAGGTGTCGACGTCGTCGGCGCGGCACTGTCGGTCATCGGCATGGGCGGGCTCGTGCTCGGCATCCTCGTGTGGCAGGAGGGGGGCGAGCGGGTCGGGCTCGTCCTCGCGATCGGTGTCGCCGGGATGCTGGGACTGGTGTTCTGGCTGCGGCACCGGGCCCGCCGCGCCGAACCCGCGCTGCTCGACCCGGGGCTGTTCTCGTCCGCGCACTTCCGGGTCGGGGTCTCGCAGCAGATGCTGCAGCAGATCGCCTTGGGCGGCACCATGATCGTGCTGCCGATCTTCCTGCAGATGGTCCTCGAGTACAACGCGATGCAGGCCGGTCTGACGATCGCCCCGCTGTCGCTGAGCATGTTCGCCATCGCACTGCTCGCCGGGCGGCGCAGCGGCCGACGCCGGCCCGCCACCCTCGTGGCCGCGGGCTTCGGGCTCGTCGTCGTGGGGATCGCCGTCCTGCTGCCGCTCGTGCCGCGCACGGACAGCGGCTGGGCACTCGTGGTCCCGCTCGCCGTCGCCGGCGCCGGACTGGGGCTGCTGGTGTCGCAGCTGAACAACTACACGCTCTCCCCGGTCGCGGAGGAACGTGTCAGCGAGGCGGCCGGGGTGAACTCCGCCTCCGGGTCGTTCGGGCTGTCGTTCGGCCTCGCGTTCGCGGGCGCGATCATGCTGGCCGCGCTGTCGTGGACGTTCACGTCGCAGGTCCAGGCCAGCACCGTCCTGCCCCCGGCCGAGAAACAGCAGGTCGCACAGGTCCTGGAGGAGGACGCCGAGCTGATGAGCAACACCAAGCTCACCGAGCTGCTCGCCGGCCAGCCCGCGGCGATCCAGGCCGAGATCATCCGGATCAACACCGAGGCCCGCCCGTTCGCGCTGCAGATCGGTCTGCTCGTGCCGTTGCTCGCCGGCGCGCTGGGGCTCGTCAACTCGTTGCGCATGCGGCGCCTCAGCGACCCCGAACCCTCGGGCGCGGCGGAGACGACGCTGGGGTGACCGCCACCGGCGCGCCCGTGACCACCCGGTTCGGGCGATGCCGACGGCCGTCGCCGTTCTTACTTTGTGCCGCATGGGGATGACGGCGAGTGCAGACCAGGCTGTCGAGCGGCGCACGACGCAGTGGGCCAGCGGGCCCATCCTGTTCTCGGGCGGGATGCTGGTGATCACGGGGATCTTCCAGGTCTTCACCGGGACCATGGCGCTGGCTCACGACAGGCTCTACGCGGGCACCCCCGAGTACCTGTTCGCCTTCGACCTCACGGTGTGGGGCTGGGTGCTGTTCGTGATGGCGATCCTGTCGATCGCGGCCGGTTTCGGGGCACTGCGGGGCCTGACGTGGGCGCGCATCGTCGGCATCGGGACGGCGTGGTTGAGCATGGTCGTGCAGTTCATGTTCCTGCCGCACTACCCGGTGTGGTCGATCATCGTCATCGTGGTCGACGTCCTGATCATCTGGGGGCTGGCGTCCTATCGCCGTCCCGCGGTGTGACCGCCGGTGTGACCCCGGCGCCGGGCCGCCAGCCTGACCCAGCGCTCCGCGCCGTCGCCCGATCGGTGCGGTTGCGGGTCGGCGGTCACGACGGTCAGCGCGGCGGTGAACAGCGCCGCCAGCTCGGCGTGGGGGACGGCGTAACGCATCCCGCAGCGGTCGTCGCAGTAGAACCGGGGTGCGTCGGGCACGACCGGCCCGCGGCGCCGGGCCCCGCACGGCACGGTCGGGGCCGGCCGCAGGTAGCGGACACCACCGCGGACGTCGGCGCCCTCGACCGTGTGGAGCCGTCCGGCGTCGTCGCCGACCAGGTACCCGAGCGTGCGGCCGCAGCCACCGCACAGCAGCGTCACGGTCGCGACGGCCGGCGCCGTTCCTGCGGTCCCTCTCGCGGTCGTCCTCGCGGTCATCGTCGCGGCCTCAGACGACTCGGCGCCGCGCCGCACGTGCCGGAGCCCGGCGCGTACCGCCGCGGCGGACCGCCGGGCGCGCCGGCGGGCTCGGCGGAACGGGCTCGGCCACGGGTCCGGGAGCGGGATCGTCCGCGGGTGCGGGCCGGCTCAGGTCGTGGACCAACGCGTCGTGGTCGCGCTCGGTCCGGTCGGCGTACGCCGCCGCGAACTCGGCCACGGCGTCGTCGAACGCGGTGCCCGAACCCAGGTACGACGCGATCGCGATCCGGTCCCCGGAGCGTGCGTGCGCCCAGGCCAGCGTCCACGCGCACAGCTCGGAGTAGACGAGCAGCCCGTCCTGATGCACCCGGTCGAGGTCGAGCGAGCCCTTCATGTCGCGGAGCTGGCGGACGTAGTAGTCCCGCACCCGCCCGTGGAGACCGGGCGCCCGCATCCAGCCGAGCAGCACGTCGCTGACCGCCTGCATCAGCCGCTGCCCCTCCACGACGCGGCGGCCGTGGTGATCGACGGGCGCCGGGCCCGAGTGCTCCTCCAGCACCGACGGGCCGGCCTCCTTGATCTGCAGGAACAGTGGATCGGCCGGGTCCCCGCGACCGAGCAGCAGCACCATCCAGCAGCGGGTGCCGACGCTGCCGATGCCCACGACCTTGCGCGCGAAGTCGACGGGCCGGTAGGCACCGAGCAGCACCCGCCGGTCGGGGGCCAGCGACTCGACGTAGCCGGTGAGCAGGGCGGCGAGCCGTTCGACGCCCGTGTCGTCGTCGAACAGGTCGCGCACCGGCACGACGAGAGGCGGGTCACCGACGATGCGGGTGCCGCTGTCGTCGGTGCGGGCGAACCGACGGCGCAGTGCCCTTCCGAGCGCCTGTGACTCGGCTCTGTCCGCCGCGGCGTCGGTCACGCCGTCACCCTCCGACGCCGTCACAGCGGGGCTCATCCGCGGCAGGTGACGTGGGCGAGACCCCGGGCGGGGCCGTCACGGTGTGCGTGGTCCAGCCAGGCCTCGGCCCGGGCCCAGGCCTCGCGGCGGGCGGGCATGCCGAGGTCGAGGGCCGCGATGGCGACCGGGTCGGCGGCACGCCGGCGACGGACCTCGGCCATGCGGGCGTCGAACGACACCGGCATGCCGCAGGGGTCGGTGCTCATGTCGGCGTACCAGAGCAGGTCGCGGACGATGCCCGGTTCGTCGGCGAACTCGGCCAGCTGGTCGGTGAGGCCGAGCAGCTCGGCCTTCGCCGCGGCGGCGGAGTGGAACGCCACCAGGTGGGCGACCCGCTCGGGGAAGCCGAGGGCGCGGGCGTGCCGGGCGCCGTCGAGGGGGTGGAATCCGGTGCGCACCACCGTGGGCCCGTACCCGACGTCGTGCAGCCAGGCGGCGGCGACGAGTGTGCACGCGTCGGCCCGCGGCAGGTCGGCGGCGAGCGTGCGGGCCCGCCCGGCGACGCCCCGCGCGTGCGCCCAGCGCCGGGGCAACGGGCCCTCGAGCGCGGCCCGGGCGGCGGCCGCCGCGGTCCGCGCGCCCGGGCCCATCAGCTCGGTCCCGCTTCGGGACCGGAGCCTGCGCCGTCGTCCGGGGCAGGACCCTCGCTGGAGGCGGCACCGTCGCCGGACGCGGCGACGGTCGCCGCCACGGTGCTGTGCGACAGCTCGCCGCCGGTCCCGTCGTCCACCGCGGGGGCGGCGGGGGACGGCTGGTCGAGCAGCTCGACGACCCCGAGCAGCACCAGCAGCACGAGCACGACGCCGAGGATCGTCCAGCCCGACGGCTGGCTCCACAACACGACGACGAGCGCGGCGAGCACGACGAGCGCGACCCGCAGCACGACGCGGTGGTCGTGGACCCACGGCCCGACGGGCCCGGAGGAGAGCTTGCGGGCGAACCCGCCCCTGCGCATGCTCCCGATGCCGCGTGCGGCGGTTCCGCGCAGCCGAACGGCCGCGGACGACGGCCCGGTGACCCACGCCGCCAGCGCCACGACGAGGCCGACGACGAACAGCGTCCGCAGCGCTGCCCGTACGAAGCGCACCATGATGTCGAAGGTCGACGCGGCCGCGGCGGCCGACTGCGGGGCGACGGCCCCGACGACGATCCCGCGGACCACGAGCAGGGCCGCGGCCAGCAGGAGCATCGTCGCCATCACCGCGAGCCCGACGACGAGGGTGGCGCGGCGGCGTCGCTTCGCCAGCATGACCCCGCCGATGAGCAGCAGGAGCGTCACCCACGGCAGCCAGGTCGCCGCGACGTCGAGCACGGTGTAGAGCGACTGGGCCCGCACGAGCACGCTCGCCGGGAACAGCGCGATCGTCGGATGGATCTCCGGCAGCTTGGCGGCGAGCTCGAACCCCGAGGCCACGAGCTTCTGCTTCGCCGCCTCGATGAACGGGTAGAGGTCGAGGACGGTGTTGCCGCCCTGCACGGTGAGCGCTGACGGGTCCCCGGCGAGCGCGGCCGAGATCTGCTGGTGGGACACGGTGAGCGCCTGTGTCCCGGCGGCGACGAAGGCAGGACTCGCGACGAGCTCGTGCACCTTGTCGCTCACGAAGTTCCGGGTGCCGTCGGCCAGCGGGCCGGTCAGCCCGTGGAGCCGGTCGACGACGGGTGCGGGCAGGCCTTGGGCGGCCAGGGCGTCGACGGCCTGGTTCGCGAGCCCCTGCACGTCGACCTGGGTGAAGATCTCCGCGGTGACCCGGTCGGCCAGGGTGGACTGGACGGCGGGGTCGGCCAGGATCGGGCTGGTGGTGGCCACGAACCGGTCGGTGTCGGAGAGCTGGTTGTGCGCCCACACCGACAGCACGGACACCGGGACCAGCAGCAGGCCGAGAACCAGCAGGACCGCCGAGGCGACCGAGGCCCACCGGATCCGGACCCGCGACGGCGGTGGGGGCGGCGGCGCGGCCTTCAGCGCGGCCAGCTCGGTGCGCAGCCGCTCGAGCTCGGCGCGCTCGTCGAGTGTCAGGGCGGCGGGAGCGCTGCTGCTGTCAGGGCTGTCGACGACGGGCATCGTGGCTGCTCCTCCCGGACGGGGTGCCGACGACCCTGCGCCGCCCGGCGCCGACCGGCATCACCTCGTGAGGGCGAGGTGGCCGGTCCGGATGCGACGCACCCTCGCCCGGCGGTCCCGTCATCCGGCGGTCCGTGCGACGAAGGAGGACGACGATGACGATCGGTCCGGTGCAGTTGCTCGTGCTCGGCTTCGACCACCCGAACTTCCAGGGGCGCATCCGCGCCGAGCTGGAGCGGCTCCGCGACGACGACATGATCCGGGTGATCGACTTCCTGGGTGTGTACAAGGACGTCGGCGGCGAGGTGACGGTGCTCAAGGAGACCCAGCTCGACGAGGCCGAGCGCGTCGAGTTCGGAGCTGTCGTGGGCGCGCTGGTCGGGATCGGGGCCGGCCTCACCGCCGAGGAGGGTGCCGAGCTCGGTGCCGAGGTGACCACCGAGGACGACGACACCGTCGACGAACTGGCCTGGGACGTGGTCGCGGAGATCCCGGAGGGGTCGGCCGCGGCGCTGGTGCTGCTCGAGCACCGGTGGGCGATTCCGCTGCGCGAGGCGCTCGCCGATGCCGGGGGAGTGCGGCTCGCGTCGGAGTTCGTGAGCCCGCTGGACCTGGTGGAGGTCGGGCTGGTCGCGGCGCAGGAGGCCGAGGCGCTCGCCGCCCGGTCCCAGGACGCGGTCTGAGGACCGGCGGGACCCGGGGACGGCTGGGACCGGGAACGGGGAGGAGGTCAACGATGTTGGGACGCAATCGCAGGATCGCCCGCCGCAGCGGGCGGCGTTCGGGTCGACGGGTCGCGCGGCGGATGATGCGCCGCCGCGGCTGACGGGTCCGGGGCTCGGGTGCGGCGGCCACCGGGATGGTCGTGGGTGTCGGCCGTGTCCTCGACCCCGCCCCGGCCGAGGACACGGGCGTCGGCCGCCGCAGCCGGCCCGGGCGGCACAGCGCTGTCACATCCGGGCCGGCCCGTCGCGGCCTGCACCACCCGCTCGGGGTGAGGCGTGGCGGTGGGACCCGGGCCACCGTCTGCGGCTGCGGGGGACGTGCCCGCGGTCGGGGGAACCGTGGTGGACGGAGGGGCCGATGGTGCTGGCTGCGTTCGTGGTGCCGGTGCTGGTGATGGTCGTCGCGATGACGCTGGAGCGGCTCGAGGAGCGCCTGCTGGGGCGCAGCCGTCCGTCAGCGGTCTGGTCCGGTGCGTCGCCGCACAGCGATGTCGACCGCTTCCAGCAGCAGCTTGGCGACGACGCCGACGGCCAGCAGGCCGACGACCATCTGGCTCATGGTGAGGATGCGGGTGAGGCCGCTGGTGGGGGCGATGTCGCCGAAGCCGACCGTCGTGAAGACCGTCATCGTGTAGTAGAGCGCGCCGGTGCGGTCCAGTGGCTGCGTGAAGCACGTGGGGGTGTCCTGCGACAGCACCGCGTACGTCGCCGCGTAGAGCAGCAGCAGGATCGGCACGCCCGTCGCCACCGTCTGCGCCGCCCGCAGCCGCGGCGTGTCCGAGGCCATGATCATGCGTACCTGCCAGGCGAGAGCGGCGACGAGGGCGACGAGGGCGACGCCGAGCCAGATCACCACGTCGCGGTCGAGCCGGCCGTCCAGCGGTGCCCGGTAGTAGACGACGACCAGCAGTACCGCGGTGACGACGGCACGGATCCCGGCCGTGACGAGCATCCGCCGGTCGACCGCCCGTGTCTCTGCCTCGTCCATCGCGCCTCCCGTCCCGCGTCCCGCAGGGTCACCGGGGTGCGGCCGGTTGTGCTCACCCTCGCCGGGCGAACGTCAGTCGTCCGGAACGGGTGATGCCGCCGCCGCCGTCAGACCGCACCGTTTCCGGTACCGACGACACGACAGGAGCCGACATGGCGACGCTGACGGTGTGGAAGTTCGAGACGGCAGGTGGTGCCAAGGATGCGCTGCACCTGCTGGAGCGGTTGCAGAAGGAGGAGCTCGTCCAGATCGTGGACGCGGCCGTGGTGACCTGGCCGGAGGGCCGGAAGAAGCCGAAGACCGAGCAGCTGCGCAACCTCACCGGCGCGGGTGCCCTCGGCGGCAGCTTCTGGGGGCTGTTGTTCGGGCTGTTGTTCTTCGTCCCGCTGCTCGGCTTGGCGATCGGTGCCGCGATGGGCGCGCTCAGCGGGTCGCTCGCCGACGTCGGGATCGACGACGGGTTCATCAAGAAGGTGCGTGACGAGATCACCGAGGGCACGTCGGCACTGTTCGTCATGACCGGCAACGTGGTGCCCGACAAGGTGCTCGGCGAGTTCCGCGGCACGGGCGCCCACCTGGTGTCGACGAACCTGTCCGCCGAGCAGGAGGCGAAGCTGCGCGAGGTCTTCCAGGAGGAGCCGGCCGAGTCGCCCGCCTGACCCCTGGGGGGAGGGGAGGAGCCGGTCCCGGGGCGCTCGCGCCGGGACCGGCTCCTCGTGTGCCCCCCGGGGCTCAGCCGTCGACGGACCTCCACTGCGCACCCGTCCGCTCGCGGAAGGCGTCGATGGCGGCGTCGATCGTCGGGTAGAGGTGCGCCGGGTCGATCGTGTCGGTCAGCCCGGCTCGCTCGATGTCGTGGCGCACCGGGTCCTTGAGCTCGGCGAACACCAGGTGCCGATCGTTGCGGTGCAACGACTCGGCGAGCTCGCGCAGCATGTCGACGGCGGTCGTGTCGATGTCGGTGACCGGTTCGGCGGCGACCACGACCCAGCGCACCTCCGGGTTCCGCGCGACGAGCCGGTCGATCCACTCCCGGAAGGTGCGGGCGTTGGCGAAGAAGATCGGTGCGTCGTGGCGGACGAGCAGGCACCCCGGGAGCTGTTCGGCGTGGGGATGGCTGCGCAGGTCGTGGAATCCCGGCAACCCCGGCACCCGGCCGAGGACGGCCCGGTAGGGCCACCAGGCCCGGCGGAAGACGTTGGCGGCGGACAGCGCAACCGTCACGGCCATCCCCGGCAGCACCCCGAGCGCGATGACGCCCAGCGCCGCGGTGGCCGACAGGACGAACTCGGTGCGCCGCACCTGGAACAGCCGACGGGTGGCGGGCAGGTCGGTCAGCGACAGCGACGCGGCGATGACGACGGCGGCCAGCGTGGGCTGGGGCAGGTCGCGCAGCAGGCCGGGGACGAACAGCAGGATCAGCGTGATCGCGGCGGCGCCGACGAGCCCGGTCAGCTGGGTCCGGGCACCCGCCTGTCCGGCGACGGCGGTGCGGGACCCGCTGGTGCTCACCGGGAACCCGCCGAACAGGCCCGCGGCCACGTTGGACGCGCCGATGGCCGTCATCTCCCGGCCGCCGTCGATGGTGCGGCCTTCGCGCGCGGCGAACGACGACGACGTCGAGATCGTGTCGGTGAGCGCGACGACCGCGATGCCGAGCGCCCCCGGCACCAGCAGCGCCAGGTCGGACAGCCGCACGTCGGGCAGGCTCAGCGGCGGGAACCCCTGCGGGAGCGGACCGACGACGTCGACACCGCGCGCCGCCAGCCCGAGCAGAGCGGTCGCCCCGATCGACAGCACGACGACCACGAGCACGGCGGGCACCTTCGGCAGGAACCGTTGCAGCACGACGATCAGCACGAGTCCGACGGCTCCGACGGCGAGTGCGGCCGGCACGGTGGACCCGAGGCCGGAGAAGAACCCGGTCACGTCGCCGAGGAAGCTCTCCGCGTCGACGGAGAACCCGAAGAGCTTCGGCAGCTGCCCCACGAGGATGGTCAGCGCGAGGCCGTTGAGGTAGCCGATCATCGCCGGCCGTGAGATCAGGTCGGCGACGAAGCCGAGCCCGGTGATCCCGGCGGTGATCATGACCGCCCCGGTGATCAACGCCAGTGCCGATGCCAGCGCGATCGCCCGCGCCGGGTCCCCGTCCGCGCCCGCCAGCGGCAGGATCGTGGCCGCGATCAGCGGCCCCAGCGAGGAGTCCGGGCCGAGCACCAGGACCCGTGACGGGCCGAAGAGCGCGTACCCGGCCAGGCACAGGATCGAGGTGTAGAGCCCGGTGATCGCCGGCAGGCCGGCCAGCTCCGCGTACGCCATGCCCTGTGGCACCAGCAGCGCGGTGAGCACCAGTCCGGCCGTGACGTCCTTGCCGAGCCAGCGCACGCGGTAGGAGAGCAGGTCCGCGAGACCGGGGGCGACGGCCGCGACCCGCTCGCGCGCCGGTCGCGGCTCGCTCACCGGACGTGGGTCGTGCGACGTGCGACCGCCTTGCCCAGCTCCCAGAACAACAGCAGGGCGAGGGCGGGCAGGCAGGCCCAACCGAACTGCGCAAGCGAGATGTCGACGGTGCCCAGCAGGCGCTGGAAGACGTCCATCTGCGTGACGAGCACGGCGAGCGCGAGCTCGGCGACGATCGTCCAGTTCAGGTTGCGGCTGTCGAACGTGGCGGTGGTCAGGACGGTGCCGGTCGCGTCCCTGCACTCCAGCGCCGCGACGACCAGGCACAGCGCGAACGCCGTGAAGGCCACCGACCGGCCGACCTCGAGGTCACCGAACAGCGCCGGCCCCGCGGCGATCAGCAGGAGCAGGCAGACGCTGATCAGCAGGCCGGTGAGCGCCACCGTCAGCACCAGGTCGCGGCTGAGCACGGACTGCCCGCGCGGTCGCGGGTGCAGCCGCATCAGCCCGGGTGTCTCGCGGTCGAAGCCCAGCGCGATGCCGAACGCGGCGTTGACGAAAAAGTGGATCCACAGCACCTGGGCCGGGTTGAACGGCTCCCCGCCGGCCAGGTCGAACAGGGCCGCACCGAGGAACGTCAGCACGAACACGACGAGCAGGATCAGGACGAACCGGATGTACTTCGTGAGGTTGTCGAAGATTTTACGACCCTGCTCGACGGCGAACACGATCGTCGCGAAGTCGTCGTCGGACAGGACCATCCGACCGGCGTTCGTCGCGACCTCGGTCCCCGAGCCCATGGCGATGCCGATGTCGGCGGCCTTGATGGCCGGCGCGTCGTTGACGCCGTCGCCGGTCATGGCGACGACGTCGCCCTTGCGCTTGAGCGTGTCGACCAGCATCACCTTGTGCTCGGGCGCGACCCGGCCGACGACGCCGATCGTGTCGATGCGGAGCAGCCGCTCCTCCTCCGACAGCGCCGCGAAGTCGGCGCCCAGCACGGCGTCGCCGGGGATCCCGAGCTGTTCGGCGATGGCCGCGCCGGTCGTGACGTCGTCACCGGTGACCATGCGGACCCGGATGTGCGCGGCCTGCGCCGCCGCGACCGCCTCGCGCGACTCTGCCCGCGGCGGGTCGACCATTCCGACGAGGCTCGTCAGCCGGATCCCCTCCACCAGTGCGAGCAGGTCACCGGACGCGTCGAAGTCCTCCGGCGCGACGTCGCGCACGGCCGCGGCCATGACCCGCTTGCCCTCGTGCTCCATGCGTTCCATCTGCCCGGTGAGCCAGCGCGTCAGGGTGGGGTCCAGTGCCCTCGGCCCCGCCGGGGTGAGCGCGTCGAGAGACCGGGCCACGACGGCGGGGGCGGCGCCCTTGACGAAGCACCGGATCACCGCGCGCCCGTCGGAGGTGGTGACGGTGTGGAAGGTCGCCATCAGCTTGTACGTCGGGTCGAACGGCAGCGTGGCGAGCCGCGGCAGCCGGTCGCGGCTGGAGTCGATGTCGACGCCGGCCTTGTGCCCCAGCACGAGCAGCGCACCCTCCGTCGGGTCGCCGACCACCTTCCCGTCGACGAGGCGGGCGTCCGACGCCATCAGGTACGGCAGGATCGCGTCCTCCACCGACGGCGCGGCCCCCGCGGTGTGGTGCACCTTCCCGTCGAGCTCGTAGCCCGAGCCCGAGATCGTGTAGCGGTCGGTCGGGGTGATGACGTCGACGGCGGTCATCTGGTTCATCGTCAGCGTGCCGGTCTTGTCGGAGTTGATCGCCGACGTGAACGCCAGCGTCTCCACCGACGGCAGCTCCTTGACGATCGCGTTGCGCTCGGCCAGGTCGACACCGCCCAGCGACAGGATCATCTGGGTGACGGTCGGCAGCGCCTCGGGGATCGCCGCGATCGCGAGCGCGACCGCGCTGACGAACAGGGCGTCCCACGCCTCGCCCCTGGCGCGCCCGAGCACGAACATCACCAGCATCGTGAGGCCGGCCGCGGCGGCGATCCACAACGTCAGCCGGTCGAGCTCGCGGGTGAGCGGGGTCTTCTCCACCGATGTGCGCGACAGCATCGCCGAGATCCGGCCGACCTCGGTGTCGCCGCCGGTCGCGGTGACCAGCAGAATCCCGCTGCCGTGCGTCACCGGGGTGTTCATGAACGCCATGTTGCGCTGTTCCCCCGGACCGAGCGGGCGTTCGCGGGTGCCGCCCTGGAGCGGCTCGGCGTGCTTGCCCACGGGTGTGCTCTCGCCGGTCAGGGCCGACTCGTCGATCTGCAGCGCCGCCGCCTGGACGAGCCGCCCGTCGGCGGGCACCTGGTCGCCCGCAGAGATCAGCACGACGTCGCCGACGACGACCTCGTCGGCCGGGACCGCGCGGTCGCTGCCGTCGCGGCGGACCCGGGCCGTGGTGAGCATCAGCGACCGCAGCGCGTTCATCGCGCTCACTGGTCCACCCTCCTTGCGTCCGGGACGGATCGTTGATCCAGGATTCGGACGCACCCCAGGTCCCCACCGGACCATCGCCAGGAGCGCTCGA
>MEGH01000021.1 GCA_001725415.1 Pseudonocardia sp. SCN 73-27
ACGACGTCAGCATCAGGCAGGCCGGGGGAGGCGTCACCGACGACCGCACCTCGCGGCACACCGAGACGCCCTCGCCGTCGGGCAGCCGGACGTCGAGGATCGCGACGTCGGGCCGTACCGCCGGGATGCGTGCCAGCGCCTGCGCCGCGGTGGCGGCCTCCCCGACGATCTCGATGTCGTCCTCGGTGTCGAGGAGCTGGGCGATGCCGCGTCGGACGATCTCGTGGTCGTCGAGCAGGAACACCGAGGTGACCATCGACCCTCCCAGTCGAGCGTGGTGTCGCCCCTTCGCAGACCCGTCGTGCGAAGTCCCCGCCGAGGGCCGATCCGTGCCGAGGGTCCGGGACGAGGTGACCGAAGGTCCCACGCGCACGGGCCCAGCGACCTCACCCCGTTCGGGCGACCGTGGCGTGGACCGCGCCGCCGGAGACCGGGTGTCCGCCGCGACGCGAGGATCAGGACTTTCGTCCCTGGCCGGGTCATCGGGCTCGCCACAGCATCGTCCGGTCCCCGCAGTCACAGGTGAAGGAGCACGATGGGCAGTCGTTTCCACGATTCTACCGCCGACGCGATCCCGGGTGCAGTCCGTCGGCTGACCCTCGAGTTCCCCGCCATGCCGCGGCCCGAGGTCGTCCAAGTCGTCCGTGCCAGCCGTTCGGACCTGGCAGGTGTGCCGACGGGGGCGGTTCCCGAGCTGCTCGAACGGCTTGCGCGCGAGCGCCTCCTCATGCGCGCCGAATGAGCTGACGCCCGCCGCGGGGCGGCCTTCTCATCCTCCTCGGGTGTGGGCGGAGTCCGAGGTGTGCGCTACCCAGGACCGGCAGCGACGATCGGTGCCTCGCCAGTGGTCGGGCCTCGCCGTTTCGCGAAGGGAGCGGGTCGGTGGCATCTCTGTTCGAGCGAGCCAAGAACTTCGTCAAGAGCCCCGAGGGGAAGAAGGTCACTCACGAGGTCAAGGAACAGGCCTCGAAACCGGAGAACCGTCGCAGGATCAAGAACCTCGGACAGCGCTTCATGAAGAAGCGGTAGCGCGTGGGGCGTCGACCCCCGCGGCGGCAGACCTCACGGCGCGAGCAGCCAGGTGATGGTGACCGTCGTGCCGCGCCGGCCGCGTTCGGTGTGCAGGCGGTCGGAGAGGCGTCGCATCAGCAGGCGTCCGCGGCACGAGATCGGCCGGGGTCGCCCACAGCTCGATGCGCAGCTCGGCGGGATCCGGGCCGGTCGCGGCGCGTCACCGTCGGTGTGGCGGACGTGGATCAGGGCGACGTCGTCGTCGTGGACGCCGTCGGTGAGCCGGGTGATGAGCACGTCGCACCCGCCGTGGTGACGGGGCGCCGGAGCGACCGGACCGCGTCGTGGAGCCGTTCAAGGCCGAGGGTGACGTCGCGGGTCCGGCTCTCGACGAGCCCGTCGGTGTGGAGGAACAGCTCGTCGCCCCGCCCGAACCCGACCACGCCCTCGGAGAAGGTCGTGCCGATGCCGAGCGGCTGCGCCATGGCCTCACCGAACTCGGCCGGGTGATGATGTCGAGGCCGGCGACGCGGTCACTTCGGGCAGCATGCTGCGCGACAGACGTCGTCGCGCCTCCGGAACGGGGGTCTGCCCCCTCGGGAACGGGGGTGCACTCGATCGTCCGGCGAGCGTCCGAGCGGCAGAGTTCTCCTCATCAGGGACGCACCCCACAGCGACCCCCACCGAGACGAGGCCCGCGATGTTCAAGTCCCACTGCAGCACCAGCAAGCACCACGACGACTACAAGCACTGCGACGACGACTGGTCGTCCCACCACCGCAACGACTGGGACGACAAGTACACCCACTGCTGGGACAACGGCCGCTACGAGGACGACTACTGCGAGAAGTCGTCGTACAGCGAGTCGCACTGCCACGAGTCCTACGACAAGGGCTGCCACGAGTCCTCCTACAGCGAGCACTCGTCCTCGTCGAGCTACTCCAGCCACCACGTCTACAGCTGACGACCCCACGTCGTCGACGAGCGCCCCGGGACCGTTCGGTCCCGGGGCGCTCCTGCGTCGACGTGACTGGCGTCGACGTGACTGGCGTCGACGTGACTGGCGTCGACGTGACTGGCGTCGACGTGACTGGCGTCGACGTGACCTGGGCCGGCTGACACCCTTCGGTCGGTGCAGCGCACCCGGCAGGTACCGGGTCGTCGTGGCGATGGAGCGGGCGCATCGATCTGCAGCCGTGAGGTGCCGGCCGTGCTGCGCCGGGGGTCAGCTGCTGATCGGAGTGCCCGCGAGATCGCCGGTCCGGCGGCCGCAGAGGGCCAGGGCGAGCTGGTGGGCGGGACCGCGGAGGGGGTCGCCGGAGCCCCAGGACCAGTCGAGGTCGGTCGCCTCGAGTCGGCGGCCGTCGACGGTGGTCCCGAAGTGGGAGTGCACGCCCCCGGCGGTGAGGTCGTCCAGCACGGTGGCGAGCGCGTGGTCCGTGACGGTTGCGGGGTGGCCGAGGGGGACCGCCGCGTCGAGTGTGTGGATGACGGCGTGGTTCAGGGCTCCATGGCTCCCGCCTCGGGGCGGTACCCAGCGGTGCAGTATGCCGGACCGCAGATCGGCGACGAGCGTGGCTGCCGGGAGGTCGGCGTCGCGCGCCGCGAGACCGTCGGACAGGCGGCCGAAGTCGAACCCGTGTGCCTGCAGCTCGGCGACGAACTCGTCGGGCGTGTAGCGGGAGGGCATCGTGATGTGTGCGACGACCTCCCGCACCCGCCAGCCCTCGCACAGCGAGTCCGTGTTCCAGGCCGTGTCGGTCTGCTGGTCGAGGAGCTCGGCCAGCGCGAGGTAGGTCGAGGCCGTGAGCGCCTGGACGTCGGTGTCGATTCCGTCATCGGTCTGGGGCATCGTGGTCGTCCTTCGTCGATCGGAGGTGCGCGAGGTAGTCGTCGAACCGGTCGAGCGCGGTGAGGAAGCCAGCCCGGGCCCGGGCCGTCATGCCGGCCTCGGGCACGTCGAGCTGGTGGACGTGCACGTGGGTGCGGTGCTCGTCGAGGGCGGTGAGACGAATGGTGATGTGCATGCCGCTCTCGATCTCGGTCCAGGCCAGTGTCTCCGGGGCGTCGACCACGTCGAAGACCGCGCGGGACCGGTAGCCGGTGCCGTCGGTGGCGTTGACCATCACCGTCTCGAGGACGCCGCCGGGGCGAGGGTCGACGGTGATGGTCTCGAGTGGGGTGCTGGTGCCCGTCGGTCCCCAGAAGTGGGCGAGGTGGGCGGGGTCGGTGAGGCACTGGAAGAGCAGGTCGCGGGGCGCGTCGAAGACGCGTTCGATGTGGAGCTCGCGCCGGGTGGGCGCCGGTTCAGTCATCGGTGCGGTCGTGCTGCTCGGCCTCGGTCGCCCTGAGCGCGGCGAGATGCTCGTCGAGTCGGTCGAAACGGTCGTTCCAGACCCTGCGTTGTTCGGTCATCCAGCCGATGGTCGACTCGAGTGCGCCGACCTCGAGGTGGCAGGGTCTGAACTGGGCGCGCCGGCTGCGGGTGATCAGGCCGCTGGCCTCGAGGACCTTGATGTGCTTGGAGACGGCCGGTTGCGTCATGTCGAACGGCGCGGCGAGCTCGGTGACGGTGGCGTCGCCTGCCGCCAGTCGCTCGACGATCGCCCGTCGGGTCGGGTCCGCGAGTGCGGCGAAGATCGCGTCGAACCGTGCGCTGCCGAGGGTTGCAGTGCTCAACCGAGGCCTCCGTCCCTGTGTCCGCCGACGTGCTCGTTCGGCTCGTGAACTGGACAGTACCGATCAGTTATATAACCGTCAAGGAACATCTAGGCCGCCTCGGCCACGGCCGCCAGGCGATGACGTCGGCTCCCTCGGCGTCGGGCTCGGGGACGACGTGTTCGGCGAGGAGTGGTCCCGCCTCGGGGAGGAGACCGACCCGCGGGCCCGGGCGGTCCTTCTCGACGCGGCTCTCGACGTACTCACGGGAGCGTGGTCGGGGGAGCCCGTCCGTGCCCCTGGTGTCGACCGGGTCCGGTTCCTGCCCCGTCCGGTCCAGGACCCGGTGCCCGTGTGGGTCGCGGGCTTCCCCGGCAGGACCGCCCCGCTGCGCCGCGCCGCGCGGTTCCAGGGCTTCGTGCCGGTGAACCTCACCGACCCCGACCAGGTGGCGGAGATCGCCGAGGCCCTGCCGCACGGTCACGACATCGCCGTCGCCCTCGAGCCGGACGTCGATCCGTCGCCCTACGCCGCGGCCGGGGCCACCTGGTGGCTGCTCGAGCTCGGCCCCGGAACCTCGGGAGCCGACGCTCGGGCGCTGATCCACCGGGGCGGCGCCGGGACCTCCGACCCCGGACCTGGCACGCCCGCCGAGGAACCCGACGTGCCCGGCGCCGGGTCAGTCGGCCGGGACGCGCGCCGCTGACCGTTCCGAGAGCGTGAAGTAGAGCCCTGCGATCTGCTCGATCGGCAGCTGCTGGGCGGGTGCGGCGACCTCGACGACGTCGAGCAGGCCGTGCGCCGCGGCCAGCGCCGCCACCCGGTCGGCCAGCGCGGCCGGGACGCCCTGGCCGGCGAGGGCGGCGGCGCGGTGCGCCATCGCGGTGGACTCGGTACCCCGCAGCAGCGACCCCAGGTCCGGCAGCAGGCGGTGGACCGGGCCGGCGAACCGCTCGATCTCGGCCGGGACGTCGAGCGGGCGCGGCCGGTAGGCGAGCAGCCAGCGTGCGGCGACGTCGACGAGCCGCCGCGTCGCGACCGCGATCGCGTCCGCCGCGGCGGTCGGCACCGTCCCCGGGAGCGCGGCGACCCGCGCCCACAGCGCCGGCAGGTCGAACACGGTGACCGCGACGCGGAACGCGCGCACGGCGTCGTCGGCGCCCACGCCGGTGTCCTCGCCCAGCCGGTGGACGAACGTGATCCCGGCCCGGTCGACCACTTCGTTGACCAGCATCGTCGTGACGATCTCTCGACGCAGCGGATGGGCGGCGACGGCGGCGGGGAAGCGTTCGCGCAGCGCGCGGGGGAAGTAGCCGGGCAGCCGGTCGGCGAACTCGGGCCGCTCGGGCAGGTCGGTCCGCAGGACGGCCGCCTTGATGTCGAGCTTCGTGTGCGCGAGCAGCACCGCGAGCTCGGGCGACGCGAGCCCGTGGCCGACAGCGACCAGCTCGTCGATCTCCGCGGGGTGGGGGAGTACCTCGAGGTCACGGTCGAGCCCGGTGCGGGCGGCGAGGCCGTCGATCATCCGGGCGTGCACCGGGAGGGTCTCGACGGCCCGGGTCCGGGCGACGCCGAGGGCGGCGTTCTGGTCGATGTTGTCGGCCAGCACCAGCTCGGCGACCTCGTCGGTCATCTCCGCCAGCAGGGCGTCGCGCCCCGTCCGGTCGAGCTCTCCGGCCGTCACCAGCCGGTCCAGCAGGATCTTGATGTTGACCTCGTGGTCGGAGCAGTCCACCCCGGCCGAGTTGTCGATCGCGTCGGTGTTGATCCGCCCGCCCGCGCGTGCGAACTCGATCCGGCCCCGCTGGGTCAGCCCCAGGTTGCCGCCCTCGCCGACCACCCGCACCCGCAGCGCCCGACCGTCGACCCGGACCGAGTCGTTCGCCTTGTCCCCGGCCTCGCCGTGGCTCTCGGTCGCGGCCTTGACGTAGGTGCCGATCCCGCCGTTCCACAACAGGTCCACCGGCGCCAGCAGGATCGCCCTGACGAGCTCCGGCGGGCTCAGCTGCTCGACGTCCGGGGCCAGGCCGAGGGCCGTGCGCAGCTGCGGGCCGACAGGGACCGACTTGGCGGTGCGTGACCACACCCCGCCGCCCGGGCTGATCGCCGACCGGTCGTAGTCGTCCCACGACGAGCGCGGCAATGCGAACAACCGGGCCCGCTCCGCCCACCCCGCCGCCGGATCGGGATCCGGGTCCACGAACACGTGCCGATGGTCGAACGCCGCCACCAACCGGATGTGCGGGGACAACAGCATCCCGTTGCCGAACACGTCCCCGGACATGTCCCCGATCCCGACCGCGGTGAAGTCCTGCGACTGCGTGTCCACCCCCAGCTCGCGGAAGTGGCGTCTGACCGACTCCCACGCGCCGCGCGCGGTGATGCCCATGGCCTTGTGGTCGTAGCCCACCGAGCCGCCGGAGGCGAACGCGTCGCCGAGCCAGAACCCGTAGCGCGCGGCCACCTCGTTGGCCACGTCGGAGAACCGGGCCGTGCCCTTGTCCGCGGCCACCACCAGGTAGGAGTCGTCCGCGTCGTGACGCACCACGTCCGGCGGCGCCACCGTCGCCCCGTTCACCCGGTTGTCGGTCACGTCCAGCAGCGCCGCGATGAAGATTCGATAGCAGGCCTCGACCTCTGCCGGGTCCGGCGCCGGCGCGGCCACCACGAACCCGCCCTTGGCCCCCACCGGCACGATCACCGCGTTCTTGACCATCTGTGCCTTGACCAGGCCCAGGATCTCGGTCCGGTAGTCCTGTGGACGGTCGGACCAGCGCAACCCGCCCCGGGCGACGGGCCCGAACCGCAGGTGCACCCCCTCCACCCGTGGCGAGTACACGAAGATCTCGAACCGCGGTCGCGGCGACGGCATGTCCGGCACCGCTCCCGGATCGATCTTGAACGAGAAGTACGGCCGGTCCCGGAACCAGTTCGTCCGCACGGTCGCCACGACCATCGACAGGTGCCCGCGCAGGATCCGGTCGGCGTCGAGGCTGGTGACCTCGTCGATCAGGGCCCTGGCGGTGACGAGCGCCTCGGCACAGCGCTGCTCCCGGACGTCGGCCGGCGGCGCCGGATCGAACCGGGCCCGGAACAGCGCGACCAGCGCCCGTGCCGCGTCCGGGTGCGCGAGCAGGATGTCGGCGACGTACCGCCGCCCGAACGGCCCGCCGAGCTGGGACGAGTAGCGCGCGTAGGCGCGCAGCACCGCGACCTCGCGCCACCCGAGACCGGCGTGCAGCACCAGGGCGTTGAAACGGTCGGTCTCCGCAGCCCCCGACCAGGCCGCGCGGAACGCCGCACAGAACCGGTCGCGGGCCGCCTGTCCGCCGCGGCCCGACAGGACGAGCCGGGTCGCGGCGTCGACCGTGAGCCCGAAGTCGTAGAGCCGGCAGTCGACCCCGTCGGGCCGGACGATCTCGTAGGAGCGTTCGTCGAGGACGTCGACGCCGAGACTCTGCAGGACCGGCAGCACCGCCGACAGCGACACCGGGGCACCGGCCGCGACGAGCCGGAAGTGCAGGTCGTCGGGCTCGCCCGCCAGCTCCAGGTGCGGGTCGGCGCCCAGGTCGCGCACGCGACGCAGGTCCGCGACCGCGCGCACCGGGTCGACGTCGTCGCGGTAGCCCTGAGGCAGCCCCGGCAGGTACTCCGCGATCTGCTCGGCGTCCCTCCCGGCCGCGTCGATGACCCAGTCGTCCCAGGTCAGGATCGCCGCGGCGAGCCGGGCGCGCAGTCGTTCCGGGTCCGGTGGTGGCGCGGCCGCGCCGACGTGGACGGTGAAGTGGACCTGCACCGGCCCCGTCTCCCCGACGGTGACGATGTGGTCGACCCGCCAGCCGTCGAGCTCGCGCAGCAGCACCCGCCCCATCGCCGAGCGCGCCTGCGGCGAGTAGCGGTCATGGGGGAGGTGCACCAGGCAGGACAGGAAGCGCCCGTAGGGCTCCGCGTGCACCGTCAGCAGCAGCCGCCGGTCGTGGGCCAGGCTCAGCACGCCGACGGCCGTCTCGTGCAGGGTCTGCTCGCTCGTCCAGAACAGCTCCTCACGCGGGCAGCGCGACAGCACGTCGAGCAGCTGCTGGCCGCTCCAGGACTCGACCGGCACCTCGGCCCGATGGATCGCAGCGCGCACCCGCCGCTCGACGACCGGGATGTCCAGGACGTGTTCGTGCAGGGCGGCGGTCGTGAACAGCCCGAGGAACCGGTGCCCCCCGACGGTGCGGCCGCGGTCGTCGACGATCCCGATCACGACGTCGTAGGGGTGCTCGGGGCGCAGCACCCGGCTCGGAGCGTCGGCGCGGGTGACCACGACCAGCGGCCGCTCGCCGATCACGTCCGGGAGGCTGTCGGGAGTCCCGTCGTGGCGCAACACCCCCAGCCCCGACCCGGGCACGGCCCGCAGCGTCGCGTCGACGGCCTCGTAGCAGCGATAGCCGAGGAAGTCGAAGTGACCGTCGGCGAGCCAGCGCAGCAGCCGTGCCGCGTCGTCGCGCTCGGGCGTGGCGCGCGACCCGGAGAGCTCGGCGGCCAACGCGGACACCGTGCCGGTGAGTCGGGTGGCGTCGGCGGCGACGTCGTGCACCGCCGCGAGCACCTCGTCGAGCTCGGTTCCGAGGTCCTCGCCCTCGTCGGATGCCGCCGGGTCGAGCTCGAGCCGCATCCACGCCTCGACGAGGGCGCCGGCCGGTGGGTCGGCCGGGTCGGCGGCGGCGTCGACGTCGCGCAGTCGCCCGTCGGGGTCACGGCGCACCACCACCATCGCGTGCACGACGTGGTGCACCTGCCGGCCGACCCGACCGATCCCGGCGAGCACCGACGGCACCAGCGCAGCGGTCTCGTCGGTGACCAGGTCGACGACGGTCGAGACGCTCGCAGCGTCGTCGGTGTCCCCGTCGATGTCGACGACCGAGCTTCCCGGGGTGCGGCGGCCGGCCAGCCGGAGGTGCGCGCGAGCGGCGGCGTCGAGCGAGCCGGCGGGATCGTCGAAGCCGACGACGGCAGCCGCGGCGTGGCGGGCGTAGAGCCGGCGCAGTTCCTCGGGCAGCGGGCTCGCCGCCGGATCCGCGGGAGCGTCCTCGGCCGGCGCGTCCTCGGTTGCTCGGCTCATCAGCCACCCCCACCTGCGACGACGGGGCCGCTCACCTTAGCGGGGATCGGGGCGGCGGGCGAGGGTCGCGGTCAGGCCCCGGCGAACGCGGCCTCACCGGGGGAGCCGGCAGGCCGACCGACGCGAGCCGAGCCGTCCCTTTGGCAGGATCGGGCGACGGCTGTAGGGAGTGGAGGGACCAGCGGTGCACTACGTGGCGGTCGGCGACAGCTTCACCGAGGGAGTCGGTGACGCGGACGCGTCCGGAGCGCTGGTGGGCTGGGCGGACCGGGTCGCGGCAGGGCTGGCCGCGGCACGTGGCGAGCCGGTGCTGTACGCCAACCTGGCCGTGCGGGGCCGGCTGCTGGCACCGGTGGTGCACGAGCAGGTGCCCGCGGCGCTCGCGCTGTCGCCGGCGCCGACGTTGGTGACGTTCAACGGCGGTGGCAACGACATGTTGCGCCCGCGGACCGACGTCGCGTCGTTGCTGGACCTCACCGCGCACGCGATCCGGGCGTGCCGGACAGCGGGGGCCCGGCTGGTCCTGCTCAGTGGGGCGGACCCGTCCGACCACATCCCGTTGGGGTCCGTCGTGCGCAGGCGCGGGAGTGCACTCACCGCGGGCGTGGCCGAGCTGGCCGCGCGCAACGACGTCACGTTCGTCGACTGCTTCAGCGATCGCCGGCTGCGTGCGCAGGAGAACTGGTCGGCGGACCGGCTGCACCTGAACACCACCGGGCACCGGCGCGTCGCGTCGCTCGTCCTGGCCGCGCTGGGGGTCTCGCCGCTCGGGGAGGCCGCGGCCGCGGCGCTGCAGACGGACGCCACGACCGACGTGCCGAACGGTGTCCGGTACTACCGCGAGCACGTCCTGCCGTGGGTCGGTCGTCGGTTGCGACGCCGCTCGTCCGGCGACGGGCGAGTCGGCAAGGCGCCGGACTGGGTCACCGTGGAGCCGGGCGCCACGACCTGAGCGGAACGGCTGTTGCGACACGCGTCGCGTTGGCCGCGTCGGGTACGCAAGAGAGCGCTGCCGCCGGCGCACGAGGCCCTGCATCGGGCCCGCGTGGGCGGAGCCGCGGTCCGGTCGGCTAGATCGCCGGCAGGCCCGCGATGAACGTGTCGACGCGCTCCACCACGTCGGCCGGCCGTTCCAGGTGCATGCAGTGGCTCGAGCCCGGGCCCGTGACCAGCTCGTACTTCGCGCCCGGGATCGCGTCGGCGACGGCCTTCGCCTGCGACGGCGGCGTCAGCAGGTCCTGCTCGCCCACCAGGACGAGCGCCGGCGCGGTGATGCCGCCGAGCCGGTCGAGGGTGTCGTGCAGCAGGTCGGCGTCCCACTGCTCGACGGTGACCTGCATCTGCGCGTCGTTCTGCGGGAACGCAGGCAGCAGCTGCTCGACCATCGCCGGCAGGTTCGGGTCGTCGAGGATCTGCGGCGAGAACGCGAGGCCCGCCACGGCGAGTGCCGTCTCGAGGTCGCGGTGCACGTACGGGTAGCGCAGCGCGCTGAGCACCGAACGCTGGAAGCCGTCGACGCGGCCCCAGGTGGCGAACAGCCCGGCGGAGGCGACGCGGTCCGGGTGGGCCAGCGCCAGCTCCTGCACGACCGCCGACCCCAGCGACCAGCCCAGGGTGTGGACGCGGGGGAGGTCGAGCGCCTCCAACAGCGCGGCCGTGTCCTCGGCCATCGACGCGACGCTGATCGGGCCCTCGCCGCGGTCGCTGCCACCGAGGCCGCGGTTGTCGAACGCGACGACCCGGTGGCGCTCGGACAGCCGCGGGACCAGCTCGCCCCACAGGTCGATGTTCCCCGAGGTGCCCATGATCAGCAGCAACGGGTCACCCGAACCGCTGATCTCGTAGTTGAGGGTGCATCCGGTACGGACGGCCGTCGTCGGCACGAGGTTCTCCTGTCTTCGGCGAGCGGGGTCAGTGGTACTCGAGGCCGTCGTCGAGGTCGGCGGCGGGCATGGACTCACGCTCCTGGGCGTACTCCTGCATGTGAGTCCAGGGCTCACGGTCGCCGCGGCGGAACATGCGGTCGCGTCCGCGCATCACGTAGCCCGCGTTGAAGTTCTCCTCGTCGACCCACGGCAGCAGCGGCATGTCGGCGTCCTGCGGGCGCAGTGCGGGCACGACGGTCGTCGCGCCCCGCTCGCGCATGTGCGCGAAGAGCCGGCCGACGAAGTCGTCGACGAGGTCCACCCGCAGCGTCCAGCTGTGCCGGAAGTAGCCGAACGTGTAGACCATGTTCGGCACGCCGGTGATCATCAGCCCACGCCAGGTGACGCGGTCGGTGAAGTCGACGGGCTCGCCGTCGACGCGGAACGGGATGTCGCCGAACACGGCCAGATCGAACCCGGTCGCGGTGACGACGATGTCGGCCTCGAGCACCTCGCCCGAGCTCAGCCGGACGCCCTTCTCGGTGAACTCCTCGATCGTGTCGGTGACGACCGAGGCCTTCCCGGCGCGCATCGCCGCGAACAGGTCACCGTCGGGCACGAACGCGATCCGCTGTTGCCACGGCCGGTAGCGCGGCGTGAAGTGCTTCTCGACGTCGGTGCCCTCCGGCAGCAGTGGAACCGTCTCGCTCATCAGGAAGGCGTGCAAGGCGTCCGGGGCCTCGTGAGCGAGCCGGGCCAGCTCGTCGATCTGCGCGGTGTACTGGCGGCGCATGATCTCGTGTGTCCACTCGTCGGGGATCTTCAGCGCGGTGAGCTGGACGGCGAGCTCGTGCGTCGTCGGCGGCGGGAAGTAGTACGTCGGCGAACGCTGCAGCATCGTCACGTGCTCGGCCGTGTCGGCGATCGCCGGGACGACCGTCGCGGCCGTCGACCCCGATCCGATGACGACGACCTTCTTGCCGCTGTGGTCGAGGTCGTCGGGCCAGCGCTGGGGATGGACGAGGACGCCCTCGAAGCGGTCGATGCCCGGCCACTCCGGGCGGTAGGGGGCGTCGTGGTCGTAGTAGCCCTGGCACATCCGCAGGAAGCCGGCTCTGTAGCGCAGGCGTTCCCCGGTGTCGTCGCGCGTGACGTGGACGGTCCACGCACCGTCGTCGGACGACCAGTCGAGCCCGGTGACCCGGTGCCGGTAGCGGATGGCCGAGTCCAGGTCGTCCTCGTCGATGATCTCGTCGAGGTAGTCGAGGATCGCGCCGCTCGCGGCGATCGACGGACCGCGCCAGGGCTTGTGCCGATAGCCGTAGGTGAACAGGTCGTTGTCCGAGCGAGCCCCCGGGAAGCGGTGGGTCCACCAGGTCCCGCCGCGGTCGTCCTTCGCCTCCAGCACGACGAAGCTGCGGTCGGGGAACTCGGTCCGCATCCGGTGCGCGGCACCGATCCCGGAGATGCCCGCCCCGATGATCAGGACGTCGACACGACCCGCGTCCCGAGCCTCATCGGCGGTGTCGGTCTGCCCGCTGGGCGCGGTGGTGGTCATCGCGGTGTCCTTCCGGTCGTCACTGACACGGGGCCCGAACTCCGGTGCCGACGGTAGGTCGTGGCCGACACCCTGTGCGTGTCCGAAAGTCGGACACCTCGCGGCCTTGACGGTCGGCGCATGATGTGGAGGAGCACACGGGGGTGCTGCATGGGGGATGCCGTGGCCGACCGCAGGTTGCTCACGTCCGCGCGGGCGGGGCTCGTCGCCAGTTCACAGGCTCCGGTGCGGGGGGTGCCCGAGAACGTCGTCGCCTCGTGGCGGCGCAGCGTCGAGAGCGGGGTCGACCCCGGCGAGCTGGTCAGCGACTACGACCCCGCCCTCGACTTCGGCTCCCGCCTCGTCCACTGCGCGCGCCCCGTCATCGAGCAGCTCGCCGACCAGATCGCCGACATCCCCGTCTGCGTCGCGCTCACCGACGACCGCGCCCGGCTGCTCGTCCGCCGCGACACGACCCCCTGGATCGGGCGGGTCGCCGACGACCACTACTTCGCCGCCGGCTTCGACTACGCCGAGGGCCGGGTCGGGACGAACGGCGTCGGCACGGTCCTGGAGTCGGGGGAGTCGGTGCACGTCGTCGGCGCGCAGCACTTCGTCGAGCGGCTCCAGGCCTACGCGTGCGCCGGAGCCCCGGTCCGCGACCCGCTGACCGGCCGCATCGAGGGCGTCCTCGACATCAGCTGCGAGACCCGGTACTCCTCGCCCGTCCTGCACTCGCTCGTGCGGACGGCCGCGGCCCGTATCGAGGACAACCTGCTCCACGACCGCGACGAGGCCCAGCGCGTCCTGTTCGACGCCTACTGCCGCCTCGACGCCCGGTCCCGGCGCGCGGTGCTCGCCGTCGGGACGCGGGCGGTCGTCGCCAACGCCGCGATGCAGACGCTGCTCGACCCTCGTGACCTGCAGGCGCTGCAGGACCACATGCGGTTCGTGTCGCGACGCGGGGTGGTGCTGGACGAACGGGTCCCACTCCCGACCGGGGTTCAGGTCCGGCTGCGGGCCACCGCCGTCGAGGTGGGGTCCGACCTCGCGGGGCTGGTCGGGACGGTCGCCGTCGTGCGGGAGGCGGGCCCGGCCGTCGTGCCACGGCTGCCGGCGCCGCGCCGTGCCGCGCCGGAGCCACTGGGCGAGGGCCGGTGTGCGGCGTGGCGGGCCGCCTGGCGGGCCGCGGCCGAGGCGTTGCAGGCGCGGCGGGCGCTGCTCGTCGTCGGCGAACAGGGGAGTGGGCGGACGCGGTTGCTCACCGACCTCGACCGGCACCTCGGCGGCTCGGATGTCGTGGTCCAGGACGCGGCCGACGTCGCGGCCCGGCCGTCCGGGGTCGAGCCCGGGGCGTCGCTGCTCGTGCTCCGCGACGTCGACCGGGTGTCCGCCGACGCTCTCGGGATGCTCGACGAGGTGGTCGCCGCCGTCCTCGCCTCGGGTGGCCGGCTCGCCGCAACCGCGACGACCCCACCCGCCCACGACGGGCTGCTGGCCCGTTTTCGCAGCTCGGTGACGGTGCCGCCGCTGCGGGCGCGCGCCGTCGACCTACCGGGCCTCGTCGCGACGATCCTCGACGAGCTCGCCCCGCACCGGGAGATCGCCCTCGCACCGGAGGCGATGCGCACGCTGGCCCGGCACGGCTGGCCGGGCAACGTCGCCGAGCTGCGCGAGACCCTTGTCGCGGCGCTGGGCCGGCGGCCCGTCGGGACCGTCGAGGTGGCCGACCTGCCCGAGTCGTGCCAGAGCATGCCGCGCAGCGCGCTGCGCGTCGTCGACGAGGCCGAGCGCGACGCGATCGTGCACGCTCTCCGCGACGTCGGTGGCAACCGCGTCGCCGCGGCCACCGCACTCGGCCTCGCCCGGTCGACCCTCTACCGCAAGATCCGCCAATACGGCATCACCGGCTGAGCTCCGGCGCTCGGGTGTTCACGCCGGGCGCGCGACGTCACCCTGTCGAACACTTGTTCGATCACGGGTCATGGCCGGAGCATGGGCGGGTGCGTGCGCATGAGGAGAAACGGGCCCGGGAACGACGTGAGATCCGGGAGCGGATCGAGGCCGGCGCGAAGGCGTTGCGCTCGCTGGGCGCCGCGCGGCAGTTCGCCGACAACCACCGCGAGGCCTACATGCTGTTCTGCGTCGCCGCGGTGTTCGACACCCTCGCCCTGCATTCGGACGGGGTGCCGTCGGTGATGGTGTCGGACGCGTTGCGCGCCAGTCACTACCTCGTCGAACCGCTCCCGGGCGACCGACGGGGCAGCGCCGGGCGCCCAGCGGGTGGTCATCCGCCGGAGCACCCCTGAGCGACGTCGTCGTGCACGAGGCGGCGCCGGACGCGGAACCTGCGGCTGCGCTCAGCGGTCGGCGACCTCGGTGAGCGCCTGGATCCTGCGGAACTCGTCGAACCTGTCCAGTGCCTGGACGGCGTGGTCGCCGGAGATGCCGTTCGGGTTCTTGGCGAGGTAGCGGGCTCGGCGTTCGTGGCGTGGCGCGCGCTCCGCGTAGCACCACATCAGGTAGTTCTCGACGACCATCCGGTGGCGTCGCCGGGTCTGCTCGTCCCGTTCCCGGGTGACCAGCCACGCGACGAACGGGCCGAGTGTCGTACTGGTGATGTTCAAGGTTCGTTCCTCGTCGTCGCCCGGTCGCGTCGTCGGCGGCGCCGGGGTGCGCCGCATCTACCCGGTGTGAGCAGGAGCACACCTGGGATTCCGCACCATTTCGATCCCGGACGTGGGCGCGGATCACCGGAGTGCCGTCGTGGCCTGCCCGATGATGTCGCGGTTGCGCAGGGCGTCGCGCAGGTTCGCGTTGAGCTGGGAGTCGGCGTCGCCGTGATCGACGCCCCCTCAGCCTGCTGGGCCCACGCCGCCGTCCTCGGGTGGACGAGGCGCACGGCCTCGGAGTGGGCGGGATCGGGGGCCCGGACTCTGCGCGGCCTGCGCGCTGACCGGTGTCTCGACCACGTCGTGGTCACGGCGACACTGTCGAAGGCCCTCGGCAGCACGGGGTGAGTGGTGGTCGACGATCCGGCGCGGGGCGAGCACGCGGTGGTCCGCGCTGCCGGTGCCCTCGCGCTCGGCCATCGTGCCCGTCCTCATCGGCGACCCCGTGGCCGCCGTCGATGCAGCGCATGCCTGTGCCGCCCGCGGGCTGCATGTGGGGTGCCTCACCTCGGCGGCGATGGTGCTGCGTGCCGTCCTGCGGGAGGTCAACGCCCCGGTGCCACACCCGTCTGACCGGACCAGGCCCCAGCCGCCGCCCCAACCTTCGTGTCCCACGACGCCCGGGACGCGAGTAGC
Source organism: Pseudonocardia sp. SCN 73-27 (assembly GCA_001725415.1). GTDB lineage: Bacteria > Actinomycetota > Actinomycetes > Mycobacteriales > Pseudonocardiaceae > Pseudonocardia. The sequence goes on from MEGH01000021.1 coordinate 15,487, forward strand.
GGTACCTGACCCCGGCCGGACGGCGGTTACCGTCCGCTCGACTCTCCTTGGACGGTTCGTAACCGAGCGCCGCCTACCGTCGCGTCGGGACGGCGCTGCGGCCGTCGATGCCCGGTCCCGTCGACCGCTACCTGCAGCCGAACGGCCGTCAGCCCTCACGACACGCCTCACTGCCGTTGCAGTACTGACACGGCTCGCCAGGGGAGAACCGTCAGGCGGTCGCCTCTCCGACCGCGTCCGGCTCGCGACGCCGCGTTGTGAGCAACGCTGCCGTGCGACCTGACAGCACTGCGAACACGGCGCCTGTCAGGACTGCGCCCGCGGCGACAAGAGCGGGATGGTCCACGCCCACGCGCGTGACCGGAACATCGGTCGCAACCATGGTGGCGACGGTGATGGCGAACCCGATGACGATCGCCGGGGCCGCAGCGAGGACCGGAAGTCGCGACAGGCCGATCATCAGTGCGCTTCCCAGTCCGACTCCGATCCCAAGGATCAGCGTGCTGCCGCCTGCCGCGGTGATCAGCAACAGGGTTACGGTCGCGACTGCGATGCCGACGAGGTTGGCCAGAGCGGACAGTGCCGCGCCGCGAATGCCGCTGCCGACCAGGAATGCGCAGGCCCATGCGATGAAGACGACCCATACCGGCAGGGGCAGGATCGTGGCGGTCAGCCACGTGGAGATCGCCCCCCACACTCCCACCGACACTGTGAGTGCGGTCTTCTCGGTCACGTCCGTCTCCTCTCAGATTTGCTTCAAGCAAGGCAACTTGCAGATGGAAATATCTGCGCGCCGGGCCCTCTGGGCAGATGAGCTGGTAGAACTCTACCTTCCGCGAGAGGCTATCTCAAGATATCATTTCAGATGAAATCGATGAGGAGGAGTTTCAGTGGCCGACATAGAGTTTCGCCCGACGGAGTCCGACTACGTCTTCACATTCGGCGGAGTGGCACCCGTTCGGAAGGTCCATCCCGGAGACGTCTTGCGGCTGTGGAGCGAGGACGCGTTCGGCGGAGTTCTCCAGCGTACGACCGACCGACCGACCGAACTGCTTGACACCCGCTACCTGAACCCGCAGACCGGACCGTTCTACGTCGAAGGTGCGGAACCGGGCGACACGCTGGTGCTGCACATCGTCGACCTGACGCCGGCGCGTGATTGGGCGGCGTCAACGACGATCCCGTTCTTCGGTGGTCTGACCAGCACCGACCGCACACGGATGCTTCAGGAGCCGCTGCCCGAGCTCACCTGGATCTATCAGATCGACCGCGCGCGCAACATCGCGCTCTTCGAGGCGCAGCGCCCTGTGGCTGGTCGTGAGCCGTTCTCTGTCGAGCTGCCGCTGGAGCCGATGCTGGGGACCGTCGGAGTGGCTCCGCCGCTGCGCGAGGTCCGGACGTCCCTGACTCCCGACAACTTCGGGGGCAACATGGACACGCCCGAGATGCGGGCGGGCGCCACGGTCTACCTGCCGGTCAACGTCCCGGGTGCGCTCTTCTCGGTCGGCGACGGCCACTATCGACAGGGTGAGGGCGAGAGTTGCGGGACTGCAATCGAGGGTGCGATGGACTCCACGCTGATCGTCGAGCTGGTCAAAGGCCACGCACCTGCCTGGCCGCGTATGGAGAATGACGAGTTCATCATGACCGTCGGCTCGTCGCGTCCGCTCGAGGACGCCTGGCGGATCGGGCAGGTGGAGATGGTCCACTGGCTCAGTGAGCTGCACGGGCTCGATCACCTCGATGCCTACCAGCTGCTGACTCAGATCTGTCTCGTGCCGATTGCGAACGTCGTCGACGCGAACTACAGCACCGTGACGAAGGTGCGCAAGTCTCTGCTCCCGGAGGCCGCCGCGTACGGTGCGATCCACCGTGACCTGCGGGAGCGGGCGTCAAAGGTGCTCTGAGCCGGATACGGAACTCGGCCGGCGTCGTCGCGACGCCGGCCGAGTTGGCGTGGTGGGTGTCCGACGGGCTAGTGGCCGTGCCCATGGCCGTGGCCGTGCTCGTCGGCGGTCTCGTCCTCGTGAGCGAGCAGCCGCTTCTCTTCGTCGGTGCGGACGTCGAGCTCTGCAGCCGAAAGAATTCCTCGGGCTTCGAGCAAGCGGAAGAAGGCACCGGTGAACTGGCGGTAGTAGACCGCGGGGTCACAGGTGTCGGTGACGCCACTGCGCTCGATCTCGTCGATCAGCAAGTTCTTGAACTCATCCCATGGGTACAGCCCCTGCTCGTGCAGGCTCACGACCAAACCGAAGGCGCGGCTCTGCCATGGCGCGTCGAATGTCGGCTCGCCGTTGGAGCGCGGGATCGCTGCGGCCCCCTCCAGGTCGGGGACAGTGATCGACGCGGTCACGCCGGCGCGTCCACGATCGCAACGCCGACCATCGAGTCACGGCTGACGATCCCGGCCAGCTGTTCGGCGGTCCAGCCGTCGGTACCGGACGGACGTTGGGGCAGGACGAGATAGCGCAGCTCGGCGCTGGTGTCCCAGACATCGATGCGCACGTGCGGGGCGAGTTCGACACCGAACTCCTTGAGCACCTCGCGCGGCTCCTTGACGACGCGCGCACGGTACTGCGGGTACTTGAACCAGGCCGGCGGGATCCCGAGCAGGGTCCACGGGTAGCACGAGCAGAGCGTGCAGACGATCACATTGTGCACGTCATCGGTGTTCTCGACAGCCAGTAGATGCTCGCTCTGCAGGCCGGTGAAGCCCATCGACCCGATGGCCGCGGTGGCGTCGCGCAGCAGCCATTCCTTGAAGTCGGGCTCGGTCCACGCGCGGGCGACGACCTGGGCACCGTTCATGGGGCCCATATCGTTCTCGAACGCGCTCACGACCGCGTCGACGGCCGCAGATTCAGCAAGGCCACGCTCGACCAGCAGGGATTCGAGGGCGCGGACGCGTGCCTCGACGTCGTCGAGCGACAGCCAGCTCAGCTTGCCGCTCTCGAGCTTCTCCGGGGTAGTCATGATTGTGCTCTCTCGCTTCGGTGAGATGGGTCAGGCAGCGTCGAGGTAGCTCTCGAAGAGGTCGGCGTAGAGGTAGAACTCACCCTGGCCCTCCGCGATCTCTGAACCCCAGAGATCGGCCTTGTCGAACCGGACGGTGTAGAGGTGGTTCGGTACGTCGGTCTGGCGGTGTGCGCTCGCAGCCGGGTCGTGGTGGGCTCCGTGATGCGAGTGGACAACTCCGACCGCGCGGTTCAGGTAGCCGGGCAACCGGTTGTGCGATGCGACGTTGATGTTGCGAACCCGAACGGTGTCACCTGGTGCGAAGCGCGCCTTCTCGTCGGTGTCAAGGTTGTGGGGGGAGCCGGCCCACAGGACTCCCATCATCTTCTCGGCGAGCGGGCTGAGCTCCGCCGGCTTCGAGGGGTTCGTGGTGAGCGAGCCGGGCGGCTGCGTACGGACCCGCTCGTCGATCTCCTCGTGAGTGATGATCCCCTTGTCATTGAGCAGCATCTCCACCGAGTAGAGCCAGTGCTCGTAGTAGTTCGAGTCGGTGTAGTGCGCCCACGGCATCAGTTCGATGCCGTGACGCTGCTCGTCGAGGTTGAAGGCGCCGCCTACGATCGCCATCGCGGTCAGGGCGTGCATCCTGCCCTCGAATGCGTACCGGAACGGCGGCTGATCCGGGTCCTTGAACACCTCGATCACCGGTCCGAGCCCGTCGCGGCCACCTACATCGTGCGGTCCATGCATCGGCGGGTCACTCCTCCACGTCGGCGTGCACGACGCCGGCAGCCCGACGTCGTGCGAGGACCCTAGGCGTAACCCGGACCAGATTTCATTTCATCTGGTTTGATTTCACCCGGAACGACTAACCTCCGAGGGGTCACCGCCGGCGTCGCGTCCTGCTCACCGGCTGGTCGGACTGGCCGTCTGCGTGGCGACCAGGGTGCCGAGAGTGTCGATCAAATGATTGAAGTCGACCACCCCGAGTCGACCCTCGAGTTCCTCCTTGATCGACTCTTCCTCGTTGATGACCTGTCGGAGCAGCGGTTCGCCGCGATGCGACATGAAGAGCAGGGCGCGTCGTCGATCGACAGGGTCTGGACGACGATGCAGGAGGTTCAGCTGGCTGAGCCGATCGACCACCCGTGTCAGGGTCGCGGGTGCGAGTACAGCCTGTTCAGCGACCTCGGTCATCGAGTGCCCTCGTCCATCCATGAGCTGGAGTAGGACGCGATACTGATCGACGGTCAGCCCGGTCGCCCGGAGAACCTCGTCAAGTCGGCTGGTCGCATACCTCTCGGCCTGCGCAAGTAGTAGCGCGAGACTGGCGTGCGCCGTAGGGTTCTCCATGCTGAGCATCCCCTCCTGAAACATGACGTTTTCAAACGACAGCATTTCACATGAGACGCTTCAAGGGGCAGTCTGAGCACCGAGGAGGCGCTGTGAGTCGTGCCCGGGACACGGTCGACCTCGCCTTCGTCATGCCGCTGCAGGGCTCCGCCGGGATCTATGGAGCGTCGTGCGAGGCGTGCGCCACACTCGCCGTTGAGGAGCTCAACGCTCGATCCGGTCTTCTGGGGCGAGAGGTCCGGTTGACCGTGGTCGACGGCGCCGCTCCACCCAAGATCGTGGCCAGCCAGGTCGACGCGCTGATCACGATGGGCGCAGTGGACGCCGTCACCGGTTGGCACATCTCTGCCGTGCGCCGCGAGGTTGCGCGCCGGACCGCGCACCGCGTCCCCTACGTCTATGCACCGCTGCACGAGGGCGGAGAGAACACCCCCGGTGTCTTCATGGCCGGCGAGACGCCGACATCGCAGCTGGTGCCAGCTATGCGATGGATGACCGGTCAGCTCGGTGCGCGGCGCTGGCTCCTCGTCGGCAACGACTACATCTGGCCTCGGCTGACCGGCGCGGCAGCGCGGGCAGAAGCGCGACGCGCAGGGACGCCGCTGCTGCGCGAGGTCTACGTCCCCCTGGGCACCGCCGACTTCTCGGGCGTTCTACGGGAGATCGAGGTCTGTGGCGCCGACAGTGTGATCATGCTGCTCGTCGGGCAGGACGGCGTCGAGTTCAACCGGCAATTCGCCGAATGGGGCCTTGTCGGCACAGTGGAGCGGCTCAGTCCACATGTCGAGGAGAACATGCTCCTTGCGGGGAGCGGCGCTGCAAACGCCGGCCTGTTCGCGGCTGCCGGCTACTTCGACGGGTTGAACACCACGCAGAGCCTGGAATTCGCCTCCCGCTACTACCAGCGCTTCGGCGAGGGCGCGCCGCCGCTCAACAGCATCGGCGAGTCCTGCTACGAGGCGATGCTGCTCCTGGCTCGACTGGTCACCCGCGCCGGCAGTCTCGACGTCCACCGGATGATCACCGCCGCCGAAGGTCTGGTCTACGAGGGACCTCGTGGCACCGTGCGGATGAACGGCAACCAGCTCGAGCAGAGCGTCTACATGGCCGTGGCCCAGGAGTTGGAGTTCGATATTCAGGACCAGCTGACCACGGTCTGAGTCGTCTCGGGCCCGTCGCAGCGTTGCGCGGACTCGGCCCGCGGGTCTTCGTGCCGTGACTCACGCACCGTTGGCCGACGCCTCCGCATGAGTGGGTAGGCGTGGGTCGAACTCGGCGGCGATCTCGTCGAGGTGGCCGACAGCGCGCTCGAGGACTCCGAACCGCACCACGACGACGGTTCACCGCGGCCGAGCACGCTCGGCGGCACCTGCTCCCGTTCTCAACGAGGTCGTTCGCCACGTCTGCATCCCTCGCGGATCGCGCCTGAGCCGGGGTGGATCGGCCCTTACCATCGTGGGCCCCGCCGATAACCCGATGCTCACCCGGCCGTCAGCACACTCGACGGCATGGTGAGGACGGCCGGTCCCCGCGGCGTCGTGCGGGCGGACACGGCCGTCGGTCGGCTCCTGATCGGCGCCGGCGCCGCGGTGGTCGCCGCTGCGCTCGCGTTCGTCGCGCTCCTGCTGCCCGCCGCGACCTACCGCGCGAGCGCCGAGGTGATCCTGCTGCCGAACCCCGCTGCGGGAGCGCAGGTGGACCCGAGCGGGACGGCGCTGGACCCGGGGACCGGGGCGCCGGTCGCCGTGGCAGTCCTCGACGAGCAGCGATGGGTGGCCCCCACGGCCGACGCCGCCGGCGTCCCGCCCGGTTCGCTCGCGCTCGCGGCCGCCGCCGTGCCGAAGACCCCGATGATCCAGCTCTCCGCGGTCACGACCGATCCGCACGCCGCCGAGGTCGCGCTGACGTCGTTGGTCACCGAGGCGACGCCGACGGTGGAGCAGCTCGCCGGGCCGTACTCCGTCGCCGTCATCGGCGCATCCGGCGGGACGGCCACGGCCGCCGGCATCTCGCGTCCGGTCGTCCGTGTCGTCGTGGTGTCGACCGTGTTCGTGGCGGTCTTGGCGGGCGCGTGGCTGCTGCTGTCCCGGCGGTCGCGGCGGCCGGGGGTGACCTGAGTGCGCCGCCTGCTGTCCGGTGCCGTGGCGCTGCTGCTCGTCGTGACCGGGCTGGCGGTCGTGGTCGCGTCGGCATGGGGCCCGCTGGTCCGGACGGACACGGCGATCGTGACCGCGGCGCACGGGTTCCTGGTCGCTCATCCGGGCCTCGTCGGCCCGGTCCGCGTCGTCACCGACCTGGGCAGCCCGGTGGCCGTCGACATCGTCGCCGGTCTGGCCGCGGTGGTGTTCGCGCTCCGTCGGCGGTGGCTCGCGCTCGTGGCGGTGGCGACGGCGAGGCTCGGGGAGCTCGGCTCCGACACGTTGCTCAAGCACCTCGTCGGCCGGCCGCGCCCCTCGCCCGAACCGGTCCTCGCGACCGCCACCGGATTCAGCCACCCGTCCGGCCATGCCGGGGGGACCGCGGCCGTCGCCTGCGTGCTCGCCCTGCTCGCGCTCGGTGTGCACGGGCCCGGTGGCGCACGACCGGGCCGGTGGCAGCGATGGCTCGTCGCGGTCACGACCGCGGTGGTGGTCGTCGCGGTCGCCGGTTCCCGTGTGCTGCTCGGGGTGCACTATCCGAGCGACGTCGTCGGTGGAGCGCTGCTCGGCGCCGCGTGGGCCCTGCTGGCCGTCGCCGAGTCCACGCACCGTTCGGGGAGGGCGCCCGCCACACCGGCCGGTGCGCGCTCCAAGGAATCTCTGAGTTTCCTTCGCGACGATCGGCGCCGTCCCCGACCGACGCCGGAAGGTCGCTCGTGAGCCCCACGCGCCACGCCTCGACGGCGACCCTCGAGCCGCATCCGCCCGACGGGCGCGCCACCCGGTCGACAGCGCGCCCCCGGCGTGGGCGGCGGCGCGCGCTGCTGCGGGTGCTGCTGGGGTTCGTGGTGGTCGTCGCCCTGGTGGCCGGGGGGTCCGTCGCGGCAGCACTGGGCACACCCGGAACCGACCCGCCCGTGGTCAAGATCGCCGAATGGGCGCGTGACCACGGCATGAACTGGCTGGTGACCGGCCTGGAGCAGGCGGGCTACGCCGCCGACCGGCCGACGGTCGGGGGCGCCCCGGCGGGCGGCATCCCGACCGCGGCCGGAGCGGTCTCCGCGCCGTCGACCACCCCGTCGCTCGCACCGGTCACCGGCGGCACGGCGCTGCCCGGCGAGGGAGTGTGGCAGACCGTCGTCGCGGCGCACGGGCGCCCCGCGGTGCAGGTCACGACGCTGCGGGTCGACCCCCAGCACACCTCGTTCCTCGCCGGGGTGATGCGGCTCGACCCACGGCTGGTGCGCGGCGAGCTCCACCCGGGCACCACCGACCCGGGCGGAACGTGGCGGGCACCGACCTCGCTCGCCGGACCGGCAGCGCAGGGCGTCGCCGCGGCGTTCAACGGCGGGTTCAAGCTGAGCGACCCGAGCCACAACGGCTACTACAGCGAAGGACGGACCGTCAGGCCGCTCGTCGACGGCAAGGCCAGCCTGGTGCTGCGCCAGGACGGCACCGCCGACGTCGGTGCGTGGGGCTCGGAGGTCCGCATGGGCCCGGACGTCGTGTCGGTGCGGCAGAACCTGACCCCGCTGGTCGACGCCGGCACGCTCAACACCACCTGCGGCAGCGGCGGCGAGCAGGAGTGGGGCAACACCGTCGGCCAGTCCGCCTACGTGCACCGGTCGGGGTTCGGCGTCACGGCCGACGGGACCGAGGTCTACGTCGGCGGGCCCGCCCTGTCGGTCTGCACGCTGGGCCGGATCCTCCTGGACGCCGGGGTCGTGCGCGGTATGGAGCTGGACATCAACCCGAACTGGGTCAGCGGGACGTACTTCCACATCGCCAAGGGACGTCCGCCGCAGGGATTCCGGTTGTTCCCCGCGGAGATGGTCGCGCCGCAGCACTACTTCAGCGCGTCGAGCCGTGACTGGTACGCCTGGTACCTGCGTCAGTGATCCGCGGCATCCGCGGCATCTGCGGGGTGGCGCCGCGGCCGGCCGGGCTGCCGCGCCGGTGCGGGGTCGCGTCGCAGCCGGAGGGCCAGGGTCGGGCAGGCGGCGACGGCGGCACGCGCAGGCCCGACGAGTCCCGGCGCGATCGGCGTGCTGCGCAGTAGGTCGTCGAGGATCGGGTAGCCCCATTCGTCGAGGGCGATGTGCTCGGGCAGCAGGTCGGCGCACAGGCCGTGGCCCTCGCACGCGATCGGGTCCAGGTGCAGCCGCAGCACGGTGCGCGGGAGCGCGTTCACCGCCGGCCGCCCGGCAGCGGGTACGCCTCGGTGGCGCCGGCGCAGGGGAGGCCGCGGCAGTGCGCGTCGAGGTCGTGGGCGAAGACGCGCAGGGCGCTGCGCACGAGTCGGACCGCACCGTCGGGGTGGGCGCAGGCGCCGCGGCCGGCGATGGTGCCGAGCCGGCGGACGAGCCGGTTCGCGGCCGCCGGGGCACCCGGGTTTCCGCGGGCGATCTCGCGGAGGTCGAGCGCGATCGCAGGCAGGCCGAACGTGCACGGGCCGCACTGGCCGGCGGACTCGTCCGCCAGGTGGTCGAGCAGGTGCGCGGTCCGGGCGAGGCCGCAGGAGCGGGTGGGCAGGGCGAGCAGGATCGGGACGCCGAGCGCGGACCCGCCGGCGCGCATGGCGTCGTGGGTCAGTGGGGTGTCGAGGGCGTCGATCCCGAGCCAGGCGCCGCCGTAGCCGCCGGACAGGATCGCCTGGACGGGTTCGGCTGGTCCGCCGGCCAGGTCGAGGACATCACGGACCGTCGTACCGGCGGGGACCTCGTCGACGCCGGGGCGGGCCAACGCGCCGCCGGTGGTGACGAGCAGGGTGCCGGGCAGGTCTGGGGTCCCGACGCTGCGGAACCAGCCGGGCCCGTGGCGGGCGATCAGCGCGAGGTGGGCGAGGGTCTCGACGTTGTCGACGAGGGTGCGCCTGCCACCGACACCCCGCTCGGCGGGCCGTGGCGGGGTGGTGGTCGGGAGTGCGGGGCCGCCGGAGAGGAGGTTGACGAGTGCCGACTCCTCGCTCGCGACGTAGCGGGCCCCGACCGCCACGACCCGGACGGGGACGGCGTCGTCCCGGCGGGCGACGTGGCCGCGGAGGTCGGCGAGGCCGCGGTCGTCGGCGTGCACGCACAGGTAGGCGTCGGTGGCGCCGAGCGCGTCGGCGACGAGGGCGATCCCGTCGAGCACGAGATGCGGGGAGTGGTGCAGGAGCAGGCCGTCCTTGCGCGACGCGGGTTCGCCGTCGCAGCCGTTGGCGACGACGACCGGTCCCGGCCGCAGGCCGCGTGGCCGGCGTGCCGCGGTGACCGCGCGCAGCTTCGTCGCCGTCGGGAACCCGGCGCCGCCGCGGCCGCGCAGTCCGGCGGCATCGACGAGGTCGGCCAGCTCCCGGGCGCCGAGGACGGGTCGTGGACCGTGCCGGCGGCGGTGGGCGTCGAGGTCGTCGTGAGTGCCGTCGACGTACCAGGGGGCGAGCAGCCGGTGGGCGGCGGCCAGGTCGGGCACCGCGTTCACCGGAGACGCTCCCCGGACCCGTCGGACCAGATCAGGGCCCGCCACAGCAGCCCGGCCGCCGCGGCGGCGACGCAGCCGAGGGTCAGGACGAGCACCCAGCCGGTCGTGGTGTCGGCGCCGCCGATGCCCAGACCGTGCACGACCGCGACCGGCCAGCACGCGTAGGCGGCGGCGTGGACGGCCCGCCAGGCGCGCAGCCCGATCCTGGTGCGCACCAGGCTGGTGACGACCAGCGCGACGAGCAGGTCGAGCGCGACGGCACCGAGGCCGAGCCAGAACGGCTGGTAGCCGGAGACGAAGGGGACGACGACGTCGACCCAGCGGATCGGCGCGTAGCCGTCGAGGACCGCGGTGGTGACGTGGACGGCGACGAACACGACGGAGAGCAGCGAGACGTTGCGGTGCAGACGGGCCAGGGTGAACCGCGGCCACGCCGTGGTCGCGGCGCGGGCGACCCCGGACACACCGAGGACCAGCGTCGTGGTGAGCAGGACCAGGGAGACGAGCCCGGCGGCGCGGCTGGCGTACCAGGTCCACATCAGCGTCGGTGTCCCGGTTCGGTCGGCGCGGGTTCGGCAGGCCATGAGCCGATGGTCCGGACGGTGCCGTCGTCGGTGACCAGCCGGGCGGGCAGGCCGGCCTGGTCGAGCCACGCCGGGGCGGTGGGGCCCAGCAGGAGCGCCGCGGTGGCGGCGATGTTGGCGTCGACGCAGTTGCCCGCCGCGGCGGTGACGGTCCGCCATCCGCGGTGGGCCGGGAGCCCGGTGCGGGGGTCGACGACGTGGTGGCACTCCAGATCGCCGCGCCGCCAGCGCCGCCGGGTGGTGCCGGAGGTCGCGAGGCCGCCGGAGGTGATCGCGACGATCGGGCCGGGTCCGTGCGCGGCGTGGTCGTCGGTGACGTGGACGCGCCAGGCGTCCGGGGGTGGCGGGCCGGCGACCGCGATGTCACCGCCGAGGCCGACCAGGACGCCGCAACCGGTGTGGTCGGCGATGCGGTCGGCGGCGAGATCGGCGGCGAGCGCCTTGGCCGTCGAGCCGAGGTCCAGGCGCATGTCGCCGGGGACCACCAGTGTCCGGGCGGTGGGATCCCAGCCGATCCGCCACCAGCCTGGCGCAGGCACGGCCGCGACGGCCGCGTCGGAGTCGGTCAGTTCCGCGAAGTCACGGTCGTAGCCGAGCGCGATCATGCAGGTCCCCACCGTGGGGTCGACGAGACCGTCGGTGAGCTGTGCGGCGCGCAGTGCCGCGTCCAGGTGCGCCGCGAGCGTGCCACCGACCCGGACGGCCCGGCCCCCGGCCCGCTCGGCGGTGCGGACCTCCGAGTCGGGACGGAATCGCGAGCACGCGCGGTCGAGGTCGTCGAGGTCGGAGCGCAGCAGGGAGACGGCGAGGGGGAGCGCGTCGCGGTCGGTGACCACGACGGTGGCGGTCGTGCCGATCGCCGGGAACGACTCGGCGGCGACCGGGGCGACGACCACGGTCACGATGCACCCGACGTGGCATGGGAATGCCGGGCGACGGGAGGCGCGACCGGGGTGGCCGGCGGCTGCAGCCCCTGGGTGGTCGATCCGCCCGTCGCGTGGTTGGTGGAGCGGGAATGCCGCGCGGGGGCGGGGGCGTCGTCGGTGGCAGGCCCGGGGGGCTCCTGCGTGGCCTGCGCGCCGGCGACGGGTTGGCCGTCGAGGACCGCCGCGTCGGCGTCGGTACCCGGCGTCTGCGCGAACACGACGGCGGCCAGCGCGGTGGCCGCGACCCCGCCGACCGCCACGATGCCCGTGGTGCGAGTGGCACGGCGCAGTCCACGGTCGCGGGCGGTGGCGCGGGAGCGTTGCGACTCGTTCACGTCCTCCACTCAACGCCCGGCTTCTTGGAGATTCCTGGGAGTGGCGGCGACCGCTCGGACCAGCGGCGAGGGCACGTCCGACGCGGCTTCCGGGTGTTCGCCATGATGGCGGTCGTGAGCACCGATCCCGCGCCCGGCGAGACCGAGGCCGTGCTGCGTCCGCGAGTACTGCTCGTCGAGGACGAGGCGGAGCTCGCCGCGATGCTCGCGGGACTGTTCCGCGAGGAGGGGTACACGGTCGACGTCGCCCCGGACGGGCACACCGGCCTGCACTACGGCCTCAGCCGTTCCTACGACGTCGCGGTGCTCGACCGCGGGCTCCCGGCGGTCGACGGGCTCGACCTGCTGGCGAGGCTGCGGCGCAGCGGGGTCACGACCCCGGTGCTGGTGCTCTCGGCGCTGGGCAACCCCGCCGACCGCGTCGCGGGCCTCGACGCGGGCGCGGAGGACTACCTCGCCAAGCCGTTCGACGTCGACGAGCTGCTCGCCCGGCTGCGGGCACTGCGCCGCCGGCATCTCGACACCGCGCGGACGCTGCCCGTCGGCGACGGCCGTCTCGACCTCGACGCGCGCGAGGTGGTCGCCGGAACGATGCGGACGTCGTTGTCGCAGCGGGAGTGCGACCTGCTCGCGACGCTCGCCGGCCGGCCGCGGCAGGTGTTCGGGCGTGAGGACCTGCTCGCCCTGGCGTTCCCGGAGGCGGAGAACCCGGTCGTCGTCGACACCTATGTGCACTACCTGCGGCGCAAGCTCGGGCGCGGCGCGGTGGAGACGGTCCGCGGCCGCGGCTACCGGATCGGCACGCTCGGGTGAGCAGTTCCCGGCCGAGCGGCGAGGCCGTGCTGGCCCGGCGGGCCGCGGCGCGGCTCGGGGCGCAGGCCGCGGTCCTGACCGGACTGATCGTCGTCGCCCTGACCGCGGTCGCCGTCGTCGTGCTGCTCGACGCGCAGCGGACCCAGGTCGGCATGCAGCTGCAGCGCGCGATCGACCGTGCCGACGACGTCGAGGACCCGCCGGCCGGGATGTATCTCGTCCTGCTCGACCGGGCCGGCGCGGTCCACGTGACGCCCGGCCTGCACGTGGGCGTCGCCGACCTCGGCGCGGTGGCTGTCGCGGCGGCCGGGGGCGATCCGCCGATCGTCGAGCGCAACGTCGACGAGGTGCAGTACGAGATCGCGACGCAGCGCCGCGACGACGGCATCACGGTGCAGGCGATCCTGGACCTGACCGCCAACCACGCGGAGCGGAACCGGCTGCTCGCGACGATGTTCGCCACCGGGTTCGCGGGGCTGCTCGTCGCCGGCGCGGCGGGGACCTGGCTGGGACGCCGGGCGCTCGCCCCACTGTCCGCGGCGCTGTCGGTGCAGCGCAGGTTCGTCGCCGACGCCGGCCACGAGCTGCGGACCCCGCTCACCCTCCTCGGAACACGCGCGCAGCTGCTGCGCCGGCGGTTGCGGCGTGATCCCGGCGCCGACCCGCAGGTGCTGGCCGAGGTCGAGGGAGTCGTCACCGACGCGGAGCGGCTCACCGCGATCCTCGAGGACCTGCTGCTCGCGGCGGACCCGCTCGGTGTCCGGCCGCGCGAGCCGGTCGACCTCACCGAGGTGTGCGGCGAGGTGCTCGCCGCCGCGACCGCGGACGCCCAGGAACGCGGCATCGCGCTCGGGCTGGACGCTCCGGCACCGGTGCACGTCACCGGGTCGGCGGCCGCGCTGCGCCGGGCCGTCACCGCTCTCGTCGACAACGCGGTCCGCCACGCCGCGCACACCGTCGACCTGAGGGTCGGGACCGAGGCGGCGGACGCCGTCGTCGAGGTGGCCGACGACGGCAGGGGCGTGGACCCCGCACTCGCCCCGCGGCTGTTCGACCGCTTCGCCACCTCGGCGCGCCCCGGCGAGGTGGGGCCGGGGCGTTACGGCCTGGGTCTGGCCCTGGTCGCCGAGATCGCCGCGGCCCACGACGGCAGTGTCGCGCTCGTCGGCACCCCGTCCGGGGCCGGCGCCCGCTTCCGGCTGACCCTGCCGGCCGCCCGCGGACTTCCAAGAAACCTCTGAGAATCCGTCGCGACGATCGACACCGTCCCCCGACCGACGGCGGAAGGCCCTCCGTTGCCCACGTTCATGTTCGGACTTCCGCTGCACCCGCTGGTGGTGCACGCTGTCGTCGTCCTGGTGCCGGCCGCGGTGATCGGGTCGGTGCTCGTCGCCGTCTGGCCCCGCGTCCGGTCCCGGTGGGGGTGGCCGGTCGTCGTCCTCACTGCGCTCGCGACCCTGTCGATCCCCGTGGCCACCAGCACCGGGGAAGGTCTGGAGCACAACCTGCCGCGCACCGCCGCGATGGAGACCCACACCGAGCTCGGCGACCAGCTGCTGGTCTTCGTGGCCCCGATACTGGTGTTCGTCGCCGCGCTGGTCGTCGTGGACCGGTTGCGCCGGCGCACGCTCGAGCAGGCGACGTCGACCGCCCGGCACGCCGGGCCGGGCACGATGGCCGCCCCGCGGATCCGGGACGGCCAGGCGCGAGTGGCGCTCGTCGTGCTGGCGGTGCTGACGGTCGCGTTCGCCGTGGTGTCGGTCGTGCAGGTCGTCCGGATCGGGGACAGCGGTGCCCGCGCGGCCTGGGGGAGCGTCCAGTACGCGCCCCAGCCGCGGCGCATCGGCAGTCCGCAGGACTGACGCGGGAGTCCGTCAGCCCCCTATCCGGGGCCCGACACCTCGTCGGCCGCGCTGCACCTCACGGGGGGCTGCCGTCCTGTTCCGGGGCGCCGCCCATCGAACGCAGCATCGGGAGGCCGCCCGTCCGGACGAAGCGCCACACCATCACCGCGGCGACGAGCAGGAAGACGATGTTCAGCCACGTCGTGTAGTTCCACGACACGCCCTCGTCGGGCAGGTGTGCGTCGGCGCGGTCGGGTGTCAGCCCGGTGACGCCGAAGATCAGCTCGACGACGTAGCCCGCGACCGCCGCGGTCACCCACAACGACCCGGCGAGCAGGACCGCGACGCGCATGCCGTAGTACCGGCGGTAGATCGCGAGGATCGGCAGGATGATCAGGTCGGCGAACACGAACGCGACGACGCCACCGAAGCTGATGCCGCCCGTCCAGAGCACCACGGCGAGCGGCACGTTCCCGATCGAACACACGAAGCTGACGACGGCGACCAGTGGGCCGACGATCGGGCCCCACAGCGCGGCGGTGGTCGGGTCACCGGACAGGAAGACGTCCTGCCAGAAGGCGTCGGGCACCCAGGCGCCGATCGCGCCGGCCACCAGCAGACCGACGACGAGGTCCCGCCAGATCGCCGCCCATTCCATGACGAAGACATGCGACACGGCTGTGAACGCTTCGCCGGAGAGCGCCCGGGTGGCCAGAGAGCCGTCGCGTTGGACGGACATGTCCATCGCGGCGTGCCCCTCCATGGAGCCGGCCCGGCCGCGCTCGGCTTGGGTGCGGGCTGCGTCGAGCAGCCGGCGGCCGCGGGCACGTCGACGCAGGAGGAGCCGGAACACCACCGCCAGCGCGATGATCATGACCGGCCCGCCGATGAACTCGGCGACGGTGAACTGCCAGCCCAGCAGCAGCGCCAGGATGACACCGAGCTCGACCACCAGGTTGGTCGACGCGATCTGGAACGCCATCGCGGCGGTGAAGTCGGCGCCCTTGCGGAACAGTGACCGTGCGAGCGCCACTGCGGCGTAGGAGCACGACGAGGACGCGGCCCCGAGTCCTGCCGCCACGGCCAGCGTCCGCGGGCGGTCGTCGCCGAGCAGCCGTACGACGGTGGACCGTCGCACGACGGCCTGCACGAGCGCCGACAGCAGGAACCCGAGGACGAGTGCCCACAGGATCTTCCAGGTCATCGACCCGGTCAGGGCGAGGGCGTGCCCGATCGCCTCCCACATCCGCACCCTCCCACGTCGGGACGGCGCCGACGGTAGCCCGGTCGCGGCCCACGTACCGGCTGGGCGCGGTCCTCCGGTCGTCCCCCGGGGTCACGTGGTCGTCCGGTCCGCGCGCCGCAGCGTGTAGAGGCTGTTGAACGGGTTGTCGATGTCGACGCGGCGGACCTCGGCGAACCCGGCGCGCAGGCCGAGCTCGCGCAGGCGGGACTCGGGCAGCCCGAGGGTGCCGAGCCCGTCGCCGCCCTGCGCGAGCGAGGCCGTCATGCAGTACACGACGCTGAAGCCGTAGAGCAGGGCCGCGACGGGGCCGACGTTGTCCTCGGGCCGGTCCGAGCAGTTGATCTCCAGGCAGAGGTGGACGCCGCCGGGGACGAGGGCGTCGTGGACGGAACGCATGAGCCGCAACGGGTTCACCGCGTCGTGGACGACGTCGAAGGTGGTGACGACGTCGTAGCGCTCCGGCAGTCCGTCGGCGGCGTCGGCGACGACGAACCGCACCCGGTCGGCGACGCCGGCGGCCTCGGCGGCGGCGGTCGCCCGCGCGACGTTGGGGGCGTGGAGGTCGTAGCCGACAACGGTGACGGCCGGGAAGTTCTGGGCCAGCCGGACGGCGCCGAGCCCGCTGCCGCAGCCGACGTCGGCGACCCGGGCGCCGGCGCACAGGGCGGCCTCCCTGGGGCTGCTCGACGACTGCCGCGGCCACCACGACGAGGCGGCCGCGCACCTCGCCGACGCCGCCGCGCTGCACGAGCGGGCCGGTGCCCGCTGCTCGACGCGCTGACCCGGGAGGCGCAGCGCACCCTCGGTCCGCGGCGCGACGGGAACGGCGAGGCGCCGACCCTCCGCCGCGACGGCCAGGTGTGGGCGGTGACGTGGGAGGGACGGACCGTGCGCGTGCCCGACGTCAAGGGGATGCGCTACCTCGCCGACCTGCTCGCCGCGCCGGGTCGCGAGCTGCGGGCGTTCGACCTGCTCCGCGCACATGCCTCCACAGGCCGTCCCGCAGGAGCCGGCGTCCACGACCGGCTGCACGACGACGACGGGTCGCCGTCGGAACCGGTCCTCGACGCCCGCGCCCGGTCGGCCTACCGCGCGCGGCTCGCGGAGCTGCGCGCCGAGCACGACGAGGCCCGTGACTGGCAGGACACAAAGCGGTCGGCCCGGATCGAGCTGGAGATCGAGGCGCTCTCCCACGAGCTGGGAGCAGCGCTCGGGAAGGGCGGACGGCCCAGGCGCGTGCCGTCGGACGCCGAACGGGCCCGCATCAGCGTCACCCGGGCGATCCGCGGTGCGATCGCCCGCATCGCGACCACGGACCCGGGGATCGGGGCGCACCTGGGACGGTCCGTCGTCACCGGGGCGTACTGCCGCTACACGACACGGGACCCGTCCCACGACGAGCCGGCCGCGCACTGACCGTTGCTCGGTGCAATCATGTGCCTGTGCAACGACAAACGGGGGCGACGACGCTCGAGGAACTGGTCGACGCCGTGATGACGGCGAGCCGGGTGATGGTCGCGGTGGCAGCCCGCTCGGTCGCCGCGGTCGACGACGACGTCACACTCCCGCAGTACCGGGCGCTGGTCGTACTCGCCCAGCGTGGTGGCCTGCGACCGGCCGACCTGGCCCACCTGCTCGCGGTCAACCGCTCGACGGCCAGCCGCATGTGCGAACGGCTCGTCGGCAAGGGGCTCGTCGAACGTGACCGGTCGGACGCGGACCGGCGCGAGGTCGCGTTGACGCTCACCGAGCGGGGCCGGGCGCTCGTCGACGACGTGACCCGCCGGCGCCGCGAAGAGCTCCGGACGCTCGTCACCGCGATGTCGGCCGACGCCCGCGACGGGCTCGTCACCGCGTTGCGCGCGTTCGCCGACACCGCAGGGGAACCGGGGGAGCCGGACTGGGCGGTGGTGCTGTGACCGGAACGGTCCGCCGCGCGCACGGGTGGCTCACGACCAGCCAGTCCGGGCTCGTCGGGCTCGCGCTGCTCATCGGGGTGGGCGCCGGATTCGGCGCGGTCGTGTTCCGGCTGCTCATCATCGGTATCACCGAAGTGGTGACGGGCCGGGCCGACTACAGCGACGCGGGGAGGGCCGCGAGCCTGCACCTGCCGGCGCTCGGCCCGTGGTTCCTTCTGCTGGCACCGGTCGTCGGCGGGCTGCTGTACGGCCCGCTCGTGCAGCGGTTCGCACCCGAGGCGCGCGGCCACGGCGTCCCGGAGGTGATGGTCGCGGTCGCGCGCAACGGCGGGCGCATCCCGGCGCGGGTGGCGGTCGTCAAGTCGCTCGCCTCGGCGTTGTGCATCGGTACCGGCGGATCGGTCGGACGCGAAGGCCCGATCGTGCAGATCGGTTCGGCGCTGGGGTCGTCGATCGGGCAGTGGCTGCGGGTGCCCGACCATCGGCTACGGCTGATGGTCGCGTGCGGCGCGGCAGGCGGGATCTCCGCCACGTTCAACGCGCCGATCGCCGGGGTCTTCTTCGGGCTCGAGGTCATCCTGCGGCGCTTCACCGCCGAGGCGTTCGGTGTCGTCGTCATCTCCTCGGTGACGGCGAACGTGATCGCTCGCGCCGTCGTCGGCGACGACCACATCCTGACGTTGCCCCCCTACTCTCTCGGGTCGGCCGCGGAATTCCCGTTCTACGCGGTCCTCGGGCTCGTCGCGGGCGTCGTCGGCTGGGGGTTCGCCCGGGTCCTCTACCGGGTCGAGGACCTCTGCGACGCGATCTGGCGTGGGCCGCAGTGGCTCCGGCCGGCCGTCGGTGGGGTCGTGCTCGGAGGGGTACTGCTCGCGCTGCCGCAGCTGTACGGCGTCGGGTACCCGGTGCTGGAGAAGGGGATCGCCGGCGGGTACGCGGTCGGGTTCCTGCTGGTGCTGCTCGTCGGCAAGATGCTGGCGACGAGCCTGACCATCGGTATCGGCGGGTCGGGAGGGGTGTTCGCACCGTCGTTGTTCGTCGGCGGGATGCTGGGTACGGCGTTCGGCGACGCGGCGCACGCGGCGTTCCCGGGGCTCGACCTCTCGCCCGGTGCGTTCGGGCTCGTCGGCATGGCCGCGGTGTTCGCAGCGGCGAGCCACGCCCCGATCGCGGCTGTCCTGATCGTCTTCGAGCTGACGGGGGAGTACTCGATCATCCTGCCGCTCATGGCGGCCGTCGCCCTTGCGACCGGGATCAGCCACCTGATCGCGCGCGACAACATCTACACGCTCAAGCTGATCCGCCGCGGGATCGACATCGACGCCGACGCCGACGAGACCGGCCCGCTCCGACGGCTGACCGTGGCCGACGCCATGCGACCTCCGCCCACCGCGGTCGCGGCGTCGGCGGGCCTCGGGGAGCTGGCCGACCGTCTCGCCGACAGCCGCTACGGTGCGATGCCCGTCGTCGACGACGAGGGGTGCTACCTCGGGGCGGCGCTCGCCGGTGAGGTGGTGTCCGATGCCGCCGGGCAGGACGACCAGGACCTCCCGCGCGCGGTCGACCTCGCGCGGCGGCTCCCGGAGCTGGGGCCGGACACCTCGTTGCACGACGCCCTGCGCGCCCTGACCGAGCACGACGCGACGGGCCTGCCCGTCGTCGCCTCCCCGGGAGACCCGCCGGTGGGCTGGATCGACCATCGCGACGTCCTCACCTCCTACGCCGCGGCGGACGGTCACGACCGTCCGGGCCCGCCGTAGCGGCGGCGGTGCCGGGCTCGTCGGCCGACTGGAGCAGCCGTTCGGCCAACGCCCGGACGTGCCCGCGCAGCGCGTCGGGCTCCTCGACGACGAAGGGACGGTCGATCCAGGCGAGCAGGGCCGGCACCCAGCCGAGCTCCTCGACCTCCAGCCGCAGCCGGCCGTCGTCGGTGGCGTCGGTCGTCGCGAGGCCGGGTGGGAGCCTGCGGGCGACGTGGTGGCGGTCGGCCTGCACGAGGACGCGGACGGTGTGCCGGCGTGGCGCGGTGGCCGGGGCGGTGAGCAGGCGGTCGCGTGGCTCGCGCGCGTCCGGCGCGGTCGTCACCCCGCCCACGTGCGGGTCGGACCACTAGGACCGGGGTGGGGCGGACCGTTCGCGGGCACGAGCGGTGGCCGCCGCGAGGTGGCCCACCCCGGTGACCATCGCGCGCCGCCACGGCGCCACACCCTCCAGCTCGATCTCGAGGGAGAAGCTGAGAAAGGTCCTGATCAGCACGATCAGCCCGAGGACGGCGACGTCGGACACGCTCGGTACGACCGCGACCGTCCGGAGCAGGTCCGCGGCGACGAGGATCTCGATGGACAACAGGAGCGCGCCGCCGAACGTCTCGCGCAACGTGAGGTAGGCCGGACGCCCCCCACCGGACCGCACGAGCACCCGGATCGCCAGCGCCATGGCCAGGACCGTCCCCGCCACCAGCGTGACCGCGCCGAGCACCTCGAAGACAGCTGCCGTGTGCTCCATGACCTCGACCAGGGTCACCGGTTGCCTCCTCATCCCCAGCCGCGGGGCCCGCCGACCGGTCGACCACCCTGACGAGTCCGACGGGCGAGCCTGATCGGGGGCGCGTCCGGGCGGCATCCCCCTCGGAGGGTGATCGCCCGCGGGGACGCGCCGTCACCGGCCGAGCCCACGAGAAGCACGGGTCTCGCCCGTTCCGGGTGACGTACGGGAAGGTGGTCCGGTTCTACGGTCCCGGCGTGACGATTCCGCAGACCGGGGCCGGCGCCTCCACGGGCGACGCGGCTGTCAGCAACGGCGCGCGGCGGGCGATCCCGCGGGCGCTCGTGGTCCTGCTCGGCGCGGCCTCGGTGGTGGTCGTCGTGGCCGGGGCGCAGGCCGTGGCCTGGCTGATCGGCCCCGCCTTCATGGCCCTGATCATCGTGATCGCGGTGGCCCCGGTCCAGGGGTGGCTGCGGCGGAAGGGCTGGCCCGCCTGGGCGACGACGCTGGTCGTGATCCTGCTCGTCTACGGCGTCCTGGTCGTCCTCGCGCTCGGCCTGATCGTCTCCATCGCCCAGCTCGGCACGGAGCTGCCGCAGTACGCGTCGAAGGCCGACGGGTTGGTCAGTCAGGTGACCAACGAGCTCGCCCGCTTCGGGGTCGGTCCCGACCAGCTGGCCGCGGCCCGCGGATCGCTCAACGTCGGAAAGCTCGCCGGTGTGATCGGGGCGATCCTCGGCAGCGTGGCAGGACTCGCGACGAACCTCGTGTTCCTGCTCGCCCTGCTGCTCTTCCTGGCCGTGGAGTCCGGGGGAGCAGGGACGCGGCTGGCATACATCGCTCAGGACCGGCCCCAGGTGTCGGCCGCGCTCACCCACTTCGCATGGGGCACGCGGCAGTACCTGCTGGTCACCACGGTGTTCGGGTTCATCGTCGCGGTGCTCGACTGGGCCGCGCTGGCGATCATGGGAATTCCGCTGGCCCTGACCTGGGGGCTGCTGTCGTTCGTCACCAACTACATCCCGAACGTCGGGTTCATCATCGGTGTCATCCCGCCCGCGCTGCTGGCCCTGCTGACCGGTGGATGGTCGCTCGCCATCGCCGTGGTCGTCGTCTACTGCGTGCTGAACTTCATCGTCCAGTCGATCATCCAGCCGCGGTTCATCGGCGACGCGGTCGGCCTGTCGGTCACCGTGACGTTCGTCGCGCTGGTCTTCTGGGCCTGGTTGCTGGGTCCGCTGGGCGCGATCCTCGCGATCCCGCTGACCCTGCTGTGCAAGGCGTTGCTCGTCGACATCGACCCGCGCGCCCGCTGGGCCGCCGTCCTGCTCCGGGACACCCCGATGGAGCCGGACGAGGCCGCGGCGGCCAAGGCGGCGCGCAAGGCGGCCCGCAAGAACCGCAGGCGTGGGGGCCACGCCGAGGGCAACGGCGACGCACCCGACGCTCCGTCGGACGACGTACCCGGCGCTCCGTCGGAGGGTGCGTCGTCGGACACCGCGCCCGGCACGACGACGGGCGACGTCGGCAAACCGTCCTCGGGTGACGGGAAGCCGCGACTGCCGAGCAGCTGAGCACGAAGAGCCGTGCCAGCGGGCACCGACGACGCGGTCCGTCCGGGAGGCGGGATGAGCACCGAGGCGCTCCTGCTCGCCCTGACAACGATCATCCGCCCGACCACGCTGGCCGCGGTGTTCGCGATCCTCGCCACGCGCAGCCCCCAACGGCTGCTGCTGGTGTACGTGGTGGCGGCGGCCGCGTTCAGCATCATGATCGGCATCCTCGTGATCGCGCTGCTGCGTGGCCTGCTGTCCTCGACGTCGTCGTCGGCGCCGCGGCCGGTGCTCGACCTCGTGCTCGGCGGTGCCTCGCTCGGGTACGCGTGCGCCGCGTGGGTCGGCTGGGCGCCACGGCGGCGCAGCACCCGTCCGCCGGACGAGCCGACGTGGACGCAAAGGATGCTGGACGGCATGACGGTGCGGGGAGCGGCCTACGCCGGGATCCTGACCCACCTGCCCGGACTGGTCTACCTCGCGGCGCTCAACGCGATCGTCGCCAGCACGACGGACTCGCTCGACAGGCTCTTCCAGGTCGCCGTCTACACCCTCATCTGGTGCCTCCTGCCGCTGACGGCCCTGCTGCTGTCGCTGCGTCGGCCGGAGCTGTGCCGGGAGCTGCTCGAACGCCTCCGTGACGTCACCCGCCGGCACCGGAGGTTGATCACCGTGGTGTTCCTGGGCGTGTTCGGCAGCTATCTCGTCTGGTCCGGGATCACGCTGCTCACCGCAGCGCCGACCTGACCGCGGCGCCTCATACGTCGCGGGCGAGTCGCGAGCGCGGCCGCGCGCCCACGATGTCCCGATGACGAGTGGCATGAGAAGCCTCCTCGAACTGGAGGTTCCCTGGAGTCCCGACTTCGACGACGCGCGCCACGAGTGGCGCCGACTCTTCAGCGAGGTGTTCGGCACCTTCCTGCTGGTCCTCGCCGGTGCGGGTGGTGCGGTGGTCGACGCGGCGAGCGGCGGCCAGATCGGTCGCGGGGCCGCCGTCACCGCGCCGGGGTTGATGGTGCTGGGCGTGATCCTGTTCATGGGCGGCATCGGGGGCGCGCACCTCAACCCGGCGGTCACGCTCGCGTTCTCGCTGCGCGGTGACTTCCCGTGGCGGCGGGTCCCGGGCTACGTGCTCGCCCAGCTGATCGGGGCCACGGTGGCCTGCCTGGTCCTGTGGGGGGTCTTCGGACGCATCGGCATGCTGGGCGCCACCGTGCCCGGGCCGGGGTTCACCGGTGTGCAGGCCGTCCTCGTCGAGCTGTTGCTGACGGTCGGGCTGGTGAGCGTGATCCTCGGGACCGCGTCGTCGGCCCAGAACGTCGGGCCGCTGTCCGCGCTCGCCGTGGCCGGGTACATCGTGCTGGCCGGGCTGTGGTCGAGCCCTGTGAGCGGGGCGTCGATGAACCCGGCCCGCTCGTTCGGCCCGGCGCTCGTCACCGGTGACTTCCACCAGTACTGGATCTACGTCGTCGGGCCGCTGGGCGGCGCCCTCGTCGCGGTCGGGATCGCATTCCTGCTGCGTGGCGTGGGAGGGGACCGCGGCGGCCGTGCCGCCGCGCAGGGCGACCTGTAGGAGCGCGTTCCTCAGGCTGCCGTCCACTCCTTGCCCCCGGCCACCCGCAGCAGGCCGCCGACGGCCCGGCCGATGCCCGCGTGCGCGACACCGACGGGCGGCGCGCCCGGGGCGTCGAGAGGTGTCCGCACCTGCAGGGCTCCGGGCAGCACCCGGAACCGCAGCGGCGTGGGGAGCCGGAGCGCCTCGCCGTCGACCCCGACGTCGATCAGCTCGTCCGCCGAGTCGACGACGAACTCCGGGGCGGTCCATTCGCGGTAGCCCGCGAACTGTCCGAGGCGCCGGCCCGCCTGCGCGGCGACGAGCTTGCCCACCTCGTGGCCGACCGTCACCGAGACGAGCCCGAGCACCCCGGCGTCGAGGCGCTCCCGGGTGCCGAAGCCGCGAAGGTCGTCGAGCCGGTAGACCCCGTTGGACACCAGCAGCACGTCCGCGGTGTCGACGGGCACGCCGTCGGGCCCGGTGAACCGCAGGTCGAACGGCTTCGCCCCGGGCCCCAGGAGATCGGGCAGCATCCCTGCCGCCGTCGACACCTTCGCGTCCCGGTAGGCGTCCGACTGCACGACGGTCGCGTAGACACCCATCGAGGCGTTGTTGACGAAGATCCGATCCCCGACCAGGGCCAGGTCGATCCGCCGTTCGACGGCCTCCCCGTACGCGGCGAGGGCAGCGGGGACGTCGTCGCGGTCGAGGCCGAGGTCGAGCGCGAAGTGGTTGCGGGTGCCGGCCGGTACGCAGACGAACGGCAGGTCGTGGGAGCGAGCGACGTCCGCCACGAGTGCCTGCGAGCCGTCGCCGCCGGCCATTCCGATCACATCGGCACCGTCGGCGACGGCCTGCTCCGCGAGCTGGCGCAGGTCGTCGCCGCGCTGCAGCACGATGGCCGTGACGCCGAGGCGGGCGGCCTCCTCGACGAGGCCGAACCGCTGGACCTTCCCGCCCCCGGACCACGGGTTCATCAGCAGCACACCTCGCCGGGCCGGGCCGACCCGGTGCGCACCGGCCGCCGGCGTCGCCGCCGTCACGGACCCGAGGGCGACCCGCGCCGCTGCCGTGGCGAGCACCGCGAGGGCGACCACGACCACCAGAGCGACGATCGACCTGATGTCGAGCAGCACGATCACGCCGACGAGCGCGGCGACGGCGACGATCACCGCGCCGATCCGCATCGCCCCGCGGTGCACGAGCGCTGTCCAGGCCGCGAGCACGGTCACCAGCAGCAGGACCAGGGCGAGGGGCAGCCACAGCGGATGGCGCCACAGCGCCCAGACGACCACCGCGAGGCCGGCGGCGAGGGCCAGGAGTGCGCCGACCGCGGCCATCCGTCGTCGCGTGTCGGGAGTTGTCTCGCTCTGCATGGCACGACCGCCTTTCACCCGGGCTCGGGACCAACGCTGCTGTGGCCGGAGAGCCGCGTCGTCACCCGTGGCGGGGGAATGTCGGCCGCGCACGGTCCGCGTGCCGGTCAGGGGCGGCTGCGGTGCCACGGTCCGGGGCCGCGGACCGTGGCCGACACCGGTGCGGTGCCACCGACCCGGCCGGCGCCGTCGGTGGCACGGGGCCTGCGGGCGGTGCCGACGAGCGCACGCGCCGCCGTCGCCAGCACCACGACGTCGAAGATCAGCTGGCCGATGACCAGGCCCCGGGCGATCTGACCCTCGGCGTGCACGTCGCCGTACCCGACGGTGGTCAGGGTCGTGAGCGAGAAGTACAGCGCGTCGGTCTTGGTCCGGAGGTCGACGAACTGGCCCGGCATCGTCGTGGCGATCACGAGATCGGCGAGGGCGAACGTGACTACGCCGGCCACGAGGGCCACGAGCAGCGGACCGGCCCGCGCGGGGTTCGGGGTCCGGAGCTCGCGCTCCACCCGCCGCCCGACGACCAGCACCAGGAGCGCGAGGACGACCGCGAGCAGGCCGCCGCGCAGCCACGCGTCGCCCGTCGAGACGTGCTCACCGAAGGGCGCCATGTAGTACGCGATCACGACGAGTGCCGCGCTCAGCAGCGTGCGGACGACCTCACGACCGGTCATCCGCGGCCCCCCCGATCGCCTCCTCGCCCTGCACGCTGCCGTCCTCGCCGCGCCCGGGCGTCACTTCGGGTCGTCGGCGACCGTGATCCGCCCCGCGTCGATCGCACGGCGGAGTGCGGCGTGGTCGGACTCGGTCCGCTCGGCGTAGGAGCGCGCGAACACGGCGAGCGCGCGGTCGAACGAGTCCGACGAACCCAGGTAGCCGGCGATCGCGATGCGGTCGCCGCTGCGGGCGTGCGCGCGGGCGAGCGTGCGCCCGCACAGGTCGGCATAGATGACGAGGCCGTTCGATCTCAGGCTGGTGAGGTCGATCGACCCCTTGCCGTCACGCAGCTGGCGCAGGTAGAAGTCGCGTTCCTGCCCGTCCGGGCCGGCCGCGCGTTGCCAGCCGAGGAAGATGTCGCCGACGGCCTGCATCCGCCGCTGGCCCTCGACCACCCGTTGTCCCGCCGTGGGCTGCGGCGCCGAGCCGAGGACGGACTCGAGCGTGGAGGGGCCGGCTTCCTTCGCCTGCAGGAACAGCGGATCGGCGGCGTCGCGGCCCAGGAACAGCAGCATCCAGCAGCGGGTGCCGACGCTGCCGACGCCGACGACCTTCTGGGCCGCGTCCACGGGCCGGTAGCGGTCGAAGAGCCAGCGTCGGTCCGGCGGGAGGGTCTGCCGGTACCCGACGAGGATGTCCTGGATCCATTCCTCGATCCCGCGTCGCGCGACCTCCTCCGGGTACATGTCTCGGACGGGCACCACCAGCGGGGGTGCGGACCGGATCCGCGGCGCCCCGTCGACCAGGCTGGTGAACCGGGCCAGGGCCCCGAGGTTGTCGCGGGAACGGAACTTGTCGAGGTCCCGCTCCATGCGGGTCCGCCGGCCGGGAGCGATCCGGCGCCGGTAGCGGCGGAGCGCGTCCTCGGCCTCGAGGAGGTCGTACCAGACCTCGAGGGTCGTCATCCTCGCGTACCGCCGCATCGCCTTGCGGTAGCCGCTGACGGCCGCGAGCACCGCGAGCTCCCGGTCGGCCGGGGAGAACTCGCGGTCACGCCCGGCCACCTCGACACTGGCCGCGAGCCGCTTGACGTCCCACTCCCACGGCCCCGTCAGGGTCTCGTCGAAGTCGTTGACGTCGAACACGAGCCGCCGCTCCGGCGAGGAGAAGAAGCCGAAGTTCGCCAGGTGCGCGTCCCCGCACAGCTGGACCTCGATCCCGCTCACCGGGGTGCGGGCGAGGTCGGCCGTCATGACGGCGGCCGAGCCACGCAGGAAGGTGAACGGCGACGCCCCCATCCGCGCGTAGCGCAGCGGGAGGAGATCGGCCACGCGGCCGACGTCCTGTGCGGCCAGCAACCGCAGGGCACTCGGCCCACGGCGGGCCGGGAGCTCCGCGTGCGCGGACCGCGGGACCTCGGCGCGCGCGGAACGGCCACGCTCGTGGTGCTCGGCCGGCGCCTCCCGGGGGTCCAGGTCGGGCGCCTCGCCGAGTGCCGTCGGTGGTGTCGGGTCCAGGGCGGTCATCACGGCCGCACAGGGGTGTGGTGTCCGGTGGTCACTGTGCGCCTCCCGGTCAGGCGGCCGCGCGCTGCTCGCGGACGAGTGCGGCGATCACGACGACGTCGAGCGCGATCAGGACGATGGACCAGACCGGGTAGTGGGGCAGGAACATGAAGTTGGCGATGGCGCTCAGCCCGGCCAGCACGATGCCGACGATGCGCGCCCACGACTGCCCCTGAACGACGCCCAGACCGGTCAGCGCCATCGCGGCACCGACGATCAGGTGGACCCAGCCCCATGTCGTCACGTCGAACGAGTAGACGTAGTTCGGGGTGACGACGTACACCTGGTCCCGGACCAGCGCTGCGATCCCGGCGAGGACCTCGCAGATGCCGGCCACGATGAGGAATACGCCCGCGAAGACGGTGAATCCGGTCGACCACCCCGTCGAGGCGGGACGGGTCGACGTCGGGTCGCCACCCGGCGGGCGGGTCGTCGTGTCGCTCATGTCGTGTTCCTCTCCCTGACGGAGATCGGTGACCTTCTGACGAGATCGACCTTGGCGGCGCTGTTGTCGTCGCGCCTCGCCCGCCGGGTGTGGTTTCTCCGCCTCGGTGCCGCGGTCACGGTCCCGGCCGTCGGCCGGCGGGACGCTAGATACGGGGGCGCCCGCCCGGCTCACCCGTGCAGGGTGACCGCTCTGCGGGGGTGGCGACCCGCAGCCCGACGGACAGGTCCTCCAGCGCGTAGGTCTGGGTGGCGGCCATGCTCATCTCGTAGCCGAGCGAGTAGTCCGCGTCGTACCTGCGTGGCTGCCATGGCGCCGCCGGGGTCGGACGTTCTCCCACGACGTCCACCTCATGACGTGGGAGAGTCCGGCACGCCCGGCGTGATTCGGTCAGCTCTGGGCCGGGAGCGGGACGAGGTGCGGCGGCACACCGTCGGTCACCTCGGCGTTCCAGAGCGTCTGCCCGCCCTCGGTCACCACGACGCGGAGAGGGAAGACGTTCGTGAAGTCGACCGTGAGGTAGCCGGCCTGGTCACGGGTCGCGCTGAGGTTCAGTGTCAGGTGGTTGGTGTCCTCGATGCAGTCCAGCTGTCCGCCGTCGGCCTGGGCAGGGGTGAGGTGCGCGACGGCGACGCGCCCGTAGGTGTCGGTCGCGGTCACGTCGATGGTCGGGCTCGCGGTGGGAGCCGGCGTGGGCGTCGCGGCCGAGGCGACCCCGGCTCCGGCCCCGGTGATCGCGGCGGCGGTGAGAAGGGCGGCGACGGACGTGGCGAGCGTGTGCATGGTGGGCTCCTCGGGCGTGGTGGCGGAGTCGATCCGCTACCGACCACGGTGCTCCGGCCCGGGCCGCCGTCCTGTCCGGCGACGGACCGGGCGGGAGGGCGAACCTGCTGTCCCCCGATCGTCCGACACGGGGCGCGGCGGGCCACGATGGGCGCGTGCTGGGACTGGAGATGGCGGTCGTCCTCGGCGTCGCCCTGGTCGTGTGCGGCGCGCTCGCGCGTCGCTACCCGATCGCGCCCGCGATCCTGCTGGTGCTGGTCGGGGTGCTCATCGGGTTCGCGCCGCACCTGCGTGAGGCCCAGCTGCCGCCGGAGGTCGTGCTGTTGGTCTTCCTGCCGGTGCTGCTCTACTGGGAGAGCCTGACGACGTCGCTGCGCGAGATCCGCAACAACCTGCGCGTCGTGGTGCTCACCAGCACCGTCCTGGTCTTCGCGACCGCCGCGGCGGTCGCGGCCGTGGCGCACGCGATCGGCATCGCGTGGGGAGCGGCGTGGGTGCTCGGCGCCGCGCTCGCGCCGACGGACGCCACCGCGGTCGGGGTCCTGGCGCGGCGGCTGCCCCGCCGGACGGTGACGGTGCTGCGTGCGGAGAGTCTAGTCAACGACGGCACCGCGCTGGTGATCTACGGGCTCGCGGTCGGCGTCACCATCGGTGAGGAGCACCTGACGACCCTGCACGTCAGCGGCCTGCTCGTGCTCGCCTACGGCGGTGGGCTGCTGGCCGGCGCGGTGGTGGGGCTGGTGAGCTGGCAGCTGCGTCGCCGGATGGACGACCCGATGCTGGAGAACAT
The DNA here is from genome assembly GCA_001725415.1 of Pseudonocardia sp. SCN 73-27. GTDB lineage: Bacteria > Actinomycetota > Actinomycetes > Mycobacteriales > Pseudonocardiaceae > Pseudonocardia. Next base: position 44,267 of record MEGH01000021.1, read on the forward strand.
CGCGATGCTGGTGACGCCGTTCGCGGCGTTCCTGCTGGCCGAGTCGATCGACGCGTCGGGGGTGCTGGCGGTCGTCGCCTGCGGGCTGTTCATCAGCCAGGTGACGCCGCGCATCACCAGCGCGGTCACCCGGCAGACGACGGTGCCCTTCTGGACGGTCACGACGACGGTGCTCAGCAGCGCGCTGTTCGTGCTCGTCGGCCTGGAGGCGCACACCGCGGTCCTCGGCCTGTCCAGCGTCTCGCTCCTGCGCGCGCTGGCGGACATCGTGCTGGTCACCGCGGTCGTGATCGGGGTGCGATGGGCGTGGCTGTACACGACGCCCTACATCATCCGGGTGCTCGATCGGCGGCCCGCGCAGCGGCTGCGCCGCATCGGGGCCCGGCAGCGCACGGTCAGCGGCGTGGCCGGGTTCCGCGGCGCGGTCTCGCTCGCCGCGATCCTGGCGGTACCGCAGACCCTGGACTCCGGCGCCCCCTTCCCCGATCGGGACCTCATCGTGGTGATCACGTCCGGGGTGATCGTGCTGACGCTGCTGCAGGCGCTGCTGCTGCCACGGGTGGTGCGCTTCGCGCGGCTCCCGCCCGACGACTCCCTGGCCGAGGAGCTGCAGTACGCGGAGGTGTTCATCGCCGATGCCGCGATCGACTCCATCCCCGCCACCGCGGCCGAGCTGGGCATCGACGAGCGGGTCGTCGCGCGGGTGCGCACCGAGACCGAGAAACGGCGCAAGGTCCTCGCGGCCGACGGCGCCGAGGACGACCCGGTGGTCCAGCACGACGACCAGTACGCGAGCCTGCACCTCGCCCTCATCGCCCGTAAGCGTGAGGCGCTCCTCGGGCTGCGCGACGAGCAGCGGATCGACGACATCGTGCTGCGCCGGATCCAGGGCCGGCTCGACATCGAGGAGGTCCGGTTCTCCCGGGCGAACCCCGCCGCCGACGAGTAGGCGCGGCCGCCGACCTGCACCGGACGGTCGACCTCGCCGTCACCGCGATGTTCGGGAACGCCCCGGTCTGACGGTCCGGCACCGGTCGCGACCGCCGACGCGGGTCGCCGGGGAGCGGGCGGTCCTCTCACGGGTTCCCCCGCCCGATCCCCCTGGCGCGGCTGACCCTCGGCCGCGAGGCCTGGAACCATCCGCGTGTTTATCGACCAGAAAGTGGTGCCCGACATGAGTGTCTTCAACGCAGTCCTGGCGCGGAACCCGGTGCAGGCGCCGAAGCCGATCGGTCCGTACTCGCAGACCGTCGCCTTCTCCCACTACAACAACATCTCGGCCCAGCTCCCGATCGACCCGGCCACCGGTGCGGTCGTGCCGGGCGGCGTGAAGGAGCAGGCCACCCAGGTCCTCGCGAACCTCCGGGCAGTGGTCGAGGGGATCGGCCACGTCATGGACGACGTCGTCCGGCTCTCGGTGTTCGTCACCGACATCGCCGACGCCGACACCGTCGACATGGTGATCGCATCCGCCTTCGCCGGCTACGTGCCCACCCGCACGACGGTCGCCGTCGCCGCGCTGCCGCTCGGTGCCGCGGTGCAGATCGACGCGCTCCTCACCAACGGCGAGGGCACGATCCCGAACGCCCCGCAGGCGGGCGACCTCGTCAAGACCGTCAACAACACCTACGACGCGCCGCAGAGCCCGGCGTCCTCGCAGGTCGTGGCCTTCTCGCACTACAGCAACATCACCACGCAGCTCCCGATCGACCCGGCGACGGGACGGCTGGTGGCCGGTGGCGTCGCCGAGCAGACGGCACAGGCACTGGCCAACGTCTGGGCCGTGCTGCTGGGCATCGACGTCCCCGTCGACGACATCGTCCGGGTCACGATCTTCGTCACCGACCTCGCGGACATGGACGAGGTGGACGCGGTCTACACCACCTTCTTCCCGGACTCGGCCATCGCCCGTGCCGTGGGCTACATGCCGGCCCGCACCGTGGTGCAGGCGGCGGCGCTGCCGATGGGCGCTCGCGTCCAGGTCGAGGCGGTCGTCTCGCACGGCGACGGCACCCCGCCGCAGGCCGTGGAGGACCGGCACGGGATCGTCATCTGGGCCCGCAACACCGACCACGCGCCTCGCACCCCGCTGTCGACCCAGACCGTCGCCTTCTCGCACTACAACCACATCTCCGCCCAGCTGCCGATCGACGCGGCGACCGGCAGGCTGGTCCCCGGTGGCGTCGCGGCGCAGGCGCGACAGTGCCTCACACACCTCAAGACCATCGTCGAGAGCATCAACCACTCGCTCGACGACGTCGTCAAGGTCAACCTCTTCCTCACCGACATCGCCGACATCGCCGCGGTCGACGAGGTCTACACGAGGTTCTTCCCGGGCGGCGTCCCCGCCCGCCGGACCGTGGGCGTCTCGGCTCTGCCGGGCGGTGCCTCGATCCAGGTCGACGCCGTCGTGGGCAACGCCGAGGGAACCCCTCCGGCGCGGTGAGCACCCCGACTTGCCCTGCGGCCGCTGCGACCTCGCCGGCCGCGGGGCGGGTCGACCGCTCTCACGCCTTCAGCTCGGGAAAGTCGTCGTCGCGCCTGCCGATGTAGTGGATGAAGGCGTCGCGCGCGATGCGACGTCGCCGGTGTGGTGGTAGCCGCCGTCGGTCGCCTCTGCCCGTCCCTCCGGGGCACCGACCTGGCCGGTCATCAGAGTGAGCGGTGCCTGCGAGAGGTCGAGGCAGATCTCACCCTCCTTCTCCGCGGGCTCACCGGTGGCCGGATCGACGAGGACGACGGGAACACCGGGCGGGGGCCGTCCCAGCGAGCCGGGTGTCGTCCTCCTCGGCGATCTGCAGGGCGGGCCTGTCCTTGCCGGGTGGCGACGACGTCGAACAGTCGTGGGCCCGGCTGAACGGGCCCTCGAACGTCGGCCACCGGAAGGTGGCCACCGCCTCGTCGTGGTCCGATCGCAGCGGCTGCGGGGTGGGGTCCATCGACCGCCGGTGCCCGATGTCATAGCTCTTGTCGATCGGGTTCCCGTCGAGGTCGCAGCAGCGCACGTCGTCGGCAGCCCACCAGCGTCTGCCGCCAGACTCGTGGACGCGCGTCGAGCGGGTTGTCCTCGATCCGGTCGACATGTCGATACTTGTTGACCTGGAAGTCGCCCCTATGTAGATTCCGCCGCACCTTCGGACCTCAGGAGGCCACCTGTGGCAGTCCCTCCACCAGACCTCGTGCGGCTCGCCGAGCTCGGCGCCGACCTCGGTCTCTCCGAGGGCGAACTCGCCGAGTTCGCCCCGGCGGTCGCCGCCACCTTCGCCTCCTCCGACGCGGTCGAGGCGCTCTACCGACGCAGCGCCCCGACCGCTCCCGAACGGGAGTGGCAGACCGGCGAACACCCCCTCGACGCCTGGTACGTGACCACCGACATCCGCCGGGCCGCCGACGGGCCGCTCGCGGGACGGACGGTCGCGATCAAGGACAACGTCGCCGTGGCCGGCGTCCCGATGACGAACGGTTCCGCGACGGTCGAGGGGTTCGTCCCGACGCGCGACGCGACCGCGGTCACGCGCCTCCTCGACGCGGGAGCGGTGATCTCGGGCAAGGCGGTGTGCGAGGACCTCTGCTTCTCCGGCGGCAGCTTCACCTCGAAGCCCTCGCCCGTGCGCAACCCGTGGGACCCGGCGCGCAACGCCGGCGGCTCGTCGTCGGGCAGCGCCGTACTCGTCGCCACCGGCGAGGTCGACCTGGCACTGGGCGGCGACCAGGGTGGCTCGGTCCGGATCCCGAGCTCGTTCTGCGGGACCGTCGGACACAAGCCGACGTTCGGCCTGGTGCCCTACACCGGGGCCTTCCCGATCGAGACCACGATCGATCACCTCGGACCGATCACACGAACCGTTGCCGACGCCGCGCTGATGCTGGGCGTCCTCGCCGGACCCGACGGGCAGGACCCCCGCCAGCCCACCGTGACCGAGCCGGTCGACTACTCCGCGGCCCTGGCGCAGCCTGCCACGGGCCTGCGCGTCGGCGTCGTCACCGAGGGCTTCGGGCACGCCAACTCCGACCCCGCCGTGGACGCCGCCGTCCGCGCCGCCGTCGAGGTCCTGCGGAGCGCGGGGCTCGAGGTCGGGGAGGTCTCGATCCCGTGGCACCACGACGCGATGCACGTCTGGAACGTGATCGCGACCGAGGGCGCCGCCTACCAGATGGTGGACGGCAACGCCTACGGGATGAACTGGCAGGGGCTCTACGACCCCGAGCTGATCGCCCACTACCGGCGCGGACGTGCCGAGCGCGGCGCCGAGCTGTCGCGGACGGTCAAGCTCGTCGCGATGTCGGGCCGGCACACCTTCGACGTCGGCGGTGGCGCCTACTACGCCATGGCGCAGAACCTCGTGCCCGAGGTGCGGGCGGCCTACGACACCGCGCTCGCCGAGTACGACGTCCTCATCATGCCCACGCTGCCCTACACCGCGCGCGAGATCCCGCCGGCGGACACCGACCTCGGCACCTACCTCGACACGGCACTGTCGATGATCGCCAACACCGCCCCGTTCGACGTCACGGGCCACCCCGCGTGCAGCGTCCCCACCGAGCTGGTCGACGGACTGCCCGCCGGCCTGATGATCATCGGGAAGCACTTCGACGACGCCACCGTGCTGCGCGTCGCGCACACCTACGAACAGGCCAGGGGCGGCTTCCCCGCGCCGACGATCACGACGGGAGCATCCGCATGAACGGTGTCTTCGACCTCGGCGGCACGGACGGCATGGGCAAGGTCCAGACCGTCGAGAACGAGCCCGTCTTCCGCGCGGAGTGGGAGAAGGCCGCCTTCGCGATGTTCTCCAACTGCTTCCGGGCGGGGTTCTTCGGTGTCGACGCGTTCCGGCACAGCATCGAGAAGATGGACGCCGCCGAGTACCTGCTGTCCAACTACTACGAACACTGGGTGCACGTTGTCGAGGACCGCGGAGCCCAGAAGGGCGTCATCGACCCGGCCGAGCTGGAGAAGCGCACACAGTTCTTCCTCGAGAACCCCGACGCGCCGCTGCCGGAGCGCGAGGACCCGGACCTGCTCGCGTTCGTGAACGCCGTCGTGAAGAGCGGTGCGCCCGCGAACCGGCCCACCGACAAGGTCGCTCGGTTCAAGGTGGGGGACCGGGTCACGATCCTCGCGGACAGCCCGCACGGGCACACCCGCCGCGCCCGCTACATCCGTGGCCGCACCGGTGAGATCACCGCCGCCCACGGCGGCGCGATCTACCCGGACAGCGCGGGCAACGACGGCCCCGAGGCCCCCGAGCACCTCTACACCGTGCGGTTCACCGCGGAGGAGCTGTGGGGACCGGAGACGGCGGAACCGAACAACATCGTCTACTTCGACGTGTGGGAGCCCTATCTCACGCTCGCATCCTGAGGAAGGACACTCACATGGCCTCACCCACCGACACCCGGCTCCGGACGCAGGCGGAGATCACCGCCCGCGTCAAGGCTCTCGAATCGATGCTGATCGAGAAGGGGATCATGACGACCGCGGCGATCGACCGCCTCGCCGAGATCTACGAGAACGAGGTCGGCCCGCAGCTGGGCGCGCAGGTCGTGGCCCGGGCCTGGACCGACCCGGAGTTCAAGGAACGACTGCTCGCCGACGCCTCCGCGGCCTGCACCGAGATGGGCATCGGCGGCCTGCAGGGGGAGGAGATGGTGGTCGTCGAGAACACCGACACCGTGCACAACGCCATCGTCTGCACCCTCTGCTCCTGCTACCCGTGGCCGGTCCTCGGGCTCCCGCCCAACTGGTACAAGGCGCCCGCCTACCGCGCGCGGATCGTCCGCGAGCCGCGCAAGGTGCTGGCCGAGGACTTCGGCTTCCCCGTCCCCGACGACGTCGAGGTCCGCATCTGGGACTCCAGCTCCGAGCTGCGCTACTGGGTGCTGCCTCAGCGCCCGGCCGGCACCGAGGACCTCGGCGCGTTCGAGCTCGCCGCGCTCGTCACGCGGGACTCGATGATCGGCGTCGGGCCCGTGAGGACGCCGTGATGCGCCCCGATGCGACGGAGATCGGCGACGCGCGTCGACGGGTCGAGGCGCTGGTCTGCGACCTGCCCGGCGGCGGGGTGGACGAGCGGGCGTTCTCCGAGCCGTGGGAGCTGCGCGCGTTCGCGATGGCCGTCGCCGCCTACCACGAGGGGCGCTACGAGTGGGCGGAGTTCCAGCTCTCGCTGGTCCAGGCGATCACGCAGTGGGAGGAGGGCGGTGCGGGGGAGCCGTGGAGCTACTACGAACACTGGCTGACCGCACTCGAGACCGTGCTCGCCGACAACGGTGTGCTGTCGGACGCGGCGATCGACGCCCGCACCCGCGAGGTGCTCGCCGTCCCGAGGAACGCGAACCACCACGAGGCGCACCGCGAACCCGTGGCCGTCTCGCCCGCACGTAGGTGACCGGTGGGCCGTGCGGCACCTACCCTGGTGCCGCGCGGCCGACGGAGGTGGTGGTGGAGGAACGGGTCCGGGACCTGTCCGGCTGGCAGGACCTGATCCGGGAACGATTCGTCGCCCTGGACATCCGGCCCGGAGCCGGCCCCGCCGTGCGCGGGCGGTCGGGTCGCACGCCGTTGGGCCGCTCGTCGTGGCTGACGTACGGTCGGTCGCCCAGCCGTTCCGGCGTTCGCCCGGGCTGATCGCCCCGCACGGCGAGGAGCGGCTCCAGGTCGGGCCTCAGCCGATCGCCCGTGCCTGCCACCTGTCGTTGCGGAGCCTGCACCGGCTCCTCGCCGACCAGCCGCGCAGCCTCTCCCGCTGGATCCGGCACCGCCGGCTCGAGCGCGCCCGGACCGAGCTCGTGTCGGTGCCGGACAAGCCGGTCGTCGTCGCGGCGAGGTTCTGCTTCTCCGATCCGACGGTGTTCGCGCGCGTTCCGGGACGAGTACGGCTGCAGCCCGCGCGACTTCCGCCCCGGTGCCGTGGGCCGGGCACCGGGAGCACCCGTCCCGTCGTAGCCCGCGGAACCGCTCACGATCAGGGGACTTCATGGCGTTGCGACGTGGGGGAAGGGCGCTGGGGCAGTAGCGTGATCGCCGTTACGCCGGACGGACGCACGCGGGTCCTGCGCGCCCGGAGCGGCGGCAACGCGAGCTCGCAGGGGTGCTGATGACTCGGACGGTTTCCTCGACCGCACGCGTGTGGTGGATGGTCGCCGCCACGCTGGTGGTCATCTGGCTCACGCACTACGTCGTGGTGATCCAGCACGAGTACGCCCACTCGCTGATGGCATGGCTCACGGGGATCAAGGACGACCCGTGGCGGATCGACTGGGGCGGCACCGGCATCCACAACGTCCTGACGCTGGGCAACATCGACGAGGACGTCGACTACGACCGGGCGCTGGCGGCCGGGCACAACACGGCCGCCGCCCTGACCGCCATGGCCGGCGTGGTGATCGGGAACGGGGTCTTCTACCTCGTCGCCCGTGGGTTCCTGGGGCGACCGGCCGTCGCCGGGCGTCCATGGGTCCTGTACTTCCTCTTCTGGTACATCGTGCACAGCGTCGGCAACTTCTACGACTACGTTCCCCTCCGCGTCTTCGCCGGCGGTGACGTCAAGAACTTCGCCGCCGCGACCGGCTGGAGCCTGTGGTGGATCTACGGCGTCGCGGGCTACCTGACGCTGTGGGCCGTCATGGACCTCTACCAGAAGGTGCTGCCCCGGACGCTCGGCGCGGCAGGGTTCGACCCGGTGCGGGCGGCGCGGGCGGCGCGGGCGATCGTGCTGATACTGGTAACCCTCGTGCTGTTCGTGCTGTACGGGCAGCCCGCGCTGGAGCAGTCGGACCCCGTCTCGGTGTTCATGGGACGCACGTCGCTGATCGTCATCCCGGCCGTCCTGATCATCACCTGGCGACGGAACGTCATGTCCGAGCTGCCCCTGCCGCCCGCCGCCGCGCGCCGCGAGCAGCGCACCCCGCTGCACGACGCTGCGCCGGACGCGGACACGGGCTCGCGCAGCGGACTGTCGCAGGCTCCGGGCTGAGTCGCGCTGCTCCGCATGCGCGGCCTACCCGTGCCTGCTGAGCAGGTGGGCGCGGTCGAGGAGCATCCGGCCCAGGGTGGGGATCCGCTCGTCGGTGAAGCGGGACCGGACGCCGGTGAGGGTCAGGGCGGACCGCGGGCGGCCCGCCCTGTCGAACACGACGGCGGCGAGCCCCCAGCTACCCTCGACGAGCAGGCCGGGGTTGACCGAGTACCCGCGCTCCAGCGTGGCGCTCACCCGCGACCGCAACGCGTGCCGGGAGTGCGACCTGCCCCAGCGCGTCGTGAGATCGGTGGCGGCGATGTAGTCGCGCGCCTCGGAACCGGGCAGGTGGGCCAGTAGCGCGAGACCCGCGGAGGCGACGCCGAGCGGGAACCGGATGCCCTCGTACAGCACGTGCGAGCGCAGCGGGAAGCTGCCCTCGCACTCGGCGAGGCATACGGTCTCCCGGCCGCGCAGCACGGAGAAGTAGGCGCTCTCACCGGTCTGCTCGGCGAGATCGGCGAGGACGTCGCGGACGTGGCCGGTGACGTCGTAACGCGCCGCGGCCACCGTCCCGAGCAGGTACAGCTCGGGTCCGAGGTGCCACCGCCCGGTGTCGGCGTTGCGGTCGACGAAGCCCTGGTCGGCGAGATCGGTGAGGAGCCGGTGCGTCGTCGGGCGGGGCAGCCCGGTGTCCCTGGCGACCGCCGACGTCGTGGCGCCCGCCGTGTCGGTGGTCCCGAGCGTGCGCAGGACGAGCCCGACCTTGGCGATCACCGACGTCCCGAGGGGTGCCTGCATCGCCCACCATCCGTTCGTCCAGCGGTCGTCCCTACCTGATTATGTCCACTGAGCGGACATGTTGTGGAGGCCGGGGCGGTCGCCGGGATTCGCTGCGCGCGGTCGCTCGCACGACGCGACGACCGCGCACGAGCGCTGGGAGGCGGTGACGGTGGACTTCGGGGTCACGCCCTTCGACGGGCTGCCGCTGCCTCCGCGGGTCACGATCTGCGAGGTCGGTCCGCGCGACGGGTTGCAGAACGAGTCGACCGTGCTGCCGGTGGAGGTCAAGGCCGAGTTCGTGGACCGGCTCGTCGACGCCGGGCACACCGTGGTCGAGACGACGAGCATGGTGCACCCGAAGTGGGTTCCCCAGCTCGCCGACGCCGAGGACCTGCTGCGCATGGTCGTTCCCGCGCCCGGGGTGCGGTACCCGGTGCTCGTTCCGAACGAGCGGGGGCTCGACCGCGCGCTCGACCTCGGGGTGCGTGACATCGCAGTGTTCGGCAGCGTCACCGAGACCTTCGCCCGGCGGAACCTCAACCGCGGTGTCGACGAGTCGCTGGAGATGTTCGCACCGGTCGTGGCCCGTGCCCGGGAGGCCGGGATGGAGGTGCGTGGCTACCTCTCGATGGTCTTCGGCGACCCGTGGGAGGGTCCCGTCGAGACCCGCCAGGTGGTCGCCGTCGCGACCCGGATGATGGCGCTGGGCTGCACCGAACTCAGCCTCGGCGACACGATCGGGGTCGCCACACCCGGCCGGGTCGAGGACGTCCTCGACGCGCTGGTCGCGTCCGGGCTCGGCATCGACACGCTCGCGGTGCACTTCCACGACACCTACGGCCAGGCACTGAGCAACGCCCTGACCGCGCTGCGCCGCGGCGTCAGCCGGTTCGACACGTCCGCAGGCGGGCTGGGCGGGTGCCCCTACGCGGGCTCGGCCACCGGCAACCTCGCCACCGAGGACCTGCTCTGGCAGCTGCACGGGCTCGGCGTCGACACGGGCGTCGACCTGCAGCGGATGGTCGACACCAGCATCTGGCTGGCCGGGCGCCTCGGGCGCCCCAGCCCGTCCCGCACCGTCACCGCCTTCGCCGGCTGACCCGGCACCCACGACGACCAGGAAGGATCGACATGGACAAGGTGCTCGGCGCCGACGAGGCGCTCGCGGGCATCACCGACGGCGCCACCCTCGCCGTCGGCGGGTTCGGACTGTGCGGAATCCCGTCCACGCTCATCTCGACGCTCCACGCCCTCGGGGCCGGCGACCTGCAGGTCGTGTCCAACAACTGCGGCGTCGACGACTGGGGCCTGGGGATCCTGCTGTCCGACAAACGGATCAGCCGGGTGACCGGCTCCTACGTCGGGGAGAACAAGGAGTTCGCCCGCCAGTACCTGTCCGGCGAGCTCGAGGTCGAGCTGTGCCCGCAGGGCACCCTGGCCGAGCGGCTGCGTGCGGGCGGCTGCGGCATCCCGGCCTTCTTCACCCCGGCCGGGGTCGGCAGCCAGATCGCCGACGGCGGCCTGCCCTGGCGCTACGCCCCCGACGGCTCGGTCGCGGTCGCGTCGCCCGCCAAGGAGGTCCGCGACTTCGGCGGGGTCCCGCACGTGCTCGAGGAGGCGATCGTCACCGACTTCGCCCTCGTCGCGGCGGCCAAGGGCGACCGGTACGGCAACCTCGTGTTCGACAAGACCGCGCAGAACTTCAACCCGCTGTGCGCCATGGCCGGACGGGTCACGATCGCCGAGGTACAGGAGCTCGTCGAACCCGGAGAGCTCGATCCCGCGGGGATCCATCTGCCGGGGGTGTTCGTGCAGCACGTCGTCCACGCACCCGACGTGGAGAAGCGCATCGAGAAGATCACGGTCACGGAGGTCGTGCGATGAGCGAGCTTGCGAGCGAATCAATGTCACAGCGTCCTTGCGCGAAGCGCCGTCCGAGCGTCAGCGAGGGCGAGCGATGAGCGAGCTTGCGAGCGAATCAATGTCACGGCGTCCTTGTGCGAAGCGCCGTCCGAGCGTCAGCGAGGGCAAGCGATGAGTTTGTCCCGCAACCAGATGGCCGCGCGTGCCGCCGCGGAGCTGCGTGACGGCGAGTACGTCAACCTCGGCATCGGCCTGCCCACGCTCATCCCCGGGTTCCTGCCCGAGGACGTGCACGTGGTGCTGCACAGCGAGAACGGCATCCTCGGCACCGGCCCGTACCCGGCGCCCGACGACGTCGACCCCGACCTGATCAACGCCGGCAAGGAGACCGTGACGATCCGGCCGGGCGCGTCGTTCTTCGACTCCGCGCTGTCGTTCGGGATCATCCGCGGCGGCCACCTCGACGTCGCCGTCCTGGGGGCGATGCAGGTCTCGGAGAAGGGCGACCTGTCGAACTGGGCCGTGCCCGGGAAGATGGTCAAGGGCATGGGCGGGGCGATGGACCTGGTCCACGGGGCCCGGCGCGTCATCGTGCTGATGGAGCACACCGCCAAGGACGGGTCCCCGAAGATCCTGCGCGAGAACACGTTGCCCTACACCGGGATGGGCGTGGTGAACCGGATCATCACCGACCTCGCCGTCCTCGACGTCACCGACGAAGGGCTCGTGCTCGTCGAGACCGCGCCGGGGGTCACCGAGGACGAGGTACTCGCGGCGACCGACGCACCCGTGAGAACGTCGACGGTGGTGTGAGGGCCTGCAACACGAGGAGCGTCGACATGACCGCCGATCCGATCCCCGCGATCCGTGAGGAGGAGGCGGTCGGCGACACCGCGGAGATCTTCGCGGACCTGCGCGCCACGCTCGGGCTGCCGTTCGTCAACCTGATCTGGCGGCACCTGGCGACCGTTCCCGGTGCGCTGCAAGCGGTCTGGCCCGCGGTCAGACCGTTGTACCTGACCGCGGAGCTGGCCGCCCGGTCGGCCGGGATCGGCGCCGGTGCCCGGCCCGGCGGGGTCGAGCCGGTGCCCCGCGAGGCGTGGTCGGCGCTGGGCGTCGACGAGGTCGCCCGGCGTGACGTCGCCGGTCTGGTCGACGCCTACAACCGGGCGAACTCGACGAACTTCCTCGTCTTCACCACGATCGACGTCCTCGTGCGGGGCGGCCGCGGACCGGGTGGCCGCGCGCGGACGGGGAACGGGGACACGGCGCCGGTGGCCGTGCCGGTCGCGGCGCCCGCCGCGGCGTTTCCGCCGCTCCCGCCGATGGATGCGTTGTCCCCGGACCTCCAGGCGCTCGTCCTCGCATGCGACGAGCTGGGGAGGCTGGGTGCGAGCGCCGCCCACGCCAGCCTCTATCGGCACCTCGCGCTGTGGCCGCCGTTCCTGGCGACCGCGTATGTCGCACTGTCGCCCCTGCACCGGTCCGGTGCACTGCAGGCTGCCCAGCGTGACCTGATCGAGGTCGCGCGATCGGCCGTCGTGGACGAGCTGGTCCCGCTGCTGCCGCAGGCCCGCCTCGCCGTGGACGACGACGTCCGCGCGCGGATCGGTCCGGTCGTCGAGGAGTTCGCGACGATCATGATCGGCCGCATGGTGGTCGCAGGCGCGGTGATGCGCGCCCTCCTGCCCGACCCGGACGACCACGCGGCGGGGTGACCGGCCGGTTCGGTCGTCACCTGTGGCGCGTCGGCCGACGGAGGGCCGCGGCCGTCATCAGGTCGTGACGAGGTGTGTCGCGTCCGCGGCGTCGAGCACCACCGACCGCAGGTCCTGGGTCCGGGCGTGCACCGCCCGCTGGCGCTCCGCGCCGGTGCCACGACGCGTCACCGCGTCGATCAGTTCGGTCACGACGTCGAGGTCGCCCGCCGCGGACAGTGCCGGCCCGACATGGGCGACCAGGTCGTCGACGACACTGCGGGCCGGAGCCGGCTCCCACGTCCCGGGGCGGACCAGCTCGCCCGTCATGCCGGACCGGCCCGCCCGCCATGCCGCGAGGCGCAGCACCTCCGTCGGCACCGGGTCGGGGCCGATACCGGCGCGCCACTCGTCGGCCGCGGTGTCGACGAGCGCCCGCACGAGGGCGGCGACCAGCACGGCGTCGTCGGGGTCGCGGCAGACATCGGCCACCCGGATCTCGACGGTCGGGTGCCTGCGGGAGAGCCGGGCGTCGAAGTAGACCATCCCCTCGTCGAGCAGCGTGCCGGTCCCGAGCATCGCCCGTTCCACCTCGGTGTAGCGCTCCGCGGTCCCGAACAGGGAGTACGGCCCGGCCGACGGCCAGCGAGACCACACCTGGCTGCGGTAGCTCGCGTAGTTCGAGTCCTCGCCGTTCCAGAACGGCGAGTTCACCGACAGGGCGGCGAGCACGGCCAGCCACGGCCGCATCCGGTCGAGCACGGCCACGCCTTCGTCGGCGCTCGCGACTCCGACGTGGACGTGGCAGCCGCACATCAGTTGCTCGTGGGCGGTCCGGCCGAACCGTTCGACGATGCGCCGGGTCCGTGCGCCCGGGGAGACGGTCGGTTCGACGGCGAGGGGATAGGTGGCCAGCGCGACGGGCACGACGCTCGCGCTCTCGGCGATCCGTCGCGCGTCGGCGCGACGGTCGACGACCTCGGCGCGCAGCTCGTCCAGGGTGTGGCTGGGACGGGTGCCCGTCTCCAGCTGCTCGCGGTGGAGCTCGGAGGTGAGCTCGCCGCCCTCGTCGTCCGGCGCGCCGGCCGTCTCGCGCTCGGCCTTGTCGATCCGCAGGACCGTGCTCGCGACGGCGGCGGCCGCGGCGGTGTCCGGGTCGACGAGCACGAACTCTTCCTCGATGCCGACGGAGCGCACCGGCGTCCTTTCGGACGGAGCCCGTGCCGGACTCCGCAACGTTCGGGCCGCGCCGGGCCGGCGCGGCAGGCGGGGACCCGGCGGGGACGACCTCGCGTGGCGGGGATCGCGTCGGCCGGGTCCGGTGTCGAGACGACCGTTCCCCGCCGCCCGGCCGGACAAACCGCGCTCCGGCGCACCCCGCGACCGGCGTCGACGGACGGTCGGACCGGGACGGTCAGGCGGGAACGGTCAGGCGGGAACGGTCAGGCGGGAACGGTCAGGCGGGAACGGTCAGGCGGGAACGGTCATCGCCGGGAGGACGACGTCAGCGACGACCGTCTTCCCGGAGCCGTTGCGCCGGAACGACCACCTCGACGACAGGTGCTCGACCATCTGCAGGCCGCGGCCACGTTCGGCGGTCGTGTCGTGGGGCTGCAGGCGCGGTGCCTCCGACGACCCGTCGGTCAGCTCGATCCGCAGGCTTCCCGGGCTCAGGGTCGCCGTGAGGCTGAACGGGGTGTGGGCATGGTCGACGGCGTTGCACGCCAGCTCGTTGGCGATCAGCAACGCGTCCTCCGCGGCGTCCGCGTCGACCTGGCACCGGTCGAGAAAGGCGCGCATGTCGCGCCGGACCTGGACGCAGGACTCGCGATCGGGCCGGTAGCGGTGTCGCATGCGCGTTCCTCCCATCGTCACGGTCGGGATGCGGGGAGCCGGGGTTCAGGAGCGGGATGCCCCGGTGAGGATCCCCGCAAACCGCGGGCTGCATCCCCGGCCGTGGGACGGGTAGGTGACCACCCATGGATGATCCGAAGGACAGGGACGGCTCGACGCACGTCGACGACCCGATGCTCGAGGGCGAGGAGGTCGTCGCGGGGCGGGAGATCGTCCGTGGCGACGGCCCGGAGCGGGGAGAGGGCCCGCTCGAGGAGAACGGTGGGCCCGGCAGCGACCCGGGTGGGGGTCCGGGCAGCCTGGGGGAACGGTAGGACCGGTCCCCGGACGGGCTCCGTGCGGTGTCGGAGCGAGCCTGTCGCAGTGAGGTGCCGAACCGATCCTGGCTCGGGCGTCGAACATCTCGTCGTCGGCCGGGGGTGAGAGGGGTCTCGGGCCCTCGGCCGGCACCTCGTCGTTGTCGAGCGGACCTCGCCCGCCCGACCCGTCGGCGGGCGGGCGCGTCCGCCGTCAGCTCGTGCTCCCGGTGTCCTCATCGTCCGTCAGCTCGCGCAGGAGCTCGTGGCACCGAGCCGCACGCCGCGAGTCCTCATCCATGACCTGTTCGAAGAACGTGGCGACGTCCTCGTCGCCGGCGTTGCGTGCGTCGCGGACGTGCTGGCCGTAGTCGTGCCCGGCCTTGAGCGAGTGGTACCGGACCGAGATGAGGTCGAACATCACGTCGCTGAAGCCGGTCTCACCGGTTGTCATCGTCGTACCGCCTCTCCGCCGGGACCCTCGGCCGGGGCACACCGACCCACCGCGGCCGGCCCTCGATCCGCACGTCACTCCTCGGCGGGTTTCGAACGGGCGCGTCCCGGCAATGATCGGGAGCCGCCGTCGACCGACCACAGAGGAGTGTGCCGTGACCAGCGGGCCCGACGCCGTCCCCGCGCCACGGATTCGTCGGCGTGAGCGGAGCCGCCTCGTGCGCCTGGTCCGGTTGTGGCGAACCAGGGACCCCCGTGGTTTCCGGGAGAAGGTGCGCTACAAGATGCTGCGCGACCACCGCGCGCTCGTGGTGACCTTCGCCGACAAGGCCGCGGTGCGCGGGTATGTCGCCGAGGTGGTCGGGGAGCGCTACCTGCCGCGGGTGTACACGATCGTCGACGACCCGGCTGCGCTCCGCGACGTCGAGCTCCCCGCCGCGTACGTGGTCAAACCGACGCACGGCAGCGGGGCGGCGATCGTCGTCTCCGACTCGGCCCCACCCGACGCGCGGCTGCCCACCGACCCGGGGAGCTGGGTGTACCGGCACGTGCGGCCCGGGTTCGCCGACCGCGAGGACGTCGTCGGCATCTGTCGCGGCTGGCTGGCCCAGCTCTACGGCCAGGGACCGAACCGGGAGTGGGTCTACGGGCAGGTGCCGCGCCGGATCCTCGTCGAGGAGCTGCTGGTCGGTGTCGACGGCGAGGTGCCGGCCGACCACAAGTTCTTCGTCTTCCACGGACGGTGCCACTTCGTACAGGTCGACGGGGGACGCTTCGGTCGGCGCACCCAGGACTTCTTCCGGCCGGACTGGGAGCGCCTCCCGCTCAGCGGGGGACCACCCTGGGCGGAGCCCGAGCCGGCGAAACCGGCGGGACTGACCGAGATGATCGCGGTGGCCGAGCGGCTGGGCGCGGAGACCGATTTCGTGCGCGTCGACCTCTACGACCTCGACGGGAGGGTGGTGGTCGGGGAGCTGACGAGCTTTCCCGCAGGCGGCGACAGCCCGTTCGACCCGGAGAGCTTCGACGAAGAGTTCGGCCGGCCGTGGACCGTGCCCCGGCGCTATCGGTGAGGCGTGCCGGGTCGCCGGCGCGGCACTGCGCCGTCGTCGTCGTGGGCCTACCGTCGGACGGCGCACCAGCACACGGTCGCAACGGCAGTAGCAGACGGATGGCCGATCCCGTCCACGTCCGCGACCCCCGCGGATCCGCGGACCTGCGCGACGACGCCGCAAGGGACCGCGACGACCGCGCGGCGCGGCGTGACGTCGGTTCCGTCGACCGGGACGGCGCGGCCCGTATCCGTGACGACCGAGCGCGGACCCGCGGCGTCGAGGCGGACCTGCATCGTCACGACGTGCTCCTCGACCCGTTCGGCCGACCCCGGCGTGCGCGTCCGGCGCAAGTGCACCCTCCGAGCAGGGCAACTTCGCTCCGGGGGCCCGCGCACCCGGGTCTTCCCCGCTTGGGCTCCCGGGCGTCGGGAAAGCGGTGGGGGACAGACGTCCGACCGACGAAGGAAGCGCATCATGACCGAACGGTCATCGGCCGAGGTGGCGAACATCAGCGGGTACTTCATGATCGGCACCAAGCGGGTCGACGTGCAGATCGTGGTCGAGGAGACCGCCGAGGACGAGGAGTCGGCCGAGCAGACCGGGATCGAGGGCGACGTGGGTCCCGACACCGGGTCGCCCGAGGAGGCCGACGAGCAGCCGGCGGAGGACGACGACTCCGTCCCGCTCGACGCGGAGGCGGACCTGGAGAGCGACGCCGCCGACGAGGACGCCGCCGACGAGGACGCCGAGGAGCTCGACGGTGAAGGCGACGCGGACGTCGACGACGAGGTCGCGGACGACGACGCGGATGACGACGGGGTCGAAGACGAGGACGACGTCGACGAACCGGCGGAGGACGAGGGCGCCGAGGAGGAGGAGGGCGCCGAGGAGGACGACGGCGCGGACGAGGTCGACGCCGACGTGGACGACGAGTCCGCCGAGGACGAGGACGAGGACGAGGGCACGGAGCAGGACGCCGACGAGGAGCCGGAGGAGGATGCCGACGAGGAGTTCGACGACATCGCCGACGAGGAGCCGGACGACGACGGCGAGGAGGCGTCCGAGGAGAACGGCGGCGCGGAGGCGGCCGAGGGCACGACGGGATTGAAGGGCCTCCTGCGGTCACGCCGGTCGTCGAGCGATGCCGACCCCGACACCGAGGACGACACCGATGCCGACGCCGACGAGTCGACCGCCGGTCGTCGCCGTGGCTCCGGGAGTGGGGAAGGCAAGCGCCGCAGGCGTTCCGACGACGACGGCGGCGGTCGTGGACGCGCCCGCGGCGCCTCCACCGACGACCGCGGCGACGACCGGGGCGGTCCCGTCCGCGGCGACCAGGAGACGAAACCCCGCCGGCGTCGGTCGGCCGCCCGCGACGAACCCGCGAAGACCGGACGCAGCCGTGCGGCCGGCCGTGACGACGGCGCCGAGCGGTCGTCGCGACGGAAGGCGACACGGGACGCGGGCCCACCGGTCGCGGAGGGCGGTCCCGAGCCCACGGAGGCGCGGCCGGCTCGGAGCAGGTCGGGTCGCGGCGGCGGGCGCCGGTCCCGGGCCGACTAGGACGCCCGAATGGGAGGGAAGGACCGCGACGCCGCGCTGGCCCGGGTCGTCGCCGTCGTCAACGACAAGGGTGGGGTCGGGAAGACCTCGATCACCGCGAACCTGGGCGGCCAGTTCGCGGGCGCAGGGTACCGCTGCCTGCTGGTCGACCTGAACCGGCAGGCCAACCTGGCCGACGACCTCGGCTACCGCGGCTCCGAGGGCGACGACCAGGGCGCCGGACTGCTGGCTGCGGTGATCGCGGGGACGCCCCTGCGGCCGCTGGTGGACGTGCGCCCGGACCTGGACGTCGTGTGCGGCGGGTCCCGGCTGGAGGACCTCACGCCGGTGATGGTGTCGCGGCTGCAGCATCACGGGCGGGAGGCCTTCACCGTCCTCGGCGACGTCCTGGCGCCCGTGGCCGGCGGCTACGACATCATGTTCGTCGACTGCCCGCCGGAGTCGACGATCCTGTCCGACCTGGCGCTGGCCGCGGCCCGGTGGGTGTTGATGCCGACGAAGACGGACGTCGGCGGGCTCGTCGGGATCGGGCTGGTGGCGCAGCGGTTCGCGCTCGCCCGGGAGATCAACGAGCGGCTCGGGCTGCTCGGGGTCGTCCTGTTCGGGACGGGGAGCCGGTCGCGCGCCATCCACGCGGAGGCGGGCTCGGCGATCGACAGGGCGTTCGGTGATGCGTCGCCGCGGTTCCGGACGACGATCCGGCATGCCGAGCGGACGGCTCAGGACGCTCGGCGGCTGGGCAAGCTGGCGCACGAGCTGGAGATCGAGGCGGCGCACCAGCCGGCGTGGTGGGAGTCGCTGCGGTCGGGGGAGCGGACGCCGCGAATCGCCGCGACGGCGGCGAACGTGGCCGGTGACTACAGGGCGCTCGGTGTGGAGATCCTGACCGCGCTGCAGGCCGCCGAGGAGGCGCAGCGGCCCCGGAAGGGGAGGAGAGCGAGATGAGTGGACGCGACGGGGAGCCGGCGGGTCTGGGGTCGACGTTCGGGCCGGCCGCGGCGAGGCGGGCCCGGCTGCCCGCGGCCGCGGCACGGGTCGGCGAGGCGATCGAGGAGGAGCGGATGGACACGCCAGCCCCGCCGTCGGAGCAGGAGCCGGATCCGCATGGTGGGTCGGCGGGGGCGGCGCGGTCGCCCGACGGGCCGCCACGCCGCGCGGAAACGCGACGGCCGGGCAAGAAGCAAGCGCAGAGAGGGCGGACACCGCGACCTGTCGTCGTGCGGGACCCACGCCAGGTCGACATGATCCTGCTGGCGGTGCTCGAACACGCGCCCAGATCGCGCGCCGAGCTGCTCGACATGGTCGCCTCACGATCACTCGGCCGGTTCGTGCCCGCGCGTGACCAGGTGACCCACAGATTGATCTACCTCGAACGCAACCGTCTGCTGGTGCGCTCACCGGGCCGGCGGCGTTACCGCGTCACCGAACTCGGTGCGCGCGTCCTGAACGGGCGGGTCCGGGCGTGGCGGCAGTTCGTCGACGGAATGGACGCGCTGATCGAGGGCTGACACGCAGCCGGGGCCGGAGTGGAACACCTCCGGCCCCGGTGCGTCGTGGTCAGCGTCCGGTTGTCTCGTCCTTGACGGCGCTGCCCGCCTCCTGGGCCCGGCCCTGCACCTGTTCCGCCGCGGAGCGGCCCTCGTCCTGGACGGTGGAGACGGCCTCCTGGGCGCTCTCCTGGACCGACTGCACGGCCTCCTGGGCCGGTTCGCGCAGGTTCTCGCCGAGCTCCTTCGCCTTGTCCTGCGCCTGCTCGACGAGGGGCTGCCCCGCCTCGACCGCCTTGTCCTTGACCTGCCCGGCGAGTTCCTGCTCCTGCCGGGTCGCGGGCAGCAGCGACGAGACGAGCCAGCCCGCTCCGAAGGCGATCAGGCCGGCGGCCAGCGGGTTTCCGCGGGTCTGGCGGCGTGCGACGTCGGGCAGGTCGCGGGTGGTGTCGGCGACGCGGGTCGCCGCGTCGGACGCGGTGTCCGACACCGTGGAGGTGACGTCGTCGAGGCGCCCGGAGGCCTGGCTCGCGAGGCCGCGGGCACCGGAGGGGTGGTTGGCGGAGTCGCTGCCCATCACGGCGTCACGCCAGCCCGCGACGCGGTTGCGGACGCGGCCGACGCGGCGCTCCATGATGCGGCTGGGGGTCACCTTCTCGGTCAGGGCGTCGACGTCGCCCCCGAGCCGGCGCTGCGTCCGCTCGATCTCGCGGCGGATGGCCTCGGGGTCGTCGTTCGGGGTGGTGCGGGGGGTGTCGTAGGGGGCCGTCATGGGGTTCTCCTCACCGGCTCTTCAGGGCGTCGGGAACCTGCTTGAGTGTGTCGACGGTCCGTTCGGGCGTCGGGTTGGTCTTGCGTAGGTTGGAGCGGCCGATCACGTAGCCGACGGCCGCGATCACGGCCCAGACGGCGGCGACGATCAGGCCCGCCCAGCCGCCGTCCATCACGTTCGTGAGGCCCGCCCACAGTGCGACGGACAGGAACAGCAGCACCATGTAGGCGCCGAACCCGGCGCCGCCGAAGCCGGCGGCCGCGCGGCCGGCGTTGCGGGCCTCCTGCTTCAGCTCCGCCTGGGCCAGGGCGAGCTCCTGGCGCATCAGCGTGGAGAGGTCGCGGGAGACGCGGCCCATCAGGTCGCCGACGGACAGGTTCTCGACGTCCGGGTGCGGGTCGTGGGGCAGGGCGCCGTGCGGCTCGTACTGCGACCGGCCGTCGTGCTGCGGTGGAGCGTCGTGCCGAGGCTGGGCGTCGTACTGGGCCGGGGCGCGGTGACCGGGTTGTGCGTCGTACCCGGGCTGTGCAGCCTGGCCGGGCGCGACGACGGAGCCGCCCGGGACGCCGTGGCCGGGCTGGCTCGCGTGGCCGGGCTGACCGCTGTGGCCGGGCTGACCGCTGTGGCGGGGTTGGTTGCCGTAGCTGGGCTGCGCCCCGTAGCCCGGCGGGGTGGTGCCGGGGCCCGTCACCGCGGGTCCTCGGTCACGCGGGGATCACCGCGGCGGCCGATCTCGTCGACGTAGTCACCGACGGTGGGCGATCCGGGCCGGAGGGCGTGCGCCGGTCCGGATCCGGGTGGCGGCACCGGCGGAACCGGGTCGGTCCGGGGGCCGGGAACGGGATCGGTCACGGGTGGGGGACCGCCGGGACCCGCAGGTCCGCCGAAGCCGGGTCCGGGCGGCGGGCCACCGGTGCGCGCCGGGTCGGTGTCCGGGTACGTCGGCGGTGCGTAGGGGTCGGTCGGCGCCGGCGGCAGCGTCGTCGCGGGCGTGCTCGGCGTCGGCGTCACCGGGCGCGGCGGCACCGGATGGCCCGGCTGCGCGACGGGGCCCCGTCCCGCGCTTCCCGCGCCGTCGGACGAGCTGCGCTCGTGGTCGACGAGGTCGCCGGGTTCGCGCTGCTCCAGCCAG
>MEGH01000022.1:0-78199 GCA_001725415.1 Pseudonocardia sp. SCN 73-27
GGGGCCGTCCGCCGCGCGTCGGACGGCCGGTCGGACGGCCGGTCGGGCACGGACTCGACGAGCACGACCGGCACCACCGAGCTGTCGCCTGTCGCGAGACGGTCGACCACGCCCGGGTCGGGCGGCGCACCCGTCCCCACCTCGACCGACGGCATCCCGTCGCGCTGCGCGGGCCGGCCGGGGACGGCCTCGGGGCGCCGGTCGTCGGACATGTCGTGCCGCGACGGCGCTGCCGGGTCGGCGACGATGCGGCGCACGTCGGCGGTCGCCCTGCGGGTGGCGTCCGGGTCGTCGAGCAGCGGCACCCGGGCTGCGGACGCGACGTCGACGGACAGGCCCCGCATCTCGTCCTGCTTCGCGTCGCGACGGCGCTCCAGCGTCCGGCGGTTGTCCTCCAGCGCCGCGACCAGCGCCGACTGCGCGGGTGTGCGCCGCGCCGGGTCGGTCGCGATGGCCAGCTCGCGCTCGATGTAGGCCAGCTGCTGCTGGGCGTGGCGCAGCTCGTCGCCCGCCCGGGTCAGCGACCGGTAGGTGCCCAGCTGCGTCTGCAGCAGCGTCTTCTGCGTCTCGAGGTAGGCCTTGCGACGAAGGAGCGCCACGAAGGTGGCCGCCCGCCGCTCGCGGACCTGCTCCGGCAGCGCGTACCACTCCGCCTCGGCGGCGGCGACGTCGTCGAGCTGGTCGCCGACCGACGCCAGCACCACCTCGGCCTGCGCAGCCCAGCTCCGCTCGTCGGCGAGCTCGGGTACGGCCAGGACCGACGGGTGCGTCGCCGCCACATCGGGCCCCGACGCCGTGATGCAGTAGCCGGCGACGAGCGCGCCCGCCGCGCCGAGCACCGCGATCGCGCGGCGGTGCCGGCGCTCCCGCCGGGGCGGGACGATGGCGGACGGACGCGAGCGCGCGGGCCTGGACACGATGCGCGACACCACGACCGGCTGGGCAGCAGCGGCGGACTCCTCGACAACCCCGGTCGGCGCCACGGCCACCACCGCGACGCCGACCGGCGCTGCCTCACCCCCGGCAGCCCCCACTGCCGCTCGGGCGAGGCGGTTCGCGTCGCGACGGGCCTGACGCGCCGACTCCCGGTGCACCGGGCTGCAGAACCGACGCTCGGGACGGCCGGGCAGGCTGGTGACCACCTCGTCGCACCCGGGCAGGGCGCACCGCCGCTCGCCGTCCATCGTCCGCTCCCCCGACACACGCTGAAGGCGGGCACGACAGGCCGTGACCCGGCGGAGCCCCGTCGCACGGGCCGGCGCCGGCGCGCCCGTGATCCGTCTTGATCTTCGTGACCGAACGATATCGGCCGAACGGATCAGCTGTCGATGCTCCTTACGGCGCACTCGCGGCGATCACGCGTCACGCTCCGTACGTCCCGAACGCCGGAAACGTGTACACGACAGCGCCGCCGGCACCCCGTGGGGGGTACCGGCGGCGCCGGAGGTCGACCTGTCGTGCGGGACGATCAGTAGACGGGCTGCGACGGGTCGATCTGCTTGACCCACGCCAGCACGCCGCCGCCGACGTGCACGGCGTCGGCGAAGCCGGACTTGTGCAGCACCGCGAGCGCCTCCGCGGAACGGACGCCCGACTTGCAGTGCAGGACGACGGGCTTGTCCTGCGGGATCTCGGCGAGGGCGTCGCCGTTGAGGATGCGGTCCTTGGGGATCAGCGTCGCACCGGGGATGCGGACGATGTCCCACTCGTTCTGCTCGCGGACGTCGATCAGCGCGAAGTCCTTGCCCGCGTCGATCATCTCCTTGAGCTCGGTCACAGTGATCGTGTGACCGGCAGCGGCACCCGCGGCCTCGTCGGTGACGACGCCGCAGAACGTCTCGTAGTCGATGAGCTCGGTGATCTTCGGCGTGGCCGGGTCCTTGCGGATCTTGATGGTCCGCCAGGTGGTCTCGAGCGCGTCGTAGGCGACGAGGCGGCCCAGCAGCGGCTCACCGATACCGGTGATCAGCTTGATGGCCTCGTTGACCATGATCGAACCGATCGACGCGCACAGCACGCCCAGCACGCCACCCTCGGCGCACGACGGCACCATCCCGGGCGGCGGGGGCTCGGGGTAGAGGTCGCGGTAGTTGAGACCCTTGCCGTTGGGCGCGTCCTCCCAGAACACCGACGCCTGGCCCTCGAAGCGGAAGATCGAACCCCACACGTACGGCTTGCCCAGCAGCACCGCGGCGTCGTTGACCAGGTAACGGGTCGCGAAGTTGTCGGTGCCGTCGAGGATGAGGTCGTAGTCCCGGAAGATGTCGAGGACGTTGTCGGCCTCGAGCCGCGTCTGGTGCAGCCGGACCTCGACCAGCGGGTTGACCTCACGGATCGAGTCGCGCGCGGACTCGGCCTTGGAGCGGCCCACGTCGGACTGGCCGTGGATGATCTGGCGCTGCAGGTTGGACGCGTCGACCTCGTCGAACTCGACGATCCCGAGCGTGCCCACACCGGCGGCGGCGAGGTAGAGCAGCGCGGGCGAGCCGAGGCCCCCGGCACCGATGACCAGCACCTTCGCGTTCTTGAGCCGCTTCTGACCGGCCATCCCCACGTCCGGGATGATGAGGTGGCGGCTGTAGCGCTCGACCTCTTCCTTGGTCAGCTCTGCGGCCGGCTCCACGAGCGGCGGTAGGGGCATTCTGTGCACTCCTCGTTGTCGCGTGCTGTTCGCGCGTTCCGATGACACCGGCGTGACCTCGGTGTCACGACTCGACGTGGTCAACGCGCGCGGCTGCCCGCATCTTCCCATCATGGGCGCCGTCACCGGCCCATTCCCCGGACTCGACGGCGTCCCACATGCCGGCGACCGCACAGGCCACGACGTCGGGGACCTCCATCTGAGCGATGTGCCCCACACCCGGGAGCATCAGAAGCCGGCCGTTCCGCAGGGCGCGGACCGTCCGGGCCGCGTGCCGTGGGGCGACGAGGCGGTCGCGGTCACCCCAGACGACGAGCGTCGGCACCGTGACGGCGCGTACCGCCGTCCACAGGGACGCCTGCCCGAACCGCAGCCAGCTCGCGAACATCGCGAACGCCGCCCCGTTGACCGCCTCCCCCGCCCAGGGCACCGCGCCGCGGCGGGCGATCTCGTCGGCGGCCTCGGCGATGCGGTGCTCCGGGGCACGTGAGGGGTCGCCGAAGCACAGCGCGAGTACCTGCTCGGCGCGTTCGCGCGGGCCCATCGCGGCGAGCGCCGCCCGGGCCCGCCTGCCGGGGGCACCCGGGACCATCGCGAGCGCGAGCCGCGGGTCGGAGAGCCGCCGAGGGTCGGGACGCCGGTCGGGCACAGCGGGCGAGACCAGCGTCAGGGTGCGGACGAGGTCGGGATGGCGCGCGGCGAGCAGCACACACACCGACCCGCCGAGGGAATTGCCCAGCAGGTGGACGGGCTCGTCGCCGGACGCACGCAGGAACCGGGCGAGGACCTCGGCGTTGGCGTGGGGCGTCCAGACGCGAGGGTCGAGCGGCGGGGACTTCCCGAAGCCGGGCAGGTCGACCGACGTGCCGGACGCGCGGCTCGCGAGCAGCCCGGCGAGGTCGGTCCAGTTCGTCGCCGACCCCGAGAGCCCGTGCACGTAGACGGCTCTGGCCGCGGCGCCCGGCGTCTCCCGGACGTGCATCGTCACCGCACCCGCGGTGACCTCGCGACCGGGCCACGGACGCCGGCTGAGGTCGAGCGGCGGCAGCGTCGCGGGATCGGCGAGCGGGGGCGCGGGCCGCGACGCGTCGGGGGTGGGGGCGGTTCCGGGCATCCGTCCAGGATCGCTCATCGTGGCGTCGCACACCACGACTCCCTTCCCCGATACCCCCTGGTGGTATTGTCGGCGTCGGCGGACCGACCTCACGGCGACGGGTGGGTCATCGTCGGCAGGGTCGCCGCGTTGAACGGAACGGGACCGGCCGACGGGCCGGCGGAGGAGGACTTCGATGAGTACGGCAGGACGGCTGGCCGCGTACGCCGCGGTCCTCATCCTGCTGTTCACCGGCGCATGGGCGACCGGGGTCGCCGTCGGCCCCGTCACCGACACCTCCGCGACGCAGCCGGCCGGCCCGGGCAGCACGACCGAGACCCCCGGCTCCGACCCCAACCACGCCTCCGAGCACGGCCACGGCGACACGGGCGCCGCCGACCCGGGCGTCCCCAACCGCGGCCCCACCGGCCAGGAGCCGGTCGCCGCCGTCGAGTCGCTCGGCCTGTCCTCCACCCAGGCCGGCTACACCTTCGCCGTCCAGAACACGTCGTTCGGGCTCGGCCGCCCCGGCGAGCTGGCCTTCACCATCTCCGGCCCCGACGGCCGCCCCGTCACCTCCTACGCCGACGCCCACCACGGACCCATGCAGGTCGCCGTCGTCCGTCGCGACGCCGCGGGCTTCCAGCACCTGCAGCCCGCCCTCGGCGCCGACGGCGTCTGGCGGGCACCCCTCACGCTCCCCGGCGGCGGGGTCTGGCGCGCCTACGCCGACTTCGCCCCCACCGACGGGCCCCCGCTCGTCCTGGGCACCGACCTGTTCGTGCAGGGCGACTTCACCCCGTTCCGGTTCGCCGACTCGCGCACCTTCGACGTCGACGGCTACCAGGTCCGTCTCGACGGCAACCTCGTCCCAGGCACCCAGTCGCAGATCTACGCGACCGTCAGCCGCAACGGGACGCCCGTCCTCGACCTCGAGCCCTACCTCGGCGCGTTCGGCCACCTCGCCGTCCTGCGCCAGGGCGACCTCGCCTACCTGCGGGTCCAGCCCATCACGTCGTCCACACCCGGGCCCACCGACCGCGCAGGCCCGGGCACCGCCTTCACCGTCGACGTCCCCTCCGCCGGGTCCTACCGGTTGTTCGTCGAGTTCGTCCACGGCGGCGTCACCCGCACCGCCGAGTTCTCCGTCTCCACGCCGGAAGGGAGCCGCTGATGAGCACCCTGACCCCCGAATCACCGGACACCGCCGTCACCGTCGCCCCCGAGGCGCTGCGCATCGAGCTCGCCATCGGCGGCATGACCTGCGCGTCCTGCGCCAACCGCATCGAACGCAAGCTCAACAAGATGGACGGCGTCGTCGCCACGGTGAACTATGCGACCGAGAAGGCGCACGTCGAGTACCCCGAAGGGGTCGAGCCCGACGCCCTGGTCGCGACGGTCGAGGCCGCCGGGTACACCGCGACGCTGCCCCCGCCTCCCGCGGCCCCGGACGCCCCGGCCCCCGTCTCGGCCTCCGAGGAGGCAGACCCGACCGCCTCGCTGCGGCAGCGGCTGCTCGTCAGCACCGTGCTCGCCGTGCCCGTCGTCGTGGTGTCGATGGTCCCCGCGTTCCAGTTCACCTACTGGCAGTGGCTCGCCCTCGTCCTCGCGGCGCCCGTCGTCGTCTGGGGCGCCTGGCCGTTCCACCGCGCCGCCTGGGTCAACCTCCGCCACGGCGCCGCCACCATGGACACCCTCGTGTCCGTCGGCACCCTCGCCGCCCTCGCCTGGTCCCTGTACGCCCTGGTCTGGGGCACCGCCGGCATCCCCGGCATGGTCCACCCCTTCACCCTCACCGTCTCCCGCGGCGGCGGCGCCGGACAGATCTACCTCGAGGTCGCCGCCGGCGTCACCGTCTTCGTCCTCGCCGGCCGCTACGCCGAAGCCCGCTCCAAGCGCGCCGCCGGCGCCGCCCTGCGTGCCCTGCTCGAGATGGGCGCCAAGGACGTGGCCGTCCTGCGCGACGGCCGCGAGGAACGCATCCCCGTCGCCGCACTCGCCGTCGGCGACCGGTTCGTCGTCCGCCCCGGAGAGAAGATCGCCACCGACGGCACCGTCGACGACGGCACCTCCGCCGTCGACGCCTCCATGCTCACCGGCGAGCCCGTCCCCGTCGACGTCCAGCCCGGCTCCGCCGTCGTCGGCGGCTGCGTCAACGCCTCCGGGCGGATCGTCGTCCGCGCCACCCGCGTCGGCGCCGACACCCGCCTCGCCCAGATGGCCAGGCTCGTCGAGGACGCCCAGACCGGCAAGGCCGCAGTCCAGCGCCTCGCCGACCGCGTCTCCGCCGTCTTCGTGCCCGTCGTCATCGCGCTCGCCGTCGCCACCCTCGGCTTCTGGATCGGCACCGGCGACGGCCTCGCCGCCGCGTTCACCGCCGCCGTCGCCGTCCTGATCATCGCCTGCCCGTGCGCCCTCGGCCTCGCCACACCCACCGCCCTGCTCGTCGGCACCGGCCGCGGCGCCCAGCTCGGCGTCCTCATCAAGGGCCCCGAGGTCCTCGAGTCCACCCGCCGCGTCGACACCGTCGTCCTCGACAAGACCGGCACCGTCACCACCGGCCGCATGGAGCTCGTCGACACCCACGTCGCCGACGGCGAGGACCCCGACGAGGCCCTCCGCATGGCCGGCGCCGTCGAGGACGGCAGCGAACACCCCATCGCCCGCGCCATCGCCGACGCCGCCCGCGCCGCCGACGGCGCCGGACTCCCCGGCGTCTCCGAGTTCGAAGCCGTCCACGGCCTCGGCGTCCGCGGCGTCGTGTCCGACCTCATCGACAACCGCGTCGTCGCCCACGCCGTCCTCGTCGGCCGCCCCGCCCTGCTCGCCGGCCACGACATCGAGCTGCCCGACTCCCTCGTCGAGGCCCGCGAGAAGGCCGAGAGCGCCGGGCACACCGCCGTCGTCGTCGCCTGGGACGGGCACGCCCGCGCCGTCCTCGCCGTCGCCGACGGCATCAAACCCACCAGCGCCGACGCCATCCGCCGGCTGCGCGCCCTCGGCCTGCGCCCCATGCTGCTCACCGGCGACAACGGCGCCGCCGCCCGCACCGTCGCCGAACGCGTCGGCATCGACGCCGATGACGTCATCGCCGACGTCATGCCCGAGGACAAGGTCGCCGTCGTCAGCCGGCTCCAGGGCGAGGGCAAGGTCGTCGCCATGATCGGTGACGGCGTCAACGACGCCGCCGCCCTCGCCACCGCCGACCTCGGCCTCGCCATGGGCACCGGCACCGACGTCGCCATCGAGGCCAGCGACCTCACCCTCGTCCGCGGCGACCTCCTCGCCGCCGTCGACGCCGTCCGCCTCGCCCGCCGGACCCTCACCACCATCCGCGGCAACCTCTTCTGGGCGTTCGCCTACAACGTCGCCGCCGTCCCCGTCGCCGCCGCCGGCCTGCTCAACCCCATGATCGCGGGCGCCGCCATGGCCTTCAGCTCCGTCTTCGTCGTCACCAACAGTCTTCGGCTGCGCACGTTCCGCAGTGCCACCGACCGGCCGGTGTGATCAACCCGCGTCGCCCGATCGTGGCTACCGGCGGGTAAGCTTCGCGCCATGACGGAGACATCGGTCCACCGTGGGACGAGGTTGTCCCGCAGTGCCCGGCGGGCGCAGCTGCTGCTCGCAGCGCGCGACGTCTTCGCCGCCCAGGGCTATCACGCCGCTGCCATGGACGACATCGCCGAGAAGGCGGGCGTCAGCAAGCCGGTGCTCTACCAGCACTTCCCCGGCAAGCTCGAACTCTACCGGGCGCTGCTCACCACCTACGCCGACGAGCTCGTCGACTCCGTCCGCGGCGCGATCGCCGCCACGCACGACAACCGCGAACGCGTGCACGCCGCCGTCAAGGCCTACTTCGACTTCGTCGCCGGTGAGGGTCAGGGCTACCGGCTCGTCTTCGAGTCCGACCTGCGCCGTGAGCCCGAGGCCGCCGCCGTCGTCGACGGGGCCCTGACCCGCTGCATCGATGCCGTCGCCGCCGTGGTCACCCAGGACGCAGGCCTCGACGACGCCCGCGCCCGACTGCTCGCCGTCGGCCTCGTCGGGCTGAGCCAGGTGACGGCGCAGTACTGGCTCGACTCCCAGCAGTCGGTGCCCCGCGCGGAAGCCATCGACCTCATGTCGGCCCTGGCCTGGAAGGGCCTCGCCGGCTTCCCCCTGATCCACGACTGACACCGCGGTTCCGCCGAGTTCCGCGCGCACCCTCATCGCTGCCCAGCGCCCTCGGACGACCACGGGGTTGCGCGCGGCAGGCAGGCCGGTCTCCCGCCGAGTCGGCTCCTGTCGGTCTCGGCGCAGCGGCCCACATGCCGAGCGCCCCTGCAGGTGGGGCGGGTCAGGCGGCGTGGGTGTGGCGGGTGGCGGCTCCGACCAGGGCGGTGATGCGTTCGGCCGTGCCCGCGGCGCGCTCGACGGGCAGCATGTGCCCGGCGCCGGGGAAGATCGTCAGCTCCGCCGACGGGAGGCCGTCGTGAATGCGACGGGCCAGCCGGAGCGGGGTGAGGCGGTCCCGGGAGCCGGCCAGGACGGCGGTCGGGATGGCGGCGAAGGCGGCGAGGGCGGCGTCGCGTTCGTGGGCGTCCAGGGTCGGACGGAAACCGGATACCGTCGACGGCCGGCAGTCGGCGATCGTGCGTGTCGTGAGCCGGACCGCCTCCCGCGAGGGGTGTTCTCCCAGCAGCAGCCAGCGGAGGCCGGGGCCGAGGAGGGCGGGAACGCCGCTGAGGTGCTCCCGGCCGGACCAGCGTCGCGACCGGTAGAGGCGTTGCTCCACGGCGTTGACGCGGGCGAGGGCGTCAGGTCCGAGGCCGAAGGCCTTCCCGGTGAGCCCGCCGCTGGCGGTGGCGACGAGCGCCACCCCGGCCACCCGCGAGGCGACCAGGGCGGGGTGCCGCTCGGCCAGGGCCATGATCGTCATGCCGCCCATGGAGTGTCCGGCGAGCACGAGGGGCCCGTCGGGGGCGTGGTCGGCGATGACGTCGGCCATGTCGTCGGCGAGCTGGTCGATGGTCATGGTCGCGGGGTCGCATGCGGCGGATCGACCGTGGCCGCGATGGTCGTACCGCACCACCCGGACGTCGCGGCCCAGCCGGTCGGCCACCGGCGACCAGGTGCGGGAGTCCAACGTCCAGCCGTGGGCCATGACGACGGTGACCTCGGCGTCGGCGGGCCCGGAGGCCTCGACGTGCAGCGAGCTCATACGAGGTGGGCCTTGCGCCACAGGACCTCGGAGGGGCCGCCGATGAGCCCCTGCTCGCGCAGGAACGGCACGAGCTTGCGGGCCGACCAGCGCAGGGTGTCGCGGTGGTGCGGGTTGGCGAGTGCGGCGGCCTTGCCGACCTCCGGGTCGATGCCGACACTCGCGTAGACGTCGGCGTGGATCAGGTTGCGCGCCACCACGAACGCGATCCGGGCCGACAGGTAACGGCCGATCTGCTTCTGCACGGCGTTGGTGCGCGGCATGATCCGGATGAGCTCCTCGCGGGCGTACCGGACGTGGCGCGCCTCCTCCGTCACATGGATCTTGTTGACGGCCCGGGTGAGTGGCTGGACGGTCTCGTCCTTCATGGCCTCGCGCTGGAGCTGGTCGAGGATCTCTTCGACGAACAGGGTGCCGGCGAACATGGCGGGCCCGTAGCCGATGGTCTTGAAGAGGCGGCCGAGCTCGTGCGTGAGGCCGGCGGGGGCGTAGTCGGGCACGCCGTAGCGCTCGGTCATGCGCGCGAACATGATCGAGTGTCGGCACTCGTCGGCGATCTCGGTGAGGGCGTACTGGATGTGGCTGCGGCGGGGGTCGCGGTCGTAGGCGTAGCGCAGCAGCATCTGCATGAGGATGATCTCGAACCAGAGGCCGATGCGGGCGACGCTGGAGACCTCGTGGATCGACAGGGTGCGCCGCTGCTCGTCGGTCAGCCCCTCCCACAGCTCGGTGCCGTAGAGGGAGACGCGGTGCTCGGGCAGGCCCCAGGCGCCGTCGACGAGTGGCGCGTCCCAGTCGATGTCGATCGAGGGTTCGTAGGAGTGGTCGAGCGACGAGCGCAGGAGCCGGTCGGCGGTGGCCTCGCGGTCGTTCACGCGGGCGGCGGTGGTCATCGGACGCTCCCTTCCTGCGAGGGGGTGGGCGCGGTGGACAGGATGTCGCGGCCGGTGAGCCTGCGGACGAGGCCGGCGGCCAGGGGCGACGAGTCGTAGTGGCCGGAGGCGGCCTGGGCGCGCAGCTTGCGGACGACCCCGGACGAGACGATGCCGGGGATGTGTTTCCCGGCCCAGAGCTCGAACTGGCCGGCGAGGGTGCCGGCGGTGTCGCGGGGCGGGCGCGTGGCGCCGAGGACCCGCAGGACGGTGCCGACGATGTCGTCGACCTCCTCGCGGCGGACCTGGCCCTCGAGTGCGAGTCCGACCTCGCGTCCGGCATCGTGGATGGGGGTGCGGACGTAGCCGGGGTAGACGGTGCTGACGTGCAGCTCGGAGCCGTACTCGAGGCGCAGGGCGTCGGCGTAGGCGGTCATGCCGCGCTTGGCGACGCTGTAGGCCGAGACGAACGGCAGCGTGACGTAGGCGAGCTCGCTGGCGACGAACACGACGCGCGCCTTGGCCCCACCGCGGCGGGCGCGGGTGGCCTGCAGGGCGGGCAGGGCGGCGGCGGTGACGCGCCAGGCGCCGAGCAGGTTGACGTCGATGACGCGCATGGCGTCGGGGTGCAGGGGGCCGCCGGCGTCGTTGGGGATGCCGATGCCCGCGTAGTGGACGACGGCGTCGAGGCCGTCGAGGCGGTCGACGGCGGCGGCGACGGCGCGGTCGACCGCGGCATCGTCGGTGATGTCGCAGGCCAGTACGCCGTCGGCGGGCTCGCGGTCGAGGCCGATGACGTGGGCTCCCGCGTCGCGCAGCCGGGCGGCGGTGGGCGCGCCGAAGCCGCCTGCGGCACCGGTGACCAGGACCCGGCTCCCGGCGGGGATCGTGCGTGACATGCCGCTCCTCTCCCTTGCTGTTACCGCTGGTAACTGTTACCACTGGTAACATGGCTGAGCCCGTGCCGCCTGTCAAGCCGGAGCCGCCCCCGAGCAAGGAGGAGCGCCGGTCCCGCCGCCGCGCCGAGATGGTCGTCGCCGCGGTCGAGGCCGTCCGCCAGCACGGCGCCGGCGTCTCGGTCGCCGAGATCGCGTCGCGGGCCGGCATCACCAAGCCCGTGCTCTACCGTTACTTCGACGACCGCGCCGACCTGCAGCGCGCCGTCGGACGGCACGCCGTCGAGATGCTCATGGAACGCATGATCCCGGCGATGTCGGCCGAGCTGGAGCCCCGCGCCCAGGTCGCGGCCGTCGTCGACGCCTTCCTCGCCGGCATCGAGGACGAGCCGCAGCTGTGGCGGTTCGTCGTGCGCAACCCCACCGGCGGCACCGCCGAGCGCGAGGCCGGCGCCGAGATCGTCGACGACGCCCGCGAGCAGATCGCCCGGCTGCTTGCCGTGCTGATCGGTGAGCGGCTGCGCGCCGCGGGCCGCGACTCCGGGGGCGCCGAGGTGTGGGCGCACGGGCTCGTCGGCATGGTGCAGAGCGCGGGCGACTGGTGGCTGGAGCGCCGCACGATGAGCCGCGCCACCGTCACCGGCTACCTGACGGGCCTCATCTGGGGCGGGATGTCGGCCACGCTCGACCCTCCCGAGGAACGCCCGCGAGGAAACACAGTTTCCCCGGAAGACGAGTCACCTGGTGCGGACACGGATGCCGACGCCGACCGGGACCCACGCCCCGGCACCACCGCACTGCGCGCCGTCCCCGACCCGCCCGCTGCCGGAGAGGCCCGACGATGAGCACTCACCACACCAACCACCAGCACGACGACGACGGCTACCGCGGCCCCGCCACCCTGACGGTCGGCGACCGTGAGCTGCCCGTCCAGGCGCTGCTCGACGCGCGGCACGAACCGTTGGACGGCCGGATGCACTGGTTCGGCCGGCTCACCGGCGACGACCTCGCCGAGGCGCTGGGCCAGCGTGCCGCCGACGCCGTCCTCACCACGCCGCAGGGCCGGTCGCAGGCCCGCGTCGGTGACGTCGACGCGTGGGGCCGCTACCGCGTGAGCGGCATCGGAACGCCGCCGTTCGGGCTGCCGGTCGTCGACCTCGACTCGTCGGACCTCGACGGGTCCTGACCCGACCAGCCGGGGGACCTCCGCTCAGGGACCTCCGGACACACCACGGGCCCGGCAGAGACCTGCCGGGCCCGTGGTGCACGTTGCGACGTGTCAGCCGCCGACGCCGAACCCGACCTTGCGGACGTCGGCCGGCGCGATCTCGATGTAGGAGATGCGCGCGGCGGGCACCACGAACCGGCTGCCCTTGTCGTCGACGAGGCTGACGAGCCCGTCGTCTGACTTCAGGGCGTCGCGGACCACCGACTCGACCTCCTCCGGGGTCTGGTCGCTGGACACCACGAGCTCCCGCGGGCTCTCCGCGATGCCGATCTTGACCTCCACCGGAGACCTCCTGGTCACGAGTAGTCGTATGGCTGCCGCGGCCCCCGAGGAGCCCGGCGCGGCCCAGGCTAGTCGAGCGCCGCCGGGCAGGAGGCGGCGGCACGTCCGCCCACGGCGAACAACGGGGATCTCCCGCTCAGGACAGGCCGAGGTTCGCCATCCGCTTGCCGTGGTTGGACTGGACGCGCTTGATGAGGGCGGCGATGCCGGCGAGGTCGCCGGAGCCGCGGACGATGAAGTCGGCCAGCTCGTCGCGTTCGGCGACGATGTGCTGGGCCTGGGTGACGGCCTCTCCGAGCAGGCGTCGGCCCCACAGCGCGAGCCGGTCGCGGACCTGTCGGTTCTGCGCACAGGCGGCCTTGACCTCGCGTTCGGCGAAGGCGCTGTGTCCGGTGTCGGCGAGGACGCGCTGGACCAGCTCGCTGGTGCGGGGGTCGACCCAGCCGGCGACCTCGCGGTAGAAGTCGGCGGCCAGCCCGTCGCCGACATAGGCCTTGACCAGCGACTCCAGCCAGGTGCGGGGCGCGGTCGTCGCGTTGTAGGAGTCGAAAGGGGCGACGAACGGGGCCATCGCGTCCTCCACGGGCACGCCGTGGCCGACGAGGTACTCCTCGAGCAGCTTGTAGTGGCCCATCTCGGCGGCCGCCATGGCCGAGAGCGCGGCGCGGCCCCCGAGGGTCGGCGCGGACCGGGCGTCCTCGGCGAGCCGGTCGAACGCCGACAGCTCCCCGTAGGCCAGGACCCCGAGGAGGTCGACCGTGGCCTGGGGAGGTCGCGCCCCGGATGTGTCGACCGGAGCGTCGCGCGGCGCGTCCGCCGTCTCACCCACCATGGTCGTCAAGACTAGTGTCCGGGGCCCCGACCTGGCGCGGCCGACCGTGAACGGTCATCGGCGCAGGTAGCGGTGAGGCTCACGTCGCCGTCGGCGTGTCCGCGCTCGTGGTCACGGGGTGCGAGCAGGTATGATGTGGCCAGCGCAGCGCCCTGCACGACGTTCCAGACCTTTCCCGGGCGCGCGCCCGACCCGGCGGAGCCGACCCACACACGGAGCCGACCCGTCGAACGACATGGTGCGTGCAGCGCCTCGTCCGGTTCTCCCGCCCGAGCGTCCCCGACGCCGGTGGTCGACGAACCAGGAACGGCTCCTGTGCGCGGAGAGAGGCGATCCCCCTGTCCGTTCCGAACGACAACTCCACCGACAACCCCGAGACCGCTGCCCCGGCCGATGCCGAGGTCGAGCAGCTGACCGAGGAGGCGCACCCCCTGCAGGCGGGCGCCCCGGTCCGGTCCGACTCTCCCACCTTCGCCGAGCTGGGCGTCCGCCCGCAGATCGTGCAGGCGCTGGCCGAGGCCGGCATCGAGCGCACCTTCGCGATCCAGGAGCTCACCCTCCCGCTGGCGCTGGCCGGCGAGGACCTCATCGGTCAGGCCCGCACCGGCACCGGCAAGACGCTCGGCTTCGGCGTCCCGATGCTGCAGCGCATCGTCCCGCCGTCGGAGCGCGCCGCGGCGACCGCGGAGGGCGAGACCGCCGACCGCACCAAGGACGTCCCGCAGGCCCTCGTCGTCGTCCCGACGCGGGAGCTGTGTGTGCAGGTCGCGAAGGACATCGCCGACGCCGGCAAGCACCTGGGCGTCCGCGTCACCGCCATCTACGGCGGCCGTGCCTACGAGCCGCAGCTCAACGCGCTGCGCAAGGGCGTCGACGTGGTCGTCGGCACCCCGGGCCGGCTCCTCGACCTGGCCGAGCAGCGCCACCTGGTGCTGGGCCGCGTCGGCATGCTGGTCCTCGACGAGGCCGACGAGATGCTCGACCTGGGCTTCCTGCCCGACGTCGAGCGCATCCTGCGCATGCTCCCCGAGGAGCGCCAGACGATGCTGTTCTCGGCCACCATGCCGGGCCCGATCATCGCGCTGTCCCGGGCGTTCCTCAACCGCCCGACGCACATCCGCGCCGAGGAGTCCGACCAGGGCTCCATCCACGAGCGCACCAAGCAGCTCGTCTACCGCGCCCACGCGATGGACAAGGTCGAGCTGCTCACCCGCGTCCTGCAGTCCAAGGACCGCGGCCTGACGATGATCTTCGCTCGCACCAAGCGCACCGTGCAGCGCGTCGCCGACGACCTCGCCGAGCGCGGGTTCGCCGCCGCGGCCGTCCACGGCGACCTCGGTCAGGGTGCCCGTGAGCAGGCGCTGCGCGCGTTCCGCTCCGGCAAGGTCGACGTCCTCGTCGCCACCGATGTCGCCGCCCGCGGCATCGACGTCACCGACGTGACCCACGTCGTCAACTACCAGTGCCCCGAGGACTCGAAGACCTACGTCCACCGGATCGGCCGCACCGGCCGTGCCGGCAAGGAGGGCGTGGCGGTCACGCTGGTCGACTGGGACGAGATGCCGCGCTGGAAGATGATCAGCGACGACCTCGGCCTGGGAATCGACGAGCCGGTCGAGACCTACTCGACGTCCGACCACCTCTACACCGACCTCGAGATCCCCACCGACGCCACCGGGCGGCTGCCGCTGGCCAAGCGGACGCGGGCGGGTCTCGGCGCGGAGTACGTCGACAACGAGGGCGACCACCAGGGTTCCGGCCGTCGCCGCAGCGGTCGTGACCGCGACCGCAACGACGGCCCCGCCGAGCGTCGGCAGCGCAGTGCCCGTGGGCCCCGCAGCCGCACCCGTGGCGGCGTGAGCGTCGAGGGCGGGGCAGCCCCGGCCGCCTCCGCCTCCGCCGACGCCCCCGTCGCCGCCGCGCCGAACACCGGCCCGGAGTCGTCGTCCGGCGAGGCGGGCGAGGGCGCGAAGCCGCGCCGTCGCCGTCGCCGGGGTGGTGCCCGTCGTGGTGGTGCCGGTGGGGCCGAGGGCGAGTCGGCCCCGGACGCCGCCGCCAGCTGACGGTCGTAGTCTCCCGGGGTGCTGCGCGCTCGGAGCTCCGTCCGCCCTGAGAGGTGGCGCCGCGCCGACGTGGTGGTGGCCGTCGTCCTGGCGGTCGCCCTCGTCGCGGGCGGCGTGCTGTTCTGGCGGACGAGCGCGGCCGCGACGACCCGGTCGGTGACCGCTCCGACCGGGTCCTTCCCGCCGCCGCCGCTGTCGCTGGGGTCCCCGCCCGCGGGGTTCACCGAGGCGTGGCGGGCACCCAGCCAGGGCACCCAGGCGCCGCTCGTCGCCGGCCCGGCCGTCGTCACGGCCGCCGACGGCGAGATCGCGGGCCGCGACGCCGCCACGGGCACCACGCACTGGAGCTACACCCGCGACGACACGATCTGCACCGCCGCGACCGGGTTCGGGCAGGTCATGGCCCTGTACCGCAACGAGTCGGGCGACGCGTGCAGCGAGCTGACCGTGCTGGTGCCCTCGACGGGCGCACGCCGCGTCTACAGCAACCCCCACGCGCTGCCGGGCACGCGGCTGCTCGACTCGGGCACGCTCGTCGCGCTCACCGGGTCACGCTACCTGCAGGTCCTTCGCTCGGACCTGGTGAAGACGACCGAGTTCGGCACCGTCGACACCCCCGACCAGCCCGGCCGACAGCCCTATCCCGACTGCTCGCTCGACTCGTTCGCGATCACGCAGGGCCGGCTCGCGGTCCTGGAGCGCTGCCCGGGCGAGGACCAGGACCGGTTGACGGTCATCGCCCCCGACGGCGGCTCCGACGCGACGTCGCCCGAGGTGATCTTCTCGGCGCTGCAGCCCGGCGCGCACGGCCAGGTGGTGGCGGCGGCCGGCGACCGGGTGGCCGTCGCCAGACCCGGTCCGGCACGGCTGGAGGTCGTCGACGGGCAGGGCGGAGTGGTGTCGTCGACGCCGCTCGCGGTCCCCGACGCCGACCTCGCCGCGCAGCCCCCGGGCGGGGTGGCGGCGACGACGTCGGACGACCGGCGCGTCTACTGGTGGACGGGCTCGGCGACGATCGCGCTCGACCGTGCCGACCTGCAGCCCGTCTGGACGCTGCCGGGCACCCAGGGCCCGGGCGTGCGCTACGGCGACGCGGTCCTGGTGCCGGTGCGGGGCGGGCTGGCGGTCGTCGACCCGGTCACGGGCGCGGTGACCCGCACGACCGCCGTCGACCGTGGCGGCTGGACGGGTCCGGTGCAGTCCGCGGTCGCAGGGTCGGTGCTGCTGGAGCAGCGCGGCCCCGACCTCGTGGCCCTGCGCCCGGCCTGACCGACAACCCGCCGAGTCCGACGGGAGACTCGCCGCGACCATGATCGCCGGTCCGACTCGAATCGCGCGCGATCCAACCGCTGCTCAGAACAGCCAGTAGCCGCAGAGCACGAGGATCGCGAGCACCAGGACGCCGAGCGAGCAGAGCGTCGCGACGCCGTCGCGACGCCGGTCGGCCACCACCTGGGCGACGACGGCAGCGGCCGCGGCGAGGCCGTGACCGACGAGCATCCCCGTCCCCGGCCCGGCCGAGCCGGTGCGGGTGGTGAGCGTCCAGCCGACGAGCAGCACCACGAACAGGGCGACGAGCCCGCCCGCCGCGACGCCGGACAGACCGCGCATGAACCGCCCCGAGGTGGCCGGGCGGGTCACGAGGTACCTGGCACGTCACGCAGGAACGCCCACGGCTGCGCGGCGGGGGCGGCGGCGCGGCCCTCGGGGCAGTGCCGGCGCATGTCGCAGGTGGCGCAGCCGGGCGCGGTGCGAGGCGGGAACAGCGCGTCGGGGTCGCCACCCGCGGCGAGGGCGTCGGCGGCGTCGTCGGCCGCCGTGGCCAGCTCGTGGGCGCGGTCGAGGTGGGCGCCCAGCGTCGCGGAGTCGTGCTCGAAGACGGCGACGTGGCCCGTCGGGACGTGATGGAGCTCGACGCGCCGGCACGGCCGGTGCAGGGCCGCGGCGGTGGCGGCGGCATATATGGCGAGCGCACGGGAGTCGCGGGCATCGTCGTCGGTGGGGACGTGCCTGCCGGTCTTGTAGTCGACGACGACCGCCTCGGCGGCGCGGGTGTCGATGCGGTCCACCCGGCCCTCACCGACGAGCCGCCGCTCCCCCGTGCCGACGGTCTCCGACACCCAGCGTTCGACGCCCGCGGGGGCGGCTGTGGGGTCGTCGAGCTCGTGGTCGGCGGTGTAGGCGGCGAGCCAGCCGCGTGCGGCGGCCCGGTATCGGTCGGACTGGGCGCGGTCGCGGTAGCCCTCGGCCGACCAGTTGCGGTCGAGCAGCGCCGCCGCGGTCTCGGGGGTGCGGGCGCGGGCGGGCAGGTCGAACAGGGCCCGCAGCGCGAGGTGGACGACGGCGCCCAGGGTGTGGTGGGCCCAGGCGCCGCCACGGGCGGGGGCGGGCCGGTCGAGGTAGGCCATCCGGAACCGGCGCGGGCAGCCCTCCCAGCTCGCGAGCCGGGCGGGCGTGGTGCGGGGCATGGGCCGGACGTCGATGCCGAGGTCGAACCCGAGCTGCCCGGTGTCCACCCCCATGCGGGTCACGGTATCGCGGGGGTCCTGTCAGCCCGTGAGCACCTCGACACCGTCCGCCTTCGCGACGAGCGCCTCGAGCTGCTCGGGGTCGGTGGTCTCGGCCGCGATCGGGATCGTCTTGTTGGTGCCGTGATAGTCGCTGGAGCCGGTCACGACCAGGCCGGTCTCGGCGGCGAGCCCGCGGAGGAGGGCGCGGTCGTCGGGCGCGTGGTCGCGGTGGTCGACCTCGACGCCGGTGAGCCCGGCGGCGGCCAGATCGGCGATCACCGACGGCTCGACGACCCTGCCGCGCTTGCGTGCCAACGGGTGCGCGAACACGCTGACCCCGCCCGCGTCGCGGATCATCTCGACGGCCCGCGCGACCGGGGTGTCGGCTTTCGGCACGTAGAACGGGCTGCCCGTGTAGAGCAGCTCCGCGAAGGCCTGGTCGACCGACTCGACGACCCCCGCCGCGACGAGTGCCCGGGCGAGGTGCGGCCGGCCCGCGGTGGCCCCCTCGGGCAGGAACGAGAACACCTTCTCGGTGTCGACGGGATAGCCCGCGTCGGCCATCTTCGCCGTCATCCCGCGCAGCCGGGCGACCCGCTCACCGCGCAGCCGCTCCTGCTCGGCCGTGATCGCCGGGTGAGTGGGGTCGAACAGGTAGCCCAGCAGGTGCACCGACACCCGGCCGCCGCGCCCGTCGTCGGACACGCAGGAGAACTCGGCGCCCCGCACGAGGCGCATCCCGGCGGGCAGCGCGGCGGCGGCGCGGTCCCAGCCGCCCGTCGTGTCGTGGTCGGTGATGGCCAGGACGTCGACGCCGGCGGCCGCGGCCGTCGCGATCAGTTCCTCGGGCGTGTCGGTACCGTCGGAGGTGGTGGTGTGGGAGTGCAGGTCGATACGGGGCACGTCCGGACGTTAACCCGGGCGGGCCTGCCGTGTGCCGGGGACTGCCCGGACGGGCAGGTCAGCGGCGCCAGCGCGGCTTGGACAGCATGCCCGTCGCCCGCGTCTTGCCCTTCTCCCCGAACACGAGCTCGGAGAGGGCCTCGTAGATCTCCTCGGGACGCGGCATGTAGTCGATCTTGTTGAGCGCCTGGATCTGGCCGGCGGACTCGACGACCATCGTGCCGTAGCCGAGGGTGCGGCCCGCGAGCGTGCGCCGGAACGTCAGGTCGGTGACCTTGCCCAGCGGCATCATGCCGACGTTGTGGACGATGATCCCCTGCGCCAGCATCACGCGCTTGTCGGTGATCACGATCCGCTCGATCCACCACAGCATCGTGAGCACCGTGAACCGCAGCAGGGCCACGAGCGACAGATAGAACGTCAGGTTGTCGACGATGACGCTCTTCGGGACGTTGACCTGGATGAAGATCATCAGGGCCAGGAACAGCCCCGTCTGCAGGATGTGCTTGCTCATCACTGCCCAGTGCTGGCGCACACGGATGACCCGCCGCTCCGTGGGGAGCAGGTACTCGTCGATCTCCCTGGGCGCGAGCACAGGATCAGAAGAGCTGCTGGAAGAACGAGATGATGGAGGTCGCCGCGTTGCTGAGGATGTTGCCGATGTTCCCCAGCAGGGCCGCCGCCCCGGACGGCGACGTGACGATGAAGAAGATCACAAGAGCGAGGGCGAGGATGCCGACGATCTTCTTGACGTTCACCAGTACCACCGTTCCGGCACGAGTTGCGCTGACCTGATCAGTTGTACCGGTGCCTCGGGCTGCGAGGTACCGGCCACAACGGGCAGCGTACCGTTCCATTCGATGACCGAACGTAGCCGACACGTGCCCTGTGTGGGTGCAATCGTCCATGACACCGATGGCCGATTGCTCCTCGTCAAGCGGGCCGACGAGCCCGGTGCGGGGCTGTGGTCGGTGCCGGGCGGCCGCGTCGAAGCCGGCGAGACCGACGCGGAAGCGCTGGTCAGGGAGCTGGCGGAGGAGACCGGGCTCGTGTGCGAGCCCGGTCCGCTCGTGGGCCGGGTGCTCCGGGGGAACTACGCCATCGCGGACTACTCCGCCCGTGCCGTCGGCGGCACCCTGCGCGCCGGCGACGACGCGGCCGACGCCCGCTGGGTCGACGCCGCCGAGTTCGCGGCGCTCCCGTTGGTCGACGAGCTCGCCGAGACCCTGGGCGGTTGGGGCGTCCTGCCCCGTCAGACCTGAGGCGACGGGCGGCCGGGCTGCTCGCCGCCGCGGGTCTCGCCGTACTTGCGCTTCGGGACCATCACCTTGCGCCGGAACGTGCACACGACCGTGCCGTCCTGCTTGTAACCGATCGTCTCGACGTGGACGACGCCCCGGTCGTCCTTCGACTTCGACTCGGTCTTGTCGAGCACCCGGGTCTCGCCGTAGATGGTGTCGCCGTGGAACGTCGGCTTGGTGTGCTTGAGCGACTCGACCTCGAGGTTGGCGATGGCCTTGCCCGAGACGTCGGCGACCGACATTCCCAGCAGCAGCGAGTACACGTAGTTGCCGACGACGACGTTCTTGCCGAAGTCGGTCGTCTCCTCGGCGTAGTTCACGTCCATGTGGAGCGGGTGGTGGTTCATCGTGATGAGGCAGAAGAGGTGATCGTCGTACTCGGTGACCGTTTTGCCCGGCCAGTGCTTGTAGACCGCCCCGACCTCGAACTCCTCGAAGTACCGACCGAACTGCAACGTCCCCGCCTCCAGTGCCGAGTAACAAGGTGGACGGGTAATCTAACTCGCGGAACAGCGCTGGTCCGGCCCCTCGGCCGGCCGCTTTCGTCACACATGCGGAGCAGCGAGAAGGAGGTGGGCGCGGTGCCGACGGCACCCGGTTGCAGTAGTTGCCGCGTCCCCGTGGACAGGCGCTCGCAGGTCGGCTGAGCCGGCCCCGGCCGCCCGACTGGGACGCGAGTCACGTCGTGTCCCGTGCAGGGCCCCGCTCGTCGACCATCGACGGCGACACCGCCCTGTGCCTCGCCAGGCCTGGAGGTTCCCATGCCGCCGCTGTCCTCGATCCGCCCTGTGATCCGCGCGAGCGCGCGCAACCGGCTGGGCGGCCGGCCGCCGACGACGCTGCCCAAGAAGCTGCGGGTCCCGATGTC
The DNA here is from genome assembly GCA_001725415.1 of Pseudonocardia sp. SCN 73-27. Classification (GTDB taxonomy): domain Bacteria; phylum Actinomycetota; class Actinomycetes; order Mycobacteriales; family Pseudonocardiaceae; genus Pseudonocardia. The sequence continues at coordinate 20,690 of MEGH01000022.1, forward strand.
GGCCTACGTCGTCGACTGTGCGGTGTACGTCGACGGCGAGCGGGTCGAGGGCCGGTGGGCGCACGACGCGGCCATCGAGGAGGTCCGCCGCCGCGGTGAGGGGTTCGTCTGGATCGGCCTCCACGAGCCGTCGGACGAGCAGATCAACGGCATCGCCGAGACGTTCGGGCTGCACGAGCTCGCCGTCGAGGACGCGGTCAACGCCCACCAGCGGCCCAAGCTCGAGCGCTACGACGACACCTTGTTCATGGTGCTCAAGACGGTCTGCTACGTCGGGCACGCCGAGCCCACCACGGCCAACGAGCTCGTCGAGACCGGCGAGGTCATGGTGTTCGTGGGCCGCGACTTCGTCATCACCGTCCGCCACGGCCGCCACTCCGGGCTGCGCGACGTCCGGCACAAGCTGGAGGCCGACCCCGAGCAGCTGGCCCTCGGCCCGGCGTCGGTGCTGCACGCCATCACCGACCACGTCGTCGACGCCTATCTCGACGTCACCGAGGCCATCGAGGACGACATCGACGAGATGGAGGCGGAGGTCTTCACCCCGCGCTCGACGATGGACGCCGAGCAGATCTACGTCATGAAGCGCGAGGTGCTCGAGCTCCGCCGCGCCGTGATGCCGCTGGTCGCGCCCATGCGCAAGCTCACCGAGGGCTACTCGTCGCTGGTGCCGCACGAGGTGCGGTCGTACTTCCGCAACGTCGACGACCACCTGTCGACGGTCGCGGAGCGCGTCGCGGGGTTCAACGAGATCCTGACCACGCTGGTCGACGCCATGCTCGCCCGGATCAGCATGCGGCAGAACAACGACATGCGGAAGATCACCGCCTACGCGGGCCTGATCTCGGTGCCGACGATGATCGCCGGCATCTACGGCATGAACTTCGACTCGATGCCCGAGCTGCACTGGAACTTCGGCTACCCGATGGTGATCATCCTGATCGGGCTCATCTGCGGCGCGCTCTACCGCAACTTCCGCAGGAACGGCTGGTTGTAGCGCCCTCCTCACTCCGTCGAGGCGCGCCGCGACGGCTGCGGCGCTAGCCTCGCGGAGGTGAAGGACCGGCCGATCAACCCGCTGCGACGGCTGCGGACGCCCGCGTGGGAACGGCAGCAGCCGGCGTGGCGCGAGGCGTCGCCCGCGCTGATCGACGCCGCACTGCGGCGTGCCCTCGACCGGCCGGCCGGTGGCTGGTTCGTGCTCGCCGGCAGCCGCGAGGTCGCGCGCGGTCGGGCGTTCGGGCGGATCGTCGACGGGCGGGAGGTCGTCGCGTGGCGTGACGACGACGGCGCCCTGCACGCCGGCCCGGGCGCGTGCCCGCACCTCGGCGCCGCACTGTGCGACGCCCCCGTCCACGACGGCGCGCTCGTCTGCCGTTGGCACGGGCTGGCCCTGCCGCCCGGCGGGCGTCCCGGCTGGCGTACCTACCCGGCGTTCGACGACGGCGTCCTCGCCTGGGTGCGGCTGCCCGGTGAAACCCCGTCGGACGTCCCGTTCCTCGGGCCGCGGCCGACCCTGGCCGGTTCGCTCTCCGCGGTCGCGACCGTCGTCGGACGGTGCGAGCCGCAGGACGTCGTCGCCAACCGGCTCGACCCCTGGCACGGCGCGTGGCTGCACCCGTACTCGTTCGCGTCGCTGCGGGTGGTGTCGGCGCCGCCACGCGACTGCCCACCCGCGCAGGACCGCTTTCTCGTCGAGGTGACGTTCCGGGTGTCGCGCAACCTCGGCGTTCCCGTGCACGCCGCCTTCACCTGCCCCGATCCGCGCACGATCACGATGGAGATCGTCGACGGCGAGGGCACCGGCAGCGTCGTCGAGACCCACGCGACGCCGCTGCGCCCCGGCCCCGACGGGCTGCCCCGCACCGCGGTGATCGAGGCGACGATCGCCACCTCCGACCGGGCCGGGTTCCGGCACGCACGCCGCGTCGCCGGCGTCGTCCGGCCGCTCATGGAGCGCACCGCGCGGCGGCTCTGGCGCGACGACATGGACTACGCCGAGCGCCGCTACGCGGTCCGTTCCTCCTAGAGGGCCGGGACGCCCTCCGGCGGGGTCTCCACCTCGGCGACCTCCGGGTCCAGCAGCGGGTCGTCGGCCGCGAGCCCCGGACGCCTGCCCAGGAACGTGTGCACGACGTGGGTCTGCCAGCCGTCCATCGTCTGCACCCGGATGTCCTCGAACCCGGCGCGGCTCATCCGCTCGGAGAACGTCGTCACCCCGTCGAACTCCACCACGCTGCGCCGCAGGTACCGGTAGATGTCCCCAGACCCCGTGCGCAGCGTGCCCATCGGGATGATCACCATGCCGCACACCAGGTTCCATTTCAGCCTGCTGCGCGCCGAGTCCCGCACCGAGTACTCGTGCACCGCCAGCGGCGCCCCCGGCGCCAGCAGCTCCAGCATCCGGGCCAGCCCCGCGTCACGGTCCTTCAGGTTGCGCACCAGGTAGGCGGCGAGGATGCCGTCGAACGGGCCCTGCACGCCGGCCCGGTCGAGGTCCTCCATCCGCGAGTGCACGAACCGCACGCCCGGCGGCCAGTTCTTGCGCCGCGCCTGCCCGAGCATCTCCGCCGACGCGTCCACCGCCGTCACCTGCGAACCCGGGAACGCGTCGAGCAACGCCGCCGTCGAGGCCCCCGTCCCGCACCCCAGGTCGAGCAGTCGCAACCCGCTGCCCTTCAACCCCATCCGCTTCGCCGACAACCGCAGATGCTCGTGGTACCCGGGGTTGGCGCCGACGAGCTTGTCGTAGCTGCGGGCATGCGCGTCGAAGGCCTTCGCGACCGACGACGGGTCCACCGCCCGCGAACTCCCGGATCCGGCCACGCCCGCATCCTGACGTACCGACGGGCGTGACGCCGACCGGACGCGCCGCTCTACGCTGGCGGGTGATGGTCAGAGCACTGGCGGTCAGCGACGAAGAGGTCGCCGGGTTGCGCACCGACGCGGTCCGGCGCCTCGCCGTGGACGTCGTCGTCGCCGCGGGCGACCTCCCCTTCGACTACCTCGCCGAACTCTGCGACCGCACCGACCGCCCCGGCGTCCTCGTCCCCGGCAACCACGACGTCGACCTCTCCGGCTACCGCCAGCACCGCGGCATGTGGACCCGCGCAGGCCAACCCTGCCCGTGGCCCGGACCCGCCGGATATGTCGACGCCGACGCCCGCGTCGTCGACGTCGCCGGACTCCGCGTCGCCGGACTCGGCGGCTCCGTCCGCTACCGGCCCGGCCCCAACCAGTGGACCCAGGCCGAACAGACCCGCCGCGCCCGCCGCCTCGTCCGCGCCGCCCGCCGGCTCCGCCGCCGCGACGGCCGCGACGTCGACATCCTGCTCACCCACGCCCCACCCCGCGACTGCGGCGACCGCGACGACGGCCCCCACCACGGCTTCGACTGCCTCCACGACGTCGTCGCCGCCCTGCGCCCCCGCGTGCTGCTGCACGGCCACATCCACCCGCACGGCGAACCCGTGCCCGACCGCCGGATCGGCACGACGCGTGTGGTCAACGTCGTCGGCCGCAAGGTCTTGGAGCTCTGACGCCATGGAGACAGGGTTCGGCCAGGTCGACGCCGAGTACGACTTCCTCCGCGCCCGGCGCCGCGCCGTCCTCTCCCGGCTCGCCACCTGGCTGCGGCGTGAACCCGACGACGTCTCGGAGATCCTCCCGTTCGACGAGGTCGTCGCCGCTCTCGGCCGCACCGGCGAACGCCATCTCGGCCTGCGCGTCGTCGACCTCGACTCCATCGTCGGTTCCGTCGACCGCACCGGCGACTTCGACCGGCGCTTCCGCCCCCGCAACCAGCGCACCCGCGAACGCTGGGAACGCCTCGCCCGCGCCCAGCGCCGCGGCGAGACGATCCCGCCCATCGACGTCTACCGCGTCGGCGGGCTGCACTTCGTCCGCGACGGGCACCACCGCGTCTCCGTCGCCCACGCCCTCGGGCTGCGGTCCATCGACGCCCGCGTCACCGAGGTCACCACCCGCATCGCCCCCGACGGGCTCGTGCACCGCGGCGACCTCATCACCAAGGATCTGCGACGGGTCTTCCTCGAACGCGTCCCGCTGACCGGGGCCGCGCTCGACTCGATCGAGGTCCGCGACCCGTGGAACTACGCCGAGCTGTCGGAGACCGTGGAGGCGTGGGGGTTCCGGCTGATGCAGCACGAGAACCGCTTCCTCGACCGGGCCGTCGTCGCCCGCCGCTGGTGGGCCGAGGAGTTCATGCCGGTCGTGCGGATGCTGCGGCAGGCCGACCTCATCGGCGACCGCACCGACGCCGAGGCCTTCCTCCAGCTCGCCTGCCAGCGCTACCGCCTGATGCGCACCCACCGCTGGGACGACGAGGTCGTCGCGCGCCTGCAGGCCGACCGCCGCCGCTGACCCCCGGACCTCCCGACCGTGCGGTCTTCGGCGGAGCTCTCAGTTCCGGAACAGGGCGCTGTAGGCGTTGATCGCCGGCTGGCCGCCGAGGTGGGCGTACAACACGGTGGAGTCCTTGCCGATCTCGCCGCTGCGCACGAGGTCGATCAGCCCGGCCATCGACTTGCCCTCGTACACCGGGTCGATGATCACGCCCTCGAGCGAGCCGGTGAGCCGGATCGCGTCGAGCGTCGACCGCACCGGGATGCCGTACTCGTCGCCGGCCCACCCCTCGAGGACGACGATCTCGTCGTCACGCAGATCCCGGCCCAATCCGATGTTCGCCGCCGTGGCTCGGGCGATCTTCGCGACCTGCGCGTGCGTCTCCTCGAGCTTCGCCGAGGCGTCGATGCCCAGCACGCGCCGCGGCCGGTCCTGCCCCGCGAACCCGGCGATCATCCCGGCCTGCGTGGACCCGGTGACGCTGCAGACGACGATCGTGTCGAAGAAGACGCCCAGCTCCTGCTCCTGCGCGGCGACCTCGTCGGCCCAGCCGGCGAACCCGAGCCCGCCCAGCGGGTGGTCGGAGGCACCTGCGGGGATCGCGTAGGGGACGCCGCCCTGGGAGCGGACGTCGTCGAGGGCCTGCTCCCAGCTGGACTTGAAGCCGATCCCGAAGCCCGCCTCGACCAGCTCGACCTCCGCGCCCATGATTCGCGACAACATGATGTTGCCGACGCGGTCGTTCACCGCGTCGGGCCAGTCGACCCAGCTCTCCTGCACGAGCCGGGCCTTGAGGCCGAGCTTCGCGGCGACCGCGGCGACCTGCCGCGTGTGGTTGGACTGCACGCCCCCGATGGAGACGAGGTGCGTCGCGCCGGCGGCCAGCGCGTCGGGGACGAGGTACTCGAGCTTGCGGGTCTTGTTGCCGCCGTACGCGAGACCGGAGTTGCAGTCCTCGCGCTTGGCCCAGACCTTCGCGCCACCGAGGTGCGCGGTGAGGCGCTCCAGCGGGTGCACGGGACTGGGACCGAAGAGCAGGGGGTGGCGCGGGAAGTCGGAGAGTGCCATCAGTCCTCCAGGGTTCCGACGAGCAGGGCGAGGGTCTGCCAGTTCTCCCGGGCGGCCGGCGCGGCGCCCTCGGCGTCACCGGCGGCGCAGAGCTCGACGATCCGGTCGTGCTGGGCGACCGACGCCCGTCCGGCCAGCGACCCGAACCGCAGCCGTTCGACGCGGCGCAGCACCGGCCCGAACTGGTCCAGCACGGCGCGCACGGCCGGGTTGCCCGAGGCGGCGACGGGGACCTCGTGGAAGTCGTCGTCGGCCGCCACGGCGGCGTCGATGTCGTTGGCGCGCAACGCGTCAGCGAACCGGGCGTTGGCGGCGCGCATCGCGTCGAGGTCGGCGGCCGAGAGCAGTGGGACCGCCTCGCGGGTCGCGAGCTCGTGCATTGCGGCCACCACCGACTGCGCGGCCGCCGTCTCGCGCGCCCGGACCGGGCTGACGACGGTGGAGTGCCCCGGCCGCGTCAGCACCAGGCCCGAACGTTCGAGCCGCCCGAGTGCCTCCCGGATCGGGGTGCGGCTGACGCCGAGCCAGCCCGACAGCTCGGCGTCGACGAGTTTCTCCCCCGGCGCGAGCGTGCCGTCGACGATCGCGTCGCGGATCGCGGTGTAGGCGCGGTCGCGCAGCAGCGACGTCGCGAGCAGGCCGTCACGACCAGGAACCGGCATGCGAAATATTGCACACTGCACGCGGCGCATCCGTCAACCCCGCAGCGGCCCGGCTCACCTCGACCGAACGTGTCGTCAGAGCATTCGGCGAGCTCTCGCGACACGTTCGCCGGCGGCACGAACTCCGAACGTGTGATCAGCGCGCCCCGCGAGCGCTCATGACACGCTCGCGGTCGTACCGGCCCACCGGGAGCCGTGCCGGCCTGGCGCGGCCGAACCCGCTCAGCCGCCCGCCCCCCCGATTGCAGCCGACCCACCCTCGCCGGCAGGCCCGAGCTCTCCGAGCCGCCCCGGGCCCGTCCCGCCGCTCCGCCCCCTCGTGAGCGGCACCAGTCGCAATAGCGACTGTTGGGCCGCGCACAGGGCATGAGGAAGCGGCGCCCTCCCCGGGGAGGACGCCGCTTCCGGATCAGCGAGGTGAGGCGTCAGGCGTTGGCCGTGGCCGGGTCCTTGCTGGTCAGGTTGGCGCCGGAGCGCGGGTCGAAGATCTGGATCTTGTCGGTGTCGACCCACACCTCGGAGCGCTGGCCCTCCCGCGCCGTCGAGGTGGCGGACAGCCGGGTGACCAGCTGGCCCCCGCCGTCGGGGACGTCGGCGGTGCCGGCGTCGGCGGCGAGCTCGGCGAGGTCGTCGGACATGGCCTGCTCGCCCTCGATCTTGAAGTAGGCGAACTTGTCCGACCCCATCGACTCCAGCACGTCGACCTCGGCCGTGAACACCGAGCCCTGCGCCCGGACGTGGTCCTCGACGACTCCGGCGTCCTCGAAGTGCTCGGGCCGGATGCCGACGATGATCTCGCGAGGCGCGTCGGCGGCCTCGAGTGCACGGCGCACCCGGTCGGGCATGCCGAGGTCGCCGAGGGACGTGCGCAGCGCGCCGTTCTCCAGGGTGGCCGGCAGGAAGTTCATGGCGGGCGAGCCGATGAACCCGGCGACGAAGAGGTTGGCAGGCTGGTCGTAGAGGTGCTGGGGCGAGCCGATCTGCTGCACCACACCGCTCTTCATGACGACGATGCGGTCGCCGAGCGTCATGGCCTCGGTCTGGTCGTGGGTGACGTAGACCGTGGTGGTCTCCAGGCGCTGCTGGAGCTTGGAGACCATCGTCCGCATCTGGACGCGGAGCTTCGCGTCCAGGTTGGACAGTGGCTCGTCCATGAGGAACGCCTTGGGGCTGCGGACGATGGCCCGGCCCATGGCGACGCGCTGACGCTGGCCGCCGGACATGTTGGCGGGCTTACGGTCGAGGTGCTGGGTGAGGTCGAGGATCTGCGCGGTCTCCTCCACCTTGCGGGCGATCTCGGCCTTGTCGACCTTGGCCAGCTTCAGCGGGAACGCCATGTTCTCCCGGACGGTCATGTGCGGGTAGAGCGCATAGGACTGGAACACCATCGCGATGTCGCGGTCCTTGGGCGCCTTCTCGTTGACCCGGTCGCCGCCGATGCGCAGCTCGCCCTCGGAGATGTCCTCCAGCCCGGCGATCATGTTGAGCGTCGTCGACTTCCCGCAGCCGGACGGCCCGACGAGGATGATGAACTCACCGTCGGCGATCTCGATGTTGACGTCGTCGGCACCGAGGGTGCCGTCGGGGTACCTCTTGTAGACGTGGTCCAGAACGATGTCTGCCATTGGTGTCCTACCCCTTCACTGCGCCGGAGGTTAGGCCGGCGACGATCCGGCGCTGGAAGAACAGCACGAAGATGATGATCGGGATGGTGAGCAGTACGGCGGCCGCCGCGATGGAGCCGGTGGGCTCGGCGAACTGCGAGGCGCCCGTGAACTGCGAGATCGCCACCGTCGCCGTCTGCGAGCGCGACGTCGACGTCAGCGAGACCGCGAACAGGAAGTCGTTCCAGCAGAAGATGAACACCAGGATCGCGGTGGTGAAGACGCCCGGCGCGGCCAGCGGCACGATGACGGAGCGGAACGCCTGCAGCGGCGTCGCACCGTCCATCTTGGCCGCCTTCTCCAGCTCCCACGGGATCTCGCGGAAGAACGCCGACAGCGTGTAGATCGCCAGCGGCAGCGCGAAGGTGATGTAGGGCAGGATCAGGCCGGGCCAGGTGTCGAAGAGCCCGATGGCCCGCTCGATGTCGAACAGCGGGCTGACCAGCGAGATCTGCGGGAACATCGCGATGAGCAGCGAGACGCCGACGAGCGCCTTCTTGCCCGGGAAGTCGAGCCGGGCGATCGCGTAGGCCGCCATGGTCCCGATCACGACGGCGATGACCGTCGCGATGATGGCGATGCCGATGGAGTTGCGCAGGGCGCTGGTGAAGAGGTCGATCTGGAAGATCTGCGCGTAGTTCGACCACGTCCAGCTGCGCGGGATGAAGTTGCCGTCGGTGATCGTGTCGGCCGTCTTGAACGACAGGCTGACGATCCACAGCACCGGGATGAGCGCGTAGAGGATCACCAGGAGGTTGATGACGCCCCAGCCGATCTTCTTGTTGGCAGGAGCAGTCGCCGTCATCGTCGCCACTCAGGTCACCTCTTCCCCGTCGGCTCGGACCCCGGGGCCGCGGCCCCGAAGATCTTGATGAACAGCAGGGCTATCATCGCGACGGCGATGAAGATCAGCACGCTGATGGCTGAGCCGATGCCCAGGTTGAAGGCTTTGAACAGGTTGTCGTAGCCGAGCATCGACACGGAGCCGGTGCCGTTGGAGCCCTGGGTGAGGATGTAGATGTTGTCGAAGACCCGGAACGCGTCGAGCGTGCGGAACAGCAGCGCGACGAGGATCGCGGGCTTCATCATCGGCAGGATGATCTGCGTGAGGCGCTGCCAGGCGCCCGCGCCGTCGACCTGGGCGGCCTTGAGCAGGTCGTCGGGGACGAGGGCGAGGCCGGCCATGAGCAGCAGCGCCATGAACGGCGTCGTCTTCCAGACCTCGGCGAGAATGATGATCGCGATGGCCGACGCCTGCCCGGTGAGCGGCGCCGATCCTTCGGAGAGCATCGCGGCGAGGTAGCCCTTGTCGGGCGTCCACGCGAACTGCCACGAGAACGCCGCGACGACGGTGACGATGCCGTACGGGATGAGGACGACGGTCCTGGTGAGTCCACGTCCGACGATCGTGCGGTGCATGACCAGCGCGAGCGCGAGGCCGAGCACGAACTCGATCGCCACGGAGACCACCGTGATGATCACCGTGATGAGGAACGCCTGCCACCAGTAGCCGGAGCTGAGCACGGCGCCGTAGTTGGACAGGCCGGCGAACTCGCGGTCGGCCGGGAACCGTAGGTCGTAGCGCTGCAGGGACAGCCAGACGGCGTAGATGATCGGGTACGCCGTGACGGCGACCATGATGATCGCGGCCGGGGCGCACAACCAGAGCCCGAGCCGCCGTTCGGCCTTCTTGCCCTCGGAGAGGGCCGGCTTGCCCGCACGGTGCGACGGCGGTTGCTTCGTCGTCGCCGCAGCGACCGCTCCACTGTCGAGGCTCACGGGACCAACCCCTCCGAGTTCTCCGCCTTGCGGATCTGGTCGGCGAGTCCGGCGACCGTCACCTGCGGGTCGATGTCACCGGGCGGGTTCAGAGCGTCGGACAGCACGATCGAGATGCTCTGGTAGGCCGGGGTCTTCGGGCGGACGCTGGCGTTGTCCAGCGACTGCTTGATGGCCTGCCACGCCGGGTACTTCTGCTGGAACGACGGGTCGGAGTACAGCGCCTCCAGCGTCGGCGGGACACCGCCGTCGACCGCGTTGGTCAGCTGGTTGTCGCGGTTGCGCAGGCACTGCACGGCCTCGAACGCGAGGTCCTTGTGCAGCGACGTGCTGCTGACGCCGAGGTTCAGACCACCGATGGTGACGGTCGCGGGCTTGCCCGGGATGACCGACGGGTAGGGGGCCCAGGCGAACTCGTCGATGACGCGCTTGCCGGTGTCCTGCGAGGTGGGCTTGCCCTGAGCGTCGATGAACGTGCCGCCACCACCGCCGTCCGGGGGCGGGGTGTTGATCGAGGCGTAGACGAACGGGTAGTTGACCTGGAACGCGGCCTCGCCGGCCTCCATCGCGAGGCGGCCGTCGTTCTCCTTGGCGACCGAGAGCGAGGGGTCGGCACCCTTGGCGGTGGCGACCTTCTGCATGATCGTCGTGGCCTTGATCGCGGCGTCGCCCTGGTCGATCAGGACGTCGCCCTTCTCGTTGACGACCTGGCCGCCCGCGCTGGTGAGCAGCGTGTTGAACCAGACGGTGATGCCCTCGTACTGAGCGCCCTGCACCTCGATGGCGGCGGGCAGTCCCTTGGCGGCCAACGCCTCCGACTGAGCGATCATGTCGTCCCAGGTCGCGGGCGGGTTGGGCGAGAGGTCCTTGCGGTACCAGAGGATCTGAGTGTTGGTGTTGAGCGGCGCGGCCCAGAGCTCACCCTGGTAGGTGCCGGTGTCGAGCGGGCCGGCGAGGGTGCCCTCCTTGACCTTCGCCGCCTGGTCGGCCGGGAACTTCTCCAGCCAGCCGGCCTCGGCGAACTCGGCGGTCCAGGTGACGTCGATGCCCATGATGTCGACGGCCGGGTCGCCCGCCACGAGTCGGCGTGCGAGCTGGAGCCGCTGGTCGTCGGCGCTCTTCGGCAGCGTCTGCTGGACGATCGAGTACCTGCCCCCCGCCTGCTGGGTGCAGGCCGCGGCTGCTGCCGCGTACTGCTTCGCCCCGTCCGCCGGGGTGTAGAAGTTCAGGACGGGTGGTCCTGCCGCCGCGCCCCCACAGGCGGCGATCGTCGTGGCGGCCAGTAGCGCCGCTCCCCCGACGGCGAGCGACCTGAACCGTCCCATTCCGTGCCGCCTCGTCGCGAGCGGCTGCCCCATACCGGCCTCCCGTCGTGAGCCGATGGGGCACCGCACAACCGGCGGCGACACCTCGGCGTGTTCAGCCTGTGACACCGGTCACGAGATCGCGCCGGTCGCATGAACATAAGGAGGTGCGGCAAGGCTTGCAATTCGAGCGCGGGACACCGAGACCGGACCGATACCAAACCGGGTCGGGGACGAACGGATCTCTCAGGCGTCGTGGGCCGAACGGGGGCCGTCACCGGACATTGCGAGCTTTGCGAGCATCTCGCGCGCCTTCTCGGCGTTGCGCGGCTGGCACAGCACGTCGTAGCGGCCGGCGACCATCTGGCTCGCGGACGTGAAGTCGCGACGGCCACGGGAGGCTCCGTAGCCGACGGCGGCGAGCACGACGCCGAAAACCATGCCACCGAGCAGACCGATGAGGACGGCGACGAACGGCGACAGCGTGGTGGTCCCGAACACGACGAGCAGCAGGCCGAAGAACAGGCCGAACCAGGCACCGGACGCGCCGCCCGAGGCCAGCACGCGGCCCCAGGTGAGGCGGCCGATGACACGCTCGACGAGCATGAGGTCGACGCCGACGATCGTCACGTCGCGCACCGGGAAGTCGCTGTCGGCCAGGTGGTCGACGGCACGCTGGGCCTCGGCGTAGGTCGCGTAGGAGCCGACGGGCCAGCCGGTCGGAGGAGTGGGCAGGTTGGGCAGGCCGGGCGCCGTGCGCCCCGCGCCGCCGAACGGTGCGGTCACCGAATCCCCCCTCGTGAGAGCTGTTGCGATCCTGCGGAAATCAGGACACGCGGTGCGGACGTCCCATCATGCCAACGAGCGCGGTGGCGGTGCAGTGCCCTGCGGGACGGTGTCCTGCGACGCAGTCGCCACGCTCGCACGCCGTCATCATTCGATCACACTGCGCAACCGCGTGCAGGCGTGACGCGCCCTGCGACCTGGGCGATCAGACCGTTCGGCTGCGCACGATCACGTTTCGGTCACGTACCGTCGACGCTCGCTCGTCGGGGGCATCGGGATGGGGCGATGACAGCTTTGGTGAGTGGCCCGGTCCTGGGTCGGACGGCGGAGGGATCCACCGTCCGCGGGCCCGCAACGCACACCCGCGCGCAACCTCACCGCTGCATCTCGGCCGTTTCCGAGCAGTGAGGTTGCGCGCGGGTCGTGTGCAGAACCTCAGCGCGACTTGTACTCGCGCAACAGACCCCGCGAGATGATCGTCTTCTGGATCTCCGACGTGCCCTCGCCGATCAGCAGGAACGGCGCCTCACGCATGAGCCGCTCGATCTCGTACTCCTTCGAGTAGCCGTAGCCACCGTGGATGCGGAACGACTCCTGGGTGACCTCGGCGCAGTACTCCGACGCGATCAGCTTGGCCATGCCCGCCTCGACGTCGTTGCGCGTGCCCGCGTCCTTGAGCCGCGCCGCGTTGACCATCATGTGGTGGGCGGCCTCGACCTTGGTGCCCATCTCGGCCAGCTTGAACGCGATGGCCTGGTGCTCGGCGATCGGCTTGCCGAACGTGCTGCGCTGCTGGGCGTACTCGACCGCGAGCTCGAACGCCCGGATCGAGATGCCGCACGCGCGGGCGGCGACGTTGACGCGGCCGACCTCGACACCGTCCATCATCTGGGCGAAGCCCTTGCCGGTCTCGCCGCCCAGGATCGCCGACGCCGGGATGCGGTAGCCGTCGAAGACCGCCTCCGTGGTGTCGACGCCCTTGTACCCCATCTTGTCGATCTTGCCGGGGATGGTGAGCCCGGGCGCGACCTCGCCGTAGCCGGTCGGCTTCTCGACCAGGAACGTGGTGAGGTTCTGGTGCGCCTTCGGCTTGCCCTCGTCCGTCTTCACCAGCAGCGCGATCAGGTTCGACGTGCCGCCGTTGGTCAGCCACATCTTCGCGCCGTCGATGACGTAGTCGTCGCCGTCGCGCACGGCCTTGGTCTTGATGGCGGCGACGTCGGACCCCAGGTCGGGCTCGGACATCGAGAACGCGCCCCGCACCTCACCAGCGGCCATCTGCGGCAGCAGCCGCTGCTTCTGCTCGTCGGTGCCGTGCTGGGTGAGCATGTAGGCGACGATGAAGTGGGTGTTGATGACGCCGGAGACGCTCATCCACCCCCGCGCGATCTGCTCCACGACCAGCGCGTACGTGAGCAGCGACTCGCCGAGGCCGCCGAACTCCTCGGGGATGGTGAGCCCGAACAGGCCCATCTCCTTCATCCCGTCGACGATGTCCTGCGGGTAGGTGTCCGCGTGCTCCAGTGCGGTGGCGTGCGGGATGATCTCCTTGTCCACGAACGTCTTGACCGTGGACAGGATTTCCTGCTGGACGTCGGTCAGACCGGCGGTCTGGGCGAGGCGGGCCATCTGCTGCTCCTCGGGTTCTCGGGTGGCTGCGGGAGGGTGCGGCTCACGCCTCCGGCGGGGTCCACCGGTCGGTGCGCTCCATGCCGGCGGCCCGGCCCTTGCCCGAGATCACCAGCGCCATCTTGCGGCTGGCCTCGTCGATCATCTCGTCGCCGATCATCGCCGCGCCCCGCTTGCCGCCGGCCTCGGAGGTGTACCAGTCGTAGGCGTCGAGGATGTTCTCGGCGTGGTCGTAGTCGCTCTGCAACGGGCTGAAGGTCTCGTTGGCGGCGTCGATCTGGCCGGGGTGCAGGACCCACTTGCCGTCGAAGCCCAGCGCGGCGCTGCGGCCCGCGACGCGGCGGAACCCGTCGACGTCCTTGATCTGCAGGTAGGGGCCGTCGATGGCGAGCTTGTCGTGGGCGCGCGCCGCCATCAGGATGCTCATCAGGATGTGGTGGTAGGCGTCGCCCACGTCGTAGCCGGGCGGCTGCTCGCCCACGACCAGGGACTTCATGTTGATCGACGCCATGAAGTCGGCCGGGCCGAAGATGACCGTCTCCACGCGCGGGGACGCGGCGGCGATGGCGTTGACGTTGGTCAGGCCCAGCGCGTTCTCGATCTGCGCCTCGATGCCGATCTTGCCGACCTCGTAGCCCATCGACTTCTCGATCTGGGTGATCAACAGGTCGAGCGCGACGACCTGCTCGGCCGTCTGCACCTTGGGCAGCATGATCGCGTCGAGGTTGGCGCCGGCGCCCTCGACGACCTCTGTCACGTCACGGTAGGTCCACTCGGTGGTCCAGTCGTTGACGCGCACGACGCGGATGCGCTCGCCCCAGCCACCCTCGTTGAGGGCGGCGACGATGGTCTTGCGGGCGCCGGGCTTGGCCAGCGGCGCGCACGCGTCCTCGAGGTCGAGGAACACCTGGTCGGCGGGGAGCGTCCGAGCCTTGTCGATGAACTTCTGGCTCGAGCCCGGCACCGCCAGACAGGAACGGCGGGCACGGTTGCGGGTGCTCACTGACGGACTCCTCGTTGGGTCGACGCGGACGGCTTCGTCGATGCTGGCACGAGGTGGCCCCGAACACCCTCCTGAGGTGATTGGTTTCTCACCCATCACAGGTGAAAGCCCTGTTCGCGGTTCACGGCAGTGCTGTGAGCACCCCCGACGAGACGGCAGCGACCCCGCCGCCGACCGTCGTCGACACTGCTCTGCCGTCCTTGGCCTCGACCGTCACGTCCAGCCGTGACGGGCGCCCGATCTCCGCGCCCTGGTCGATCGTGAACGCCGAGGTGCCGTCGCCGGACAGCACGCCCCGGTCGACGAGGAACACCGCGAGCGCGACGGCCGCCGACCCCGTCGCCGGGTCCTCCACCACACCGGAGCCGGGCGCGAACATCCGCAGGTGCACGTGCCGCACCGGCAGCTCCCCCACCGACACCACGACCAGCCCCGTCATGCCCGCGGTCAGCGCGGTGACCGCGGCGTGGTCGCACACCGCGCGGGCCACCGCGTCGGCACGCACCGGCAGCACGACGTAGGGCACCCCCGCCGTCGCCGACCCCGCCCGCACCCGCTCGTCGAGATCGGCCTCGGTGAGCCCGACCGCCGCGGCCAGCTCGTCGGCCGCCGCCGACGGGCCCGGCGCCGGGTGACCGCCCGACACCGTCGCGCCCGCCGCGTCGACCCGCACCGGCAACAGCCCGGCACCGCACTCCTGCACGACGTCGCCGGCCCCGATGACACCGTCGCGCGCCAGCACCCACGCCGTCCCGACGCTCGGGTGCCCCGCGAACGGCAGCTCGACGGCCGGGGTGAAGATGCGGACCCGGTAGTCGGCGCCCGGCTGCGTCGGCGGCAGCGTGAACGTCGTCTCCGACAACCCGAACTCCGCCGCGATCGCCTGCATCTGCGCACCGGTCAGCCCGGCCTCCGCGGCGCCGTGCACGACGGCAAGAGGGTTGCCTGCGAAAGGCCGGTCGGTGAACACGTCGACGACGTCGAAGCGCAGTTCGGACATGGTGCGACCCTAGGCCGCCCGTTGGCGGTCCCGTTCTAGGCTGCCCCCATGGCGGCGTCCCAGGTGTTCGTGGCCCGCATGGCGGGACTCGCCGTGTTCGGGCCCGACGGCGAGCGCATCGGCAAGGTGCGCGACGTCGTCATCTCCCTGCGCGTCGACCCCAGTCCGCCGCGGGTCCTCGGCCTCGTCGTCGAACTGGCCACCCACCGGCGGATCTTCGTGCCGATGCTGCGCGTCACCGGTGTCGACCCCGCCGCCATCACCCTCGCCACCGGATCCGTCAGCCTCCGCGGCTTCCACCAGCGCCCCAACGAGGCGTTGATCCTCGGTCAGGTGCTCGACGCGACCGTCACGCTCACCGAGTCCGGGCAGGAGGTCGTCGTCGTCGACGCCGCGATCGAGCCGACCCGCTCCCGCGACTGGGTCGTCGGCAGGCTCGCCGTCCGCGCCCGCCGCAGCCGGCTCTCGCGCCGCGGATCGGTGCGCGTCGTCCCCTGGAGCGCCGCCGAGGGCCTCACCCTCACCGACCGCCAGGGCACCGAGGGCCTGCTCGCCGTCTTCGAGGCCATGCGCCCCGCCGACGTCGCCGCCGCCCTCACCGAGCTGCCACCCAAACGTCAGTACGAGGTGGTCGACGCCCTCGACGACGAACGCCTCGCCGACGTCTTCGAGGAGATGTCCGAGTCCGACCAGCGCGACCTGCTCGCCCACCTCGACTCCGAACGCGCCGCCGACGTCCTCGAGGCCATGTCCCCCGACGACGCCGCCGACCTCCTCGGCGAACTCTCCCCCGACGAGTCCGACCGGCTGCTCTCGCTCATGGAGCCCGAGGAGTCCGAACCCGTCCGCCGGCTGCTCAGCTACTCCAGCAACACCGCCGGTGGTCTCATGACGCCCGAGCCGATCATCCTGCGGCCCGACGCCACCGTCGCCGAGGCGCTCGCCCACATCCGCAACCCCGACATCCCGCCGGCACTGGCCAGCATGGTGTTCGTGTGCCGGCCCCCGTCGGCCACCCCCACCGGCCGCTACCTCGGCTGCGTCCACGCCCAGCGGCTGCTGCGCGAGGCGCCGTTCGAGCTGGTCGCGGGCCTCGTCGACAGCGAGCTCGCCCGGCTCTCCTCCGAGGCCACCCTCGCCGAGATCACCCGCTACTTCGCCGCCTACAACCTCGTCGCCGGACCCGTCGTCGACACCGAGGACCACCTGCTCGGCGCCGTCACCGTCGACGACCTGCTCGACCACATCCTTCCCGTCGGTTGGCGCGACGACATGACCGATCCCGGCGACGGCTACGTCGGCAACGGGTCACGCAGCGACGGGGTGTCCGACGAGAGGTCGGGGTCCGAGGAGATGGGGGCCGACCATGCCTGAGCTGCACAGCACCCGCAAGCTCGACCAGCCCGTTTCCAGTAGGCGCCGGTTCGAGATCGACCCCGACGGCTTCGCCCGGCTCTCCGAACGCATCGCCCGGTTCCTCGGGACGGGTCAGTTCCTCGCCATCCAGACGGTGATCGTCGTCGTCTGGATCGGGCTCAACCTGTTCGCGGTGAGCCTGCAATGGGATCCCTATCCGTTCATCCTGCTGAACCTGGCGTTCTCCACCCAGGCCGCATATGCAGCACCCCTGATCCTGCTCGCGCAGAACCGCCAGGACGACCGCGACCGCGTCGCCCTCGAGGAGGACCGAACCCGCGCCGAACGCACCAAGGCCGACACCGAGTACCTCGCCCGGGAGCTCGCCGCACTGCGTATCGCGATCGGGGAGGTCGCCACCCGCGACTACCTGCGCAGCGAGCTCGACAAGCTCGCCGACCGGATCGGCACAGACCCCGCCCGGGGCGACGACCGCCGCGGCCGCGCCTACCCGCGCACGCTCGAGTAGCCCGCCAGCTTCGCGCCGATCGTCTCCAGCTGCGCCATCTCCGCCCCGTCCAACCGGTCGACGAAATGCCGCACCACGCCCGCGAGATGCGTCCGCGACGCCACCCGCAACCGGCGCACCCCCGCCTCGGTCAACGACGCCGCCACCCCACGCCCGTCGCCCGCCACCGGGGACCGGCTCACCAGACCCGCCCGCTCCAACCGGTCGACCAGCCGCGTCACCCCCGACCGCGACAGCAGCACCGCGTCGGCCAGCTCCGTCATCCGAAGCCGCCTCCCCGGCGCCTCGGCCAGCTGCACCAGCACGTCGTAGGCGGCCAACGACAAGCGCTGCTCCGCAACCAGTTCCGTCTCCAGGACCCGGGTGATCGTGGCGTGTGCCTTGAGGAACGCCCGCCATGAGGCGAGCTGCTCCTCGGTCGGCACGGCCCGCCGTCCCCCCGGATCACCGTCGCGGGCAGTGCCCGCGGCGGCATCGGCGATGTCCGTCACGTCGACAGATGCTACGGATGCGCCGGTCGCCGCGGAGACGCACGTACGATGGTGGTTTCTCGCCGCGGGCTGTGCCAGACCCCCGGCCGCCCTCAGGAAGGTGCAACGGAGACCTGATGTCCGTCATGGGGAACACCGGATCGCAGACCATCGAGCAGGCGGTTCGGGCCGCGCTCGCGAAAGTCGACGACCCGGAGATCCGCAAACCGATCACCGAGCTCGGCATGGTCAAGAGCGTCGCCGTCTCCGACGACGGCGTCGCCGCCGTCGCCGTCTACCTGACCGTCGCCGGATGTCCGATGCGCGACACCATCACCACCCGCGTCACCGAGGCCGTGTCCGCGGTCCCCGGCATCCGCGCCGTGCAGGTCGAGCTCGACGTCATGTCCGACGAGCAGCGCACCGAGCTGCGCCGCAGCCTGCGCGGTGACTCCGCCGAACCCGTCATCCCCTTCGCGCAGCCCGGCTCCCTCACCCGCGTCTACTGCGTCGCGTCGGGCAAGGGCGGCGTCGGAAAGTCGTCGGTCACCGTCAACCTCGCCGCCGCCATGGCCGCCCGCGGGCTCTCCGTCGGCGTCGTCGACGCCGACATCTACGGCCACTCCGTGCCTCGCATGCTCGGAACCGAGGCCCGGCCCACCAAGGTCGACAACATGATCATGCCGCCGCAGGCGCATGACGTGAAGGTCATCTCCATCGGCATGTTCGTCGAGGGCAACACCCCCGTCGTCTGGCGCGGCCCCATGCTCCACCGGGCCCTGCAGCAGTTCCTGGCCGACGTCTTCTGGGGCGACCTCGACGTCCTCCTCCTCGACCTGCCCCCCGGCACCGGTGACATCGCCATCTCCACCGCGCAGCTCATCCCCAACGCCGAGCTGCTCGTCGTCACCACCCCGCAGCAGGCCGCGGCCGAGGTCGCCGAGCGCGCCGGCTCCATCGCCATGCAGACCCGTCAGCGGCTCGCCGGCGTCGTCGAGAACATGTCGTGGATGGAGCTGCCCGACGGCACCCGCATGGAGGTCTTCGGCTCCGGGGGTGGCGCCACCGTCGCCGACTCCCTCAGCCGCACCCTCGGCGCGCCCGTCCCGCTGCTCGGGCAGATCCCGTTGGAGCCCAAGCTCCGCGAGTGCGGCGACAGCGGCACCCCGATCGTGCTGGCCGACCCGGAGTCGCCCGCCGGCGCCGCCCTGCGCGGCGTCGCCGACAAGCTGGCCACCCGCGCCCGCGGCCTCGCCGGGATGAGCCTCGGCATCTCGCCTGCGGGCCGCTGAGCTCCTGCGTGAACGAACGGCACAGTCGCGCAACCGGGTTGCACGACTGTGCCGTTCGTTTCTCACGCCAGTAGTGCGACGACCCCGATCATCACCGGGACGCTGATCACGGTCGTCACCAGGCCCGCGTCCCGCGCCAGCGTCACGCCCTGCCGGTAGCGCACCGCGTAGGCGAACATGTTCTGCGCCGTCGGCAACGCCGCGCAGATCGCCACCGCCAACAGCCGCGGACCCGTCATCCCCAGCAACAGCCCGACCGCCACCGCGATCGCCGGCTGCCCCACATTCTTGAGCAACGACACCACCACGAGCGGCGGGCCCACCTCGCCCTGCCCCGGCCGCGCCGCGCCGTGCAGCGACACCCCGAACGCCAGCAGCATCCCCGGCACCGCGATCCCTGCGACGAGGTGCACCGGCGCCATCACGACGTCCGGCACCTGCCACCCCGTGAACGCCACCACCAGGCCCGCCGCTGTCGCGACGAAGATCGGGTTCCGCAACGGCGCCACGACCGTCCGCCACAGCGACGGCGGCCGCCCGTCCTCACGACGCGTCAGCGCGTCGAGCACCGTCGCACCGAGTGGGCCCAGCACCGCCAGCTGGAACAGCAGGACCGGGGCGATCGCCGTCGGGTCCTTGAGGACGTAGGTGACGATCGGCAGGCCCAGGTTCCCGGCGTTCACGTAGCCCGACGACATCGCGCCGACCACCGACTCCCCCGCCGGGCGGCGCCGCAGCATCGCGAACACCAGGTACAGCACGCACGCCGCGCTCGACGACACCGCCGTCACCGCCAGCGCCCCGGAGAAGACGGCGTGGACGTCCGCGACCGACAGCGTCGAGAACAACAGGGCCGGGCTGGCGACGAAGAACGCCGTGCGCGACAACACTTCCACGGCCGTGGGGCCGAGGAGGCCCGAACGCCCGATCCCCCAGCCGACGGCCACGATGGCGGCGAGGACCAGGAATCCCTGGAGGACCCCGCTCACCGTTGCGTCACGACGCCTGAGGTTAGTGCGCAATGCCAACGACCGTGCCGAGACGTGTGCGCCGGCACAACCTACTCGCCGCTCACGGTCAGGCGGCGCCGGCGGGTGGGGCGGGGTCGGTCGGGACGTCGGGTTCCGCGAGGGCATGGGCGACGGGGGCGACGTCGAGGATGCGGACGACGGCGTCGGCCATGTGGGCGTCCAGCGTCGCGACGAGGCGGTCGGCGTCGCCGTCGCGGACGGCGTCGCGCAGGACCCGGTGGTCGGCGACGAGCTCGGCGGGCGGGGGCGGGTTGTCCTGGAGCGCGGCCAGGCACATCCGGGTCTCGACGAGCAGGGTGTCGGCCATGCGCCGCAGCCGCGGGCTGCCGGAGGCGGCGACGAGCTGCTGGTGGAACCGGTGGTCGGCGTCGGCGAGGGCGATGGCGTCGCCGGCCGCGGCGGCGGCCTCCATGTCGGCGAGCGCGGCGGTGAGGAGCAGGACGGCCTCGGTGCGGTCGCCCGCGAGGATGAGCAGGCCTGCGGCACGTTCGATGGCGGCGCGGGCGGTGTAGACGTCGCGGACGTCGGCGGCGTCGAGGTCGCGGACGAAGAGGCCGCGGTGGCGTTCGCTGCGGACGAGTCCTTCGGCGACGAGGCGTTGCATGGCTTCGCGGAGGGGTCCGCGACTGACACCGAGCCGGGCGGCGATCTCGACCTCCCCGAGCTGGGCGCCGGGCGGGAAGGTGCCGCGCATGATGGCGCGGCGGAGCCGGTCGGCGACGATGGCCGCGGTGGAGCGCCGGCTGACGGGCTCCAGGTCGTCGAGGTCGAGCTCCACCGCGCCTCCTGTGTCAGCCTGCCGCGAAGAGTGCACCGAGACCGGTCCGGGCGCGTTCGGCGCCTGCGAGTCGGAGACCCTGCCAGATGCTGACCTGGTTGGCGGTGAGCACGGGCTTGCCGACGCGCGTGTCGAGGTCGTCGAGCAGGTCGACGGTGTGCAGGGCGGTGTCGGGCAGCAGGACGGCCTGGGCGTCCGCGTGGTCGGCGGCGGCGGCGAACTCGAGGACGAGGTCGCCGGGCAGGGTGCCGACCTCGGCGGCGGTGATGATGCCGCGCGCCGAGAGGGACAGGACGGTGATGCCCGCCTTGCCGAGGAAGTCGACGAACGCCTCGGCGACGTCGTCGGGGTAGGTGGCGCCGACGGCGACGCGGGTGATGCCGAGCTTGCGGCAGGCGTCGACGAAGGCGAAGGAGGTGCTGGAGGCGGGAACGCCCGCGACCTCCTGGAGGGCGGCGACCTGGGCGGCGGCGCCGTCCCAGCCGAAGACGAAGCTGCCGGAGGTGCAGGCCCAGACGATGGAGTCGAGCGGGCCGGCCTCGGCGGCGACCCGAGCTGCCCCGGCGGCGAGGACGTCCTCGCCGCCGATGTCGAGGAGGGCGTCGACGCGGTGGGCGTCCTCGCGCATCTCGGTGTGGACGAGCGGGAGTCTGCTGCCGCCGCCGAGGGCGGCCTCGGCACGCGGATAGTCGTCCTCGGCGGAGTAGCCCGGGTAGAGGATCCCAACGGTGGTGCTCATGATTGTCGACAATCCTACGAACGCCGGGCCCGGGTCAAGCGACGGAGAGCCGGCGCTGCTCGGCCAGCAGTGCCCCACCGCCGATCGCCGCCCGGCCGATGGCGCGCAGCGCCGCCCACATCGTCACCTGGTTCGCGGTGATCACGGGCTTGCCGAGGGCCTGCTCGAGCGGGTCGATGACGTCGTAGGTCGGCAGGTTGGTGCAGCTGATGAACAGCGCCTCGGCGTCGGGGCGGTCGACGGCCCGCACGATCTGGACGACCTCGTCGTAGCTGACGCGCCAGATGTTGCCCAGCAGGCCCAGTCCCTGGCGCGCGACCGTCTCCACCTCGTGCTCGCCGAGGTACGACGAGAGCCGGTCGGTGACGGCGTCGATGTACGGGGTGGCGACGGCGAGCCGGCGGATGCCGAGCAGCTGCAGGGCCTCGACCAGTGCACCCGACGTCGTCGACACCGTGGGCGCGCCGGCCTCGAGCATGGTGCGGCGCAGGACGAACTCGCCGGTCGCCCCGCCGACGAAGCTGCCCGACGTGCACGCGAACGTCACCACCCCGGGTCGGGGGGTGAGGACGTCGCGGGTCGCGCGGCGCAGCGCCCGCCGGTCGCCGATCGCGACGGCCATCTCCACCGTGACGGGCGTGGTGAAGAACGGCAGCCGCGTCAGGTAGAGCGAGACGTCGTCGGGCGCCCAGCGCCACAGCTCGCGGTCGAGCGCGAAGTCGAACGGGGCGACGACGCCGATGCCGGGCTGGTCGTCGGACGCGGCACAGCCGGTGGAGGGCGCGGTGAGTCCGATGGAGGGCTCTGTGGGCATGCGCGCCCTCCTTCGGTCAGCACAACGCGATCAGTGCGATGTGGTCAGTTCGAACGATCTGTGAGGCGCGAGTACACCAGGCGCTCGCCGACGCTCCCCGACCGCCATACGTCGTGGCACGCCTCGGCCATCTCGGCGAGTCCCTCGACGATGGAGCCGTAGACGTTGCCCGGTACCCAACCGACGTCGCCGTTGATCAACAGGTTGTTACGTCCGTAGAAGATGGCCAGGTCGATGACGCCGGGGAGGTGGTCGATCCCCTGGTCGGCCTTGAAGGCCTGGTCGAGCATCCCGCCGGGGAACGAGAACAGGACGACGTCGCCGGGGATGGGCGTGACCGTCGGGTTCTCCTGGCCGATCTCGTCGCCGAAGCGCGGGACCATGGTGTAGACCTCGTTGCGCGCGTACTTGGCGTGCTGCGCGTCGCCCCCGAGATCGCCCTTGCCGAGGGCGTCCCAGACGGCGGCCGACGTGCGCGGCGCGTCTTTCTCCAGGAGCTCCGCGACGCAGGAGACCCCCCGCTTCAGAAGCTCGATCTTGATGAACTTGGACACACGATCACCCCGCGCTGGATGGTTCTGAGAGGTCCGGACCGGCATCGGCGCCGCGGATTGTTGACAATCATACGAGCGCTTCCTAGCGTGTCAATGCCGCCGGATCGGACTCGAAAGGACTCCCGCGTGCCCGTTTCCGCAGGTCAGAGCAGCGCCGATCTCTCGGCCACCGAACTGCTCACCGCGTATCGAACCGGCGACCTCTCCCCCGTCGAGGCCACCCGCGACGCACTCGACCGGATCGCCCGGCTCGACAGCCACGTGAACGCCTTCTGCCTCGTCGACGAGGCCGGCGCGCTCGCCTCCGCGGCGGAGTCCGAGGAACGCTGGCGCCGCGGCACCCCCCGCGGCGTGCTCGACGGCGTCCCCACGTCGATCAAGGACATCCTGCTGACCGTCGGCTGGCCCACCCGCCGCGGCTCGGCCACCACCGACCCCACCCCCGGTGATGTCGACGGCCCGCCCGTCGCCCGCGTCCGCGAGCAGGGCGCCGTCCTGATCGGCAAGACCACCACGCCGGAGCTGGCCTGGAAGGGCGTCACCGACTCCCCGCTCACCGGCGTCACCGGCAACCCGTGGAACCCCGCGCTCACCGCCGGCGGCTCCTCGGGCGGCAGCGCCACGGCCGTCGGGCTGGGCATGGGGGCCCTGTCGCTCGGTACCGACGGCGGCGGTTCCGTCCGCATCCCAGCCGGGTTCACCGGGACCGTCGCACACAAGCCCACCTACGGCCGCGTGCCCCACCACCCGGCCAGCCCGTTCGGCACGCTCGCCCACGTCGGCCCCATGACCCGGACCGTCGCCGACGCCGCGCTCCTGCTCGACGTGATCTCCGGTTTCGACGCCCGCGACGCCTGGGCCCTCGATGCCGCCCCCCGCACCTGCACCGCCGCGCTCGGCGACGGCGTCGCCGGGCTGCGGATCGCGCTCAGCCCCACCCTCGGGTTCGCCGACGTCGACCCCGAGGTGCGTGCCGCCGTCGAGGCCGCCGCCGCCGTCTTCACGACGCTCGGCGCGACCGTCGAGCACGCCGACCCCGGGTTCGCCGACCCCGTCGAGCCCTTCGAGACGCTCTGGTTCGCGGGCGCGGCCAAGTCGATGGAGGCCCTGGGCCGCGACCAGCGCGCGACGATGGACCCCGGCCTGGTCGAGATCGCCGAGCAGGGCGCCCGCTACAGCGCGATCGAATACCTGACGGCGATGGCCGTCCGCAACGACCTCGGCACGCTCATGGGCGCGTTCCACCAGCGCTGGGACCTGCTGCTGACCTCGACCCTGCCGATCGTGGCGTTCGAGGGGGGCCGGGAGTCGCCCGACGGCCGGCGCTGGACGACGTGGACGCCGTTCACGTACCCGTTCAACATGACGCAGCAGCCCGCGGCGAGCGTGCCCTGCGGGTTCACCGCCGCCGGGCTGCCGGTGGGGCTGCAGATCGTCGGCCCCCGCCACGCCGATGCCCGCGTCCTCGCCGCCGCCCACGCCTTCGAGCAGGCCACCGACCACCATCTGCGCCGCCCGCCCCTGCTGCAGCCCTGACCGCCGTCGGCCTCCGCGCCGACTTCGACGTCAGCCTGGTTCCGGGTACGGAAGAACCAGTCGGACGTCGGACTCGGTGTGAAGGGTGCGGAACGTCAGGTGGCGTCGGGGTCGATCGGGGGGCGCTCGCCGGGGCTGAGCGGGGTGACCGCGGGCCGGGTGGGGACGGAGCCGTTGCCGTTGCTCACGGCGGGGCTGTGGCCGTTGGGCTTCGTCATGTCGAGACCGCCCCGCAGCGGGGGCTTCGACATGTCGACGCCGAAGTTCGGGGCCTCGCCGTCGAACAGGGTGCGCTTGACGGCGGCGCGGGGGCTCAGGTCGCGCAGCCCGCGGAGGTCCTCGAGCGGCTTGCGCAGCTCGTCGAACTCCGGGCCGAGCTCCTTCTGCAGCTGCTCACGGGCGCCGGTCGCGTACTCACGGACCTGCCGGACCGTGCGCCCCAGCCAAGCGGCGGCGCCGGGGAGCCGCTCGGGGCCGAGGATGAACAGCCCGGCGACGACGAGCACCAGGATCTCGCCCCAGCCGACACTGTCGAACACGGTCCCGATGCTACCCGGCCGACCTGCGGCTCAGTCCGAGGCCAGGACGGCGGTCACGGTGAGGGGCCTGCCGTCGCGGACGATCTCGA
Organism: Pseudonocardia sp. SCN 73-27; assembly: GCA_001725415.1. GTDB lineage: Bacteria > Actinomycetota > Actinomycetes > Mycobacteriales > Pseudonocardiaceae > Pseudonocardia. The sequence continues at coordinate 45,677 of MEGH01000022.1, forward strand.
TCGGCACGCTCTGCCCGGGTGCGAGCTCACGGACGGCGACGACGAGCTCGTCGGCCCCGGCGATGGTGCGCTCCCCGACCTTGAGGATGACGTCGCCCTCGACGATGCCCGCCGCGGCCGCGGATCCACCGGCGACGACGTTCTGGACCTGGGCGCCGTCGGTGGTGCCGTCGGTGACGGACTTGGCGTTGACGCCGAGGTCGGCGTGCTTGACCGAGCCGTCGCGGATGAGGGACTCGGCGATGCGGCGGGCGTCGTCGATCGGGATGGCGAAGCCCAGGCCGATGGAGCCGCCCTCGCTCCCCTGGCCGAGGCTGCGGATCGCGGTGTTGATGCCGACGACGGCGCCGGTGGAGTCGACCAGGGGGCCGCCGGAGTTGCCGGGGTTGATGGCGGCGTCGGTCTGGATGGCGTCGATGACGGCGTTGGTGTCGCTGCCGCCGCCGTCGAGGCGGACGGGCCGGTTCAGGGCGCTGACGATGCCGTCGGTGACGGTGCCGGCCAGGCCGAGCGGGGACCCGATGGCGAGGACCCCGTCGCCGACGGCCAGCGACGACGACGAGCCGATCTGCGCGACGGTCGGGTTGGCGACGCCGACCTTGATGACAGCGAGGTCGGTCTTGGGGTCGCGGCCGACGATCTGGGCCGGGACGCGCTGCCCGTTGCTGAAGATCGCCTCGATGGTGGCGCCGTTGCCCTGCGCGGCGGGTGAGACGACGTGGTTGTTGGTGAGGACGTAGCCGGCCGCGTCGATGACGACGCCGGAGCCGGTGCCGCCCTGGTCGCCGACCTTGATCTCGATGGACACGACGGCGGGCAGGACGCGGGCGGCGATGTCGGCGACGCTGCCGGGCGGGCGTTCCTTGGACTCCGAGGTGGAGGTGAGGGTGGCGCCGGGTTCGGTGAGGGTCTGGGCGCCGTCGGCGGTGAGCCGGCCGACGATGCCGCCGACCGCGCCGACGGCCAGGGCGAGGACGGCGAGCAGGATCAGGGCTCGGGGATGGACGCGGCGACCGAACAGGAGCTCGCGGACGCTGAGCCGGGCGCCGGGGCCGGGCGCGGGCCGGACCTCGTCGTCGCCGGGGGCGGGTTCACCGAGCTCGACGGGGCTGGCGGGGTTGCGCCAGGGGTCGGCGTCGGCGGGCTTGTCGGCGTCGTCCCAGAACGCGGGGCCGCCGGGTTCACCTGCGGGGCCGGCGGGGGTGGGCGGGCGCTGCAGGTCGGTGCCCTCGCCGGGGCTGCGGGAGAAGGCGGCGGCGAGCGCGGCGGGCGGAGGCGCGGTGGCGGCGATACGGCCGTTGCCGGATCCGTCGGCGCCGTTGCGCTGCGGGGCGAACCCGCCGTCGACGCCGGTGGGGCGGCCGAAGACGCTCGTCTCGCCCGGGTCGACCGGCGGACGTTCGAGGGGCCGGGGCGCGAGCCGGGGTGGCCCCGACGCGGGGACGGGTTCCGACGGTTCGACGCGGTGGTGCCGCCCGGATCCCTCGACCGCGGAGCTGCCGGGAGCAGGCGCGTCGGCAGGAGTGTCGGCGGCGCCGTCGTGCTCGTCGGTCATCGCCGGCCGGCTCCTGGGGTCGAACGGGTGGGTCGCCCCTCAGCCTGCCGGATCGGTGGTGAAGTCCGCGTAGCCGGTCAGCGCGACGGCGGCAGGAACGACGGCGCCATGCCGTCGAGCTGCTCGGCGACCTCGGTGTCGCCCAGGTCGGCCAGTGCCGGGTCGGTCGTGGGCAGGGCGGTGTCGGGGCTCGTCCGGCTCGTGAGGTTCGTATCGAACGCGGCGGGCACGGCACCGGCGGCCGAGCCGAGGGACGCCGGGTTGGCGTTGGCGGCGACGGCCGGGATGTCGAGCGAGGCCGACGGGGCGGCGAGGGCCAGCGCGCCGAGCGCCAGGCCGCTGACGGCGACCCCCGCGCCGATGCGCAGCCTGCGGCCGTGCCCGATGCGGACCTCGGCGGTGGTCGGACGCGGGTCGGGCGCGGTGCCGCCGAGCGGCCGCATGATCGAGACGAGCTGACCGTCGGCGGTCATGGCGAGGCCCGCCGGAGGTTCGGGCAGGTCGGCGTCGAGCGGGATGGACCGCAGCGACGACAGCAGCGACGACGGCATCGCCGGCGCGGCGGCGGAGCGGAGCATGAGGCTGGCCTGGTCCTGGGCGACGACCTCGTCGGCGCACTCGGGGCAGTGCGCGATGTGCGTGGCGGCCCGGGCGTGCGCGCCGGCCGTGAGCTCTCCGTCGGTGAACGCGACGATCGCGTCCAGGGTGAGGTGGTCCTCGCCCCAGTCGGGTGCGTTCACCGAGAAGCGCCGGCGCGCGTCGGTCATCCCGCTGCCTCCACTGTCAGTCCGTTCCGCACGCCCACCAGGGCGTCGAGCTCCGCGGCCTCGGCGCGGCGCCGCTCGAGCGCGCTGCGCAGGGCGGCGCGCCCACGATGGATCCTGCTCCGCACGGTACCCAGCTTCACACCGAGTGTGGCGCCGATCTCCTCGTACGACAGACCCTCCACGTCGCACAGCACGACGGCGGCGCGGAACTCCGGGGCCAGTTCGTCGAGCGCGGCCTGCAGCAGCGGGTCGAGGTGGGTCTCGGAGAACACGACCTCGGGTTCTGGGCCCTGGCCGGGGATGCGGTCGGAGTCGTCGGGCAGGGCCTCCATGCGCACGCGGGCGCGACGGCGGACCATGTCGAGGAACAGGTTGGTGGTGATGCGGTGCAGCCAGCCCTCGAAGGTGCCGGGCTTGTAGGACGCGAGCGAACGGAACACCCGGATGAACGTCTCCTGGGTGAGGTCCTCGGCATCGTGCGGGTTGCCTGTCAGCCGGTAGGCGAGGCGGTAGACCCGGTCGCCGTGCTCCCGGACGATCTCGTCCCAGCTCGGCGGCGTCCAGTCGGCCCCGTCCCCCGGCAGCACGGTGGCGACCGCGGACGACGCGGGGGTCGTCGTCGCGGAACCTGCCTGCACGGCGGTCGGGCGGTCGGTCATCGGTGGGTGCGCCTCCAGGGAGCGGGTCGTGCACTGGCTGAACGTCCCGCCGGGGGAGTTCGTTCCCGGGCTCTGCCCGGGTTTCCGGCGACGGCTGGGTCGACGACCCCGACCCCGCACGTCAAGAGTTCCCCAATGTCGTGAAGGAGGTGTGAGAACGGTCTGAGAAGAACCTGTGAAAGCGACCCGCCGGGCCGTCGCGCCGGTCTCGTGCCCGCACCCCGATAGCCTTCGCGCCATGACCCGCCCCGAGCCTGCGCGCGCCGACGTGCGGGAGGACCCACCCGTCGCCGGGCTGGGTCCCGGCCTGGCCTTCCTGGCGGCGACGGTGAACGCGCGGGCCGTCGTCGAGGTCGGTACGGGCAGCGGCTGGGGCGGGCTGTGGCTGCTGCGCGGGATGGCCCCCGACGGCCTGCTCACGTCGATGGACGTCGACCCCGAGCAGCAGCGGGCAGCCCGCCGCACGTTCCTCGACGCCGGGTACGGGCAATCGCGGCTGCGGCTGATCGTCGGGCTGGCGGGCGAGGTGCTGCCGCGGCTGACCGACGGCGGTTACGACCTCGTCGTCGTCGACGGGGTTCGCACCGAGTACCCGGGCCATCTCGTCGAGGCCATCCGGCTGCTGCGCCCCGGCGGGGTGCTCGCCCTGCACGGTGTGCAGGAGCAGGAGGGCGGCGAGGGGCCGGAGGCGGCCGCGATCCGCGAGACGCTCGACCTGGTGCGTGCCGACCCGCGGCTGGTCCCGGTCCTGCTGCCCCTGGGCGCAGGCCTGCTCTGCGCCACCCGACGCCCCTGACCTGCGATCAAAGGGCCGTTGCGCCCTTTCCGAGGACCACGACCCCACCCGGGCTGACGGTGTAGCGGGCCCGGTCGAGCGCCAGGTCGACACCGACCAGGGCGCCCTCGGGCACCTCGACGTTCTTGTCGAGGATCGCGCCGCGCACCACCGCGCCCCGGCGGATGTGCGCGCCCGGCAGGACCACCGAGTCGGACACCTCCGCCCCGGCCTCGATGCGGACGTTCGGACTGATCACCGACCTGCGCACGATCGCCCCGGAGATGATCGTGCCCGCGCCGACGATGGAGTCCTGCGCGATGCCGCCCTCGACGAACTTCGCCGGCGGCAGCGACGTCGTCACCGACGTGCGGATGGGCCAGCGGTCGTTGTAGAGATTGAAGATCGGGTGCACCGACACGAGATCGGTGTGGGCGTCGTAGTAGGCGTCGAGCGTCCCGACGTCGCGCCAGTAGCCCGAGTCGCGGTCGGTCGCACCGGGGACGACGTTGTCGGCGAAGTCGTACACCGCGGCGTCGCCCTGGCCGACGAGGCGCGGGATGATGTCGCCGCCCATGTCGTGGTCGGAGTCGCCGTCCTCGGCATCGGCGCGCAGCGCGTCGAGCAGCGCCTCCGTCGTGAAGACGTAGTTGCCCATCGAGGCGAACGTCACGTCGGGGTCGTCGGGCACCGACGGCGGGTCCGAGGGCTTCTCGAGGAACTCGAGAATCTTGCCGTCGGCGTCGGAGTTGATGCAGCCGAACGCCTTGGCCTCGGTGCGCGGCACCCGGATACCGGCGACGGTGACGCCCGCACCGCTCGCGATGTGCTGGGCGATCATCTGGCCCGGGTCCATGCGGTAGACGTGGTCGGCGCCGAAGACCGCGATGTAGTCGGGACGCTCGTCGTAGACGAGGTTGAGGCTCTGGAAGATCGCGTCGGCGCTGCCGGTGTACCAGCGGCGGCCGAGCCGCTGCTGCGCCGGGACCGTGGTGATGTACTGCCCCAGCACGCTGGAGAGGCGCCACGTCGTGGAGATGTGCCGGTCGAGCGAGTGCGACTTGTACTGGGTGAGCACACACAGCTTGTGCAGACCCGCGTTCACCAGGTTGGACAGCACGAAGTCGATCAACCGGTAGTTGCCCGCGAACGGGACCGCGGGCTTGGCGCGGTCGGCGGTGAGCGGCCACAGCCGCTTCCCCTCGCCACCCGCGAGCACGATCCCCAGCACGTTCGCCGGCAGCATGACAGGGCCGGAGCTGAAGCGCGGCGTGGTCATCGGACCACCCCGACTCCGGCGTCGACGTTGGTTCCGGCGGAGCCGAGTCCCGCCGGGAGGTGCGCGCTCACACGCCGAACCCTAGTGCTCCGCGGCGCCGCCCGGCCACCGCGGGAACGTGGCGTTCGCCTGGGTGTCACCGCCCGGCAGTCTTCCCCGCGGTCTCCCCGTAGGAGCGCGGCCGTGCGGGGGCGGAACAAGTACCGTCTCCGCTCGTGCGCATCGGTCTGCTGACCCGCGAGTACCCGCCCGACGTCTACGGGGGCGCGGGTGTCCACGTCGAGCACCTCGTCCCCGCCCTGCGCGGGCTCGTCGACGTCGACGTGCACTGCTTCGGCGACCCGGCCCGTGACGCACCCGGCGTCACCGCGCACCCGGTGCCCGACGCCCTGGCCGAGGCCAACCCGGCGTTGCAGACGATCGGCGTCGACCTGTCGATGGTCGCCGGCCTGCACGGCGTCGACCTCGCGCACTCCCACACCTGGTACGCGAACATGGCCGGGCACCTGGCCAAGGTGCTGCACGGCGTCCCGCACGTGGTGACGGCGCACTCCCTGGAGCCGCGGCGGCCGTGGAAGGCCGAGCAGCTGGGCGGGGGCTACCGCCTGTCGTCGTGGGTGGAACGCACCGCCTACGAGGCCGCCGACGCCGTCATCGCCGTGAGCGACGGTATGCGCGCCGACGTCCTCGACTGCTACCCGAGCCTCGACCCGTCGCGGGTCCACGTGGTGCACAACGGGATCGACACCGAGTTCTACCGTCCCGACGCCCGTCGCGACGCCGTCGTCGAGGCCGGGGTGGACCCCGACCGGCCGAGCGTGGTGTTCGTCGGCCGGATCACGCGGCAGAAGGGGCTCGGCCACCTGGTCGCGGCGGCGCACTCGATCAGCCCCGATGCCCAGATCGTGCTGTGCGCGGGCGCCCCGGACACCCGGGAGATCGCCGAGGAGACCGAGAAGGCCGTCGCGGAGCTGCAGGAGGCGCGGCCCGGGGTGGTCTGGGTGCGCCGGATGATGGCGACGACCGAGATCCGTCAGCTGCTCTCGGCGGCGACGGTGTTCGTGTGCCCGTCGGTCTACGAGCCGCTGGGGATCGTGAACCTCGAGGCGATGGCGTGCGGGACGGCGGTCGTGGCGTCCGACGTGGGTGGCATCCCCGAGGTCGTGGAGGCGGGCCGCACCGGCCTGCTCGTGCACTTCGACGAGCACGACGTCGACACCTTCCGGGCGGGCCTGGCGTCGGCGGTCAACGAGCTGCTGGCGGACCCGGACCGGGCCGCGGCGATGGGGACCGCGGGCCGGGAGCGCGCGGTGCGCGAGTTCTCGTGGGGCCAGGCTGCTGAACGCACGGTCGGGATCTATCGGTCCCTGCGCTCCTGATCAGCCCGTCGAGTCCGATGGGAGACTGACGTCGAACCCGGCGTGGTTCTCAGGGCTCTCCCGCGCCTGCCTTGAGTTTCGCGCGGGCTCGGTGGGCAGCGACGGCGGCGCGGTTGGCGCAGGCGGGCGAGCAGTAGCGGCGGGCGGCATTGCGCGAGGTGTCGGCGTAGACGCGCCGGCAGCCCTCGGCCGCGCACACGCCGTGGCGGTCGACCCCGTACTCCGACACCAGCATCGCGACGGCGAACGCCGTGGTGGAGCGGACCCGTTCGACGAGTGACGCCTCGGGCGGGGCGTAGTGGAAGTGCCAGCCCTGACCGTCGTGGTCGGACAGGTGGGGGCCGATCTGGACGTCGGCGAGCAATGCGTTCACGGCGACGGCGGTGGCGTCGAGGGCGGGGGCGGCGCCGTCGGGAGACGCGGTGGCGTCGAAGACGGTGCGGAGCCGCCGGGCCCAGGCACGCAGGGCGGGTTCGGCGGAGGCAGGGGCGCGGGCGGCGAGGTACCGGTGCTCGACGAGCAGGTCGCGCAGCCGCCTGCCGGACTGCTCGGGCGGGGTGTCGGCGTCGCCGTCCGGCTCGGCGGTCACGGCGTTGACGAGTGCGACGGCCGCGCCGAGCGCGTCACTTTTGTAACCGATGAAGTCCACTGGCCTCTTACACCTGCTAGCCTGTAGTCGTAAGTAACGAACTCAAGACGCATATTACAGAGGAGATGGGCGTGGAACCGCGCTGCACGCGTTGTGGATGGCCGGGCACGGATGCGCGGGTGCTCTCGACGCACCCGACGTCGGAAGGCTGGGTGCGCTACCGCAGGTGTGTCTGCGGGGAGGTCTCCATCGAGCTCATCAGGCTCGGCGCACACACCACGAAGGTCGACGCCGTCGCGTCGACCTCGGGGCACTCGGAACCGGGCCACGCGGGCCCGGGAACGCTGTCGGCGCGGGGCGCCGTGGCCGCCCGGGTCTGAGCCGGGCTCCGCACGTCCCCGACGGCGGACCACGGCCGCCGGGGACAGCGGGATCAGCCGGAAGCTGCCTTCAGGGCCTCGCCCAGATCGGCCGCCTCGTCAGGCGTCATCTCCACGACGAGACGTCCACCGCCCTCGAGCGGTACACGCATCACGATGCCCCGGCCCTCCTTGGTCACCTCGAGGGGACCGTCGCCGGTCCGGGGCTTCATCGCCGCCATCTCCTGCTCCCTCCGTCACTCTCGTCCAGGGCCGGTGCGCATGGGGAGCAGCGCACGGGCGGGGATGCTGCGCCCCATTCTCCCCCATGGCCCCGTCGGGAGCACAACCGGAGCGATCAACGGCGCCTCGACGCGCCGACCGCACACCTCGCCCGACCACGACGGACGCCTCTGTCGCGAGTGGACCGGACGGTCCGCGATCGGCCGGCGACGTGGCGTGACCGTCAGCGCCCGCCGCCCCGCCAGCACGTCACGACGTGGTCGTCGACGAGGCCCGTGGCCTGCATCAGCGCGTAGCACGTCGTGGGGCCGACGAACCGGAACCCGCGACGCTTGAGCTCCTTGGCCATCGCCACCGACTCGGGCGTGGTCGCGGGGACGTCGGCCAATGTCGCCGGCCGGGTCCGTCCCGCCGGGTCGGGAGCGAAGCCCCACAGCAGCTCGTCGAGGGGCGTGTCGAGCTCCAGCACCGCGCGGGCGTTGGCGATCGTGGCCTCGATCTTGCGACGGTTGCGGACGATCCCCGGGTCGCCGAGCAGCCGCTCGACGTCGGCGTCGCCGAACCCGGCCACCGCGGCGGGGTCGAAGCCCTCGAACGCGGCGCGGAACGTCTCGCGCTTGCGCAGGATGACCAGCCACGACAGCCCCGACTGGAACCCCTCGAGGCTCAGTCGCTCGTACATCGCGGTGGTGCCGCGCAGCGGGGTGCCCCACTCGTCGTCGTGGTAGGCGACGTAGTCGGGCGCCGAGGTGGCCCATCCGCACCGCAGCCGATCGCCGACCGGGACCGTCATGCGCCCGCCCCGGACCGGTAGCGCTGCTCGCACTCGCGGGCCATGCGCCGCATGGAGTGTGCCACGCCTGCCTGCATCGCCGGGCGCACCAACGGCCAGCCGAGGCGGCCGAGCGCGCCGAGCGGGAGGTCGAGCCGCTCGACCCAGCGGAAGCGGCAGCGGCCCCGCCCGCGGTCGACGACCTCGAACACGCCGTCGCCGCGCACGACCTTGCCGGTGTGGTCGACCACGCACCGGAACGGGCCCGCGGGCCGCTCCTCCGTCCACTCCGTGACGACCATGGTGTCGACGACGCCCAGCGGTCCGACGCCCGTCACCGCGCTCACCCGGGACCCGACGGACCGGCCGTCGCCGTCGGTGACCTCGACGCGGGTGGCGAGGATCCAGTCGCCCTGGCGCGGCCAGTCCATGACGGTGTCCCACACCAGTTCCGCGGGGGCGGCGACGTCGAGCTCGACGACCAGTTCGGCAGGGCTCACGGCGGGGCTCACGTCGACTCCTGCGCGCGGTGGGCGCCACGGGGGCGGCCTGCTCCGACGGCGGACCCGTCGACCTGCCCGTTCATCTGGCTGCCCTCCTCCGTGGCCGGCGGCTCCGGCGGCCACTCCGCGGCCGGGTTGCCCGGATCGGCGTCGTGGCCGGGTCCGGGATCGGGATCGGGATCGGCGGCGCGGCTGTGGCGACCCGGCGCGCGTCCATCCTCGGGCAGCATCCAGCCCCCGGTCGGGGTGTCGGCGTACTCGGCCGGGGCGGGCTCGCCACTCTCCACCGCGCGCAGCCGCGCCTCCAGCTCGTCGCGCTCCGCGCCGAGCCGTTCGACCTCACCGGCCAGCCGGTCGAGCACCCAGTCGACCTCGACCATCCGGTAGCCGCGGACGGCCTGCGGGATGCGCAGCGCCCGGACGTCGGCGCCCGAGACACGGCCGACCGGCAGCCGGGTGGGCGTCTCACCCTCGGCGAGCGGAGGCAGCTCCTCGCCGCGGCCGAACACCGCGACCGCGAGCGCATAGACGACAGCGGCCACCACGACGACCACCAACAGGTAGATCAGCGCGGTTCCCATAGTCCTGCATCACACCACGGGCCCCCGACGGACAGAATCGCGCACCTCCCTCATGGGTGGCCGCTCGATCCCGGTGATCTCCCGCGGCTGCGGGACCCACTCCCCGTCGACCTGGACGAACTGCACGAGCGGCGCCCCGCTGTCGTGGGCGGGCGAACGCCGCAGTGCCGTCGCGGTGATCTGGCGCGCCATCGCCCCCAGCTGCAGCAGCGAGCGGTTGCGGTGCTTGCGCACACCCAGGTTCACCTGCGCGATCGCGTCCACGCCGCGGGTGTCGAGGGTGTCGATGAGCAGCCCGATCTCGACGCCGTAGTCGGTGGCGAAGGGCAACGTCTCGAGCAGCTCGCGGGTGGCCGCGTACTCGCCGCCGAGGGGTTGGACGACCGCCGTCAGCGGCGGACGCAGGGCCGCCAGCAGCGGCCGTGCGACCAGCTCGGTGACACGCCCGCCGCCGTGGTCGAGCGCCTGCGCGTCACCGACCTCCAGTCGCAGCGGACGGCGGTAGAAGCCCTTCACCAGCCCGACGCCGTCCTCGGCCAGCAGCGGCCCGAGCAGCGCGGGCACGAAGGCGGGGTCGACGTCGACGAGGTCGGAGTCGATGAAGCACAGGACGTCGCCGGTGGTCGCGGCGAGCGAGCGCCACAGCACCTCACCCTTCCCGTTCACGGGGTCGAACCCCGGCAGTACGTCGTCGCGCGCCACGACACGGGCGCCGGCCGCGGCCGCCACGACGGCGGTGCGGTCCGTCGATCCCGAATCCATGACGACGAGCTCGTCGACCAGCGGGTCCGGCCCCTGGGCCAGTGGCGCGATCGCGGCGACGACCCCGCCGACGGTGGCCTCCTCGTCGAGCGCCGGGAGCACGACCGACACGCGGCGGCCTGCCTTGGCGGCGACCAGCTCGTCGACGGTCCACGGCGGCCGCTGCCAGGTGCGCCGGGAGAACCACTCCCCGCTCACGCCAGGGCTCGCACGGTGCGTGCGGGCGGGCGGGTCCCGGCGATCGCCGCGACCATCTCGACGACGCGACGCGTCGCCGCCACCTCGTGCGCCCGGAACATCCGCGCCCCCGCCGCGGCAGCGAGCGCGGTGGCCGCGAGGGTGCCCTCCAGCCGTTGCGTCACCTCGGCGACGCCGAGCGTCTCCCCCACGAAATCCTTGTTGGACAACGCCATCAGCACCGGCCAGCCCGTCGCGACCAGTTCGTCGATGCGGCGCAGCAGGGCCAGGCCGTGGAAGGTGTTCTTGCCGAAGTCGTGCGTCGGGTCGACCAGGATGCCCTCGCGCGGCACCCCCATCGCGACGAGCCGTTCCGCCTGCCCGGTGACCTCGTCGATCACGTCGGTCACGACGTCGGCGTAGCGGACCCGGTGCGGGCGCAGCCGCGGCACCGCCTTGCCGGTGTGCGAGCAGACGATGCCGGCACCGGTGGCGGCCGCGACCTCGGCGAGGGTCGGGTCGGCGCCGCTCCAGGTGTCGTTGAGCAGGTCGGCACCCTCGGCGACGGCGAGCCGCCCGACCTCCCCGCGCCATGTGTCGATGCTGATGACCACGTCGGGATGGCGGTCGCGCACGGCCACCACGAACGGCACGACGCGCCGGACCTCCTCGTCGACGTCCACGTCCGGGCCGGGACCCGCCTTCACCCCGCCGATGTCGATCACGTCGGCGCCCTCGGCGACCGCCCGGTCGACGGCAGCCATCGCGGCGTCGTCGGAGAACGTGGCGCCGCGGTCGTAGAACGAGTCAGGGGTGCGGTTCACGATGGCCATCACCAGCGCCCGGTCCCCCGCGACCGTGCGGGTGCCGAAGCGCAGCACGGACCGGTCGCGGACGCCGTCGATCGTCACGACACCGATGCTGTCACGTCGCGACGCGGGGCGCAGGCGTCCAACGCCTCCGTCACGTCCGTGGCGACGACCAGCCGCTCGATCGCCGCGCCGCCCGCGAACCCGCGCGCGACCAGCTCGCGGACCCAGTCGAGCAGGCCGGACCAGTGGTCGTCGGGGTCGAGCAGGACGACAGGCTTGTCGTGCATGCCCAGCGTCGCGGCCGTCCACACCTCGAACAGCTCCTCGCACGTGCCGAGGCCGCCGGGCAACGCCAGGAACGCGCCGGCGTGGGCCTCCATGAGCGCCTTGCGCTCGCGCATCGTGTCGGTGACGACCAGCTCGTCGGCCGCGGTGTCGGCGACCTCACGGTCGACCAGCGAGCGCGGGATCACCCCGAGGGTGCGCGATCCGCCCGCGCGTGCCGCCGCCGCGACCGCGCCCATCATCGACACGCGCCCACCGCCGGACACCAGGTCCCAGCCGCGGGCCGCGAGCGCCTCGCCGATGTCCGTCGCCAGGTCGATGTAGCGATCCGGCACCGTGAGCGACGATGCGCAGTAGACGGCGACGCTGAACCGCGCGCCGCTCGGATCGACCGGGTGCAGGGCGGCCATCAGTGCGCGTCCTCCCACGCCCGGTAGGCCTCGTGCACCACCTTGACGGCATCGTCGACGTCGTCGGTGATGTGCAGCAGGGCCAGGTCCTTCTCCCCGATCTTGCCGCTCTCCAGGACGGGGCCGGCGATCCAGTCGTAGAGACCCTGCCAGTAGGACCTGCCCAGCAGCACGACGGGGAACTTCGTGACCTTCTTCGTCTGCACCAGGGTGAGCGCCTCGAACAGCTCGTCGAGGGTGCCGAATCCGCCCGGCAGGCACACGAACGCCTGCGAGTACTTCACGAACATCGTCTTGCGCGCGAAGAAGTAGCGGAAGTTGATGCCGAGGTCGACCCAGTCGTTGAGGCCCTGCTCGAACGGCAGCTCGATGCCCAGCCCGACGGAGAAGCCGCCCGCCTCGTTGCAGCCCCGGTTGGCGGCCTCCATGACGCCCGGCCCGCCGCCGGTGATGACCGCGAACCCGTTGTCGGCCAGTGCCGCGCCGAGCCGCATGCCCTGCTCGTACTCTGGGTGGTCGCGCGGGGTGCGGGCCGAGCCGAAGACCGTCACCGCGCGTGGCACCTCGGCCAGCGCGCCGAAGCCCTCGACGAACTCGGCCTGGATGCGCAGTACCCGCCACGGGTCGGTGTGCACCCAGTCGGACGGGCCGCGCGAGTCGAGAAGTCGCTGGTCGGTGGTGGTGGGCTCGTTGCGGTGCTCTCGGCGCAGCACCACCGGGCCGCGCTGCTTCTCCTCGGGTCGACGACCCCCACTTGCAGTCATCAGACCACGATACGGACGCGCGGCCCCGCGCGATCGACGACGCGTCGACGGGCGGGCGAACCCGGGTCAGCCGGTGAGAAAACGGCGCAGGACGTCGGTCGCCTCGCGGATCTTCGTGACGTCGACGTGCTCCTCGCGGGTATGGGCGAGGTTGGGGTCGCCGGGGCCGTAGTTGATCGCGGGGATGCCCAGCGCGGCGAAGCGCGAGACGTCGGTCCAGCCGTACTTGGCCCGCGGCGTCGCACCGGTGGCGGCGAGGAAGTCCTGCGCCGCAGGGGCCGCGAGCCCCGGGAGGGCGCCGGGCGAGAGGTCGGTGACGTCGACGTCGAAGCCGTCGAGGACCTCCCGCACGTGGGCGACGGCCTGGTCGGCGGAGCGGTCGGGGGCGTAGCGGAAGTTGACGGTCACGGCGGCCTCGTCGGGGACGACGTTGCCCGCGACGCCGCCGGTGACCTTCACCGCCTGCAGGCCCTCGCGGTACTCGCAGCCGTCGATGTCGACGCGGCGCGGGCTGTAGGCGGCCAGCCGGGCCAGCACCTCCCCGGCGCGGTGGATCGCGTTGTCCCCCAGCCACGACCGGGCCGAGTGCGCCCGCCGGCCGGTGGTGCGGACCTCCGCGCGCAGCGTCCCCTGGCAGCCCGCCTCGACCATGCCGTCGGTGGGCTCGCCGAGGATCGCGAGGTCGGCGCGCAGCCACTCGGGCAGCTCCCGCTCGATGCGGCCCAGCCCGTTGCGGGCCGCCTCGATCTCCTCGCAGTCGTAGAGCACGACGGTCAGGTCGTGCGCCGGATCGGTGAGCGTCACGGCCAGGTGGGCGATGACGGCGTCGCCCGCCTTCATGTCGGACGTGCCGCAGCCGTAGAGCGTGTCCCCGTCGCGATGGGAGGGGACGTTGTCGGCGATGGGGACTGTGTCGATGTGCCCGGCCAGCAGCACCCGCCGCGCCCGGCCCAGGTTCGTCCGGGCCAGCACCGACGCCCCGGAGCGGACGACCTCCAGGTGCGGGGCCTGGGTCCGCAGCGCCTGCTCGATCGCGTCGGCCAACGCGCCCTCGCCGCCGGAGACGCTCGGGACGTCGACGAGTGCGGCCGTGAGGTCGACGGGATCGGCGGTGAGGTCGAGGGCGGGGGGGGTGGTCGTCACGCGCAGGGACGGTACCCGGCGGGGTGGGGCGCACCGCCGACGAGCGGCTACCGTTGGGGGGTGAGCACCGCATTCCGCACCGAGAGCGCGTCCGGCACGGGCCTGGCCACCGTCACCAGCGACGGGACCGTCCTCGACGTCTGGTACCCGGCCCCGGCTCTGGGAGCGGACGCCGCCGACACCACGGCCGACCTGTCTCCCGTCGCCGGCGACGACGACGCCCGCGGCGTCACCGTCACGGTCGTGCGTACGACGATCGGGTCGCTGGCCGACGCGCCGGTCGACGCCGCCGACGTCTACCTGCGGCTGCACCTGCTGTCGTGGCGGCTTGTCCGCCCGCACGAGGTCAATCTCGAGGGTGTGTTCGGGCTGCTCGCCAACGTGGTGTGGACCAACCACGGGCCGTGCATGCCCAAGGGCTTCGAGGCCGTCCGCGCCCGGCTGCGCGCCCGCGGCCCCGTGACCGTGTACAGCGTGGACAAGTTCCCGCGGATGGTCGACTACATCGTGCCGCCGGGTGTGCGGATCGCCGACGCCGACCGTGTGCGCCTGGGCGCGCACCTGGCCGAGGGCACCACGGTCATGCACGAAGGCTTCGTCAACTACAACGCGGGCACGCTCGGCGCGTCGATGGTCGAGGGCCGCATCTCCGCGGGCGTCGTCCTCGGCGAGGGCGCCGACCTGGGCGGCGGCGCGTCGACCATGGGCACGCTGTCCGGTGGCGGCAAGCAGGTCATCTCGGTCGGCGAGCGCTGCCTGATCGGCGCCAACGCGGGCATCGGCATCTCCCTGGGCGCCGACTGCGTCGTCGAGTCCGGCCTCTACATCACCGCGGGCACGAAGGTGTCGCTGCCCGACGGCACGGTCACCGCGGCCCGCGAGCTGTCGGGTCAGGACGGGCTGCTGTTCCGTCGCAACTCGCAGACCGGTGCGGTCGAGGCGCTGCTGCGCACGGGCGAGGGCATCACGTTGAACGCCGCCCTGCACGCCAACTGACGGCACGCCAACTGATGGTGTGACCGGTTCGTTCACCTTGCTGCCCTAAGGTTGCACCCCGTGTCGCCCGCTCCCACGCGTCCCGCTCCCCGGGTCCGCACCGACGTCACCCATGTGCTCGAGACGCAGAACCCGCTGGTCGCCGCCCCCGGCGACTCGCCGGTGCACCACGTCCGCGTCGCACTCGACACCCGGCTGCGCGCCCTCATCCAGCACGACCCCGGCACCCGCAGCGGTGTGGACATCGAGGACCTGCACCAGATGCGGGTGTCGGTGCGCCGGATGCGGGCCGCGCTGCGGTCGGCCCGCCCGCTGCTCGACGCCCAGTGGGCCGACGCGCTGCGCGCCGAGCTGGGCTGGCTCGGCGGGGCGCTGGGCCCGGTCCGCGACCTCGACGTGATGCTGCTGCGGCTGCGTGGCGAGGTCGCGACGCTGTCGTCGTCCGAGGAGGAGGCGGGCCAGGTCCTCGTCGCCGAGCTCGAACGCGAGCGCGACGAGGCGCGTGCCGAGATGCTGTCCGCGCTCGACGCCCCCCGCTACAGCGCGCTGCTCGAACGCATCGCCGACGCGGTGCGCCTGCCGTTGCCGACGCCGTCGGCGATGCAGCAGCAGCCCGCCCTGATCGACCTCGTTCGCACCGAGGCCCGCAAGCTGTCCAGCGCCGTGAGGAAGGCCGGCCCCGATCCCGAGGACGAGACGCTGCACGCGCTGCGCATCCTGGGCAAGCGGGTCCGCTACACCGGTGAGCTGGTCGAGCCCAGCCTGCGCGGCACCACGCAGGGCAAGCAGGTCAAGCAGCTCATGTCGGCGACGGCCGACCTGCAGGAGGTCCTCGGCGACCACCAGGACGCGTGTGTGGCCGAGCAGCGCATCCGCGAGCTGCTCGACGCGCTCGGGCAGCGTCCGGACCTCGACGGCGAGGCCGGCGAGCTCGACGCCTACGTGGTGTTCGTCGCCGGCCGGCTGGTCGAGCGGGAGCGGCACCGCGCCGAGGCGAAGCGGGCCGAGTGGTGGGACGCCTGGGCCGCGGTCAGGGACCGGGCGGCGACGCTGGGCCGGCCGACGTCGGGCTGACCGCGGGGGACCGCGGTTCGTCGCCGATCCGCCAGATCGCGCCCGCCTGCAGCAGGCCTCCGGCGACGAGGACGGCGATCGCCGCCCGGTAGCCGTCGGTGACGTCGATCAGCAGGCCCATGAGCAGCGGGGCGAGGCCCGCGGCGACGTAGCCCACACCGAGGGCCAGCCCGCTCACCGCGGCGCTGGCGTGCCCGTCGGGGGTGCGCCAGGCGATGACGGCCAGGCCCAGCGGGAACCCGGCGCCCATCCCGACGCCCATCAGCACCGCCCAGGCCCACGGCCCCACCCCGGGCGGCTGCGGCAGCAGCATCGCGCCCAACGTGCCCGCGATGCCGCAGGTGACCGTCGCCGTGGCCCAGAACCGCCATCGACGGTGCCGTTCGGCCAGTGCCGGCACCAGCAGTGCGGCGGGAATCTGGGTGATGCTCCACGCCGCGAGCAGGATCCCGGCCCGCTGTGGGGTCCAGCTCTGGCTCTCGTAGTAGGGCGCCAGCCAGGTGATCCAGCCGTAGAACATCGTCGACGTGCCTGCCTGGTAGCAGGCGCAGCGCCGGGCGAACGGGTCCCGCCACGGTAGTGCGAGCCGCGGGGCGGCCGTCGCCGGTTCGGAGATGCGGCCGGCGATGGGCATCCAGACGACGAAGGCCAGCACCGCCGGAACCGTCCACACCGCCATCGACCAGGACCAACCGCCGAGGCCGACGGCGAGCGGCACCGCGATGGCCGACGCGACGGTCGCGCCCACCATCATCGACACGACGTAGCCGCCGGTCACGGCCCCGGCCCGTTCGGCCAGGTGGTGCTTCACGACGCCCGTCAGCTGCACGCCGGCCAGGCCGATGCCCAGCCCGATCAGCAGGCTCGCGACGACGAGCGTCGGCAGTGTCGGCACCGCACGCAGCAGGCTGCCCACCGCGATCAGCGCGACCGACCAGCCCAGCCCGCGTTCCCGCCCGGTACGCGCGCTCACCCTCGGCCCGACGAACGACCCGAGGGCCATCATCAGGATGGCGCCCGACTGCACGAGGCCGGCCGCTCCCGCGCCGATCGCGAGGTCGTCACGGACGCTCTCGATCAGCGGCGGGTAGCCGGCCAGCGACGCCCGCAGGTTGGCCGCCACCGCGAGAACGCCCACCAGGACGACCCCCGCACCCACCCGCCTCGTTGCGGGACCGGCGTCGCTCACCGCGTCAGGCGCTCCACGGCGGCGTCGATCCGCTCGTCGCTCGCGCTCAGCGCGACCCGGACGAACTCGTCGCCTGCCGGGCCGTAGAACTCGCCGGGCGCCACGAGGACACCCTGTTCGGCGAGGTCGTGGACGGTCGCGCGCCCCGGGCGCCCCTCGGTGGCCCACAGGTACAGGCCGGCCTCGGAGTGCTCGATGCGCATCCCCCGCGACTCCAGCGCCGCCCGCAGCCGCACGCGCCGCGCGTCGTAGATCGCGCGCTGCGCCTCGACGTGGGCGTCGTCGGCCACCGCCGCGGCCATCGCGGCCTGCACGGGGTACGGCACGATCAGGCCGGCGTGCTTGCGGATCTCGAGCAGCCGCGACACCAGCGCCCGGTCCCCGGCGACGAACGCCGCCCGGTACCCGGCAAGGTTCGACGTCTTCGACAGCGAGTGCACCGCCAGCAGACCGGTGTGGTCGCCGTCGCACACGTCGGGATGCAGCACGGAGATCGGCGCCGGATCGGCCACCCCGGGCAGGCCCAGGTAGCACTCGTCGGACGCGACGACTGCGCCCCGCTCCCGCGCCCACGTGACCACCTTGCGCAGATGGTCCACGGGCAGCACTCGTCCCGTCGGGTTCGACGGTGAGTTCAGCCACACCAGACCCGTGCGGCGCGGTCCGATCCCCAGCAAACCGTCGGAACGGACGAAATCGGCACCCGCGAGCCGCGCCCCGACCTCGTACGTCGGGTACGCCAGCTCCGGGATCACGACGAGGTCGCCCGCGCCCAGGCCCAACAGCGTCGGCAGCCACGCGATCAGCTCCTTCGAGCCGATCGTGGGCAGCACAGCGGCCGGGTCGGCGCCCGTGATGCCGAACCGCCTGCTCAGTGAGCCGGCGATCGCCTCACGCAGCGACGCGGGCCCGTACGTCGTCGGGTAGCCCGGGATGTCGGCGGCAGGGCCGGTCAGCGCTGCACGCACCACGGCCGGGACCGGGTCGACCGGCGTACCGATCGACAGGTCCACGATCCCGCCGGGATGCGCCCGCGCCAGCGCCTGGTCGTCCGCGAGGGAGTCCCAGGGGAAGTCCGGCAGGCCGGCCCGGTCGACCGTCCCCGCGGAGCTCACTCGTCGTGCGACTGGGGCGGCAGCGTGAGGGCCGGGCCCGCGTCACGCGCCACCTTGCCGACCTTCGACGCGCCACCCGGCGACCCGAGCTCGTCGAAGAACTCGGCGTTCGCCTTCTGGTAGGCGCCCCACTGCTCGGGGACGTCGTCCTCGTAGTAGATGGCCTCGACCGGGCAGACCGGCTCGCAGGCGCCACAGTCGACGCACTCGTCGGGGTGGATGTACATCTGACGCCCACCCTCGTAGATACAGTCCACGGGACACTCTTCGATGCACGCCTTGTCGAGCAGGTCGACGCATGGCTCGGCGATGACGTAGGTCACTTCGAAGTCCTCCACTCGGGACAGCAAGACTGCTGCCAGTATCCCTTGCCGCACTGATCGTCCCAGGGTGGGCGACGATCCGGCTGTCACATTAACCCGGCGGCCCCGTCCCCCGTGGGGAGAGGATTGCCTCACCATGACCGACGCGCCCCCGCCGGCACCACCCGGTCGCACCGCGCTCGACCCTCTCGTCGGATCACGCGTCGCGCTGCGGCACCACATCGGTGAACGCGACGGCCGTCCGCTGTTCACCGACGCCGTCGGCACGCTGTCCGACGGCGGCGTCCGCGACGGGGTCGCGACCGTGGTCGTCGCCACCCGCCGCGGCGACGTCGTCGTGGCCCGCGACGCCGTCGTCGCCGTCCGCGAAGTGGCCGTCCGCGAAGTGCCGCCCGCCGTACCGCGCCGGGCCCCCTGGACCGACGTCGCGCGCCTGCAGAACCTCTGTGCCGACGCCTGGCCAGCCCTGGTCGACCGTCCCCTCGGCGCGTGGCGGCTGCGTGCCGCGGCCGGGTTCAGCGGGCGCGCCAACGCGGCCGTCGCGATCGGCGACCCCGGCGTCGGGACCGCCGCGGCGCTGTCGATCCTCCACGGGTTCGCCGAGGAGCACGGCATCGTGCCGCGCGTGCTGGCACCGGCCGGGTCGCCGTGGTCGCGTGCCGTCCGCGCGGAGGGTTGGGTCCCCGACGCCGGCTACGAGCCCGGTCCCGAGGTGTCGACGCAGGTCGCGGCCTGCGAGGCGCTGGCGTCCGATGCACCGCTGGACGTCTCCGACGAGCCCGGCGACGACTGGTGGGACCTCGCACTCGGCTCGTCCCCGACGCCGGCGCAACGGCACGTCCTCACCTCCGGCGGGGGCCGGATCGCGCACCTCGGGTTCGGCCGCACCGGCGACCTCTCCGGGGTCGTCCGGCTCGCCGTCGTCGACGACCACCTGCACGTCGCCCGGCTCGCCGTCGCCCCCTCCGCGCGGCGGCGCGGGACCGGCACCGCGCTCGTCACCGGAGCAGCCCGCTGGGGCCTGGAACGCGGGGCCCGCTGGCTGGTCCTGCAGGTGTCGACGGCCAACCCCGCAGGCCTGGCGTTCTGGGCCTCCCTGGGTGCCACCGAGCACCACCGCTACCACTATCTCGTCCCCGCCTGACCCCTGCCCGGGCCGCCGCGGGCCCGGACCGATCAACCGCGCGGAACCTCACGGTCGTCCGGAGGCGGTTTCGCCGCAGTGAGGTTGCGCGCGGTCAATGGTGGGCGGTCAGCCGCCGGTGCGCCTTCTTCGACGCCCGCTTGAGCCCCGACCACTCCCCGAAGTACTTGCCGACGGCCCCGATCCCGGGCACCAGGCCGATCGCTTCGTGGTAGAAGCGGCCGTGGGGACGCTTGTCGAGCTCGTCCTCCACCGCGTGCAGCGCCCGGCCCATCCGCCACACCGCCGTCGTGACCCGGCGCGCGGTGGAGCGGCCGTCCGCATCGCGCAGGTCGCCGGTCATCTCGTCGGCACGGGCGTCGGCCGCCGCGTCGGCCTTCGCGTCGACGGTGCGCGGGGTGAGCTCGCGCCCGAACAGGATGTGCCCGAGCAGGGTGATGACCTCGTTCTCGTCGACGACGCCGTGCTCGCCCGCGATCGCGACCAGCAGCAGTCCCTGCCCCGCCGCCCCGACCGTCGACGACACCGGCAGGCTCCGCGCCAGCGCACCCCCGAGGCCGGGGACGGCAGCGGCGATGGTCGTGACCCGCCCGAGCCGGAAGATCCACCACCTGCACCGCGCCTCGACGTTCATCGACGCCCACGCCGACGTGCCCGGCACCTTCACCGCGGCCAACCCGTCGAGCAGCTTCGTGCGCAGGTCGCGGTCGGCATCGGCCTCCCGCGCCGGACGGGCGCGCAGGCCGAACGGGTCGGCGTTGCGCAGCGCCCGGAGGATCGGGTGCGCGGCCCGCACGAAAGGGCGCAGGACGGCGACGACCGCGGAGTCGGGGATGGCCTCCGCCATCAGGGCTTGCCCGGCCGCATCGCGATGCCGCGCAACGCCACCAGCCCCGCACCGATGCCCGCGATCGCCAGCAGGCCGGACTGCCAGGTGGCCGGGAGCATGACGTCGCCACCCGGGGCGACGGTCCCCAGGACACCGAGCGTGAGCACGAACGCCACGATCGGCAGGCCCGCGGCGGCGGCCGACCCGAACTCCGCACCGGCGCCACGGACCAGCCACGGCATGGTCACGATCGCGACGATCGTCCCCGCCGGTACCGGCACCGACCCGGCGTAGAGGGGCTGCAGCATCAGCTCGAACGCCGCGAGCAGCACCGAGCACACCAGGATGAGGACGAGCGTCACGACCTTCACGTGCCGACCCCCTCGAACAGGTCCGTCTCGGAGAGTCCCGCGGGGGCGCCGGCGAGGACGTACTCCTCGATGTCGACCAGCGGCTGGGCGACGTCGTTGCTCATCGCGTACGCCACGAGGCCGCTGTCCTTCTCCCACAGGTAGGCCTGCGTGACGTGGGCGCGGATCGCGGCGATGCGGGCGGCGCGCCGGTCGGTGCAGTCGATCCGCGTCGTGATCGTCTCGTCGGGGACCGACGGCAGCTCCCCCGGCTCGGGCATCCGGTACGGCATGCCCGCCTCCGCGGCCAGCTCCGCGAGCCCCGCGTCCAACGTGGACCGTCCGTGGACGGCGAAGTAGACCTTCTCCACCGACGGCACCCGCTCCGCTGCCGCGACGGTGATCTCGTGGGCGCGGACGTGGTCGGGGTGGCCGTAGCCGCCGTCGTCGGCGTAGGTGACCAGGACCTGGGGAGCCAGGTCGGTGAGGAGCTCGACCAGGAGGTCGGTCTCCTCGGCGAGCTTGGCGGGGTCGGCGAAGGCGCGCGGGTGCAGGTCGGCGCGGACGGTGGCGCGGACGCCGCCGTCGCCGGCCAGGACCATGCCGGAGTCACGGAAGCGGCCGACGCCGCCGAGGTAGACGTGCCCGGGCCCGCCGAGGGCCTCGATCGCGCGGGCGAGCTCGCCGATGCGGTAGCCGCCCAGCTGGTCGGCGCGGTCGGGGGCGAGCTCGGCCAGCTCGGCGGGGATGACCTCGCCCTCCTCGCCGAGGGTGCAGGTGACGACGGTGACGTCGGTGTCCGGGTCGGCGGCGTAGCGGGCGATCACCCCGCCGGTTGCAAGGGTCTCGTCGTCGGGGTGGGCGTGGACGAGGACGAGCCGTCGGGAAGCGGTCACGGCGCCAATATCGCAGCCCGCGCCCGTCTCGGCAGGACCACCCTCGTGAGTGGCGTTATTGGCCATGGCCAATAACGCCACTCACGGGCGCGTCAGCGCAGCACTTCCCGTTCGCCCGCGAAGTGGCACGACACCTGGTGGCGGTCGTCGCCGGAAGCGGGCTGCAGGGTCGGGGGCTCCTCGATGCAGCGCCGCTTGTCGTCGTCGGAGAGCTGCAGGTGCTTCCAGCAGCGTGTCCGGAACCGGCAGCCCGAGGGCGGGTTGGCCGGGTTGGGCACGTCCCCGGTGAGCACGATCCGCTCCCGCGAGCGCTCGACCGCCGGGTCGGGGATCGGCACGGCCGAGATGAGCGCCTGCGTGTACGGGTGGTGCGGCCGTTCGAACAGGGCGTCGCGGTCGGCGATCTCGACGATCCCGCCCAGGTACATGACGGCGACCCGGTCGGAGATGTGGCGCACCACCGACAGGTCGTGGGCGATGAACAGGTACGTGAGCCCGAACTCCTGCTGCAGGTCCTCCAGCAGGTTGAGCACCTGGGCCTGGATGGACACGTCGAGGGCGGAGACGGGCTCGTCGAGCACCACGAACTTGGGGTTGAGCGCGATGGCCCGGGCGATGCCGACGCGTTGGCGCTGCCCGCCGGAGAACTCGTGCGGGTAGCGGTCGGCGTACTCGGGCGCGAGCCCGACCGTCTCGAGCAGGTCGGGGATCGTCGACGCGGTGACCTGCCCGCCGAGCAGCTCGTACTTCTCGCTGAGGATCTGGCGGACCGTCATGCGCGGGTTGAGCGACGCGTACGGGTCCTGGAAGACGATCTGCATGTCGCGCCGGGCCGCCCGCAGCTGCGACTGCGAGAGCCCGGTGACGTCGCGCCCGCCGAGCTCGACGGTGCCGCTGGTGGGTTCGTGCAGCCGCAGGATGGCGCGCGCGGCCGTCGACTTCCCGCAGCCCGACTCACCGACCAGCGACAACGTGGAGCCCTCGGTGATGTCGAGGGTCACGCCGTCGACGGCCTTCACCTCGCCGACGGTCCTCTTGACGAAGGTGCCGACCTTGATCGGGAAGTGCTTGACGAGGTCGTGCACCTCCAGCATCGGGGCACGTTCGTCGACGGGGGTGTCGGCGGTGACGACCGGCGCGGGTTCGCGGGGCCGGTCGTGCGCGACCGCGACCTCGTCGGGGTGCACGCAGGCGTGCCGGTGCGCCGAGCCCGGGATCGTGGGCACGAGCAGGGGCACCTCGGCGCGACAGGCGTCGGTGGCGAAGGGGCAGCGCGGATGGAAGGCGCAGCCCCGCGGGACGCGGGCGAGGTTGGGCGGCTGGCCGGGGATCGGTTCGAGCTTTTCCGGCCGGGCGTGGTCCATCCGCGTCAGGCTCGACAGCAGGCCGTGTGTGTAGGCGTGCCGGGGCGCGGTGAAGATCTCGTCGTTGGCGCCCTCCTCGACAACGCGCCCCGCGTACATGACCATGATCCGGTCGGCGTGGGCGGCGACGAGGCCGAGGTCGTGGGTGATGAGCACGATCGCGGTGTCGCGTTCGGCCTGCAGCTTCTCCAGCAGGCTCATGATCTGCGCCTGCACGGTGACGTCGAGCGCCGTGGTGGGCTCGTCGGCGATGAGGACCTTGGGGTCGTTGGCCAGGGCCATCGCGATCATGGCGCGCTGACGCATACCGCCGGAGAACTCGTGCGGGTACTGCGTGGCGCGCAGCCGCGGGTCGGGGATGCCGACCTCGTCGAGCAGCTCGACGGCCCGTTTCTTGGCGGCCATCTTGCCGACGTCCTGGTGCACACGGATCATCTCGGCGATCTGCTCGCCGACGCGGAACACGGGGTTCAGGGCGGTGAGCGGGTCCTGGAAGATCATCGCGATGTCCTTGCCGCGCAGGCGGCGCTGCTGCTGCTCGGGCATGTCGAGCAGCGAGCGACCCTCCAGCAGCACGCGGCCGCTGGGGAAGGTCGCGGGCGGGCTGGGCACCAGCCCGAGCAGGGTCATCGCCGAGACGGACTTGCCCGACCCGGACTCGCCCACGATCGCGAGCGTCTCCCCGGCGTCGACGTGCCAGCTGACCCCGTCGACGGCCTTGACGACGCCGCCGCCGGTCTGGAAGTGGACGCGCAGGTCCTGCACCTCGAGCAGGTGCGCCGGCTGCGGCACGGCCGCCTTGTCGTGGCGCGCCATCAGTTGCCTCCCCGCAGTTTCGGGTCGAGCGAGTCGCGCATGCCGTCGGCGACGAACGCGAAGCCGAGCGTCGTGATCGCGATGGCCAGGGCCGGGGCGAGCCACAGGTGGGCCTTGCCCTCGACGCGCAGGAACGGGGTGGCCTGGGAGATCAGCCGGCCCCACTCGGGGACGTCCGGCGGCACGCCGATCCCCAGGTAGGACAGCGACGCCATGGCGACGATGACGACGCCGATGTTGGTGAACGCGTACACGAGGACGGGCGCGATGGCGTTGGGCAGGACGTGGCGCATGACGATGCGCCGGTTGTCCGCGCCGATCGAGCGGGCCGCCTCGACGTACTCGGCCTCGCGCAGCGCGAGGACCTGGCCGCGGGTGAGCCGCGCCGTCGTCATCCAGCCGAGCGCGACGAGCGCGACGATCACCGGGGTGACACCACCGCCGACGGCCCGGACGATGACGATCGCGCCGACGAGCGGCGGGAACGCCAGGAAGACGTCGATGAAGCGGGCGATGATCCCGTCCCAGGCGCCGCCCTTGAACCCGGCGACCGCACCCAGGGTGAGGCCGATGAGCAGGGAGAACGCCACGGTCAGCAGGCCGACGAGGATGGCCAGCCTGCAGCCGTAGACGATCCCGGAGAACAGGTCACGGCCCAGGACGTCGGTGCCGAACCAGTGGTCGGCGCTCGGCGGCTGCAGCGTGTTCGCCAGGTTCTGCTCGAACGCGTTGTAGGGCGTCACGTACGGGCCGATGATCGCGAGCACGATCAGCACGGTCACGATCGCGAGCCCGACCATCGCGAGCCGGTTGCGGACGAACCGTCGCCGGATGTCGGCGAACTGCCCCGATCCGCGCGAGCCCAGCGGTACGGCGGTTCCGCCCGCTGCGGCGTCGGGCCCGGGCAGCACCATCGCGCTGCCCGTGGCGTCGGCGTCGGCCGGGGATCCCCCGGCCGAGGTCGGTGTGGTCATGTGGTGGGACCGCCCTCTTCAGGTCGCTCGGGACCGCGGCCGGCTCAGCTGAGCCGGATCCGCGGGTCGAGAAAGGCGTAGAGGATGTCGACGAGCATGCTGATCAGCACGTATGCGACGACGCTGAACACGACGACCGCGATGATGATCGGGGCGTTGCTGTTCACGATCGCTCTCGACAACAGATAGCCGACGCCGTTGTACTGGAAGATCGTCTCGGTGATGATCGCGCCGCCGAACAGGACGCCGAGCGAGACGCCGACGTAGGTGACGACGGGGATCATCGAGTTGCGCATGGCGTGCTTGCCGATCACGGTCCGCTCGGACAGGCCCTTGGCCCGGGCCGTGCGGATGTAGTCGGCGCGCAGCACCTCGAGCATCGATCCGCGCATGAGCCGTGCGATGAACGCCGCGTCGATGATCGCGAGCGTGAACGCCGGCAACAGCACCTCCTGGTACCAGGGCACCTGGACCGTGAAACTTCGTGGGACCGAGGGGAACGGACCCCATCCCGAGACGTTGGCGACGAGCACGACGCCGATGACGAACACGGGGATGCCGATCGCGAGCGTCGCGATGACGGTGACCAGCACGTCCCAGAACGAGTAACGCTTCACGGCGGCGATGACGCCGGCGATGACGCCGATCAGGATGTCGATGATGATCGCGACGATCGCGAGCCGCACCGTGTTGGGCACAGCCGCCTCGAGCAGCTGCGACACCGGCCGGTGCTGGTCGTAGTCGATCCCGAAGTCGCCGCGCACCATGTTGCCGACGTAGATCAGGTACTGCAGCGGCAGCGGCTTGTCGAGGCCGAACTTCTCGCGGTTGGCCTGCGCGATGTCCGGGGGGACCGCCTTCTCCCCCGACGACGCGAAAGGGTCGCCGAGCGCGAAGGTGGCGAGGAAGATCAGGAATGTGGCGGCGAGGATGACCAGGACGGCCTGGACCAGTCGCCGCGTGATGAAGCGGGCCATGTAACCGGCTTTCGACGCACGGAGGGGCGGCGCCCGGCCCGGGTCACGGGCCGGGTGCCGCCCCTGACGGTCACTTGAGGGTGATCTCCGACAGCGTCGGGTTCTCCCAGAAGTCCATGCGGACGTTGCCGAACGTCGCGGTGTTCGCCATCCGGAACTGCTGGCGGGCGAACAGCGGGATCAGCGCCAGGTCGTCGCCGATCGCGATCTTCTCGGCCTGCTTGTAGAAGTCGTCGCGCTTGGCCTCGTCCTGCGTCGCGGCGGCCTGGGCGAGCAGGTCGTCGAACTTCGGGTTGCTGTATCGCCCACGGTTGTCACCGACGGCGACGTCCTGCGGCGTGGCGGCACCGATGGCCGCGGTCGACAGCAGCGGCGTGAGGAAGTTGCCCGCCGTCGGGTAGTCGGCCGTCCAGCCGGCGCGGAACAGGCCGGTCGCGTTGGGCTGCTGCTCGTTCTTGAGCAGGTCGCGGAACGGGACGCCCGAGTAGTTGACCTTCAGGCCGAGGTTGGTCTCGAGCTGCTGCTTGACCGCCGCGGTCCACTCCTCGTGGCCACCACCGGTGTTGAACTGGAAGTTCACCTCGGTGCCGGGGGTCAGGCCGGCCTTCTGCGCCAGGCTCTTGGCCTCGTCGACGTCGTACTTGCACGCGTCACAGACGCCCGGCTGGTAGACCTTGTTGAACGACGCCGGAACGAACGCGTCGGCGGGGACCTGCGAGCCCTGGAACACGCCCTGGGTGATCGCGGCCCGGTCGATCGCCATGGAGATCGCCTTGCGGGCGTCGGCGGTGTCGAGCGGCTTGGTGGTCACCGAGACGAGCAGGTAGTTGATGCCCGCCGTCTTCTTGGAGATCCACTGGTTCTTGGACTCCTGCGCCGAACGCGCCTGCGACAGCAGCGGGGTCGGGACGCGGGCCCAGTCGAACTGGCCGTTGTTGAAGCCGTCGTACTCGGCCTGGATGCCGGTGTCGGCCGGGGTGATGGTGATCTCGACGGCGTCGAGGTTCGCCTTCGGGCCGGCGCCGTAGGTGTCGTTGCGGACCAGCTTGATGCCCTTGTCGTGCTGCCACGGGCCGTCCATCTTGAACGGGCCGTTGCCGATGGGCTGGTCGTTGAAGGCCTTGTTGTCGGCAGCGCCTGCGACCGTCGGGACCGGGGCGAGCGGCGGGGCCGCGGTGCGGAGGTTGAACTCGCAGTCGGGCTTGGAGAGGGCGACCTTCAGGCTCGCCGGGTCGGTCGCGTCGACGCCGGACAGCGTCGTGGCGGTGCCGGCCTGCATCTCGTCGAAGCCCTTGACCTCGTTGAGGTGGTAGGCGACGTCGGACGCGGAGTCCTTGGCCGAGGTGCGCTCCCAGCCGCGCTTGAACGCGGCCGAGTCGACGGGCTCACCGTTGGAGAACGTCTGGTTGGGCTTGAGGGTGAACGTCCACGCCGTGCAGTCGGCGTTGGGCTCCCACTTCGAGGCGACGCCGTCGTACACGTCGCCGTTGGGCTTGACGTTGACCAGGCCGGTGAACAGCGCCTTGTTGACGAGGATGCCCTCGGACTCCTGGGCGTTGTACGGGTCGATCGCCGTCGGCTCGGTGATGCCCAGCCGGAACGTCCCACCCGGCTTGCCCGCCACCGGGGGCAGGTCCTGGGTCTCGGGGAACCCGACGGAGGCCTGACCGCTCCCGCCCGTCCCGGTGTTGGACTTCTGGCTGCACCCCGTGAGGACCATCCCGACCACCGCGGTGAGCGCGATGGCCGAAAGGGCCGCCCTCGATCTCCTCATCGATTCCATGCCTCTCTGCTGACGCTGCCGGTCCGCGGGTTCGCCGCGGCGCCCGGTCGAGCGACCGCCGGCCGCGCCATGTTCGGACGGACCCGCGTATCCCGGACGGTAGGAAGCGCGTTCTGCCTCGTCACGACCACCGGCATGATCGTGACCAAAGGGTGATTGGCCGGTGACTGCCCGCGACAGCGCGCGCTACCGCCGGGTAACTTAACCCCCGGAGTTCACCGGTTCAACCCGGGGGCGCCGTCCAGCGTTGTGCGCCGGTCAGCGGGCCCGTGCGAAGGGGGCCCGGGGAGATTCCCGTCGACGTGTCGGTCTCGGTGGTGCTCGCGACCACCGAGACCTGCTGGTACAGCGGGAGCACCGGCAGCTGCGCCCACAGCACCTTCTCGACGACGGCCTGCGTCCCCGGTTCGGCGGTGCCGTCGACCAGGCCGGTGAGCAGCGACTGCAGCGCCGGGAAGCAGAACCGCGTCGGGCTCGTCGCCGCCGTCGCCCCGCCCGGCAGCGCGACGGGACAGCCGTAGTCGGAGGCGTACCGGGCGCCGACGTCGCCACCCACGGGACGGGGCAGGACCATCAGGTCCGCCCGGACCCGGCCGGTCGGGGGCGCCTGCGTGGTGCTCGTGGCGCCGCTCGTCGGCGGGGTGGTGGTCGTGGGCGGCGGGGTCGTCCGGGTCGTCGTCCGCGACCGGGTCGACGTCGGGGCACCGGGAGTCGTCGGCGCCGACGTCGTCGCCCCGGGGGCGGCGGGGTCGGTCGTCGGCGGGGTCGCCGGGATGTCCGGCTGCGCCATCAGGTCGGCCGCCGGCGGGGCCAGGACCGTCGTCGTCATGCCGCCCGCGGTCAGCTGCGCGGCCGCCGCCTGGGCGAGCTTCACGTCCTGCGGGCGCTCCGCGGCCGCCGCCACCACGATCTGGAGCGGCTGCCCACCGATCGTCCAGCGGCCCTGCGCGTCGCGCACGTAGCCTGCCGCGAGCATGAGCCGTTGCGCCTCAGCAGGATTCGGCTTCGCCGGCGCCCCCGCGGGAGCCGTCGAGGCGTACCCCGCCTCCGACGGCGCCGGCCCGAACGCGTCGGCCGCCAACGAGCCCGGCGCCACCTGCGCGCGCAACGCGTCCCGGTCGAGCGTCGCCGCAACGGCCTGCCGCACCCGCACGTCGGACAACGGACCCACGTCCGACCGGAACCCCAGCCCCGTCACCACGGGCAGCGGCGCGTCCTGCGTCCGCACCGTCGGGCCCAGCGCCGCGAGCAGCTGCCGCACCGTCGGGTCGGCCTCCGGCAGCGCCGCGTCCAGATCACCGGAACGCAGCTCGTCGACCATTGTGGAGTCGTCCACGGCGCGCAGCACGATCCGGTCCAGTCTGGCCGGTGTCGCCCAGTACAAGTCGTTGCGTGCCAACACGACCTCACCGCGCGCGCGGTCCACCGAGACCACCCGGAACGGCCCGCCCGACGCCGGCAGCCCACCCGCGAGCGCACCCGTCCACGAACCGGGAGCGTCCTTCAGGATGTGGGCGGGCAGCAGCCCCGAGAACAGCTCCTGCCAGTGCTCGTACGGCTTCGAGAACACCACGTCGACAGCCTTGCCGCCGGCCCGCGACCGCACATCGGTGATCAACGAGTAGCCCGCCGCGTCGACCGTCCCCGGCTCGGAGCGCATCCGCTCCCACAGGTACACGAAGTCCTCCGCCGCGATCGGCGCGTTCGACGTCCACGACGCCTGCACATTGAGCTCGTAGCTCACCGTGAACGGGTCCGTCGACGTCACGCGCGCGCTCGTCGCCACCGTCTGGTCCAGGCGGAGCGTGCCGTCGACGTCAGGACGGAACACCGACGGCAGCACCAACGTCTCCAGCGCCGTCGTCACCGGCGACTGGTGCGCCAGCAGGTGCGGGTTGAACCCGGCGCCGATCGACTCCACGCCGACCGTCACCGTCGTCGGCTCGGGCTGGGCCGGGGTCGTGGTCGTCGTGGGCGGCGGCGCCACCACGCGGGGTGCCGGTTCGTTCACACACGCAGCGAGCAGCCCCGCGAGCAGCAGGACGATCAGGGCACGCAACCAGCTCGGGCCGACGCCATCGCCGCTGCGTGCCACGCGCTCCTCCTGCGCCCGAGTCCCCCGACCCCCGCGACCATCGTCGCACCGGGGCCGGAGGCCGGTGCGGCGGGTCAGTTGGCGGCCGCGGCCTGCCCTGCCCCGCAGGTGCGAGTCCAGCTCCACCTTCCGGATGCGCACGTTCTCCGGGGTCACCTCGACACACTCGTCGTTGGCGCAGAACTCCAGCGACTGCTCCAGCGTCAGGATCGTCGGCGGCGTGAGCTTCACCAGCTCGTCACCGGTCGACTTGCGCATGTTGGTGAGCTTCTTCTCCCGCACGATGTTGACCTCGAGGTCCTCGTTGCGGGTGTACTCACCGATGACCATGCCGTCGTAGACCTGGGTGCCCGGGCCGACGAACAGCACGCCACGGTCGGCCAGCGCGTCGACCGCGTAGGCCGTCACAGGGCCCGACCGGTCGGCGATCAGCGAGCCGCGCAGGCGGCTGGAGATCTCGCCGACCCAAGGGCCGTAGCCGTCGAACACGTGGCTCGCGATGCCTGCGCCACGGGTGATCGTCAGGAACTCCGTGCGGAAGCCGATCAGGCCCCGGCTCGGAACGCGGAAGTCCAGCCGGACCCGGTTCTCGCCGTGCACCATCTGGCTCATGTCGCCCTTGCGGGCCGCCAGCAGCTGGGTGACCGCGCCGAGGCTGTCGGTCGGCACGTCGATCGAGAGCTGCTCGAACGGCTCGTGCAGCTTGCCGTCGATCACCTTCGTGACGACCTCGGGCTTGCCGACGGTCAGCTCGAAGCCCTCACGGCGCATCGTCTCCACCAGGATCGCCAGGGCCAGCTCACCACGGCCCTGCACCTCCCAGGTGTCGGGACGCTCGGTGGGCAGCACCCGCAGCGACACGTTGCCGACCAGCTCCGCGTCCAGCCGGCTCTTCACCTGTCGCGCCGTCAGCTTCTGGCCCGGGTGCGGGTCGCGACCGACCAGCGGCGACGTGTTGATGCCGATCGTCATCGAGATCGCCGGCTCGTCGACGTGGATGCGCTCCAGCGCCACCGGGTTCTCCGGGTCGGCCAGCGTGTCGCCGATCATCACGTCCGGGATGCCCGCGACGGCCACGATGTCCCCCGCGTAGGCCACGTCGGCCTGCACGCGGGTCAGGGCCTCGGTGCGCAGCAGCTCCGTGATCTTGACGCGGGTGACCTTGCCACCGTCCTGCATCCACGCGACCTGCTGACCGCGGCGGATCTCGCCCGCCCGGATGCGGCACAGCGCGATACGGCCGAGGAAGTTCGTCGCGTCGAGGTTGGTGACGTGCGCCTGCAGCGGCGCGTTCGGGTCGTCCGCGGGCGGCGGGACCGTCTCGAGCAGCACGTCGAACAGCGGCTGCAGGTCCGGGGAGTCGGGCATCTCGCCGTCGCCCGGGCGGTTACGGCTCGCGCGACCGGCACGCCCCGACGCGTACACGACCGGCAGGTCGAGCAGGTGCGCCGTCTGGTCCTCGCCGAGCTCCAGCTCGTCGGCCAGCTCGAGCAGCAGCTCCAGCGACTCGTCGACGACCTCCTCGATCCGGGCGTCGGGCCGGTCGGTCTTGTTGACGACCAGCAGCACCGGCAGACCGGCCGCGAGGGTCTTGCGCAGGACGAAACGGGTCTGGGGCAGCGGGCCCTCGGACGCGTCGACGAGCAGGGCGACACCGTCGACCATCGACAGCCCGCGCTCGACCTCGCCACCGAAGTCGGCGTGGCCGGGGGTGTCGATCACGTTGATCGTGGTGCCGTGCCAGTTGATCGTCGTGTTCTTCGCGAGAATGGTGATGCCCTTCTCGCGCTCGAGGTCGCCGGAGTCCATCACCCGGTCGACGAGCTCCGCGCGCTCGCCGAACGCGCCGGACGCGCGCAGCATGGCGTCGACGAGCGTCGTCTTGCCGTGGTCGACGTGCGCCACGATGGCGATGTTGCGCAGCCCTCCGCGCGAATCCGGCAGGCCGCGGTCCGCGGTCGCCGGTGCAGCGTCGAGGGTGGTCCCAGCTGTGCTCACACTTCACGGTATCCCGGGCCGACCCTGGCCCTTCGCCCGGCGTGAGGTTAGGCTCCCCTGACGATGGGCAAAGTGAAGAAGAAGTGTTGCCGTTCGAAACCCGAACGGTGCCGTAAGTGCCCGGTCGTCGCGCAGCGGCTCCACCGAATGGCGGCCGAGGAGCTGAGCGGCAAAGCACTCAAGAAGGCCGTCGAGCTGGCGCGGGTGTACTAGGCCGGACCAGCGGTTTCGCTGTTCCGTCCCGTTCCTTCGTCGCGACGGTCGCGCCGGTCGGTCCCTGCGACCCGCTCCGCGCCCGGCCCGCACCCGCCGCCTCTCCCGGCGTCTCACCCCGGTGATCGGAATCACCCCGTGATGCGCACCCCCGGAGCACCCTCGCGACGACTTCCTCCTCCCCTCCGGTCACGACGGTCCAGCCGGCCGGCGCCGGTTCGGCGGTCCCGGTCACGAGGACGCGATGGGCCGGGCAGACCACCGCGCGCCTCCCCGGCGCGACGTGCGCCGGCACCCCTGCCCGCCGCAGCACCCCCGCCAGCCGCAGCCGGGCCCTCGCGTCCGCCCGCTCCGCCGCCTCCGCGAGCACCCGCTGCCCCACCCCCATCCGCTCGGACGCCGCGACGACGTCCCGCAGCGCGACCGCCCTCGTCAGCACGGCGTCCAGGAACGCCGGGCCGATCTCCAACGCGGTCTCCAGCACCGTCAACGGCAGCGCCGTCACCGGGAGACCCCGATGTGCGGCGAGGTCCGCCACCGGCAACGTCCGGCGCCGCACCACCACCCCCGGCC
>MEGH01000022.1:78214-87108 GCA_001725415.1 Pseudonocardia sp. SCN 73-27
CCCCCGGCCGCCGCCCCGGCGCCCGCCGGCGCGGCACGATCACCCCGACCGTCGACGGCGGGCGCACCGGCAACCCCCACCACCATGCCGACGCAGCCCCCGACAACACCGCCCCCTCCCCCGCCCACAGGACTGCTGCCCACACCCGGGCCTCGTCGCTCGGCAGGGCGTCGCCGGCCAGATAGACCCGCGGGTGCACGGGATGCCACCGCCGCCGTGCGACCCGACGGTCGACCTCCCGCGGCGACAACCCCGACTCCAGGGCCTGGACCCGGGACACGACCCCGGCCTGCGTGGCGAGCACTTCCCCGAGACACATGCCGCTCCGACGGCGTCCGGGCCCGCCCGGTTCCCCCCGACCCGGGACCGGTTGCAGCTGCGAACGCTGCACCGCTGCGCGCAACCTGATTGCCGTCTCGAGGCCGGTCCGAGAGCAATGAGGCTGCGCGCGGCTGTGGCTGTGCGGCGGCGAGCTCCGATCTGGTCCGAGCCGCTCAGGTCAGGGCAGCCCTGGGGACAGGACTGCCCGCAGGTCGTGGAGGACGGCGCGGTCGGCGTCGACCCAGGGCAGGGCGTCGAGCTGGGAGGACGCGACCCAGCGCACGGCGGCGTGCTCCAGGGCCTCGGGCATCGGGGAGCCGGTGCGCAGCCGGGCGAGGTGGACGCGCAGGAGACCGGCGTCGATGGGGAGGTCCGTACCGAGCCGGCCGCAGGGCTCGACGTCGGCGCCGAGCTCCTCCTTGCACTCCCGGACGACGGCGTCGGCCTCGTCCTCACCGGGCTCGACACTCCCACCGGGCAGCTCCCATCGTCCGGCGAGCGCCTCGGGCCGGGTGCGTTGCGCGGCGAGGAGGCGGCCGCCGTCGATCAGGGCGGTGGCGACGACGATCCGGGCGCCCGCGACTCCGGCGACCGCCGATGTCAGGCCCGCGGCCCGGGCGGTGAGGACGCCGCGCAGGAGGGGGCGGACGACGAGGGGGTCGCCGAGGAGGCCGACGGGTGCGTGCCAGGTGAGGGTGTCGGTGACGCGAGCGCCGGTGGGCACGTCGACGAGTTCGGTGAGGTGGGTCAGGGCGTGGAGCGGCCCGCGGACCAGCGAGGTCGAGATCCGGGAGGGAGAGACCTCGTCGACGACCGTGACTGCGGGGAACCGCACCGGCAGCCACGGCACTCCTCGCACCGCGAGGCGGACCTGGTCGCCGGGGGCGAGGAGCCGGGTGTCGGAGGAGAAGCGGTGGCCCGCGGCGGCGAGGGCGGGTGCGGAGACAGCTGCGTCGCGGAGCAGGCCGGCGACGGTGCGGCGATCGGCGGCGACGACGTAGGAGAGGCGCTCGGCGGGCACGCGGAGATGGTGTCAAAGCTCACCCGGCGGCCGGCCAGCGCACCTCCAGCCGGGCGCCTCCGTCGGGGGCGGCGCCTGCGGCGACGGTGCCGCCGCGGCCGCGGACGAGGCCGTCGACGAGTGCGAGGCCGAGCCCGGCGCCGCCGCCGTCGGTGGTGTGTTCGGGGGCGAGGCGGGTGAAGCGGTCGAAGATGCGGGCACGGTCGGCGACGGGGATGCCGGGGCCGTCGTCGTCGACGAGGAGCCGGACGGTGCGCCCGGCGGGCAGGACGGCGACGCGCACGACGGTGCGGGCGTAGCGGGTGGCGTTGCCGAGCAGGTTGTCGAGGACGAGCGCGACCTCGCCGGGGCCGGCCGCGACCGTCGCGGGTGCGGGCGCGACGAACTCGGTGACGGGTCCGTCGACGGGCAGGCGTGCGAGGGCGGCGCGGACGGCGGCGACGAGGTCGACGGGTTCGGGGTCGGCGCGGCGGCCGGCGTCGGCGCGGGCGAGGGCGAGCAGGTCGGACAGCATCGTGGTGAGGCGTTCGGCTTCGCCGGCGATGGCGCGCAACGTGTCGTCGGAGAGGGCGGGGTCGGGGTGGGCGACGGCGACCTCGGCCTGGGCGCGGATGGAGGCGACGGGTGAACGGAGCTCGTGGGCGGCGTCGCCGGTGAAGCGTTCGAGGCGGGCGACGGCGTCGTCGCGGCGGGCGAGCAGGCCGTTGATCTCCTCGGCGAGGGCGCGGAGCTCGTCGCGGGCCTCGGGCACGGGGAGCCGTTGGCCGGGTGGGAGGGCGGCGGCGGAGGCGCGCATGCGGTCGACGGGGCGCAGGGCGGCGCGGGTGGCGGCCCACGCGGCCAGGGCGATGACGGCGGCGACGGCGAGCGCGGCGAGCAGGAACCCGACGGCGGCGCGGGCGAGCAGGGTGGCTCCGCCGACGAGGGTGCCGCTGGCGACGACGAGCCGTGTCGACCCGTCGGGCACGACGGCGGCGACTGCGAGCCACCGGCGGAACTCGCCGTCGGCGAACGTGGTGATGGCGGTGCCGCTCGCGAGCCGGCGGATCTCGTCGTCGCGCAACGGCAGCGGGCCGCGGCCGTCGACGGGGGTGCCCGCGGTGTCGACGACGCGGACGGCCGGCCCGCCGGCGGCGGCGCCGTCGGTGCGCAGCGAGGCGGCGACCGCGGTGGCCTGTGCCCGCAGCTCGGCGTCGGCGGCTCCGGTCAGTGTGGACGCGACGAGCCCGGCACCCAGCCGCGACAGCAGGACGAGCGCGACGACGGCCACGACCCCGACGACGAGCGTGATCCGGAACCGCAGCGAACGCCGCGTCCACCAGCGGCGCAGGCGTGTCACGCGGGTGGGTGGGTCACGTGCCCGAGCCCACCAGGTAGCCGAAGCCGCGGACGGTGCGCAGCAGGTGCCCGGCGCCGACGGCCTCGAGCTTGCGTCGCAGGTAACCGACGTAGACCTCGACGACGTTGCGGCTCGCGGCCTGCGCGTCGCCCCACACGAGCCGGAGCAGCTCGTCCTTGGCGACGGCGGTGTCGGGCCGGCTGGCCAGTGCGTGCAGCAGCGCGAACTCACGCGGCGACAGCTCCATGGGGTTGCCCTCGTAGGAGGCGCTGCGGGCGGCGGGGTCGACGACGAGCCCGCCGAGGCGGACGCGCTGCCCGGTGCGGCCGAGGGTGGCGTCGCGGCGCCGGAGCATGGCCTTGAGCTGGGCGACGAGCACGACGAACGAGAAGGGTTTGGTCAGGTAGCCGTCGGCGCCGAGGTCGAGCCCGTCGGCCTGGTCGATCTCGCCGTCCTTGGCCGACACGAGCAGGACAGGGGTGTCGACGCCCGCGGCCCGCATGTGTTCGAGGACCCGGTAGCCGGAGAGGCCGGGAAGGATGATGTCGAGGACGACGGCGTCGAAACTGCCGGTCAGGGCGGCGCGCAGCGCGGACTGCCCGTCGCCGACGGACACGACCTCCATGCCCTCGGCGGTGAGCCCGCGGTGCAGCGCCGTACGCACCCCGGGCTCGTCGTCGACCACCAGCACTCTCGCCATCGCGCCGGACGCTACTGGTCGACACCGACGGCGGGCAGGGATGTCCACAGGTCGGGCTAAGCGGACTCTCAGCGGGCTCAGGGGCTTCTCAGCACTCAGGGGCTTCTCAGCGCACTCAGTGGCTTCTCAGGGCCGATGCGTCAGGCTGAGCGCATGGCATCACGACGTGGCTGGGCACGGATCGGCATGGGGGTCGCCGTCGCGGGGGCGGTGGGGCTGGGCCTGTTGGCCGTCCCGGCCGGCGCGGGTGCGGCGCCGGAGCTGCCGCCGGTGAGCGCGGAGGATCTGGTGACGTCGGTGATCCAGGCGAAGGACCCGGGTCCGTTGCACGGCACCGTGACCCTGGACAACGCATTGGGGCTGCCCGCGATCCCGGGCGTGCCGCAGGCCGCGAACGGGACGTCGACCGCCCAGGTGTGGTCCGACGGCGCCGGCAAGGGCCGGCTGTCGGTACCGAACGGTCAGAGTGAGAAGACGATCGTCGACGACGGCACGGCCGTGTGGGCGTGGGACTCCGCCGACAAGACCGTCACGAAGAAGGCCGTCGGCGCCGATCGGAAGCCCCCGCAGGCCGACGTGACCGACCCGGCCGCCGCCGCGCAGAAGGCCGTCACGGACCTGCGGGCGACGAGCACCGTCGCGGTCGACGGCACCGCCGAGGTGGCAGGCCGCCCGGCCTACGAGCTGGTGCTGCGCCCCCTGCCGACGGAGCGGACGCTGCTGCGCGAGGTGCGCGTCGCGGTCGACTCGGAGAAGCGGCTGCCGCTGCGGCTGACGGTGCTGGCCAACGGTTCGTCGGACCCGGCGTTGGAGGTCGGTTTCACGCAGCTGGAGTTCGGGGCCCAGGATCCGGCCATGTTCACGTTCACCCCGCCGCCCGGCGCGACGGTGACCGAGGCGCCCGCCCGCCCCGGTGACGCGCAGCAGCCGCAACGTCCGGAGCCGAAGGTCGTCGGCGACGGCTGGGACACCGTCGTGATCGCGACGATGCCGCCCGCCGACGCGCAGCAGCAGCAGGGTGGTCGTGGCGGCACCCCCGATCTCTCGTCGATCGGCAAGGAGGTCAGCGGCCCGTGGGGCAGCGGCCGTGAGATCGACACCGCGGTGGCGACGGCGATCATCACCTCCGACGGCCGGGTCGCCGCGGGCGCGGTGCCCGCCCAGGTGCTGACCGAGGCCCTGTCCCGGTGACGACGACAACGACAGTGACGACAGCACGGTGACCGCATCCACCGAGGAGCGCACGGCGGCCCGGGTAGTACCTCCCGCGGCCGCCGTCCGCGGGGTGCGGAAGGTGTTCGGCAAGACCGTCGCCGTCGACGGGATCGACCTCGAGGTGCCCACCGGGTCGGTGCTGGGCATGCTGGGCCCCAACGGGTCGGGCAAGACCACGCTGATCCGGATGCTCCTCGGGCTGACCCGCCCCACGTCCGGCACCGCGGAGCTGCTGGGGCACGCCGTGCCCGACGCCGCCGAGCAGGCGCTGCCGCACGTCGGCGCGCTCGTCGAGGGGCCGGGGTTCCATCCGTTCCTGTCGGGGCGGGAGAACCTGCGCCGGGTCGCCGCGACCGAGCCGTTGTTGGCGGGCCACGAGATCCGCGACGCCGTCGGCACCGCCTTGGAGCGTGTGGGGCTGGCCGACGCCGCCGACCGCCGCTTCCGCGGCTACTCCCTCGGCATGAAGCAGCGGCTGGGTCTGGCGGCGGCGTTGCTGGTGCCGCGCAGGCTGGTCGTGCTGGACGAGCCCACCAACGGCCTCGACCCGGCCGGCACCCGCGACGTCCGGCGGATCGTCGCCGAGCTGCACGCGGGCGGCGCGACGGTGCTGGTGTCGTCGCACCTGCTCGCCGAGGTCGAGGCGACGTGCACGCACGTCGCGGTGCTGCAGGCGGGGAGCCTGGTCGCCTCGGGCGAGCTGGGCGCGCTGCTGGAGGCCGGAACCGGGGGGCTCGTCGTTGCCACACCCGACGTCGACACCGCACTGGAGGCGTTGCGCGGCATCGGCGCGACAGCGTTCCGGGACGGCGACGGGATCGTCGTCGCCGACGGTGGCCCGCCCGCCCCGGAGGTCGTCGCGCTGCTCGTCCGGGCGGGCGTGGCCGTGCACGAGGCGCGGCGGCGCCGGGCCCGGCTGGAGGAGCTGTTCGCGCGCCTGACCGAGGAGTCCCCATGACGTTGGTCGAGAGCGCCACGACGCCGCACCGCGGTTCCGCGCCCATGGGCCGGCTGCTCGGCGCCGAGCTGCGCTGGGTGCTGCGCCGCCCGCGCACCCTCGTCATGCTGGGCCTGTTCGCGCTGGTCCCGATCCTGATCGCGATCGGCGTCGTGGTCGCCGACCGTGGCGGCGGCGGGCTGATCGGCGCGATCGCGGGCAACGGGCTCGTGCTGCCCGTCGCGGCGATGACGCTGATGCTGGCGTTGCTGCTGCCGCTGGCCGTCGGGATGGCGGCGGCCGACGCGATCGCGGGCGAAGCGGCGCACGGCACGTTGCGCGGCTTGCTGCTCGCGCCCGTGGGGCGGGGCCGGCTCGTCCTGATGAAGGCGTTCGGCGTGCTCGTCGTGGCCGTGACGGCGACGCTGATCGTTGCGGTCGTCGGGGTGATCGCCGGGCTGGTCGTCGTGGGCGGTGCCGACGGCACGCTGGTCACGTTGTCGGGCACGACGCTCGGTTTCGGCGAGGCGATGGGCCGGGTCGGGATCGCGGCACTGTGGACGGTCGGCCAGCTCGCTGCGGTGGGCGCGATCGCGCTGGCGATCTCCGCGTTCACCGAGCACCCGCTGGTGGTGCTGGCGTCGGTGCTGGGCGGGCTCATCGTGTTCGGTGTGCTCGGCGCGATCCCCGCGCTCGACTGGCTGCAGCCCTACCTGTTGACGACGGGCTTCTCCGCCGGTGCCGACGTCCTGCGCGACCCGATGACCTGGGGCGAGCTGGGCAGCAGCACGCTGCGGGCGTTGTGCTACGTGGCGATCGGCGGCGGGATCACGGCGAGCCGGATGCTCACGCGCGACGCCTGAGCCGCGTCCGGCGGTCGTCTGCGGGAGGATGGCCGCATGGCCGATCTCCTTGACGACGATGCCATCACCTCAGCCCTCGCGGACCTGCCCGGATGGGATCGCGACGGCGACTCGATCGTGCGCACCGCGGAGCTGCCCGACTTCCCGACGGCGATCCGCGTGGTCGGGGAGGTGGCCGAGGACGCCGAGCGCGCCGACCACCACCCCGACATCGACATCCGTTGGCGGACACTGACGTTCCGCCTGTCGACGCACTCGGCCGGCGGGCTCACCGCCAAGGACACGGCGCTGGCCGCGGAGATCTCCTCACGCGTCTCCGCGGCCGGGGGCTGACCGGGAGGTCGGAACGAGCCGCAGGTCGGACCGTCCGACACGGGCACGGGAGCGCTGTCGACACCGGTGGTCGCGTAGATCTCCGGATGCGCGCCGGCCGCGCGGACGCGCTCCTCGGCGGCCTCGACCGCGTCGAGGTCGTCGACGAGGAACGGCGGGTGATCGACAAATAGCCATTGGAACGTACCGAGGGCCATCTAACGGCATCAAGAAGAGTTAGCATTAGACATGACCGACGTCTCCGGTGGTGCCCCGCTCCTGGGAGAGCCGCTCTCGATCGAGCTGGCCAACACCACGTACGCCGTCCGCGGCCACCCCCGCGAAGGTCTCGAGACCCCGCAGCACCTCGGGACCTGGCTGCAGGACGTACGCCTCGCGATCACCGACGTCGACGCCGTCGAGCTCGCTGCCGCCGTCGCCCTGCGCGACGCGATCCGCCGGCTGGCCACCGCGACCGTCGACGCCGAGCCCCTGCCCCGCGACGCCGTCGACCTCGTGAATCGTCACGCCGCCACCCCGGCCCGCTGGCGGGAGCTGCGCGCCCACCCCCAACCCGGGACCGTCGCCCGCAGCGCCGGCGGCGACGTCGCCACGGCCCTGTCGGAGATCGCGGCCGACGCCGTCGACCTCTTCGGTGGCCCCCGCCGCCACGACCTGCGGGCCTGCCAGGGTCCCGGCTGCGTCCTCTACTTCATCCGCAGCGGCCGCCGCGAATGGTGCTCCCACGGCTGCGGCAACCGCGCCCGCGCCGCGCGCCACTACGCCCGCACCCGCGCGACGTGACCATGCTCCCTGGCGGGGCGGGGCCGACGTCGGCTACTGTCGCGCCCGTGCAGCGCCAGTACTGGTTTACGCGACCGGCCCGGGACGGGTCGGCGGGCGATCTGCTGCGCTGACCATCGAGCACCCCGAGCCGGACGGACCGGCTCGCGGTGACGACGGGCGGGTCCATCCCCTGAGAGGACGACCCCCGTCATGACCAGTACCACCCCTCATCTCGACGCACGGCGCACCGCAGGCGTCAGCCCCCTGATCTCCCCCGCGCTGCTGCGGTCCGAACTGCCCGTCGACGACACCGTGGCCGCCACCGTCACCCGCGGCCGTGACGCCGCCGTCGACGTCCTGACCGGTCGCGACGACCGCCTCGTCGTGGTCGTCGGCCCCTGCTCCATCCACGACGCCGACGCCGCGCTCGACTACGCCCGGCTCCTCGCCGCGCGCGCCGAGACCCTGCGCGACGACCTCGTCGTCGTCATGCGCGCCTACTTCGAGAAGCCGCGCACCACGGTCGGCTGGAAGGGGCTCATCAACGACCCCGACCTCGACGGCACCTTCCAGGTCAACAAGGGCCTGCGCATCGCCCGGTCGCTGCTGCGCGACATCACCGCGCTCGGCCTGCCCGTCGGCTGCGAGTTCCTCGACCCGATCACCCCGCAGTACATCGCCGACCTCGTCTCCTGGGGCTCCATCGGCGCCCGCACCGCCGCCAGCCAGGTCCACCGCCAGCTGTGCAGCGCGCTGTCCATGCCCATCGGGATCAAGAACTCCACCGACGGCGACGTGCAGATCGCCGTCGACGGCGCCCGCGCGTCGGCCGAGAGCCACGTGTTCATGGGGATCAACCCCGACGGGCTCGCGTCCCTGATCACGACGACCGGCAACCCCGACTGCCACGTCATCCTCCGCGGCGGCAGCGGCGGACCCAACTACTCCGCCGAGCACGTCTCCTCCGCATTGGGGACGCTGACCAAGGCCGGGCTGCCCGAGCGGCTCATCGTCGACGCGAGCCACGGCAACTCCGGCAAGGACCACCGTCGCCAGCCGGTCGTCGCCGCCGACCTCGCGTCGCGGATCGCCGCAGGTGAGAAGGGCGTCGTCGGGGTGATGCTGGAGAGCTTCCTCGTCGCCGGACGCCAGGAGATCGGCCCCGACATGGTCCGCGGCTGCAGCGTCACCGACGCCTGCATGGACTGGGACACCACGGCCTCGGTGCTCGACGGCCTCGCCGCCGCGGTTCGCGCCCGCCGATGACACCCCGCGCGCAACCTCATGGTCGTCCCGGCCGCCTCTGGTTCAAGGGGTCGGCGCAACACCGGTGGTCACTGGCCGCGACAGTAGCCGGGCCATCCACTCCCCGGGGGTGTCCCAGCCCAACGTCTTGCGCG
>MEGH01000023.1:0-99805 GCA_001725415.1 Pseudonocardia sp. SCN 73-27
CGGGCGTGATGGCCGGGCCGTTGGTGCGCTCGTCGTACCGGGCCGGGCGTCTGTACGCGCAGACCGTCGCCGCCCGTGGTGAGGAGCTGACCCCGGCGCTGGCCCACCTCGCCGCCGAGGGTGCCGCCTCCCAGGAGGCTCGGTCCCTGCTCGCACGCAGCTGACCCGTATCCTGGGACACATGGCCGACAAGCCCGACAAGGCAGCGAGAGCAGAGGCGAAGCGCGCCCGTCGCGCGGCGTCCAAGCAGCGACGTTCCCAGATCTTCGAGGCGTTCAAGATGCAGCGCCGCGAGGACAAGCTGCTCATCCCGCTGATGGTCGGCTGCGTCCTGCTGGGCGCGGCGCTGGGCTTCGTCATCGGGCTGTTCTGGGGCCTGCAGTGGTTCACCCTGCCGCTGGGTGTCGCCGTCGGCGCGCTCGCGGCCGTCAGCATCTTCGGCCGCCGGGTGCAGCGCACCGTCTACACCAAGGCCGACGGGCAGCCCGGCGCCGCCGGGTGGGCGCTCGACAACCTGCGCGGCCAGTGGCGCGTCACCACGAGCATCGCCGGCACCACCCACCTCGACGCCGTGCACCGGGTCATCGGCCTGCCCGGGGTCATCCTCGTCGCCGAGGGTGCGCCGCACCGGGTCAAGTCGCTGCTCGCGCAGGAGAAGAAGCGCACCGCGCGCGTCATCGGCAACGTCCCGATCTACGACGTCGTGGTCGGCAACGACGAGGGCCAGGTCCCGCTGTCGAAGTTGCACGTCCACCTGCGCAAGCTGCCCCGCAACATCCAGCGCAGCCAGATGGACTCGCTGGAGACGCGCCTCGCCGCGCTGGGCTCCCGCACCGGCACGGCGGCGATGCCCAAGGGCCCGATGCCCCAGGGCGCCAAGATCCGTAGCGTCCAGCGCACCGTCCGTCGCCGCTGACCCCCCGGGACGCGCGGTCAGCGCGTCCTGATGACGATGGTCGCGCCCGCGCGGTCGTGCCAGCCGCGGCCGTCGTCGTCGCGGACCAGGGGCGGGATCACCAGCCCCAGCAGCAGCGTTCGGATCACCGCGCGCGGCACCCCGACGACGGCCCGTCCGTCGATCGGGGCTGCCCGCATGCCCAGCGCGAGCATGCCCGGCGTCGACCCGAACACCGCGACGGCCAGGGCCGTGATGCCGAACCAGACCAGCCAGATCGTCCAGCCGAACGTCGATCCGCGGCCGAACGAGTCGGCACCCACGAACAGCAGCGACACCAGGTAACCCAGCAGCCAGTCGATCGTGACACCACCGAACCGGCGCCAGAACCCGGCCACCGATCCCGGCCCCGACGCGGGCAGTCCGAACCTCTCACCCGGGTGCGTCTGCTCCTCGGCGGAGCCGGATCCGGTGGGTGAACCCGGCATCCAGGAGTCGATCCAACGGCTCATGCCCCCTAGCCTAGGCGGGCTGATGTGAGGTCAGTCCCAGGTCCGGCCGTTAACCTCGGTGAAACGAGAGGGTGACGGCCGGGCAACACCGTCGCCATAGCGTCAACGACGAATTCGGTCGGCGTTTCCTCGTCGACACACGCGGGTCATCGCGGACTCGCCGGATCCCGAGCCCCATCCGAAGGAGCGAGTGAGCGTGTTCAGCAACTCCGAAGAGGTACTCAAGTACATCTCGGACGAGAAGGTCGAGTACGTCGACATCAGGTTCTGCGACCTGCCCGGCGTCATGCAGCACCTCACCGTCCCCTCCCACACCGCCGCCGACCTGCTGCAGGACGGCGCGGCGTTCGACGGTTCGTCCGTGCGCGGCTTCCAGGCCATCAACGAGTCCGACATGGCGCTGTTCCCGGACTCCACCACGGCGCGGCTCGACCCGTTCCGCAAGCACAAGACGCTGAACATCAACTTCTTCGTGCACGACCCGATCACGGGCGAGCCGTACAGCCGCGACCCGCGCAACGTCGCCCGCAAGGCTCAGGAGTACCTGACCGCCTCGGGCATTGCGGACACCGCGTACATGGCGCCCGAGGCCGAGTTCTACATCT
Organism: Pseudonocardia sp. SCN 73-27; assembly: GCA_001725415.1. Lineage (GTDB taxonomy): Bacteria > Actinomycetota > Actinomycetes > Mycobacteriales > Pseudonocardiaceae > Pseudonocardia. Next base: position 2,013 of record MEGH01000023.1, read on the forward strand.
TCGACTCGATCCGCTTCAACTCGAGCGCGCACGAGACCTACCACCACATCGACTCCGCCGAGGGTTGGTGGAACACCGGTCGTGAGGAGGAGGGCGGCAACCTCGGCTACAAGGTCAACTACAAGGGCGGCTACTTCCCCGTCCCGCCGGTCGACCACTACGCCGACCTGCGCGCCGACATCGTCTCGACGATGACCGCCATGGGCTTCGACGTGGAGCGCGAGCACCACGAGGTCGGCACCGCCGGCCAGGCGGAGATCAACTACAAGTTCGACACGCTGCTGTCGGCCGCCGACGACATCATGCTGTTCAAGTACATCGTCAAGAACGTCGCCTGGCAGCAGGGCAAGACCGCGACCTTCATGCCCAAGCCGCTCTTCGGTGACAACGGGTCCGGCATGCACGTGCACCAGTCGCTGTGGAAGGACGGCGCGCCGCTGTTCCACGACGAGTCCGGCTACGGCGGCCTGTCCGACATGGCCCGCTACTACATCGGCGGCCTGCTGCACCACGCCCCGTCGCTGCTGGCGTTCACCAACCCGACGGTGAACTCGTACCACCGCCTGGTCCCCGGCTTCGAGGCCCCGGTCAACCTGGTCTACTCGGCCCGCAACCGCTCGGCCTGCATCCGCATCCCGCTGTCGGGCAACAACCCGAAGGCCAAGCGCATCGAGTTCCGCTGCCCGGACTCGTCGGGCAACCCGTACCTGGCCTTCTCGGCCATGCTGATGGCGGGCCTCGACGGCATCAAGAACAAGATCGAGCCGCCGGCGCCGATCGACAAGGACCTCTACGAGCTGCCGCCCGAGGAGGCCAAGGACATCGCCCAGGTCCCGGCCAGCCTGGACGCGGTCATCGACCGGCTCGAGGCCGACCACGACTACCTGCTCGAGGGTGGCGTCTTCACGTCCGACCTGATCGAGACGTGGATCGCCTTCAAGCGGGAGAACGAGATCGACCCGCTGCGGCTGCGCCCGCACCCGTACGAGTTCGCCATGTACTACGACGTCTGATCCGCAACGTCCGGCCGACGGCCCGGCACCCTTCCCGAGGGGTGCCGGGCCGTCGTCGTGCAGCGGGTCGATCCCGCCGGAGCGATCCCTACGAGTGCAGGCGGCGGACCAGCGGGGCGACGGGGACGAAGGCCAGCAGCCAGCACAGCTGCGCGGCCGTCGTCGACGCGAACGCCACCGGGATCGAGACGACGAACGCCACGACCGAACCGCCCAGCCCGCCGGCGGCCTCCTCGATCATGGAACGCGGCGTCCCGGGCTGGAGGAGACCGCGTCGGGTGATCCACCACAGCATCACCAGCTGCAGCCCCGCGGTGATCGACACCATCCCCGCGTAGTAGACCGTCGGTTCGACGAGGTCGCCGTACTCGGCGAGCAGCGAGGTCGTGAACGGGATGAGGGCGATCGCCGCCAGCAGCGCGGTGTTGACGACGAGCAGCCCGCTGTCGGCGCCGCGGACCTGCCGCAGCATGTCGTGGTGCGACACCCAGAACCGGCCGATGACGGCGAAGCTCAGCAGCGCCGACAGGATCTGCGGCACCTGCCCGGCGAGCGCGACCTCGAGGCCGGCGGGGCTGAGGTCGTTCGGCACGGCGATGTCGAGGACGAGGATCGTGAACGCGATGGAGAAGACGCCGTCGCTGAACGCCAGCAGCCGTCCCACGCCGGCGGGTTCGACGGCGCCCTCGCCGGGCTCGTCGTCCTCCGGCTCGGCCCTCCTGGCCGGATCGTCACCGCTCATCGCACTCCCCCTGCTCGACCGGCGTCCGCATCCTGGCCGATCACGGACCCCTGCGGCGAGCCCGATACGGCTCGTACGCTCGTGGGGTGACCACCGCACGCACCCTGCTCGAGTTCGACGCCACCTACGCCCGTGAGGTGCCGGGCATGTCGCTGCCGTGGTCGGCCGCCGACGCGCCCGCGCCGGCGCTGCTGGCGCTGAACGAGGAGCTGGCCGCGGAGCTGGGGGTCGACCAGGCGGCCCTGCGCGAGCCCGACGGGGTGCGGTTCCTCGTCGGCCAGGGTCTGCCGGAGGGCGTGACGCCGGTCGCGCAGGTCTATGCGGGCCACCAGTTCGGCATGTACCAGCCGCGCCTCGGCGACGGGCGGGCATTGCTGCTGGGCGACGTCGTCGACCTCCACGGCCGCCGCCGGGACCTGCACCTCAAGGGGTCGGGCCGCACCCCGTTCGCGCGGGGTGGCGACGGGCTCGCCGTCGTCGGGCCCATGCTGCTGGAGTATCTGATGGGCGAGGCGATGCACGCGCTGGGCATCCCGACCACGCGGGCGCTGGCCGTCGTCGCGACCGGCACGACGGTGCAGCGGGAGCGGCTGCTGCCGGGCGCCGTGCTGTGCCGGGTCGCGGGCAGCCACCTGCGGGTGGGGACGTTCCAGTACGCCGCCGCGACCGGTGACCGCGACGTGCTGCGCGCCCTCGCCGACCACGCGATCGCCCGGCACCACCCCGAGGTCGCCGACGCCGACCAGCCCTACCTGGAGCTCTTCCGCCGGGTGTGCGCGGCCCAGGCCGACCTGGTGGCGCGGTGGATGCTCGTGGGCTTCGTGCACGGCGTCATGAACACCGACAACACCACGATCTCGGGCGAGACGATCGACTACGGCCCGTGCGCGTTCATGGACCGCGTCGACCCGGCGACGGTGTTCAGCTCCATCGACGCCCGCGGCCGCTACGCCTACGGCAACCAGCCGTCGATCGTGCAGTGGAACCTCGCGCGGCTCGGGGAGGCGCTGGTGCCGCTGCTGACCGACGACGACGACCTCGACACCGCCGGCGCGGCTCTCAACGAGGTCCTCGCCGCGTTCCCGGACGTCTACGCGCAGCGCTGGGCCGAGGGGATGGCCGCCAAGCTCGGGATCGCCGAGCCGGACCTGGAACTGGGCACCGACCTGATGACGATGCTGCACGCCCAGCGCATCGACTTCACGTCGTTCTTCCGGGCGCTCGCGGCAGGCACGGCGCGCGACCTGTTCCTCGACCGCGACGCCTTCGACATCTGGGCCGCCCGTCGCGACGCACTGCTGCCCGCCGACCGGGACGCCGTCGCCGCCGGCATGAACCGCCTCAACCCGGTGGTCATCCCACGCAACCATCACGTCGAGCCCGCGCTGCGCGCCGCCGAGCGTGGCGACCTCGCGCCGTTCCGGCGGTTGCTCGGCGCGGTGTCGTCGCCGTTCGAGGAGCGCGCCGATCTGGCCGACCTGGTTGGGCCGCCGCCCGAGGACGCGATCCCGCACGTCACGTACTGCGGGACGTGACCCGGGCCCGCAGCCAGGAGCCCGCGGTCGTCAGTGCCTCGGCGGCCTCCGGGTAGCCGAGCCCGCCACCCGACGACTCCCCGGCGACCGCCAGGCCCTGCGCGGGAACGCCCTGGTCGAGCAGCCAGCCGTAGGCGGCGGTGGTGGTCTCGACATCGGCCGGGAAGAGGTGCTCGGGGCGAGCGGGTGGTCGAGCAGCAGCACCCGCGCGCCGGCCGCGAGCGCGAGGTGGCCGGCGAACTTGCGCCGGGCGTCGACGGAGGTGATGACGTGCCCGCCGCCGAAGGGGTGGAGCACCGCCCGGTCGACCGGGGCCGCGGGCGGCACCGCCCACACACCCCTGACCGGGTGCGCGTCGGAGACGTCCTCGAACTGCACACCGTCGGCGTCGAGCGGGGCGTCGGCGGTCAGGTCGACGCGCTCGTACCGGACGCCGGCGGGCTCGTCGGTGAGGTCCTCGGCGTGCTCGCCGGCGGCGCGTTGCGCGGACAGCGCCATGTCGGCCATCCGCGGCGCCTACCGCAGCATGTCGGCGACGCGTTCGGCCTCGGGACTCGCCACGGCAACCTCCGACGTCGGAAGACTCGTGCGGGGACTCGGCATCCACGCCAGATCCGTGAGCGCCGGGCCCTCGGACCTGGATCGATCCGGTGCTCGGAAGTGGAATCGATCAAGATCGTGTCGTTCGTCATTCCGTGATCGCGCACACCCGCCGGCCACCGGACGGGCAGGTCGACGGGCCCGCACCGATCCCGACGCCGTCACCAGGGGCGGGGGGACATCAGGGCGACACGAAGGGGTCCCCGAGGTGTCGCAGAGTTGAGACGAGGGTGTCGCGACACCGTGGTGGCGGTGTTGAGTTGTGCGACGACGTCGGTTCTACTTCGTTCCCGCGCCCCCGCCGACCCGTGGGCCGGACAAACGACCCACGACGCCCTTTGGGGGAGCCATGACAGCGGCGATGCGCGACCGCGCCCAGCTGGTGTACGACTTCGCCGACGGCGACCGTACCCAGACCGATCTCCTCGGCGGCAAGGGTGCGAACCTCGCCGAGATGACCCGGCTCGGACTCCCGGTCCCGCCCGGCTTCACCATCACCACGGAGGCCTGCAAGTTCTACCTCGACCGCGGCGAGGAACCACAGTCGCTGCGTGTCCAGGTGACCATGGCGCTGCGCCGCCTCGAGGACGGCCTCGGCCGGCGCCTCGGCGACGTCCAGGACCCGCTGCTGGTCTCGGTGCGCTCGGGCGCGAAGGTCTCGATGCCCGGGATGATGGAGACCGTCCTCAACGTCGGTCTCAACGACTACTCCGTGAAGGGCCTCGTCGAGGCCGCCAAGGACGAGCGCTTCGCCTGGGACTCCTACCGGCGGCTCATCCAGATGTTCGGCCGCACGGTGCTCGACATCCCGTCGGAACGCTTCGAGGACCGCCTCGACGAGGTCAAGGCCCGGGAGGGCGTCACGACCGACGTCGAGCTCACCCCGGTCGCGCTGCAGGGCCTGGTCGAGGACTTCAAGGGCATCGTCGCGGACGCCACCGGCCGCGAGTTCCCGCAGGACCCCCGCGAGCAGCTCGACCTCGCGATGCGCGCCGTGTTCGACTCCTGGAACACCGACCGCGCCCGGATCTACCGGCGCCGCGAACGCATTCCCCACGACCTCGGCACCGCCGTCAACGTCTGCGCGATGGTGTTCGGCAACATGGGCGAGGACTCCGGCACCGGCGTCTGCTTCACCCGCGACCCCGCGACCGGCAAGCAGGGCGTCTACGGCGACTACCTGGTCAACGCCCAGGGTGAGGACGTCGTCGCCGGTATCCGCAACACCCTCTCGCTGGAGGACTTCGCGCAGCTCGACCCGGCGTCGCACGCCGAGCTCACCCGTATCATGCGGCGGCTCGAGACCCACTACCGCGACCTCTGCGACATCGAGTTCACGGTCGAGCGCGGCAAGCTGTGGATGCTGCAGACCCGCGTCGGCAAGCGCACCGCGGGCGCGGCGTTCCGCATCGCCACCCAGCTCGTCGACGAGCAGCTCATCACCCGCGACGAGGCGCTCACCCGCGTCACCGGGCATCAGCTCGCGCAGCTGATGTTCCCGCAGTTCGACGCCGACGCCCCCCGCACCCTGCTCACCAAGGCCATGGCCGCCTCCCCCGGCGCCGCCGTCGGCGAGGTCGTGTTCGACTCCGCCACCGCCGTCGCCCGGGCCGCCGAGGGCCGCCGCGTCCTGCTGGTCCGTCGCGAGACCAACCCCGACGACCTCGAAGGCATGATCCACGCGACCGGCGTGCTCACCAGCCGTGGCGGCAAGACCTCCCACGCCGCTGTCGTCGCCCGCGGCATGGGCCGTACCTGCGTGTGCGGCGCCGAGGAGATCGACGTCGACGCCGAGAACAAGGTGCTGCGCGTCAACGGCACCACCGTCGCCGAGGGCGAGCTGCTCTCCATCGACGGCTCCACCGGCGAGGTCTTCGCAGGCGAGCTGCCCGTCGTCCCCTCGCCCGTCGTCACCTACCTGGAGAGCGGCCTCGACGCCGCCCTCGAAGGTGTCGACGAGGAGGCCGCCGACCTCGTCCGCTCCGTCGACCGGCTGCTCCGCCACGCCGACCGCACCCGCCGCCTCGCCGTGCGCGCCAACGCCGACAACGCCGAGGACGCCACCCGTGCCCGCTCGCTCGGCGCCCAGGGCATCGGGCTGTGCCGCACCGAGCACATGTTCCTCGGCGACCGCCGGGTCCTCATCGAGCGGCTCATCCTCGCCGAGGACGCCGCCTCCCGCGACGCCGCGCTCGCCGAGCTGCTCCCGCTGCAGCGCGCCGACTTCGTCGAGCTGCTCGAGGCCATGGACGGGTTGCCGACGACGATCCGGCTGCTCGACCCGCCGCTGCACGAGTTCCTGCCCGACCACACCGAGCTCGCCGTGAGGGTCGCCCTCGCCAAGGCCACCGGCGAAGGCTCCTCCGAGGACGACGAGCGCCTGCTCGCCGCCGTCGAGCGGCTCCACGAGTCCAACCCGATGCTCGGCCGCCGCGGCGTCCGCCTCGGGCTCCTCGTGCCGGGCCTCTACGGCATGCAGGTCCGCGCCATCACCGAGGCCGCCGCCGAACGGGCCCTCGCGGGCGGCAAGCCGCGCGTCGAGATCATGGTGCCGCTCGTCGGCTCCGTCATGGAGCTGCACCTCATCCGGGACGAGATCGACGGCATCGTCGCCGACATCCTGGAGACCGCGGGCGTCTCCCTCGACATCCCGATCGGCACGATGATCGAGCTGCCGCGGGCGGCGCTGACGGCGAAGCGGATCGCGGAGTCGGCGGAGTTCTTCTCCTTCGGCACGAACGACCTCACGCAGACGACCTGGGGCTTCTCCCGCGACGACGTCGAGGCCGCGATCTTCGCCGCCTACCTGGAGAAGGGCGTCTTCACGGTGTCGCCGTTCGAGTCGCTCGACCGCGACGGCGTGGGCGCGCTGATCAAGACGGCCGTCGAGAAGGGCCGCGAGACCCGGCCGGGCATCAAGCTGGGTGTGTGCGGCGAGCACGGCGGTGACCCCGACTCGGTTCACTTCTTCCACTACGCGGGCGTCGACTACGTGTCCTGCTCACCGTTCCGCGTACCGGTCGCGCGTCTGGAGGCCGGCCGCGCGGCCCTCGTCGACGACACCGTGGGCGGCGAGCTGTAACCACCCGCGGACCCGGCTCGGGCAGACACCCGCGCGCAACCTCACGGTTCCCGGAGTGGGCTGGGACAGCAGTGAGATTGCGCGCGGTGTGTTCGGGCCTCAGTTGGGGGTCGCGACCGGGGCGGCGGGGACGTCGATCTCCGTGGAGACGGAACCGGTGGCCGGCACCGTGACCCGGGTGGTCGCGGAGGTGCCCGCCGCCGCGGCCAGCAGGTGGTACTCCCCCGCCGGCACGTCGCGCAGCTCGTAGCGGCCCGCGGTGTCGGTGCGGCCTGCGGCGACGACCTCGCCGCGGTCGTCGACGAGCGTCACCGTGCCGACGACGCCCTGACCGCCCGGGTCGCGGACGACACCGGTCACGGCGGCCTGGCCGTCGACGGTGAGGTCGTACCAGGCGGGCCCGCCGTTGACGGCGACGAGCTCGGCGACGGGCTCGCGCTCGCCGGAGCGGGCGGCAACGACGTACTCGCCGCCGCTGTCGACGTCGATGCGGTAGGTGCCGTCGGAGGCGGTCTCGGTCGTCGTGAGGAGCTCGCCGGCGGTGTCGAACAGGGACACCTCGACGCCACGCAGAGCCCGGCCGGAGCGGTCGCCGACGCGGCCGTGCACGCCGGGGGCGACGGGCAGCGGGGCGGTCACGGGCTCGGTCCACGGGGACTCGCCGGCGGGCTCCTCGCGCGGCTCGTCGGCGACGGGCGCCGGAGCCGCACGGCGACGCCGCAGCCGGTCGCGGAAGCGCTCGACCAGCGAGTACAGCACCGGGACGAGGACGAGCGTCAGCAGCGTCGAGCTGATCAGCCCGCCGATGACGACGATCGCGAGCGGCTGGGAGATGAACACTCCGCCGCCGGTCAGCCCCAGGGCCATGGGCAGCAGCGCGAAGACGGTGGCGACGGCCGTCATGAGGATGGGCCGGAGACGTTGTCCCGCACCGTCGAGGATGGCCTCGCGCAGCGGCACGCCTGCGCGGCGGCGCTGGTTGACGAGGTCGATGAGCACGATGGCGTTGGTGACGACGATGCCGACGAGCATCAGCATGCCGATCAGCGCGGGCACGCCCAGCGGGGTGTTGGTGACGCGGAGCAGGCCGAGCGCGCCGGTGGCGGCGAACGGGATCGAGATGAGCAGGATGAGCGGCTGCAGGAGGCTGCCGAACGTCAGCACCATCACGAGGTAGACGACGGCGATCGCGACGAGCAGGGCGATCCCGAGCTGGGTGAACGCGTCGGACTGCTGCGTCGACACCCCGCCGATCTCCGCGGTCGCGCCCGCCGGCAGCTGGAGGCCGTCGAGGGTGGTGCGCAGGTCGCGGGTGACGGCACCGAGGTCGTCGGCGGCGGGGCGGGCGGTGATCTGGGCGCTGCGGGAGCCGTCGGTGTGACTGATGCTCGGCGCGGTGCGGACCTCCGCGACGGTCGCGACGTCGGAGAGCCGCAGCGGCCCGGCGATGGGGAGGGCCTGCAGGGCGGCGAGGTCGGCGGGCGCGGTGCCGGAGCGGACGACGACGTCCTGCTGCACCCCGTCGACGGTGACGGTGCCGATCGTGGTGCCGCGCAACGAAGCCGCGACGAGCTGGCCGACGGCGGCCTCGGTGAGGCCTGCGGCGGCGGCCTTCTGCCGGTCGACGGTGACGCGGATGGACGGCTGGGCGGCGGCGAGGTTGTTGCGGACGTCGGCGGCGCCGGGGATGTCGGCGACGGCCTGCTCGACCTGCCCGGCGGCCCTCTCGAGGACGGCGGGGTCCTCGGCGCGGACGGTGACCTGCAGCTGGTCGGAGCCGAACCCGCCCTGACCGCCCTGGACGGTCAGGTTGCCGACCTCGTCGGGCCCGCCGAGGGCGTCGAGGCGAGTGCGGAGGTCGTCGGTGACGGCGGCGGAGTCGGCGCCGTCGGTGAGGGTGACGGAGAACCGGGTGGCTCCCCCACCGCCGGCGCCGGGGCGGCCGAGGCCTTGTGCGCCAGCGGGTGTGCCGACGGTGACCTGGTAGGTGGCGACGCCGGGGGTGTCACGCAGGACGCCCTCGACCTGCTTGGCGGCGGCGTCTGCGGCGGGCAGTCCGGTGCCGGGGGGCAGCTCCTGGCTGATGGAGACGGTGTTGCCGCCGGCGTCGCCGAGGAAGTCGGTGCGCAGGCCGGGGACGAGCGCGACCGTGCCGGCGAGGATCAGGATCGCGACGCCGATCGACACGACGGGCCTGCGCAGCGCGCCGCGCAGGACGGGCAGGTAGCCGCGCTGCAGCCGGGTCGGGTGGGTGAGCGGGCTGTCCTCGTGGTCGGGTTCCGCCGCCGGCGAAGGCGGGCGCACCTTCAGCACCGCCGACGCCAGAACCGGCACCACGGTGAGCGACACCAGAAGCGACGCCAGCAGCGCGGCGGTGACCGTGACGGCGAAGGGTCGGAACAGCTCCCCGACCTGCCCGCCGACCAGCCCGATCGGTGCGAACACCGCGACCGTCGTGATCGTCGACGCCGTGATCGCGCCCGCGACCTCCTTCACCGCGGCGACGATCGCGGGACGGCGCGACCCACCTCTGGCCACGTGTCTGGTGATGTTCTCGATGACGACGATCGAGTCGTCGACGACGCGGCCGATCGCGATGGTCAGCGCGCCGAGGGTGAGGATGTTGAGCGTCTCACCGGTGAGGTCGAGGACGATCATCGCGACGAGCACCGACAGCGGGATCGACACCGCCGTGACGAGCGTGGCGCGCACCGACAGCAGGAACCCGAGGATCACCAGGATCGCGAAGAGCAGGCCGAGCAGGCCCTCGGTGGTGAGGTCCTCGATGGAGCTCGAGATGAACGGCGCCTGGTCGAACACCGTCGTGACCTGGGCGTTCTGGGCGGGCCCGCCGAGTGCGTCGATGATCGACGGGATGGCGTCGTGGACCGCGGCCGAGACGTCGACGGTGTTGGCGTCGGGCGCCTTGGTGACCGACAGGCCGATGCTGGCCTCACCGTTGGTGCGGGTGTAGCCGGTGGCGGGCGCGGGGGCCTGGGTGACGGTCGCGATGTCGCCGAGCCGGACGGGTGCCCCGGTGGCCGGGGCGGTCGGCGCGGCCGGGGTGCTGGGCCGACCGCCCCCGGCGGAGGCGCCGGCCGAGGCACCGGGCGTCACGTACAGGTTGCGCAGGTCGTCGACCGACGTGATCGGGCCGCCGACCTCGACCGTCGTCGGGTTGCTGTCCGGGCTCAGCTGCCCGGCGGGGATCCGCACGCCGTTGGACTGCAGCAGCGACGTCAGGCTCGCGAGCGACACCCCGCGGGCCGCGGCGGCCGCCGCGTCGACGGAGATCGTGACCTGCGGGTCGGCGACGCCGGACAGCGTCACCCCCGACACCCCGTCGATGCCGGCCAGCTGCGGCTGAACCTGGTCGCGCAGGACGGCGGCGACGCGGTCGGCGCCCAGGTTCGACGACACCGCGAGCACGAGCACCGGGATGTCGTCGGTACTGCCCGTGACGACCTTGGCCGTCACCCCCGACGGCAGTGCCACGCCCTGCACGGCGCGCTGCAGCGCGGAGGTCAACGTCGACAGGTCGGTGCCGTAGGCCAGGTCGAGCGTGACCACCGACGACCCGCCCGTCGACGTCGACCGGCTGTCCTCGACGCCGTCCACGCCGTCGACGGCCGCCTCGATCGGACTGGTGACCTGCTGCTCCACCACGTCCGGGGACGCACCGGGGTACGGGGTCAGGATCGTCGCGACGGGCGCGTCGAGCGACGGGAACAGCTCCTGGCGCAGCGACGTCGTCGCGAACAGACCGAAACCGATGACCAGGACCGTGACCAACCCGACGACCGCACGGTTGGCCAGGCTCAGACGCGCGAGCCACGACATGACGACGATTCAAGCGAACGTGACGGCGTGTCCCGCAGCCAGGTCCTGAGGGTTCGCTGAGCGCCCCAGGTCGGGGGCCGGGTTCAGGCGGCGCGGGTGAGCGTGATCACCGGGATGGTGCGGATGCCCTCGGTCTTCACCTCGTAGTCGGCGAAGCCCGGCATGATCGCGACCTGGCGCGCGTAGAGGTCGTCGCGCTCGGTGCCGGTGACCTCCTCGGCCTGCGCCGTCCACGTCTCGACCTGCCCCTTGCCGTCGCCCACGTCGACCGTCACGCGGGGGTTGGCCTTGAGGTTGTGGTACCAGGCCGGGTGGTTGGGGGCGCCCGCGGCGGAGGCGAAGATCGCGATCCGGTCGCCGTCGGGCAGGTAGACCAGCGGCGTCACACGTTCGGCGCCCGACTTCGCGCCCAGGTGGTGCACGAGCACCATCGGCGCGCCCTCGAAGGGCGGGCCGACCTTCCCGTCGTTGGTGCGGAACTCCTCGATGACCTTCGCGTTGAAGTCGCTCAACGGCCGTCCTCTCGCTCGTGTCAGCTGCGCAGCAGCAGGACCCAGACGGCGACGATCAACGCCGCCGCGAGCAACCAGAACAGCGCGGCCCATATTCCGCCGGAGACGCCCGTCAGCCGGGCGAGCTGGTCGGCGTCCGAATTGCCGCGCCGGCCCGTCCGGCGGCCCCGCTGCAGTTCCGCAACCGCGCGGAGCCCGCCGATCAGCAGGAACCACACCACCGCCGTCGCGAACGCCGTCCGCAGGTCCGGCGGGGCGGCGTAGGCGACCGCGGCGGTGGCGCCGCCCACCGCCAGCACGGCGAGCACGCCGAACGCGTTGCGGATGTGGACGAGCGTCACCAGCAGCAGCCCGGTCGCCACCCAGAGCGCGATGTCGGCGTGCCCCTGCGCGACGGCGAGCGCCCCCGCGAGGCCCAGCAGCGGCGGCGCCGGGTAACCGCCCAGGAACATCAGCACGACGCCCGGCCCGCTGCCCCGGCCTGTCGAGTGCGTGACGCCGGAGGTGTCGGCGTGCAGCCTGATGCCGGTCAGCCCGCGCCCGGTGACGACGGCCAGCAGTGCGTGCCCGCCCTCGTGCGCGATCGTCACGACGGTGCGGGTGAGCCGCCACGTCAACGTCCACACCACGACCGCCAGCGCCACCAGGCCCGGCACCAGCACCTCGGGGCGGTCGAGCGCCGTCTGGACGCCCGTCGTGACGACGGAGAACGGATCGGTGGTCACGCCGCCAGTGTGGCAGCGGCAGACAAGAGGCTTGACCTTCCACCCACTGGAAGGTCGAGGCTCTCCCCATGACCACGTTGACCATCGGGGAGCTCGCCCGCCGCTCGGGGGTGCCCACGCGGACCATCCGCTTCTGGTCCGACGAGGGTGTTCTGCCCGAGACGGACCGTTCCGCGGGCGGCTACCGGCGCTACGACGCCGCCGCCGTGGCCCGGCTCGACCTGGTCCGGACGCTGCGCGAGCTCGGCATGGGCCTCGACGCCGTCCGCGCGGTCCTCGACCGCAGCCGCACCGTCGACGAGGTCGCCGCCGCCCACGTCCGCGCCATCGACGACCACATCCGCGCCCTGCGGGTCCAGCGCGCCATCTGCACGCTGCTCGCCCGCGGGGGACACACCGAGAGGGAGACCGCACTGATGAACGACCTGGCCCGTCTGTCCGCCGCGCAGCGACAGCAGATGATCGACGAGTTCGTCGACGCCACCTTCGACGGCACCGACCCCGATGCCCCCGGCGCCGGGATCGCCGGTGCCATGCGCAGCCTGCCCGCCGAGCTGCCCGACGACCCGTCGACCGAGCAGGTCGAGGCCTGGGTGGAGCTGGCCGAGCTGGTCGGCGACAAGTCCTTCCGTGCCCGGGTGCGGGAGATGGCCGTCGCCGGGTCTCCGGACGACACCGGTCCGGACGCCTCCGCGATCCTCGAGCACTGCGGCGCCGCCCTGGCCGCCGGCATCGCGCCGGGGAGCACCGAGGCGTCGGACGTCCTCACGCGCGTCGGGGTCGGCGACCTCGACCCGACCGCCCGCGCCGCGCTGGCCGACCGCATCGCGACCTTCACCGACGCCCGCGTCGAGCGGTACTGGGCCCTGCTCGGGGTCCTCAACGGCTGGCCCGCCCGCGAGCCCGCCGTCCCGGCCTTCGACTGGTTCGTCGCGGCCCTGCGCGCATGACCCTGTGAGCGGTAATGGTCGCTGTGGCGACCATTACCGCTCACAACGTCTGACCATGGCGGATGCCGGGTGGATCAGCGCTCGATCTCGACCGGCTCGATGCCCTCGTCGGCGGGCAGGTCGAAGCCCAGGACCTGGCCGTAGAAGCTCAGCTCCGCGTCCATCGCGCGGCGGATGTTCTCCCCGCGCCGGAACCCGTGCTGCTCACCCTCGAACAGCAGGTAGGCGACGGGCACCTTCCGGAGGCGCAGCGCGTCGACGATCGCCTGCGACTGGTTGGGCGGCACGATCGCGTCCTCGCTGCCCTGCAACACGATCAGCGGCCTCGTGAACCGCTCCACGTGGTGGATCGGCGAGCGCTCGACGTAGACGTCGCGCTCCTCGGGATAGCGCCCGACGAGGCCGTCGAGGTAGCGGCTCTCGAACTTGTGGGTGTCCGCGGCCAGCGCCTCGAGGTCGGCCACGCCGAAGTGGTCGGCACCGGCGGCGAAGGGGGTGTCGTCGCGGGCGAGGGCGGCGAGCGTCGTGTAGCCGCCTGCCGAGCCACCGCGGATCGCGAGCCGCTCCGGGTCGACCCGGCCCTGCTCTCCGAGCCAGCGGGCGGCGGCGATGCAGTCGGCGACGTCGACGATCCCCCACGTGCCCTTCAGCAGGTCACGGTAGGAGCGGCCATAGCCGGTGGAACCGCCGTAGTCGACGTCGACCACCGCGAAGCCGCGGCTCGTCCAGTACTGCACGCCGACCGACAGCACCGGCGACGCCGACGCCGTCGGCCCACCGTGGATGACGACGAGCAGCGGCGGCAGCTCGCCGTCGCGACCGCGGTGGGTGGCGCTGGCGGGCGGGTAGAACAGGGCGTGGGCGGTGCGGGGTGCGCCGTCGCCGTCGGTCGACGGGAACTCGATCGGCTCCGGCACCGACAGATAGCCGTCGTCGACGCCCAGGTCGCGGGCGGGGCGCAGCACCTCGGGATCGCCGCCGCCGAGCGTGACCCGCCATACCGACGCCTCGCGGGTCGGACTCCCGACGACCAGCACGACGCTGTCCGGGCCCGCAGCCTGCAACGACCCGGCCGCAGACAGCGGGAGGTCCGGGCTGGACACGGAGCCGTCCGGGCTGCGGACGAGGAGCCGGTCGTAGCCGTCACGACGCGAGGCGGCGACGATCCGCCCGTCGGCCAGCGTGACGTACCGCGACGTGCCGAGCGTCCAGCCGGGGACGCCGATCTCGGCCTCCTCGACCAGCACCGCGGTGATCCCGTCGGCGGGCGTCCAGCGGTAGAGGCTCCACCAGCCGGTGCGGTCGGAGACGAACAGCAGCGAACCGTCGGCCTGCCAGCGCGGCTCCGACACCGACTCGCCCGCCCCACCGGCGACGACGGTGTCGGTGCCGGAGGCGAGGTCACGCACGGTGAGAACGGTGTCGTCCCACGGCATCGACGGGTGGTCCCACGAGACCCACGCCAGGCGCTCACCCGCGGCGTCGAGGCGGGGCGAGGTGACGAAGTCGGGGCCGCTGACCAGCACCTCGACACTGCCGTCGACGTCCAGGCGCGCGATCTCGTTGCGCACCTGCGCCGGGCCGGCGCCGACCGCGTGATGCTCGCGCACCAGCACCAGCGCCCCGTCGGGGGCGAGCACACCGTCGGCCCAGCGGTCGCCCCGCGGCGCCTCCGGCTCGGGGCTGACCGCGACCGGACCGGCCTCGTCGCAGAGCCGATGCAGGCGCTGGTCGGCCCAGTTGGCGAACCACACCGTGCCGCCGTGCACCCACCACGCGGCGCCCCCGTACTCGTGGACGGCGGTGCGCGCGTCGTACCCCTCGGGGAGCAGGTCCGTCAGGGTGCCGTCGGGGTCGCGGCGCACGATCTGCGTGCGGCCGCCCTCGGCGGGGCGGCCCTCGGCCCACCAGACGGTGCCGGAGGTGGGGTCGGCGGGGTCGACCCGGACCTCGCCGAGCCGCACCGCGGCGGCCACGACGAGTTCCGACGTGAGGGGGGTCGGCCAGGAGCCGAAGGGCGCGGGGGCGGTCACCGCGTCATTGTGGACGGCCGCGTCCGCCCCGCGTGGGCGCCCCGCCGCAGGACGCGTGGGTGCTCGACCGGCTGGAGAACGCCGCGCGCACCCTCATTGCCGAACCAGAGGGGCCGAACACAGCAATGAGGTTGCGCGCGATCATCTGCACGGACCGGGCAGCATCAGCCTGGGCGGGGTGTCGGCGTCGCGGAGTCCAGCCGCTCCGAGGGCAGGCCGGGGTCAGCGGCCGCGGACGGCCTCGCGCAGCAGCGCCACGGCACGCGGGCCCGCTCCGGGACGAAGGACCGGCAACACCCCGACCGCCCCACGCAGCCCCGTCCACCAGCGCACCGACCCGTCGACGCGCACCACCCCGATCGCGGGCGTCCCGCACGCGGCGACGGGCGCGGGCAGGTTGGGGTAGATGTCGGCGAGCCGGGGCTCGGAACAGGAGCGCACCCGCACCTTCACGGTGACGCAGTCGGGCAGCTCGTGCGCGATCCGCGAACACCTGGGGCAGCCGACGTCGAAGACGACGACGAGCTCTCGAACCCTGGCGGCCACCGGGTCAGCATGCACGGAATCAGGATGCGCCGATCGAGATGGTCGTCGACACCCCGACGGCGACGCCGCAGACGAGCGCGAGCAGCAGCCGCACCCCGGCGGCGGGGACGAGGGTCCGGCCGGCGGGCCGGGCGGCGGTGCCGGCGATCGTGCCCGCGGCGTACCCGGCGGCGACGACGAACGCCATCCCGAACGGCACGGCGAGCAGCATCGCGACGCCGAGCAGGTACGGCAGCCCCGACACGAGCCGCGGGGCGACCCCGCCCCGCATGAGCGTGGCGACGGCGAACCCGGTGCGGGCCTCGCCCCACTCGTCGTCGTCGGGGATGTCCTTGGGGATGCGCAACGGGTTGGCGGGCAACGGGAACCGCAGGACGCCGGCCTCCCGGAGCACGGCGACGAGCGCCACGGCGCCGACGAGGATCTCCGCCGCGATCTCCGGCACGACGAGCCGGACCAGCGCCCCGACGCCACCGAGGACCGCGGCGGCGAGTGCCGCGCCGAACGCGACCCCGACGGAGGCCCAGCGGGTCATCTGCGGGGAGCGGGCGTCGGCCACCGAGACGGCCGACGTGCCGCCCGCGGCGCCCGCGACGAGGGCGAGCAGCAGCGCGGAGGCAGCCGCGGCGAGGTCGCGTTCGGCGACGAGGGCGGTCGTGGCGGCGAAAGCGCACACGACGGCGAGTGCCGCGGCGCCGGTGAGCAGGCGTCGCGACCAGGTGGCGCGCGGCCCCGTGGTCGTCATGGCCGAACTGTGCCAGGACACACCGGGCGGCCACGCGCGGCACGCCGACCCCGTAGCGTGGCGCGCACGGACCGTCGGCACCCGGGAGCACTGATGAGCAACGACCCGAACCGCGACGAGCAGCCCGCGGACACCGTTGACGCGGAGATCGTCGAGACCCCGGCGGGGGACGCGGCGGCGATCACGCCTGCGGTGCCGAACCCCGGTGCGGAGAACGCGAGCGGCTACACCGACCGCGGCGTCCCGACCCTCGACCACGTGCGCGACAAGATCGAGGGCCGATTCGCGACGTCGCTGGGCGCTGCGGAGCTGGCGGGCGAGACCGAGGCGGGACGCTCGGTGGCCGAGCAGGAGGCCGAGCGCGAGAAGAAGGCCAAGGAGAAGCTGGACGAGATCCGCCGGTCCCTCGGCGGGGGCTGACACGCGAGAGGGCGACGACCGCGTGTGCGGCCGTCGCCCTCGTCGCGAAGACCGTCAGCGGTTCTTGTTCGCGGCCTCACCGCGGCGGAACAGCTTGTTGCCCAGCCAGACCACCGGGTCGTACTTGCGGTCGACCACGCGCTCCTTGAGCGGGATCAGCGCGTTGTCGGTGATCTTGATGTGCTCGGGGCACACCTCGGTGCAGCACTTGGTGATGTTGCAGTACCCGAGGCCGTGCTCCTCCTGGGCGGCCGTCTGCCGGTCGGCCGAGTCGAGCGGGTGCATGTCCAGCTCGGCGATGCGCATGAGGTAGCGGGGGCCGGCGAAGGCCTCCTTGTTCTCCTCGTGGTCGCGCACGACGTGGCAGGTGTTCTGGCACAGGTAGCACTCGATGCACTTGCGGAACTCCTGGCTCCGCTCGACGTCGACCTGCTGCATGCGGTACTCGCCCGGCTCGACGCCCTCCGGGGGCGCGAAGCTGGGGATCTCGCGGGCCTTCGTGTAGTTGAACGACACGTCGGTGACGAGGTCCCGGATCACCGGGAACGTCCGCAGCGGCGTGACCGTGACGACCTCGTCCTCGGCGAACGTGTTCATCCGGGTCATGCACGCCAGGCGCGGACGGCCGTTGATCTCCATGCTGCAGGAGCCGCACTTGCCGGCCTTGCAGTTCCAGCGGACGGCGAGGTCCTGGGCCTCGGTCTGCTGGAGCCGGTGGATGATGTCGAGGACGACCTCGCCCTCGTTCACCTCGGCCGGGTAGTCGACGAGCTCACCCTTCTCGGAGTCTCCCCGCCACACCCGGAAGTGGGCCCAGTAGCTCATGCCTTTTCTCCCTGGTCGGCCCGGTGCCCGCCGAGCTCCTCGCCGGTGAAGTACTTCTTCAGCTCGTCCATCTCGAAGATGTCGAGCAGGTCGGGCCGCATCGGGATCTGCTCCTTGCGGACCATCTCGACGTTGTCCTCGCCCAGCGCCGACAGCACCAGCAGCACGTGGCGCCAGTCGGCGTCCATGACCGGGAAGTCGTCGCGGGTGTGCCCGCCGCGGCTCTCCTGACGCTCCAGCGCCGCCTTCGCCACGCACATGGAGACGAGCAGCATGTTGCGCAGGTCGAGGGCAAGGTGCCAGTTCGGGTTGAACTTGCGGTCGCCCTGGACGGCGACGGTGCGCGTGCGGGTGGCGATGTCCTCGAGCTTCTTGAGGGCCATCTCCATCTCGTCGGCCTTGCGGATGATGCCGACGAGCTCGTGCATCGTCTTCTGCAGCTCCAGGTGCACGACGAACGGGTTCTCCCCGCCCTCCGCGGCCGTGGTGAACGGCAGGAGCGCCCGGTCGACGGCGGCCGCGGCGTCGGTCTCCACGACGGCCGGACGGCGCCCGGCCAGCCCGTCGATGTACTCCGACGCGCCGGCGCCGCAGCGGCGGCCGAACACCAGCAGGTCGGACAGCGAGTTTCCGCCGAGCCGGTTGGAGCCGTGCATGCCGCCGGAGCACTCGCCCGCGGCGAACAGGCCCGGCACGCGCGACATGCCGGTGTCGGGGTCGACCTCGACGCCACCCATCACGTAGTGACAGGTCGGCCCGACCTCCATGGGCTCCTTGGTGATGTCGACGTCGGCCAGCTCCTTGAACTGGTGGTGCATCGACGGGAGCCGCTTGAGGATCTCCTCGGGCTTGAGCCGCGTGGAGACGTCGAGGAACACGCCGCCGTGCGGGGTCCCGCGACCGGCCTTGACCTCGGAGTTGATCGCGCGCGCGACCTCGTCACGGGGCAGCAGCTCCGGCGGGCGGCGGTTGTTGTCCGGGTCGGTGTACCAGCGGTCCGCCTCCTCCTCCGTCGTCGCGTACAGGTCCTTGAAGACGTCGGCGATGTAGTCGAACATGAACCGTTTGCCCTCGGAGTTGCGCAGGACGCCACCGTCACCGCGGACCGACTCCGTGACCAGGATTCCCTTGACCGACGGCGGCCAGACCATGCCCGTCGGGTGGAACTGCAGGAACTCCATGTTGATCAGCGTCGCGCCGGCGCGCAGGGCCAGGGCGTGGCCGTCGCCGGTGTACTCCCAGGAGTTCGACGTCACCGAGTAGCTCTTGCCGACGCCACCGGTGGCCAGCACGATCGCCGGCGCGTTGAACCGGACGAACCGGCCCGTGGAACGGAAGTAGCCGAAGCAGCCGGCGATCGCGCCGTCGGCCTTGAAGAGGTCGGTGATCGTCGTCTCGTGGAAGACGCGGATGTTGGCCTCGTAGTCGCCCGTGGCCTTGAAGTCCTCCTGCTGCAGGGAGACGATCTTCTGCTGCAGGGTGCGGATCAGCTCCAGGCCGGTGCGGTCACCGACGTGCGCCAGCCTCGGGTAGGTGTGCCCGCCGAAGTTGCGCTGGCTGATCTTGCCGTCCTTGGTGCGGTCGAACAGCGCACCGTAGGTCTCCATCTCCCAGACCCGCTGCGGGGCCTCCTTGGCGTGGAGCTCGGCCATCCGCCAGTTGTTGAGGAACTTGCCGCCGCGCATCGTGTCGCCGAAGTGCACACGCCAGTTGTCGTTCGGGTTGGCGTTGCCCATCGCGGCGGCGCAGCCGCCCTCGGCCATGACCGTGTGGGCCTTGCCGAACAGCGACTTGGAGATGATCGCGGTCCGCTTCCCCTGGGCGCGCGCCTCGATGGCGGCGCGCAGCCCGGCACCACCGGCACCGATGACGACGACGTCGTAGTCGTGGATCTCCACGTCATGGTCGTCTGTGTGTACCTGCTGTGCAGTCGTCATGTCTGTCACCCCACGATCCGGGGGTCGCCCCACCAACCGGCGGACACGGCCATGATGTAGAAGTCGGTGATCGCCAGGCTGGCCAGCGTCGTCCAGGCCAGCTGCATGTGCTTGCCGTTGAGGATCGACACCTGGCCCCACAGCTTGTAGCGCAACGGGTGCTTGCTGAAGTGGTTCAGCCG
The DNA here is from genome assembly GCA_001725415.1 of Pseudonocardia sp. SCN 73-27. Taxonomy (GTDB): domain Bacteria; phylum Actinomycetota; class Actinomycetes; order Mycobacteriales; family Pseudonocardiaceae; genus Pseudonocardia. The sequence continues at coordinate 21,700 of MEGH01000023.1, forward strand.
GCCGCCGATGATGCTGCGGCACGAGTGGCACGACGCCGTGTACAGCCAGAGCAGCACGACGTTGGCGACCAGGATGATGTTGCCGAGCCCGAAGCCGAACGAGCCGTCCTTGTTGATGAACGCGACGACGGCGTCGTAGGTGTTGACCAGCGAGATCAGCGCCGCGATGTAGAAGAAGTAGCGGTGCAGGTTCTGCGCCAGCAGCGGGAAGCGGGTCTCACCGGTGTACTTCTTGTGCGGCTCGGCCACTGCGCACGCGGGCGGCGACAGGTAGAAGGCGCGGTAGTAGGCCTTCCGGTAGTAGTAGCAGGTGAGCCGGAACAGCAGCAGGAACGGCAGCGAGACCGCGGCGTACGGCAGCCACCACACGTCCGGCAGGAACTGCCCGAAGTGCGACGCCTCCGGGTAGCAGCCGACGGAGAAGCACGGCGAGTAGAACGGCGTCAGATAGCTGTAGTTCTGATCGGCCGTGAAGTAGAAGGCCTGCATGAACGCGCGCACGGTCGCGTAGATGACCCACGCACCGAGTCCGGCGACGTTCAGCAGGGGCGGCAGCCACCACCGGTCGGTGCGCAGCGTCCGCTCGCTGATCTGCGCCCTACCGGTGGACGCGTCTGTGGTGGATGACACGTCGGGATCCTCATCTGTTCCAGGCGTCGCCGCTGACTCTGACCAGACTTTCGCCGCGACGCCGGGGCTGTTGGATTTGCCGGAGCCTACGACGTCGGACGTCCGGCCGTGTCGTCGGGCCGACGGAACTCCGCAGGTCGAGACACGGGTCACACCACTGTCGGTGATCACCGGGAACGCCGAGCAGCCCGGCCCCTCCGGAGGGTCGGGCTCTCGTCGCGCGGCGCCCTGCGCCGCCCTCGGTCAGGCGCTGCGCCTCCGCGCCTTCCGCGCCGCGAGGTAGTCACGGTTCAGCTGGGAGATCACGTCGAGCGGGATCTCCTTGGGGCATGCGACCGCGCACTCGCCGGTGTTGGTGCAGCCGCCGAAGCCCGACGCGTCGTGCTCCTCGACCATGGCGAGCACCCGGCTGTTGCGCTCCGGCCGGCCCTGCGGCATCTCGCCGAGGTGGGTGATCTTGGCGCCGAGGAACAGCGATCCCGACCCATTGGGGCAGGCTGCGACGCACGCGCCGCAGCCGATGCAGGCCGCCGCGGTGAACGCGCGGTCGGCCTGGTCCTTGGGCACCGGGACGGCGTGGGCGTCGGGCGCCGAACCCGTCGGCGCGGAGATGTAGCCGCCGGCGGCGATGATGCGGTCGAACGCGCCCCGGTCGACGACCAGGTCCTTCACGACGGGGAACGCCCCCGCCCGGAACGGCTCCACCGTGATCGTGTCGCCGTCCTTGAAATGCCGCAGGTGCAGCTGGCACGTCGTGGTGGCCTTCTCCGGGCCGTGCGGCTGTCCGTCGATGACCATGCTGCACGCGCCGCAGATGCCCTCGCGACAGTCGTGGTCGAACGCGACCGGCTCCTCGCCGTCGACCGTCAGCTTCTCGTTGAGCACGTCGAGCAGCTCGAGGAACGACATGTCCGGCGACGCGTCGTCGACGTCGTAGCGCTTCATGGAGCCACGGTCGTCGGCGTCGTGTTGGCGCCAGACCTTCAGGTGCAACCTCACTCGTAGCTCCGCCGGATCATTTGTAGCTCCGTTGTGTGGGGGCCACGTACTCGAACGTCAGGTCCTCCTTGTGCAGGACCGGCGCCTCGCCGCGGCCGGTGAACTCCCACGCCGCGGCGTAGGAGAAGTGCTCGTCGTCGCGGGCGGCCTCGCCGTCGGGCGTCTGGCTCTCCGCGCGGAAGTGGCCGCCGCAGGACTCGTTGCGGTGCAACGCGTCCAGGCACATGAGCTCGGCCAGCTCGAAGAAGTCGCCGACGCGGCCCGCGCGCTCCAGGCTCTGGTTGAGCTCGACGCCGGTGCCCGGCACCAGGACGTTCTCCCAGAACTCCTTGCGCAGCTCCGGGATCCGGTCGAGCGCCTTGCGCAGCCCGGCCTCGGTGCGCTCCATGCCGCAGTGCTCCCACATGAGGTGGCCGAGCTCACGGTGGAAGGAGTCGACGGTCCGCGTCCCGTTGATCGACAGCAGCGTGTCGATCCGTTGCGCCACTTCCTCCTCGGCCGCCTTCACGGCCGGGTGGTCGGGGTCGACGGGGTCGTGGTCGGACGTCGCCAGATAGTCGCCGATCGTCGACGGCAGCACGAAGTAGCCGTCGGCCAGACCCTGCATCAGCGCCGAGGCGCCGAGCCGGTTCGCACCGTGGTCGGAGAAGTTCGCCTCACCGACGACGAAAAGCCCGGGGATCGTCGACTGCAGGTCGTAGTCGACCCACAGGCCACCCATCGTGTAGTGCACGGCCGGGTAGATGCGCATCGGGACCTGGTAGGGGTCCTCACCGGTGATGCGCTGGTACATCTGGAAGAGGTTCCCGTACCTGGCCTCCACCGCCGGCCGCCCCAGACGGCGGATGACCTCGGCGAAGTCCAGGAACACACCCAGCCCGCCGGGGCCGACGCCGCGGCCCTCGTCGCACACGTTCTTCGCCGCGCGCGACGCGATGTCACGCGGGACCAGGTTTCCGAACGCCGGGTACTGACGCTCCAGGAAGTAGTCGCGCTCCGCCTCCGGGATCAGGTTCGGATCGCGGTCGTCGCCCTTCTCCAGCGGGACCCAGACGCGGCCGTCGTTGCGCAGCGACTCCGACATCAGCGTCAGCTTCGACTGGTGGTCACCGCTCACCGGGATGCACGTCGGGTGGATCTGGGTGAAGCACGGGTTGGCGAACAGCGCGCCCTTGCGGTGCGCCCGCCACGACGCGGTGACGTTGCAGCCCTTGGCGTTCGTCGACAGGAAGAAGACGTTGCCGTACCCACCCGACGCCAGGACGACGGCGTCGGCCAGGTGGCTGCGGGTCTCACCGGTGATCAGGTCGCGCGCCACGATGCCGCGGGCGTGCCCGTCGACGACGATCAGCTCCAGCATCTCGTGCCGCGGGTACATGGTGACCCCGCCGGCGTCGACCTGCCGCTCCAGCGCCTGGTAGGCGCCAAGCAGCAACTGCTGGCCCGTCTGACCGCGCGCGTAGAACGTCCGGGACACCTGCGCGCCACCGAACGAACGGTTGTCGAGCAGGCCGCCGTACTCGCGGGCGAACGGGACGCCCTGCGCGACGCACTGGTCGATGATCTGGCGGCTGATCTCGGCGAGGCGGTGGACGTTGGACTCCCGCGCCCGGAAGTCGCCGCCCTTCACCGTGTCGTAGAACAGCCGGTGGACGCTGTCGCCGTCGTTGCGGTAGTTCTTCGCGGCGTTGATGCCGCCCTGCGCCGCGATCGAGTGCGCGCGCCGCGGGCTGTCCTGGTAGCAGAACGAGCTGACCCGGTAGCCGAGCTCGGCCAGCGTCGCCGACGCCGAACCGCCCGCCAGACCCGTGCCGACGACGATCACGTGCATCTTGCGCTTGTTCGCCGGGTTGACCAGCTTCACGCCGAAGCGGCGGCGTTCCCAGCGCGTCTCGATGGGGCCGTCGGGCGCGGCGCGGTCGGCGACCGGCTCGCCGATGGTGAAGTCCGAGTAAGTGGTCATGGAGTCCCTCCTCAGACCAGGCCGAACGTCGCGGCGAACGGCACCGACAGGAATCCGACGACCAGCACCGCCGCGAACACGAACGCGAACGTCTTCAGCGCGCGCTGGGTGAGGGCGTTGGAGCGGCCGAACGTCTGCAGCCCGCTCCACAGCCCGTGCCGGACGTGAAAGCCGACCGTGAGCACGGCGAGCGTGTAGAACAGCGTCAGGTACCAGCGCGACGGGTCGAAGTCGGCCACGACGTTGGCGTGGACCGCGCCGTGGACGCCGTTCGGGTTGAGCGTTCCCGTCGTCAGGTCCAGCACGTGGTAGATCGCGAACAGCAGGATGATCACGCCGCCCCAGCGCATCGTGCGGGCCGCGTAGCTGCCCTGCACCGGCTGACGGTGGACGTAGCGGACCGGGCGGGCCGCGCGGGCCCGGCGGGCCAGCACGATCGCCGACACCACGTGCGCGACGAGCGCGACCGTCAGGATCACGCGGATCGCCCACAGCACCCCGGCGTAGGGGACAGCCGGCTCCAGCAGGGTGCGCAGCCAGGCCGAGTAGGAGTCGAGGGCGTCGGCACCGAAGAAGATCTTCAGGTTGCCGATCATGTGGAGCACGAGGTACAGCAGCATCGCGGCACCGGAAGCCGCCATCACGTACTTGAGGACCACCGACGGCACTCGCCGACGGCGGCGAACGGGGACCGGCCGCTTCGCGGGGGTGGTCCCCACGGTGGTGGGCCGATCGGCAGTCGTCGTCACGGGTCAAGTGGACGTCCCACAGGGGCTAAAGGTCCAATGCATGAGAACGACGACACCGATGCACGTAGGGTATAGCCGTGACGCTGCAGCAGCTTGCGTACTTCCTCGCCCTCGCCGACGTGCGCAGCTTCACTCGTGCGGCGGATCGGATGGGTGTCGCCCAACCCACACTGTCGCGCCAGCTCAAGGCCCTCGAGGACAGCCTCGGCGCCCCGCTCGTCAACCGCTCCCAGGGCCGGCTCACCCTCACCCCCGCCGGTGAGGCCATCCTCCCGCTGGCCCGGCGCATGGTCGCCGACGCCGAGAACGCCCGCGCCGCCGTCGCGGAGGTCGTCGGGCTGCGCCGCGGCCGCGTCCGCGTCGGCGCCACCCCGTCGCTGTGCATCGGCGTCCTCGCCGACGCCATCCCCGTCTTCCACGGCCGCTACCCCGAGCTGTCGATCGAGCTGTCCGAGAACGGCTCCCAGCTGCTCGTCGGTGGCCTCGAACGCGGCGAGCTCGACGTCGCCGTCCTCGTCGTCCCCCGCCAGGGGCTCGACCCCTCCCTCGAGGTGACGCCACTGCTGCGCGAACGGCTCTCCGTCGCCTCGCCGCGCTCCGAGCCCCCGCCGTCGGGCCGCGGCACGATGAGCATCACCGAGCTGTCCCGGCGGGCGCTGGTGATGTTCCGGCGCGGGTACGACCTGCGAGAGGTCACCCTGCGCGCCTACGCCGACGCCGGGGTCGAGCCGCGGTTCGCCGTCGAGGGCGGGGAGATGGACGCCGTGCTCCGGCTCGTCGAGACCGGCACCGGCGTCGCCGTGGTACCCGACCTGGTGTTCGCGGGCCGGCCACGGCTGCGCCGCACCGCCCTCACCCCGCCGCTCTACCGGACCGTGGCCCTGACGCGGCGGACCGACGTGTCCCCCACCCCCGCGGTACAGGCGTTCCAGGACACCCTGCTCGGGTTCCTCGCCGAGGCCGAGACGATCGGCGACCTGGGTACCGACGTGCAGGTCCTGCACCGCTCTCCGGCCCCCTGACCCGCCCGCCCTCGCGGCTGCCGCGACTCCGCCGAGTTCGACCTCACGCCGGCCGCGACCATGATCGACGCAATCCGACGTCGAACTCGGCGCGGAGTGATGGGCCGTGCGAGAGGGCTCAGTCGTCGCCGTCGGGGATCTGGTCGGCCAGTTCCGCCGCGTGCTCCGCGACGGCCTCCTTGACGACGCGGTACGCGATCCCCGCCGGGTAACCCTTGCGCGCCAGCATGCCCAGCAGCCGCCGGGCCATCGCCTCGTCGGGGACGCCACTGCGGGTGCGGAGCTTGCGGTCGACCAGGGCGCGGGCGCGGGCCTCCTCGGAGGCGTCGTCGATCTCGGCGAGGGCCTCCCCCGCCGCCTCGGAGTCGACACCCTTGCGGCGCAGCTCGACGGCGATCGCGCGACGGCCCAGGCCGCTGTAGGTGTGCCGGGAGCGGACCCACTGGTCGGCGAAGGCCTTGTCGTCGATGAGGCCGACCTCGCCGAAGCGTTCGAGGACCTGGTCGGCGGCGTCGTCGGGGATGCCCTTGCGGCGCAACGTCTGGGCGAGCTCCTGCCGCGTGCGCGACCGGACCTCCAGCTGCCGCAGGCAGATCGTCTTGGCCTCGGCCACGGGATCGGCAGGAGGTTCGGGCGGTCCGCTACGTCGGCTGCGCTCACCCGAGCGTCTCCGGCGGCTCGCCCGTTCGTCCTCCGGCGCAGCAGCAGCCGGTTCGTCGAGCGTCGGCGTTGTCCGGACCCGTTCCCGCTGGGGCCGACTCCCACCGGTGCGACCGCCCCGGCCGGCGGGGCGGGCCAGGTCGGCGGCCCGGACCACGACCGGTGCCTCGTCGCCCTCCACAGCAACGGCCGAACGGTCCGAGCTCATGTCGGCGACCCGCGGCACGATCCGCTCCGCGCCGGTCGAGCCCGGCCGCTCCGACAGCTCGACGACGGCGACCTCGTGCCCAGCCTCGGGCTCGTCGTCCCCGAGGCTCGCGAACCCGACGGCGCCGCCGGCCTCGTCGTCGGCATCCGGGTCGGAGTCGAAGTCGAAGCCGGCGACCGCGATCACGCGGCGCGGGCCGTCGGAGTCCTCGTAAGCGTCGGGCCGGCGGTGCTGTTCGACGGGCTCGGGGTCGTGCGGGTCGGGCATCCGATCAGAAGTCGACCGGCGCCGGGAGCGGCTCGACCGCCTCGGCGTCGAGCACCGCACCGATGCCGAGCTTCTCCTTGATGCGCTTCTCGACCTCGGCCGCGATGTCGGGGTTCTCCTTGAGGAACTTGCGGGCGTTCTCCTTGCCCTGCCCCATCTGGTCGCCCTCGTAGGTGTACCAGGCACCCGACTTGCGGATGATCCCCTGCTCGACGCCCACGTCGATCAAGGAGCCCTCGCGGCTGATGCCGACGCCGTAGAGCACGTCGAACTCGGCCTGCTTGAAGGGCGGCGCCACCTTGTTCTTGACGACCTTGACCCGGGTCCGGCTGCCGACCATGTCGGTGCCGTCCTTCAGGGTCTCGATACGGCGGATGTCGAGACGCACGGAGGCATAGAACTTCAGCGCCTTGCCACCGGTCGTGGTCTCCGGCGAGCCGAACATGACGCCGATCTTCTCGCGCAGCTGGTTGATGAAGATCGCGGTGGTGCCGGAGTTGCTCAGCGCACCGGTGATCTTGCGCAGCGCCTGGCTCATGAGGCGGGCCTGCAGACCGACGTGGCTGTCACCCATCTCGCCCTCGATCTCGGCGCGGGGCACGAGTGCAGCCACCGAGTCGATGACGATGATGTCGAGCGCGCCGGAGCGGATCAGCATGTCGGCGATCTCGAGCGCCTGCTCACCGGTGTCGGGCTGCGAGACGAGCAGCGCGTCGGTGTCGACCCCCAGGGCCTTGGCGTACTCGGGGTCGAGCGCGTGCTCCGCGTCGATGAAGGCGGCGATGCCGCCGGCGGCCTGGGCGCTGGCCACGGCGTGCAGCGCGACCGTGGTCTTACCGCTGGACTCCGGGCCGTAGATCTCGACGACACGGCCGCGGGGCAGACCACCGACGCCCAGCGCCACGTCGAGCGCGATGGAGCCGGTGGGGATCACGCCGATGGGCGGGCGCGTGTCGTCGCCCAGGCGCATCACGGAGCCCTTGCCGTGGTTCTTCTCGATCTGGGCGAGGGCGAGCTCGAGGGCCTTCTCGCGGTCGGGTGCGGTCATCTCGGTCTGCCACCTCGCTGATGCGCTGTCGGTGCGGGATCGGTCCGGCGTCTTGGCCGATGTCTTGCGGGGAGCCACGGACGAACCGTATTGGGTCCGACCGACAGTTCCGGCGTGCACGCCCCCCGCTGTGGACAACCGGGGTCGTTGTGGACGGAGGCTATACGAACAGGTGTTCGAGTTCCGGATCCGACACGCCGATCGGCTAGCGTGCCGCGCCGAGCGGTGCGCGAGCCCCTGTCAGCGACGATCCACGGGCACGTCGTAGGCCTCGCACACCACGCGCCACACGCGCTTGGGGTCGATCCCCGCCTCGATGGCCTCCTCGACCGTGCGGCCGTCGAGCTCGGCGAACACGTGGTCCTTGGCCAGCGACCCCGCGCGGACGACGCCGAACTCCCCCTCCATCAACTCCCGGAAGTGACTCAGTCGCACGGCGGCGAGAGTACCGGCCGCGTGCCAGCCTGGAGCCGTGCGCGACGAGCTGACCCGACAGGTGTGGGACCTCCTCGGCGGTGTGCCCGGGGAGCTGCGGAGGTTGACGATCACCGGACCGCCCACCACGCTGACCTCGCGGTTCCCGGTCACCGACGTCTCCGCGGCGGTCGTCGGGGCGGCACTGCTGGCCGCCACCGCGGACGACGGCACCGGCGGCGCGGGCCCGGAGGTCGGCATCGACACGCGGCAGCTGGCCGTCGCCATGCGGTCCGAGCGGTACCTGCGCCGCGACGGCGCGAGCCCGGGAGATCCGTTCGACCCGCTGTCGGCCTTCCACCGCACGGCCGACGGCTGGCTGCGGCTGCACGCCAACTACCCGTGGCACCGGGCGGCGGCGCGGCGCGTGCTCGACCTCCCCGACGACGCCGGTCCCGGCGACGTCGCCGCCGCGGCCCGGCACTGGCACGCGGAGGAGCTGGAGACGGCGGTGCACGCGAACGGTGGCGTCGCGGCGGCCGTCCGCACGCAGGAGCAGTGGCGCGCGACCCCGGCCGGGAAAGCTGCGGCGGCGCTGCCGCTCGTCGCCACGCAGGTCCTGGGCGAGGCCGCGCCCCGGCCCGCGCGGCGCCCGCGGGTGCTGGACCTGACGCGGGTCATCGCGGGTCCCGTCGCCACCCGGACGCTCGCCGCGCACGGCGCCGAGGTGGTCCGCCTCGACGCTCCCGACCGGCCCGAGCTGCCCGCACAGGCGTGGGAGACGTTGACGGGGAAGCACAGCGCCCTGCTCGACCTGGCGACGGGCGGCGACCAGCTGGAAGCCCTGCTCGCCGGAGCGGACGTCGTCGTCACCGGGTACCGGCCGGGTGCGCTCGACCGGTTCGGGCTCGCGCCGCGGACACTGGCCGAGCGGTTCCCGGGGCTGGTCGTGGTGACGCTGTCGGCGTGGGGCGAGCCCGGGCCGTGGGCGGGGCGGCGGGGGTTCGACAGCCTCGTCCAGGCGGCGTGCGGGATCGGGGAGACCGAGCGTCGCTACCCGGATCCGGCGAACGTGCCGGGGGCACTGCCCGCGCAGGTCCTCGACCACGCGACGGGGTATCTGGGTGCGGCGGCCGCGCTGCTCGCGCTGGCCCGGCAACGGCGCGAGGGCGGCACGCCGCACGTGCGGCTGGCGCTGGCGGGGACGGCGTCATGGCTGCAGTCGCTGCCGCGCACCACGGAACCGACGACGGCCGAGGACGTCGACCCGGCACCGTGGACCGAGGACGTCGCGACGCCCGACGGGGTGCTGACGCTCGCCTCGCCGCCGGGCACCGTCGACGGTGAGGGTCTGCGCTGGCCGGCTCCCCCGCCGGCGTACGGCGCGGCACCCGCGACGTGGCCGACGGCGGCGGAGGCGACGTAACCTGTCCGTTGTGTCCGTTCCACTGCACCTCGCCCAGGGCGACCCCACCGGCATGTCGTCGACGGTCGGCCAGGTCGTCGTGCTGCTGGCGCTCCTGGCGTCGCTGGTGATGCTGCTGCGCTGGTGGATCCAGCAGCGCAAGCGCTGATCAGGCCCCGCCGACGACACGGGCGGCCGCGGCTCGCGCGGCGGTGAGCACCGCGGGGTCTCCGCCTGCGGCCGCCCGCGCTGCGCCGCCACGTCCCGCTCGGCGGGCTCAGCCGGTTCCTCTACCTCGGCGGGACGGTCACCGGCGTCGCGCTCGGCGTCCCGGCGGGCACGACCGCGCTGATCGCCGCCGCGCGGCCGCTGGTCGTCGCGACGCTCGCGGGTCCGCTGCTCGGGGAGCGCCTGCGGCGGCGCCGGCAGGTGGGGCTGCTGGTCGGGCCGGCCGGGGTGGCGCTCGTCGTCGGCGGGGACGTGCACGCCGACGGGGCGCCGCGGTGGGCGTCCTGCTGCCGGTCGCGAGCATGCTCGTGCTGTCGGTCGGGACGTTGCTGACGCGCCGTGCCGGGACGACGGAGTCGCCGCCGGAGTCGCTGACGATCCAGAGCGTCACGACGGCGGCGCTGTTCTCGGCCGTGGCCGCGGTGGGTGGGCGGCTCGTCCCGCCGGCCGACCCCGGATTCTGGTGGTCGGTGGCGTGGGTGGTCGGGCTCTCGACGTTCGGCGGCTACGGCGTCCACCTGTTCGTGGTACGCCGCAGCGGCCCGACGCGGGCGAGCACGCTGCTCTACCTGACCCCGCCGACCACGATGATCTGGGCGTACCTGATCGTCGACAGGCGAATTGTCGGTGCCGGGTCGCATGATGGTCGACGTGAGCGCGCTCGACGGTTTCTCGCCCGCCACCCGTGACTGGTTCACGGGTGCCTTCGCCGCGCCCACACCCGCCCAGGAAGGCGCCTGGACCGCGGCGCAGGCAGGCAGGAACGCGCTGGTCGTGGCCCCGACCGGGTCCGGCAAGACGCTCGCGGCCTTCCTCTGGGCGCTCGACAGGCTGGCCACCGAGCCGGTCCCGGAGGACCCGCGGCGGCGTTGCCGCATCCTCTACGTCTCCCCGCTCAAAGCACTCGCGGTCGACGTGCAGCGCAACCTCCGCTCGCCCCTCACCGGCATCCGGCAGGCCGCGCAGCGGCTGGGCCTGCCCGTCCCCGACGTCACGGTCGGCATGCGCACGGGCGACACCCCGGCCGAGGAGCGCCGCCGCTTCGGCCGCACCCCGCCCGACGTGCTGGTCACCACCCCGGAGTCGCTGTTCCTGATCCTCACCTCGGCGGCGCGCGAGTCGCTGCTCGGTGTCGAGACCGTCGTGATCGACGAGGTGCACGCCGTCGCCGGGACGAAGCGCGGCGCGCACATGGCCCTGTCGCTGGAGCGGCTCGACGAGCTGCTCACCCGGCAGGGCAACGGCCCTGCGCAGCGCATCGGCCTGTCGGCCACGGTCCGCCCGCTCGACGAGGTGTCCACGTTCCTGGCGGGTGCGCGGCCCGTCGAGATCGTGCAGCCGAAGACGCCGAAGACCATCGAGGTCGACGTCCAGGTCCCGGTCCCCGACCTCGCGGCGCTCGACGAGCAGCCGGCCCCCGGCAGCGCCGACGAGGAGGTCATCGGCTCGGCCGCGGGCACCGCGCGCAAACCGTCGATCTGGCCCGCGGTGGAGCGGCGGCTACTGGAGCTGGTGCGCGAGCACCGGTCGACGATCGTGTTCTCAAACTCGCGACGCCTCGCCGAGCGCCTCACGTCCCGGCTCAACGAGCTGGCCGCGGAGGAGGCCGAGGCCGCCGACGCCGTCGATCTCGACGAGGTCACCGACGGCACGGCCTTCCCCGCCGAGGCCATCGGGCAGTCCGGGATCGGCGGTGGCGCCCCGCCCACGGTCGCACGTGCCCACCACGGCTCCATGTCCCGCGAGCAGCGCACCCAGGTCGAGGAGGAGCTCAAGAGCGGGCTCCTGCCCTGCGTGGTCGCGACGTCCAGCCTGGAGCTGGGCATCGACATGGGCGCGGTCGACCTCGTCGTCCAGGTCGAGGCCCCGCCCAGCGTCGCGTCGGGGCTGCAGCGCGTCGGCCGGGCCGGGCACCAGGTCGGCGCGGTGTCGCGCGGAGTCGTGTTCCCCAAGTACCGCGGCGATCTCGTGTCGTGCGCGGTCGTCGCCGAGCGGATGGCCAGCGGCGCGATCGAGTCGATGCGCTACCCCCGCAACCCCCTCGACGTGCTGGCCCAGCAGATCGTGGCCATGGTCGCCATGGAGACGTGGACGCTGTCGGATCTCGCGGCCGTCGTCCGCCGGGCGGCGCCGTTCGCGGCGCTGCCCGACTCGGCGCTGCACTCGGTCCTCGACATGCTGTCCGGGCGCTACCCGTCGGAGGAGTTCGGCGAGCTGCGCGCCCGCATCACCTGGGACCGCGTCACCGACGAGCTGGCCGGACGCCCCGGCGCGCAACGCCTCGCCGTCACCTCCGGCGGCACGATCCCCGACCGCGGCCTGTTCACCGTCATGACGCCGGGGGGTGCCGACGGCGCCGGGTCGCGCGTCGGCGAGCTGGACGAGGAGATGGTCTACGAGTCGCGGGTGGGCGACACGTTCCTGCTCGGCACGTCGAGCTGGCGGGTCGAGGACATCACCCACGACCGCGTCATCGTCACGCCCGCGCCCGGGGAGCCGGCGCGGATGCCGTTCTGGAAGGGCGAGTCGATCGGCCGGCCCCTGGAACTGGGCCGGGCAGTGGGAGCGTTCGTCCGCGAGATGGCCGGCCTGCCCGACGCACAGGCACGCGAGCGGGCCGCCGCAGCGGGTCTCGACGAGTGGGCCATCGACAACCTCGTGGCCTACCTGCACGAACAGCGCGACTCCACCCGCCACGTCCCGTCCGACCGCACGATCCTCGTCGAACGCTTCCGCGACGAGCTGGGCGACTGGCGCCTCGTCGTCCACTCCCCCTTCGGCTCCCAGGTCAACGGGCCGTGGGCGCTCGCCATCGCGGCCCGGATGCGGGAGCGCCGCGGTGTCGAGGTCAGCGCCGCCGGTGCCGACGACGGGATCGTGCTGCGCCTGCCCGACGCGGTCGACGACAACGGCTCCGAGGTCGTGCCCACCGCCGAGGACGTGCTGCTCGACCCGGCCGAGGTGGAGCAGATCGTCGTCGGGGAGCTGGGCGGGTCGTCGCTGTACGCGTCACGGTTCCGCGAGTGCGCGGCCCGCGCGTTGCTGCTGCCGCGCCGCGACCCCAAGCGGCGCAGCCCGTTGTGGCAGCAGCGGCAGAAGTCGGCGCAGCTGTTGTCGGTCGCGGGCAAGTACGAGCAGTTCCCGATCACGCTCGAGGCGATGCGCGAGTGCGTGCAGGACGTCTACGACCTCCCGGGCCTGCGTGAGCTGATGAGCGACGTCGGGTCGCGCAAGGTCAAGGTCGTCGAGGTGGCGACGTCGCAGCCGTCGCCGTTCGCGCGCAGCCTGCTGTTCGGCTACGTCGGGATGTTCCTCTACGAGGCCGACGCCCCGCTGGCCGAACGCCGGGCGGCGGCGCTGTCGCTCGACTCGACGCTGCTCGCCGAGTTGCTCGGGTCGGAGGCCATCCGCGAGCTGCTCGACCCGGAGGTGCTCGCCGAGGTCGAGGCCTCGCTGCAACGCACGGCCGACGACCGGCACGCCCGCGACGCCGAGGGCGCTGCCGACCTGCTGCGCTTCCTGGGCGACCTCACCGAGGAGGAGGCTGCCGCCCGCGGCGTGGAGGCCGCGTGGCTCACCGAGCTGGAGGCGGCGCGCCGCGCCATCCGCGTCCGCATCGGCGGCGAGCAGCGCTGGCTCGCGATCGAGGACGCGGGCCGAATCCGCGACGCGCTGGGCGCCGCGCTGCCCGTCGGCGTGCCCGAGACGTTCACCGAACCCGTCCCGGACCCCTTGGGCGACCTGGTGATCCGCTACGCCCGCTCGCACGGCCCGTTCCCGGCCGCCGACGTCGCGGCCCGGTTCGGGCTGGGCGTCGCGGTCGTCGCCGGGGTGCTCGACCGGCTCACCGGCACCGGTCGGCTCGTCCGCGGGGAGCTGCGCCCGGGCGCCGAGGGCATCGAGTACTGCGACGCCGAGGTCCTGCGCCGGCTGCGCCGGGCGTCGCTCGCGCGGCTGCGGTCCGAGGTCGAGCCCGTCGAACAACGGGCACTCGGCCGGTTCCTGCCGGCCTGGCAGGGTGTGAGGGCCGCGACCGCGGCGCCGGGCCGGCGCGGCCGCTTCCGCGGCGCACCCGGACCCGAGGACGTCATGGGCGTCGTCGAGCAGCTGGCCGGGGCGCCGCTGCCGGCGAGTGCGCTGGAGTCGCTGATCCTGCCCGCCCGGTTGCCCGGCTACGGGTCCGCGCTGCTCGACGAGCTGACAGCCGCGGGCGAGGTCACCTGGACCGGGTGCGGCACCCTCGCCGGTGCCGACGGCTGGCTCGCCGTGGCCCCCGCCGACGTCGCCGACCTCCTGCTGCCCGAACCCGAACCCGACGTGGCGGCCACCCCGCTGCACCGGGCGATCCTGGGCGCGCTCGGCATGCCGCCCGACGCCACCGAGCTGCCCGCCCACCCCGGCGCCGCGCTGTTCTTCCGCGGCCTCGCCGGCGCCGCCTCCCGTACCCTGCTCGACCAGGACGAACAGGCCCCCACCGACGACGCCGTCGTCACCGCGATCTGGGACCTGGTGTGGGCGGGGCTGCTCACCAACGACACCCTGGGCCCGTTGCGCGCCAAGCTGTCCGGCGGCCGGGGTGGTGCGCACAAGCAGCGCCGCCAGGCCCCCCGGGGCCGGTACGCCCAGCTCCGCGCGGGCCGGCCCGCGATGCCGACGCGCGGCGGCCCGCCGTCCGTCGGCGGCCACCTCGAACGCCACGGCGTCCTCACCCGCGGAGCGCTGTCGACCGAACGCGGCAAGGGCGGGTTCGCCGCCGTCTACCGGGTGCTCCGCGCGATGGAGGACTCGGGACGGTGCCGGCGCGGGTACGTCGTCGACGGGCTCGGGGCCGCCCAGTTCGCGGTCCCGGGGGCGATCGACCGGCTGCGGGCACTGTCGCGTCCCGACGGGTCGGCAGCCCCGTCCGCTCCGGACGAGCCGGCCGAGCTCGAGTTCGGCGACGGCCCCACCGGCCCGGGGATGACCCGTCGTGCCGGACGTGGGCGGCAGGAACCGTCCGGCCCGTCGGCCGTCGTGCTCGCCGCCGCCGATCCCGCCCAGCCCTACGGCGCCGCGCTCGACTGGCCGTCGACGGTCGGCGAGTCGTCACACCGGCCCGGCCGCAAGGCGGGCGCGCTGGTGGTGCTCGTCGACGGGGCCCCCGCGCTGTACGTGGAGCGTGGCGGCCGGTCGTTGCTGTCGTTCACCGACGACCGGACGGAGCTCCGCGCCGGGGCCGACGCCTTGGCCGGGGCGGTGCACGAGGGCTGGCTCGGCTCGTTGGCGGTGGAGAAGGCCGACGGGGTGGGCTCGCTCGCGTCGGACCTGACGGACGTCCTCACCGAGGCGGGATTCCGCGTGACGCCGAAGGGCCTGCGCCTGCGCGCCTGACGTGACCGCCGAGTTCGACCGGACACTGCGCCGGACCATGATCGACGCAGTCCGGTGTCGAACTGGGCGGTTGCCCGGTCGGCGACGGCCGCAGCATCCTGGGTTCCCGGCGCGACGCCGCGCCGACCTGCGTTCCGGGAGCGTCGGATGTCTCGCCGGCCGTCGAGCACGTGCGTGGTGTGGCTCGCGGTCGTCCTGGCAGTCCTGTCCGCGGCGGCGTGCAGCGGCGCGCCGTCCGGCAACCGGAGCTTCGACGTCCACTCCCCCGGTGACCTGGCGTTGTCGCCGGACGGGGGCACGGCCTACGTCGTCGACCAGGCCGACGGGGTGGTCCGCGCCGTCGACACGGGCAACGGGCGGGAGCGGCTGCCCGTCGACGCCCCGTTCACCGACTCCCTGGCCGCCGACCACGCCGGGACCCGGCTGTTCGCGTTCTCCCGCTCGGCCGGCGCGGTCACGGAGATCGACCTGCTGTCGATGGCGGTGGTCGCCCGCATCTCCGCGGACGACCCCGTCGCGGTGGCGATCGCGCCCGACGACTCCCGGGCCTACGTCGCGAGCGGTCGCGGCGGGTCGCTGACGGTCCTGGACCTGGCGTCGGGGGCGGCGGTGGTGCGCCCGGTGGGTGTCTCACCGAGCGACGTCGTCGCGGCGGGCGGGCACGTGTACGTCGCGCTGGCGGCGACCCGCACCGTCGCGGTGCTCAGCCCCGACGGTGTCGCGGTGGGCGAGGTCCGGCTCCCGATGAGTGCCGTGACCAGAGGGAACCCGATCCGGATCGCCGTCACCCCCGACGGGTCGACGTTGCTGGCGCTCGACCCGGTGCGCAGCGAGCTGTACGTCGTCGATCCGCGGTCGTCGGAGCTGCTCTCGACGCTCGGCGCCGCCGAGGGCTCGTCGGAGCTGCGGATGTCGGCGGACGGGGCGCGCGCGTACGTGGTCGGGACGACGGCGACGGACATCGCGGAGATCGACGTCCGGACCCGGGCCCGGACGACGACGGTGTCGCTGGGGTGCACCCCGGGTGGGATCGCGGAGACGCCGGACGGCCGTGCGCTGGTCGCGACGTGCCCGGGGCTCGACACCGTCGTGCTGCGGGCGCGGTGACCCGCTCTTCGGATGACAAGGGGACCGTCGCGTCGGATGATCGGGCCATGCGCGACGACGCCCAGGGTCCTGTCATGCGGCGTCCCGCCGCCGATGTCCTCGACACGACCGGGATCGGTCGCTACGTCGGATGGCTCGCCGCGGAACGGGACCTGCGCTTCGACGACTACGACGCACTCTGGGAGTGGTCCGTCGCGGAGCCGGAGGACTTCTGGGAGTCGATCTGGGACCACTTCGCCGTCGACGGCGACCACGAGCAGGTGCTGGGCTCGACGGAGATGCCGGGGGCGCAGTGGTTCCCGGGTTCGCGGGTCAACTACGCGCGTCACATGCTGCGCCACGCCCTGTCCGGCGACGCGGACGACGACGTCGCGATCATCGCCCGCTCCCAGACCCGGGACCCGGTGGAGCTGACGTTCGCCGAGCTGGCCGACCAGGTCGGGCGGGCGCGAGCCGGGCTGCAGCGGCTGGGGGTGCAGGCCGGCGACCGCGTCGTCGCCTACCTGCCCAACATCCCCGAGGCGCTGGTCGCGTTCCTGGCGGCGGCGAGCCTGGGGGCGACGTGGGCGTCGTGCGCGCCGGAGTTCGGGTCACGGTCGGTGGTCGACCGGTTCGCGCAGGTCGAGCCGACGGTGCTGTTGACCGTCGGCGGATACACCCACGGCGCCAAGGCGATCGACAAGAGCACGGAGGTCGCGGCGATCCGGGCGGGCCTGCCGAGCGTGCGGCACGTCGTCGCGGTGCCGTTCGGTCCGGTCGAGGTGCCGGACGCGATGCCGTGGGGCGATCTCCTCGCCGAGCCCGGCCCGCTCGAGTTCGACCCGGTGCCGTTCGATCAGCCGCTCTACGTGCTGTTCTCGTCGGGGACGACGGGCCTGCCCAAGGTGATCGTCCACTCCCACGGCGGCATCCTGCTCGAGCACCTCAAGCTGCACGCCCTGCATCTCGACACCCGCCCCGGCGACCGGGCCCTCTGGTTCACGACGACGGCCTGGGCGATGTGGAACATCACGATCTCGGCGATGCTCGTCGGCGGTTCACTGGTGCTGCTCGACGGCAACCCGCTCTACCCGGACCTCGAGGAGCAGTGGCGGATCGTCGCCGAGACGGGGGCGTCGCTGCTCGGGACCAGCCCCGGCTACCTGATGGCGTGCCGCGCGCAGGGCGTGCGCCCGACCGAGCTGCTCGGCGGCAGCGCCGGGACGCTGCGGCAGATCGGGGTGACGGGTGCGCCACTGCCCGCGGAGGCGTTCGACTGGCTCTCCGAGCAGTTCGGCGACGACGTCCTGATCAACTCGATCAGCGGCGGCACCGACGTGTGCAGCGCGTTCGTCGGCGGCGGGCCGTGGCAGCCGGTGTACCGGGGCGAGATCGCCGGGCCGTGCCTGGGCGTCGACGTCACCGCGTTCGACCCCGACGGCAAGGAGATCGTCGACGAGTTGGGCGAGCTGGTGGTGCGGGCGCCGATGCCGTCGATGCCGGTGCGGTTCTGGGACGACCCGGGCGACGAGCGCTACCGCGAGGCCTACTTCGACACCTACCCCGGCGTGTGGCGCCATGGGGACTGGGTCATCCGCACGCGGTACCGCAGCTTCGTGGTGACGGGCCGCTCCGACGCGACGCTCAACCGCGGCGGGGTGCGGCTGGGCACCGCGGAGTTCTACTCCGTGGTCGAGGACCTGCCGGAGATCGACGACAGCCTCGTCGTGCACCTGGAGGATGCCACGGGCGCGACGTCGGGGAACCTGGTGCTGTTCGTGGTGCTGGACGAGGGCGCCGAGCTCGACGACGCGCTGCGCCAGAAGATCCGCGGCACCCTGCGCGCGGAGCTGTCGCCGCGGCACGCACCCGACCACATCGCGGCCGTCCCCGCGGTGCCGCGGACCCTGACGGGCAAGAAGCTGGAGAAGCCGATCAAGCAGGTGCTGCTCGGGAAGGAACCGGGGGACGTCATCAGCGCGGACGCGGTGAGCGACTTCGACGCCGTCGCGGCCTACCGGGACGCGGCTCGCACCTGACGGCCGTTCACGCCGAGTTCGACATCAGCCTGGACGCGTCCATGATCGAACCAGCGTGGCGTCGAACTCGGCGGGGTTCGGTGCTCAGGACCCGAACGCCGACCTCAGCGCGCGCAGGGCGTCCTGCAGCGAGGCCAGCGCGGGTCCGCACACCGCGGGGTCCGGGGCCGGGCCCTGGCCGGGTGGGAGCAGGCAGCCACCCTTGGTGAGCCGGTCGACCGCGCCGTCGACGGAGTTCGCCGCCGCGGTGACCGCGGCCTGCTCGGCGGGGCCGTGGGCAGCGGCGCGGGCGGCGACGGTCGCGTTGGCGACCTCCCGGACGAACCGCGCGCACTGCGGGTAGACCCGCGTGGCGTCCTGGGTGGCGCACTCGTCCTTGCCGAACACCGTCAGCTTGTCGACGACGTCCGCGCGCTGCGCGGTCGGAGAGGCGTCGCGGGAGGCCTGGGCCGCGTTCGACGAGGTCTGCGGCGTCTGGGCGCAGCCGGCGGTCAGCGCGGCGACGGCGGCGAGCCCGCAGAGGAACAGCCGCAGCCGGGGACCGACGGGACCTCGCACAGACACCGGCACGGGGTCGACCCTATGCCCGACACCGTTTCCGCCGGCGCCCACCCGCCGCCGCCCCCGCACGAACGACCCCGGCCCTGACGAACGGCAGCTCAGTGCCGCCCACCCTTGCGGGCACCCGGCTTGCGACGGCCCGCGGCCGCCTTCCCCGACGTCCCGGCCGGCCGGCGCGGCCCACCGACCCCCGACGACGCCTGTGCCTGACCACCACGACGGGGACCCGCCTGCACGGGCTTGGCGCCGGGCTTGCGCGTCGGCGTCGCGGGCCTGGACCCGGGTCGTGGCGCGCTGTCCGCAGCCGTCACCGCGGCGGCGGCCCGTTGCTCGGCGAGTTGTTCGTCCTCGCGGTCCATCGCCTTGTGGACGAGGTGCTGCTGAACCATCGTCCAGCAGTTGTTGGTCAGCCAGTACAGCAGGATCGCGATCGGGAACGTGAAGAACAGCCCGCCGAGGATCACGCCGAGCGGGAAGATCCACGGCGTCAGCTTCATGAACCCGGCCATCTGCGCGGCCTGAGTCCCGGGCTCGGGCACCACGGTCTGCGTGGCGAGCTGCTGGCGCTGCGAGTTGCGCGCGGTGATGTGGGTGGCGACGGCCGCGAGCAGCATCAGCGGCACCGCGACGACGATCACCTCCCAGCGGTCGACGTGCGTGCCGAAGGAGTCGAGCAGCGACTGGGGCATCCGCACCCACGACGACAGCGGCGCCCCGAAGAGCCGCGCCTCCAGGAAGGAGCGCACCTCGTCGGGACCGAAGACGTAGTTGCCGATGGCGGCGTTCTGCTCGAACGTCAGCCCGGGCCGGTTGAAGTAGCGCAGCACGTGCAGCAGCGCGAGGAACACCGGCATCTGGATGAGCAGCGGCAGGCAGCCGCCCATCATGGAGACGCCGTGCTCCTTCTGGAGCTTCTGGGTCTCCTCGGCCATCTTCTGCTTGTCGCCGGCGTGGCGTTTGCGGATCTCGGCGAGCTGCGGGGCGATGACGCGCATCCGCCGCCCGGACCGCACCTGCGACAGGAACGGCTTGATCATGACGGCGCGCAGCGTCAGTACCAGGAAGACGACCGACAACGCCCAGGCGAACCCGCTCGACGGGCCCAGGACCAGCGCGAACGCCTGGTGCCAGAACCACATGACGGCGGAGACGGGGTAGTAGAGGAAGTTCAGCACAGCGAACCACGGGGAACGGACACGGAAGGACTCCAGGAGGACCAGGGACGGGGGACACGGGTGTCCCGGCGGTCGGTCCGTGGAGCAGGCGTCAGACCGCCGGGAGCGGTCCCGACGGGGCTCGTGCCCGGGAGTGCCCTGCGGCGTCCGGGTCGTCCTGGCGCGGTGGCGCACTGCGTGACCGGGCCTGGCGCAGGGCGCGGGCGGTGACCGCGTGCAGCGGTGCGGCGGCGACGCGCAGGACGGCGGACGCGTGCCGCGCCATCCCCCACGCCCACAGGGCGGCACCGAGGACACCGATGACGACGCCGGGCTCGCCGGCGAGCAGCGCGTAGCCCAGGACGAGCAGGACGAGTGCCTGCACCATCGGCTCGCCGCGCATCGTCACCCCCTCACCGCAGACGACGGTACCGGACACCGCGCGCGTCAGGTCGTCAGCAGTCCGCGCCGGTAGGCGGCCGACACGGCGCTGGCACGGTCGCGGACGTCGAGCTTGGCGTAGATGTGGAGCAGGTGGGTCTTGATCGTCGCCTCGCTGATGAACAGCTTGCGGGCGGCCTCACGGTTGGTGGCACCGCCGGCGACGAGCTGCAGCACCTCCAGCTCGCGGGCCGACAGTGCCTCCTCGGCGGGGCTGCGGACCTGACCCATGAGCCGGCCGGCGACCGCGGGTGAGAGCACGGCCTCGCCGCGGTGGGCGGCGCGGACGGCGCGCAGCAGCTCCTCGCGCGGGGTGTCCTTGAGCAGGTAGCCGGTGGCGCCGGCTTCGATGGCGGGCAGGACGTCGCGGTCGGTGTCGAACGTCGTCAGCACGAGGACGCGTGGGCCGGACCCGGTGCGGCGCAGCTGCTTGATGGCCTCGACGCCGCCCATGACGGGCATCCGCAGGTCCATGAGGACGACGTCGACGGGGTCGTCCGACGCCGCGACCCGCGCCAGCGCCTCGGCGCCGTCGCCCGCCTCCCCGACCACGGCCAAATCCGGTTCGGCGGACAGCACGCCGCGCAACCCGTCGCGGACCACGGGGTGGTCGTCCACGATCAGGATCCGGATGGGCGGATTCACAGGGTCACCTCCGCCGGGATCGCCGGCACGCTCGCGCTCAGCGCGGTCCCTTCACCGGGCGCGCTCTCCACCGTCAGCGTGCCCGACACCCGGTGCACGCGTTGCTCCATCGCCGTCAGCCCGAAGCCACCGCCGGCGCGGTCGGGCGGGTCGAAGCCGCGGCCGTCGTCGCGGACGTCGAGAACCACCACGTCGTCCATGTAGGACAACGTGATGCCGACGGTCGTCGCGTCGGAATGCTTGGCGACGTTGGCCAGCGCCTCCTGTGCCACCCGGAACAGCGCGACCTCCACGTCGGGCAGCAGTGGCCGGGTCGCGCCCGTGGTCTCGCGGCGGACCCGGATGCCGGTGGTCTCCGACCAGCGCTCGACGAGGTCGCCCAGCGCCTCGGGCAGCTGCGCGTCCTCCAGCGGTTCGGGGCGCAGCGCGTCGACCGAGCGGCGGGCCTCGGTGAGGCTCTCCCGGGCCAGGCCGCGGGCGATCCGCATCCGTTCACGGACGTCGGCGTCGGTGGTGGCGGCGTCGGCGGCCTCGAGCTGGGTGACGATCCCGGTGAGGCCCTGGGCGATCGTGTCGTGGATCTCCCGGGCCATCCGGGTACGTTCGTCCTGCACACCGGCCTGCCGGGCCTGTGCGACGAGCTGGGCGTGGAGCTGCACGTTCTCCGCCAGCGCCGTCTCGAGCTCGGCGATCATCTTCTTGCGACGTTCGGTCTGCTGCGCGCTCATCGTGGAGAACCAGACGAACCCGCCCGCGATGAGCGAGTTCCCCAGGATCAGCGCCGCCAACGCCCACCACCAGCCGGGGCTCCACGGCAGCGCCAGCCGCCCGCCCATCTGGGAGAACGCGGCGCACGCCGCGGCGACGCCGATCGCCGGGCACCGCCACGTCCCGTACAGGTAGCAGGCGGCGTGGCCGTAGGCGCCGATCGTCATGAATGCGAAGAACGGCGAGAACCAGGTCAACGCGGCCATGAGGACCAGCAGCCCGACCACGTAGACCGCGCCGATCCACGGGGTGAGGGCGAGGACGGGTCTGCGGACCGACAGCACCACGATCCAGACGAACGCGACCGCGCAGAGCGTGCCGATCCAGGACCAGTCGAGTGTCCCCGGGTCGTCGCCGAGGGCGACAGCCGTGAGGATCGCGCCGAGCGCGAGGCCGACGAGCGCGGCGAAGCGGTCGATGAAGCTGTCCACCCGCTCCTCGACGGCGTCGAGACGGTCCTGCTCCCGCGTCGTCATCGCGCCCCCTACTCCCAGCGGAAGAACCTAGTCGCGAGCGCCGCCGTCAGCACGGCCCAGCCCGCGAGGACGACCAGGTGCAGCAGCTGCGGCCACCCGCCCGCGGCCGCCGCCTGCAGCGACCCGGCGCCCGCGCCGAGCGGGGTGACGTCGCTGATCCCGCGCAGTACCTCGGGCATCACGTCACGCGGCAGCCACAGCCCGCCGAAGAACATCAGCGGGAAGAACAGCACGGTGCCGATGGCGTTGCCGGCCCGCCCGCTCGGCGCGACCGCCGCGACCAGCAGCCCCAGCCCGTAGACGGCGGCGCCGGTGAACAGCAACGCCACCAGGTACGCGAGCGGCGACTGCGGGAACGGCACCCCGAACGCCAGCCGGGCCACGACCAGCACGAGGACCGTCGACACCAGGGTGACGCCCATCATCGTGGCCATGATCGCGAGCAGCAGCGTCTGCGGGCGGACCGGCGTGGTCCGCATGCGGCGCAGCACACCCTGCTCGCGGTAGGTCGCCACCACGGCGGGCAGCCCCTGCACCGCCGACGTCGACAGCACCATGGCGACGATGATCGGCGTGTAGACGTCGATCAGCCGTGGCCCGCCCGGCGCGAGCGGCTCCTTGAACGACGGGATCAGCCCCAGCACGAGGAGCAGTACCGTCGGGAAGGCGAGTGTGAAGAAGGCGCCGACCCGGTCGCGGGCGAACAGCCGCGACTCCGACAGCGTCAGGGCGGCGAGCCCGGCGAACGGTCCGCGGCTGCGCCGGCGCGCGGTGGTCGGCACGGTGGTGGTGGTCATCGGGTCCCCTCCCCCGTGAGCGCGACGAACGCGTCGTCGAGCCGTGGCTGGGTGACGCGCAGCTCCGCGGCGATGATCCGCTCGTGCGCGAGTGCGGTGGTGACGGTGGCGAGGACGTCGCCGGTGCCGGTGATCTCGACCCGGCCGTCGCGGTGCGTGACGACGGACCCGACCTCGGGCAGCGCCCGCAGCATGTCCTCGTCGACCGGCTCGGACGGCCGGAACCGGATCACCTGCGGCGCCCGGGTGCGCTCCACCAGCCCGGACGGGGTGTCGATGGCGACGACCCGCCCCGCGTCGATGAGCGCGATCCGGTCGCAGAGCCGCTCGGCCTCCTCCATGAAGTGCGTGACCAGCACGACCGTGACGCCGTCGTCGCGGATCTGCTCGACCAGCTCCCAGGTGTGCCTGCGCGACTGCGGGTCCAGCCCCGTCGTCAGCTCGTCGAGCACCGCGACCCGGGGCCGGCCGAGCAGCGCCAGCACGATCGCCAGCCGCTGCTGCTGCCCGCCCGACAGGTTCCCGAACCGGGTGTCGCGCTGCCGCGCCAGGTTCAGCCTGTCGACGAGCGCGTCGCCGTCGGCGGGGTCGTCGTAGAACGTGGAGTACAGCGAGACGGCCTCCGCGACCGTCATGCGCTCGGGCAGCTTGCTGTCCTGCAGCTGCACGCCGAGCACCTGGCGCAGCGCGACCACGTCGTGCTGCGGGTCGAGCCCCAGCACCCGGATCGTGCCGCCGTCGGGGACGCGCAGGCCCTCGACGCACTCGACCGTCGTCGTCTTGCCGGCCCCGTTCGGGCCCAGCACGCCGAAGATCTCCCCCTCCTGCACCTCGAAGGACACGTCGGCCACGGCGACATGCTCACCGTAGCGCTTCTGCAGGCCGTTGACCTCGATGACCGTCATGCATGAAGCGTGTCGCGACGGCGGCGCCGGCGGATCGGACGCGAGGCTGCCCTGCCCGCCGTCCGTGGTGGATGAGCCGGTCAACCGATCGGTTGACCCGACCCTGTGCGCGGCCTGGTCGCTATGGCGACCTCAGCCGCTCACGAGGGCTGACCTGCGAGGTTCGCGCGCAACCTCATTGCTGTTCTCCCGTCGCGGAACAGCAATGAGGTTGCGCGCCAATGGTGGCGGGAGGCGCGGGGCGGCGTGGCGGGATACCGTCGGAGCGTGCCCGAGGGCGACACCGTCTTCCTCGCCGGGAAGCGGCTGCACGCCGCCCTCGCCGGCAAGCTGCTGCTGCGCGGCGAGCTCCGCCACCCCCGCTGGGCCGAGTACGACCTGGCCGGGCTGACCGTCACGGGAGTGAAGAGCGTCGGCAAGCATCTCTTCACGCGCTTCGACGACGGCACCAGCCTGCACAGCCACTTCCGGATGGACGGCTCCTGGCACCTCTACAAGCCGGGGATGCGCTGGCGCCGACCGGATCACGAGGCCCGCGCGGTGCTGGGCGTCGAGGAACGGGTGGCGGTGGGGTTCGCGCTGCACGACCTCGAACTGCTCCCCACCGACGACGAGGACCGGCTGGTCGGCCACCTCGGCCCCGACCTCCTCGACCCCGCCTGGGACGACGAGATGGCCGCGGAGGCGTTGCGCCGCTTCACCTCCCGGCCCGACCACGAGGTGGGCCTGGTGCTGCTGGAGCAGCGGGTGATGGCCGGCGTCGGCAACCTCTACAAGACGGAGGCGTGTTTTCTGCTGGGCGTCTCGCCGTGGACGAAGGTCCGCGACCTGGCCGAACCGGCGGAGGTGATCACGTTGTCGCGCAAGCTGTTGCTGGCCAACGCCGACCGACCCGAGCAGACGACGACGGGGTCGACACGGATGGGCGAGGCGCACTGGGTGTTCGAGCGCGGCGGGCGGGAGTGCCGGCGCTGCGGCACCCGGATCCTGACGGCGAACCAGGGCGACGGCGTCTACGCGCGCATCGCGTACTGGTGCCCGCACTGCCAGCCCGGACCTGCACCGGCGCCGATGCCCCGCCCGTCGCGCCGCCGCACCGGCCCCGGCTCCCGACGGTACTGAGCCGCACGACACACGACAGCGCCCGCCCCGGTGAACCGGAGCGGGCGCTGCGTGGAAATGCCGATCAGTTGGTGCCGGGCTGCTTCTGGATCGACGGACCCGTCTGCGGCTGGGCCGGCGCCGGAGCGGTCTGCCCCGAGGTGACCTCGCCTGCGACCGGGGTGCCGTGCAGCGACGCGCGGATCTGCTCGAGGCGGCTTGCCCCGGCCATGTCCACGGTCGACTGCTGGACCTCGAGCATGCGGCCCTGCACCGAGTTCTGCGCGAGCTCCGCCGACCCGAGGGCGTTGGCGTAGCGACGCTCGATCTTCTCGCGGACCTCCTCCAGCGACGGGGTGTTGCCCGGCGCGGAGAGCTCGCTCATCTGCCGCAGCGACGCCGCAGCCTGCTCCTGCATCTTGGCCTGCTCGAGCTGGCTGAGCAGCTTGGTGCGCTCGGCGATCTTCTGCTGCAGCATCATCGAGTTGCGCTCGACGGCCTGCTTGGCCTGCTGCGCCGCGCCGATCGACTGGTCGTGCAACGTCTTCAGGTCCTCGACCGACTGCTCGGCCGTGACCAGCTGCGTGGCGAAAGCCTGGGCGGACTGCTCGTACTGCCCGGCCTTCTGCTCGTCGCCGCTCGCCCGCGCCTGGTCGGCCAGGACGAGCGCCTGACGCGCCGACGCCTGCAGCTTCTCGATCTCCCCGAGCTGCCGATTGAGCTTCATCTCGAGCTGGCGCTGGTTGCCGATGACGGCCGCCGCCTGCTGCGAGAGAGCCTGATGCTGACGCTGGGCGTCCTCGATGGCCTGCTGGATCTGCACCTTCGGGTCGGCGTACTCGTCGACCTTCGACGAGAACAGCGCCATCAGGTAGTTCCAGGCCTTCGCGAAACCGTTGGCCATCTGCTCCGCCTTACCTCCGAGTGCGACACCGATCAGTCACCGCGCCGTTCCGGACATCTGCCCCGGTGCGCGCTGCGGCCCCCATCGTGGCACCGCGCACGACCGATGTGCCAGCGCGGGACGACGATATCGGGGATCGTCCGGAGGCCGCCGTCCGGGCGACCCGGGGGCCAGGCTACCGAATCCCGGGACATCCCGGAGGCCGGGCGCCGACGCACACCACCAGCACGAATCCGGCAGGCCCGCCGCTGCGGGCGGACGGGTACCCGTGCGGGGGCGCACGCCCGCGGAGATCCGGTGGAAGATCAGGCGGCGCCTGTCACGCTGCGACGATCAGGCTGCGGCGCTGACACTCGCGACCGGCGAGGCCGGGGCCGCGACCGGCTGCGGGCTGACGACGGCGGACGCGGAGCCCGCGATCCGAAGGTCGGCGTGGCGCTGGCCGATCGGCACGATCATCTGCGGCCGCATCGACTGGACCATCTCCTCGGCCGCCGCGGTCAACAGGTCGGGCAACGAGATGTCGAGCGCCTCGCAGATCGACGCCAGCAGCTCGCTGGACGCCTCCTTGACGCCGCGTTCGACCTCGGAGAGGTAGCCGAGGCTGACCCGGGCCTGCCGGGACACCTCGCGCAGCGTCCGGCGGCGGGCGGTCCGGGCGCGCCGAAGGCTGCCGCCGATCGCCTCACGCAGCAGCACAGCCATGCGACCCTCCTCGTCCACACGTGCCGCGACCCCCGCCGGTCGCCCCGAACGGGCGGGCCTGTGGAACCGCGCCCGGGTCGCGGACGACCCGGTGGCCTCACCGTACCGACTGGGGGCGTGCCGCGTCGCCTGCCGGGCCGGTCGGACGTGTCCGCCGAGGGCGAACACCGCCCGGCCGAGGGACGTCGCCGCCGGTGGGGAACCCGGGTTCAGGGCACCTCGTCGTGTACCGCGGCGCGGGCGGCGCGACGCAGCTTGATCGCGCGCACGACGTAGTCGACGCCGGTCGCGACGGTGAGGACCAGTGCGAGCCCGAGAACGGCCCAGCGCAGGCCCGTCAGGGTGGCCGACGGGCCGAGCAGCTCCTCCAACGGCAGCACGTACAGCCCGATCGCGAGGCTCTGCACGAACGTCTTCGCCTTGCCCCCGCGGCTCGCGGCGATCACGCCGTGCCGGATCACCCAGAACCGCAGCAACGTGATCGCGACCTCGCGGCCGATGATGACGATCGTCACCCACCACGGCATCAGGTCGAGCAGCGACAGCCCGACCCAGGCGGCGCCGGTGAGGGCCTTGTCGGCGATGGGGTCGGCGACCGCGCCGAAGTCCGTGACCAGCCCGCGGCTGCGGGCGAGCTGCCCGTCGAGCCGGTCGGTGATCGCGGCGACGGCGAACACCCCCGCGGCGACGAGCCGCCACGCGACGGAGTGCCCGTCGTCGACGAACAGCACGACGAGGAAGACAGGGACGAGCAGCAGCCGGACGACGGTGAGGACGTTGGCGATGTTGAGCACCGGCGGCGACGACGCGTCCGCCGGTGACGTGCTCATCGCCGGCCTCGCGTCACGACGACCCTGCCGCGACCAGCCCGGCACGCCCGCCCGGGATGACCTCGCGCGGCGCCACGACGAGATCGGCGCCCTCGGTGTCGACGACCACGCACCGCACCAGCTCGCCCGCCGCCAGGCCGGACCCGCGCTCCAGCACGCACTCGCCGTCGACCTCCGGGGCCTGGTGCGCAGCGCGGCCGGTGCACTCGAAGTCGTCGTCCTCTGCCTGCTCGACGAGCACCACGACCTCGGTGCCGACGCGGTCCTCGGCCCGCTGCACGACCAGCTCGTCGACCAGCGAGGAGATGCGCGAGACCCGCGCCTGGACCTCGTCGGGGTCGATCTTGCCGTCGTAGCCCTCGGCCTCGGTGCCCTCCTCGTCGGAGTAGCCGAAGACGCCGACGGCGTCGAGACGCGCGCCGGTGAGG
The DNA here is from genome assembly GCA_001725415.1 of Pseudonocardia sp. SCN 73-27. Taxonomy (GTDB): domain Bacteria; phylum Actinomycetota; class Actinomycetes; order Mycobacteriales; family Pseudonocardiaceae; genus Pseudonocardia. Next base: position 49,503 of record MEGH01000023.1, read on the forward strand.
AAGGCCTCGAGCTCGGCGAGGTCGTCCTCGGTCTCGCCGGGGAAGCCGACGATGACGTTGCTGCGGATGCCGGCCTCGGGCGCGAGGGTGCGGATGCGCTCGCACAGCTCGAGGAAGTCGGTGCGGCCGCCGAAGCGGCGCATCCGGCGCAGCACGGTGGCGGAGCCGTGCTGGAACGACAGGTCGAAGTAGGGTGCGATGCCGGGCGTGCGCGCGATCGTCTCGACGAGGTCGGGGCGCATCTCGGCGGGCTGCAGGTAGGAGGCGCGGACCCGGTCGATGCCGGGGACGGCCGCGAGCCTCGGCAGCAGGTCGACCAGGGCGCGGGTGCCGCCGGGCAGGTCCTTGCCGTACGACGTGGAGTTCTCGCTGACCAGCACCAGCTCGCGGACGCCCTGCTGGGCGAGCCACGCGGCCTCGGCGATCACGTCGGCGGGCGGGCGGGACACGAACGCGCCGCGGAACGACGGGATCGCGCAGAACGCGCAGCGCCGATCGCAGCCCGACGCGAGCTTGAGGTTGGCGACGGGCCCGTCGGAGAGCCGGACCCGCGACAGGTCGGGGACCCACTCGTGGCCGGGCACCGACACGTCGACGGCCGCCGACGGGCGAGCCACCGGCGTGAGCGGCAGCAGCGTGCGCCGGTCGACCGGCGTGTGCGGCGCAGGCGCGTGCCCGCCCAGGACGTCGCCGAGACGCTCGGCGAGCTCCGGGTAGGCGTCGAAGCCGAGCACGGCGTCGGCCTCCGGGAGACTCTCGGCCAGCTCGGCGCCGTAGCGCTCGGCCAGGCAGCCGACCGCGACGACCTTGGCCCCGGTGGCCTTGGCGACGTCGGAGGCCGAGAGGACGGTGTCGATCGAGTCCTTCTTGGCCTGCTCGACGAACCCGCAGGTGTTGACCACGATGACGTCGGGCGTGGGGCCCCCGCTGGACGGATCGGCCTCGACGAGCTCCCACCCGCTGCCGGCGAGGCGGCCCGCGAGCTCCTCGGAGTCGACCTCGTTACGGGCACAGCCCAGGGTCAGCAGGGCAGCACGCCGAGGGGCGGACTCGGGTGGTGGGGGCGTCGGCACGTACCACAGGGTATCCCGGGCCCATTGATCTATTCTGACCCGTCGTGGCAGACGTGCTCGTCCGGCGGGCCCGGACCGCCGACGTGACGATGATCAAGACCCTCGTGGACGGCTACGCGGGCCGTGTCCTGCTGGCCAAGGAGATCATCACTCTCTACGAGGCGGTGCAGGAGTTCCTGGTCGCGGAGGTCGACGGGAAGGTCGTCGGCTGCGGGGCGCTGCACGTCCTGTGGGAGGACCTTGGCGAGATCCGCACCGTCGCCGTCGACCCGGCGACGCTCGGGCGCGGCGTCGGGCACGCGATCGTCGCGGCCCTCATCGACGGCGCCCGCGAGCTGGGACTGCGGCGGCTGTTCGTGCTGACGTTCGAGAAGCACTTCTTCGGCAAGCACGGCTTCGCCGAGATCGACGGCACCCCCGTCTCGCAGGAGGTGTTCGCCGCGATGCTGCGCTCCTACGACACCGGCGTCGCCGAGTTCCTCGACCTGGCACACGTCAAGCCGAACACCCTCGGCAACGTGCGGATGCTGCTCAACCTGCAATAACCTGCGGTCGTGGCGGGCGACGAGCTGGTCTGGCGGCGGCCGCCCCCTCCCCTGCGTCCCTACGTCGACCTCTGCTCCGGCTACCGGATGTCGGCCACTCCGCCGGGCACGCACCAGGGTGTCCCGGGCGCGCACCTGACGTTCCTGTTCTGTCTCGACGGCAGCGTCGACGTGCTGGAGAAACCCGACCCCGCGCACGGGCCCGGCAGTTTCGACGTGATGGTCGCCGGCCTGCACGACCGGCCCGCCGTGATGGCGCAGGGCCCCGCCCAGACGGGCATCCAGCTGCGGCTGACGTGGCGCGGTGCCCGGGTGCTGTTCGGGGCGCCCGCGGCGGTGCTGGCGGGCGACGTCGTCGACCTGCGGGCGCTGCTCGGTGCCCGGGCGGGCCGGCTGCTGGAGCGACTGGCCGAGGCGCCGACCTGGGCGGCCCGGTTCGCGCTGCTCGACGGCGCGCTGGCTCGGCTGGCGGCCGACTCCCCCCGCGGCGAGCCGGCCCCGGAGGTCGGCCGGGCCTGGGACCTGCTGATCGCCTCCGGTGGGACGACGCGCGTCGAGGAACTGGCCCGTGACGTCGGCTGGAGCCGTCGACACCTGGCGAACCGGTTCACCGCGGAGTTGGGCGTCGGCCCGAAGACCGCGGCCCGGGTGATCCGCTTCGAACGGGCCTGCGACCTGCTGCGCTCCCCGCCCCGCCCCGCGCTCGCCGACGTGGCCGCCACCTGCGGCTACGCCGACCAGCCGCACCTGGCCCGCGACTTCCGCGACCTCGCCGGCCTGACCGCGACGGAGTGGTTGCGCGAGCGCCCGTGAGCGGCGTTATTGGCTATAGCCAATAACGCCACTCACGAGGGGCGCAGCCCTGCCTGTCGCGCCGCGCACCCCGGGTGTGCGCCCCGGCCGCCGCGGGGCCAGGATCGGACCGTGTTCCGGATCGTGCTGCTGACCCCCGAGATCCCGCAGAACGCCGGGGCGATCATCCGGCTCGCGGCCAACACCGGCGCGCAGCTGCACCTCGTCGAGCCGCTCGGGTTCTCCCTCGACGCCCGCCACGTCCGCCGCGCGGGCCTCGACTACCACGAGCTGGCCGACGTCCGGGTGCACCGCGACCTCGACGCCGCCTGGGCGGAGCTGCTGCCCGCCCGCGTGCACGCCTTCACCACGACCGGCGCCGACCACCACACCGAGGTCGGCTACGAGCCGGGCGACGTGCTGCTGTTCGGCCGGGAGTCGACGGGACTGCCCGCCGACGTCCAGGACTCACCGCAGGTCACACACAGGGTGCGGCTGCCGATGGTACCGGGGTCGCGGTCGCTGAACCTCGCCAACGCCGTGTCGGTCGCGGTCTACGAGGCGTGGCGGCACCACGACTTCGCCGGGGCGCGTCAGCCCTTGTAGACGGCCTGGACGTCGAGCTCGATCTCGATCGTCGAGCCCACGACGGGCACGCCACGCGAGAGCACCTGCTGCCAGTTGAGGGTGAAGTGCTCGCGGTGCAGCTCGGTGGTGGCCAGCACCCCGGCGCGGACGCCGTTCCACTCCTGGGTGCCGAGGAACATGGTGTCGAGCTGGACGTCGCTGGTGAGGCCGTGGAGCGTCAGCTCGCCGTCGACCAGCCAGTTGTTGCCGGTGCGGCGGGTGAAGCGGGTGCTGGTGAAGCGCAGCTGCGGGAAGCGCTCGACGTCGAGGAAGTCGGCCGAGCGCAGGTGCGCGTCGCGGGCCTCGACGTTGGTGTCGACGCTCGCCGCGTCGATCACGACCTCGACCATCGAGTCCTCGAAGGGCTCCTCGATGTGCACGGTGCCGCGGAAGTCGTTGAACCGGCCGTAGACCTTGGACAGTGCGATGTGGCGGGCGACGAACCGGACCGAGGAGTGGTCGGAGTCGATCTCGTAGACGCCGGGCGCCGGCGGTTCGAGACTGGGGTCGGGGAGCATCGTGATGTCGCCGAGCTCGGCGTGGCGACCCCACTCGACCTCGACCGAGTTGGCGACGCTCTGGAAGCCGCCGTACTCGGCGCGGACCCGGTAGTCGCCGGGGACGACGGCGGCGGTGAAGTAGCCGAACGGGTCGCTGTCGGAGTGGGCGACGCGGCGGTTGGACCGGTCGAAGACCGAGATCTCGGCGCCCGGCACGGGCCGGCCGTCCTCGTCACGAATCTGGCCGCTGAGCAGCCCACCGGTGAGCGGGATCGGCATGAGCGCGCTGCGGGCCGCACCGCGCCCGGATCCAGCCCCCCGGCGCTTGAAACCGAACATGCGACACCCTTTCGCCCAAACGGCGGACGGTGTCCGCGCGACCGGCTCCACGATGACACGAGGCGTAGTCACTCACCTGTCGAATCGTGCGAGATCCCACACATTGGCGACGCAGAGTAGCCGAGAGTGACGGCCGGACCCGAACGGGTTATCTCACTCGTCGATCTCGTCGTCCGGGCCGGGGCCGCCGCCGCGCATCAGCCAGATGACGTTCTCCAGCTCGTCGGGCTTGATCAGCACGTCGCGCGCCTTCGAGCCCTCGGACGGGCCGACGACGCCACGCGTCTCCAGCAGGTCCATGAGCCGACCGGCCTTGGCGAAGCCGACGCGGAGCTTGCGCTGCAGCATCGACGTCGACCCGAACTGCGACGTCACGATCAGCTCGGTGGCCTGCACGAGCAGCTCGAGGTCGTCGCCGATGTCGGCGTCGATCTCCTTCTTCTCGCCCGCCTTCTGCGCGGTGACGCCCTCGGTGTAGCTGGGCTCCGCCTGGTCCTTGGTGAACCCGACGACGTCGGCGATCTCCTCGTCGGACACGTAGGCGCCCTGCATGCGGACCGGCTTGCCCGCACCCATCGGCAGGTACAGCCCGTCGCCCATGCCGATCAGCTTCTCGGCGCCCGGCTGGTCGAGGATGACCCGGCTGTCGGTCAGCGACGACGTCGCGAACGCCAGCCGCGACGGCACGTTCGTCTTGATCAGGCCGGTGACGACGTCGACCGACGGCCGCTGCGTCGCCAGCACCAGATGGATGCCTGCAGCACGCGCCTTCTGCGTGATCCGCACGACCGCGTCCTCGACGTCACGCGGCGCCGTCATCATGAGGTCGGCCAGCTCGTCGACGATGCACAGGATGTACGGGTAGGGCCGGTACTCCCGCTCGGACCCCAGCGGCGCCGTGATCTCGCCGGAGCGGACCTTGCGGTTGAAGTCGTCGACATGGCGGACCTTGTTGGCCTGCATGTCCTGGTAGCGCTGCTCCATCTCCTCCACCAGCCAGGTCAGCGCCGAGGCCGCCTTCTTGGGCTGGGTGATGATGGGGGTGATCAGGTGCGGGATGCCCTCGTAGGGCGTCAGCTCGACCATCTTCGGGTCGATGAGGATCATGCGCACCTCCTCGGGCGTGGCCCGGGAGAGCAGCGAGACGAGCATCGAGTTGACGAAGCTCGACTTGCCGGAACCCGTGGAGCCCGCCACCAGCAGGTGCGGCATCTTCGCCAGGTTCGCGCAGAGGAAGTGGCCCTCGATGTCCTTGCCGAGGCCGATGACCATGGGGTGCTGCTCGTTGCGCGCGTTGGCCGAGCGCAGCACGTCGCCGAGGCGGACCATCTCGCGGTCGGTGTTGGGCACCTCGATGCCGACGGCCGACTTGCCCGGGATGGGCGCCAGCAGTCGCACGTTGTCGGTGGCGACGGCGTAGGCGATGTTGCGGGTGAGCTGCGTGATCTTCTCGACCTTCACCGCGGGGCCGAGCTCGATCTCGTAGCGGGTGACCGTCGGGCCGCGGGTGAAGCCGGTGACCTGCGCGTCGACGTTGAACTGGTCGAGCACGCCGGTGATCGCCTCGATCATGGCGTCGTTCGCACTGCTGCGGGTCTTCGGCACCGGGCCGGTGGGCAGCATGTCCGGTGGCGGGAGCTTGTACTCGGTCTCGCCGATCGGCTCGCGGATCGCCAGCGACATCTGCTCGCCCGTGGGCGGGTTGTCGGGCTCCGACGCGGGCTCGATGACGCGGATCGGCTTGCGCGGCACCCGCTTCGGTGGCGCAGGCTCGTCCTCCGCCTCCTGGGACACAGCCTCCCGGGACACAGCCTCCGGTTCCGGCGGCGCCTCGTCCTCGCGGTAGGCGTCCGCGGCGCTCTGCCGGCGACGAGACGGGCGCCGCAGCCGCGCCGGGGCGGGCTCGTCGTCGCGCTGCTCCTCCTCCGCGGCGCCGGCCTCGACCTCGTCGGCGTCGTCCTCGGCGTCGTCGACCGGCTTGCCCATCAGACGACGCACCCGGTTGGGCAGCTCGCGCACCGGCGTCCCGGTGAGGACCAGGAAGCCGTAGCCGGTGAGCAGCACCAGCACCGGGACGGCGACGAACGCGCTCAGCCCGCTGGCCAGCGGCGTCCCCGCCAGGTACCCGAGCCCGCCACCGGCGCCCGACCACTGGCCCGGCTCCGTCGGCGACCCCGAGAACAGGTGCACCAACCCGAGCACGCCCAGGACCATCAGCAACGTGCCCACCGCGACCCGTGGCCGCGACTCCGGGTTGGCCTCCGTGGTCATCAGCACGATGCCGACGACCACCAGCAGCAGCGGCAGCAGCACTCCCGGCGTCCCGAACACGGCTCCGACCGCGGCGGAGAACCCGCGCCCGACCGGGCCGCCCGCGCCCCACCAGATCCCGGCCGCCGAGATGACGGCCAGCACGATGAACCCGACACCCAGGCCGTCGCGACGGTGCGCCGGGTCGATCTCGCGGGTCCGCCCGGCCGCCTTGCCGGCCGACCTCCCCAGCTTGACGACGCCACGACCGACCGCGTCGATGCCCTTGTCGATGAGGTCGGGGCTCTTCTTCGCCGGAGCGGGCTTGCGCGCCGCGGGCCTGCGCGCCGACGAACCGCCACGCGACGAACCGCCGCGGGACGACGAGCCGCTGCGGGAACGCGAGGAGCCGGAGGATGTACGTCCCGACCCGGCGGCCGCCCGCGTCGTTCCGCGGGCACCACCGGTCGACGCTCCTCCTGCCATGTCCGACACGGTAACCGGGCCGGACCCCCGAACCGGGGACCGACGCACCCCCACCCGGTGGCGGACCTTTCGGCCCTCCCATCCCATCTCGGGCACGCGTACCGTCCGGGCCCCGTCGGACAGGGAGGTAGCAGATGCACACGTTCATCGAGCTGTGGAAGCCGCGGCCCGCCTGGCTCGCGCTCGGCGCCGACGAGAGGCAGGCCTACCTCGACAAGGTCGGGCCCGCGATCGGCCAGCTGCTCGCCGCCGGCGTCGAGATCGTCGGCTGGGGCAGGATCGAGGACGAGCCCGACGGGCACACCGGCACCGGCCACCGCTGGGTCGCGGTCTGGCGGATGCCGTCACCCGACGAGGTCACCCTGCTGCGCGACCTCGTCGCCGGGGCCGGCTGGTACGACTACTTCGAGCAGGTCAACGTCGTGTCAGAGCTCGCAGATCCGGAGGCGGCGCTGCGCGACCACGTGACGGTCTGACCGCACCGGCTCGCCGGGCCCGGGCCGTCACGGCGCCGGGCCGGCCCGCGCTGCGCCTCAGCGCGCGGGCCGAGGCGGCGCCGGGTCGAGCACGAGTGCCTCCCGCCGCCGGTGCACGGTGAGGTAGCGCAGGCCGTCGGGGCCCGCGTCGAAGGCCCGTCGCGACCGCCGGGGCAGCCACAGCAGCGCGCCGGCGTGCAGCTCGACCGTCCCGGTCTCGGTGGTGACCGTCCCGGTCCCGTCGAGGACGGCGAGGAGGACGTCGAGGTCGGGGCCTCGATGGGTGTCGATGCGTCCGCCCGCGCGCAGCCGCACGACGTTGGAGTCCAGGTCCCGCTCGCGCATCCGCAGCGCCCACTCGACACCGGCGGCGTTCCGGGTGTCCTCGGCGTCGCGGGCCGGGCCGGCCGGGGACACGTCGCCCACGATGCGGGGCAGCGAGGTCTCCGCGAGCCGCTCGATGCGCACCCGCCACTCGGGGCCGCGTTCGAGGTACTCCCAACCGAAGCTGCCGGCATGGTCGGTCTCGAACTCGTCGCGCAGGTGCCTGGGGTCGTGGTTGTTGACGAGGACGAACGACTCGCCCACGGCCAGTTCGTCGAACGCACGGAAGATCGTCGGGTGCTTGTCGGGCTTGCGCAGGGGCCGGACGTCGAGCTCGATGAGAGGCATGCCGGGTTTATACAACCGAGCGTTGTGTAAAATCGAGCCATGGCGATCCGGATCGCATCCGACGGCCCCTCCGCCGCGCCGTGAGCGGGCGTCGCGGCGAGGTCTTCGAGCTGCTGCGTGCCGCCGGGACGCCCCTCGGTGTCGCCGACATCGCGCAGCGCCTCGACGTGCACCCCAACACCGTCCGCTTCCATCTCGACGCCCTCGCCGCCGACGGCCGTGCCGAGCGTGTCGCCGCCCCTCCCACGGGCCCCGGCCGCCCACCCCTCGCCTACCGGGCCCGCCCCGGCATGGACCCCACCGGCCCCCGCAACTACCCGCTGCTCGCCGGTGCCCTCGCCGGCGCCGTCGCCGCGGGACCCGACCCGGTCGCGACCGCGACCGAGGCCGGTCGCCGCTGGGGCGCGCAGCTCGTCCCCGGCACACCGCACCCGCCCACCGACAGCGGCTCGGCTGGACCCGCCGGCTCCGTCTCGGCGCTCGTCGCGGTGCTCGACGACGCCGGGTTCGCCCCCCGCTGGCCCTCCCCGCTCGCCGACGACGCGATCGGCCTGCGGCACTGCCCGTTCCTCGAGGTCGTGCACGACGCCGCCGACGTCGTCTGCTCCCTGCACCTCGGTCTCATGCGCGGGGTGGCCGCGGCGCTGGACGTGCCCGTCGCCGTGGAGCGGCTCGAACCGTTCGCCGCCCCCGACGAGTGCCTCGCACACCTGTCGTTCTCACACCGGAAGGACCTGGCCTGATGCCCGCAGCACCGGCCGTCGCCGTCGCCCTCACCTTCGTCTGGCTCGGGATGGTGCTGGCCATCTCGTTCCTCGAGGCACCGCTCAAGTTCCGGGCGCCCGACGTCACGATCAGGATCGGGCTGGGCATCGGGAGACTGGTCTTCACGGCGCTCAACGCCGTCGAGACGGTCCTGGCCGCCGGCTTGGTCGTCACCGCGGTGATCGTCGCGCCTCCGACCACGGCCGCTGTCGCCGGAGCGGTCGCCGTGGCGGTGCTGCTGATCCAGCTCGCCGCGGTCCGGCCGCGGCTCACCCGCAGGTCGAACGCCGTGCTCGCCGGCGCCGGGTCCGACGCACCCCGCTCCCACGCGCACCTCGTCTACGTGGCGTTCGAGATCGTCAAGGTCGCGGCGCTCGTCGTCGCCGGCGTCGCGCTGCTGGCGGGCTGATCCCTGTGGCCGCCGACCCGATCTCCCTCGACGTCCTCGCCGACGAGCAGCTCGCCGCGGCGCGCCGCGCGTCCGCGGGCCGCAGCGCCCGCACCGTCCACGGTGGCAGCGACGCCACACTGCGGCAGACGCTGCTCGCCATCGCCGCGGGCCACGGCCTCGCCGAGCACGGCAACCCCGGCGAGGCGACGCTGCTCGTGCTGCGCGGCCGCATCGAGCTCGGCACGAGCGGCGGGCCGGTCACCGGGGTCGCCGGCGACCTGCTCGTCATCCCGCCGGAGCAGCACGACCTGCGGGCCGTCGAGGACTCCGCGGTCCTGCTGACGACCGTCGCCCGCCCAGGCTGACCGTCAGGCTGAAGTTCCGGGCGCCCGACGTCACGGTCAAGATCGGGCTGGGCATCGGGCGGCTGGTGTTCAAGGCGCTCAACGCCGTCGAGACGCTGCTGGCGATCGGGCTCGTGGTGACCGCCGTTGTCGTGGCGCCGCCGACCCTCGCCGCCGTCGCCGGAGCGGTGGCCGTGGCTGTGCTGCTCGTGCAGTTGGGCGCGGTCCGGCCACTGCTGACGCGCCGGTCGAACGCAGCGCTCGCAGGCTCCGACGCGCCCCGCTCCCACGCGCACCTCGTCTATGTCGCACTGGAGGTCGTGAAGGTGGCGGCGCTCGTCGTCGCCGGAGTTGCACTGCTTGGGTCGTGAGCGGCAATAGTCGCCCCAGCGACCATTGCCGCTCAGCGGGTTTACGGCAGGGCCCGGAAGATCACGCAGGGCTCCTCGTAGCGGGCGGCCTCGACCGCCCAGAGGGCCTCGATCTGCTCGGCGCGGGCGGGGTACTCGGCGATCATCACCGCGACCTCCTCCGTCGACGGCTGCAGGCCGGCGGCGGAGAGCAGGGCGGGGACGACGACCGTGGGATCAGCGCTCATGGTGTCTCCTTCGACCAGTGGGGTCAGGCCGCGACGGCGTTTCCGACCATGGCCGGGACGTGGGTGTGCCAGTCGGTGCGCAGCTGGAACGCGTGCCCGGCGGCGAGGACGGCGGCCTCCTCGAACGGGCGCCCGACGATCTGCATGCCCAGCGGCAGGCCCTCGCGGGTGTAGCCCATCGGCACCGACATGGCCGGGTTGCCGGTCGCGTTCCAGTACGGGGTGTGCACGGCCCCGGAGATCTGCTCGAACGTCAGCTTCTCCAGCGCGGGCGCCCCACCCGCCGACGTCGGCGTCACGATGAGGTCGACCTGGGTGAACAGCTCGGCGACGAGCTTCTGCCCGACCCGGCGCACGCGCTGGGCCTGGGCGAAGTCGCCCGCGGTGATCAGTGCGCCGGTGGCGACGGCCATGCGGGTGCCGGAGCCGTAGTCGGCCCAGCGTTCCCGTAGGTCGGGGCGGTGGTAGGCGTATGCCTCGCCGAGGAAGCCGATCATCGTCGACGACGACAGCTCCTTGTAGAGCGGCAGCTCGACCGGGACGACGGTCGCGCCGGCGGCGGTCAGCTCGGCCGTCGCGGCGGCGAGGACCTCCTCCAGCGCGGGGTCGGTCAGGTCGGACGCGGTCAGCAGCGGGTCGACGCCGATCCGGACGCCTTCCAGCGACCCCGTCAGCCCGGAGACGTAGTCGTCGACGGGACGGTCGACGGAACAGGCGTCGCGGGCATCGTGACCTGCGAGGACGGTGAGCATCGCGGCGCAGTCGGCGGCGGTGCGGGCCATCGGGCCGATGTGGTCGTAGCTGTAGCCCAGCGGGACGCAGCCGTACTTGGGCACGCGACCGAAGGTCTGCTTGAGCCCGGTGATGCCGCAGCTGGTAGCCGGGTAGCGGATACTGCCGCCGGTGTCGGTGCCCAGCCCGCCGAGGAACATGCCTGCGGCGACGCCGTTGCCGGTGCCGGAGCTGGAGCCGCCCGGGTAGTGGTCGGTGTTCCACGGGTTGCGCGGGACCGGGAACGGCTTCTCGACGTCCGGGATGCCGATGGCGTACTCCATCGTCGTGAGCTTCCCGGTGACCACCGCGCCCGCGGCGCGCAGCCGGGCGACGACGGGCGCGTCGCCCATGGTCCCCCAGTCGCGGTCGAGGATGAGGCTCTGCGCGGTGGTCTCGCCCTCGTCGGTGGCGATGATGTCCTTGACGCCCACCGGGATCCCGTGCAGCGGGCCCTTGTCGACGCCCGCGGCGAGCTCCTCGTCTGCCTTGGCGGCGGCGGCCAGAGCGGTCTCGTCGAAACGCTGGAGGTAGACGCCGAGGGCCTCGTCGTGGGCGTCGGCGAGGGCGTAGCCGGCCCGGGTGAGCTCGACCGAGGTGGTCTCACCGGACCGCAAGGCGGCCGCGGCGTCGGTGATCGAGAGATACATCTGCTTCTCCTCAGTGAACGGCGCCGAGGACCGGCGGCCGGCGCAGGTGGTGGTCGGTTGCGGCCTGGTAGGCGGTGCCGAGGGCGAAGAGCGTCGCCTCGTCACGCGGGTGTCCGACGAGTTGCATGCTCACCGGCAGCCCGTCGACCAGGCCGGACGGCAGCACCAGGGCGGGGCTGCCGGTGAGGTTGAACGGGACGGTGGTGCGGCACGCGGCCTCCAGCCACGGCACCTCACGACCGCCGAGGTCGGACGTCATCGACGGCGCGATCAGCGGCGGCAGCGACGTCATCGCCGGGGTGACGAGCGCGTCGCAGCCCGCCATGGCGTCCTCGAGCTCGCGCATGAACAGCGGCCGCAGCCGCAGCGCCCGCAGGTAGTCGGCGGCGCTGACGAAGGGCGCGGCGCCGAGCAGGGAGGCGCCCATCTCGTCGCGGTCCTCGATGAGGTCGGCGTGCTCCTCGTGCAGCGAGAGCATCTCCGCGTAGATGATCCACCAGCTCGCGACGGCGGCGAGGTCGAACGTCGGCAGCTCGACGTCGACGATCTCGACGCCGGTGGCGGCCAGTTCGGCGAGCGCGGTCTCGTGCGCGGCCGCGACGGCAGGGTGCATCTCCTGCTCGAGGAACCCGCGCGGCCTCGCGACCCGCATGCCGGTGACGTCGCGGCCGATCGCGGCGGCGAACGGGGTGTCCTCCAGTGGGATCGACGTCGGGTCGCGCGGATCGGGCCCGGCGATGACGTCGAGCATCAGTGCGCAGTCGGCGACGCTTCGCGCCATCGGCCCGGCGTGGTCCATCGTCCACGACAGGCCCATGACGCCGTGTCGCGGAACGCGGCCGTGGGTGGCCTTGATCCCGGTCAGCCCGCAGAACGACGCCGGGATGCGGATGGAGCCGCCGGTGTCGGTGCCGATCGCGAGCGGCACCTGGCCGAGCGCCAGTGCTGCCCCGGACCCGGACGACGACCCACCCGTCGTGCGGGTCGGGTCCCACGGGTTGCGGGTGGGCCCGAAGGTGCGGTTGACCGCGCCGCCGCAGGCGAACTCGAACGTCGAGAGCTTGGCGACCAGGACGCCGCCGGCCTCGTGGAGCCGGGCGGCGAGCGCGGCGTCCTCGGTGGGGACGAAGTCGCGGTAGAGCGACGAGCCGCCGGTCGTCGTGATGCCCGCGGTGGCGACGATGTCCTTGAGCCCGAACGGGACGCCCTCCAGCGGGCGGGCGGTGCCGGCGGCCCAGCGGGCGTCGGACTCCGCTGCCGCGGCGCGCGCCTGGTCGGCGAGCAGGAGCAGGACGGCGTTGTGCGCGTCGTCGGTGGCGGCGATCCGGGCCAGGCAGGCGTCGACGGCCTGGCTCGGTGTGGCCTCGCCGGCGGCGAAGGCAGCCAACAACTCCGTGGCGGTCAGGTCGGCCAGATCCGTCGATTTCCGAGACAGGACGCCGGTCACGACCGGCCCCCGTTCGCGATCCACGCCGACGCCGTCGCCGGTTCTGTCACGGGTTCGGTGTAGGGCAACGGCAGGGCGCGCAACCGCATCAGGTCCGGGTGGTAGCCGGTGTAGGTGGCGTGGGCCTGGGCGATCCGGTCGGGCGCCAGGGTGATGTCCTGGGCCGCCGCGATCGCGGCGAACCCGTCGAGGTCAGGCAGGGGCACGACTACCTCCGATACGAGGACCGGCCGGCGGGTCTCGCCGACCGTGAACAACAGGACGAGAGCGACCACGAGCAGACCTGTGGTCCCCCACAGGGCGCCGTGCAGGCCGCCGACGGCGATGCCGACGCCCGCGAGCAGGCCGCCGGCGAGCATCCCGACGTCGCTCGCGATGCGGTACGCGGCGAGCCCGGCCTCGGGGTCGGGCGCGAGGTCGACCGTCATCGCCGCGGGGATGACCCACGTGGCGCCGACGACGACTCCCGCCGCGAGGGCGCCGAGCCCGAACCCGACGGGCCCGGCGACGGCGGTGAGCGCGACCGTTGCGAGCAGTCCCCAGGCCAGGGCGAGCGCGAGGGGCACGAAGCGGCCGCGGCGGTCGGTGAAGCGGGCGCCGTAGTGCATGACGGCGACGTCGGTGATCGCGAGGGCGAACAGCGCCACGCCCAGCGGCACCCACGCCATCCCGAGCTCCTCGCCGAGCAGCGGGATGATCGTCATCGCCAGCCCGGACCGCAGGGCCTGGCCGATCCCGGACAGCACGAGCGACGCCCAGGCCCGGGCCCCGCGCACCCCCAGTCCGCGGGGCAGGCCCAGCCGTGGCCGCGCCGCCGAGCGCAGCCGGGGCGCGAACACCCAGGCGGCGAGGGCGCCGAGCAGGTTGACCGCGGCACACACCCCGAAGAGCAGGCGCAGCCCGTCGACACCCGGCCGTAGGGCGACGACGAGCCCGCCGCCGAGCGGGCCCGTCGCGATCCCCGCGAACCAGGCGGCGTTGAACGAGCCGATGGCACCGCCTCGCTGGTGGGCGCGGGCCAGCCGGACCGCCGCCTGGACACCGCCGCCCATGAACAGCGCGCCGCCGAACCCCTGCAGCACCCGGGCCAGGCCGACGACGACCCAGTCCGTCGTGACCGCCGAGAGCAGCGACCCGATCCCGAACACGAGCATCGAGACCGTCAGCGCGATCCGGGAGTCGAGCCGGGGCACGTACCGGGTGCCGAGGAAGTCGACGAGCAGCAGCGACAGCCCCATCGAGGCGACGACGTACGCCGCCCACTCGGGCCGGGCGCCGAGCCCGACGACCAGCAGTGCCGTGAAGGGCGCGGTGAGCCCGAACCCGATCCCGGCGACGACGACGAGCGCGTGGAAGGTGCGCCGCGGGCTCGCGGTCACGCCTGCGCGACAGCAGCAGGCGAGCCGGTGCCCGGCATCACTCCGACCGCCGCCTCGACGACCGCCCCCGCGCGGAAGGTGCGTGCGTCCTCCCAGTGCGGCGCGACGATCTGGATCGACGCCGGCATCCCCGTCGCCGGGTCGACGCCGCTGGGAACGGCCAGCGACGGGTGCCCCGACAGGTTGGTGACGCACGTGTTGGCGACCATGGTCGTGCCCCGCGACAGGATCTCCGGGTCCTCGGCCGGGCGGTCGAGCAGCACCGGCGCGACCTGCGGCGTCGTCGGCGTGACGAGCAGGTCGCACGTCTGCAGGGCGACGTCGATCTCCGCGGTGAGCGCGCGGCGGAGGTTGGCGGCCTTGGCGAAGTACGTCGAGAAGTAGCTGTCGTGCAGGTAGCGGCCCGCGAGCAGCCACACCTTGAAGAACGGCGGGAACGAGTCGGCCTCGAGCCGGCGCACCATCGCGAACGCATGCGTGCGCTCGACGTCGACCTCGCCGAGGTGGGAGTAGCCGGCGCCGTCGGCCTGCACCCCCATCCAGCCGAGGTGGATCAGCATCGCGGTCTCGATCGCCCACGCGTCGGCCCACAGCGGGATCGACACCGGGACGACGGTCGCGCCCGCGTCCTCCAGCGCCGAACAGGAGTCGCGGAACGCGGCGAGCACGCCGGGTTCGCACAGATCCTCGCCGGTGCCCTCGGCGACGACACCGATCGTCATGCCGGCGACGCCGTCACCCAACACTTCCGCCGCGCGGGTCGGTGAAGGAGTGCCCCGGACCCACTGCGGGTCCCGGTCGGAGTGGCCGCTCATCACGTCGAGCATCCGCGCGGTCAGCTCGACCGTGGACCCGATGGGGCACACCGAGTCGATGGTGTGGTCCATGTAGGTCAGACCGTGGCTCGGGACGAGCCCCTGGGTGCCCTTGATCGAGACGACACCGTTGAACGCCGCCGGGATCCGCGCCGAGCCGCCCTCGTCGACACCGATCGCGAGGTCGACGGCACCGGAGCGGACCGCCGATCCCGACCCGCCCGACGATCCTCCCGACGACCGCGACGGATCGACGGCGTTGCGGGCCGGGCCGAACCAGGACGACTCCCCCGTGCCCGACGTCGAGAAGTCGTCGAGGTTGGTCTTGCCCGTGATGGACGCGCCCGCGTCGAGCAGCCGGGACACGACGACCGCGTCGGTCGTCGGGGTGTAGCTCAGGCTGCGCGACGCGTTGGTGATCGGGATGCCCGCGACGGCCAGGTTGTCCTTGACGCCCACCGTCATCCCGGCGAGCGGGCCCTCGGCGGAACCGGTGATGCGGCAGCGCCGGACGAATGCGTGGAAGGGGTCGTCGGCGTGCGACGGCGGGGCGCCCGGGTCGCGGTCGGTGTGGGTCAGCGGCGGCATCGGGGCGTGCAGCTCGTCGAGCCGGTCCATCCCGGCGAGGATGCCGTCGAGGACGTCGGCGTACTGCTCCGACTCGCGCGGGGTGAGGTGCATGAACTCGGCGGCGCCGAGCTCGGCGACCTGCTCCGGTGTGGGACGGCGGACGAAGCCACGGATCCTGTTGCGCGGCATGGCCATGAGGAACCTCCTGGGTGGGAACGGGAGTGGAAGGGCCCTCGTGAGTGGCAATGGTCGCTATAGCGACCATTGCCACTCACAGGGCGGGCCCGGGCCGAGCTCAGCCCGAGTCGGAGACCGAGATCGTCGTGAGGTCGGCGAACCACGACTGCGGCTGCACGAAGCCCTGGACGTTCGACGACAGGACGCGCGGGTTCTTGTCGTTCACGACGACCAGCCACGGCGAGTCCTTGCCCAGCACCTGCGCGACCTGGGCGTAGACGTCGGAACGTTCCTTGTCGTCGAGCACCGTGCGCGCCTTGGCCAGCAGGGCGTCGACCTCGGGGCTGGAGTACTTGCCCGCGTTGGCCGAGGACTGCGAGCCGAACCAGCTCGTCCAGAAGCCTTCCTGCTGGAACGACAGCGAGATGTTCATGGCGTCGGCGTCGTCGGGGATGTTGCCGACGAAGAAGTCGTTCAGCATCGCCGCCCACTCGATGGGCTTGAGCTCGACCTTCACCCCGATCGCGGCCAGGTCGGCCTGCAGCGCGGTGTTCATCGGGGTCGGGACCATGTTCCCGGACCCGCTCGTCGGGTAGGACAGCGTCATCGTGAAGCCGTCGGGGTAGCCGGCCTCGGCGAGCATCTGCTTGGCCTTGGCCGGATCGTAGCCGTAGACCTCGCTCTCCGGGCGGAAGGACGCGTCGGCCTTCGGGGTGTAGCCGAGCGCGGGCTCGGCGGTGCCCTTGAGGATGTTGTCCACCAGCGACTGCCGGTTGATCGCCCAGTTCAGCGCCTCACGGACCTTGACGTTGTCGAACGGGGCCTTGCGCATGTTGTAGACCCACGGCCAGATGTGGTTGTAGGAGTTCGTCAGCACCTGGAAGCCCTGGCTCTCGAGGCTGGGTACGTCGTCCGGCGGCGGGACCTCGATCCAGTTGACCTCGCCGGAGCGCAGCGCCGCGGTGCGGGCAGTGGGGTCCGGGATGGGGCGCAGGATGACCTTGTCGAGCTTCGGCGCGCCGTTCCAGTAGGTCTCGTTCCTGGTCATGACCAGGCGCTGGCCACGTTCGAGGGACTCGAACTTGAACGGCCCCGTCCCGACGGGCTTCTCCGCGAACCCCTGGTTGCCCTCGGCCTGGATCGCGGTGGGGCTGCCGAAGTACACGGTCGCGAGGTCGACGGGCAGGTACGACCACGGCCCGTTGGTGTTGATGACGATGGTCATGTCGTCGACCTTGGAGAAGTTCTTGATCCCCGCGATCGAGAGTCCGCCCTGGGCGTTGAGCTCCTGGTAGAACTGCGGGCTCGACTTGTCCGCGTAGCGGCCCAGGTTGAAGATGGCCGCGTCGGCATTCCACGGGGTGCCGTCGTGGAAGGTGACGCCGGGGCGGAGCTTGAACGTCCAGCTCGTCAGGTCGGCGTTGGGCGTCCACGACTCGGCGAGGTCCGGCTCGATCGTCGGGATCTTCGAACCGTCGGTCAGGTCGAACTTCGTGAGGCCGTCGAAGAGCTGGTTGGCGACGAACCGCAGCCCCTCGTAGCCCTGACCCTGCGCGAGCCCGGTGTCGAGGACGGGGATGTCGCTCGCCGTCATGCCGATGACCAGAGTGTTCGCTCCCGCGCCCCCACCCGACGTGGCGCTGCCGCCGCACGCCGTGAGGACCAGGGTCAGGGCCGTCAGCAGGGCCGTGGCCGCGGTGGACAGCAGCCGTCGTCTGCGGCGGGGTGGACTGGTACTGGACACAGGGGTTCCTCTCGGGGCAGGGGTCATCGCCCGGCGGCGCCGCTGCCGTCGGAAAGAAGGGGTGAGCTCAGCCCGTGGTGGCGGGTGTCTTCACGTGCACGCACGCCGCGGCGTGTGCGGGCGCCACCGGGATGAGCGCGGGCCACTCGCCCGCGCAGACGTCCTCGGCGACCGGACAGCGGGTCCGGAACCCGCATCCCGACGGCGGGTCGGCCGGGCTGGGCAGCTCGCCGTGCAGGACGATCCGCTCGCGGCCCTGGCCGGGCGTCGCCGAGAGCAGCGCCGTCGTGTACGGGTGCTGCGGGGCGTCCCACAGCCGTTCCGCCGACGCCACCTCCACGACCCGGCCCAGATACATGACGGCGACGCGGTCGGAGATGTGCTCGACGACGGCCAGGTCGTGGGAGATGAACAGGAACGCGACGCCGGTCTCGTGCTGCAGGTCGGCGAGCAGGTTGAGCACCTGCGCCTGGACACTCTTGTCCAGCGCCGACACCGCCTCGTCGCACACCACGAGGTCCGGCGACGTCGACAGCGCCCGCGCGATCGCGACGCGCTGCAGCTGGCCGCCGGAGAGCTCGTGCGGGAAGCGTTCGCTCTGCGCGGCGGTGAGGCCGACCCGGTCGAGCAGCGCCAGCACCCTCGGTCCGCGTTCGGCGCGGGCGACGCCGTGCGCGCGCAGGTTGAACTCGATCGAGCTGCGGACGGTGAGCCGCGGGTTGAGCGAGGTCTGCGGGTTCTGCGGGACGACCTGCAGCCGGGCCCGCAGCGCGCGCAGCTGCGTACGGTTCATCGCGGGGATCGACTCGCCGTCGAACGTGACGTCGCCGGAGTCGGGCGCGAGCAGCCCGAGCAGGATCTTGCCGGTCGTCGACTTGCCGCAGCCCGACTCCCCGACGACGCCGAGCGTCTCGCCGCGGTTCACGGTGAGCGAGACGTCGGCGACCGCGCGGACGCCGTTGCCGAACGTCTTGTTCAGGCCGGTGGCCTCCAGCAGCGCGCTCATGCGGCCCGCTCCCCCACCGTCGTGTTGACGACGGGGCACGCCGCCGACCGGTCCGGCGCGACGTCGACCAGCGGCGGGTCCTGCTCGTGGCACGACGGCCGCGCCTGCGGGCACCGCGGCGCGAACGCGCAACCGGCCGGGAAGGCCCCGACCGGTGGGGGGGCCCCGACGATCGAGCGCAGGTGCCCGCGCTCGACGCCCGGCGTGGGCAGCGCGGCCAGCAGGCCCGCGGTGTAGGGGTGCTTCGGGTCGCCCAGCACCTGCGCGGCCGGCCCCTCCTCGACGAGCTTGCCCGCGTACATGACGCCGATCCGGCCGCCGAAGTCGCGGGCGACGCCGACGTCGTGGGTGACCATCAGGACCGCAGTGCCCGACCGCTGCTGCAGCTCGACGATCAGCTCCAGGATCTGGGCCTGCACCGTGACGTCGAGTGCGGTGGTGGGCTCGTCGGCGATGAGCACCTGCGGGTCGCAGCTGACCGCGATCGCGATGACCGCGCGCTGACGCATGCCGCCCGAGAGCTGGTGGGGGTAGCTGTCGGCGACGCGCTTCGGGTCGGGGATGCCGACCATCGCCAGCAGCTCCTCCGCCCGGCGCCGCGCGGCCGGCTTCGTCGTCTCGACACCGTGCACGTTGAGCACCTCGACGAGCTGCGCACCGATGCGCCGCAACGGGTCCAGCGCACCCGTCGGGTCCTGCGGGATGAGCGCGACCTGGCCGCCGCGCAGGCTGCGCAGCTCCGAGCCGGACATCCCGAGCAGCTCCATGCCGTTCATCGTGACGCTGCCGCCGAGCTTCGCCGACGCCCCGTAGAGCTGCATGATCGACCGGGCGGTGACCGACTTCCCGCTGCCCGACTCCCCCAGCAGCATCATCGTCTCGCCACGGCGCAGCGTGAACGAGACGCCGCGGACGACGTCGACGCTGCGGTGCCGGGACACGAACGTCGTGGTCAGGCTGGTGACCTGGAGAGGGGCTACCGACGAGGTGCTCACGCCCGGGCCTCCGATCGGACGTCGAGCAGGTCGCGCAGGCCGTCGCCGAGGACGTTGAACGCCACCGACGCGACCAGGATCGCGATCGCGGGGATCGCCGCCAGGAACGGCGCCGTGTAGATGTACTGCGTGTGGTCGCTGACCATGAGCCCCCACTCGGCCGTCGGCGGCGAGACGCCCAGGCCCAGGAAGCTCAGGCCCGCGGCGTAGACGATCGACAGCCCGATCAGCGCGGTGCAGTAGACGACGACCGGCGGCGCGACGTTGGGCAGCACCTGCCGCGTCGCGATCGCCAGCCGCGACGCCCCGCTTGCCCGGGCCGCGTCCATGTAGTCGAGGTCGGCCAGCCGGCGGGTCTCGGTCTCTGCGACGCGGGCGACCGGCGGCACCAGGATCACCGCCAGCGCGATGATCGAGTTGGAGATGCCCGACCCCAGCGCCGCGGCGATCGCGATCGCCAGCAGCACCGCGGGGAAGGCGTAGAAGACGTCGAGCGTCCGCATGATCGAGCGGTGCCCCCACTTGCCCGCGAGGCCCGCCGTCACCCCCAGCGCGGTGCCGACGACCGCGGCGAACAACACCGGGACCAGGCCTGCGAGCAGCGAGAGCCGGGTGCCGTCGACGATGCGGGCGAACACGTCGCGGCCCTGGCCGTCGGTCCCCAGGATGTGCCCGGCGGTCCCGACGGGCAGCAGCCGCCGCGCCGCGTCGCCCGCGTTCGGGTCGCCGACGAGGAACGGCCCGACGATCGCGACCAGCACGATCAGGCCGACGACGCCGGCGGCGATCCGGGCGGACACGGTCATCCGGCGCCTGCGCCGCGTGGTGGTGGTCGGGGGCGCCGCGCTCTCCGGGAGAGCGCTCGTGGTGGCGTCGATGGTGGCGGTCACGGGGGACTCCTCGACTCGGGCGGGATCAGGCGCGGATTCGGGGGTCGACCAGCCCGTGCAGGGCGTCGACGACCAGGTTGAGCATCACGAAGGCCAGCGCCGAGACGAGGACACCCGCCTGGATCACCGGCAAGTCGCGCTGAGTGATCGACTGGTAGACCAGCAGGCCGATCCCCGGCCAGGCGAAGACCGCCTCGACGAAGATGACGCCACCGAGCAGGTAGCCGATCTGCAGGCCCGCGACCGTCAGCAGCGACGGCACGGTGTTGTGGAAGGCGTGGAGCATGACGCGGCGGTGCGACAGTCCCCGCGCGGTCAGCGCCTCCACGAAATCCATGCTCATCACGTCGAGCACCGACGAGCGGAACATCCGCGCGATGATCCCCGCGGGAACCAGCGCGGCTGTGACCGCCGGCAGGATCAGATGGTTGAACAGGTCGACGAAGCCGCCCCCACCGTTCGCGGCGTACATGCCGCTCACCGGGAACAACCCCGCCCCGGCGGCCAGATAGATGATCAGCAGCAGACCGATCGAGTACTGCGGCACCGAGATCGAGAACAACGCCAACGCATTGCCCAGCCGGGCCAGGACGCCGGTGCGGCGCAGCGCGGTCAGCGCACCTACCGCGACGCCCAGCACGATCGCGATGACCGCGGCGGCGGCGCTGAGGATCAGGGTGTTCGCGAGCGCGTCCAGCACCATCGGGGCGACGTCGCTGCGGCGCGCGATCGACGTCCCCAGGTCGCCGGTGAGCGTGTGGCCCAGCCACTTCACGTACTGCACCGGCCACGGGTCGTTCAGGCCGAGCCGCTCGGTGAGGGCCGCGCGGGCCTCGGGCGAGCCCGTCGGCCCCAGCAGGGACGCGACCGGGTCACCTGGGATGATCTTGATGGTGATGAAGATGACGATCGAGACCCCGAACAGGATCGGGATCGCCATCAGCAGCCGCTTGCCGACGTAGCTCGCCATCAGTGCTCACCCGCCCGGTCGTCGATCGGGGCGGCGAAGGGCACCGTCCGGTGTGCCGGGCCGCCGCGGCCGAACGCCCGCAGCATCCCGTGGCGCGGCAGCTGCGCCATCAACGTCAACCGGTCGCCACGGACGCGGGAGATCGCGTACTCCAGCGGGCGTCCGTAGCTGTCGCGCAGCATCCGCTCGAACAGCATCAGCGGCGCACCCGGCGCGACGTCGAGCAGCTCGGCCACCAGCTCATCGGCGAGGATCGCCTCGACGGCCTGGTCGGCCACCCCGAACTCGAAGCCCGCCATCTCGTACAGCGCGTACCACTCGTCGACGGTCCGGGCGCGCTCCACCACCGCGAGCAGCTCCGTCGGCACGTACGCCGTCGCGCAGTAGTACGGCTCGTCGCCCAGCACCGTCAGGTACTCGACGACGCCGACCTGCCCGCCGCGCTCGATGCCCAGCCGCTCCGCCACCCGCGGCGCCGCGACCTCGCAGCTCGCCGACAGGATGCGGTGCGACACGCGCTCCCGCTCGGGCTCCGGGCCGTGCAGGTGCGTGAAGCTGTGCCGCACCTTCGACGCCACCGCGAACGTCCCCGTGCCCTGGACGCGCTTGACGAGGCCCTCGTCGCGCAGCATCGCCAGCGCATCGCGGACGACCTGCCGGCTCGCGGAGAACGACAGCATCAGCTCGGTCTCGCCCGGTAGCGCGCCGGCCGGGAACTCCTCGTGGACGATCGCCGCCCGGAGCAGATCCCGGACACGACGCGCGGCACTCGAGCGGCGAACCGTTCGGGGGTGCATCCTCGCCTCGGTCATGCATACAACGGTGAGGAGTGCGCGTGTCACCCGACAGAGGGATCCGGTAACGCGGCTGTTAAGCCGGTTGCCCGGTTGTCGTCATGCCGTCCGACCTGCGACAACGGTATACACAACGCCTGTTCCGCCGGTTGTGTCGGCGAACCGCCGGAACCCCCTACGGGGCTCCGGCGGCGTACGTCACACTGCGATGACCGTCGGCACGATCATCGGGCGGCGCCGGTAGGTCTCCCCCACCCACTTGCCGACGACCCGGCGCACCGCCTGCGCGATCCGGTGCGGATCGGTGATGCCCTCGTTCTCCGTGCGCGACAGCTCGTCCTCGATCAGCGGCAGCACCACGTCGAGCGCCTTCGGGTCGTCGGAGAACCCGCGGCCCGACACCGTCGGCGGGGCCACCGCGCGGCCCGTCCGCGCGTCGACCGCGACGCTGATCTGGATGAAACCGCCCTCGCCCAGGGTCAGCCGGTCCGACAGCGTGTTCTCGCCGATGTCGCCCACCGACAGCCCGTCGACGTACACCCGGCCCACCTCGACGCGTCCCGAGATCGACGCGATCCCGTCGACCAGGTCGACGACCACACCGTTCTCCGCCAGCACCACCCGCTCCTCGGGCACACCGGTCTGGACGGCCAGCCGCCCGTTCGCGCGCAGGTGCCGCCACTCGCCGTGTACCGGCATCACGTTGGACGGGCGGACCGCGTTGTAGAGGAACAGCAGCTCACCGGCCGGGGAGTGCCCCGACACGTGCACCTTCGCGTTGCCCTGGTGGATCACCGTCGCGCCCAGCCGGGTCAGGCCGTTGATCACACCGAACACGGCGGTCTCGTTGCCCGGGATCAGCGAGCTGGCCAGGATGATCGTGTCCTCGGGCCGGATGCGCACCGACCGGTGGTCGCCCCGGGCCATGCGGGACAACGCCGACAACGGCTCACCCTGCGACCCCGTCGACACCAGGACGAGCTCGTCGTCGGGCAGCGTCATCGCCTCGTCGATGTCGACGAGCAGCCCGTCGGGGATCTGCAGCAGGTCCAGCTCGCCCGCGATGCCCATGTTGCGCACCATCGACCGGCCCACCAGGCACACCCGGCGCCCGTGCTTGGCCGCCGCGTCGAGCACCTGCTGCACCCGGTGCACGTGGCTCGCGAAACAGGCGACGATGATCCGCGACGACGCCCGGTGGAACACACCCTCGATGACCGGGCCGATCTCGCGCTCCGGCGTCACGAACCCGGGCACGTCGGCGTTCGTGGAGTCGACCAGGAACATGTCGACGCCCTCGTCGCCCAGCCGCGAGAACCCCGCCAGGTCGGTCAGCCGGCCGTCGAGCGGCAGCTGGTCGAGCTTGATGTCACCGGTGTGCAGCAGCAGCCCCGCCGGCGTGCGCACCGCGACGGCCAGCGCGTCCGGGATCGAGTGGTTGACCGCGAAGTACTCGCAGTCCCAGCGCCCGTGCCGCAGCCGCGCACCCTCCGCGACCTCCAGCAGGTGCGGCGTCAGCCGGTGCTCCTTGCACTTGGCCGCCACCAGCGCCAACGTGAACCGCGAGCCCACCACCAGCAGGTCCGGCTTCTGCCGCAGCAGGAACGGCACCGCACCGATGTGGTCCTCGTGCCCGTGCGTGAGCACCAGGGCGTCGATGTCGTCGAGGCGCTCCTCGATCGCCCGGAAGTCCGGGAGGATCAGGTCGACACCCGGCGAGTCCTCGGCCGGGAACAACACCCCGCAGTCGACGACGAGCAGCCGCCCGTCGTACTCGAGGACCGTCATGTTGCGGCCGATCTCGCTGATGCCGCCCAGGGCGAACACCCGCAGACCGCCCGCGGCCAGCGGGCCCGGCGGGTGCATCGGCAGCTCGGCCGTGTTCTCCGCGTCCGGCGGCGGCGCCGTCGGACGGTCGCGGCGGCCCGAACGGGAACGGCGGTCGGACCGGCGGTCCGACCGGGCAGGAGGACGCGTCACCGGTATGCGACCTCCGCACCGAGATCGACGGCTGCTCGGGCGCCGAGCGCGCCGTAGCCGCGGTGGGTCTGCTCGCCCACCGACTCCGGGTCGAGCGCGATCCCCGCCGCCGTCAGGTCGACGACGATCGCCGAGACCTGCTCGTCGGTCGCCGGGGGCAGCGGCAGCCGCGGATCACCCACGTCGATACCGCGCAGCTTCAACGCCGTCTTCGCGAACACCACCCCGCCGACGCGGCCCATCGCCCGGATCACCGGCAACGTCGCGTAGTGCAACGCCCGGGCCCGGTCGTGCTCGCCGGCCTCGTAGGCGTGCAGCATCGCGCGCAGCCGGTCGGCCACCACGTGCCCGATCACCGACACGAAGCCCACCGCCCCCACCGACAGCCACGGCAGGTTCACCGGGTCGTCGCCGGAGTAGTAGGCCAGCGTCGTCGTGGCCAGCACCTCGGTGCCGACGCGCAGGTCGTTGCGGGCGTCCTTCACCGCCACGATCCGCGGGTGCTCCGACAGCTTCTGCAGCGTCTCCAGCTCGATCGGGATGACGCTGCGCGGCGGGATGTCGTACAGCATCACCGGCAGCTCGGTGGCGTCCGCGACCGTCGTGAAGTGCGCGATCAGCCCCGACTGCGGCGGCCGCGAGTAGTAGGGCGTCACCACCAGCAGGCCGTGCGCGCCCGCCTTCTCCGCCTCCCGGGCCAGGTGGACGCTGTGACGGGTGTCGTACGTGCCCGCGCCCGCGACGACGACCGCCCGGTCACCGACCGCGCTCACCACCGCGCGGACCAGCTCCGACTTCTCCTCGTCCGAGGTCGTCGGACCCTCACCGGTCGTCCCGTTGACCACCAGGCCGTCGTTGCCCAGGTCGACGAGGTGCGACGCCAGCTCCTCGGCTTTCGCCAGGTCCAGCGCCCCGTCCGAGTCGAACGGGGTGAGCATCGCTGTCAGCACCTGGCCGAAAGGGCGGCCCGGTGGCCGCGACGGAGCTGGGGTCATGGGTCATGACCGTACCTGCGTGCGTGCGGATCCGGGCCGTCGACCGGCTGCGTGCGCCGCTGGTCACAACGGCGGCTGCGTCAGAGGCCGCGACCCGACTTCCGGTAGCCGTCCAGGTCCGCCGCCGCACCCTCCAACTCCACCCGGCATGCCTCCCGGCCGAACGCGTGCAGGACCAGCTCCGCGGGCTCCCCGACGAGCGTCACCATCCCCGGGCCCGTCCGCACCACCTGCACCGCGCCGTCGCCCCGGCGCACCACCACACCCACCGGGCTGCGCCGGAACAACAACCGGCCCATCCGGCCCAGCAACGTCCACAACGCCTCGTCGCGCACGCCGTCCGGCGGCCGCGGCTCCCACCCCGGCTCACCCCGGCGCACGTCCTCGTGATGGACGAAGAACTCCGCGCCGTTCGCGAACTCGTCCACCTTCCCCACTCTGTACGGCGACCACGCCGGCGGGCCCTCACGCAGGTCGTCGATCATCTCCTGCCACGGCGTGTCCGCGTAGCCGTGCATCGCCCGTTCCGTGATCGGCGCCAACGCCGACACCACGATCCCCGGCGCCGCCCACGGCTGCCGCTCCCGCACCAGCAGGTGCGCCAACAGGTCACGTGTCGTCCAGCCGTCGCACAACGTCGGCCGGTCCGGGCCCGACCGGTCCAGCTCGTCGCACAGTGCCGCTCGTTCAGTGGTCGCGAGGCTCACGGTCACCGAACCTAGCCGTCCCGGGCCGTGCGCACCGCCCGGGCTGTTGGTTGGGTGGACCGCATGGATGACGCCGCCCCCGCCTTCGGGCTCGACCGGCAGATCGACACCCTCAGCCGTGACGGCGCCCGCCTCGCCGCCACCGTCCGTCGCGACCCCGCCGCGCGGCTGCGCTCCTGCCCCGACTGGACAGGTGCCGACCTCCTCGCCCACGTCTGCGCCTTCGCCCGCTGGGTGAACGACCTCCTGTCCGGTGGTTCGGCCGCCCGCGAGCTCCCCGCCGTGACCACCGCCGACGCCGACGCGACCTGGGACGACGACCTCGCCCGCCTCGTCGGCGTCCTCCGCACCACCCCGCCCGACGCACCCGCCCCCAACTGGGCCGTCTCCCCCGACACCGTCGCCTTCTGGCAACGACGCGCCGCCCACGAGCTCGCCGTCCACCGCTGGGACGCCGAGACCGCCGGCGACGCCGATCCCACGCCCATCGACGCCGACGTCGCCGCGGACGGGGTCGACGAGTTCTTCGACGTCTTCGTCGCGACGGGCCTCGCCGCCGGGATGGTGCCCTCCACCGCCGCCACCCTCGCCGTCGAGCTCACCGACCGCGGCGCCCGACGGTCGGTCGACCTGCCCGAGGCCGGTCCCGTCACGACGATCCGCGGCACCGCCGAGGACGTCCTGCTCGCCGTCTGGGGCCGCCGCCCCCTGCTGTCCCTGCACACCGGGGGCGACCCGACGCTCCTGCAGCACTGGCCGACGATCTGACCCCGCTCGCGCCCGCCGACCCAGACTGGTTTCGAGCCCGCGTCGCCGGCCTGATGTCGAACTCGGCGTGGTCGGGCGCCGGCTGCCGCGACCGGACGTGGGCAGTCCGGCCGCAGGGCGCCCGTCCGGCTTTCGCCCCGTTCCGGCGGGTCAGCCCTCGGTGACGAAGGGGCTCGAGGCGATCTCGGAGCCGTCGTCGAGCTTCTGGATCTCGAAGTCGTTGAACACGTTGGGGACCTCGCGCTGCAGCTGGCGCAGGCACTCGACGGCCAGCTCGCGGATCTCGACGTCGGCGTGCTCGGAGGCGCGCATGGCGATGAAGTGCCGCCAGGCGCGGTAGTTGCCGGTGACGACGATGCGGGTCTCGGTGGCGTTGGGCAGGATCGCGCGGGCGGCCTGCCGGGCCTGCTTGCGCCGCAGCGTGGCGTTGGGGACGTCGGCGAAGCGCTTCTCGAGGCCGGCGAGCAGGTCGGTGTAGGCCTGGACGGCGTCCTGCGCGGCCTTCTCGAACATGGCGTGCAGCTCGGGGTCGTCGCCGATGACGTCGGGCTCGACCATCGCGGCGTCGCGCTCGGGGACGTAGCGCTGCGAGAGCTGGGAGTAGGAGAAGTGGCGGTGCCGGATCAGCTCGTGGGTGAGCGACCGGGAGATGCCGGTGAGGTAGAAGCTGACGGTGCCGTGCTCGAGCACGGAGAGGTGGCCGACCTCGAGGATGTGCCGCAGGTAGCCCGCGTTGGTGGCGGTGGCGGGGTTGGGCTTGGTCCACGACTGGTAGCAGGCACGACCGGCGAACTCGGCGAGCGCCTGCCCGCCGTCGGCATCGGTACTCCAGGGGACGTCGGACGGCGGGAAGAACTGGGTCTTCGCGACGAGCTGGACGCCCAGGCGCACGATCTCCGGCATACGGGCAGCGTAACCGGGCCCACCGACACTCCCGTCCGAGACCCCGGCGAGCAGGTGCTGTCAGAATTTGTTGCGATGACATCAGCGTGACGCCATAGTGGTGTCATGGATGTCAGTCAGTACGTAGCGCAGCTGCGGGAGGACCTTGCCTCCGCCGCGGCCGCCGGCGACGAGCAGACCCGGCGCACGGCCGCCCTGCTCGGCGCGGCGATCGAGCCGGCCGCTCGGCTGGCCGTCATGAACGCCTTGTCCGACCTGGCCGCCGAGGTCACGGCGTCGCTGGGCGACCGGGTCGTCGAGGTGCGCCTCGACGGCCGCGACGTGCGGGTCGTCGTCACCGGCGAGGAGCACGACCACGCGCACGAGCCGGAGCCCGAGCCGGCGCCCCCACCCCCGCCCCCGCCCGGCGCGGACGCGGGCGACATCAGCCGCATCACGTTGCGGCTCGTCGAGCAGATCAAGGGCCAGGCCGAGCAGGCCGCAGCGGCGCAGGGTGTCTCGCTCAACTCGTGGGTGGCCCAGGCGGTGCAGGGCGCGCTGTCGGGCCGCAACGACTGGGGCCGCGGCAACGTCGACCGGGGCAGCTGGGACCGCGGCGGCTGGGACCGGGGCGACCGCGGCGACCGCGGGGGTCGTGGCCGCGGCGGCCGCCCCGACGACGGACGCCGCGTCCGCGGCTGGGTGCAGGGGTGACGCGATGAGCGACGAGAACGAGGTCCCGGACCTGAGCAAGAGCAGCCCGATCGACGACGACCAGGAGTCCGACGAGCTGCAGCTCGGCCGTGAGGAACGCTGGTCGGCCAGCGGCCCTGCAGAGCTCGAGCTGACCGTCGACATCGGCTCGGTCCGCGTCGAGCTGTCCGACACCACCGAGGTGTGGGTCGAGGTCCGCCACGAGCCGCAGGGCGGCAACACCTGGACCAACGGCATCGCGGGCCTGGTCAACTGGATCGGCACGGCGACGAGCCGCGGCGGGTTCGACCGGATGCAGGGCGGGTTCCCGGCGGGCATGCCGTCGTTCGACGGCGGCAGCGAGGAGCTTGCCGCCCAGGCGGTGGCGGCCACGGAGATCCGCTGGTCGGCGACGTCGCGCCGGCTGGTGGTGCGCTCGCCGCAGGAGATGCCGTTGCGGATGATCCCGCTGGCGGTGACGGTGCGGGCGCCGGTGGCGTCGCGGCACGCCGTCCGGACGGGCGCTGGTGACGTCTCGGTGACCGGCCGGGCCGGCTGGGGCGCGGTGCGCACCGGGTCGGGCGAGGTGCGGCTGGAGGAGACGGGCGGCGACGTCGACGTCACGACCGGGTCGGGCGACGTCGATCTCGGGCCGGTGTCGGGGCGCGCGAAGGTGCGTACGGGGTCGGGCCGGATCGCGGTGGCGTCGCTGGGTGGTCCGAGCCAGGTGAAGTCGGGCAGCGGCGACGTGGAGCTCGGTGAGGTGACGGGCGACCTGGGCGTCCGCACCGGGTCGGGCGAGGTCCGGGTGTCCGACGCGGTGGCGGGCTCGCTCGACCTGACGACGGGCTCGGGCGGCATCCGGATCGGCGTGCACCCGGGTGTGGCGGCGGAGCTGGACCTGTCGTCGGGGACGGGCCGGGCGCGCAGCGAGCTGGAGGTCGGCGGGGTCGCCCCGCAGCAGGCTCCCGCGTTGCGCATCCACGGCCGTGCCGGAACGGGCGATGTCGTGGTGACGCGGGCGGCGACCGCCGGCGTCTGAGACAGCAGCCGGGCGGGAGCCCGGCTCCCCGGCGGGGACCCGGTCGCTCTCGGGGGAGCAGCGACCGGGTTCTCGCGCGTCGGGACGACCCGCCGGTTGACACCATGCAGGCTCCGAGCACCCGGAAACGGGCCTCCTGTCGAACCGAGGCAGGATCAGGACGGCGGCCGGGATCCGCGTCGGTGCGCGCGGACCTCGCGGTCGAGAGCCGGCGCCAGCGCGCCCCGCTCCCCGACGACGAGGTCGTCGAGGCCCAGCCAGTCGGCCATGAGGCGCAGCTCGACAGCGAGCTCGGCGGCGACGCGGGGCTCGTCGACACCCGGTTCGACGAAGGCACCCTTGACCCGCAGCGTTCCGGTGGCCCGGTCGGACTTGAGGTCGACGCGCGCCACCAGCCTGCCGTCGAGCAGGAAGGGGAAGACGTAGTAGCCGAACTCGCGCTTGGGTTCGGGCACGTAGATCTCGATGCGGTAGCGGAACCCGAAGATGCGTTCGGCGCGGGCGCGTTCCCAGATCAACGGGTCGAACGGGCAGAGCAGCGCGCGCCCGGTGACCTGCCGGGGCACCCGGGCGGCGGGGTCGCGGAACGCCGGCCGCTTCCATCCGCGGACACTCACGGGCTCGACCTCGCCCGCGTCCACGAGCTCGGCGAGGGCGCGGCTGTTGCGGTCGGGCCCGAGGCGGTAGTAGTCGCGCAGCTCGGGTTCGGTGGCGATGCCCAGCGCGGCGACGGCCTTGCGGACGAGCCGGCGTGCCGCCTCGTCGTCCGCGACGGGCGGGGCACCGAGCACGGCGGCCGGGAAGACACGTTCGGGCAGGTCGTAGAGGCGCTGGAAGTGGACGCGGGTGCCGGTGGTGAGCTCGCCGACGCCGAACAGGTACTCGCAGATGCGTTTGACGTCGGACCGGTCCCACCAGGTGGCCCCGGGCGGGCGCGGCGTGGACCGGCCGCCGAGCGCGTTCTCCAGCGTCCCGGCACCGACGGGGCCGAGCTCCTTGACGGCGGCCAGCACATCGGCCACCAGCTGCGGCTCGCGCTCGACGAGCGGGCCGTAGTGCTTCCACCAGCCGCGGCGTTTGGCGCCCGAGAGCAGCAGCGGCCAGTCCTCGACGGGCAGCAGGCACGCCTCGTGCGCCCAGTACTCGGCGAGCAGCCGGGGGCGCCGGGCCGAGTGCGACCAGGCCGCATCGTCGACCAGCTCGCGCGGGTAGGCGCCGAGGCGGGCGAACAGCGGCATGTAGTGCGCACGGACCGCGACGTTGACCGAGTCGAGCTGCAGCAGGTGCAGCCGGCCGAGGACGCGCTGCAGGTGCCGCCGCGTCACGGCGCCGGCAGGGCGCCCGTCGGCAAAACCCTGGGCAGCGAGCACCGTGCGGCGGGCGACGTCGGCACCGATCTCGGTCACTCCCGGATGGTGTCACCCCGGTCCGACAGTTCCGGTGCAGGCTCGGGCGCCGGAGGTCGTCGTTCGGACGCGACGACCAGCACCACCGCGGCGACCACGATCAGCCCGCCGACGATCTGCAGCGGGGTGAACCGCTCCCCCACGACGACGACGCCGAGCAGCACCGCGATGACGGGGTTGACGTAGGCATAGGTCGCGACCGTCGACACCGGCAGCCGGTTGAGCGTGTAGGCGAACGCGCTGAACCCGAGGCAGGATGCGATCAGCGCCATGTACACCCACGCCCACCAGGTGCCGGCGGGCAGCGAGCCGGCGTCGAGCCGGTCGCCCTTGCCGAACCCGACGGCCAGCAGGATCAGCCCACCGATCGTCATCTGGACGGCGACGAGGGTGAGCGGGTTGGTCGGCGTCGCCATCTTCGTCGCAGAGAAAGTGCCGACGGCCCAGCCCAGCCCGGCCAGCAGCACGACCCACGGCCCCCACCAGGCGTGCCCGGACACCCCTGCCGACCCCTCCGACGCGCCCGCGAGGAGCAGGACGGCCAGCCCGACGATGCCGATCGCGACGCCGAGGAACGTCGCGGGCCGCGGCCGGTCGCCGGTGGCCCGGCGCAGCACCACGATCCACAGCGGTACCGACGCGATCAGCAGCGCCGCGAGGCCCGACGACACGTTCTCCTGCCCGAGCGTCACGAGCCCGTTGCCCCAGGCGGGCAGCAGCAGCCCGGTGAGCGCGCAGGTGAGGAACTGCGCCCGGGTGAGCCGGAACGCGGACGGTCCGCGGAAGGCGAGGACCAGCAGGGTCATGGCGAGGCCGCCGACGAGGAATCGGAAACCGCCGGTGAGCAGGGGCGGGACGTGGGCGATGACCAGCCGGTTGCCGAGGTAGGTCGACCCCCACACGACGTAGACGACGACCATCGCGATCCACGCGGCGCCCGGCCGGTCGGTCCGCTGCACGGTCGCGGGATCGGCCTCGACACTGCTCACCGGTCGGACGTTGCCATAGCGAAGCAGTCAGGCGCGAGGTCGATTCCGGTGACCCCGGACTCATCGGGCGACGAGGCGACGGGTATCCATGCGCCATGGCAATCGCCGCGGTCCGCCCTGCACAGCTCTCCGACGTCGACGAGATCGTCCGGATCCAGTCGGTGACATGGCAGGCCGCCTACGCCGGTCTGGTGCCCGACGAGGCGATGGCGCAGCTGGCCGGCCCGGAGGCACGGCAGGCGTGGACCGACGCGGTCGCGGCCGCCGCCGACGGGGCACCGGGTGACAACACCTTCCACGTCCTGGTCGCGACGGAGGGTGAGTGGACGGTCGGGTTCTGTGCCGCCGCGGGCTACCGCGGTGAGGGCGGGTCGATCGCGGAGGTCAGCACGCTGCTCGTCGAGCCCCGGTGGGGGCGGCGCGGGCACGGCGGCCGGCTGCTGGCGCACGCGGCGAAGGCGTTGCGCGACCGCGGGGCCGACCGCGGGCGGGCGTGGGTCCCGGAGGCCGACGCCGCGTCGCTGCGGTTCTACGCGACGGCCGGCTGGGAGCCCGACGGCGCCGTCCGCACCCTCGACACCGGCGATGGCGCGATCCGGGAGGTCCGCCTCGCCGGGCCGCTCGACCTGGCCCTGAGCGACTGATCGTCAGAGACCCAGCAGCGGCTCGAGCCCGATCGTCAGGCCCGGGCGCGACCGGACCTCACGGATGCCGAGGAGCACGCCCGGCATGAACGACGTGCGGTTCATCGAGTCGTGGCGGATCGTCAGGATCTCGCCGTCGGCGCTGCCGAGCACGACCTCCTGGTGCGCGATCATGCCGGGCATCCGCACGGAGTGGACGCGGATGCCGTCGACGTCTGCGCCGCGGGCACCGTCGAGCGCGGTGGTGGTGGCGTCCGGGACGGGCCCGGAGCCGGCCTCGGCGCGGGCCTGCGCGATCAGTGTGGCCGTGCGCGCGGCGGTGCCGGAGGGAGCGTCGACCTTGTTGGCGTGGTGCAGCTCGATGATCTCGACCGACTCGAAGAACCGGGCCGCCTGCCGCGCGAACTCCATGGACAGCACCGCGCCGACGCCGAAGTTCGGCGCCACGAGCACGGATGCCGACGGCGCGTCGGCGAGCCAGCCGCGGACCGTCTCGAAGCGGGCCTCGTCGAAACCGCTGGTGCCGACGACGGCGGCGATCCCGTTGCGCACACAGAACTCGACGTTGCCCATGACGACGCCGGGCTGGGTGAAGTCGACGACGACCTGCGCGCCCGCGTCGACCAGGCCGGTGAGCGCGTCGCCGTCGTCGAGCGCGGCGACCAGCTCGGTGTCGGGCGCCGCCTCGACAGTGCGGCACACCTCGGACCCCATGCGGCCCTTCGCGCCCAGAACTCCGACCCGGATCAGCTCGTTCGTCACCGGAGCAGCGTAGGTCACCCCACGACGAGACCGCCGATCCATGCCGCCGTCGCGAGCAGACCGGCGGCCAGCTCGATGATCATGGAGAATCCGACGGCCTTCAGCGCATGCTTGGCCGACGACCAGGCCTGGCTGCGGTCGGGGAGCCGGACGAGCTCGGCGAGCCACACCCCGAGCACGAACCCGAGGAACAGCCCGACCACCGGCACGACGAAGAATCCGACGACACCCAGCCCGGCGCCTGCCATGAGCGTCCACCCGGGAACGCCGGCCTCCTTGAGCCGGCGGCCGGGGAGCAGGTACTTGGCGACGGTCCCGATGATCACCAGCAGCCCGGCGATGCCGAGCACCCACCAGCCGACGGCGTCGCCGCGCGGGACCGCCCAGACGGCCACGCCCGCGAGCACGACGATCAACCCGGGTAGCACGAGGGAGACGATCCCGGCCAGCCCGATCGCGATGATCACGCCTGCCAGCCATGCGGTCACGGAACCCCCTACCGACACTGTGAGTGGCAATAGTCGCCATAGCGACTCTTGCCACTCACAGAGGGTCCCACTCGTCACGTTCCGGACACGGCGTCCGTCCACCTGGCGAGGCCGTCTCGACGACGCAGCCCGGACCCCGGTCCGCTCACAGGAGCTCCTTCAGCGGGGCCGGGAGGTCGTCGACGTCGTCGAACGGGCCGACCACCGCCGCCGTCAGGGGCTGCGACAGCAGGTCGCGGGCGACGGCGGCGACCTCGTCGGCCGTCACCGCGGCGATGCCGTCGAGGCTCTCGGCGAGGCTGCGCTGGCGGCCGTGGTCGAGCTCGGAGCGGCCGATCCGGTTCATCCGCGACGGCGTGTCCTCGCTGCCCAGGACCAGTCCCCCGCGCAGCGAACCCTGCGCACGGACCAGCTCGGCCGTGGTGAGCCCGTCGGCGGCGACGTCGGTGAGGACGTCGCGCACGACGCCCGCGACCTCGCCGAGCCGCTCCGGCGCGCACCCGGCGTAGACCGAGAGGCTCCCGACATCGGCGTAGGAGGCCGTCGACGAGTACACCGAGTACGCCAGCCCTCGCTGCTCGCGGACCTGCTGGAACAGCCGCGACGACAGCCCGCCGCCCAGCGCGGCGTTGAGCACCGCGAGGGCCCGCCTGCGGGGGTCGTGGCGGTCGATGCCCGGGACGCCGAGCAGCAGGTGGGCCTGCTCGGTGTCGTCGCCGTGCAGGACGACGGACCCGGTCACGGCCGGATGGGTACCGCCACGCCGCGGCGGCACCGGCGACGCACCGTCGCCCGTCCGCTCCGCCGCCGCCGACAGTGCCGCGCCGGCCAGGTCGGCCAGATGACCGTGCGACAGGTTCCCCGCCGCGGCGACGACCATCCGCGGCGTCGTGTACTCGCTGCGCCAGAACGCGTGCAGCGTCTCGCGGCTCATGCCGCGGATCGACTCCTCGGACCCGACGATCGGCAGCCCCAGCGGATGGCCGCCGAAGAGGGCCTCGTCGAACAGCTCGCCGAGCAGGTCCTCGGGGTCGTCGTCGCGCATCGCGATCTCCTCGAGCACGACGCCGCGCTCGAGCTCGGTGTCGGCGTGCGCGAGCCGGGCGTCCGTGACGACGTCGGCCAGCAGGTCGATCGCGAGTGCCACGTCGGTGTCGAGGACGTGGGCGTAGTAGCAGGTGTGCTCCTTGGCGGTGAACGCGTTGAGCTCGCCGCCGACGGCGTCGATCTCCTCCGCGATCCCCGACGCGGTGCGCCGCTGCGTGCCCTTGAACAGCAGGTGCTCGAGGAAGTGGGCGGCGCCCGCCTGCTCGGGCGTCTCGTCGCGCGACCCGATGCCGATCCAGATGCCCAGCGACACCGACCGGACCCCGGGCACGGTCTCGGTCACGAGCCGGATGCCACCGGGAAGTTCCGACCGCAAGACGCCGGGGGCGGGTGCATCCGCACCCGCCCCCGGCGTCCGAACCCTTGTCGTCACTCGGCCTCGGCGGCCGCGGCGACGGGCTCACCCTCGGCGGGAGCGTCGGCGGCAGCCGCCGCCTCCTCCTGCACCGGGACGAGGCTGATCTTGCCGCGGTTGTCGATGTCGGTGACCTCGACGCGCAGCTTGTCGCCCACCTTGACGACGTCCTCGACCTTGCCGATGCGCTTGCCGTTGCCCAGCTTCGAGATGTGGACGAGGCCGTCCTTCCCGGGGACCAGCGAGACGAAGGCGCCGAAGGCGGCGGTCTTGACGACCGTGCCCAGGAACCGCTCGCCGATCTTCGGCAGCTGCGGGTTGGCGATGGCGTTGATCATGCCGATCGCCGCCTCCGCGGACGGGCCGTCGGCCGCACCGACGTAGATGGTGCCGTCGTCCTCGATCGAGATGTCCGCGCCGGTCTGCTCGGTGATCGAGTTGATCATCTTGCCCTTCGGGCCGATGACCTCGCCGATCTTGTCGACCGGGACCTTGATCGCGGTGACGCGAGGCGCGTAGGTGCTCATCTCGTCGGGGCCGTCGATGGCCTCGCCGAGGACCTCGAGGATCGTCAGACGCGCGTCCTTCGCCTGGTTCAGGGCGGCGGCGAGCACCTCCGACGGGATGCCGTCGAGCTTGGTGTCGAGCTGCAGCGCGGTGACGAACTCCGAGGTGCCGGCGACCTTGAAGTCCATGTCGCCGAACGCGTCCTCGGCACCGAGGATGTCGGTCAGCGCCACGTACGTGGCCTTGCCGTCGACCTCGTCGGAGACGAGGCCCATCGCGATGCCCGCGACGGCGGCCTTCAGCGGCACACCGGCATTGAGCAGCGACATCGTCGACGCACAGACCGAGCCCATCGAGGTGGACCCGTTGGAGCCCAGCGCCTCCGACACCTGACGGATGGCGTAGGGGAACTCCTCGCGCGTGGGCAGCACGGGCAGCAGGGCCCGCTCGGCCAGGGCGCCGTGGCCGATCTCGCGACGCTTCGGCGAGCCGACGCGGCCGGTCTCACCGGTCGAGTACGGCGGGAAGTTGTAGTGGTGCAGGTAGCGCTTGTGCGTCTCCGGCCCCAGCGAGTCGATCTGCTGCTCCATGCGCAGCATGTTCAGCGTGGTGACACCCATGATCTGGGTCTCGCCGCGCTCGAACAGCGCCGAGCCGTGGGCCCGCGGGACGACCTCGACCTCGGCCGAGAGCGGCCGGATGTCGGTGAGGCCACGACCGTCGATGCGCACCTGGTCGGTGAGGATGCGACGGCGCACGAGCTTCTTGTTCAGCGACCGGAACGCGGCGCCGAGCTCCTTCTCGCGACCCTCGAACTTCTCGGCCAGCGAGGACAGCACGGCGGCCTTGACCTCGTCGAGCTTCGACTCGCGCTCCTGCTTGCCGGCGATGGTCAGCGCGGCAGCCAGGTCGGCGCCCGCGGCAGCCTCGACAGCCTCGAACGCGTCGGGCTGGTAGGCCGGGAACGTCGGGAACGAGCCGGTGGGCTTGGCGGCGACGTCGGCCAGCTGCTGCTGCGCGACGCACAGGCTGCGGATGAACGGCTTGGCCGCCTCCAGGCCCTGCGCGACGACCTGCTCGGTGGGCGCCTGCGCGCCACCGGCGACGAGCTCGACCGTCTCGGTGGTGGCCTCGGCCTCCACCATCATGATCGCGACGTCGTCACCGACGACGCGGCCCGCGACGACCATGTCGAACACGGCGCGGTCGAGGTCCTCCCACTGCGGGAAGGCGACCCACTGGCCGTCGATCAGCGCGACGCGGACGCCGCCGATCGGGCCCGAGAAGGGCAGGCCGGCGAGCTGGGTCGACGCCGAGGCGGCGTTGATGGCCAGCGCGTCGTAGGGGTCCTTGGGGTCGAGCGACAGGACCGTGACGACGATCTGGATCTCGTTGCGCAAGCCGTCGACGAACGACGGGCGCAGCGGCCGGTCGATGAGGCGGCAGGTGAGGATCGCGTCGGTACCCGGGCGGCCCTCGCGGCGGAAGAACGAGCCGGGGATCTTGCCGATCGCGTACATGCGCTCTTCGACGTCGACCGTCAGCGGGAAGAAGTCGAACTGGTCCTTCGGCTGCTTCGAGGCCGTGGTGGCCGACAGCAGCATGGTCTCGTCGTCGAGGTAGGCGACGACGGAGCCGGCGGCCTGCCGGGCGAGCCGGCCGGTCTCGAACCGGACGGTGCGGGTCCCGAAGGACCCGTTGTCGATGACGGCGGTGGTCTCGTGCACGCCGTCGTCGGTGATGGGATCGGTCATGAAGTGGGGTGTCTCCTCGTAGGGGGCACCTGGCCACCACGACGCGGGCGATCCTCGGCGGAGCCGGTCTTCGATCGAAGCGCCCGGGGACGCCTTCCGACCGGGTCGGGGCGGGTCCGGGAGCCACTACCGAGGACCGGCGGATACGTCCTGGGCGCGATGGCGTGGTGCGTTGTCGTGTCGCGCGGGTGCGCAACGGGTTCAGTTGTGGGGGCGGTCGGTGAGGACCGCCGGTCCGCCCGGGACCCGTGGGGCCCCGGGCGGGGGATGGGTCAGCGGCGCAGACCCAGGCGCTCGATGAGCGAGCGGTAGCGCGCGATGTCGACCGACGCCAGGTACTTCAGCAGCCGGCGACGACGGCCGACCATGAGCAGCAGGCCGCGACGGGAGTGGTGGTCGTGCTTGTGCTGCTTGAGGTGCTCGGTCAGGTCGCTGATCCGCTTGGTCAGCAGCGCGACCTGCGCCTCGGGCGAACCGGTGTCACCCTCGTGCACGCCGTAGGCGTCGAGGATGGTCTTCTTCTCTGCTGCGGCGAGAGCCACGGGTGGTACTCCTCGGTGTTCTGTCCGTGAGGGTGCTCGCCCGGTCGGAGACGACCGGCGGCGGGGAGGTCCGGGTCGGCCGCCACGAACCACAGCCGTACCCGAGGAGCAAGGTTACCAGTGCAGGCGGTTCCGCTGCCCCCGGCCCCACTCCCGCGGGCCACCGGCCCCGGAGCACGTGCGTGCTGGTCAGCGGGGCTGCACCGCCGCGATGCGCAGGACGTCGGCCAGCTCCGGGAAGGCCGGGTCGAGCAGTGCCGCGGCGGCGACGAGCCGGGCCGCCCCGGTGACGGAGCGCAGCGCGTCGGCGGCGACGTGTCGCGGTCCGGCCGCCATGATGCCGATCCCCGCGGGGACGACGGCGACCGCAACGTCACCGTCGCCGGGAGGAGCCTGGGCCGGCCGCAACGGGATGACCCGGCCGCCCTCCGGGGGCGCGGTGCGCGCCGATCCGGTCCGGCGACCACCGACCCGGCCGGCGGTCCCGCACGCGCCGGCCTTGCCGACGCCGGGGCCCACGCCGGGGCCGACACCCGGGCCCACGCCGGGGCCGGGGCCGACGCCTGCATCGGTGCCGCCGGAGGGATTCGAGGCCGACCACGACGGCCGCGCCGCACCGACGTCGGCGAGCAGGGCGTCGGCGGCCGTCTTCGAGGGCGGCGTGGGCGGGACGCGGGCGTCGAGCAGCATGAGCCTGCCGAGCACGGCCGGGTCGCCGATCTTGACCCGTCGCCCGCTGACCAGCTGGCTGAGCATCGCGGGGCTCAGCCCGAGCGCGCGGGCGAGCCGGCCCTGGGTGACACCCAGCCCACCGGTGATCCGGCGGACCCGCTCCCCCACCGGCTCGCCGTAGAGCTCGCGCTGCCGCTCCCGCGCGGCGGCGATGCGCTCGGCATCGGATCGTTCGTCGGTCATGATCGGATGCTGGCAGCAGCAGGCCGGGTTCGTGGCCGTTTCGGGCAAGTCCCCCGGATCAGGGACTTCGGGGGACACCTGACGGGTCTCCAGCCGGCCCGCGCGGCCCCAGCCGGAGCCCCGCGACGTTCTCGTCGGCGTCGATCCGACCCCGGGATCGACATCCCCCTCGGCCTTGCGGGGGCATCCGCCTGGAACCACGCGGACTCCGCAGGACCCGTCAGGCGCCCCCCAGCAGCTCCCGCGTCCGCGTGACGTCGAGGTGCATCTGCTCCACCAGTGCCTCGATGCCGTCGTAGCGCTCCATGCCGCGCAGCCGGTGCGTGAACTCCACCGACACCTCGTGGCCGTAGAAGTCCTCGTCGACGTCGAGGACGTAGGCCTCGACGGTGCGCTGCCGCCCCGAGAACGTCGGGTTGGTGCCGACGGACACCGCCGCGGGCAGCGACCGCTCCCCGATGACGAACCGCCCCGCGTAGACGCCGTCGGCGGGCAGGGCCGTCCAGGGCGGGGAGGCGACGTTGGCCGTCGGGAACCCGAGCTCGCGGCCACGCCGGTCGCCGTGGACGACGACGCCGTCGATCCGGTGCGGCCTGCCGAGCACGGCGGCGGCGGTCTCGACGTCGCCGGCGTCGATGCAGGCCCGCACGAACGTCGACGACAGGGTCACCGAGTCGTCGCTGACCAACCGCAGGCCCTCCACGATGAAGCCGAAGCGGCGGCCCAGGTCGGCGAGCATCGCGACGTCGCCCTCGGCCTTGTGCCCGAACGTGAAGTTGTCGCCGACGACGACCACCGCGGCATGCAGCCGGTCGACGAGGACCTCGTGCACGAACTCGGCGGGCGAGCGCCGCGACAGCTCGGCGGTGAAGGGCAGCACGCAGAACGCGTCGACCCCGAGCCCGGCGATCAGGTCGGCACGCCGCGCGAGGCTGGTGAGCCGCGCCGGATGACTGCCCGGCCGCACCAGTTCCGACGGGTGCGGGTCGAAGGTGACCAGCACCGTCGGCAGGCCGCGCTCACGGCCGAGCGCGACCGCACGGTCGATGAGTTCCTGGTGTCCCCGGTGGACGCCGTCGAAGATGCCGATCGTCACGACACTCCGGCCCCAGCCGGTCGGCACCGCTTCAAGGCCCCGCCAGCGCTGCACGGTCCGAAGCCTACGGGCCGTCCGGCGCGGGCCCGCTCCCGGCCGGGGTCAGGACGACGACGGGCCGTGCGGCACCGTCGCGTTCGGCGACGAGACCGACCGCGTGCCCGTCGGGGGCGAACACGCCGTAGGTGCCGTCGATGCCCGCGACGGGCAGGGGTCGGCCGTGGGAGAGGTCGGTGGCCGTGTCGGCGTCGGCGTCGCGGCGTGGGAAGGCGGTGGCGACAGCGGCGTCGAGGTCGAGCGAGAGCACCGGGTCGGTCTCCAGGACCTCGAGGGTGCGTGCGTGGTCGAGGGTGAACGGGCCGACCATGGTGCGGCGCAACGCCGTCAGGTGCCCGCCGACGCCGAGTGCGGCGCCGAGGTCACGGGCCAGCGCCCGGACGTAGGTGCCCGAGGAGCAGGAGACGGTGACGTCGAGATCGGTGACGGCCGCCGATTCGGGGGAACCCCGGCGCAGCGCGTCGAGGGTGAACTCCGAGACCGTGACGGGCCGCGCCGGGATGACGACGTCCTCCCCCGCCCGGACGCGGGCGTAGGCGCGCTTGCCGTCGATCTTCACGGCGCTGACGGAGCTCGGGACCTGCTCGATCGCGCCGGTCAGCGCGGCCATCCCGGCCCGGATCGCGTCCTCGGCGACGGCCGAGGCATCGGCGCCCCCGGTGGCTTCACCCTCGGCGTCGTCGGTGGTGGTCGAGGCGCCGAGGCGGATGGTCGCGGTGTAGGCCTTGGTGTCGAGCGCGAGGTGGCCGAGCAGCTTCGTGCCGCGGTCCACCCCGCAGACGAGCACGCCCGTCGCCATGGGATCGAGCGTCCCGGCGTGACCGATCTTGCGTGTGCGCAGGATGCGGCGCAGCCGGGCCACCACGTCGTGCGAGGTGAACCCCGCGGGCTTGTCGACGATCACGAGTCCGGGAGTCGGCACGGCGGGCCATCCTTCCCGGTGCCGTTCAGACGTCGAGCCGGTACCCCACCCCGCGCACTGTGCGCACCGCGTCCGGGCGGCCGAGCTTGGCGCGCAGTGTCGCGACGTGGGCCTCCAGGGTGCGTTCCAGGCCCGGGCCGGGACCGCCCCACACCTCGTCGAGGAGCGCGGCCCGGTCGACGACCGCACCCTCACGGCGGGCGAGCGCGGCGAGCAGGTCGAACTCCTTGCGCGCCAACGCCACCACCTCGCCGTCGACGAGCACCTCGCGACGTGCCAGGTCGATCTCGACGTCGCCGGCCCGGATCGCCGGCGCGACCCCGAGCCCGCGGCTGCGGCGCAGCACGGCGTCGATGCGCGCCAACAGTTCCTCGAGCAGGAACGGCTTCACGATGTAGTCGTCGGCGCCGCTGCGCAGCCCGCTCACCCGCGCCTCGACGGCTCCCCGCCCGGTGACGGCGATGATCGGCACCCGCGACACCTCGCGGATGCCGCGGCAGACCCCGAGGCCGTCGCGGTCGGGCAGGCCCATGTCGAGCAGCACGACGTCGGGCTCGTCGTCGCCGACGGCCGTGAGCGCCTCGGCGCCGCTGGTCACGTGCCGGACGCGGAAACCGGCCCCCACCAGGGCCCGCCGGAGTGCGTCACCCGCGACCTCGTCGTCCTCGACGAGCAGTGCCCGCACCCTTCGCCGCCTTCCTCCGGGGACGTCCCGTTCTGCCGAACCTCAAGAACTGCTCAATCATGACACCGCAGCCGTCGACATGGTGCGCGTCACATTCCTACCTTCCTGCCAACGACGTCGAGGAGGACGGCATGACCGAAGCAGCGACGCAGGCGCCACCGCGCAGACGTTTCTGGACACAGCTGTGGTTCTGGGTGATCGTCGGCATCGTCGCCGGGATCGTCCTCGGCATCGTCGCGCCGGCCGCGGCGAAGGAGACCAAGTGGCTCGCCGACGCGTTCATCCAGCTCATCAAGGTGATCGTCGGCCCGGTCATCTTCTGCACGGTGATCGTGGGCATCGCGTCGCTGGGCAACCTCGCCCGCGCCGGGGGCCTCGCGCTGCGGGCCCTGGGCTACTTCCTGCTGGCGACGATCGTCGCGCTGACGATCGGCCTGATCGCGGCCAACGTCGTGAAGCCGGGTGCGGGCTTCACCGGTGAGCCGTCGCAGGCCCAGCTCGACCAGGCGGCCGGTCAGATCCAGCAGGGCCAGACCGACTCCGGGTTCATCGCGTTCCTCACCAACGACCTGCTCCCCAAGAGCTTCCTGGGCCCGTTCGTCGACAACAAGGTCCTGCAGGTCCTGGTGCTGGCGATCCTGACGGCGTGCGCGATCAGCGCGCTGGCCGCGCCGCTGCGCAAGCGGCTCGTCGGCGGCGTCGAGGCCCTGTCGAAGGTGATCTTCGGCATCATCAAGCTGATCATGTGGCTGGCGCCGCTCGCCGCGTTCGGCGGCATGGCCTACACGGTCGCCATGTTCGGGTCGGCGTCGCTGAAGAACCTCGGCGTCCTGATGCTGACGTTCTGGGTGACGTGCGCGATCTTCGTGTTCGTCGTGCTCGGCGCGGTCTCGGCGTGGGCCGGGTTCTCGATCCTCAAGGTCATCCGGCTCATCAAGGACGAGCTGCTGATCATCCTCGGCACCTCGTCGTCGGAGTCGGTCCTGCCCCGGCTGCTCACCAAGCTGGAGTCGGCCGGCGCGTCGCGCCAGACCGTCGGCCTGGTCATCCCGACCGGTTACTCGTTCAACCTCGACGGCACCTGCATCTACCTGACCCTGGGTGCGCTGTTCATCATCCAGGCGGGCAACGAGTCCCTGCCGATCGGCGCGCAGATCGGCCTCGCGCTGCTCATGGTTCTGACGTCGAAGGGTGCCGCCGGCATCACCGGCGCCGGCCTGGTCACGCTGGCCGCGTCGCTGCAGGCCTTCGGCGGGGAGTTCTTCACCCCCGAGGCCATCGCGATCGGCATCGCGGTCATCATCGGCATCGACCGCGTCATGAGCGAGGGCCGCGCCGTCACCAACTGCATCGGCAACGTGGTCGCGACGCTCGTCATCGCCCGCTGGCAGAACGAGCTCGACCGCGACCGGCTGCGCGCCGTGCTCGACGACCCGTCGCTGGTGGCCGCCGACATGGAGTACCACCACGGCGGCGGTGCGGCGCGTGACGAGGAGGACGAGGTCACGCTCGAGAAGGTCACCGCCGAGGCCGGGGACGCCGGGGACAAGGCGGCGGTCGGCAGCGGGACACGCTGACCGTCCGGCCGGGGCCCTTGCGAGGATCGGACGATGCGCCGACGTCGCGGGTCCCGGCTGGTCCGCCAGCTCCTGGTCCTCCAGGTGGTGACGGTGCTGCTCACCGTCGGCGGGCTGGCCGCGCTGGGCGTGTGGGGGGCCCGCGCGGCCGCCGACGACGGCGCCGCCGCCCTCACCCTGGCCACCGCACGGGCTACGGCCGTCGATCCGGCGGTCGTCGCCGCACTGTCCGCCCCCGATCCGTCCGCCACGCTGCAGCCGCTCACCCAGCAGATCCAGCTGCAGACGGGCACCGCGTTCGTCGTGGTCATGACCGTCGACGGGATCCGGTTCTCCCATGCCGACCCCGCCCGCATCGGCGAGCGCTACATCGGCACCATCGCCCCCGCCGCGGCGGGCGGGACCGTCAGCGAGACCTACGTCGGCACGCTGGGGCCGTCGGTGCGGTCGGTCGTGCCGGTCCGGGCGGGCGACGGCCGGGTCGTCGGCCTCGTGGCCGTAGGCCAGCTGACGACGCGCATCGGCGACCAGGTCGTCGCCTGGCTGCCCGCCATCATCGGGACGGCCGCGGGCGCGGCCGTGCTCGGCGCGGTGCTCGCGTGGCTGCTGGCGCGGCGGGTGCGCCGGCAGACCCTCGGCCTGGAGCCCGAGGAGATCGCCGCCGCCTATGCCCACCACGATGCCGTGCTGCACGCCGTGCGGGAGGGGCTGCTCGTCGTCGACCCCGGAGGGCGGGTGGTCGTCGTGAACGCCGAGGCCCGGGCGCTGCTCGGGCTGCCGCCGGGTCCGCTGGAGGGCCGGGGGCTGGCGGAGCTGGGCGTCGACCCGGCGGTCCGCGAGATCGTCGGTCAGCACGGCGAGGTCCGCGACGCGCTCGCCCTCGCCGGGGAACGCGTCCTGCTGGTCAACCGCACCCCCGCCGGTCCCGCCGCGGGCACGGGGACGGCCGTCGTGACCCTGCGCGACCGCACCGAGCTGGCCGCTGCCGTCCGCGAACGCGACGACGCCCGCGGCCGCGCCGAGGCCATGGCGGGGCAGGCCCACGAGTTCGCCAACCGCATGCAGACGGTCCTCACGCTCGTCCAGCTCGGCAGCACCGACGACGCCCTGCACG
Organism: Pseudonocardia sp. SCN 73-27; assembly: GCA_001725415.1. Classification (GTDB taxonomy): domain Bacteria; phylum Actinomycetota; class Actinomycetes; order Mycobacteriales; family Pseudonocardiaceae; genus Pseudonocardia. The sequence continues at coordinate 93,556 of MEGH01000023.1, forward strand.
CCGGGTCGGCCGCCGTGCGCGGGGCGCGGGGCCCGGTCGACGACGTCGCCGTCGGCGACCCCGTCCTCGCCGCGGTGCTGGCCGACAAGGGCTGGGCCGCCACCGACCGCGGTGTCGACCTGCACGTCGACGACGACACCGAACCCGGTCCGTGGGCGCCCGACGACCTGCTCACGATCCTGGGGAACCTGCTCGACAACGCCCTCGACGCCGTCGCCGCCGTCCCGGCCGGGCAGCGCTGCATCGCGGTCGCTCTCGCCGACGACGCCGCGGGCCGGACGATCGAGGTGCGCGACACCGGACCCGGCATCCCGTCGTCGGCGCGCGCCGAGGTGTTCACCCGGGGCTGGTCGACGAAGCGTTCCGAGCCGGGGCGTCCGCGCGGGATCGGGCTGGCACTGGTCGCGCGGGTCGTGACGCGGCTCGGCGGCACAGTCGACGTCATCGACGCCACCCCGGGCACGTGCATGCGCGTCCACCTGCCGCGCCCCTGAACCCCGCCGAGCTCGACGTCAGGCTGGTTCGATCATGGTCGGGGGCAGTCTGGTGTCGAAATCGGCGGTTCGGAGGGCGGCCTCGGAGCGCTCGCCGGGGCCGCCGGGTCAGGGGCGGACCGCGCCTGCGACGGCCCAGCGGCCCGAACGAGTCCGCGTCGTCACCGCCACCAGCCGGCCGAGCATGAACAGCGCCAGCCCGGCCCAGATGCCCGCGAGCCCCCACCCGAACACCAGCGACAGCCAGATCAGCGGCAGGAACCCCAGCGCCGCCGAGAGCAGCGTCGTCGTCCGCAGGTAGGCGGCGTCACCGGCGCCGAGGAGCACCCCGTCGAGGGCGAACACGAGCCCGCCGACGGGCTGCAGCGCCACGAAGAACCACCACGCGATCGGCACGACGGCCAGCACTGCGGCGTCCTGCGTGAACACCCCGGGCAGCACGAAGAACAGCACCGCGAACACGACGCCGCACAGGCAGCCGATGACCGTGCCGTAGCGGGCGATCTGCCCCGCCACCGCCTTGGCGCGGTCCACTCCCCCGGCGCCCAGCGCCGACCCGATCAGCGCCTGCGCGGCGATCGCCACGGCGTCGAGGGTGAGCGACTGGAACACCCACAGCTGCAGCACGATCTGGTGCGCCGCGACCGACGGGGCGCCGAACCGGGCGGCGACGGCCGTCGCCGACAGGAAGCACGCCTGGAAGGCGAGGCTGCGCAGCACCAGGTCGCGGCCCAGGCCGAGCTGGGCCCGGATGAGCGTCCAGTGCGGGCGCAGCCCCACCGGTTCGTCGGCGGGGGCGGCAGCCTTCTCCCGCAACAGCGCGGCGAGGAACAGCCCGGCGACGACGACCTGCGCGCCGACGTTCGCGACCGCCGAGCCCTCCAGTCCCCAGCCCTCCCATCCGCCGACGCCGTGCACCAGCATCGGGCACGCGACCGCGGAGAGCCCGTTGCCGGCCAGGACGTAGCGCATCGGCCGGACCGTGTCGTGGACGCCGCGCATCCATCCGTTGCCCGCCAACGTGACCAGCACCAGCGGCGCCCCGAACAGCGCGATCCGCAGCCACGACACGGCGGCGTCGGCGATCTCGTCGGACCCGCCGAGCACGCCCGCCACGGGCGCCGCCACCAGCTGCCCCACGACGAGCACGACGAGGCCGACGGCGAGCGCCAGCCACGTCGCCTGCACGCCCTCGCCGACGGCCGCGGAACGCCGCCCGGCGCCGTGCAGCCGGGCCGCGCGGGCCGTCGTGCCGTAGGACAGGAACGTCAGCTGGCTGGTGACCTGCGCGAACATCACCCCGGCGACGGCGAGCCCGGCCAGCGGCAACGCGCCGAGGCTGCCCACCACCGCGGTGTCGACGAGCACGTACAGCGGCTCGGCCGCCAGCACCGGCAGCGCGGGCAGCGCCAGCCGGACGATCTCGCGCGGAGGGACGCGGTGTTCGGGCCCGCTCATCCCGCGGGGGTCAGCGCAGCGCACAGCCGGGCGAGGACCTCGTCCGGGCCGCCGTCGAGGGTCACGCCGGCGGCGCGCGGGTGCCCGCCGCCACCCAGGCCGACGGCCGCCGCGGCGACGTCGACGGTGCGCGAACGCATCGACACCGACCACCGGCGCGGCCCGACCTGCTTGAGGACGGCGGCGACGTCGGCCTCCGAGGTGGTGCGCAGCAGGTCGACGACCCCGTCGACCTCCTCGACGCGATAGCGCTCCATCACCTCCACGGGCACGACGGCCGAGACGAACCCGCGCCCACCGGCCGCCGACGCGTCGAGGGTGGCGCCGTGCAGGACACCGGCGAGGGCGTCGAGCCAGCCGAACGGGTGGTCGCCGTTGATGGGCCGCAGCACGGCCTCGACGTCGACTCCCGCCTCCAGCAGGTCGGCCGCCATCCGGTGCGCCGCAGGGCCCGCGGTGCGGAAGCCGACGGTGTCGGTGACCAGACCCGCGTACAGGCAGGTGGCGACGACGGTGTCGATCGGCGCGCCCATCTCCGCGAGCAGCCGGTGCACGAGCACGACCGTGGCCTCGGCCGCCGGATCGAGGATGCGGACGTCACCGAACCCGGGGTTGGACGCGTGATGGTCGATGAGCACCGACGCGCGGGCCGCGGCGAGCCGGTCGAGCAGCGAACCGAGCCGCTCCGGCGCGGCCGTGTCGCACATGACCAGCAGCTCCGGCTCGGCCGGCACGGCCTCGGGCGGGACCAGCAGGCCGAGCGCGTCGAGCGGACGCAGCGACTCCGGCGCGTGCGCGGGCGCCGCGAACGACACCCGCACCCGCGCACCGCGCCGGGACAGCACGGTACCCAGCGCGAGCGCGCTCCCGAGGGAGTCCGCGTCGGGCTGCACGTGCGCGACGAGCGTGACGTCGCGTGCGGGCGCCAGCAGCGCGGCTGCGGCCGAGACGGCCGAGGCCACGTCCGTGGACGGCGGTCGGGCCGTGGCGGTCATCAGGACTCGTCGTCGTCGGCGCGGGGCGCCCGGTACGGGTCGGCCTCGCCCGCCGGCTGCGCGCCTGCGGCGAGCCGGGCCACCTCGGCGTCGGACGCGCGGGTGCGGGCGAGCAGCTCCTCCATGCGGCGCGCCTCGTCGGGCACCGCGTCGAGGACGAACGCGAGGCTCGGGGTGTGCCGGATCCCGGTCTGCTGCCCGACCTTGGACCGCAGCACACCGGCGGCGCTGGCCAGCGCGGCCGCGGCGCCCGCCGTGTCGGGGTCCTCGTCGACGCTGCTGCCCAGCACCGTGTAGAAGACGGTCGCCTCCCGCAGGTCACCGGTCACGCGGGCGTCGGTGATCGTCACCATCGCCAGCCGCGGGTCCTTGACCTCGTGTTCCAGCGCGTCGGCGACGATCTGGGAGATGCGCTTGGCGAGCCGCCGCGCGCGGGCCTGGTCGACCATCTCCGCTCTCCTCATGTCGTGCCGCGCGCCGGGGCGCGCGACCTACAGCGTCGGTCCTCAGTCCTCCGGGCCCATGATGCGGGTTCGGGCCGAGAGAAGCTCTATCTCGGGTCGGGACGCGACGAGCCGCTCACAGCGGTCGAGCACCTCCACGACATGTGCGTGGTCGGCCGCGACGCACGCGACCCCGACCAGCGCCCGCCTGTGCAGGTCCTGGTCGCCGGCCTCGGCGGCGGCGACCTCGAACCTACGGCGCAGCTCGGCGACGATCGGCCTCACGACCGACCGCTTCTCCTTGAGCGAGTGGACGTCCCCGAGCAGGACGTCGAGCTCCAGCGCTCCGACGTACATGCGTACGACCCGCACCGGCGGCGGCCCCGTGAGGAGCCGCCGCCGGTGAACCGGGTCAGACCCTCGGCTTCTCGCGCATCTCGAAGGTCTCGACGACGTCGCCGACCTTGATGTCGCTGTAGTTGCCGAGCGTGAAACCGCACTCGAAGCCCTCGCGGACCTCGACCACGTCGTCCTTGAAGCGCCGCAGCGAGCTGATCGGCAGGTTCTCCGCGATGACGACGTTGTCGCGCAGCAGACGCCCGCGGGCGTTGCGGCGGATCTCGCCGGACATCACGAGACAACCGGCGATCGTGCCGACGCGCGAGGACTTGAAGACCTCGCGGACCTCGGCGCGACCCAGCTCGACCTCCTCGAACTCGGGCTTGAGCATGCCCTTGAGCGCGGCCTCGATCTCCTCGATGGCCTGGTAGATCACGGTGTAGTACCGGATCTCCACGCCCTCGCGGTTGGCCAGCTCGGTCGCCTTGCCCTCGGCCCGGACGTTGAAGCCCAGGACGATGACGTTGTCGGCGATCGCGAGGTTGATGTCGCCCTCGGTGATGCCGCCGACGCCGCGGTGGATGACGCGGAGCTCGACCTCGTCGCCCACCTCGATCTTCATGAGCGCGTCCTCGAGGGCCTCGACGGTACCCGAGTTGTCACCCTTGATGATCAGGTTGAGCTGGCTGGTCTCCTTCAGCGCGGCGTCGAGGTCCTCGAGGCTGACGCGCTTGCGGCGGCTGGCCAGCTCGGCGTTGCGCTCACGGGCGCGGCGCCGGTCGGCGATCTGGCGGGCCACCCGGTCCTCGTCGACGACGAGGAACGTGTCGCCCGCGCCGGGGACCGACGTCAGACCGATGACCTGGACCGGACGCGACGGGTAGGCCTCGTCGATGTCCTCGCCGTACTCGTCGACCATCCGCCGGACGCGTCCGGAGGCGTCGCCCGCGACGATCGAGTCGCCGACCCGCAGCGTGCCGCGCTGGACCAGCACGGTGGCGACGGGACCGCGGCCACGGTCGAGGTGACCCTCGATCGTGACGCCCTGCGCGTCCATGTTCGGGTTGGCGCGCAGGTCGAGCGCCGCGTCGGCGGTGAGCAGGATCGCCTCGAGCAGCTGCTCGATGTTGATGTTCTGGCGCGCCGAGATGTCGACGAACATCGTGTCGCCGCCGTACTCCTCGGCGACCAGGCCGTACTCGGTGAGCTGCTGGCGGATCTTGGCGGGGTTGGCCCCCTCCTTGTCGATCTTGTTCACCGCGACCACGATCGGCACGTCGGCCGCCTGGGCGTGGTTGATCGCCTCCACCGTCTGCGGCATCACGCCGTCGTCGGCCGCGACCACGATGACCGCGATGTCCGTCGACTTCGCACCACGGGCACGCATGGCGGTGAACGCCTCGTGACCCGGGGTGTCGATGAAGGTGATGAGCCGCTCGTGGCCCTCCAGCTCCGTGGCCACCTGGTAGGCGCCGATGTGCTGGGTGATGCCGCCGGCCTCGGTCTCGATGACGTTGGTCTTGCGGATCGTGTCCAGCAGTCGGGTCTTACCGTGGTCGACGTGACCCATGACGGTCACGACCGGCGGCCGGACCTCGAGGTCGTCCTCGTCGCCCTCGTCCTCGCCGTAGGAGATCGAGAAGCTGTCGAGCAGCTCGCGGTCCTCCTCCTCCGGGCTGACGACCTGGACGACGTAGTTCATCTCGGTGCCGAGCAGCTCGAGCACCTCGTCGGACACCGACTGCGTGGCGGTGACCATCTCGCCCAGGTGGAACAGCACCTGGACCAGCGACGCCGGGTTGGCGTTGATCTTGTCGGCGAAGTCGGTCAGCGAGGCGCCGCGCGCCAGCCGGATCGTCTCGCCCGAGCCCTTCGGAAGGCGGACGCCGCCGACCGAGGGGGCCTGCATGGCGTCGTACTCCTGGCGCTTCTGCCGCTTCGACTTGCGGCCCTTGCGGGCCGGACCGCCGGGACGACCGAACGCACCCGCGGCACCGCCGCGGCCACGGGCACCGCCACCGCCGCCACCGGGACGACCGCGGAAGCCACCACCGGCAGGGGCACCGCCACCACCGGGACCGCCGCCACCGGGACGGAAGCCACCGCCGCCACCACCGGGACGACCGCCGCCACCGGGGCCACCACGACCGCCACCCGGACCACCGGGACGACCGCCGCCGGGGCCGCCACGACCACCCGCGCCGGGACGCGGCGCGGCGGGACGGGCGGGCATCATGCCCGGGTTCGGGCGCGGCGGCATGTTGCCGGGCGACGGCGGGCGGGGCCCACCACGACCGGCCTCACCACCGGGCCGCGGGCCGGGGCGCGGACCGCCCTGACCGGGAGCGCCGGGACGGGGACCGCCCTGGCCGGGTGCCTGGCCGCCACCCTGCTGCGGGGGCGGGCCGGGGCGCGGCGCGGCCGGACGCGGCGGGGCGCCGGAGCCGACACCGAACGGGTTGTTGCCGACGCGTGGGGTACGCGGGCCGGGCTTGGGCGCCTGCGGGCGCGGCGGGACCGT
>MEGH01000023.1:99859-238988 GCA_001725415.1 Pseudonocardia sp. SCN 73-27
CCCTCGGCGGCCGCGGCGGCAGCGGGCTGCTGCTGCGCGGGCGCCTCCTGACGACGCGGGCCGGGACGCGGGGCGCCCGACGGCTGCGACGGCGCGGCGGGACGCTCGGTCTCGGCCGGGGCGGCCGGGGCCGACTCCGCGGCGGCCGGCTGCTGACGCGGGCCGGGACGCGGGCCCGGACGAGGTCCGGGCGTGGCGGGACGCGCGGGGGCGTCGCTCGCCGCGGCGGCGGCCGGGGCCGACTCCGCGGGTGCGGCCGGCTCGGCTGCGGCCGGACGCGGCGCGGGCGGACCCGGACGCGGGCCGGGACGCGGACCCGGCGTGGGGGCGCCACCGGACGGGGCCGGGGACGCCGGGCGCGGACGTGCGCCACCGCCGCCGGGGATTCCACGGCGGCTGTTGCCGTTGCCGGAGACCGAGTCGCGCAGCTTGCGCGCCACCGGGGCCTCGACGGTCGACGACGGGGACTTCACGTACTCGCCCAGCTCCTGAAGCTTGCTCAGGACCTGCTTACTGCTGAGACCGAGCTCTTTCGCGAGCTCGTGTACACGGGCCTTGCCTGCCACTGCACTCCTCTAATTCCGGAGGCCGGGCGGCAGGATCCGCTCGACCTCGAACCTAGTGTCGAAGCACGTTCATGGTGCGATCTTCACGACTGGCTCATGACGGGTCGACCTTGCTTCCTGGTGTGTCGAGCGCGGGAGTCTCCCGTGCCCCGTGGGCCTGGAGGTGGGACCGCACCGCAGCGGTGTCCAGCGGACCCGGCACGCGTAACGCGCGCGGGAACGCCGAGCGACGCTCGGCGCGGTCGAGGCACTCCGGATCGAGGTGCAGCCAGGCACCCCGGCCCGGTAGCCGCCGCCGGGGGTCAGGGGTGAGGACCCCGTCGACCACGGCGACACGCAACAGACCACAGGCCTGCGCCTTGGTCCGACACCCGACGCATGTCCGCACCGGATCGGATCCGGTGCGGGCACCGGTTCCGGCGGGCGGACGATCGGGAGTCGGCCCCTGACAGCGGGCCGGTTGTGAGTGTAGCGCGTCGCCGATCAGCCGACCGACTCCGTACCCGTGGCCCCGGCTACCTCCGCGGCCTCGTCGCCCGTGACGTTGCGGGGGTCGGCGTCGCTGCGGATGTCGATGCGCCAACCCGTCAGTCGGGCCGCCAACCGGGCGTTCTGCCCTTCCTTGCCGATCGCGAGCGACAGCTGGAAGTCGGGCACGACGACCCGCGCGGTGCGTGTCTTCGCGTCGATCACCGTGACCGACACCACCTTCGACGGGGACAGCGCGTTGCCCACGAACGTCGCCGGATCGTCGGACCAGTCGATGATGTCGATCTTCTCGCCGGCGAGCTCGCTCATGACGCCCCGCACGCGGGCACCCATCGGGCCGATGCAGGCGCCCTTCGGGTTGACCCCGGGCACCGTCGACCGGACGGCGATCTTGGTGCGGTGCCCGGCCTCGCGGGCGACGGCCACGATCTCCACCGACCCGTCGACGAGCTCGGGGACCTCGAGCGCGAACAGCTTGCGCACGAGGTTGGGGTGCGTGCGGCTCAACGTGATCTGCGTGCCACGCGCCCCACGGGTCACCCCGAGCACGAAACACTTGATCCGGTCGCCGTGCTGGTAACGCTCGCCGGGGACCTGCTCGGTCTGCGGCAGCACGCCCTCTGTCTGCGAGCCCGACAGCGAGACCACGACGACACCGCGGGCGTTGGCACGCGAGTCGGCCTGCACCTCGCCGGTGATGATCTCGCCCTCCTTGGCGGAGAACTCGCCGAAGGTGCGCTCGTGCTCGGCGTCGCGCAGGCGCTGCACGATGACCTGCCGTGCGGTGGTGGCCGCGATCCGGCCGAAGCCCTCGGGGGTGTCGTCCCACTCGCGGTCGACGGTGCCGTCCTCGCCCAGCTCCTGGGCCATGACCCGGACCAGACCGGACTTGCGGTCGATGTCGATGCGGGCATGCGCCTCGTGCCCGTCGGTGTGCTTGTACGCGGTGAGCAGCGCCGTCTCGATGGCCTCGATGACCATGTCGAACGGGATGTCCTTGTCGCGCTCGATCGCGCGCAGGGCGGCGATGTCGACGTTCATACCTCGTCCTCCGTCCGCTCCACACGCCCGCCGAGCTTCTCGACCTCGGCCGCGGGTGCCTGCTTGAACTCGACCTGCACCAGCGCCTTCGTCACGTCGGCGTAGGCCAGCGACCGCACCGACCCGTCGACGAGCAGCGCCACCTCGTCCTCGCCGGCGTCACCGACGCGACCCGTGAGCTTGCCACCGTCGGCCAGCGTCACCTCGACCAGGCGCAGGTACGCCTTGCGCCAGTGCCGCGGCAGCGTCAGCGGCCGGTCGATTCCCGGAGAGGTGACCTCGAGGGTGTACGAGCCACCGATGAGGTGTTCGTGCTGGTCGAGCTCCGCGGAGGCGGCGCGGCTGAGCTTCGCGATGACGTCGAGGCTCACCCCCGCGGTGTCGTCGGCGGAGTCGACGACGACCTTGACCGTGTGCCGCCGGCCCGTCGCACGGACGTCGAGCTCGTCGAGCTCCAGTCCGGCGCCGGCGACGATCGGCGCCAGCACCTCGTGCAGCTGCCGGCCGACCTGGTCGGGGGTGGGCATTCGGGACAACTCCTGACGTCTTCGATGTCTCGGCCGGGGCGGGTCGCACTCGGCCGGGACAGGCCTGCGCTCGGTCGCCGCGCCGTGCCGGTCGGGCCGCCCAGGGTATCGCGACGGCCGTCGGGGGCGGCCTGGCAGGATGGCCCGCCGTGAGTCCCCGCGGCCTGGTATCGCTCCCCGTCCCGGCCGGGCCGGTCCGGCTGACCCGGCGGCGGCTGATCGCACTCGCCGCGCTCGCCCCCGTCGCGGGTGCGGCGCTGTCGGCCTGCGACGGCGCGTCCGGCGCCGGCGGACCCGACCCGTTGATCGCGCTGGCCCGCGCGGCCCGCGACGACGCCGAGCTGATCGGAGCCCTCATCACCGCGACGCCCGCGCTGACCGACCGCCTCACCGCCGTCCGGCAGGCCCGCACCGACCACGCCATCGCGCTGGAGACCGAGGTCACCCGGCTGGCAGGCGGCACCCCCGCTCCGGCCACCCCGGCCACGTCGACGGCACCGCCCGCCGCCCCGACGACCGCCACGCTGACCGCGGCGCTGAAGAAGTCCGCCAACGACGCGGGCGGGCTCGTCGCGACGCTGCCGGCCGCCCGGGTCGGGCTGGTCGCCGAGGTCGCGGCCAGCTGCGCCTCGTGGATGCAGGTGCTGTCGTGATCCGGCCGGCGCAGCAGCGCACGTCGATCGACCAGGCCTCCATCGACGCCCTGCAGGACGTCCTGGAGACCGAGCACGCCGCGCTGTGGGCGTACTCGCTCGTCGTCGCCTACCTGCCGACCGACCTCGCGAAGCGCGCCCGCGACGACTCCGACGCCCACCGCAGACTGCGCGGGCTGATCGAGCAGACGCTGTCCGACGTCGGGGCCCGCCCGGTGTCGGCGCTACCGTCGTACAAGCCGCCGACGCCGGTCACCGACGCCGCGACCGCCCAGCAGCTCTGCGTCGTCGCCGAGACCGACACCCTCGCGGCATGGCGCTCGATGCTGGAGCGCACCTCCGACAAGCCGCTGCGCGCAGCGGCGCTCGAGGCGCTGGTCTCGGGCACGGCCCGGTGCACGCAGTGGCGGACGTCGGCGGGGATGACGCCCGTGGTGCCGACGTTCCCAGGCCGCACCTAGCTATGCCCTCGTGAGGGCGTCGACGGCGCGGTCGAGGTCGTCGGCGGTGTTGTAGAGGCCGAACGCGAGCCGCGCCCCGCCCGCGCGGGCCGACGCCGTCACACCGGCCGCGGTGAGCCGGTCGATCGCGCCGGGCGCACGCACGCTCACGATCGCCGACCCCGTCGGCGCCGTGCCGACGGCCATCCGCAGCGCGTCGGCGAGACCGGCGCAGTGCGAGTGGACGGCCGCCATGTCCAGCCCCGCCAGCCACGGCAACGTCCCCGCCGCACCGACCTGGCACGTCCACGCGGGTGAGACGTCGAACGCCCGCGCGTCCGACGCCAGGTTGGGCGGCAACCCGTACACGCCCTTCCACGGGTCCTCGCTCGCATACCATCCCGCCAGGTGCGGCACCGCCTCCACCTCGGGCCGCAGCGCCATCCACGCCGTCCCGCGCGGCGCGAGCAGCCACTTGTACCCGCCGCCCGCGACGACATCGGCCCACGCCAGCGACAGCGGCAGCCAGCCCGCGGCCTGCGTGACGTCGAGGACCACGAGCGTGCCGTGGGTCTCGCGGACCCGGCGCAGGCCGTCGAGGTCGGCGATCCGGCCGTCGGCCGACTGCACGACGCTCACCGCCACCACGTCGGCCTCGGCGGCGGCCTCGACGAGCCGGTCCGGCGGCACCTCGGTGACCGTGACCCCGCGCCCGGCCTGCACCGCGAAGGGGAACGAGACGCTGGTGAACTCCCCCTGCGCCACGACGACACGCGTGCCGTCCGGCACCGCTGCGGCGACCGGTCCGAGCAGCTGCGACACCGCCGACCCGATCGCGACGCGGTCGGCCCCGACCCCGACGAGGTCGGCGAACGCGGCCCGCGCGGTCGCGACCGGCGCGTCGAACTCCGGCGGCGAGTAGCGGCCACTCCCCCAGCGCCGCACCGACTCCAGCACCGCCTCGGTGACGCGCACCGGCGGGATGCCGACGCTCGCCGAGTTCAGGTAGCCGTCGGGGACGTCGAAGCTCTCGCCGAACGCGGTACGCACCCGCCCGACGCTACCGGCGGGCCGACCGGCCCGGGGCAGTACCGTCGGGCGGGTGCACAGCGAGCTGATCGAGATCCGGACCGGGTCGTCGGAGACCGTGCGGGACCTCGGCGGCGAGATCGACGCGTTCCTGCGCCGAGCGCTCGCCGGCGACGGGCTGCTCAACATCTGGGTCCCCCACGCCACCGCGGGACTGGCCGTCATCGAGACCGGCGCCGGCAGCGACGACGACCTGCTCGCCACCCTGCGTGACCTGCTCCCCGCCGACGACCGGTGGCGCCACCGCCACGGCAGCGCCGGACACGGCCGCGACCACGTCCTCCCGGCGATCGTCGCGCCGTCGATGATGGTGCCCGTGCTGAGCGGGCAGGCCGCGCTGGGCACGTGGCAGTCGGTGTGCCTGGTGGACACGAACGTCGACAACCCGGTGCGGACGGTGCGGCTGTCGTTCCTGCCGCACTGAGCGGACGGTCAGACGACGACCGGCAGGCTCGCCGTGCAGCCGGACCCCGCGTCGCCGGTCACCGTCGCGAGCTGCCGGTCCCAGCCGTCGCGGAACACCATGTCGGAGGTCAGCGAGACCTGCGACAGCGTGCGCACGCTGGACGAGTAGCCGTCGGTGGCGTAGACGGCCTCGCACGTCTCCTTCGGCAGCGCCGGCTGGGTGGTGCGCAGGGCGTTGCCCGACGACGTCGCGTCGGCGAGCGAGCGGTAGCACGCCGCCGCCAGCGTCACTGCGGCTCCGCCCGCGAGCAGCCCAGCATTCGACGACGCCCGAGCAGCCGGGGCAGGTCGCGGGAGATCCCGCCGAAGTCGTCGTGGTCGTCGGACATGCGAGCTACTGAGCAGTGGTGACGCGGGGTGTTTGCGTCACCACTGTCCCGAACGCGCCTGGGAACCGCCTGTGGGTCGTCTGTGCCCCGGTCAGGTCGTGAGTGGCGTTATTGGCCATGGCCAATAACGCCACTCACGGGTCAGCCTCGGACGACCTTCACCAGGTGCTCGACCGCACCCTCGAGCGCGATCTCCTCGCGCTCGCCGCTGCGCCGGTCCTTGACCTCGATCTTGCCGTCGGCCAGGCCACGGCCGACGACGACGATCGTCGGCACCCCGACGAGCTCGGCGTCGGCGAACTTGACGCCGGGCGAGGCCTTGCGGTCGTCGAGCAGCACCGACAGCCCGGCGGCCTCGAGGTCGGCGGCCACCTTCGCGCCGCCCGTCATGATCTCCTCGTTCTTGCCGGCGATCACGACGTGCACGTCGTACGGCGAGACGGCGCGCGGCCAGATGAGGCCGGACTCGTCGTTGCTCTGCTCGGCGACGACCGCGACGAGCCGGGAGACGCCGATGCCGTAGGAGCCCATGGTGATGCGGACGGGCTTGGAGTCGGGGCCCAGTGCGTCGAGGGAGAACGCGTCGGCGTACTTGCGGCCCAGTTGGAAGATGTGGCCGATCTCGATGCCCCGGGCCGACTCCAGGGTGCCCTGGCCGTCGGGCGAGGGGTCGCCGTCACGGACCTCGGCGGCCTCGATGGTGCCGTCGGGGGTGAAGTCGCGGCCTGCGACGAGGTCGACGACGTGGTGGTCGTGCTTGTCGGCACCGGTCACCCAGGCGGTGCCGGTGACGATGCGCGGGTCGACGAGGTAGCGGACCCCGTTGGCGGCCAGCGACCCCGGGCCGATGTAGCCCTTGACGAGGAACGAGTTGGCGGCGAAGTCCTTGTCCTCCAGCAGCGCGACCTCGGCGGGCGCGACGGAGGCCTCGAGGCGCTTCATGTCGACCTCGCGGTCGCCGGGGACGCCGACGCCCAGCAGCTCCCACTCGTCGGAGCCGGGCAGGCGCAGCTTGACCAGCACGTTCTTGAGCGTGTCGGCGGCGGTGAACTGCCGGTCGAGCCCTGCCCCGTTGAGGAACGTCACCAGCGACTCGATGGTCGGGGTGTCGGGAGTGTGGTGGACCTGGGCGGCGGGCTTGTCGTCGACGGGCTGCGCGGGGGGCGCGGGGGTGACGACGGCCTCGACGTTCGCGGCGTAGCCGGACGCGGAGCGGACGAAGGTGTCCTCACCGGTCTCGGCCTCGGCGAGGAACTCCTCCGACGCCGAGCCGCCCATCGCGCCGGACGTGGCGGAGACGATGACGTAGCGCAGCGACAGCCGGTCGAAGATCTTGACGTAGGCCTTGCGGTGCAACGCGTACGACTCGGACAGGCCCTCGTCGGTCAGGTCGAACGAGTAGGAGTCCTTCATCAGGAACTCGCGGCCGCGCAGGATGCCCGCGCGGGGGCGCTCCTCGTCGCGGTACTTGTTCTGGATCTGGTACAGGACGACGGGGTAGTCCTTGTACGACGAGTACTCGCCCTTCACCGCGAGGGTGAACAGCTCCTCGTGGGTGGGGCCGAGCAGGTAGTCGTTGCCCTTGCGGTCCTTGAGCCGGAACAGGTTCGGGCCGTACTCGGTCCACCGGTTCGTCGACTCGTAGGGGTCGCGCGGCAGCAGCGCGGGGAACTGGATCTCCTGGGCGCCGATGGCGTCCATCTCCTCGCGCACGATCTCCTCGATCCTGCGCAGCACCCGCAGCCCCAGCGGCAGCCAGGAGTAGACGCCCGGCGCGACACGGCGGACGTAGCCGGCGCGGACCAGCAGCTTGTGGCTGGGCACCTCCGCGTCGGCCGGGTCCTCGCGGAGGGTGCGGAGGAACAGCGACGACATCCTGGTCAACACCCGCGCAAGGGTAGCGACGCCCCCGGACGGACTTCGCCCCGGTTATCGCTCACGACCCGACATCGGCTTGGATGTGCGGATGAACAGCCGCGTGGTGGTGCTGGTGGCCCGTCCCACGCCCTCGGGTGTCGACGCCCGGTCGCTCGCCGGGCTCGCGGCCGCGGTGGCGGCAACGGTCGCCGACCCCGTCCGCGTCGCCCATCTCGACCAGGCCGAGCCGTCGATCCACGACGTGCTCGACGAGGGGGTCCGTGACGGCGCCGACGTCGCCCTGCTGGTGCCGCTGGCCGTCCCCGCCGACGCCTACCTGCGCACGTGGATCGGCAAGGCCGTCGCGAACTGGCGCGAGACGCGGGCACCCCTGTCGCTCGACGTCCGACTGGCGGGCGACCTCACCGCGAGCGCGGGCGCGGCCGCCGCGGTCGCGGCACTGACCGCCGGCGAGGGCGAGGAGATCACCGCGTCGCCGGGGAGCTTCCGGGCGCCGTCGTGGTCGGAGCTGCCCGGCCACGACCGGCACCTGCTGCTGTGCCGCGGCCCGCGCTGCACCGCGCACGGCGCGGCTGCCACCCATCGGGCGCTGACCGCCGCGACCCGCGACGACCCCCGCACCCTGGTGACGCCGATCGGCTGTCTCGGCCCCTGCAACCTGGGCCCGATCGTGATCGAGACGCCGGGCCGGGACCCGGAGGGCACCTGGCACCAGCGCGTCGACCCGGGAGCTGCGGCAGGGCTCGCCGCGCGACGGGCGCCCGCGCCGATCGACACCGTCAGTACCGGTTGAGCGTCGCGTCGGCGGCGAGCGCGTCGTCGATGACCTGCGCCGAAACCGTCACGCTCGGCCGCTGGCTGCGGACGATCTTCCCGGCCGACGGCACGTCCGTACGGGCCGGCCAGGTCGCGGTGTCCCACATCTCCGAGCGGACGAGGGCCTTGCTGCAGTGCAGGAACAGCTCGTCGACGGTGACCTCGACCGCGAGTGTCGGGGTGGAGCCCGAGACGGTGAGCCGCGGCATCCAGTCGGCCTCGGTGACGATGCGGGCGCGGCCGTTGACGCGGATGACCTCGCCGATGCCGGGGATGAGGAACAGCATCCCGACCTGGGGGTTGGCCAGGATGTTGCGCATGCTGTCGACGCGGTGGTTGCCCTTGCGGTCACCGAAGACCAGCGTGTGCTCGTCGAGCAGGACGACGCTGCCGGGCGGGTCGCCGCGCGGGGAGACGTCGCACGACCCGTCGGCGGCGGACGTCGCCAGCAGGAAGAACGGACTGGTCGCGATGAACCGCGCCGACTCCGGGTCGACGTGGTCGATCGCCTTGTCCGCGATGGCGGCCGGTGGCTCCGAGACGATCTCCCGGAGCTCGGACTCGGTGCCGATCACCCTCATGCGGGTAAGGGTAGGCTTATTCGTGCAAGAGTGACGTGAGGTGTGATCCGACCACCTCGTCCTCGATGAGGAACGCGTCGTGACCGTACGGGGCCTCGATGACCTTGAGCTCCGCTCCCGGGATGCCCTCGGCCATCTCGATCTGCTGCTCGAGCGGGTAGAGCCGGTCGGAGTTCACCCCGGCGACGAATGTCCTGGCCGTGACCCGGCGCAGCGCCGCCGGGACCCCGCCGCGGCCGCGGCCGACGTCGTGGGCGTTCATCAGCTCGGTGAGCCGCACGTAGGAGCCGGCGTCGAAGCGCCGCACCAGCTTCTCGGCGTGGTGGTCGAGGTACGACTCGACGGCGTAGCGGCCACCGTCCCACGGGTTCTCGCCGTCCTGGGCCTCGCGGCCGAAGCGGGTGGTGAGCTCGAACCCGCTGCGGTAGCTCAGGTGCGCGATGCGCCGCGCGACGCCGAGGCCCGCGTGTGGGCCCTTCCCGTCGGGCAGGTCGTGGTAGTCGCCGCCGTTCCAGCCGGGGTCGGCGCGGATCGCGGCCAGCTGCGGTGAGGCCCAGCCGATCTGGTCGGCCGAGGTGGCCGCGGGCGCCGCGAGGACGAAGAGCCTGCGCACCCGGTCGGGCTGGGACGCGGCCCATTCCAGGGCTCGCATGCCGCCCATGGAGCCGCCGATCACGCACGCCCAGGTGTCGACGCCAAGTGCGTCGGCGAGAACGGTCTCGGCGGCGACGGCGTCGCGCGCCGTGACGAGCGGGAACCGGCTCCCCCACGGCACCCCGTCGGGCGCGGTGGACGCCGGGCCGGTGGACCCCTGGCAGCCGCCGACGACGTTGGGCGCCACGACGAACCACTCGGCGGGGTCGAGCGCGCGGCCGGGGCCGACGAGCGCCTCCCACCAGCCCGCGGTGGGGTGGCCGGGGCCGGCCGGTCCGGCGATGTGGCTGTCACCGGTCAGCGCGTGCAGGACCAGCACCGCGTTGGAGCGGGTCGCATCGAGCGTGCCCCACGTCTCGTAGGCGATCCGGACGTCGGGCAGTTCGCCGCCGGACTCCAGGCGCAGCGCGCCGGGCAGCTGCACCCACTGTCGACGGCCGGGGTCGTCCCCCTCCCGCCAGGCACCGCTGGCGGGAGGGAGGACGAGTGGTTCGGAAATGATGACGGCCTCTCTCAGGCGCCCTTGGCCGCGCGGAAGCCCGCGTCGAGGTCGGCCTTGATGTCCTCGATGCCCTCCAGGCCGACCGACAGCCGGACGAGGCCGGGGCCGACACCCGTGGACAGCTGCTCCTCGCCGGAGAGCTGGCTGTGGGTGGTGCTGGCGGGGTGGATGACGAGGCTGCGCACGTCGCCGATGTTGGCGAGGTGGCTGTGCAGCTCGAGCGCGTCGACGAACTTCTTGCCCGCCTCGACGCCGCCGCGGATGTCGAACGCGACGACCGCGCCGGCGCCCTTGGGCAGGTACTTCTGCTGCGCGGCGTGCCAGGGGCTCGACGGCAGGCCTGCGTAGTAGACGGTCTCGACCTCGTCGCGGGCCTCGAGCCACTCCGCGATCGCCTGCGCGTTCTGGACGTGGCGCTCCATGCGCAGCGACAGCGTCTCGACGCCCTGGATGATCAGGAAGCTGTTGAGCGGCGCGATGGCGGGGCCCACGTCGCGCAGCAGCTGGACGCGGAACTTGATCAGGTACGACAGCGGGCCGAGCGCTTCCCAGTAGTTGAGGCCGTGGTAGCTCGGGTCCGGCGTGGTGAGGCCCGGGTACCGGTCGGCGTGCGAGCCCCAGTCGAAGTTGCCGGAGTCGACGACGACGCCGCCGATCGATGTGCCGTGGCCGCCGAGGAACTTGGTCATCGAGTGGACGACGATGTCGGCGCCGTGCTCGATCGGGCGGACCAGGTAGGGCGTCGGGACCGTGTTGTCGACGATCAGCGGGACACCGGCCTCGTGCGCGACGTCGGCGACGAGGCGGATGTCGAGCACGTTGCTGCGCGGGTTGCCGATGGTCTCGGCGTAGAACGCCTTGGTGTTCGGGCGGACCGCGCGGCGCCACTCGTCGGCGTCGTCGGGGTCGTCGACGAAGGTGACCTCGATGCCGAGCTTCGGCAGCGTGTAGTGGAACAGGTTGTACGTGCCGCCGTAGAGGGAGGCGCTGGAGACGAAGTGGTCGCCGGCCTCGGCGATGTTCAGGATCGCCAGCGTCTGCGCCGCCTGGCCCGACGCGACGGCGACGGCCGCGATGCCGCCCTCGAGCGCGGCGATGCGCTGCTCGAGGACGTCCTGCGTCGGGTTCATGATCCGCGTGTAGATGTTGCCGAGCTCCGCCAGGCCGAAGAGCGCAGCGGCATGGTCGCTGTCACGGAACGTGTACGAGGTGGTCTGGTAGATCGGGGTGGCCCGCGCGCCGGTGGTCGGGTCGGCGGTGGCGCCGGCGTGGACCTGCTTGGTCTCGAAGGACCAGGCGGCGGTCGGGTCGGTGGGCTCGGTCACGATGCAACTCCTGCGTCGGTGCGAGAAACAGCTGGGTGGGTGTCGAGCGCGCCCGGATCTGAGCATCCGGGGCGACGGACCGGCCGACGGTCGCCTGGGGGCCTGTGTGATCGACCCCGGAGCGAGCATCCGCGTTCAGGCGGACCGGGGACGTCGGCGGGTCGAGTCAGCGGCTGCAACAGGCCGCGCTCGTGACCCGCATGTTGTCGACATGCAGGCGCGCCACGAGATGGATCACCAAGTGAAAATATCCGGTGCCGTGGCGCCCGCACAACCGGCCCCCACCTGGTTGGTAGCGTCGTCGGCCGTGCTCGTGCTGCTGCCGCCATCGGAGACCAAGCGCGACGGTGGCGACGGGCCTCCGCTGCGCCTCGACGCCCTGACGTTCCCGGAACTCGGCGGGACGCGCAAGGTCCTGGCCGACGAGCTGGTGGAGCTGGCCGCCGACGTACCTGCCAGCCGCGCCGCGCTCGGGCTGTCGCCGCGGCAGGACGACGAGGTCGCCCGAAACGCCGCGCTGTGGTCGTCGCCCACCATGCCGGCCCTGCACCGCTACACCGGGGTGCTCTACGACGCCCTCGACGTGACGTCGCTGCGCGGTGCGGCGGCGGCCCGCGCCCGGGCCCGCCTCGCCGTCGGCTCCGCGCTGTTCGGCCTGGTCAGGGCCGACGACCCGATCCCGGCCTACCGGCTGTCCGCGGGGTCGACGCTGCCCGCCGGGGGCACGCTCGCGGCGCGCTGGCGGCCCGTCCTCGACCCGGTGCTGGCCGCGGTCGCCGCCGACGAGCTGGTCGTCGACCTGCGGTCCGGCTCCTACGCCGCGCTCGGGAAGGTGCCCGGCGCCGTCGACGTCACCGTCCTGGCCGAGAAGCCCGACGGCAGCCGCTCGGTCGTCAGCCACTTCAACAAGGCCCACAAGGGTGCGCTCGCCCGGGTTCTCGCGGGAACCCGCGCCGAGCCGACCGACGCCGCCGGGGTCGCCACCATCGCCCGCCGGGCGGGAATGCGTGTGGAAAGACTCACATCGTCGTCACTCGCTGTGATCGTCCCGGCCTGACGCCACCCGGGAGACCGACCACCGTCCGGCGACGAGATCCGCGACACGCCCAGGTTCGTGTCCGTTTCGGGCGGGTCGATGGGTAGCGTCAGGATGCGGTACGGCCCGGCCCGCGGGCCCGAGTGGAGAGCAAGCCATGCGGACCCGGAGCAACCTGGCGATCGTCGTCGCGCTCGTCGCGGCAGGCCTGTTCCTGACCATGGCGTTGACCTCGCCGAAGGCGGAGGTCGACGGCGTGCCGTCCGCGGCCGGGACGTCGTCGGCGGAGGAGCCCCCGCCGGCTGCCCCGCCCTCGCCGCCCGAGTGGATGCGGCCGCTGAACCCGGGCGAGCGGCCGCCGCAGTTCGTCCTCTTCTCCTTCGACGGCGCCGGCGCCGACTCGCACTGGAAGCGGGTCCTGCCCCTCGCGCAGCGCTCCAACGCGCGGTTCACCGGGTTCCTGACGGGCCTCTACCTCGTCCCGAACGCCGAGCGCACCCGCTACACCGGGCCCGGCCACGCCCCGGGCAAGTCGTCGGTCGGGTTCGGCGGCAGCGAGGCCGACATCGCCACCCGCGTCACGAACCTCAAGGCCGCGCTGGCCGCGGGCCACGAGATCGGCACCCACTACAACGGCCACTTCTGCGCGGGCGCCGAACCGTCCGGGGCGAAGTGGACCACCGCGCAGTGGAACTCCGAGCTCGACCAGTTCTTCCGCTTCGTCCGCGAGGCACCGGGCCTCGACCTGCCCGACGGCACCATCAAGGGCGGTCGCACCCCGTGTCTGGAGGGGAAGAAGGACCAGTTCTTCCCGGCGATGCGCAAGCACGGAATGGTCTACGACAGCAGCGGCACGTCCGGCTCGCTCGCGTGGCCGTCGAAGGTCGACGGGGTGTGGGAGTTCCCGATGCCGTCGGTCACCGTCACCGCGCTGAACAAGCGGGTGATCATGATGGACTACAATCTCTGGTTCTCCATGAACGGCGCCAAGGACGAGCCCGAGAAAGCGTCCCTGTTCACCGAGTGGACCGTCGCCGCCTACTTCAAGGCCTACGACGCCGCGTACGCCGGCAACCGGGCCCCGCTCGTCGTCGGCAACCACTTCAACGACTGGAACGGCAGCGCGTTCAGCACGGCCGTCGAGACGTTCATGGGCGAGGTGTGCCTGCGCCCGCAGACGGCGTGCGCCACGTACGGGCAGGTCCTGGAGTGGATGAGCCTGCAGGACCCGGCCGCCCTCGCGGCGCTCGCTGCCGAGCCGCAGCCACGGCCCTGAGAAAAGCGGTTGCTCCCCCGTCGTAGGGTGGGAGCCGAACCGATCACCGCACGGACGGAGCAGGGATGACGGGCAGGGACCGCGCCACCGGGTGACATCTCCCCGGGGGCGCTCCACGACGTTTCCGTCGTCACTCGTCCCCGTGAGGTCTCCTCGTGCCCGCTTCATCCATCGTCTGCTCCGGCCTGTCCTACGTCCTGCCCGACGGCACCGTCGTCCTCCACGACGTCTCGTTCGCCGTCGGCTCCGGCCTGACCGGGCTCGTCGCCCCCAACGGCGCCGGCAAGACCACCCTGCTGCGTCTCGTCGCCGGCCTGGCCGTGCCCACCACGGGCGCCGTCACCGTCGACGGGACCGTGGGCCTGCTCCCCCAGGAGCTCCCGTTCACCGCCGATCTCACCGTCTCCCAGGTCCTCGGCGTCGACGGCGTGCTCGCCGCGCTGGCCGCCATCGAGGCCGGCGACACGGCCGAGGAGCACTTCGCCACGATCGGCGACGACTGGGACGTCGAGGACCGCAGCCGCGCCGATCTCGACCGCGTCGGCCTCGGCGACGTCGGCCTCGCCCGCACGCTCGACACCCTGTCGGGCGGCCAGGTCGTGTCGCTGGGGCTCGCGGCGCTGCTGCTGCGCCGTCCCGACGTCCTGCTGCTCGACGAGCCCACCAACAATCTCGACCGCGACGCCCGTGAGCGGCTCTTCGCCGTGCTCGACGGCCGGCCCGGGTGCGTGCTCGTCGCCACCCACGACCGCGAGCTGCTCGAACACGCCGACCGGATCGCAGAGCTGGGTCGCGACGGTGTCCGCATCTTCGGCGGGAACCTCGACGCCTACGAGGAGGCGGTCCGCGTCGAACGGGAGGCGGCCGAACGTGCCGTCCGATCGGCCGAGCAGGACGTCAAGCGGGAGAAGCGGGCCATGCAGCTGGCCCGCGAACGGGCCGACCGCCGCGCCAACGCCGCCGCCCGCGGGGTCGCCGACGCGGGGCTGCCGAAGATCGTCGCCGGCAAGCTGAAGCGCACGGCACAGGAGTCCGCGGCGAAGTCCGACCGCACCCACGGCGACCGCGTCGACCAGGCCCGCACCCGCCTCGACGACGCCGAACGCGCCCTGTCCGACGACGCCCTGCTGGTGCTCGACCTGCCCGACACGGCGGTGCCCACCGGCCGCACGGTCGTCGCGGCACAGGGGGTCCGGGTGCGGGAGCTGTTCGGCGCGGGCGTCGACCTCACGATCCGCGGGCCGGAGCGGATCGCGCTCGTCGGCGCCAACGGCTCCGGCAAGTCGACGTTGCTGCGCGTCCTGTCCGGGGAGCTGGTGCCCGACGCGGGCGAGGTCCGCGGCGCCGGCGGGCGGGTCGCACGGCTCTCGCAGCGTCTCGACCTGCTCGACCCGGCGTGGACCGTCCTGCAGAACCTGGAGAACGTCACCGACGGGATGCCGCTGTCGCAGCGGATGACCCTGCTGGCGCGGTTCCTGTTCCCCGGCGACGAGGCGCACAAGCCTGTCGGTGTGCTCTCCGGCGGCGAGCGGCTGCGCGCCACCCTGGCGTGTGTGCTGCTGGCCCGGCCCGCGCCGCAGCTGTTGCTGCTCGACGAGCCCACCAACAACCTCGACATGGTCTCCACCGCGCGGCTCGCCAGCGCGCTGCGGGCGTACCGGGGCGCGCTGGTGGTCGTCAGCCACGACGAACGCTTCCTCGCCGACGTCGGGGTCGAGCGACGTGTTTCGCTCGCGGCGGGCGCCCTGACCGAGACTGCCCCCTGACCGGGACGACCCGCGCGGTGGGTTCGGCCGAGCTGCGGGCCCCTCGGAAATGCGTTGCGGGCGTCGGGGGTGGTCCGCCACGATCGCTCCCGACCGGAAGACGAGACACGAGCCCAGGAGGTGCCGGATGTCGACCGCCGCCCGGGACCTGGCACGTCCTCGTCCCTCCCTCTCCCCACCGCTCGCCGGACGCTCGTAGCACGCACCGCGGTGGGGCCATCCGGTCAGGAGACCCACCCAGTGTCATCCCACGATCGTTCGTTCACCCGCGGCCGGCCACGACGCCGCCGCTTCGACGACGAGCACGACCCCGCCGACGACGCGTACGTCTCGCGCCGCATGCGCCGCAGCACCGGTCCGACCCCGCCGCCCGCCGAGCTCGACGGCCGCGCGGGCGAGGACGTCGACGGCCCACCCGAGGGCGACCGCTGGTCGACCTGGGACGGCGCCGACAAGGGGCCCACCCCACGCCCCGACTGGGTGGTGACGGCGACCGGCGCCGTCGACACCGAACTCGGCGTCCTCAAGACGGGCAAGGAGGCCGACGTCCACATGATCCGCCGGGGTATGCCCGGCGATGACGGGATCCTGTTGGCGGCCAAGCGTTACCGCTCCTCCGAGCACCGGATGTTCCACCGTGACGCCGGCTACCTGCAGGGCCGGCGGGTCCGCCGGTCGCGGGAGACGCGGGCGATGGCGTCGCGGACCGACTTCGGCCGGGACCTGCTCGCCGGGCAGTGGGCACGCGCGGAGTTCGCGGCGTTGTCCACGCTGTGGTCGGCGGGCGTGCCGGTGCCGTACCCGGTGTCGGTCGACGACACCGAGGTGCTGCTGGAGTTCGTCGGCGACGGGGAGTCCGCGGCACCGCGGCTGGCGCAGCTGCGTCCTGACGCCGACGAGCTGGCCGACCTCTGGTGGCAGCTCGGTGAGGCGCTGCGGGGGCTCGCCCGGCACGGCGTCACCCACGGCGACCTGTCCGCGTTCAACCTGCTGGTCGACCGCGGCCGGCTCGTGGTGATCGACCTGCCGCAGGTCGTGGATGTCGTCGGCAACCCGTTCGGGCCGTCCTACCTGGGGCGTGACGTCGACCGGATCGCGGAGTGGTTCGCCGCCCGCGGGCTGCCGGACGCCGACGCGGCGCGGGAGACGCTGCTCGCGGCTCTCATGACGGAGCTGGGGATCACGAGTCCGGGAACGTCACACCCGTGAGGTCGTGGCCGGGCGCTCGGGTAGTCTGACGATGAGCGTCCGGCCCGGCCGAACCCCGGCCCGGTGACCCCGCGAGGGTCGCACCCCGTTGTGGACGCGTCCGAAGCTCCATTCCCTGTGGGCGCTGCGTTGCGCCCGGGCTCGTCCCCGCAACAGCCCGCCCGTCCTCGTCGACGGGTGTGGCCGGCTCCGTGCGACGTGCCACGTCCGGAGGTCTTTTCTTGGCTCCCCAGCAGGCCCGTTCCTCGGGTCCCGCCGATCGTTCCGCTCGTTCGGGTTCGGGTCGTCCCCGTCCCCATCGGGCAAGTGGTCGTGGGCGGGGCGGCAGCCGCCGCCCCCCCGCGGCCCCCGCTCGTACCGCCTCGCCGATGCCCGTCGAGCAGTTGTGGACGGTGCCCGAGTCGGGCATGCCGTCGTTCGCCGACCTCGGTCTGCCCGAGCCCGTGCTCCGCGCGCTCGACGCGGAGGGTTTCACCGCGCCGTTCCCGATCCAGGCGGCGACGCTGCCGGTCACGTTGAAGGGCCAGGACCTGCTGGGTCGCGGCCAGACCGGGTCGGGCAAGACGCTGGCCTTCGGGCTGGCGCTGCTGTCGCGGCTCGCCGGTGGCCGCGCGACGGCCCGCAAGCCCCGCGGTCTCGTCCTGGTGCCCACGCGCGAGCTGGCGCAGCAGGTCGTCGACGCGCTCGACCCGTTCGCGCGTGCCCTCGGGCTGCGCACCGCGGTGGTCGTCGGTGGACTGTCGTTCAACCGGCAGGCCGACGCGCTGGCCCGCGGGGTCGACCTGCTGGTCGCCACCCCCGGCCGGCTGACCGACCACACCACGCAGCGCACGGCCGACCTGTCGGCCATCGAGGTCACCGCGCTCGACGAGGCCGACCGCATGGCCGACATGGGGTTCCTCCCCCAGGTCCGGGCCATTCTCGACCTCACCCCCGGCGACGGGCAGCGGCTGCTGTTCTCGGCGACCCTCGACGGCGACGTCGCCGCGCTGGTCAGCCGCTACCTGCACGATCCGGTGACCCGTGCGGTCGACTCGGCGCAGGCCTCGGTCGACACGATGGACCATCACCTGCTGCGGGTCGACAACTCCGCGAAGGCGCAGGTCGTCGCCGAGATCGCCGCCCGTGACGGCCGGACGATCCTGTTCGCGCGCACCAAGCACGGCGTCGACCGCTGGGTGCGCAACCTGCGCCGCGACGGCATCGTCTCCGTCGGGCTGCACGGCGGGAAGTCGCAGAACCAGCGCAACCGCGCGATCGCCGACTTCAAGGAGGGCCGCACGCCGGTCCTCGTGGCCACCGACGTCGCCGCGCGCGGCATCCACGTCGACGACGTGAGCCTCGTCGTGCACATCGACCCGCCGGCCGACCCGAAGGACTATCTGCACCGCGCCGGCCGCACGGCCCGCGGCGGCGAGTCGGGCACGGTCGTCACGCTGGTGACGCCGGAGGAGCGTCGCGACGTCGACACGCTGACCCGGCAGGCCGGGGTGCGCCCGACGGTGCACGACGTCTTCCCGGGTGCGGAGGCGCTGCGGTCGGTCACCGGTTCGCGTGAGCCGAGTGGTGTCGCCGTGGTCGAGCCGAAGCCGGTGCAGGCCGTGCCGCGCGGTCAGGGCCGCCGGTCCCGTGGCCGCCAGGGCGGTGCCCCCGGCGCAGGCAAGGCCGGTTCGGGCGGCGGTGCACGCCGTGGGGCGCGCACCGGTGGTGGCGCGGGCGGCGGTCGTCGATCGTCCGGCGGCCGGTCCAGCGCGGCCTGATCCCGCAGCGACGAACCGCGCGCAACCTCACTGCGGTCTCCGGTCTCGGAGACGACGGTGAGGTTGTGCGCGGTTCTCCGTGCGCCTAGCCGCCCAGGCCCAGGATCGACAGGACGTGCCGGGCCGCGGTGCCCCCGGCCTCCTCGGCGACGGCCAGCGCGCGCGGGACGTCGAGGTCGTCGAGCAGCGCGGCCGAGACCGCGGCATCGGCGGCCGGGTTCTCGGTGACGCCGTGCGAGGCCGCGGCGTAGAGCCGCTCGAGCCGGGCCGCGGCCGCCTCCAGGTCCTCGACGCGGTAGTCCCACGGCTGTGCCCAGGCCCGGTCGACGAGCAGCAGCCGCAACGCGGCCGCGGGCCACGTCTCCAGCACGTCGGAGACGAGCACCAGGTTGCCGGTCGACTTGGCCATCTTGCGGCCGCCGATCCGGACCGTGCCGACGTGCAGCCATGACCGCGCGAACGGCGTCACCCCGGTGACGGCCTCGGCCATCGCGGCCTCGTAGGCGTGGTGGGGGTAGCGCAGGTCGGCGCCGCCGACGTGGATGTCGAGCGCGGGGCCGAGCGTCGTCAACGACATGGCCGCGCACTCGGCGTGCCAGCCGGGCCGGCCCCCGCCCCACGGGCTGGGCCACGCCGGCTCGCCCGGTGACGAGGCCCGCCAGATGACGACGTCGAACGGGTCGTCGCGGCCGTCGTCGCGGCGGTCGCCGTACTCGACCGAGAGCGCCTCTGCCTCGGCGAGGTCGAGGCCCGCGCGCTCGCGCACCCCGGCGCCGCGGAACCAGACGGTGCCGTCGCGGTGGTAGGCCGCACCCCGCTCGATCAGCGCCGCGGCCAGCGACGCCACCTGGGGGACATGGACGTGCGCGCGCGGCTCGTGCGTCGGCCTGCGGACGCCGAGGGCCTCCATGTCGCGGTCGAAGCGGAACTGCTGCACGGCGGCGAAGCTGTCGTAGCGGACCCCCGCGCGGGCGGCCGCCGCGTCGAGGACGTCGTCGACGTCGGTGACGTTGCGGCACATGTCGACGTCGACGCCGAGGTGGCGGAGCACGCGTGCGGCGACGTCGGCCCAGACGAACGTGGCGGCGTGGCCGAGGTGTGTCGTGTCGTACGGGGTGATGCCGCACACGTACATGCGGGCGCGGCCGATGACGGGCAATGACGAACCTGCGATGCGGAGCACGGTCAGCGGACCTTCGCGTCTCGGGACGGGCGGCCGGCGCGGCGTGCCGCCCGGCGCAGCTGCAGGATGCGCAGCGACCCGGGGATGGCGACGAGCAGCACCCCGGCGATGGCGGCGAACAGCAGCGCCACACCGGTCGGCAGGTTGCCGTCGAGGCCGAGGAAGTGGATCTCGACCTGGCCCAGGTTCTGCAGGATGAAGATCAACAGGAGGAGCAGGACCAGCGCCGACAGGATCAGCCCGATCCACAGCCCGGCCAGCCGCGACCGGGGCGGGGCCTCGTGCGGCGTGCGGTGCGGCGCGGTGTCGCCGGCGTCGCGCGTGGCGGGGACGTCGGGCTCGTCGGCGGGCAGCCGCACCGGGACGGTCGGGCCGCCCGACGGGTCGGTGTGCACCGGCATCGTGGGCCCGCCCGACGGGTCGGCCGCCACGTCCACGGGACGCATCGACGGGTCGGTGGCCGGGTCGGCGTGTGGATCGGCCCGGCCGACGTTTCCGGGCCGCATCGCTCCGCGCCCCGCGCGGCCCCGGTCGTCGGTCATGCTCGGACCCTCCTGTCACGCCTGCACCGACGAGGACACGCCGGGTGTCCGGAAGTATCCCGTACGTCGCCGTCGCGACGAGGTCCGGTGGCCCCCTGCGAGGCCGCGTGTCGGAGCGTGGCGGCCCCCGGTTCGTCAGCCCTGGGCGCGGGCGGGCCGGCGCATCGGGACGTGGGCCACACCGTCCCAGTCGTAGGCGGGACCGACGGCCTCGAAGCCGTAGCCGCGGTAGAAGTCGGCGAGATGGTCCTGCGCGTCGAGGACGCACTCCCCCGACCCGACCTCGGCCAGCGCGGCCTCGACGAGGCGGCGCCCCAGGCCGCGGCCGCGGACGTCGCGGGCGGTGCACAGACGCCCGATGCGGTAGCCGCCGCCGGGTTCCTTGAGCAGCCGGATCGTGCCCAGCACCGGCTCGGGGCTGCCGGGCCCCGCGAGCCAGTAGTGCCGTGCGCGGGGCTCGAGGTCGCGGCCGTCGAGCTCGCCGTAGGCGCACGCCTGCTCGACGACGAACACGTCGACCCGCAGCCGCAACAGCTCGTAGAGGGTTGCGGCGTCGAGGTCGAGCGCCCAGCAGCGCCGAACCGTCGCTGCCGTCGTGTCGGCCGGGCGGCCGTCCTGACCGGTCTCACTACTCACCGGAAATGCCTACCAGACGGAGCGGCCGGGCGGGGCGACCGGACGGTGGCGTCGTCCGGCGCCACGTAACCTCGGGATGTGCGTCATCACGATCTCGTCGTCATCGGAACCGGCTCGGGCAACAGCATCGTCGACGATCGGTTCGCCGATCTCGACGTCGCCATCGTCGAGCACGGCGTCTTCGGCGGCACCTGCCTCAACGTCGGCTGCATCCCGACGAAGATGTACGTCTACTCCGCCGACGTGGCCGAGGCCGTCCGCCGGGCCGGCCGCTACGGCGTCGACGCCACCCTCGACGGTGTGCGGTGGCCCGACATCCGCGATCGCGTCTTCGGCCGCATCGACCCCATCGCACAGGGCGGCAAGGAGTACCGGATGGACCCGGTGCGCACGCCCAACGTCACGACCTACCTGGGGCACGCCCGCTTCACCGGCGACCGGACCCTCTCCATCGCCCCCACCGACGGCGGGCCCGCCGAGACGATCACCGCCGACCGCGTCGTCGTCGCCGCCGGTGGCCGCCCCCACGTGCCCGACCCGATCATCGACGCCGACGTCCCCTACGAGACGTCGGACACGATCATGCGGATCGAGAAGCTGCCGCAGCGCCTGGTGATCCTCGGCGGCGGGTTCATCGCCGCGGAGTTCGCGCACGTGTTCTCCGCGTTCGGCGTCGAGGTGACGCTCGTCGCGCGTGGCGACCACCTGCTGCGCTTCGGCGACGACACCCTCGGCCAGGCGTTCACGAAGATCGCGCAGGAGCGCTGGGACGTCCGGCTGAACACGGTGGCGCAGAGCGCCCGCACGCTCGACGACGGCAGCGTCGAGCTCACCCTGACCGACGGCTCGACGGCGACCGGCGACCTGCTGCTCGTGGCGACCGGCCGGGTGCCCAACAGCGACCTGCTCGACGTGGCCGCCGGCGGGATCGCCACCCACCCCGACGGCCGGGTCGTCGTCGACGACATGCAGCGCACGTCGGCACCCGGGGTGTGGGCGATCGGCGACGTCTCGTCGGAGTTCCAGCTCAAGCACGTCGCGAACCACGAGATGCGCGTCGCGCAGCACAACCTGCTGTACCCGGACGACCCGCGCCGCACCGACCACCGGTTCGTGCCGTCGGCGGTGTTCACCGAGCCACAGCTGGCGGGGGTCGGGCTCACCGAGGCCCAGTGCGAGGCCGCCGGCCTCGACTACGTGACCAAGGTCCAGAAGTTCGGTGACGTCGCCTACGGCTGGGCCATGGAGGACACGACCGGGCTGTGCAAGGTCATCGCCGAGCGCGGCACCGGCCGGCTGCTGGGCGCGCACCTCATGGGCCCGCAGGCCTCGACGCTGATCCAGCCGCTGATCCAGGCGATGACGTTCGGCCTGGACGCCCGCACGATGGCGACCGGCCAGTACTGGATCCACCCGGCGCTGCCCGAGGTCGTGGAGAACGCCCTGCTCGGCCTGCCGCTCGACTGACGCGTTCGCCACGCCGCGTCCCGGCAAGGCGACCCTTACCATGGGGATCGATCCGCCCGGGGCCGCGTGGCGAACACCTGACGAGCCCCACCGTGCCCCCGTGGATGTGAGGAAGCCCATGACCGTTGCCGACAGCCCGGCCCGTCCGGCCGAGGGTGAGGGGGCCGCCGACGGCCCCAAGCCGATTCTCGACGGCACCCGCGCGCTGCCCCAGCAGATCGGCGTCTACGTCTTCGTGATGGTGCCGCTGCTCGCGCTGGTCGCCGCGATCCCCCTCGCCGTCGTGTGGGGCCTGATCGGCTGGGCCGACGTCGCGATCGCGCTGGTGTTCTACGTCGTCAGCGGACTGGGCATCACCGTCGGCTACCACCGCTACTTCACGCACGGCTCGTTCAAGGCGAACCGGCCGCTGCGGATCGCGCTGGCCGTCGCGGGAAGCCTCGCGATGCAGGGGCCCGTCATCGACTGGGTGGCCGACCACCGCCGCCACCACGCGTTCTCCGACAAGCAGGGCGACCCGCACTCGCCGTGGCTCCACGGCACCGGGCCGGTCGGGCTGGCCAAGGGTTTCTGGCACTCGCACATGGGCTGGCTGTTCGACCGCGACCAGACCAACGAGGAGCGCTTCACCCCCGACCTGCTCGCCGACCCCGACATCCGCCGGGTCGACGCGCTGTTCGGGCTGTGGAGCGTCCTGACACTGCTGGTGCCCGCGGGCCTGGGCGCGCTGTTCACGTGGTCGTGGCAGGGCGCGCTGACCGCACTGTTCTGGGCGGGTCTGGTGCGGGTGGCGCTGCTGCACCACGTGACGTGGTCGATCAACTCGATCTGCCACATGTGGGGCGAGCGCCCGTTCGCCGCGCGTGACCGGTCTGCCAACGTGTGGTGGCTGGCGATCGCGTCGTTCGGCGAGTCGTGGCACAACCTGCACCACGCCGACCCGACCTGCGCGCGGCACGGCGTCAAGCGGGGTCAGGTCGATCTGTCGGCCATGGTGATCCGCGGCTTCGAGAAGGCAGGCTGGGCGACGGCGGTGCGTTGGCCGACGGAACGCCGGCTGCAGCGGATCGCCCGCGAGTCCTGAGCTCGTGCGGTGACGCGGGTCAGCTGGCGGCGGCGGTGCCCGTGACGCCGGGGCGGCCCGGGCCGGGGTCGAACGCCGCGGCCGGGGCGGGCTCGCCGCGCAGCTCCGCGACGAGCGCGGTGACGTCGTCCATGATCGCCGCGGTCGCCGCGTCGAGATGGGTGCGGGTGCGGGGCTTGCCCTCGAACGCCGAGAGGTCGACGGGCGGCCCGGCGACGATGCGGACCCGCTTGCGCGGGAACGGCGTCGGCTTGGCGTCGGGCGGGACGACGTCCTGGGTGCCCCAGTTGGCGACCGGGATGACCGGCACCCCGGTGACCATCGCGATCCGGCCGATGCCGTTCTTGGCCTTCATCGGCCAGCCGTCGGGGTCGGCGGTGTAGGTGCCCTCCGGGTAGAAGGCCACGACCTCGCCCCGCTTCAACGCCTCGACGGCCTCCTTGTAGGCGTCGCTCGCACGCGTCGACGACCGGTACACGGGGATGTGCCTGCCGCCGCCCAGCACCCACTTCACCACGGGCACCGACCACAGCTCGGACTTCGCGAGGTAGCGCGGGATCCGGCCGTTCGAGATGACGAACGCGGTGTCGAAGACGGGGTCGGAGAACGACACGTGGTTGAGGGCGAGCAGCGCGCCGCCGGTCTTCGGGATGTGCTCTCCACCACGGAACGACGGCTTGGTGAGGAACATCGCGAACGGCCAGATCAGCTCGATGGCCAGGCCGAACCAGAAGCCCGATCCGCGACGCGTGCGGCGCAGCGTCAGCAGCACCTTCTCCCGGAATGTCAGCGGCCGGCCGGCCGTGTTCGGTGGCATGTCGTCCTCCCGGCGGTCCCACCCGCGGGCGTCGCCCGGCCGGGTGGGAAGTCGTGGTCTGCCCCTGATCCTCGCCCATCGTTCGCCGCGCGGAACGGGCCGGGGCAGGTGAGGATTTCGGATGTGACGTCCGTCCCGGGGCGATCCGATCATCGACGACGGGCGAACGCCGGGTGCACCGCTCACGTCCGAGGCCTTCCGGAGGTCCCGTGCCCGACCCGTCCGACGACGAAACCCGACCGCGGACCGAGCCGTTCGGCCCTGTCCCGTCGTCCCCGCGAGGTGTCGTCCTCGTCCTGCACGGCGGCAAGTCGCGCAGCCGTGAACGCGCCCACAAGGGGCTCGCCTACCTGCGGATGCTGCCGTTCGCCCGGGCCGTGAACACCCGGGAGACGGCGGTGTACCTGCTGCGCTACCGCTTCCGGGGCTGGAACGGCGGAGCCCGGGACGCGCTGCGCGACGCCGAGTGGGCGATCACCGAGCTGGGCCGGCTGCACCCGGGGGTGCCGATCGCGCTGGTCGGGCACTCGATGGGCGGGCGGGCAGCACTCGCCGCCGCGGGCGGGACGGGGGTCGTCGCCGTCTGTGCGCTGGCACCGTGGGTGGAGGCCGGCGAGCCGGTCGCGCAGCTGGCGGGGCGCGCCGTCGTCATCGCCCACGGCGACCGGGAACGGATGACCGACCCGGCCGGCTCCTACGCCTACGCGGTGCACGCCAAGGAGATCACCGACCGGATCGCCCGCTACGACGTGCTCGGTGACGGCCACGCGATGCTCCGCCGGGCCGGTGACTGGTCCTCGTTGGTGCGGCGGTTCGTGCTCGGCGAACTCGGGATCGAACCGATCGACCCGGACATCTCGAACGCCATGCGTCAGCCGCCGCCCGCCGGGCTGCGGGTCGAACTGGACAAGCGTCATCAGTACAAGGGAGCCGCGTCATGACAGCGGAGCACTCGACGGGCCGGCCGGCCGTGGCCGTCGTCGGCAGCGGGGTGTCCGGCCTGACGGCCGCGCACGTGCTCCAGCGGGCCTGCGACGTCACCGTCTACGAGGCCGACGACCGCGTCGGCGGGCACGCCCACACCCACGAGCTCGCCGGCCGCGACGGGGTGGTGCACGGCGTCGACAGCGGGTTCATCGTCCACAACGAACGCACCTACCCGACGCTGCTGCGCCTGTTCGCCGAGCTCGGGGTGGCCACGCAGGACTCCGACATGTCGATGAGCGTGCGCTGCGACGGCTGCGGCCTGGAGTACGCCGGGGCCCGCCGCGCGCACGGGCTGTTCCCGCACGCGTCCAACGTGGCGCGTCCCGGCTACGTGCGGATGCTCGGCGAGGTCGTGCGGTTCCACCGGCACGCACGACGCCTGCTGACCACCGACGACGCCGCCGCCGACTCGGTCACGCTCGGGTCGTTCCTCGCGATCGGCGGATACTCCCGCTACTTCGTCGACCACTTCATGGTCCCGGTGGTGGCGGCGGTGTGGTCGGCGGGCGCGGCGGTGTCGTTGCGCTACCCGGCGCGCTACCTGTTCACGTTCCTCGCCCACCACGGGATGCTCGGCATCGGTGGGTCACCGCAGTGGCGCACCGTCTCGGGCGGGTCCCAGCGCTACGTCGAGCGGCTGGTGAAGAACCTGCATGCGGTGCGGACGGGCACACCGGTCCGCTGGGTGCGGCGCACCGGTGCGAGCGTCGAGGTCCGCGACGCCGCGGGCGGGTCCCGGCACTTCGACAAGGTAGTCGTCGCCACCCACCCCGACCAGGCGCTGGACATCCTCGCCGACCCCACCCCGGACGAGACGGCCGTGCTCGGTGCGTTCGCGTACTCGCGCAACGAGACCTGGCTGCACTCCGACACCTCGGTGCTGCCGCGCCGCGCCGGGGCGCGGGCGTCGTGGAACTACCTCAAGCCCCGCTGCACCGCCGACGACGCCGCCCCCGTGCTGGTCAGCTACGACATGAACCGGCTGCAGCGGCTCCCCGACGAGCCGCCTTACGTCGTCACCCTCGGCGGCTCGGGCCGGGTCGACGAGTCACGGGTCATCGCGCGGATGACCTACGAGCACCCCGTCTACACGCCCGAGTCCGTTGCGGCGCAACGCCGGCTGCCCGAGCTGTCGACGGACGTCACCGCGTTCGCCGGGGCCTACCACGGCTGGGGCTTCCACGAGGACGGCGCCGCGTCCGGTGTGCGGGCCGCCGCGGCGCTCGGGGTGACGTGGTGACCAGGGCACGTGCCCGCGAGCGCACCGGCGTCGTGACCCCCGCGATCTACGACGCCACCGTCCGCCACGTCCGCCGGGCCCCGGGGATCGCGCAGGGCCGGACGTTCGAGCACGGCGTCTACACCTGGCTCGTCGACCTCGATGCGCTGCCACGGCTGCCGGGACCGTTGCGTCCCTTCGCCCGCTTCGAGGCCCGCGACCACCTCGGCGACCCGGCGTCGACGATCCGCGCGAACGTCGACACCTACCTGGCGACCCACGGGATCGACCTGCGGGGCGGGCGGGTCCTGATGCTCACCAACGCCCGCGTTCTCGGACACGTGTTCAACCCGCTGTCGGTGTACTGGTGCCACGACCGGTCCGGGGAGCTCGTCTGCGTGGTCGCCGAGGTGCACAACACCTACGGCGAACGGCACTGCTACCTGCTGCACCCCGACGAGCACGGCCGCGCCGAGACCGACAAGGACTTCTACGTCTCCCCGTTCCTCACCGTCGACGGCCGCTACCGGATGCTGCTGCGGGCCCCCGGTGAGCGGCTCGCCGTCGCGGTCACCCTGCACCAGGACGGTCCCGACGGCACGGGCATCGCGCTGTCCGCGACCGTCGCCGGCACCCGCCGGGCCGTCACGACCCGGTCCCTGGTGCGGACCCTGCTGCGCCACCCCCTCGTCACCCGCCGGACCTCGGCCCTGATCCGCCGCCACGGCATCACGCTGTGGCTGCGCCGGCTGCCCGTGGTCCCCCGTCCGCCGCACGCACCCCAGGAGGGCGTCCAGTGACCACCGAGCCCGTCCACCGTCCTGCCCGCGCCGTCCCCCGTCCCAACGAGGGTGTCTGGCCCGGGCTGGCCGAGGTCCGTCACGTCCCGGTGCGGGCCCGGATCGCGGAGTCGCTGTTCCGGCGCGCGGTCCGCGACCTGCCGGTCACCGTCGTTCTGCCCGACGGGTCGCGGCTGGGCACCGGCGGGCCCCGCATGGACATCGTCCGGCCGGACGCGTTCTACGCACGGCTCGCGACGTCGTCCAAGATCGGGTTCGGCGAGTCCTACATGGTCGGCGACTGGACCTCGCCGACCCCCGCCGACCTGCTCACCCCGTTCGCCGCCAAGCTCTCCCAGCTCATCCCCCCTGCGCTGCAGCGGCTCGCGCGCCGCTGGGTCGAGGCCCGCCAGCCCGACGACGAGGAGAACACGGTCGAGGGCTCGGCCGAGAACATCCACCGCCACTACGACCTGTCCAACGACCTCTTCTCGATCTTCCTCGACGAGACGATGTCGTACTCGGCCGCGTGGTTCCTCGACGAGGGTGACTCTCTGGCCGACGCGCAGCGGCGCAAGATCGACGGCATCCTCGACATGGCCGGGGTGGCCGAGGGGATGCACGTCCTCGAGATCGGCACCGGCTGGGGCGGCCTCGCGATCCGCGCCGCGCAGCGCGGGGCCCGCGTCACCACGCTGACGATCTCCGCCGAGCAGGCCTCCCTCGCCGAGGAACGCATCGCCGCCGCCGGCCTCGCCGACCGCGTCCAGGTGCTGCTGCGCGACTACCGCGAGGCCCAGGGCAGCTACGACGCTGTCGTGTCCGTCGAGATGATCGAGGCCGTCGGTGAGCGCTACTGGCCCACCTACTTCGCGACGCTCGACCGGTTGCTCAAGCCCGGCGGCCGGGTCGGGCTGCAGTCGATCACCATGCCGCACGACCGGCTCATGGTCTCCCGCAGCGACTACACCTGGATCCACAAGTACGTCTTCCCCGGCGGGCTCATCCCGTCGGTCGAGGCGATCGAGTCGAACCTCGCCTCGCACTCCGCGCTGCGGATCGCGGAGCGTCGCACCCTCGGCCAGGACTACGCGCGGACGCTGGCGCACTGGAACACCCGTTTCCAGGCCCGCTGGCCCGACGTCGCCGCCCTCGGGTTCGACGAGACCTTCCGCCGGATGTGGGAGTTCTACCTCGCCTACTGCGAGGCGGGCTTCCGCGTCGGCTACCTCGACGTCTTCCAATTCGCACTGACGCGCCCGTGAGTGGCGTTGTTGGCCATGGCCAACAACGCCACTCACGACCATCCGGAAGGAGCACCGTGCCCCGCCCTGTTGCACCCCAGCTCGCCGACCTGCTCGAACGCGTCATCGGTGCGGCGCTGCCCGTCCGCATCCGCGCCTGGGACGGCAGCGAGGCCGGCCCCACCGACGACCCGTCCGCCCCCGTGGCCGTGCTGCGCCACCGCCGCGGGCTGCGGCGACTGCTGTGGGCGCCCGGCGAGCTCGGGCTGGCACGCGCGTTCGTCGCCGGGGAGCTCGACGTCGAGGGCGATGTCGCCGACGGCCTGTCGCGGTTCTGGACGCTCGCCCGCGCCAACGGGCTCGGCGCCGTGACGCTGAGCACCGCCGACAAGCTCGCCGCCGCGACACTCGCGGCCCGGCTCGGGGTCGTGGGGCCGCCGCCGAAGCCTCCGGCGTCGGAGGCCCGGCTCTCGGGCGGGCTGCACACCCGCCGCCGCGACCGCGACGCCATCGCCCACCACTACGACCTCTCCAACGACTTCTACGAGTTCCTGCTCGACCCGCAGATGGCCTACTCGTGCGGCTACTGGACGCAGCAGGCCGGCCCCGACTACGGACTCGCCGACGCCCAGCGCGACAAGCTCGACCTGATCTGCCGCAAGCTCGGCCTCAAGCCGGGGATGCGGCTGCTCGACGTCGGCTGCGGCTGGGCGTCGCTGCTGGTCCACGCCGCGCAGCACTACGGCGTCACCGCCGTCGGGGTGACCTTGTCGGCGCAGCAACGCGACTTCGGTGTCGCCCGCGTCGCCGCCCTCGGGCTGTCGGACCGGGTCGAGATCCGGCTCCAGGACTACCGCGCCGTCACCGACCCGGGGTTCGACGCGATCTCGTCGATCGAGATGGGCGAGCACGTCGGCGAGGAGAACTACCCCGTCTACGCCGCGCAGCTGCAGCGGCTGCTGCTCCCCCACGGCCGGCTCCTGCTGCAGCAGATGTCGCGCGGGGCGTCCGGCGCCAACAGCGCGCCGGGAGGCGGCGCGTTCATGGAGCGCTACGTCGCCCCCGACATGTTCATGCGCCCCCTCGGGTCGACGCTGAACTTCCTGGAGGAGGCGGGCCTGGAGGTCGTCGACGTCCACTCGCTGCGCGAACACTACGTGTGGACGGTCCGGCCGTGGCTGGACACGTTGCAGGACAACAAGGCCGAGGCCGTCAGGCTGGTCGGCGAGGAGCAGTTCCGGGTGTGGCTGCTCTACCTCGCCGGGGCGTCGCTGGCGTTCGAGGAGAACCGCATGGGGGTGCACCAGATCCTCATGGTCCGCGCGGGCGCCGACGGCCGCTCCGGGCTGCCGCGCAGCCGCGCCGAGATCCTCGGCCCGGACCCGGCGCTCGACCGGCTGGCCGCCGACGTCACCCCTGCGGAGGTCGTGTCGGCGCGCGACGACGCCCCGGCTCCGACACGATGACCCGATGACCGATCCGATGACCGGCTTCCCCTGGGCCGCAGCGCTCACGAACCTGTGGGTCACCGCGGTCGCCGTGCTCGTCGTCATGCTGGCGACGCTCGGTGTCGCGGTGCTGCGCGGCGGTCGCCACGACGGCATCGACATCGTGTGGGGCGCCGGGTTCGCGGTGATCGCCGTCGTCACCCTGGTCCTGTCCGCCGGGGAGGGCGACGCCTGGCGGCGCTGGCTCATCACGGCGCTGACCGTCGTGTGGGGCATCCGGCTCGCCTGGCACATCGGGCGGCGCAACCACGGCAAGCCCGAGGACGAGCGCTACGTCGCGCTCATGCGGGAGGCGAAGGGCAACCCGTACCTGCACGCCTTCCGCAAGGTGTACCTCACGCAGGGCGTCGTGATGTGGGTCGTGTCGCTGCCGGTGCAGCTCGGCCAGTACGGCACCGGCGGCGGCATCCTCACGAGCGTGCTCACGGTGCTCGGGGTGCTGTCGTGGTGTGTCGGGTTCTTCTTCGAGACGGTCGGCGACGCCCAGCTGGCCCGCTTCACCGCCGACCCCGCCAACAAGGGCAGGGTCATGGACCGGGGTCTGTGGCGCTACACCCGCCACCCCAACTACTTCGGCGACGCCGCCGTCTGGTGGGGGCTCACGCTGCTCGCGCTGCACCACCTGCCCGGCCTGATCGGTCTCGTCTCCGCCGCGCTCATGACGTGGCTGCTCGCCAAGGGCACCGGCGCGAAGCTGCTCGAGTCGTCGATCGGGGAGCGCCGGCCGGGCTACGCGGACTACGTTCGCCGTACCAGCGGTTTCATCCCGATGCCGCCTCGTTCCCGCACGACCGGTTCCCACCCGACCGAGAGGACACCCGATGAAGCCCGGTGACGTCGTCGACGACTTCGAGCTGCAGGACGAGACCGGTGCCGTCCGATCCCTGTCCGGTCTGCTGGCCGACGGGCCGATCGTGCTGTTCTTCTACCCCATCGCCTCCTCCGGTGGTTGCACCCAGGAGGCCTGCCACTTTCGCGACCTGGCCGCGGAGTTCGCCGCGGTCGGCGCCTCGCCCGTCGGCATCTCGGGTGACGACGTCTCCGCGCAGCGCCGGTTCGCCTCCGCACACACGCTGGGCTACCCACTGCTGTCCGACCCGGGGCACGTCGTCGCGAAGCGGTTCGACGCCTTCCGCCGCTGGCTGCCGGGCGGCCTGCACACCCGGCGCCGGACGTTCGTCGTCGGCACCGATCGTCGCGTCATCGCCGAGTTCTCCAGCGAGACGAAGTTCGACCAGCACGCCGACGAGGCTCTGACCGCGCTGCGCGCGTACCGGGCCGCATGACGCCTTCGGACCACGCCGTCATCTCCGGGCGGACGGTCACGGCCTCCACGGTCGTCGCCGCACCGCCCGCCGACGTCTTCGCCCTGCTCGCCGACCCCCACCGCCACCACGAGTTCGACGGCTCCGGCTCGGTCCGCGCCGCGGTCACCGGACCGCACCGGCTCGGCCTCGGCGACCGCTTCTCGATGAGCATGAAGATCGGGCTGCCCTACCGCGTCACCAGCACCGTCGTCGAGTTCGAGCCCGATCGCCGGATCGCGTGGTGCCACTTCGCGAAGGCTGTGTGGCGCTACGAGCTCGAGCCCGTCGGAGACGACGCCGGGGGCGGGACCCGCGTCACCGAGACCTTCGACTACGGCCGCTCGCGCTGGGCGCGCGGCATGGAGCTGGTGAGGTTCCCGCAGGGCAACGCCAGGTCGATCCGCGACACCCTGCGCCGCCTGGTCGCGCACTTCGCCTGACCTCCCGTGCGCCGAGTTCGACGTCAGGTGGGCGTTCCGGGGGCCCCGACCAGTGTGGTGTCGAGCTCGTCGGGGTGACGTCGTCGCCGCGCCTAAACTGGCGGTCATGCCTGCCCGCACGCTGCTCACCCCCGGCACCGTCACGCCCACACGTCCCGTCCCCGCGCACATCCCGCGGCCGGAGTACGTCGGCAGGGACGCTCCGGCCCGCAGCACCGAGCCGTGGGTGCAGAGCGACGAGGTCATCGAGGCCATGCGCGTCGCCGGCAAGATCGCGGCGCAGGCCCTCGCCGTCGGCGGCGAGGCCGTCCGCCCGGGCGTCACCACCGACGAGATCGACCGCCTCGTCCACGAGTTCCTCGTCGACCACGACGCCTACCCGTCGACGCTGGGTTACCGGCACTTCCCGAAGTCGTGCTGCACCAGCCTCAACGAGGTCATCTGCCACGGCATCCCCGACTCGACGGTCATCGAGGACGGCGACATCGTCAACATCGACGTCACCGGCTACATCGGCGGCGTCCACGGCGACACCAACGCCACCTTCCTCGCGGGCGAGGTCTCCGAGGAGGACCGGCTGCTCGTCGAGCGCACCCGCGAGGCGACGATGCGCGCCATCAAGGCCGTCCGGCCGGGCCGGGAGCTCAACGTCGTCGGCCGCGTCATCGAGTCCTACGCCCGCCGCTTCGGCTACGGGGTGGTGCGCGACTTCACCGGCCACGGCATCGGCCGCTCGTTCCACAGCGGCCTGGTGGTGCTGCACTACGACCAGCCCGACGTCGACACCGTCCTCGAGACGGGCATGACGTTCACGATCGAGCCGATGATCACCCTCGGCACGGTCGACTACGACATCTGGGACGACGACTGGACGGTCGTCACCAAGGACCGGCGCCGCACGGCGCAGTTCGAGCACACCGTGCTGGTCACCGCCGACGGTGCGGAAATCCTGACACTGCCGTAGGAGCGTGCTGAACGACTCGGCCCGTCGCGAGCGGCGTGGGCGTCGGGCAGTAGGTTCGAGAGGTTCAACCCGCTCCCTGGAAGGCGCGACGTGGCGAAGGTCTACGAGGGCATCACCGCGCGCATCGCCGACTGGGTGCACGAGCAGCCGATGTTCTTCGTGGCCACGGCCCCGCTCGCGGGCGACGGCATGGTCAACGTGTCGGTCAAGGGCATCGAGGGCACGTTCCGGGTGCTCGACGAGCACACCTTCGCCTACCTCGACCTCACGGGCAGCGGCGCGGAGACGGTTGCGCACCTGCGGGAGAACGGCCGGATCTGCGTGATGTTCGTGTCGTTCGACGCCCGCCCCGACATCGTGCGCTTCCATGGCACGGGCAGCGTGGCGTTCCCGGGCGACCCGGGTTTCGACGAGCGGCTCGCGTGGTTCGGCGAGGCCGGGGCATGCCGTCGCGACCCGGCACGGGCGGTGATCACCGTCGACGTCGCGCGCGTCGCCGACGCCTGCGGCTACGCCGTGCCGCTCATGGAGTTCGCGGGCGAGCGCGACCTGCTCGACTCGTGGTCCGACCGCAAGTCGCCCGGCGCGCTCGCCGCGTACCGGACGCGCAGGAACGCCACGAGCCTCGACGGGCTGCCGGCGGTCCCGGTCGCCGGCGCGGACTGACCTGGGGTCGCACCGTCAGCGGCGGGTCGAGCGGCCTGCGCGACGGTCGACGACCTCGGCGACGACCGCCGAGACCCCGCGCCAGCCGATGACCAGGACCGCGAGCGCGACGACGGTGACGAGCGCGAACGTCAACGGCAGCCGGCCGGTGAACGCCGCGCGCAGCAGCAGCCCGATGACGACCGTTCCGGCGAGCACGGTGCCGCCCGCGACGAAACCGGCGGGCCGGGCCCGCACCCACGGTGTCGCCCAGGCGATGCCGAGCCCGATCACGAACGGTGCGGCCGTGGCCAGCACGCCGCCGACCCCGCCCGCCTCCTCGTGGCTGGCGCGGCCGATGGCGGCGAAGACCAGGACCGCGACGACGTCGGCGGCGAGGGCCAGGGCGGCGACGCGGGACGTGCGGAGGGCGGGCACGAGCCCAGGGTAGGCGGTGTCGTCGGCGGCGCTGACGGACCCGGTCACGCGGCATCCCAATGTCAGTGACTCACATCACATTATCCGTTCGACGCCCGCACCCCGGGCCGGGACACGTGATCGACGAGCTGTCCCACGGCACCGGAGATCCGGGGTCGCAGGTGCGCGATACCCGCCCCACGACCTCACGCGATCACGACGAGTGAGATCCCGTGCACAGCTCCCCCGGCCGCCGACGACGACCCCCTCACGGCCCGACGCCGCACCGTCGGGCGGCCTGTCCATCACCGTGCGCGAACGTACGAATGCACCCCGCGTGCGCCTGGACGGCGGCGGCACCGTCGCCACCTGCGACGACTTGCCGCAGGCCGTGCGAAGGTGCAGGGTGGCGCACCGGCGGGGCGGTCGGCCCCACCGTTCGGGGGCACACGACGGGCGTCCGCGGGCGGAATCGCCCCGCCGGCGCACGCTCCCCGCCGGCCCGGTCGTCCCCACTCTCGCTGACCCCGCTGTGGCGACGCTGCGTAGCCAGTCATGCGTTCTGCTCCGCCGGACCGCACCCCGGCCGCCCGGGCTGGTCCCCCGATGACCCCACACCCGCACCCCCGAACGCACCGCGGGCCCCTCCGCCGGGTTCGCGGCCGTCGTCGCGGCGCTGGTCCTCGCGGCCGGGACATTCCTGTTACGCCGCAACGCCTCCCGCACCCGATGACGTCGGCCGCGCGAAAACCGGCCGGAACTCGCCCCATCGTCTGCCCAACGTGTGAGCGGCGCGGTCTCCGCGCGCTCGTGACACGTTCGGTGGTGGGCAGCCCGGTGAGCGTGTCGTCAGCGCGGGCGCGACGCCCCCACCGCCCGGAGCTGCGGCTCGTCACCGGCGGCGGCACCTTCGACCGGGCGGCGCGGCGCTACCTGTCGGACGTGATCGTGCTCGCGGTGGCCGTCCGACGGGCGTCAGCCCAGACCGGCCAGGAACCGTTGAGCCACACCGACCGCCGGGCCCGACGACCCGCCGTCGACGACCAGCACCGCGAACGCGACGTCGCCCCGGTAGCCGACGAACCAGCCGTGCGCGCGGTTGGCGCCGTCGACGCTGTACTCGGCCGTACCGGTCTTGCCGAACACCTCGCCGGACCGCGACAAGGCAGTCGCGGTGCCGCTGGTGACGACGGCGCGCATCATGGGCCTCAGCTGGTCGAGCACGGCCTGCGGCGGCGGCGCGGTGGCGGGCTTGGTGGCGTCGGTGGCGCGGCCGCGGATCAGCTGCGGCACGACGGGTGCACCCTTCGCGACGGTGGCGGCGACGAGCGCCATCCCGAACGGGGTGGCGACGACGTCGCCCTGGCCGAACCCGTCCTCGGCGCGCTGGACGCGGTCGGGCGCGGGCGGGACGGACCCGGTCACGGTGGTGAGCCCGGGGACCGCGAAGTCGGCTCCGAAGCCGAGCTGCAGCCCGGCGGTGGGCAGGGCGTCGGCCGACATCTGGGCCGCGAGCTGGGAGAACGTGGTGTTGCACGACCGCGCGAACGTCTGCGTGAGCGGCACGGTGCCGAGCTCGAAGCGGTCCTCATTGGGGACGAGCCTGCCGTCGATCGTG
The DNA here is from genome assembly GCA_001725415.1 of Pseudonocardia sp. SCN 73-27. Lineage (GTDB taxonomy): Bacteria > Actinomycetota > Actinomycetes > Mycobacteriales > Pseudonocardiaceae > Pseudonocardia. Next base: position 135,119 of record MEGH01000023.1, read on the forward strand.
GTGGTGCCAGGGCATGGCTGCGGCGAGTCGGCGGTCACCCCGAGCGTCTCGAGCGCGGCCGTCGCGGTGACGATCTTGAACGTCGATCCGGGCGGGTAGCGGCCGGTGAGCGCGATGGCCCCAGCGGCGTCGGCCTGGGTGTTCTGCGCGACGGCCAGGATGTCGCCCGTCGACGGCGACAGCGCCACGAGCGCCACCTGCTGCGGCAGCGACTCGACGGCGTCCTCCGCGGCGTTCTGGACGGTGTGGTCGATCGAGAGCGTGACGGTGGTGCCGGGTTTCGGCGGCTGCTCCTGCAGCGTCGCGATCGTCGCCCCGCCACCGCCGACGACCTGCACCGACCAGCCGGCGACCCCGGTGACCTGCGGGGTCACCTCCGTGCGGACGGGCGTGAGGACCTGGCTGCCGAAGCCCGCGGACTGCGCGAGAAGCCGGGTCTGGGTGGCGAACCGGACGCCGGGCAGGTCGTGGATGGCATCCTTGACGGTGCGGTAGTCGGTGTCGCGCAGGACGGCCACCGAGTAGCCCTGGCCCTGCGGGACGGCGCCGGCGCCGTCGGCGATCGACTGAGCGGTGATCCCGGGGACGAGCGGGCCGAGCGCGCGGGCGAGCGTGCCGGTGACGCCGCCGAGATCACCCGCGGCCGTGCGGTCGAGCAGGATGTTCACGACGGGCGTGGGCGCGAGCAGCGGGGTGCCGCCGCGGTCGACCACCGGCGCCGGGTCGGGCGTGTCGACGACCAGCGACAGCCGCTGCCCTGCGGCGAGCTCGGGGTGGATCGCCGCGGGCGTCCAGTGCACGATCCAGCCGGCGTCGGCCTGCGGGGACGTGCGGGCCTGGATCTCGCCGAGGTAGCTCCACCGACGGTCCTGCCCGAGGTCCCAGGCGACGTCGACCGACGCGGTGGCGTTGTCGCCCGCGGTACGGACCTGGCCGAGCGTGGCGGTGATCCCGGCCGGCGCGAGGGTCTTGCGTGCGTCGGCCAGCGCGGCCTGTGCGGCGGCGGGGTCGTCGGTGAGCCGGGCGGCCGCCGCGTCGTCACCGCGGGTCCACGCGTCGAGGTAGGCCTGGACGGCCTTCTCCTCACCGCTGGGGCCGAAGATCGAGCAGCCGGCCCCGACGAGGGCGATCACCAGCAGCCCCGCGAGCAGCGCGAGCCGCAACGGGCTCGCGGCGCGACGACGGGGAGCGGTCACGGAGGCGAGTATGCCCGCGGACCCCGGCGATCCCGGCGCACCGTGGGCCCCACGTTCGTGGGACGGCTCAGAACAGGACCGTCGCAAAGCTCGCGACCTGCGTGAACCCGATCTTGCCGTACACGGTCCGGGCGACGTGGTTGAAGCCGTTCACGTACAGGCTCGACACGCGGCCCAGCGCGGCGAGCCGGTCGGCGACCGCGGCGGTTCCGATGGTGCCGTAGCCCAACCCCCGCTTGGACGGGTGCACCCAGACACCCTGGATCTGCCCGACCTGTGACGACAGCGCCCCGATCTCGGCCTTGAACACGACCTGGCCGTCCTCGAAGCGGGCGAACGCCCGGCCCGCGGAGACGAGCTCGGCGACACGTGCCCGGTAGCCGGCCCCCCCGTCGCCCGCGCGCGGGTCGACGCCCACCTCCTCGGTGAACATCGCGACGGCCGCGGGCAGGTAGGCGTCGATCTCCTCGGGCCGCACCGGACGCACCAGCGGGTCGGGGGTGATCGTCGGCGGCCCGGCGAGCACCATCAGCGGCTGGTCGGGGCGCACCTCGCGGGCGGGCGCCCAGGCCGGGGCCAGCTCGTCCCACAGCGGCAGCACCAGCTCGGCCCGCCCGACCAGCGACGAGCAGCCACGCCCGTGCCGGCGCGCGCGGTCGGCGAAGCTGCGCAGCGCGGACCGCTCCCCGCGCAGCGGGACCAGATTCGCACCGGAGAAGCACAGACCGTCGAGACGCGGGCCGACCGACCACAGCTCGCCGCCCAGACGCCACGGATCCAGACCGGCGACCTCGACACGGGCGGCGACCATGCAGGCCGCCACCGGATCGGCCTCCAGGGCGGCCCGGACCCCGGCACGGTCACGGTCGTCGAGCAACCGAGCACCCGCGACTCTGAGCACCCTCCTACGGTGCCACACCTGAGCGCCGGTGCCCATGTGAGGCCCGGTTTCGGCTCGGTCTCGGATCACGCGGTGCGGCCCCCCGGTCGCGCTGCCGGCGTCAGCCGACGACCACCTCGGGCTCACCCTCGCCCGCCATGGTCTCGGCGATCTTCATCGCCTCCTCGATCAGGGTCTCGACGATCGCGTGCTCCGGGACGGTCTTGATGACCTCGCCCTTGACGAAGATCTGGCCCTTGCCGTTGCCGGAGGCGACCCCGAGGTCGGCCTCGCGGGCCTCACCCGGACCGTTGACGACGCAGCCCATGACGGCCACGCGCAGCGGCACCTCCATGCCGGTCAGACCGGCCGTGACCTGCTCGGCGAGGGTGTAGACGTCGACCTGGGCGCGCCCGCACGACGGGCACGACACGATCTCCAGGCGCCGCGGCTTGAGGTTCAGCGACTCCAGGATCTGGCGGCCGACCTTCACCTCGTTGACCGGGGGCGACGACAGCGAGACGCGGATGGTGTCACCGATGCCCTGCGAGAGCAGCGCGCCGAACGCGACCGCCGACTTGATGGTGCCCTGGAACTCGGGGCCGGCCTCGGTGACGCCCAGGTGCAGCGGGTAGTCGCACTGTGCGGCCAGCTGCTCGTAGGCGCGCACCATGACGACGGGGTCGTTGTGCTTCACCGAGATCTTGACGTCGTGGAAGTCGTGCTCGGCGAACAGGCTCGCCTCCCACAGCGCCGACTCGACGAGCGCCTCGGGGGTGGCCTTGCCGTACTTCTCGAGCAGCCGCTTGTCGAGCGAGCCGGCGTTGACGCCGATCCGGATCGGGATGCCGTGGTCGCGCGCGGCGGCCGCGATCTCCTTCACCTGGTCGTCGAACTTGCGGATGTTGCCCGGGTTCACGCGCACCGCGGCACAACCGGCCTCGATCGCGGCGAACACGTACTTGGGCTGGAAGTGGATGTCGGCGATCACCGGGATCTGCGACTTCTTCGCGATCGCGGGGAGGGCGTCGGCATCGTCCTGGCTCGGACAGGCGACGCGCACGATGTCGCAGCCCGCCGCGGTGAGCTCGGCGATCTGCTGCAGGGTGGCGTTGACGTCCGCGGTCAGGGTGGTGGTCATCGACTGCACGGAGATCGGGTGGTCGCTGCCGACGCCGACGTTCCCGACCTGCAGCTGCCGGGTCTTCCGGCGAGGAGCGAGGGTCGGGGCGGGTGCGGCGGGCATGCCCAGGGAGACGCTCACGAACACCAGTATCCTCCGCTGCGCCCCGACGTGCCGGGGGCGTGGCCGGAGCCACGCCGATCGGGTCCTGAGCTGCGGTGGGTGGCCCCCTCAGGTGCGGCCCTTGTTCTCCTGCGCGTCCTGCAGTGTCGACGAGTGCGGCAGCCACGTCGCCAGTTCGACCGGCCAGCCGTCGTCGGCGAGGACCCGCACGACCGACGGGTCGTCGTCGATGATCGAGGCGATGGTCCGGGTGCGGGACAGCTCGCGCAGCACCTCGCGCTTGACCCACCGGGCCGGGCGGTAGTCGTCGTCCTCGCGCATGTAGAGCGGTTCGGTCGGCAACCCGTGCCGTGCCAGCCAGCGTTCGGTGAGCCGCCGGTTCCGCTCCGGACGACCCGTCAGGTAGACGACGTCGTGCTCGGCCAGAGCCGCCCGCAGCCGGCGCGCACCCTCCTCGAGCAGCGGGTCGCGGTCGGCCGCGGTGAAGAAGCGCTCCCAGCGGTTGACGTCGAGATGGTGGAGCCGGTGGGTGACGTCGGCGAGCACGCCGTCGATGTCGAACACGGCCAGCGGCCGGTCCGGGATGTCCGCAGCAGCCACTACTGGAACGGCCGGATCGGGTTGACGATGTCGGCGGTCAGCGTGAGCAGGCTGATAGCGCCGCCGATGAGGATGACGACGTAGGTCAGCGGCAGCAGCTTGGTGTAGTCGACGGGCGGCATCTGCACCTTGCCGAGCTTGGCCCGGACCCAGTCGCGCACCCGCTCGTAGAGGTTCACCGCGATGTGCCCGCCGTCCAGCGGCAGCAACGGCAGCAGGTTGAACACGCCGACGAACAGGTTCAGCACGACCAGCAGCTGGACGAACACCTGCCACAGGCCGCGCTCTGCGAGATCGCCACCGATGACGCTGGCGCCGACGACGCTGACCGGTGTCTCCAGGTCGCGCTCGCCGCCGGAGATGGCGTCGATGAGGCGCGGGACCTTCTCCGGGAACATCATCAGGCCCTGCCACACCTGGGCGAACATCTGCCCGGTGTAGGCGAACGTCGCCGGCACGGCCGTCAGCGGGTCGTAGGCGAAGATCAGCTGCTGGGAGACGCCGATGGCGCCGACCTCGCGGGCCGCGCCGGTCTGCGGGTCGAGCCGCTGCACCTTCGTGACGTCCATCGTCAGCGTCAGGCGCTCACCGCCGCGCTCGACGACGATCGGCGTCGGCCCGTCGGCCGCCTGGATGAGCTTGACGGCGTCGGTCCAGGTCGGGGTCGGCGTCCCGGCGACGGAGACGATCGTGTCGCCCGAGCGCAGGCCCGCGTCGGCGGCCGGGGCCGCCACGCCGGGGCCGCACGGCTCGAGCGCCGACGGCGACGTCTGGTTCGCCGCGCAGCTGATCTGCCCGGCCGTCGGGGTGTCGGACACGTTGGGCAGTCCCGACGTCAGCGCCAGCACGTAGATCAGGATGATCCCGATCAGGAAATGCGTGGCCGACCCGGCCGAGAGCACGACGACGCGCTGCCACGTCGGCTTCCGGAAGAACGCGCGCGGGCGCTCCTCCTCGGTCACCTCGTCGAGCGCCGTCATGCCGGCGATGTCGCAGAACCCGCCCGCGGGGATCCACTTCATGCCGTACTCGGTCTCGCCGCGGCGGAACGAGAAGATCTTCGGCCCGAAACCGATGTAGTACCGGCGGACCCGCATGCCGAAGGCCTTGGCGGTGACCATGTGCCCGGCCTCGTGCAGCGCGATGGAGATCGCGATGCCGAGGGCGAACAGCACGACGCCGAACGCGAATGCCACTTGTCAGAGCCCTTCTCCGCCGATCGACGCGGCGAGCTCGCGGGCGCGGGCGCGCGCCCAGCCCTCCGCTGCCAGCACGTCGTCCACGGTAGCGGGGTCGCCCGACCAGCCGTCGGCCGCCGCCAGCGCACGCTCGACGACCTCGGTGACACCCAGGTACGACAACCCGCCGGCGACGAACGCGGCGACGGCCTCCTCGTTGGCGGCGTTGAACACCGCGGGCAGGCAGCCGCCCGTCGTCCCGGCGGCGCGGGCGAGCCGGACGCCGGGGAAGGCGTCGTCGTCGAGCGGTTCGAACGTCCACGCCTGGGCGAGGTCCCACGTGCACGCGGCCGCCGCGCCCGGCACCCGGGCGGGCCAGCCCAGGGCCAACGCGATCGGCAGCCGCATGTCGGGCGGGCTGGCCTGGGCGATCGTCGAGCCGTCGACGAACGTCACCATCGAGTGCACGATCGACTGCGGGTGGACCGCGACGTCGATGCGGTCGTAGGGCACGTCGAACAACAGGTGCGCCTCGATGAGCTCGAGGCCCTTGTTGACGAGCGTCGCCGAGTTGATGGTCACGACGGGGCCCATGTCCCACGTCGGATGCTTGAGCGCCTCGTCGAGGGTGACGTGGGCGAGGTCGGCGCGGCTGCGGCCGCGGAACGGCCCTCCCGACGCGGTGAGCACCAGCCGGGCGACCTCGTCGGCCGTACCGCCGCGCAGGCACTGCGCCAGCGCGGAGTGCTCGGAGTCGACCGGCACGATCTGCCCCGGCTTCGCCGCGTTCGTGACCAGCGACCCGCCCGCGACGAGCGACTCCTTGTTGGCCAGCGCCAGGGTCTCCCCCGCCGACAGCGCCGCCAGCGTCGGTCCCAGCCCGCGCGAGCCGGTGATGCCGTTGAGGACGACGTCGGCCGGTGTCGTCGCCGTCAGCTCCGTCGCCGCGGCCGGGCCGTCGAGGACGACGACACCCGGCAGCTCGGCGCGCAGCGCGGCCGCCGCCACGGGGTCGGCCACCGCGACCCTCTCGACGCGGTGCGCACGCGCCTGCGCCGCCAGCAGCCCGACATCGCCGCCGCCCGCCGCGAGCCCGGCCACGGTGAAACGGCCCTGCGCCTTGTCCACGACGTCGAGGGCCTGGGTGCCGATCGACCCCGTCGACCCGAGCACGAGAACCGACCGGGGCGCGGCAGTGACTTCGTCGCTCATCGCCCTCCCTCGCTGCGCGAGCTCGGCGCTTCGCGCGGGCGCTGTGACATCGGTTCGCTCGCAAGCTCGCTCATCGCCCTCCCTCGCTGCGCGAGCTCGGCGCTTCGCGCGGGCGCTGTGACATCGGTTCGCTCGCAAGCTCGCTCAGCTGCGCGAGCTCGGCGCTTCGCGCGGGCGCTGTGACATCGGTTCGCTCGCAAGCTCGCTCACACCGCACATCATCCTCGGCGGCGGCCTTGTGCGAGGATGTGGCCCGGCAGGCATCCGTGTTCAGGAGGACGGCGTGGCAGGTAGTGAGCTGGCGAAGCGACCCGGTGCCGAGGTCGACCCGCTCGACGAGCCCTCGGCCGAGTGGGGCTGGCACGGCGGGTTCCCCCGCGGAACCGTCGTCGCGGGCATCGCCGTCGCGATCATCCTGCCCATCCTGCTGATCGGGCATCACGCCAGCTGGACCGAGATCCTCTGGATGGTCATCCCCGCGCTCATCGTCCTCGCGGGCGTCATCGGCGGCCTGATCAAGCGCCGCAACGCCTGGCGCCGCTGAGCCGAGGCGGACCGTCATGGCCGAGCGGTCGGGCCCGGCCGTCGAGCTGGAGGTCGGCGAGCGCACGGTCCGCATCTCCAACCCCGACCGGGTCTATTTCCCGGCACGCGGGGAGACCAAGCTCGATCTGGCGAAGTACTACATCGCGGTCGGCGACGGGATCGTTCGCGCGCTGCGCGATCGCCCCTGCATGCTCCACCGCTTCCCGACGGGCGTGACCGGCGAGAAGGTCCACCAGAAGCGGCTGCCCCGCGGCGCGCCCGACTGGGTGCCCACGGTGCGCGTCCACTTCCCCCGCTACAACCGCTACGCCGACGAGCTGTGCGTCGCCGAGCTGGCCGACGTCGTGTGGGCCACCCAGATGTCGACGGTCGAGTTCCACCCCTGGAACTCCCGCGCCACCGACACCGAGAAGCCCGACGAGTGGCGCATCGACCTCGACCCGATGCCCGACGCCCACTTCGACGACGTCCGCCGGGTCGCCGCCGTCGCACGGGAGGTCCTCGACGAGCTCGGCGCCACCGGCTGGCCCAAGACCTCGGGTGGCTCGGGCATGCACGTCTACGTGCGGATCGAGCCCCGCTGGGGATTCTCCGACGTCCGCCGCGCCGCCCATGCCTTCGCCCGCGAGGTGGGCCGCCGATCCGGGGATCTCGTCGATCTGACGTGGTGGCGCAAGGACCGCGACCCCGCGTCGATCTTCGTCGACTACAACCAGAACGCCCGCGACCACACCATTCGCAGCGCCTACTCGGTGCGCGGGGTGCCCGAGGCCGTGGTCTCGACGCCGATCCGGTGGGACGAGGTCGCCGACGTCGATCCCCGGGAGTTCACGATCGCCACGGTCCCCACCCGTTTCGCCGAGCTGGGCGACCTGCACGCCGGCATCGACGACGCCGTCTTCGTCCTCGACGAGCTGCTGGAGTGGGCCGACCGCGACGCCCGCGACACCCCCGACGAGGAACCCCCGGACCTGGACGACCTGTAACCCTGCTCACCACCGCGCCGAGTTGGACCTCAGGCTGGTTCGATCATGGTCGGCGGAAGTCTGATGTCGGACTCGGCCGGGTCCCGGTGGATGCGCGGACTGGTCAGGCGCGGTCGCGGAGGCGGGCGAACTCCTCGGCCATCGCGGCGCGGGACCAGTGGGCGTTGAGACCGCTGGGGTTGGGCAGGACCCAGATCCCGGTGTCCCCCAACGTCTCCTGCTGCGGCCCGACTGTTGCCCCGGGTACGCCGAACGCGATCCGGTACGCCGTCACCCCGACGACGGCCAACCACCGCGGCTCCTCCTGCGCCACCAGCGATCGCAGGCGTTCGCCGCCGGCGCGGAACTCGTCGTCGGACAGCTCGTCGGCGCGGGCCGTGGTGCGCGCAACCATGTTCGTGATGCCCAGGCCGAGGGCCCGCAGCTCGCCCTGCTCGGCGGGCAGCAGCAGCCGCGGGGTGAAGCCGGCGTCGTAGAGCACGGGCCAGAACCGGTTGCCGGGCCTGGCGAAGTGATGGCCGGTCGCCGCCGACAGCAGGCCGGGGTTGATGCCGCAGAACAAGACCCGCAGCGCGGGGTCGCCGGGGCCGGGCAGGACGTCGTCGATCGTGAGGGCGCGGGCCGCCTCCAGCTCCGCCGCGCTGAACCGTGACGCCATCGTGGCTCCCTCTCCGCTCGATCCTGTCGGAGTATCCCGGCAGGATGGGCCGCGTGGACCTGCCCGTGATGCCCCCGGTGAAGCCGATGCTGGCCAAGCCCGTCGCGAAGATCCCCGACGACAGGCTCTACGAGCCGAAGTGGGACGGCTTCCGGTCGATCATCTTCCGCGACGGCGACGAGGTCGAGATCGGCAGCCGCAACGAGCGGCCGATGACCCGCTACTTCCCCGAGGTCGTCGAGGCCGTGAAGGCCCACTTCCCCGAGAGGGCGGTGATCGACGGCGAGATCGTCGTCGTCGACCGGGGACGCAACCGGCTCGACTTCGAGGCCCTGCAGCAGCGCATCCACCCCGCCGACTCCCGGGTACGGCTGCTCGCCGAGCAGACCCCGGCGAGCTTCGTGGCGTTCGACCTGCTGGCCCTCGGCGACGACGACCTGTCCGAGCGCCGTCTCGACCAGCGGCGCAGCCTGCTGGAGCGGGCGCTGGCCGGCGCGAAGCCGCCCATCCACATCACCCCGGCGACGCAGGACCCGGTGCTGGCCGCGCAGTGGTTCCGCGAGTTCGAGGGCGCGGGTCTCGACGGGCTGATCGCCAAGCCGCTCGACCTCACCTACCAGCCCGACAAACGGGTCATGGCCAAGATCAAGCACGAGCGCACGTGCGACTGCGTGGTGGCGGGCTACCGCGTCCACAAGTCGGGGCCCGACGCCATCGGCTCGCTGCTGCTGGGCCTGTACGACGAGCGCGGCACGCTCGCGTCGGTCGGCGTCATCGGCGCGTTCCCGATGGCGCGGCGACGCGAGCTGTTCGAGGAGATGCAGCCGCTCGTCACCGAGTTCGACGGACACCCGTGGAACTGGGCCGCGCACGAGCAGGGCGAACGCACCCCGCGCAAGAACGAGGGCAGCCGCTGGAACGCGGGCAAGGACCTGTCGTTCGTTCCGCTGCGCCCGGAACGGGTCGTCGAGGTCCGCTACGACTACATGGAGGGCATCCGGTTCCGGCACACCGCGCAGTTCGTGCGCTGGCGCGACGACCGGAGCCCCGAGTCGTGCACGTACGAGCAGCTCGAACAGCCGGTCAGCTTCGACCTGGGCGACGTTCTGGGGCTGCCCGACTGAGCTCCTACCTGTGCGCGGCTGCCAGCTGACCGCAGGCCGCGTCGATCTCCTGGCCGCGGGTGTCGCGAACCGTGCACGCCACCCCTGCGGCCTCGACGCGCCTGACGAACTCGTCCTGCACCGGGCGCGGCGAGGCGTCCCACTCGCTGCCCGGCGTCGGGTTGAGCGGGATCAGGTTCACGTGCACCCGCTTGGTGCCGACGCGCTGCCGCAGCAGCTTGCCCAGCAGGTCGGCCCGCCACGGCTGGTCGTTCACGTCGCGGATCAGGGCGTACTCGATCGACACCCGCCGGCCCGTGGCCTGCGCGTACCGGCGCGCGGCGTCGAGCACCTCGCCGACCTTCCACCGGTTGTTGACCGGCACGAGGGTGTCACGCAGCTCGTCGTCAGGGGTGTGCAGCGAGATCGCCAGCGTGACCGGCAGCCCCTCGGCCGCCAGCTTGTCGATCGCCGGGACCAGCCCCACCGTCGACACCGTGACGCCACGCGGGGAGATGCCCAGCCCCTCGGGAGCCGGGGACGTGATGCGGCGCAGGGCCGCCACCACCCGGTTGTAGTTCGCGAGCGGCTCGCCCATCCCCATGAAGACGATGTTCGACAGCCGCATCGGCTCGCCCAGCTTGCCGTCGCGCGCCGCCGCGGCGGCCTGGCGGACCTGGTCGACGATCTCGCCCGTCGACAGGTTGCGTTGCAGCCCGCCCTGGCCCGTCGCGCAGAACGGGCACGCCATGCCGCAGCCCGCCTGGCTCGAGATGCACACCGTCGCCCGGTCCGGGTAGGCCATCAGCACCGACTCGGCCAGCACCCCGTCGTGCCCGCGCCACAGCATCTTGCGGGTGGCCCCGTCGTCGCACGACTGCTCGGTGACCGGCGTGACCAGCGGCGGCAGCAGCGACGCCAGCGTCTCCCGTGCCGCGGCGGGCAGGTCGGTCATCTCCTCGACGTCCGCCGTGAGCCGGCCGAAGTAGTGCCGGGCAAGCTGGTCGGCGCGGAAGCCGGGCAGGCCGAGATCGGTCACGGCGACCTTGCGGTCGGCGGGGTCGAGATCGGCGAGATGGCGCGGCGGCAAGCCGCGCTTCGGTGCATCGAAGACGAGCGGGAGGGAAGTCATGACCACCCGATTGTGCCAGGTCGGACGTCAGAGCCCCCGGGCCGCCGCCTGCTTCGCGACGACGTCCGGCACGCGGGTCTCGAAGTCGTACAGCCGGGCCCACGTGGGCGTGACCGTCAGCACGGCCATCCGGTCGTAGAGGGCCCGCACTCCTGCCTCGAAGCCCTCCCACGCCTCCGGCGCCACCAGCTTGCGGGCGCCGTCGAGGAACACGTCCGGGACGCCGTCGACGATCTCGATGCTCGTCGTGCCGCGCACCAGGAGCACGTGCGGGGGCTGCTCGTTTGTGTCGACGGTCAGCGCCACCACCGGGTTCGCCTCCAGCGCCGCGACCTTGGGTGCCTTGGCGACGGTGGCCATGACCAGCGCCGATCCCGTCCACGCGTAGCCCATGGGCACGACGCGCGGAGTGCCGTCGAGCGCGGTGTAGGCCAGCCGCGCCGGGATCCGTGCGGCCATCAGCTCCTGGGCCATCGGCTCGGCCAGCGTGACCCGGACGTCCTCGACGCGCATCGCGCTCCCCCTCCCGGCGGGCCACCGCGGCCCACCCGTCGCAGCTAAGACGACGGAGGCGTCCGGAACTGATCGCTACCGGACCGGGCTTTCCTGCAATCCGACGGACGGCGCCGTTCAGGAAGGCCGGCCCGGGCTCCGCACGGGTTCGGTGACGCGGTCGTGCGCGCCGTCTGCGCGGGTCCGGACCGTCGGGCCGTACGGGTCGGCGGCGCGCGGAACCGGGCGGGGGCCGGCGGCGGCGGGCTGCCGGGGCGGCCCGACCGGAGCCTGCCGCGGCGCGGGCGGGCGCTGCGGCGCGGGCCCTGCAGCCGGACGGGGTATCGGGGCCGGGGCCTGCTGCGCGGGCGGACGCGGGCCCGACGGCGTGAACGTCGTCGACCGAGCGCTCTGCCGCTCCTCGCGGCGCTCCCGAGGTGTCCGGATCGACAGGGCCCGCTCCCGCAGCCAACGCCCGGCCGCGCGGACCGACGGCCCACCGAGGACCCCCGTGCGCAGGGCGCCCGCGAACCACAGCAGCACCGCGCCGCCGAACCCGACGATCCCCTGCGGCGCAGTCGCGCCCACCGTGCCGAGCGCCACCAGCGCGCCGATCGCGGCGAGCACGAGCAGGCCGCTGCCGACCGCGACGAACGAGCGCGACCCGACGATCGGCGCCACGGAGAACAGCGTGATCGCGACGAGCGCCGACGCCACCGGCACCGCCACCTCGCCCCAGGACAGCATCCCGAGGCCGACGAGGGCGGCGAGGGCCAGCACCCCGGCGACGACACCCTGCCGGATCAGCCGGGCACGCCTCGCCGGGCCCAACGGGGCGCCGTGGCCCTGGCGACCGCGGACCAACGTCCACAGCACACCCGTCGCGCCGAGTCCCACAGCCATGAGAGCAGTGCCCGCGCCGCCCGAGAGGGCGAGCGCGCCGGCGATCCACCACAACACACCGAGGACGGTCTCGATCTGGGGAGCGGCCACCCCGTCGGGGAGCCTGATCGGTCGCGTCATGCCATCCACGGTAGCCAAGCAGGCGCGGCGATGTCGGGGCCCGTCCCTCGCCCCACACCAGTCCCACACCCTGGCTGTCATTGTTGAAGCTGCAACGGATCCGCTCCGCGGCTACGCCGCCCCGAACGGCGCCCGCACCACCACCGGGAGACGACCCCATGCCCCCCACCCACGACGCCCCCTCGACCGACACCCCGCCCACTTCGCCGACGTTCTCGCGCCGTGCGGTCGTCGCCGGTGCAGGCGCCGCCGTGATCGGCGCCGGACTGCTCGTCGCCGGCTGCTCGTCGGACTCCGGGTCGGGCGGCGGCTCCGGCGGCGGCTCGGGCGGCGGACCCGGCAGCGGCAGCGGCTCCGCGGGCGGCACGCTCGGCCCGGCCACCGACGTGCCCGTCGGCAGCGCGAAGATCTACGGCGACCAGGGCGTCGTCGTCACCCAGCCGACGGCCGGGACCTACGCCGGCTTCTCCACCCGATGCCCCCACCAGGGCTGCCAGGTCAACGAGGTCGAGGGCGCCAACATCATCTGCCCGTGCCACGGCAGCACGTTCGCCCTCGACGGCGCCGTCGAGCAGGGACCCGCGCGCACCGGACTGACCGCGAAGGCCGTCACGGTCAGCAACGGCCAGATCGTCCTGGGCTGAGGAGGCTGCTCGAGAACCCCGGCCGTCGCGAGGGGCTGCAGGTGGTGTCATCGCACGGCGGGCGGGCGCGGCGGTACCGCAGTCGTAGCGGTGTGTCTGCCCGACGCCGCGAGAGCGCCGCCTCGGGCGTCCCGTAGTAGGCCCGGGCTCGTCAACCCGCTCCCGGGGCCCCGGGTCAGGGCGTGACGAGCCCGGCGGGGGTGCGCCGCACGTGCACCCGGTAACCGACAGGGATCGTCATGCCCGGGGTCTCGGCGACCGCGCGGGCGGCGACCTCCTCGGAGAACTCGATACGCAGCACCGCCTCGAGGGTGGCGCGGTCGTCGAAACGCCAGATCGTGTCGACGCGGCGCATCCCGAACCCGCGGCCCGCGAACCAGCGCTCGACGGCCGCCGCGTCGTAACGCGGCAGGTCGGCGCGTAGCCACGACCCGTAGGGCCCGACGCTGAAGTCGAGATCGACGATCGCCAGCGCCCCACCCGGGCGCAGCACCCGGTCGGCCTCGGCCAGCCCGGCCTCGCAACCCGCCCCGAAGAAGTAGGCGGTGCGCGCGTGCACGAGATCGGCCGACGCGCGAGCCAGTGGCAACTCGGCCGCCCCCGCCTGCACGACCCGCACGCCCTCCAGCCCGGCCACCCGGGCGCGGGCCCGCTCGACCAGCGGCGGATGCGGCTCCACCCCGACGACCGACGCCGCCTCGCGGGCGAAGAACGGCAGGTGGAAGCCGTCGCCACAGCCGATGTCGACGACGTCGGCACCCGCCCACGGCGTCAGCGTGCGCAGCACGTCCCAGATGGCCCCGTCGACGTCCTGCGCCTCGTTCTCGCGCTCGTAGACCTCGGGCCAGTTCCAGATGTTCGGGCTGGGGATCGCCGGTCCGGGCTTCTGCCGGCCGCCGAACCCGGTGTAGAGCTTCGCCACGCTCAGCCGACCGGGAGAGCGATGCCCAGCACCAGCCACGCGACGAACGCGGCCGGGAGCATCGAGTCGAGCCGGTCCATCAGACCGCCGTGCCCGGGCAGCATCGCGCCCATGTCCTTGATGCCCAGGTCCCTCTTGACCAGGGACTCGCACAGATCGCCCAGCGTCGCGGTGGCGACGAGCAGCGCACCCGTGATCGCCCCGATCCACCAGCTGCCGTCGAGCAGCAGCCCCACCGACAGGGCGCCCGCCACGGTGCCCGCGACGATCGAGCCGGCGAAGCCCTCCCAGGACTTCTTCGGGCTGATCGACGGCGCCATCGGGTGCCGGCCCGCCAGCACCCCGGCGGCATACCCGCCGACGTCGGAGGCGACGACGCAGATCATGAACGTCAGCACCCGGCCCACACCGTCGGAAGGCAGGACAAGCAGCGCCGCGAACGTCGCGAACAACGGCACGTAGGCCGCGGCGAACAGGGTCGCGCCGACGTCGCGCAGGTAGCCGTCGGCGCCCTGACGCATCCGCCAGATCATGCCGACGAGGGCGGTCGCCCCGAACGCGGCGACGAGGCCGTGCAGCCCGAACGGCCAGCTCAGCCACACCATCGCCTGCCCGCCGACCAGCAGCACCGGCAACGCCACGGTGATGCCCGCCGCACGGCGCAGCGCCCCGGCCAGCTCCCAGGTCCCGACGGCCGCCGCGATCGCGATGACACCGATGAAGAAGTGCCGCTCCAGCAGCAGCGACGCGAGGATCACGACGCCGAGGCCGACACCGACCCCGATGGCCGCAACCAGGTTCCGCCCGGCGCGGGACTGCCGCTTCTCCGGGCCCGCGGCGGCGCCGTCGCTCACCTGCGCCGCCCCGTTCGCCGCCGGCTCACCGGCCCCCGAACGCGCGTGGGTCCCGCTCGACGGCCTCGTTCCGTCCGGAGCCGGTGTCCCCTTCGGCGGCGCCGACCCGTCCGACTTCGCCGCCGCGTCCGAGCGCGACGCCCCGTCCGACGGCACGGCCTTTCCCCGGCGGGCGGGGCGGCCGGGCACCGCGGCGGTCTCACCGGAGAGACTCACGCGGCACTGCCGTGGACGGGTCGGGACATCTGCTCAGACCTCGAGGAGCTCGGTTTCCTTGTGCTTCACCAGCTCGTCGACCTGGTGGACGTACTTGTCGGTCGTGCCCTGGAGCTCCTTCTCGGCACGGCCGACCTCGTCCTCGCCCGCCTCGCCGTCCTTGACGATGCGGTGCAGCTCCTCCATCGCCTTGCGACGCAGGTTGCGGATGGTGACTCGCGCGTCCTCACCCTTGCCGCGCGCGACCTTCACCATCTCCTTGCGCCGCTCCTCCGACAGCTGCGGGATCACCACGCGGATGATCTGACCGTCGTTGGTGGGGTTGACGCCGAGGTCGGAGCTGCGGATCGCCTTCTCGAGCGCCTGGATCTGCGACGCGTCGTAGGGCTTGATCACCGCCATCCGGGCCTCGGGGACGTTGATCGACGCCAGCTGGTTCAACGGCGTCATCGCCCCGTAGTACTCGACGACGATGCGGGAGAACATCGACGGCGTCGCCCGGCCCGTCCGGACGGCCGCGAGGTCGTCCTTCGCCACGGAGACGGCCTTCTCCATCTTCTCCTCGGCCTCGAAGAGGGTCTCGTCGATCACGTCTGCTCCCAGAGTTCAGGCGGCGACGGCCGGGTCAGTTCGCCCGGTCGGTGTCCGGCGTGGTCACCAGCGTTCCGATCCTCTCACCGCGCACGGCTCGCGCGATGTTGCCCTCGGTGAGCAGGTTGAACACGACGATCGGCATCCGATTGTCCATGCAGAGGCTGAACGCCGTGGCGTCGGCCACCTTGAGACCCCGCTCGAGTACCTGCTGATGGGTGATCTCGGTGAACAGCGTGGCATCGGCATGGATCTTCGGATCAGCCGTGTAGACGCCGTCGACGCCCTTGGCCAGCAGCAGTGCGTCGCACCCGATCTCCAGCGCGCGCTGGGCGCCCGCCGTGTCGGTGGAGAAGTACGGCATGCCGACGCCCGCGCCGAAGATCACGACGCGGCCCTTCTCCAGGTGTCGCATCGCGCGGCGCGGGATGTAGGCCTCGGCGACCTGGCCCATCGTGATGGCCGTCTGCACGCGGGTGTCGATCCCATGGCTGCGCTCCAGGAAGTCCTGCAGCGCGAGGCAGTTCATGACCGTGGCCAGCATGCCCATGTAGTCGGCACGCGAGCGGTCCATGCCGCCCTGTTGCAGCTCGGCGCCGCGGAAGAAGTTGCCGCCGCCGATGACGACGGCGACCTGCACGCCGCTCGCCACGACCTCGGCGATCTGGCGGGCGACGGTCTGCACGACCTGCGGGTCGACGCCGAGCCCACCGCCGCCGAACATCTCACCGCCGAGCTTCAGCAGCACGCGGCGGAATCCGGGGCGGGGGGTGGCGTCGACCTCGTCAGTCATGCTCGGAGACCTGCTCAGGCCTGTCCGACCTCGAAGCGGACAAAGTCCTTGACCGTCACGCCGGCCTCGTCGAGGAGCGCCTTGACGCTCTTCTTCGGGTCCTGCACCGACGGCTGCTCGAGGAGCACGACGTCCTTGTAGAAGCCGTTGACGCGACCGTCGACGATGCGGGCCAGCACCTGCTCGGGCTTGCCCTCCTCGCGAGCGGTGGCCTCGGCGATGCGCTTCTCGTTGTCGATGACGTCGCCAGGGACCTGGTCGCGCGTGGTGTAGCGCGGGCGGGCGGCGGCGACGTGCATCGCGACACCGCGGGCGGCGTCGTCACCGGCGGCGGCGTCGGAGGCCTCGTAGGAGACCAGCGCGCCGATGGCCGGCGGCAGGTCCGAGGACCGGCGGTGCAGGTACAGCGCAACCGGGCCGTCGAGGTGGATGTAGCGCTTGAGCTCGAGCTTCTCGCCGATGCGGGCCGACAGGGCCTGCACCGCGTCGGCCACGGTGCCACCGTCGAGCTGGGCCTTGGCCAGCGCCTCGACGTCGGCCGGCTTCTGCTCGACCGCGACGGCCAGGATCTTGTCGGCCAGGCCGATGAAGTCGTCGCTCTTCGCGACGAAGTCGGTCTCGCAGTCGAGCTCGACCATGGTGCCGCCCTGCGCGACGACCAGGCCGTTGGAGGTGGAGCGCTCGGCGCGCTTGCCCACGTCCTTCGCGCCCTTGATGCGCAGCAGCTCGACGGCCTTGTCCAGGTCGCCCTCGGACTCCTCGAGCGCCTTCTTGCAGTCCATCATCCCGGAGCCGGTGAGCTCACGGAGCCGCTTGACGTCGGCGGCGGTGTAGTTCGCCATCGCTAGGTCTCTTCGTCCTCTGGTCGGTTCGTGAAGATCATGTCCGGGACGGACCGGACCGCGGGTGGACCGGATCCGGTCCACCCGCGGTACGACGGGTCAGTTCGCGGACTGGGTCCCGTTGCTGGTGGTGGCCGGGGCCGCCGCGGAGGCGGCGTTGGGGGCCTCGGTGGCGGCACCGGCGGCGGACAGGCTCGCGCCGTCCGAGCCGACCTCGCCGCCGTTGGCCAGCAGGTCCTGCTCCCACTCGGGGAGCGGCTCGTCGCTGCCGACCTCGGGCTTGCCCTCGGCACCGTCACGGCCGCCGCTGCGCGCCGAACGGGCCATCAGGCCGTCGGCCGCCGCACGGGCGATGACCTTGGTGAGCAGAGCCGCGGAGCGGATCGCGTCGTCGTTGCCCGGGATCGGGAAGTCGACCTCGTCGGGGTCGCAGTTCGTGTCCAGGATGGAGACGACCGGGATGCCCAGCTTGCGGGCCTCACCGACGGCGATGTGTTCCTTCTTGGTGTCGACGACCCAGACCGCGCTGGGGACCTTCGACATGTCGCGGATGCCGCCGAGGGTCTTCTCGAGCTTGTCCTTCTCGCGGGTGAGCATGAGGATCTCCTTCTTGGTGCGACCCTCGAAGCCCCCCGTCTGCTCCATCGACTCCAGCTCCTTGAGGCGCTGGAGGCGCTTGTGCACGGTCTGGAAGTTGGTGAGCATGCCGCCCAGCCAGCGCTGGTTCACGTACGGCATGTTGACGCGGCCCGCCTCCTCGGCGATGGCCTCCTGCGCCTGCTTCTTCGTGCCGACGAACATGATCGTGCCACCGTGGGCCACGGTCTCGCGGACGAACTCGTAGGCGCGGTCGATGTACGACAGCGTCTGCTGCAGGTCGATGATGTAGATGCCGTTGCGCTCGGTGAGGATGTAGCGCTTCATCTTCGGGTTCCAGCGGCGGGTCTGGTGCCCGAAGTGCACACCCGAGTCCAGCAGCTGCTTCATGGTGACGACGGCCATGGCCGATGTTCACCTCTCGATCAGGCGCGGCACCTGCCACGCTCACGGTTCTCGCCGACCATCGGTCGATGGTCCGCCCTGGCGCCGCGCCGGACCCGGACCCGTTCACCCTCGGCCACCCGCGGACGGGAGGCGTGGACTCGCGGGACCGCCCGGGTACCGTCCGCGCCCGCCAGGCCGGGGACCGGCGGCGAGCGAGGCACGCGAGCGCGCGAAGTCACCTCGAATGCTCCGAGGTGCAGGTCGAGTGTACGCGTCGGCCCGATCGCCCCTCATCCGGAGTGGCTCCCGCGCACGCGGTTGTCCACACCGCTGCCGGCGATCCACAACTTCCCCGCCGACGACCCCGGCCGCGGGCGCGTCGGCGCAGGCTGGGCGGGTGTTGCGGAGATCGACGCTCGTGCTGGTCGCGGTGGTACTGACGGTCCCCGTCGCGCCGTCGGCGTCGGCCGCCGTGAAGCCGCCGGTGGCCGGGACGCTGCCCGCCGCGGCACGGCGCGTCGAGGCGGAGCCGGAGACCGCCCGGTACGGCTGGCCGCTGCGGCCGGTCCCCCGGATCGCCGAACGGTTCCGGGCACCGTCGGAGCGGTGGGCGGCCGGGCACCGCGGCGCCGACCTCGTCGGTGCCCCCGGGCAGGAGGTGCTCGTGGCCCGCGACGGTGTCGTCGCCTTCGCCGGGCCCGTCGCCGGCCGCGGCGTCGTCTCCGTCCTGCACCCGGACGGACTGCGCACCACCTACGAGCCCGTCACGGCGACGGTCGCGGTCGGTGACGTCGTCGCCCGCGGCGCGGTACTGGGAGCGCTCGAACCCGGCCATGCCGGCTGCCCTGCCGCGGCGTGCCTGCACTGGGGCGTGCGCCGGGGCGAGGCCGACTACCTCGACCCGCTCGTCCTGGTCGGCCCCGGCCAGGTCCGACTGCTCCCCGCCCCACCCCGGTGGCCGTGGTGAGCTCGCCGACTCCGGCGACCGGCCGGCGGTGACCTCACGAGTTCAGTCGAGTTCGGCACGGGTTCGCGCAGGGGCACGCGCGCAGCGGGGCGGGTACGCGCGCAGCGGGGCGGGTACGCGCGCAGCGGGGCGGGTACGCGGTGGGGTGGTCAGCCCGCGACGGCCTCGTCCAGCCGGCCGCGCAGCCGCCCCACGAGACGCCCGTGCAGCTGGCACACCCGCGACTCGGTCACCCCGAGCAGAGCACCGATCTCGGCGAGCGTGCGGTTCTCGACGTAGTACAGCTGCACGACGAGCCGGTCCCGCTCCCCCAGCCCGAGGACGGCGTCGGCGAGCTCCCGGTAGGTCTCGCGCAGTGCGAAGGCCGCGGCGGGATCGGGGGCGACGTCGTCGACGACCTCCTCGACCACAGTGCCGGACCGGCGCTCCTGCAACGCCTCGACGCTGACGAGGCGGCGGTGCTGGGACAGGCGCAGCAGGTCGCGCGTCGGGATGCCCAGCTCGGCGGCGAGCTCGGCGTTGCCCGGCGACCGGCCCAGCCTGCGCTCCAGCCGCTCACGGGCGCGGTCGATCTCCCGCAGCCGGGTCCGGACGGTGCGCGGAACCCAGTCCTGGGCCCGCAGCTCGTCGAGCATCGCCCCGCGGATCCGTTGAGCCGCATAGCTCTCGAAGCGGATGCCGCGGCTGGGGTCGTAGCGGGTGATGGCGTCGAGCAGGCCGAACACGCCGGCCTGGACGAGGTCGGCGGCGTCGACGCTGGCGGGCAGCCCGACCGCGGTGCGGGCGGCGACACCCCGCACGAGCGGGGCGTAGTGCGCGACCAGGAGGTCGCGGACGGCGCGGTCGCGCCGGCCGCCGCGGCAGGCCCACAGCTGCGCGACGGCATCGGCGTCGTCCCCGGCCTGGTCCCCGACGTCGTCTCCGGCGTCGTCCCGGTCGTCCCCTGCGTCGGGCAGCTCGTCGATCACGACCGACAACGCGGGTTCGACGACCGGGCCGCCCGCCGCGGACAGCTCTGCGGCAGCGGGCACGACTGCCTCGATCGTCCGGTTCAGGACCTCGGTACCCGGTTCGTGACCCATCGGCGTGTCAACGCCACAGACCCCCGGATGGTCACGCAGCGCAGTCGGATCCAGGCGCGCAGGATCGGTTGCCGGTACGGGATCGGCGGGTGCGACGACGTCGTCGCCCCGACGAGAGGGCCGAGACGAGCGCCGCGACCAGCTGGCTGACCTGCCGATTCTCCGTCAACAGTGGCTCAGGCCCTGGGGTGCGCCTGGTCATGGACCACCTTCAGTCTGTCGACCGTGACATGGGTGTAGAGCTGCGTGGTCGACAGCGTAGCGTGACCGAGCAGTTCCTGTACGTGACGAAGGTCCGCGCCGCCGTCGAGAAGGTGTGTGGCCGCGGCGTGGCGGAGCCCGTGGGGGCCGATGTCGGGGGCGCCCGGCACGGCAGCGACGGCGTCGTGGACGACCTTCCGCGCGATCCGCGGGTCGAGCCGGCCCCCGCGGGCGCCGAGGAGCAGCGCGGGCGGGCTGTCGGGGCGGGCGAGCGCGGGGCGGCCGACGGCGAGCCAGCGCTCCAGGGCGCGCTCGGCGGGGACCCCGTGGACGACGATCCGCTCCTTGCCGCCCTTGCCCAGGACCCGCAGGGTGCGGCCGCCGGGGTCGAGGTCGTCGACATCGGCGCCGCAGACCTCCGACACCCGCACCCCCGTCGCGTAGAGCAGTTCGAGCAGGGCGAGGTCGCGCAGGGCAACCGGGTCCTCCTGGGCGGCCCCGGAACCGGCGGCGTCCATGAGCTCGGCCGCCTGGTCGGCACGCAGCACCGCGGGCAGGGTGCGCTGGGCGCGGGGCGAGTCGAGCCGGTCGCCGGGGTCGGTGGGGAGCCGGCCGGTGTGGTGCGCCCATCCGGTGAAGGTGCGGGCGGCGGCCGCCCGGCGGGCCAGGGTCGAGCGGCTTGCCCCGCCGGCGTGGGCGGCGGCCAGCCAGGCGCGCAGCAGCCCGAGGTCGAGCGCGGTGAGGTCGTCGCCGGGGAGGGTGTGCAGCAGGGACGCGACGTCGCCGCGGTAGGCGCGGACGGTGTGCCCGGAGCGGCCGCGTTCCCGGTCGAGGTGCACGACGAACGCCTCGAGGTGGGCGCCGAGGCGTTCGGGCAGGTCGGCAGGTGTGTCCGGGCGGTCGGAGCGGCGCGTGCCCATCGGGCCACGGTCATCCGCACCGGCCATCGGGTCAAGCGCGCCACGCCCACCCTCATCGGGACGGCAGCGATCGTTGCCACAGCCCGTCGCGGTACTCGGCCATGCCGAGCCGCTCGAGGTCGAGCAGCCCGGTGCGGACGGTGTCCAGCGGCAGCCCGGCCTCCATTGCGAGCCAGCGCGCGTCGCGGGCGGCGCGGCTGGGCAGGGCGTCGTGAACGGCGGCCTGGTCGGGATCGAGGCGGTCGGTCGGGCGGGTCGGCCGGCCGGGTTCGGCGGCCAGGTCGACACCCAGCCTGCCGACGGCCTCGAGCACCTCCTCGGGCCGCGTCACGAGCAGCGCCCCGTTGCGGACGAGCTCGTGGCAGCCGGCGGACGTGCCCGACGTGACCGGGCCGGGCACGGCCATGAGGATGCGGCCGAGGGCACGGGCGTCGGCGGCGGTGCGCTGGGCGCCGCTGCGCAGCCCCGCCTCGACGACGACGGTCCCGGCGCCGATGCCCGCGATGAGCCGGTTGCGGACGAGGAAGCGATGCCGCGCGGGCACGGCGCCGGGCGGGTACTCGCTGACGACGAGCCCGGTGGCGGCGACGCGGTCGAGCAGCTCGGTGTGCGCGGCCGGGTAGGCGCGGTCGATCCCGCAGGCCAGGACCGCCAGCGTGGGCCCCTCGGAGGCGAGGGACCCGCGGTGGGCGGCGGCATCGATCCCGAACGCCGCCCCGGACACGACGGTCGCCCCGGCCGCGGCGAGCCCGCCGGCCATGTCGCTCGCGATGTGCACGCCATAGCCCGTGGCCGCGCGGGCGCCGACGATCGCGACCGCTCGTTCAGCAACCTCACCGAGACGCAGCGGGCCCTTGACCCACAGCGCGAGGGGCGCGCCGAGCTCACGGGTGCCGGCCGCGGGGTAGGCGGCGAAGGCCCAGCGCGGCCAGTCGGCGTCCTCGGGGACGAGCAGCCGCGCCCCGACGGCGGCGGCCGCCTCGAGGTCGGCGTCGACCCGGTCGACGGTGCGACGGGCACCGGTCGCGGACCGCACGACGTCGGGCACCGCGCCGCGGCGGATCCGTTCCGCCGCCTCGACGGGCCCGAGGCGGTCGACGTACGCCGCGAGCGCCGCGGCCGGGGGCTCGGCGACACGTGACAGGTACGCCCGCGCACGGACGACCTCGGCGTCGGGCGCGCTCATGCCGCCCGCCGGTCGCGGAAGTACAGCGCCGCCTCGACGGCCTCGCGGTCGGGCCGGTCGCGCCCTCCCAGGTCGGCGATGGTCCAGGAGACCCGGAGCGCACGGTCGGCGCCGCGGGCCGTGAGTTCTCCGGCCCGCAGACCGGCCTCCAAGGGCCGCAGGACCGCCGTGGGGAGCGCGAACCGGGACCGCAGAACCGGGCCCGGGACCTCGGCGTTGGTGCGCCACCCGTGCGCCGACCATCGTTCGGTCGCCGCGGCGCGGGCGGCGAGCACACGTGCCCGCACCGTCGCCGTGCTCTCGCCGGGCACGTCGCCGGTGAGCGCGGTGACCGGGTGCATCCAGGTGCGGAGGTCGACGCGGTCGAGCAGCGGGCCCGACAGCCTGCCGAGGTAGCGACGTCGCACCAACGAGGTGCAGATGCAGTCGCGGTCGTGCGCGGGGGCGCAGGGGCACGGGTTTGCGGCCAGGACGAGCTGGAACCGGGCCGGGTAGCTGACGGTGCCCTCCGCCCGGGAGATGCGTACCTCGCCCTCCTCGAGCGGCGTGCGCAGCGACTCGAGGAGCCTCGGCGCGAACTCGGCGCTCTCGTCCAGGAAGAGAATCCCGCGGTGCGCGAGCGAGACCGCGCCGGGACGGGCGATGCCGCTGCCACCGCCGACGAGCGCAGCCGTCGACGTCGAATGGTGCGGAGCCACGAACGGCGGCACGGTGCTCAGCGCGGTGCCCGCCGGCAGCCTGCCCGCGATCGAGCGGATCGCGGCGAGGGCGAGCGCCTCGTCGGCGGGGAGATCGGGCAGCAGCCCGACGATGCGCCGCGCGAGCATGGTCTTGCCGGTGCCGGGTGGCCCGACCATCAGCATGTGGTGCCCGCCGGCGGCCGCGACCTCCAGGGCGTGCCGGGCGTCGGTCTGGCCGACGACGTCGGCGAGGTCCGGCTGGGCCTCGTGGGCCGCCTCCTCGACGGGCTCGGGCCGGTGCAGCGTGCGGCCGTCGATCAGGAAGTCGACTGCCTCGGCGAGCGTGGTGGCGCCGTGGACCTCCAGCCCGGTGACCAGCGCGGCCTCGGCCAGCGCCGCGACGGGCACGACGACGCGGCGCATCCCGGCGGCCCGGGCGGCGAGCAGGCACGGCAGCACCCCGCGGACGGGCCGCAGCCGGCCGTCGAGGGCGAGCTCCCCGAGCAGGACGGTCCGGTAGAGCGCCTGCTGCGGCAAGGTACCGCCGGCAGCGAGGACCCCGCAGGCCAGGGCGAGGTCGAACCCCGAGCCGGTCTTGCGCAGCGTCGCAGGCGAGAGGGCGAGCACGATCCGCTCGTTGGGCCACGTGTGTCCGGAGTTGACCACGGCGGCGCGGACCCGGTCGCGCGACTCGTGCAGCGCCGCGTCGGGCAGACCGACCAGGTGGATCCCGGGGAGCCCGCCGCCGATGGCGGCCTCGATCTCGACGACCGTGCCGTCGACACCCTGCAGCGCGACCGACCAGGCCCGTGCCAGGCCGGCCATCAGAACGCCTCGCGGTAGTGCTGGATCGTCGCGGGCCTGCCGGGTTCGAGCAGGACCGCGAGGACGTCGAACCGGATCGGGCACCACTGCACCTGGTGCGCGACGAGCCACGCGTCGGTGATGCGGCGGATGCGGGCCACCTTGCGGGGCGTCACGGACTCGGCCGGCTCCCCGTACCCGGTGCCCGACCGGGTCTTGACCTCCGCGACGACGAGGACACCCGCGTCGGTCGCGACGATGTCGAGCTCGCCCGCGCGGCACCGCCAGTTGCGCGTGAGCACGACCAGCCCCTGTTCTGCCAGGTACTGCGCCGCCACGTCCTCGCCGCGGCGACCCAGCACGTCCTTCGCTGCCATGCCGTCCACGATGGGCTGCGCGGCGGGCCCGTGGGCCCGATCCGGCCCGGCTGTGGACGGCCGGAGCCGCATGTGGACAACTCGCCCTCTTCCGTGCCGGAACATCCGCGAACTGTCGGTGCGGCCCCTACGCCGATCCGAGCGACATGGCGGATGTTCCGACGAGGGCCCGGGCGCACTCTCATGTCAGCGCCCCGGCCGCCAGGACCGGAGCAACCACCGAGAGGAAGCAGAGATGTCCCCCGTCGAGATCGTGATCCTGGTTGCGATGATCGGATACGCCATCCACCGCCAGACCCGGCGTCACGAGGTCGTCGGCAGTGGCCGCTTCAAGCTGGCGATCATCTACGCCGTCGTCGGCCTGGTCGTCGGCGGTTTCTCCCGCCCCGACACCCCCGCCGAGTGGGGCCTGCTGGCCGCGAGCATCGGGCTGAGCGTGGTCGTCGGCATCGCCCGTGGCCGGCTGACCCGCATGTGGGCCGAGGAGACGCCGGACGGCCACCGGGTCTGGAGCCAGGGCACCGCGTTGACGGTCGGGCTGTTCCTCGCGATGGTCGTCGGCAAGTTCGCACTGGGCACATACGCGTACTTCGCCCACGTCAGCGACGACGGTGGGTTCGGCGAGGTCCTGATCATGATCGCCGTGATGGTGGCGTTCCAGGCCGAGCTGATCTGGCGCCGCGGCCGCGAGCTGGGCGCCCGCGCCCGCCACACGGTCAACGCCTGACCGGGGACCGCGCATCCCGACCCCGTCGTCTGAGAGACGGCGGGGTCGACCGCTGTCAGGAGCCGAACGGCCCGTCGTCGGGCAGTCGCAGGTCGGGCTTGTCGAGCTCCTCGATGTTGACGTCCTTGAACGTCAACACGCGCACGTTCTTCACGAACCGCGCCGGCCGGTACATGTCCCACACCCAGGCGTCGGACATCCGGACCTCGAAGTAGATCTCGCCGTCGGCGTTGCGAGGCGCGACGTCGACCGAGTTGGCGAGGTAGAAGCGGCGCTCGGTCTCCACGACGTAGGAGAACTGGGCGACGATGTCGCGGTACTCCTTGTAGAGGGTGAGCTCCATCTCGGTCTCGTACTTCTCGAGATCCTCGGCGCTCACGACCCGACTCCTCCCCCGGCGGCCATCACCGGATGTCCCGATGACGTTCCGGACCCATTGTGGACCAGCACCCGTTCGGCCCCTGCAGCGGCGGCCGCTCCGGCGACGTTCACGAACGAGAAGCGGTGTTCGGCGCAGGGTCCGTGCGCGGTGAGCGCGGCGTCGTGCACCGGGGTGCAGTAGCCCTTGTGCAGGGCGAACCCGTACTCCGGGAGCGTCTCGTCGAGCTCGATCATGATCCGGTCCCTGGTCACCTTCGCGAGGACCGACGCCGCCGCGACGCACGCCGCGACGAGATCACCCTTCGGTACCGCGAGGGCGGGCGCGCCGAACCCGCGGACGGGGAAGCCGTCGGTGAGGACGTAGCCGGGGCGCTGCGACAGTCCGGCCACCGCCCGGCGCATCCCCTCGATGTTGGCGACGTGCACGCCCCGGCGGTCGACCTCCGCGGGCGGGATGACGACGATGCAGTGGTCGGCGGCGCGCCGGGTGATGAGCGCGAAGAAGTCCTCGCGCACCGAGGCCGTGAGCAGCTTCGAGTCGGTGAGGCCCTCGAAGCGGGCGGCGTCTGCGGGGCGCAGCACGCACGCGGCGACGACGAGCGGTCCCGCACACGCGCCGCGGCCGGCCTCGTCGACGCCGGCGACGGGCCCGAGGCCGTGCCGCTGCAGGGTTGCCTGCAACGTCCAGGTGCCCGCGGAGCGGCGCACGATCGCGCGTTCGGGACGCCAGCCGTCGGCCGTCAGTGACTGCGGGACGTATCGGCGGCGTCGGCGGAGGGGGGCCGCCACGTCAGCGACGCCGCGGCCGTGTCAGGCGGCGTCGGGGCGACGGCAGGAAGTCGTCGAGGTCGTCGACGCCGGAGAACCGGGAGCGCCGGCTGCGGCCCACCGCGAGCGGCAACGTGCCGAGCAGGCCGAGCGCGAGCGGTGCGCTGTCCGGACCGCCCATGCCGACGGGTTCGGGCGACTGCGGGTCGGGCGCGTGGATGATGCCGAACCGGTCGAACGGCAGGACCTTGAGCCGCGCCTTGCCGATGACGTTCTCCACCGGGACGGGGCCGTGGCCCGCGGCGCGGGAGTCGGACGAGTTGTTGCGGCTGTCGCCCATCATCCAGAGCTCGCCCTGCGGCACCGTGACCGGCCCGAACGGCACCTGACGTGCAGGTCCGGCCTCGGGCAGGTAGTAGATGTAGGGCTCGTCGAGCGGTTTGCCGTTGACCATGACGCGGTTGCGGGAGTCGCAGCACGCGACCGTCTGCCCGCCGACGGCGATGACGCGCTTGACGAAGTCCTTCTCGTCGGGCGGGGCGAGGCCGATCAGGGAGCCGACCTGCTGCAGCCCGCGGGCGAGCGCGCTGCTGGGCACGCTGACCTGCTCGGTGCCCCAGCTGTCGGGGCCCCGGAACACGACGACGTCGCCGGGCGTGGGGTCGGAGAACCGGTAGGTGATCTTGTCGACGAGCACGCGGTCGTTGTTGCAGCCGGTGCAGCCGTGCAGCGTCTGCTCCATCGAGCCGGACGGGATGACGTAGACCTTGGCCAGGAACGTCTGGATCAGGAACGTCAGCAGGAGCGCGACGACGATGAGGAGCGGGAGCTCCTTCCAGAACGACGTCTTGCGACGACGCCCCGACTTCTGCTTGCGGTCGCCGGGCTTGGTGTCGGCGGAGTACGACGATGCGGGCCGCCCCTCGGGGGACTCCCCGGCGCGCCTGCGATGGCGTCCGGGGACGGCTCCGGTCTCGAGGCTGTCGGACACGCCGTCGCGGGAGTCGGACGCGTCGCGGACGCGCCGCTCACGGGGGGGACGCTGCTCGCGGGCCGGGCGCTGCGGCCGGTCGTCGCGCGCAGGCTCGTCGCGGGTGGGCCGGCCGAGGTCGACGGTCTCGTCGAGTGCGGGGTCGCCGCCGGGCCGTGCGAGGACGTCGTCAGGGACGGCGCGATCGCGCGCGGGGGCACGGCCGACCGGACGATCGCCCTGGCCGTTGCGGCGCGGGTCGCCAGGCGGCTGCCTGCGGGAGCCGCCGGGCGGCGGGCTCACGGGACGCTGCGGCATCGTGCGGTCGCGGTCGTCGCCGGCAGAGGCGTCGACGCCGCGCGGCTCGGCACCACGGGGGTCGGCACCACGGGGATCGGCATCGCGCGGGTCGTACGCGGGGCCGCGGCGCGCCTGGGCGCGGCCGTCGTACCCCTGAGGAGGCCGACCCGGACCTGCGTCCGGACGGCCGTTCCCGTTGCGGTCGTACCCGCCGTTGCGCCCGTGCCGGGGCGCAGCCTCGGGGGCCCATCCGTCGGGGCCAGGACCGTGCGCCTGCCGTGGGGCGTGGCGACCCGGTCCACCCGCGTCACCGGCGACGGGACCACCGTCCGGCGCCCAACGCTCGTCGGCGGGCACTCGGCCGTCACCGGGAGGAGGGGGCGGCGGGTTCGCCGGTCCGTACCGACGGGGTTGGGCCCGCCGGTCGTCGGGGAGCTCGGGAAGCGCCACGCCCACGAGGCTACGTCACCGCCTGATCACCTGAGGGTGAGGTCGTGTCCACCGCCGGGTGAGCTCACGACGCGTTCGGGGTCTCCCGCTTCTCCTTGATCTTGGCGGCCTTGCCGCGAAGATCACGGAGGTAGTACAGCTTCGCCCGGCGGACATCACCTCGGGTGAAGACCTCGATGCGGTCGATGTTCGGCGAGTGCACCGGGAAGGTGCGCTCGACACCGACACCGAAGGAGACCTTGCGAACGGTGAAGGTCTCGCGGGCGCCCTCGCCGTGACGGCGGATGACGACACCCTGGAAGAGCTGCACACGCGAGCGCGTGCCCTCGATGACCTTCACGTGCACCTTGAGCGTGTCGCCCGGCCGGAAGGCGGGGATGTCGGAACGCAGGTTCTGTGCGTCCAGTTCGTCAAGGGTGTTCATCGCGCAGGTCCGTCCTCGTCTGATTGCGGTCATGCAGGGGCGCCGCTCCACGCGACTGGGCTTGGCGCCGGGGCTGTCCCGACGCACCTGTCGGGAGCTGGCAACTCATCCATAGTGCCAGACGCCCTCCGCGGCGGTGACACCGGTGGCCGTCAGCCGGCGTCGGAGGCCTCCGACTGCTTGGCCGCCAACGCCTCCAGCAGTGCGCGGTCCTTCTTGTCCAGGGCGTCGGCGGGCAGTGCGGCGAGCAGGTCGGGACGGCGGGCGGCGGTCCGTTCGAGTGCGCGGTCGCGCCGCCAGCGGGCGATGGCGCCGTGGTTGCCGCTGCGCAGGACGTCGGGGACCGGGCGGTCGCGCCACACCTCCGGCCGGGTGTAGGAGGGCCCTTCGAGCAGCCCGTCGGAGAACGAGTCCTCCGCCGCCGAGCGCGGGTTGCCCAGCACGCCGGGCAGCAGCCGCGCCACGGCCTCGACGACGACGAGCACCGCCGCCTCTCCCCCGACCAGCACGTAGTCGCCGATGCTGATCTCGTCGACGGGCATCGCGTCCGCGTAGTGGTCGACGACCCGCTGGTCGATCCCCTCGTAGCGGCCGCACGCGAACACCAGCCGTTCCTCGGCGGCGTAGGCGTGCGCGTCGGACTGCGTGAACGGCCGTCCCGCCGGTGTGGGGACGACCAGTCGCGCCGGACGCTCGTCGGCGGCCAGCACCGCGTCGAGCGCGTCCCCCCACACCTGCGGGCGCATCACCATTCCGGGGCCGCCGCCGTAGGGCGAGTCGTCGACGGCCTGGTGCACGTCGTGTGTCCAGTCGCGCAGGTCGTGGACGGCGACGTCGAGCAGGCCCGACCCGATCGCCCGACCCAGCAGAGCCTCGCGGAGAGGCGCAAGGTAGCCGGGGAAGATGGTGACGACGTCGATCCGCACCGGCGGGATCCTCGCATCCGCGTGGGCGGACGGGCCGAGGAGGAGCCGTGTCCGCGTTCTGGTCGGGGGCGACCAGTGGGAGATGGTGCTGCCCGTCGCCCTCGCCATGGTGCTGACGACGGCCATCGGCGTCGAACGCGAGGCCGGCGCGAAGAGCGCGGGGCTGCGCACCCACACGCTGGTGGGCGTGGGCTCGGCGTTGTTCATGCTGGTGTCGAAGTACGGCTTCTTCGACCTGCTCGGCATCGACCACGTCGCCCTCGACCCGTCCCGGACCGCCGCGCAGGTCGTCTCCGGGATCGGCTTCATCGCTACGCCGACGGCCGCGGCGTCCTGCGTGCGGTGCTCACCGTCTGCACCGAACGCGCTTCGGCGTGCAGGGCCTGGCGATCGACCGCGAGACGATCGCCGACGACGGCCCGCGGATCGCGGCCGTCACCCTCGACCTCGCGGGCCGTGGCGATGTCACCGCGCTCGCCGGTGACGTCGCCGAGCTCGCGGGCGTGCGCGGCACCGCCACCGGCCGAGACGAGACGCTCGACGAGTGAGCCCGGGACCACCTCAGCCGCTCGCCTCGCCGGACCCCGCACTCGCGACCGCCGCCCTCATGTCGTCGAGGGTGACGCCGCGACGGGCCAGGACGTCGTGCCCCGCGCCCATGCCCGGGTGCAGCAGCGCGAGCAGGAGGTGCTCGGTGCCGATGTGCGTGTGCTTGAGCCGCAACGCCTCCCGCAGCGACAGCTCCATCGCCTTCTTCGCAGTCGCGTGGAACGCCATGTGCCCGCCGCGGCGTTCCCGCTGCTTGCGGCCTGCCCGTGTCTGCTCCAGCGCTCCCGGCCCGAAGGCCTCCTCGACCTGGCGACGGACCTCGTCGAGGTCGATGCCCAACGTCGCCAGCGCCTCCGCGCTCGGCTCGGCCGTGAGGTCCGGCCCGAGCCCGCTCACGTCGGCGACGACCTCGGCGCGGTCGATCCCCCGCTCCGCGAGCAGCCGCAGCGCCAGCGAGTCCGGCACCGAGTAGAGCCCGAGCAGCAGGTGCTCGGTACGGATCGCGCTCGCCCGCCGGTCGCGGGCCTCCTCCTGCGCGGTGACGACGGCTCGTCGTGCACCGGTGGTGAACCGCTCGAACATGGCCGTCTCCTCAGTATCCGTAGCGGCGGTACTTCTTGTGCACCGCCTGCTTGCTGACCTGCAACACCTCGGCGATCTGCTGCCACGACCAGCCCTGGTCGCGCGCGTTGCGCACCTGTAGCTCCTCCAGGGACTCGAGCAGTCCCCGCAGCGAGGCCACCGCCACCAACCCGACGGCCGGGTCCCGGCTGGACGCCGCCGCCGCGACACTCGTCGCATCCGTCATGCCGTCAACTTACGTTGACGAGGAGGCTGTCGTCAACCTGAGTTGACGACAGGTGCGCGCCGCGGACATCGCCCCGAGAACAGCGCACAACCCGGTTCTGCGACACCACCGGAAGCCGCCCCGGACACGGCGAAGGGCCCGCCGGAGTCCGGCGGGCCCTTCGTGATGCGCGGGTCGGTCGTGCGCGGGTCAGGGGTCGAGCAGGCCCTCGGGCGGGTCGAGCACGACCCGGCCTCCGTCGAGATCGACGACGGGCACGATCTCGGTGACGAACGGGACCAGCGCGTCGGGCAGGTCGGGGCGGGTCAGCACCAGCAGCTCGCCGCCGGGCCCGTGGGCGATCTCCTTGACCGTCCCGACGACGGTCCCGTCGCCGAGCTCGGCCCGCAGGCCCTCGAGCTGGTGGGCGTGGAACTCGTCGGGGTCGCCGGTGGGCGGGAGATCGGCGGCGTCGACGAGCAGCCGGATCCCGCGCAGGGCCTCGGCGGCGTCGCGGTCGGCGGCCTCGGCGAACATCACGAGCAACCGACCGGAGTGCGGGCGGGAGGACACGACGGTCAACGTCGCCGGTACGGGCGCCCCCGTGGACCGGACCCCGGAAAGCGCGACGAGCTCGGCGCCGGGGGCGAACCGCTCCTCGGGAGAGTCGGTCCGCACCTCGACGACGAGCTCGCCACGTAGTCCGTGCGGCCGCACGACGACGCCGACCAGCAGACGGGTCGGCCCCGGCGCGGTACTACCTGTCGGTGTCGACGACATCGACCCGCACGCCCCGGCCGCCGATGCCACCCATGACGGTGCGCAGCGCGGTCGCGGTGCGTCCGCCGCGGCCGATCACCTTCCCGAGGTCCTCGGGGTGCACGCGCACCTCGAGGGTCCGGCCACGGCGGTTGGTCACCAGGTCGACCCGCACGTCGTCCGGATGGTCGACGATGCCGCGGACCAGGTGCTCGAGAGCGTCGGCCAGGACGCTCACGACTCGGTCGACTCAGCCTCGGCCGCGTCGGCCTCCTCGGCCTTCGGGCGCTTGTCGGCCTTCTTCTTCGGCGTGGTGGCCTCGGTGGTCGGCTCCTCGCCTGCGGCCGCGAGTGCGGCCTGGAACCGGGCGAGCTTGTCGACCTTCTCGGGCTGCGGCTTGAGGGTGCCCTCGGCGCCGGGGAGGCCCTTGAACTTCTGCCAGTCACCGGTGATCTCGAGCAGGTGCTGCACCGACTCGGTCGGCTGCGCGCCGACACCCAGCCAGTACTGCGCGCGCTCCGAGTCGATCTCGATCAGGCTCGGGTCGTTCTTGGGGTGGTACTTGCCGATCGTCTCGATCGCCCGTCCGCTGCGCCGGGTACGGGCATCGGCGACGACGACGCGGTAGTACGGCTGACGGATCTTGCCCAGCCTCATCAGCTTGATCTTGACGGCCACGCTTCCAACTGCTCCTCGCGGATCGGTGCTGCTGCGATGAGTCGGCGCGGCTCGCGTGGGGTTGCGGGCTGCGCGTCACTCGACGTCTGCGGTCGCGGCACGGTGAGAGGGGCCGACCACGGGACCGATCGACCATTCTGCCAGACGCGTCACCCGACAGGTACGCCCGGGTCAGACCGCTCCGGGCAGGGCACCCATCAGCGACAGGGCCAGGGCCAGCGCGGGGAGCAGGTTGTTGATCTGGTGGGCGACGATACTGGCCGTCAGGTTGCCCGTCAGCGCGCGGGCGAGACCGATCGGGATGGCGACGATCAGCAGCAGCGGCGTGCGGGTGAACTCGAAGTGGGCGAGGGCGAAGATGATCGTCGTCAGCGCGAAGGCGACCCACCGGTTGGCGCCGTGCTTCTCCATCGCGCCCCACAGCAGGCCGCGGTAGACGACCTCCTCGCAGAACGGCGCGACCAGCGCGACCAGGGCGAACACGAGGAACGCCTGGGCCGGGCCCGCGGTGAGGTTCTCGAAGACGTCGCCGACGGCGGAGCTGGCGTTCTCGGCGCCGACGATCGCCATGTAGATGAGCGCCGCGGGGACGCTGAGGACGAGGCCGCCGACGCCGAAGGCCACGCCGAGGCCGACGTCGCGCCAGGTGAAGCGCAGTCCGAGGTCGGTGCGGGGGCCGTTGCCGCGGACGATCGTCACGACGACGGCGACGGTGGCCGCGCACAGCGTCGGGAGGCCGAGCAGGATCGCGACGGTGCCGACGCCGGGCTGCGTCCCGCGCACGAGGAGCCAGCCGAGCAGGGCGGAGACGCCGAGGAAGATGCCTTCGACCAGCAGGTAGGCGGGGAACCCCCAGCGATGCGGCGTGCGGGGTTCGGGGGCGGGCCTGCCGACGGGCGGGCCGCCCATCGGGACCGGCGGCGGCCCGATGACGCCGGGTCCGACGCGCGGACGCCCGTCCGGTCCGGCCGGCCAGGCCCCGGCCGGTGCCCCGGGATACGGCGGCCCGGCGTACTGCGGACCCGGGTGCGGCTGTCCCGGATACGGCCGTCCCGGGTAGGGCGAGCCGGGATACGCCGGCCCCGGATGCGGTCCGGCCTCGGGACCGCTCTGATGTGGCTGCCCTGCAGCAGGCGGCGGCTCCCCCGAACCGTCGGTCACGGAAGGACCGGCCGGCGCGCCGTCGGGCGCCGGCACGTTCTCGGCAGGCTCGGTCACCCGGGACCCGTCGGCGGCCGGAACCCCGCTGCCCGCGGGCGACCCGGAGACGTCGGGCACAGGCCGGGGCTCGCCGTCCGGTGATCGCACGACTCGACGCTACCTGCGTCACGGCCTCCAGGGCCGCCGAGCGGCCACGATCGGCCGGCCGCTCCCCCGGCCGGGGTAACGGCTCAGGCCGCGGCGTGCACGACGCGCCCGCGCAGCACGATCAGGATCGGCTCGCGCAGGGCGGAGAGGTCGGCGCGGGGGTCGTCGCGGTAGACGACCAGGTCGGCGGGGGCGCCGGGGGTGAGCCCGGGCCGGCCGAGCCATTCGCGGGCGGCCCAGGACGCGGCGCCGAGCGGGTCGGGGTGCCCGGCGCCGGCGAGGGCGACGATCTCGTCGGCGATGCGGCCGTGGCGGATGCCACCGCCCGCGTCGGTGCCCGCGTAGATCTTCACACCGGCCTCGGCGGCCCGGCGGACCACGTCGCCGGCGGTGCGGTGCAGGTCGCGCATGTGGGCGGCGTACGTCGGGTAGCGGCCGGCCCTGTCGGCGATCTCGGGGAAGGTGTCGACGTTGATCAGCGTCGGCACCAGGGCGGTGCCGCGACGGGCCATCTCGTCGACGAGGTCGTCGGTGAGGCCGGTGCCGTGCTCGATGCAGTCGATCCCGGCGCCGATGAGCCCGGGCAGGGCATCGGTGCCGAAGACGTGGGCGGTGACGCGGGCGCCGGCGTCGTGCGCGACCTGGATGGCCTCGGAGAGGACGTCGTCGGGCCAGAGGGGTGCGAGGTCGCCCTCGGCGCGGTCGATCCAGTCGCCGACGAGCTTGACCCAGCCGTCGCCCGCGGCGGCCTGTTCGGCGACGGCCTCGGGAAGCAGGGCGGGGTCGTCGAGGTCGACGGAGATGCCCGAGATGTAGCGCTTGGGGCGGGCGAGGTGGCGAGCGGCACGGATGATCTCGGGGAGGTCGTCGCGGGCCTGCAGCGGTGTGGTGTCGACGGGTGAGCCGCAGTCGCGGATCAGCAGCGTCCCGGTGTCGCGGTCGGTGACCGCCTGGTCGGCGGCCTCGTCGAGGCTGACGCCGCCGTCGGGGCCGAGCCCGACGTGGCAGTGCGCGTCGACGAGGCCGGGCAGGATCCAGCCGCCGTCGACGAGCGTCTCCGACCCTGCGGTGCCCTCCGCGGCGATGCGGCCGTCGCCGTCGATGTGGATCTCGCCGCTCTCCCCGCCGGGGAGCAGGACACCACGGAGCCGGTAGCCGGCCGGAGCTGTCACGGCTTCTTCTTACCGAAGTTCAGCTTGGACGGGTCGAACCCGGGCGGGAGCTGGTCGAGCCCGCCGCCGAATCCGGGCGGGAGCTGCTGCAGGCTGGGCGGCAGCTGCGACATGTCGGGCATGCCGACGGGCCGGCGGGCCTGCGTCGGGCCCTTGCGTCCCTTGGCGTTCTTCTTGCCCTTGCGGGTCTTGGACTGCCGGCGGCCCGCGCCGCCGAAGCCGAACTGGCCCGCCATCTGCTTCATCTGCTTGCGGGCCTCGAAGAAGCGGTTCACGAGGTCGTTGACGTCGCTGACCTGGACACCCGAGCCGTTGGCGATGCGCAGCCGCCGCGACCCGTTGATGATCTTCGGGTTCTCCCGCTCGGCGGGGGTCATGCCGCGGATGATGGCCTGCAGCTTGTCGAGCTGCTTGTCGTCGACCTGGGCGAGCGCTTCCTTCATCTGCGCCGAGTTGGCGCCGGGGAGCATGCCCAGGATGTTGCCGATGGGGCCCATCTTGCGGATGGCGAGCATCTGGTCGAGGAAGTCCTCGAGGGTGAGCTCACCGGAGCCGATCTTGTCGGCGGTGGCCTGCGCCTTGTCGGCGTCGAAGACCTGCTCGGCCTGCTCGATGAGGGTGAGCAGGTCGCCCATCCCGAGGATGCGCGAGGCCATCCGGTCGGGGTGGAAGACGTCGAAGTCCTCGAGCTTCTCGCCGTTGGACGCGAAGAGGATCGGCTGGCCGGTGACCTCGCGGACCGACAGCGCGGCACCGCCGCGGGCGTCGCCGTCGAGCTTGGTGAGCACGACACCGGTGAAGCCGACGCCGTCGCGGAACGCCTCGGCCGTGGTGACGGCGTCCTGGCCGATCATGGCGTCGACGACGAACAGGGTCTCGTCGGGCCGGACGGCGTCGCGGATGTCGGAGGCCTGCTGCATCAGCTCGGCGTCGACACCCAGGCGGCCCGCGGTGTCGACGATGACGATGTCGTACATCTTGTCGCGGGCGTGGGCGATGCCGCGGCGCGCGACGTCGACCGGGTCGCCCACACCGTTGCCGGGTTCGGGCGCGAAGGTCACGACGCCGGCGCGCTCGCCGACGATCTGGAGCTGGTTGACGGCATTGGGGCGCTGGAGGTCGCAGGCGACGAGCAGCGGGGTGTGGCCCTGGCCCTTGAGCCAGCGGGCGAGCTTGCCGGCGAGCGTCGTCTTACCGGAGCCCTGCAGACCGGCGAGCATGATGACGCTCGGCGGTTCCTTGGCCAGCGCGATGCGCCGGGTCTCGCCGCCGAGGACGGCGATGAGCTCCTCGTTGACGATCTTGACGACCTGTTGCGCCGGGTTCAGCGCCTGGGACACCTCCGCGCCCTTGGCGCGCTCCTTGATCCGGGCGATGAACGCTCGCACCACGGGCAGCGCGACGTCCGCCTCGAGCAACGCGATGCGGATCTCACGCGCGGTGGTGTCGATGTCGGCGTCGGAGAGCCGGCCCTTGCCGCGGAGACCGGACAGTGCCGCGCCGAGGCGATCGGAGAGGGTGTCGAACACCCCTGCGAGCCTACTTGGCGACCGCGACGGGCGTGGTGTCCACCTGCAGGCCGCCCGCCGTGTCCGCGCGGTCCACCACGTGGACCGACGTCCAGGCGCCGCTCTCGGCCCCCGTGCGCAGGCGTTCGGCCAGTCCGGCGGAGTCGTCGACGTGCCGGGAGAAGGCATCGGCGCGCACGGTGCGGCCGCGTGCGTGCTGGCCGCGCAGCGCGTCGGCGGGGGCGGCATCGACCCACAGCAGGTGCGGGTCGCGGCCGGTGAGCCGGGCCAGCCCGCGGACGGCGCGGCGCAGGCCCGGCCGGGTGGCGGGCAGGTGGACGACGACGCACGGCGTCGGCCCGACGGAGGTGCCGACGACCGACGCGCGGTGCGCGAGGTGCACGAACGGCCGGACGACGCCGTAGGGCAGCCGTGACGCGACGGCCGCGGCGCGGTGGCGCTGGGAGTCGAGGACGGCGACGTCGGGGCTCGTCGCGGTGCGTGCGAGCAGCGTCGACTTGCCCGCACCCGGCAGCCCGGCGACGAGCACGAGCGAGCGGCCCGGGGCGTCGAGACGGACGGGCGGCGCGGGAACGAGGGACGTACTCATGACGCGCCAACGTCCGATCTGTCCGAGTCGTTCCGCGAACCTCAGAGGGCGTCGGGGCCGCGCTCCCCCGTCCGCACCCGCACCACGGTCTCGACGCGCGTCGTCCAGATCTTGCCGTCGCCGATCCGGCCCGTCCGGGCCCCGGCGACGATCGCGTCGACGACCCGGTCGGCGTGCTCGTCCTCGACGAGGACCTCGATGCGCACCTTGGGGACGAGGTCGACGGAGTACTCCGCGCCCCGGTAGATCTCGGTGTGGCCCTTCTGCCTGCCGAAACCCTGCGCCTCGGACACGGTCATCCCGAGCACACCGAGCCGCTCCAGCTGGGCCTGCACGTCGGCCAGCGCGAAGGGTTTGACGATCGCGGTCACGAGCATCATGTCGGCTCTCCCGGGGTGCTCGGGCCGCGGCTCAGCCCGCGGCGGTCAGCACCGCATGTTCCACCGCGGCCCGCCGGTCGGGAGCGAGGGCCCCACCCGGGCCGGAACCGGACACCCCGAAGGAGTCGACGACGGACGCGCCGAGCGTCGACACCCGGGCCCAGCGCAGGTCTAGCCCGCACTCCTGCTCCAGCGCCGACGCGACGCGGTGCAGCAGCCCGATCCGGTCGGTGCCCCGCAGCTCCAGGACGACAC
This sequence comes from Pseudonocardia sp. SCN 73-27, assembly GCA_001725415.1. Lineage (GTDB taxonomy): Bacteria > Actinomycetota > Actinomycetes > Mycobacteriales > Pseudonocardiaceae > Pseudonocardia. Next base: position 172,386 of record MEGH01000023.1, read on the forward strand.
CGCCGCTGGCCTCGTCGTCGAACCACAGCACGCGAGGTGCGGGGGCACCCGGGTCGGGGTGGGCGGGCGCGTAGTCGCGTTCCTTGCGCGCCAACGCCTCCGGCAGCGACAGCGAGCCCGCGACGACGCGGACGAGGTCGCTGCGCACGAGCGCCGGGTCGGGCATCGACCCGAACCGCGGCGTGACGGTGAACTCGTGGACGACGACGTCGCCGGCCGCGTCCGACACCGAGTGGATCTCGGCGGCGTGCACCTCCAGGGAGTGCAGGGCGAGGACCCCGGCGGCCGCGGCGAGCGTGCCGGGGCCGTGGGGCATCGCGACGGCGACGGTGGCGGGCCGGTCGCCGGTGATGCTGACCTGTGGTTTCCCGTCGGCGCGGACGGCGGCGGCGAGCGCGCGGGCGTCGGCACCGAGCTCGGTGGGCCGCGGGAGCGGTTCGCCCGCCATCAACGCCCGCGCGCGGGCGGCGAGGTCGCCGATCAGCCGCTGCTTCCACGGGCTCCACACCCCGGGCCCGGTGGCGAGGGAGTCGGCCTCGGCGAGGGCGGCGAGCAGGTCGAGCAGCAGTGCCGACGACCGCCCACCCGCGCCGCCGAGGGTGTCGACGACCCGTTCGACGGTGGCGGGGTCGTCGAGGTCGCGGCGGGTCGCGGTGTGCGGCAACAGCAGGTGGTGGCGGACCATCTCGCCGAGGACCTCGACGTCGGCATCCGGGAAGCCGAGGCGCTGCCCGATCTGGCGGGCCAGCTCCGCGCCCACGACGGAGTGGTCCGCGCCGCGGCCCTTCCCGATGTCGTGCAGCAGCGCGCCGACGAGCAACAGGTCGGGGCGCCCGACGCGGGTCGTGAGCCGGGCCGACTGCGCACACGCCTCGACGAGGTGCCGGTCGACGGTCCACACGTGGGCGCGGTCGCGCGGCGGGAGGTCGCGCACCGCGCCCCACTCGGGCAGCAGCCGCCCCCACAGGCCGGTGCGGTCCATGGCCTCGACGACGTCGATCATCCCGCGGCCGGTGCCCAGCAACGACAACAGCTCGCCGAGAGCGTCGCGCGGCCACGGCTCCTTGAGCTCCGGCGCGGTCTCCGACAGCCGGTGCAACGTCGGTGCCGCAACGGGCAGCCCGGTGCGCGCGGCCGTGGCGGCGACCCGCAGCACGAGCGCGGGGTCGCGCGCCGCGCTCGCGTCGCGGGCCAGCACGACCTCGCCCATGTGCTCGACGACGCCCGAGTCGAGCGGGCGGCGCACCGGTGGGCGGCGCAGCGCCGCCAGTCCCCTGCGCGGCAACGCGACCCGCGCGGACCGCAGCCCCACCTCGGCGGCGAACGCGACCGCCCGCGCCGCCCCCGACAGGGCCCGGGCCAGCTCGAACCGGTCGCCCAGCTCGAGGGTCGTCGCGACCTCGTCGGCGTCCTGCGCGCGCAGCACGTCGCGGGCGCGGCCGGCGAGGCGGTGCAGCTCGGTGCGGACGTCGAGCAGCAGCATCCGCGCGGCGGCGACGTCGGCGGCCGGGCGGTCGAGCAGCTGGGCGGCGGCGAGCGCGTCGATGAGCTGGACGTCGCGCAGCCCGCCGTGCCCGTTCTTCAGGTCCGGCTCGACCCGGTGGGCGACGTCGCCGTTGCGCCGCCAGCGCTCGGCGGCACCGTCGGCGATCTCGTCGAACCGGCCGCGGATGCCCGAGCGCCACGCCGTCCTGACGGCGGTGTGGACGCGGTCGGTCAGCTCGCCGTCGCCGGCGATGTGGCGCAGCTCCAGCAGGCCGAACGCGGCCCGCAGGTCGGTGGCCGCGACCTGGACCGCCTGGCCGGGTGTGCGCACGGAGTGGTCGAGCCCGATCCCGGCGTCCCACAGCGGGTACCAGATCTGCTCGGCCAGCCGGTCGACGTCGGTGCGGGCCTCGTGCAGCAGCACCAGGTCGAGATCGGAGTGCGGCGCCAGCTCACGACGGCCCAGCGCACCGACCGCGGCCAGTGCGATCCCGGAGCCCGTGCCGCCGATCCCGATGGCCCCCGCCCGCCCGGCGAGCCAGAAGTCGTGCAGGTCGACCAGCGCGGTCCGCAGCGCCTCCGGCGCCAGCCGTCGCCTCCCGTCGACCGGTTCGAGCAACACCCCCCGGGCCTTGACCAGGTCCTCCGCCGAGGCCGGTCCCGTCACCGTCGTCCACCCCCCACGTCCTCGGACGCCACGGTGTCCGGGCCGTGGGCCCAGGCCAGCCGCGACACCCACACCTTGCCGTCGCCGATCCGCCCCGTCCGGGCGGCGCGCACCACCGCGTCGACGACGGGCTCGGCCATCGCGTCCTCCACGACCACCTCCACCCGGACCTTCGGCACGTAGTCCAGCCGGTAGTCGGCACCCCGATACACCTCGGTGTGGCCTCGCTGGCGTCCGAACCCCGCCACCTCCGCGACGGTCGTCGACTCCACCCCCAACGCTGCCAGCGCGGCCCGCACCTCGTCGAGCGCGAACGGCTTGACCACGGCCGTCACCAGCTGCATGCCCGCTCCCTCACCGACGGACCCGGGGCCCGCCGCAGCACTGTGCGACGGGCCCCGGGACCACTCTCGGACCGTTCAGATGGCGTCGGCGCCGCGCTCGCCGGTGCGGACGCGGACGACCGACTCGACCGGCGTCGTCCACACCTTCCCGTCACCGATCTTGCCGGTGCGGGCCGACTCGATCACCGCGTCGACGACCTTCTCGGCCAGGGCATCGTCCGCGACGACCTCCACCCGGACCTTCGGCACGAAGTCGACCGAGTACTCCGCGCCGCGGTAGACCTCGGTGTGGCCCTTCTGCCGGCCGTAGCCCTGGACCTCGCTGACCGTCATGCCCAGCACGCCGATCTGCTCCAGCGCACCCTTCACGTCCTCCAGCACGAACGGCTTGATGATCGCCGTGACCAGCTTCATCGTCAGCTCTCCTTCCCGGCGCCGGCCGGGACGTGCTCGGCCGCCGCGGCGGTCGCCGCGTCGGGACGCGGCGTGCCCAGGCCGCCGCCGCCACGCAGGCCGGCGAAGTCGTAGCCCGTCTCCGCGTGCTCGCTCTCGTCGATGCCCTGGACCTCGGCCTCGGGGCTGACCCGCAGACCGAAGATCGCCTTCACGACGAACGCGATGATCAGGCTGACGACGAAGCTGAACGCCAGCACCGCGAAGCCGCCGACCGCCTGGCGCCACAGCTGGTCCAGGCCGCCGCCGTAGAACAGGCCGTCGACACCCGCGGGGGCCGACGAGGTCGCGAAGAAGCCGACCAGGATCGTGCCGACGAGACCGCCGACCAGGTGGACGCCCACGACGTCGAGCGAGTCGTCGAAGCCGAGGCGGTACTTCAGGCCCACGGCCAGCGCACACACCACACCGGCGATGAGGCCCAGCGCGATCGCGCCCAGCGGCGAGACCGCCGAACACGACGGGGTGATCGCGACCAGACCGGCCACCACACCCGACGCCGCGCCCAGGCTCGTCGGCTTGCCGTCACGCAGCCGCTCCACCAGCAGCCAGGCCAGCATCGCCGCCGACGTCGCCACCAGCGTGTTGACGAACGTCAGGCCGGCGACGCCGTTCGAACCGACCGCCGAACCGGCGTTGAACCCGAACCAGCCGAACCACAGCAGGCCGGCGCCGAGCATGACCAGCGTCAGGTTGTGCGGGCGCATCGGCTCCTTCGGCCAGCCGCGCCGCTTGCCCAGCACCAGGCACAGCGCCAGCGCGGCCGCACCGGCGTTGATGTGCACCGCGGTACCACCGGCGAAGTCGATCGCCTTGAGCGAGTTGGCGATCCAGCCGCCCGTCTCCGAGGTCACGCCGTCGAAGGAGAACACCCAGTGTGCGACGGGGAAGTACACGATCGTCGCCCACAGGCCCGCGAAGACCAGCCACGGACCGAACCGCAGCCGATCGGCGGCGGCACCCGAGATCAGCGCGACCGTGATGATCGCGAACATCGCCTGGAACGCGACGAACACCGTCGCGGGGATCGTGCCGACCAGCGGGATCTCGACCGGCGGCCCGCCTGTCGTGGCGAGGTAGGTCCCGCCGAAGAGGCCCTTGAGCCCCGCGAACTGCGCCGGGTTGCCCAGCAGCCCGCCGCCGACGTCGTTGCCGAACGCCACGGAGTACCCGTAGAGCACCCACAGGACGCCGACGAGCCCGAGCGACGAGACGCTCATCATCATCATGTTCAGGACGCTCTTGCTGCGGACCATGCCGCCGTAGAAGAACGCCAGCCCTGGTGTCATGAGCAGCACCAGCGCGGAGCTGGCGAGCATCCATGCGGTATCGCCGGTGTCAGGCACGGAACTCCCTTCCGTCTACGCCGCTCGTGGTGCGGCAGTTGACGGGAATCCTCGGAGTGCCGTGTTTCGCCGGGAGCCGCCGGAGGTTTCGCGACGGTGAACGGACCGCCCGGTGGCGTTACAAGCGGATTACCGCGTGGCGGGGCTCACTGCGCGGGCCCGGACGACTCCGCGCGCAACCTCATTGCTGTAGTTCCGGTCCGGAACAGCAGTGAGGTTGCGCGCGGAGGAGTGTCAGGCCAGCAGGGCGTCGACGAAAGCGGTGGGCTCGAACGGGGCGAGGTCGTCGGGGCCCTCGCCGAGGCCCACGAGCTTCACCGGCACACCCAGCTCACGCTGCACCCGGAAGACGATGCCGCCCTTCGCGGTGCCGTCGAGCTTGGTGAGGACGATGCCGGTCACCTTCACGACGTCGCCGAACACCCGGGCCTGAGTGAGGCCGTTCTGGCCGGTGGTGGCGTCGAGGACGAGCAGCACCTCGTCGACCTCGGCCTGCTTCTCCACGACGCGCTTGACCTTGCCCAGCTCGTCCATCAGGCCGGTCTTGGTGTGCAGCCGGCCCGCGGTGTCGAGCAGGACCGCATCGGCGCCGTCGGCGGTGCCGCGCTTGACGGCGTCGAACGCGACGCTCGCGGGGTCGCCACCCTCGGGCCCGCGGACGACGGCGGCACCGGCACGCTCACCCCAGGTCGCGAGCTGCTCGGCGGCGGCGGCGCGGAAGGTGTCGGCCGCGCCGAGGACGACGTGGCGGCCGTCGGCGACCAGGACCCGGGCCAGCTTGCCCGTGGTGGTGGTCTTGCCGGTGCCGTTGACGCCGACGACCAGCAGCACGGCGGGGCGCCCGTCGTGCGGGAGGGCGGCGACGGAGCGGTCGACGCTCGGGTCGAGCGCCTTGCTCAGGACGTCGCGCAGCAGCGCGCGGGCCTGGTCGGGGGTGCGGACGCCACGAGTCGCGATCTCGGTGCGCAGCGTCTCGACGAGCTCGGCCGTCATCTCGGGGCCGAGGTCGGCCTGCAGGAGCGTGGCCTCGACGTCCTCCCAGGAGTCCTCGTCGAGCTCACCGGCACCGAGCAGGCCCAGCAGGCTCTGCCCGAACGCCGACCGCGACCGGGACAGCTGGCCGCGGAGCCGCTCCAGACGACCGGACGTCGGGGCGATCTCCTCGGTCGGTGCGGCGGGCGCGACCGTGGCGGGGGCGTCGACCGGGCCGGCGGCTTCTCGTCGGCGGGTGCCTCGGCCGGGGCCCTGCCGTCGCTCGGGGCCTCGACGGGTGGCTTCTCGTCGACAGGCGCGGCGGTGCTCGCCGCGGCGGCTGCGGCAGCACCCGCGGCCGCCGCGCCGTCCCTGCTCGTCGGCTCGGCCGTCGTGTCCGGCTCGGGCTCCGCGGGAGCGGCCGGGGCCGTGGCGACGGCCGGGGTGCCGCGCGGCGGCGTCGGGACCTCGTTGGGGGCACCGGACGGGACCGCCGGGAACCCCTCCGGGGGCGTGCGCGCCTCGGTGGCCGTGCCCGCGGCGGCGATGCCACCGGGCGGGGTCCGGACGTCGTCGGCGGTCGGCGTGGGCGGCGCGGGCGGTGCCGCCGTGTCCGCAGGCTTCTCGGCGGCAGGCTTCTCGGCGGCCGGCTTCTCGATGGCCGGCGTCTCGGGAGCCTTCTCGTCGGCCTCCGCGGGCTTCGGTGCCGTCGCGGTGCCCGACGAGAAACTGAACCCGCCGCTGGCCTGGTAGGACCCACCCTTCGGCGGGGCCTTCACCTCCGTCGTCGAACCGCCCTCGACCTGGTCGGGCTCGCGCAGGCTGATGCGCCTGCGCTTGCTCACCACCAGCCCGAGCACGAGCGCGATCAGCAGCACTGCCGCGACAACGGCCACGACGATCCAGAGGGTTGTCGTCACCGCGTCAGCCTGTCATGCCCCCGTCACCGTCACGATGCGGGGCGCAACCGTTGCGAGATGACCGTCGTGATGCCGTCGCCGCGCATGGAGACGCCGTAGAGCGCGTCGGCGACCTCCATCGTCGGCTTCTGGTGGGTGATGACGATCAGCTGGCTCGTGGCGCGCAGCTCCTCCATCAGGGAGATGAGCCGGCGGAGGTTGACGTCGTCGAGGGCGGCCTCGATCTCGTCGAGCACATAGAAGGGCGACGGGCGGGCCCGGAAGATCGCGACGAGCAGCGCCATCGCCGTCAGCGACCGCTCCCCACCCGAGAGCAGCGACAGCCGCTTGACCTTCTTACCGGGCGGGCGGGCCTCGACCTCGATACCCGTGGTCAGCAGGTCGTCGGGGTCGGTGAGGACGAGGCGGCCGTCGCCGCCGGGGAACAACGTCGCGAAGACGGTCTCGAACTCCCGCGCGACGTCGTGGTAGGCGGCGGCGAAGACCTCGAGGATCTTGTCGTCGACCTCCTGGACGACGGTGAGCAGGTCACGACGGGTGTTCTTGAGGTCCTCCAGCTGCGTGGACAGGAAGCGGTAGCGCTCCTCCAGCGCGGCGAACTCCTCCAGCGCGAGCGGGTTGACCTTGCCCAGCAGCGAGAGGTCCTTCTCGGCGCGCTTGAGCCGGCGTTCCTGGGCGGCGCGGTCGAACGGCATGGGCGGGGGTGCGACGACGTCCTCACCGCGTTCGCGGGCCGCCTCGTACTCGGCGGTCTCGGCTGCCGACGGGGGGACGGGCACGTCGGGCCCGTACTCGTTCACGAGGTCGTCGACGCCGAGGCCGTGGTCGGCGAGCACCTTCTCGGTGAGCTGCTCAAGCCGCAGCCGCGACTGGGCGCGCAGTACCTCGTCGCGGTGCACGGTGTCGGTGAGCTTCTCCAGCAGCCCGGTGAGCCGCATGGTGGCGGTGCGGGCCTCGGCGAGGGCGCCCTCGCGGCCGGCACGCGCGGCGGCGATCTCGTCGCGGTCGGCGGCGGCGAGGGCGAGGGAGGCGTCGATGCGGTCGAGGGCGCTCTGACCGGCGTCGATGACGATGCCGGCGACGGCGGCGCCGCGTTCGCGATCGGCGCGGGCGGCCTCGGCCCGGGCACGGGCCTGCCGTTCCGACGACGCCTGCCGCCGCAGCGACTCGGCCCGCCCGGCGATGGCGCGGGCGCGTTCCTCGGCGGTGCGCAGGGCGAGGCGGGCCTCGACCTCCTCCGACCGGGCGTGGGCCAGCGCGTCGGCGGCGGCGTCGCGGATCTCGGTGTCGGGCTCGTCGTCGACCGGCTCGTCCTCGGCGATCGACAGCTGGTGCTCGGCGGCCTCCAGCGCGAGGAGGGCGTCGGATCGGCGGGCCTCGACGGCGTCGCGCCGGTCCCGGGTCCGGCGGGCCTCGGCCTCCGCGGACTGCACGACCTGTTCCAACCGTGACAGCTGCGCGATGGCGGCGGTCCGGCCGGCCTCGGCGGCGCGCAGGGCGGCGCGGGAGGTGTCGACGTCGGTCGACCGGGCCGCCTCCTCCGCCCGCGCGCCCTCGACGGCCGGGCGCAGCCGGGCGAGCTCCTGCTCGACGGCCTCCCGGGACTCGACGGCGGCGTCGATCGCGGCCTGCACGTCGAGCGCGCTGGACGCGGCTCCGGAGCCGCCGCGGGCCCGCGTCGCGGACAGCACGTCGCCCTCGACGGTGACAGCGGTCAGGTCGGGCCGGGTGTCGACGGCAGCGCGTGCGGCGTCGAGGTCGTCGACCACGACGACGTCGGCGAGCAGGGCGCCGATGGTCCCGGTCAGGGGCTCGGCGGCGGACACCAGCGACGCGGCCCAGCGGCCGACCGGCGGCTCGCCCTCGTCGGGAGCGACGGACGCGCCTCCCACCAGCAGCGATGCGCTCCCGGAGTCGGTCGCGCGCAGGCTCCGGAGGGACGCCACGGCGTCGGCGGGCGACGCGACGGCCACACCGTCGGCAAGGGAACCCAGGACCGCGGCGATCGCCGTCCGCGCCGACGGCTCGACCGTCAGCAGGCCCGACACCGCGCCGAGGACGCCGTCGCTGCCGATCAGCGCACCCGTGCCGTCCTTGCGCGCCAGGCCCACCGACAACGCGTCGACCCGCGCGCGCCAGTGCGCCCGCTGCTGCTCGACCTCACGCTCACGCGCCACCAGCTCCGCGACCCGCGCCGCCGCGCTCTCCCGGGCCGCCTCGGCCTCGGTGAGCCGGTCGGCCGGCCCGGAGTCGCCGTCGTCGAGGACACCGGTGCTCTCCCGCGCGGCCTCCAGCTCGCCTGCGGCCTCCTCGGTGCGGGCCTGCGCCTCGGCCAGGGCCTCCGACAGCCGTTCGATCTCCTCGGCGGTCGCGGCGGCGCCGGTGCGCAGGGCCTCGGCCCTGCCGGCGAGCGTCGCGATCCCGGCCCGGCGGTCGGCCAGCGCGCGGACCGCGGCCAGGTGCGCGCGCTCGGCGGCCTGCAGTGTGCGTTCGTGCTCGGCGCGCTCCTCCAGCACCTCGGCCAGCCGCGTCCGCGCCTCCGAGACACCCTCGACGAGCAGCTCCTCCTCGGCGGCGATCTCGTCGGCCTCGGCGTCGAGCAGGTCGGGGTCGCGACCCGGGGCGCGCTCGGCGGCGGCGGTGTCGGCGAGGTGGCGGGCCCGCTCCTGGGCGAGCCGGACGGTGCCGCGCAGCCGCTCGGCCAGGGCCGACAGGCGGTACCAGACATCGTGGGCGGCGGCCAGGCGAGGGGCGTCGGCGGCGAGGGCCTCCTCCAGCTCGGCCTGCGTCTCCCGCGCGACGCGCAGCTCCTCCTCGACCTCCGCGCGCCGGGCCCGGGCGGCCTGCTCGTCGGCCTCCTCGCGGGCGAGCGCGTCGCGCAGCGCGACGAGGTCGTCGGCGGCGATGCGCAGCCGGGCGTCGCGCAGCTCCGACTGCACCGCCTGTGCCCGCCGCGCGATCTCGGCCTGCCGCCCCAGCGGCTTGAGCTGGCGACGCAGCTCCGCGGTCAGGTCGGTGAGCCGGGTCAGGTTGGCCTGCATCGCGTCGAGCTTGCGTAGCGCCTTCTCCTTGCGCTTGCGGTGCTTGAGGACGCCGGCGGCCTCCTCGATGTAGGCACGCCGGTCCTCGGGCTTGGACTGCAGCACCCCGTCGAGCTGGCCCTGCCCGACGATGACGTGCATCTCCCGGCCGATGCCCGAGTCGGACAGCAGCTCCTGGACGTCGAGGAGGCGGGCGCGGTCGCCGTTGATCTCGTACTCGCCGGCGCCGTCGCGGAACATCCGCCGCGTGATCGACACCTCGGAGTAGTCGATGGGCAGGGCGCCGTCGGAGTTGTCGATCGTCAGCGTCACCTCGGCGCGGCCCAGCGGCGCGCGGCCCGACGTGCCGGCGAAGATGACGTCCTCCATCTTCCCGCCGCGCAACGCCTTCGCCCCCTGCTCGCCGAGCACCCAGCTGATGGCGTCGACGACGTTGGACTTACCCGAGCCGTTCGGCCCGACGACGCACGTGATGCCCGGTTCGAGGCGCAGCGTCGTGGCCGAGGCGAAGGACTTGAAGCCCTTCAGCGTCAGGCTCTTGAGGTGCACTCGGATCTCCCGGGGAGCGGCGGTCGGGGAAGGTTACCGGGGTCAGACCTCGCGGAATCCGGCCCAGCCACCCCGGGCGTCGCCCCACTGCGTCGTGACGTCGTCGACCCGCCCCGGTGTGGTTCCGCCACGCAGCAGCTCCAGGAGCCGGTCGCACTGAGGTCGATCACCCTCGGCGACGACGGCCACTCGCCCGTCCGGGAGGTTCCGGGCCTCGCCGACGAGCCCGATCTCCAGCGCGTGCGACCTCGTCCACCAGCGAAAACCGACGCCCTGCACGGCCCCGTGCACCCACGCCGTGAGCCGAACGGCGGAGCCCTCGTTGATACTCACAGTGCTGGTACGTTACCCGGTCGTGACTCGACTGACGGGAAGGCGCGGCGGTCCCCTGCTGATCGCCCTGACCGTCGGTGCGTTGCTCGCAGGTCTCGGGACGCTGGTCGGCGCCACCGCGATGCCCGCAGGGCTCGCATCGGTGCTGGGCATGTCCGACGACGCCCCGCTCCCCGCGTACACCCCACCGACGACGGATTCATTGCCGTCGTCACTGCCGGATCTCTCCCCACCGGCCGTGACGACGACCGAGGGCCCACCGGCTCTCAGTCCCCGGACCGACGCTCCGCCGGGCAGCAGCCCGCTCACCGTCGCTCCCCGCACCACCGGCAAGCCCGCTCCCCCGAAGACCACGACCGCTCCCCGCACTCCCTCCGCCGACGCTCCCCCCGTTTCCGGCGGACCCGTAGCACAGGTCGTGGCCCTCACCAACCAGCAACGTGCCGCGAACGGCTGCGGCGCGCTCACGGTGGACTCGCGGCTCACGGCGGCGGCGCAGAAGCACAGCGCCGACATGTCGGCCAACAACTACTTCGACCACGACAGCCAGGACGGCCGCACCTTCGACCAGCGCATCAAGGCCGAGGGGTACACGTCGCCGGGGGCGGAGAACATCGCCCAGGGCCAGCGGTCGGCGCAGGAGGTCATGGACGACTGGATGAACTCGCCGGGCCACCGGCGCAACATCCTGGACTGCAGCCTGACGACGATCGGCGTCGGCCTCGCAGGCTCGGACATGTACTGGACCCAGGACTTCGGGCGCTGATCCGAGGTGCCGGATCCCGCCGAGTTCGACACCGGACCGGTTCGATCATGGTCGCGACCAGGCTGACGTCGAACTCGGCGGATCAGGGCTGCAGGCGGTAGCCCATGCCCGCTTCCGTCAGCAGGTGCTGCGGGTCGCTCGGGTTCGGTTCCAGCTTGCGACGCAGCTGCGCCAGGTAGACACGCAGGTAGTTCGTCTCCGTCGCGTAGCCGGGACCCCAGACCTCGCGGAGGATGTCACGCTGCGCGACGAGCCGCCCTGGATGCCGCGCCAGCATCTCGAGGATGCCCCACTCCGTCGGCGTGAGATGGACGGGACGGCCCTCGCGGAGCACCTGCTTGGCCGCGAGGTCCACCCGGAACGCGGCGGTGTCGACGACGGCCTGCCCGTCGGGGGCCTGCGACACCGCAGCTCGGCGTACCGCGGCGCGCAGCCGGGCCAGCAGCTCGGCCATGCCGAAGGGCTTGGTGACGTAGTCGTCGGCACCGGCGTCGAGGGCGCGGACCTTCTCGCCGGAGTCGGTGCGTGCGGAGAGCACCACGATCGGCACGGTGCTCCACCCGCGCAGCCCCTCGACGACCTCGGTGCCGTCGAGGTCAGGCAGGCCCAGGTCGAGGACGACGACGTCGGGGGTGGTGTCGGCGGCGGCGCGCAGGGCCGCGGCGCCGCTGTCGGCGAGTGCGACGTCGTAGCCGTGGGCGGTGAGGTTGATCCGCAGGGCGCGCAGGATCTGGGGGTCGTCGTCGACGACGAGGACGCGGACCCCTGTGCTCACCGCGCCATTCTGCGTCAGGACGACGCAGAGTGGCTGCGTACGCTGCACCCGTGGGAGGGAGCCGGGTGTGACGGTCGTCGACAACGCCGTCTACGTGGACGGGAAACGGGGAGCCGAGCCGACCTCGCTCGACCAGACCTACGCGGCCCTGCGCCGCTGTCCCGACGGGCGCAGCTTCGGCTGGATCGGGCTGTTGCGCCCGACGGAGGACGAGATCACCTCCGTCGCGAAGGAGTTCGGGCTGCACGACCTCGCCGTCGAGGACACCGTGCACGCCCATCAGCGGCCCAAGCTCGAACGCTACGACGACACCGTGTTCGTGGTGCTGCGCCCGGCACGCTACGTCGACCCGGTGGAGGTCGTCGAGCTGGGCGAGATCCACCTGTTCCTCGGCGCCGACTTCGTGGTGACGGTCCGCCACGCCGACGAGCCCGACCTCGCCGAGGTGCGGCACCGGCTGGAGGACGACCCGGAGCTGCTGGCGCACGGCCCGTTCGCGGTGCTGTACGCGGTGCTGGACAAGGTCGTCGACGACTACGGGCCCGTCCTCGACGGCCTGCAGGACGACATCGACCAGATCGAGGTGCAGGTCTTCGAGGGCGACCCGACGGCGTCGCGGCGCATCTACCAGCTGACCCGCGAGGTGATCGCGTTCCAGCGAGCGGTGGAGCCGCTGCGGGAGCTGTTCGGCGAGCTGCGGTTCCGGTTCTCGAAGACCGGCACCGACACCGACCCGGAGCTGCGCCGGGCGTTGCGCGACGTCGCCGACCACGCGCTGCGCGTCCTGGAGCGCACCGACGGGTTCCGGCAGCTGCTGGCCAACATCCTGACGGTCAACTCGACGCTGGTGGCGCAGCGGCAGAACGACGAGATGACGCGGCTGACCGAGGCCGGCTACGTGCAGAACGAGCAGATGAAACGGGTGTCGTCGTGGGCGGCGATCCTGTTCGCCCCGACGCTCGTGGCCGGCGTCTACGGCATGAACTTCACCCACATGCCGGAGCTGGACTGGTGGTTCGGCTATCCGATGGCGATCGGGCTGATGCTGTTGCTCGGCCTGGTGCTGTACCTGATCTTCAAGCGACGGGGTTGGCTCTGATCAGGTGCGTGCCTGTCGGGGCCGGGGCTGGCAGCGCGGGCACGAGAACGACGACCGGTTCATGAACGGGTCGCGCCGGATCGGGGTGCCGCAGCGGCGGCACGGCTTGTCGGCCTGTCCGTAGGCGTCCAGCGACCGGTCGAAGTAGCCGGAGGCGCCGTTGACGTTGACGTACAGCGCGTCGAACGAGGTGCCACCCTGCGCGAGCGCGGCGTCCACGACCTCGGACGCGGCGCCGAGGACGGCCCGGCCCTGCGCCCGGGTGAGCGTCTCGGTCGGGCGGGCCCAGTGCAGCTCCGCCCTCCACAGCGCCTCGTCGGCGTAGATGTTGCCGATCCCGGACACGACGGTCTGGTCGAGCAGGGCGCGCTTGAGGCCCGTGCGGCGGCGCCGGATGCCGGCGACGGCGTCGTCGAGGGAGAACGCCGGGTCCATGGGGTCGCGCGCGATGTGGGCGACCGGCTCGGGCAGCAGCCCGCCACCGACGGCCGGCACGAGCGGGTGCGCCGACAGCCCGCCGAAGGTCCGCTGGTCGACGAACCGCAGCTCGGGGCCGTCGTCGTCGAACGTGATGCGCACCCGCAGGTGCTTCTCGTCGGGGCTGTCGTGGGTCTCGACGAGCATCTGCCCGCTCATGCCGAGGTGGGCGAGTACGGCATCGTCGCCCTTCTCCGCGGGGGCGTCGGGGGCGTCGGCCAGCTCCAGCCACAGGTACTTGCCGCGCCGCTGCGCGGCACCGATCACACGGCCGGCGAGGCGGCCCGTGAAGTCGGCGGCACCGGCCGCGTGCCGGCGGATCGACCGGGGGTGCGCGACGGTGACGGTGTCGATGCGCCTGCCGACGACGTGGTCGTGCAGGCCACGACGGACGACCTCGACCTCGGGCAGCTCGGGCACGCGCGGGCCGGGATCAGACGGCCGAGCCGACGGACCCGTCGGCGGAGGCGTCCTCGGCCGACAGCGCCCGCCACGCGAGCGCAGCGGCCTTCTGCTCGGCCTCCTTCTTGGTGCGCCCGTCGCCCGAGCCCAGCTCCCGCCCTCCGACGACGGCCGTGGCCGTGAACGTCTTCAGGTGGTCGGGCCCGTCCTCGGTGATCCGGTACTCCGGGACACCCAGCTCGGCGGCGGCGGTGAGCTCCTGCAGCGACGTCTTCCAGTCGAGCCCCGCGCCCAGCAGGGGCGCGTTGCGCAGCAGCTCGTCGAAGAGCCGGTGGATGACGTCGCGCGACGGCTCGAGGCCGTGCTGCAGGTAGACGGCGCCGATCAGGGCCTCGGTGGCGTCGGCCAGGATGCTGGCCTTCGAGCGGCCGCCGGTGAGCTCCTCACCGCGGCCGAGGAACAGGTGCGCGCCCAGCCCGCCGGGCACCAGCCCGGCCGCGACCCCGGCCAGGGCGTTCATGTTGACGACGCTCGCCCGCAGTTTCGCGAGCTGGCCCTCGGGGAGGTCGGGGTGGTCGAGGTAGAGCCGTTCGGTGACGACGATGCTCAGCACCGAGTCGCCCAGGAACTCCAGGCGCTCGTTGGTGGGCAGCCCGCCGTTCTCGTACGCGTACGACCGATGGGTGAGGGCGAGCGTCAGCAGATCGGGTTCGAGCTCGACGCCCAGCGCACGAAGCAGGGGGCCGTGATCCTCCACGGCCCCCTGGACTCCTTTGCCCGCCAAAGCGGTGCGATCAGGCCGGGGTGACGACCTGGCGGCCGTCGTAGGTCCCGCAGGTGGGGCAGGCCACGTGCGGCGGCTTGAGCTCCTTGCAGGCGCGGTTGGAGCAGGCGACGAGGGTCGGCGCGGTGGCCTTCCACTGCGCCCGGCGAGAGCGCGTGTTGGACCGCGACATCCGGCGCTTGGGTACGGCCACGGCAATTCTCCTCAGTACTGGTCACGTCAAGGGGTGCATCAGGCGTACCTGAGCGAGTCAGTCCGACGACATCCGCTCACGCAGCGCCGACCAACGAGGGTCCAGTGTCTCATGCCCGTGATCCGGGCCGAGATCGGCCTTCCGACCGCCGCACTCGGCGCACAGTCCGGGGCAGTCGTCCCTGCACAGCGGGGCCAGCGGCAGCGTGATGCCGACCGCGTCGCGGACCGTCTGCTCGACGTCGAGCCACTCGTCGACGAGCCGTGGGATCTCGTCGGCGTCGGTGGTCTCCTCCGTGACGCTGTCCGGGTAGGCGAACAGCTCGCCGATGCGGACGGTCAGCTCGTCGGAGAGCTCGTCGAGACACCGCGAGCACTCGCCGGCCACCCGGGCCGACACGGTGCCCGAGACGTAGACGCCCTCGCTGACCGCCTCGAGCGACAGGTCGAGCACCACCGGGCTGCCCGGAGGGACCTCGAGGACCCCTTCGAGCCCGATGACGCCCTCGGCCGGGGCCGGGGCGGGGATCTCGCGGGACACGGTGCGCATGGTGCCCGCGCGCCTGCCGAGCTCCCGTGTGCTGAACGCCCAAGGGCTCTGCGGCTCGTGCTTGGCGGGCCTGGTGTCGGTGTTCTTCATGACCGGCGCCAGGATAGCCGCTCCCTCCGACAGGAACGGCCTGGCGGGAGGTTCAGTCGATCAGGTCCATCCCGGTCCCGCTCAGGCCGGACGCCGGACCCGAGCCGTTGCGACCGATCGACGTCGCGGGGGTGCCGTTGGGCGAGCCGTTGCGCCAGATCTGGGTGCGGCCACGGCTGACGGTGCGCAGCGCCTTCGTGAGGCTGTCCTCGAACTCGGCCAGCTTGGCGTCGACGTAGCCGTCGCACTCACGGCGCAGCCGATCCGCCTCGCCGTCCGCGCCGTCGACGATCCGCGCCGCCTCCGCCCGGGCCGCCTGCACGACCTCGGCCTGCGACACGAGCCTGGCCTGCTCGGCCTGACCGTCGGCGATGTAGCGGTCGTGCGCGGCGCGGCCGGCCTCGGCGAGCCGCTCGGCCTCGGTGCGGGCACGCTCGGTGGTCTCGGCGTGGATGCGGCGGCCCTCCGACACGGTGCGCTCCGCCTCGTGCCGGGCCTGCGCGACCGTCTGCTCCGCCTCCTCACGCGCCTCGGCGACGAGCCTGTCGGCCTCCTCGCGGGCCTCGACGAGCATCCGCTCGGCCTCCTCGGTGGCCGAGCTGCGCGTCTCGTCGGCCTCCTGCTGGGCCTCGGCCACGATCTCGTCCCGACGGTCGAGGACGTCCTGAGCGTCGTCGAGCTCGCCGGGGATCGCCTCCCGGACGTCGTCCAGCAGTTCGAGGACGTCACCACGCGGCACCACGCAGTTGGCCGTCATCGGGAGGCTGCGCGCCTCCTCGACGACCGTCACCAACGCGTCGAGCGACTCGAAGACCCGGTACACGTCCCGCATCCTCGCATCACGACACCGCCGGACGCCGTATTGCCGCTGCTCCGCGTGTCAAGTTCCGACCGGGTGAAGTGTGGTTGCGCGCCAACGCGATCGGGTAGAGAACGCGCCGCAGGCTCAGGCGCGCTCGGCGAGCCGGTCGAGCAACTGCCGATGCACCGTCGGCGGGAGCAGGTGCGCGACGTCGCCGCCGTAGGTCGCGACCTCCTTGACCAGCGAGCTGGACAGGAAGCTGAACTCCGGCGTCGTCGACATGAAGAGGGTGTCGATCCCCGAGAGCCGCTGGTTCATCTGCGCCATCTGCAGCTCGTAGTCGAAGTCCGTGACCGCGCGCAGGCCCTTGACGATCGCGCGCACGTCGTTGGCCGTGCAGTAGTCCACGAGCAGGCCGTGGAACGCGTCGACACGGATGTTGGGCAGGTCGGCCGTCGTCTCGCGCAGCATCTCCATGCGCTCCTCGACGGTGAACAGGCCCTGCT
This sequence comes from Pseudonocardia sp. SCN 73-27, assembly GCA_001725415.1. Taxonomy (GTDB): domain Bacteria; phylum Actinomycetota; class Actinomycetes; order Mycobacteriales; family Pseudonocardiaceae; genus Pseudonocardia. The sequence goes on from MEGH01000023.1 coordinate 188,939, forward strand.
TGCGCTTGTTGATCAGCACCGCGACCACGACCTCGTCGAACAGGCCGGATGCCCGCGCCACGATGTCGAGATGGCCCAGGGTGACCGGGTCGAACGAACCGGGACAGACGGCGCGCCTCATCGCACGACCAGCGTCGGGGAGATCACGAGGCCGGACCGTACCGGACCCCGACGTGCAGCACCGTGTCCCCGTAACGCCTCTCACGCACGCTCTCGAAGCCCTCCGGCCAGCCGAAGACACCCGATCGGGCGTCACGCTCCACGACGACGACCGTCTCCTCGGCGAGCCAGCCGCCCCGCGCGGCCGCCGCGAGCCAGCCCGCGATCTCCTCGCCCGGCACGGCGTAGGGCGGGTCGACGAGGACGACGTCGAAGCGCCCGCGCGGGACACCGCCCAGCGCGGTCGCGACGGTCGCGGCGACGACCTCTCCCCCGAGACCCAGGTCGGAGACGTTGCGCCGCAACACGTTCACGGCCCTCTTGTCCGACTCGACGAACACCGCGTGCGCCGCGCCGCGCGAGAGCGCCTCCAGGCCCAGCGCGCCCGATCCCGCACAGAGGTCGAGCACGCGGGCGCCGTCGAGACCCGGGTCGTTGTCCAGCGCGCTGAACAACGCCTCGCGCACCCGGTCGGACGTCGGCCGGGTACCGCGGGGCGGCACGGCGAGGCGCCGCCCCCCGGCCCGGCCGGCGATGATCCGCGTCACCGTGCGGCTATGCCAGCTCGATCAGCAGGTCGCCACCCTCGACCTGCTGGACCTTGCCGATCGCCAGCCGGTCGACGGTGCCCGCCTTCTGCGCGGTGATCGACGCCTCCATCTTCATGGCCTCGATCGTCGCGACGGTCTGGCCCGCGTCGACCTTGTCGCCCTCGCCGACCTGCAGCGTCACCACACCGGCGAACGGCGCGGCGACGTGCCGGTCGTTGCCACGTTCGGCCTTCTCCGCGGCCTTGACGTCGGTGGCCACCGAGCGGTCGCGCACCGACACCGGCCGCAGCTGCCCGTTGAGCGTGGTCAGGACGGTGCGGATGCCGCGCTCGTCGGGCTCGGAGATGGCCTCCAGCTCGATGATCAGGTCGACACCGCGGTCGATCGCCGCCGAGTGCTCGATCTCGGGCTCGAGACCGTAGAAGTAGTCCTTCGACGACAGCACGCTCGTGTCGCCGAAGTCCTCCCGGTGGGTCTCGAACTCCTTCGTCGGCGCGGGGAACAGCAGCCGGTTCAACGTCCGGCGACGCTCCTCGCGCAGGCCACGACGGTCGTCGATCGACAGGTCGGCCGGGCCGTGCTCGGGCTTGCGGCCCTCCAGCGCCCGGGTGCGGAACGGCTCGGGCCAGCCGCCGGGCGGGTCGCCCAGCTCGCCGCGCAGGAAGCCGATCACCGAGTCCGGCACGTCGAACCTGGCCGGGTCGGACTCGAAGTCGGCCGGGTCGACACCCGCGCCGACCAGGTGCAGCGCCAGGTCACCCACGACCTTCGACGACGGCGTCACCTTCACCAACCGGCCCAGCATGCGGTCGGCGGCGGCGTAGCAGTCCTCGATCAGCTCGAACCGGTCGCCCAGGCCGAGCGCGATCGCCTGCTGCCGGAGATTGGACAGCTGCCCGCCCGGGATCTCGTGGTGGTAGACGCGGCCCGTCGGGCTGGCGAGCCCCGACTCGAACGGCGCGTAGACCTTACGGACGGCCTCCCAGTACGGCTCCAGGTCACCGACCGCCTGCAGCGACAGCCCCGTCTCGCGGTCGGCGTGATCGGTGGCCGCCACCAGCGCAGACAGCGACGGCTGCGACGTCGTGCCCGCCATGGACGCGACGGCCGCGTCGACCGCGTCGACACCCGCGTCGATCGCCGCCATCAAGGTGGCCAGCTGGCCGCCCGCGGTGTCGTGGGTGTGCAGGTGAACCGGCAGGTCGAACCGCTCCCGCAGCGCCGTGACCAGCGTCCGCGCCGCCGGAGGGCGCAGCAGGCCCGCCATGTCCTTGATCGCCAGCACGTGCGCACCCGCGTCGACGATCTGCTCCGCCAGCCGCAGGTAGTAGTCCAACGTGTAGAGCGTCTCGCCCGGGTCCGACAGGTCGGCGGTGTAGCAGAGCGCCACCTCGGCGACGCTCGACCCGGTCTCGCGGACCGCCCGGATCGCCGGGCGCATCTGCTCGACGTCGTTGAGCGCGTCGAAGATCCGGAAGATGTCCATCCCCGTCTCGGCGGCCTCCGCGACGAACGCGTCGGTCACCTCCGTCGGGTACGGCGTGTAACCGACGGTGTTGCGGCCGCGCAGCAGCATCTGCGTGCACAGGTTGGGCACCGCCTCCCGCAGCGCGGCCAGGCGCTCCCACGGGTCCTCGGCCAGGAACCGCAGCGCCACGTCGTACGTCGCGCCGCCCCAGCACTCCAGCGACAGCAGCTGCGGCGCCGTCCGCGCCACGTACGGGGCAACCGCCAGCAGGTCCTTCGTCCGCACCCGCGTCGCCAGCAACGACTGGTGCGCGTCACGGAACGTCGTGTCCGTGACCGCCACCGCCGTCTGGGCGCGCAGCCGCGCCGCGAAACCCTCCGGGCCCAGCTCGGCCAGCAGCTGACGCGAACCGTCGGGAGCAGGCGCCCTCAGGTCGACCTTCGGCAGCTTGTCCGCGGGCTCGACCACCTTCGGGCGCGGCCCGTTCGGCTTGTTGACGGTCACGTCCGCCAGGTAGTTCAGCAGCCGCGTCCCACGGTCGGCCGACGGCCGCGCGTTCAGCAGGTGCGGACGGTCCTCGATGAAGCTCGTCGTGACCTTGCCCTGCTGGAAGTCCGCGTCGTTCAGCACCGCGGCCAGGAACGGCAGGTTCGACGACACACCCCGGATGCGGAACTCCGCGATCGCCCGGCGCGCCCGACGCACCGCGTTGGAGAAGTCGTGCCCGTGACAGGTCAGCTTCACCAGCATCGAGTCGAAGTGCGCGCTGACCTCGGCTCCCGTGTGCGTCGTGCCGCCGTCGAGCCGCACACCCGGGCCACCCGGCGAGCGGTAGGCGCTGATCGTCCCTGTGTCGGGACGGAACCCGTTGGCAGGGTCCTCGGTGGTGACGCGGCACTGCAGCGCCGCACCCCTCAGCTGCACCTCGTCCTGCGTCAGCCGCAGCGACGGCAGCGTCGCCCCCGACGCGATCCGCAGCTGCGCGATCACCAGGTCCCGGTCGGTGACCTGCTCGGTCACCGTGTGCTCGACCTGGATGCGCGGGTTCATCTCGATGAAGACGTGGTTGCCGCGCTCGTCCAGCAGGAACTCGACGGTGCCCGCGTTGACGTAGCCGATGTGCCGTGCGAACGCCACCGCGTCGGCACAGATCTTGTCGCGCAGCTCCGGGTCGAGGTTCGGCGCCGGCGCGATCTCGATGACCTTCTGGTGGCGCCGCTGCACCGAACAGTCCCGCTCGTACAGGTGCACGACGTTGCCGTCGGCGTCGGCGAGGATCTGCACCTCGATGTGCCGGGGGTTCACCACGGCCTGCTCGAGGAACACCGTCGCGTCGCCGAACGCCGACTCGGCCTCCCGCATCGCGGCCTCGATCGCGTCGCGCAGGTCGCCCGGCTCGGCGACCCGGCGCATCCCGCGCCCGCCACCACCCGCGACCGCCTTCACGAACACCGGGAACCCGATCTCGTCGGCGGCCGCCACCAGGGCGTCGACGTCAGTGGCCGGCTCGCTGGAGTTCAGCACCGCCACACCGGCCTCGCGCGCTGCCGCGACGGCACGCGCCTTGTTGCCGGTCAGGTGCAGCACGTCGGCGGGCGGGCCCACGAACGTGATGCCCGCCGCCTCACAGGCCTCGGCCAGGTCGGGGTTCTCCGAGAGGAAGCCGTAACCGGGGTAGATCGCGTCGGCACCCGCGCGCTGCGCCGCCGCCACCACCTCGTCGACGGACAGGTACGCCCGCACCGGGTGGCCGCGCTCGCCGATCAGGTACGACTCGTCGGCCTTCGCCCGGTGCAGCGAGTTCCGGTCCTCGTACGGGTAGACGGCCACCGTGGCGACGCCGAGCTCGTACGCGGCCCGGAACGCCCGGATCGCGATCTCGCCACGGTTGGCGACCAACACCTTGCCGAACATCAGACTCCCTGGGGTGGGGGACCACGACACATCCGGGCGCTGTGACGCCCGCGATGCGGACGAGATCGTCTCACGCGACCCCCGGTCGGGCCGTCGCCGCCGGTCGCGGCCGGGGTACCCCACATGTGCTCCCCCCACCCGAGCCCCGCCCGGCCGTCGGCGACTCGCGGCAGGCAGTACCTCGGCCCTCGGCGAGTCGCGACGTGCAGCGCCCCGGCCCCCGAAACACCGCGCGCCGGATCAGGGTCGACCAGGCAGGGCCTCACCCGGCCCGGCGCCCGACCACGCGGATCGGGGCCCGGCGGGCGGGGGTCGCGCGGACGGGGCAGCTCGGCTGAGAGCGCGCTGAGGGTGGGGCCGACCGGGCGAACCTCGCGAACCGGCGCGATACCCGCTCGGAGCAGCGGATCGGGCGTCGATTCCCCGGCACGACGATGCGCGGACGCCACCGGTTCGGGTACCAAGGAGTCATGGGACGGTCTCGCGCGCGGGCAGGGTGGGCGGCGAGGTCCGTCCCGCCACCGGGACGACGACACCGAGGCCCCGGCGGCTCCCCGCACAGGGGTGGCCACCACGGCCGCCCTGGCGTCGGGCCGTTGCAGGGGCCGCCCGTCTACGCGCCCGCCGGCCGCGGCCGCGGCGCGCCGCCGATCCTGCTCCTGCTGCCGTTCCTGCTGATCATGGCCGCGCCACCGCTGCTGTTCATGGGCTGGGTGACGGGCGGGATGATCTTCCCGGCGCTGATCCTGGTGAGCGTCATCGCGACGTCCCACCGCAACCGGCAGCGCCAGCTCGCCGCGCAGGCGGCGCGGGCGGTCCAGCACCGGCCAATGGCTCCGCCGCCGCGCCGTCCCGAGCCGCCGCCCTGGCAGGCGGCGAAGACGCGGTTCGACGCCCTGCGCGAGCACTACGCGGCGTTCGAGTGCGACCCGATGGCCGTCCTGCGGTTGCCGGCGTTGTGCGACGTCGGCGTCCCGAGCACGGCGCGGTTCGTCGACGCGTTCGCCGAGGCCCAGGCGCTCGAGACCGACAACCGCCCGCCGGAGTCCCACGCGGCGCAGTTCGTCGCGGCCGTGGAGCGGGCCGACCGGGCGTGGCGTGCGGCGATCGACGCCGCGGAACGCATCCGGCTGTCGAACCTCTCCCCGGAGGAGCGGGGCAGCGTCGAGCGGATCATCAAGCTGCTGACGACGGCGCGCGACTCCGACAGCGAGGCCGAGCGGCTCGCCGCCTACGCCAAGGCCCGTTCCGAGCTGGGCCGGCTCGACCGGGCGGGCGTCATCCACCTGCCGAAGACGGCGGTGGCGGCCCTGGAGTCGGAGGCCCGGGGGCAGCTGCCCGCCTGAACGTCAGACTTTGGACAGGTACTCGGCCTGCTCGTCGTCGCCGACGACCTGCCGGGCCAACGTGCGCAGCCCGGGGTGCTCCGAGAGCTCGGGGTCGTGGGCCACGATGTCGGTGGCGTAGACGCGTGCCTTCTCGATGACGGTCTCGTGGCGCAGCAGCGACAGCAGCTTGAGCGTCGACCGTTTGCCCGACTGCAGCGAGCCCAGCACGTCGCCCTCGCGGCGCAGCTCCAGGTCGAGCTTGGCGAGCTCGAAACCGTCGGTGGTCGAGGCGATGGCGTCGAGGCGTTCGCGGGCGGTGGTGCCGGCCGGCATGTCGGTGACCAGCAGACACACCCCCGGCGCCTGGCCACGGCCGACGCGACCACGCAGCTGGTGCAGCTGCGAGAGCCCGAACCGGTCGGCGTCGAGGATGATCATGCCCGTGGAGTTGGGGACGTCGACGCCGACCTCGATCACCGTCGTCGCGACCAGGACGTCGATCTCCCCGGCCTCGAAGGAGCGCATGGTGGCGTCCTTCTCGTCGGCGGGGAGCTTGCCGTGCAGGATGCCCAGCCGCAGCCCGGCCAGCGGGCCGTCCGCGAGCTGGGGTGCGACCTCCAGCACGGCGAGAGGGGGCCGGCGGCCGCCGTCGTCGGAGTCGGCGCCGATGTCGGGGTCCTCGAGGTCGACGAGGTCGGCGTCCTCGAGGCCGCTGCCCTTGCCGGTCTCTCCCCCGACCCGCGGGCACACGATGTAGCACTGGTGCCCGCCCGCGACCTCCTCGCGGATGCGCTCCCACGCCCGTTCCAGCCAGGCGGGCTTCTCCCCCGCCGGGACGACGGTGGTGCTGATCGGCGACCGCCCGCGCGGCAGCTCGGTGAGCGCCGAGACCTCCAGGTCGCCGTAGACGGTCATGGCGACGGTCCGCGGGATGGGCGTGGCCGTCATGACGAGCATGTGCGGGGTGCGTTCGCCGCGGCCGCGTAACGCGTCGCGCTGCTCGACGCCGAAGCGGTGCTGCTCGTCGACGACGACGAGCCCGAGCTCGGCGAAGCCCACCTTGTCCTGGATCAGGGCGTGGGTGCCGACGACGATCCCCGCCGCCCCGGACTGCACGTCGAGCATCGCCTGCCGCCGCGCCGCCGTGCCCAGCGAGCCGGTGAGCAGGGTGACGCGGGTGGCGTCCTCGGCGCCGTCGAGCTCGCCCGCGCGGCCCAGCGGACCGAGCATGCTGCTCAGCGAGCGGGCGTGCTGCGCGGCCAGGACCTCGGTGGGGGCGAGCAGCGCGGCCTGCCGGCCGCCGTCGACGACCTGAAGCATCGCCCGCAGCGCCACGATCGTCTTACCCGCGCCGACGTCGCCCTGCACGAGCCGGTTCATCGGGGTCTCGCGCGCGAGGTCGGCCGCGATCTCGGCGCCTACGGCGCGCTGCCCGTCGGTCAGCTCGAACGGCAGGTTCGCGTCGAACGCGTCGAGGATGCCGCCGGACCGCGGCGGGCTGGCCGACGCGGGACGTTCCGTGGCGTGCACCCGGCGGACCGCCAGCGCGAGCTGCACGCCCAACGCCTCGTCCCACACCAGGCGGGCGCGGGCCGCGTGATGGTCGGCCTCGGACTCGGGAAGGTGGATGCGGCGCAACGCCCGCCCCAGCTCGGGCAGCTTCTCCCGCTTCCGGATGTCCTCGGGCAGCGGATCCGTGGGGTCGTCGAGAAGATCCAGGACCTGCCGGACGCAGCGCGCGATGTCCCAGGAGTTGAGCTTGTCGACCGCCGGGTAGACCGACACGAACGGCCGGATGTCCTCGCCCTCCTCGAGCGGCTCGAACTCCGGGTGGGTGAGCTGCAGCTGGCTCTGGAAGACCCCGACCTTCCCCGAGAACAACGCTCGCACGCCCGGCGTGAGGACGTGGGACACCTTGTAGCCGTTGAAGAACGTGCAGGACAGCCGGCCGCCCTTGTCGTCGCGGATCACGACGTTGAGCAGCTTCCCGCGGCGGCTGCGCATCTCCCGCAGCGTGGCCTTCTCGACCTTCGCGACGACCGTGACGTGCTCGCCCATCTCCAGCCCGGAGATGTCGGTGAGCTTGCCGCGGTCGACGTAGCGGCGCGGGTAGTGGCGCACCAGGTCGCCCACGGTGTGCAGGTCGAGCCGGGTGGCCAACGCCTCGGCCGCCTTCTTGCCGAGCGGCCCGTCGAGCGGGGTGTCCATGTCGACCCCGCCCTTCGCCTCGGCGATCCGCAGGCTCACTCGACCCCCAGGACCAGCGGGAAGTCGCTCTGCCCACTCCGGTAGACCACCACGTCGACCTCCGGGTGCGTGCGGCGCAGATCGTCGGCCAGGTGCTCGCCCAGCTCCACGTCCGCCTCGGCACCCAGCAGCGCCGTCACGAGCTCACCCCCCGCCGTCAACATGCGATGAGCCAACCACAGCGCACCGACGGAAAGGTCCGGGGCGATCAGCACGACCTCCCCGTCGCTGATCCCGAGCACGTCACCGGGCGAGCAGCGGCCCACCCACGTCAACGCCTCCGACTCCGCGACCAGCAGCCCCGCCGTCCGCGTGCCCGCCGCGGCCTCCGCCATCGCGACGACGTCGTCGCCCGCGCGGCGCGACACGTCGTGCACCGCCAACGCCGACAGCCCCTGCAGCACCGACGACGTCGGGATCACGACGACCTCCTGCCCCGACCGCCGCGCCGCCGACGCCGCCCGCTCCGCGTGGGCAGTCAGGTCCGGGTCACCGGGCAGCAGCACGACGTGCCGGGCCCGCGTCCCCGCCAGCGCCGCCGCGAGGTCGTCGGCGTCCGGGGACGAGTCGGCGGCCTCGACGACGTCGGCACCCGACGCCCGCGCCAGCTCCGCCACCTCCGGTCCCGCAACGACCATCAGCACCGCGCGGTCGCGCGTGAACCGGGTGTCACCGGTCGCCGACGCTCCGGGCTGGTCGGCGAAGCGCATCACCGTCACCCTGTGCGGCCTGCCCGCCTCGATGCCCGCCTCGACCGCCGCGCCGATGTCGTTGCAGTGCACGTGGACGTTCCACAGGCCCGTCCCGCCGGGCGTGCCGTCGCCCACCACCGCGACCGAGTCGCCGACGGAGCCCAGCTCCGCGCGCAAGGCCGCCACCCGGGCGTCGTCAGTGCCGTCGAGCAGGAACATGACCTCGTAGGAGAACCGGTCCGAGCCGCTCTCCCGGTCCGTCGTCAACGCCTCCGCACCGCGAGCCGTCCGCGCGCGCGCCGGAGGAGGTGGCGACGGGGCCTCGCCGGCCGGACGGCCCAACGCCGTCGCCAGCGCATCCAGCACGACCAGCAGCCCGTACCCGCCGGCGTCGACCACCCCGGCGCGGGCCAGCTCCGGCAGCTGAGAGGTCGTGGCGCGCAACGCCTCCGCAGCGGCCGAGGCCGCCGACGCCGCGACGTTCGCGAGCGTGTCGGACCTGTCGGACGCCGCCGCCTCCGCCGCCGCGGCCAGCACGCTCAGCACCGTGCCCTCACGTGGACGCGCCACCGCCGCCCGCGCCAACCGGTGCGCCCGCCCCAGCGCCGCCCGCAGCACGCCCGCGTCGACCGAGCCCTGCGCCTCCGCGATCACCTCGGAGAACCCGCGCAGCACCTGCGAGAGGATCACCCCGGAGTTGCCCCGCGCCCCCACCAGCGCGCCCCGCGCCAGCGCCGCCGCCGCCTCCGCGCACCCCGGGCTGCCCGGCGCCAACGGGCCGCTGTCCTCCCGGTACCGGCGCCGCAGCTCGTCGCCCGCCGCGCGCATCGTCAGCAACATGTTGGTGCCGGTGTCGCCGTCGGCGACCGGGAAGACGTTGATGTCGTCGATCTCCGCGCAGCGCCGTTCGAGGCCGGCCGCCGACTCCGCGGTCCACCGGCTGAGCAGGGCCGCGTCGATCATCGGGGGCACATCCGCGAGGGTAGCGACCGGGCGGTGTGCGGTGCGTCGGGCGGGCTGGGTACTCTGGGCGAACCTGCGGGGTACTGCTGCGTGAATCTCGGCGGCCCCCGCGACCAGAACATCTCGTCTACTGCCAGGAGTGATCGACGTGGCTGCCGTCTGCGACGTCTGTGGCAAGGGTCCGGGCTTCGGCATGTCCGTCTCGCACTCGCACCGCCGCACCCACCGCCGCTGGAACCCGAACATCCAGACCGTGCGCACCCGCGACGACGGCGGCAACCGCCGCCGTCAGAACGTGTGCACCTCGTGCCTGAAGGCCGGCAAGGTCGCGCGCGGCTGACGCCACGACGCACCCGCAAAGGGCGGTCCACCACGGTGGGCCGCCCTTTCGCATGTCGTGGGCTCCTGGCAGGCCGGGGAGCGGGTGATCGGCCGTTCCGGGACGTGGGCGTCACAGGTGGCGCCCATGTCCCGGTTCCATGCCTGGGAGGCGGATCCGGGGCGGACGGCTCGGGATGATCGCCGTTCCTGGTGCTGCGGCGACATAGGTGACGCTCATGGACCAGTTCCGGTGATCATGACGGTGGGGGACGAAGCGATCGGCCGGCTTTCGGCGTCGGAAGGCTGCCGGCCAGGGTGATCGTCGGTCACCAGACATGGGCGTCACGGGTGACGCCCGTGCCCCGGTTCTGCGCCCGACCGTGTCTCGGAGGTCCGATCCGGGGCCCGACAGCTCGGAGTGATCACCGTTTCCGGCGCTCAGGCGACGCAGACGTCGCTGCTGGACCAGAAGCGGTGATCATGCCGGGGAGGTCGTCCGCCTCACCTCGGCAGTCCCCACGCGCTCCCGACCGTCGGCGTGCGGGCTCGGGCCGCCCGAAGAACCCACGCGGCGACGAGCGGCCGCGCGCGGGGGGCCCTCGTGGGGGTGCCCCGGATCGGCGCGCAACCTTGCCGACCAGCGCGCAGCTTCCGCCGTCACGACCTCACCTTCAGGCCGCGCGCCGACCACAGAACCCTTGCGAGGACCACAGAACCCTCGCGGCGACGCGGACCACCCCCACCGCGCCCGGCGGCAACCGGCCGCTCACCCCGCCGAGTTCGACAACAGACTGCGCTCGACCATGATCGAACCAGTCCGAGGCCGAACTCGGCTTACGGGAGCTTCCAGTCGACGGGGTCGCCGCCGATCTCCTCCAGCAGGTCGTTGGCGCGGCTGAAGGGGCGGGAGCCGAAGAAGCCGCGGTCGGCCGACATCGGGCTCGGATGTGCCGACTCGATGCAGGGAACGTCCTCGAGCAGCGGGACGAGGTTGCGGGCGTCACGCCCCCACAGGATGGCGACGAGGGGCTCGGCGTCGCGCGCCACGAGGGCGCGGATCGCCTGTTCCGTCACCGCTTCCCAGCCCTTGCCCCGGTGCGAGCCGGGGGTGCCGGGCTCGACGGTGAGGACCCTGTTGAGGAGGAGGACGCCCTGCTGCGCCCAGGGGGTGAGGTCGCCGCTGGAGGGCATCGGGTGACCGAGGTCGTCGCAGTACTCGCGGAAGATGTTGGCCAGCGAGCGCGGGACGGGCCGGGTGTCGGCCGCCACGGAGAAGGAGAGGCCGACGGCGTGCCCGGGCGTCGGGTAGGGGTCCTGCCCGACGATGAGGACGCGCACCTCGTCGAAGGGGTTGGTGAAGGCGCGCAGGATGTCGGCGCCGGCGGGGAGGTAGCGGCGGCCTGCGGCCATCTCGGCGCGCAGGAACTCGCCCATGTCGGAGACGACGTCGGCGACGGGGGCAAGCGCCTGCGCCCAGCCTGCCTCGACGACCTGGTTCAGCGGCTTGCCCGCCATCAGCCCTCCAGCTTCCGCAGCTCGGCGCGGAAGCGTTTGCCGCGTTCGACGTAGGAGTGGACGGCGTACTCCCAGCGGTCGGAGGGGACCTCGTAGCCCTCGCGGACGCGGGCGGGGATGCCGAGGGCCATGGACCGGGGCGGGATGACGGCCTTGGGCGAGACGACGGCCCCGGCGGCGACGACGGCGCCTTCTCCGACGGTCGAGCCGTTGAGGACCACGGAGCCGGAGGAGATGAGGGCGCGGTTGCCGATGTCGGCGGCCTCGATGTGCACGTTGTGCCCGACGGTGACCTCGTCGCCGATGAGGGTGGGCACGTCGCGTGTGGTGTGGATGATCGTGCCGTCCTGGATGCTCGTACGGGCGCCGACGACGATGTGTCCGTCGTCGCCGCGCAGCACGGCGGTGGGCCAGACGGTGGCCTCGGCGCCGATGCGCACGTCGCCGATCACCACGGCATCGGGGTGCACGTAGGCGTCGGGGTGGATGTCGGGTTCCAGGTCGCCGAGCGCGTAGATGGGCACGACGGGAGCTTAGGACGACGGGTCGTCGCGGGCGGGGCCGGGCAGGTCGGAGCGGGCCATGGGGTCGGCGAGCTCGTCGACGACGAGGTCGTCGCGGCGCATGGTGCCTGCGCGGTAGGCGGATCGGCCGACGATCTGGGAGATGACGGGCGCGGTGATGATCTGGAACGCGACGACGAGCAGCAGGGTTGCGGCGCTCTCGAACTCGAGCCGGATCGCGGTGCCGACGAGGATGAGCAGCAGGCCGAGGGTCTGGGGTTTGGTGGCGGCCTGGAGGCGGGCGGGGACGTCGGGGAAGCGGACGAGCCCGAGTGCGCCGAGCAGGCAGGACAGCGCGCCGCCCAGCAGCAGGACGGCGGTGACGACGTCGGTGACGGTCATCGGTGCCGCTCCCCTCGTTCGACGAGGCGGGCGGCGGTGGCGGAGCCGACGAACCCGATGAGGGCGACAGCGGCGACGAGGGGGATGTTGGAGCCGTCCTGGTTGATGGCGACGTAGACGGCGCCGCCGCAGACGATGAGCACGACGAGGACGTCGAGTGCGGTGATGCGGTCGAGGGTCGTGGGCCCGCGCAGCAGCCGCAGCATCGTCAGAAGGCCTGCGGCGGCGAGGATCGCGAGCGTCACGGTGAACACGACGGTCATGGGGTCTTCTCCGTCCCGGCGGCGAGGCCGCGGTCGCAGTCGGCCAGTTCGCCGGCGGTGCCGACGGCGGCGATCACCTTGCGCTGCATGACGAGCATGGCGCGGCGGACGCGTTCGACATCGTCCTCGCCGCGGATCCCGAGCGTGTAGACCCAGAACGTCCCGCGGCCCCGGTCGATCTGCAGCACGTAGCTGCCCGGGGTGAGCGCGACGGACCCGGCGAGGAGGGCGACGGCATGTGCGGACCCGGCCAGCAGGGGGACGGCGACGATCCCGGCCCGCGCGCGGGAGCCGTACCGCATGGTCTCCCAGGCGATGTCGCCCGCGGAGCGCAGCAGGTCGACCGCGAGGAAGCCTGCGAGGGCGGCGATGCGCAGTGGCCGCAAGGGGATCGGGTCGCGCATGGGCGGCAGCGGGAACAGCCACGTCACGAGGAGCGCGACGATCACGCCGCCGACGATCGTCGCCGGCGTGAGGGTGCCCCACAGCAGCACCCAGACGACGGTGAGCCAGAACAGCTGGGGCAGCCTGCGGATCACGGCGCACCTCCGTCGCCGAGGACTGCGGTGCGGTAGGGGGTGCGGTCGACGAGGTCGTCTCCGGCGCGGGAGGTGATGCCGGAGAGCGGCCCGGCGGCGACGGCGATGGCGATGCTGACGACGACGAGCGCGGCGGAGGCGACGACCATGGGCCGCGAGGTGCGGGCGGTGCCGACGACGAGGTCGTCGTGCGGGTCGGGGTCGGGCAGGGGTTCCTTGGGTTCGCCCCAGAACACACGCACCCAGACACGCATGACCGCGTAGAGGGTGAGCAGGCTGGCGAGGATGACGACGCCGGCGACGATCGCGGTGGCGGGGCCGTCGTCGGCACCGGCCTGCAGCAGCGCGAGCTTGGCGACGAACCCGGACGTCGGTGGGACGCCGGCGAGGGTGAGGGCGGGGATCGCGAAGAGCACCGCGAGCAGCGGGGCGCGTTTGGCGAGGCCGCCCATGGCATCGATGGAGACGGTGCCGGTGCGGCGCGTGATGAGGCCGGAGACGAGGAACAGCGTGGCCTGCACCGTGATGTGGTGGACGACGTAGAGCGCCGTGCCGGCGACCCCCTGCGCGTCGGACACGGCGAGGCCGAAGATCATGAACCCGATGTGGCTGACCAGCAGGAACGACAACAGTCGGTTGAGGTCGTTCTGCGCGAGCGCGCCGAGCACTCCGACGATCATGGTGACGGCGGCGAGCACGAGCAGCAGCGTCGACGGATGGTCCTCGGGGAAGATCAGGGTGCGGGTGCGCAGCAGCGCGTAGATGCCGACCTTGGTGAGCAGCCCCGCGAACAGCGCGGTGACGGGCGCGGGGGCGTTGGGGTAGCTGTCGGGCAGCCAGAAGTGCAGCGGCACGATGGCCGCCTTGATCCCGAAGGTGACGACGACGAGCAGCGCGAGCACGGTCTGCAGCCCGGTGGGCAGTTCGGCGACGCGGGTGGCGACGTCGGCGAGGTTGACTGTGCCGGTGGCGGCGTAGACGAGCGCGACCGTCGTCAGGAACAGCAGTGACGACGCGAGGCTGATGATCACGTACGTCATGCCGGAGCGGATTCTGGTGGCGTCGGTGCGCCGGGTGATCAGCACGTAGGAGGCGGCGAGCATGATCTCGAACGCCACGAAGAGGCTGAACAGGTCGCCGGTGAGGTAGGCCAGCGAGACGCCGGCCGAGAGCACGAGGAAGATCGGGTGGAACGTGGTGGACGCGGTGCGCCGGCCGTAGTCCACGATCCGCTGGTCGATGGCGTAGACGAGCACCGCGAGGGTGACGATCGTCGAGATCAGCAGCAGCAGTGCGGAGATGCGGTCGGCGACGAGCACGATGCCGACCGGTGCCGGCCAGCCGCCGATCTCGGCGACGACGGGCCCGTCACGGTCGGCCATGACGAGCAGGACCGCGGCGACGGCGGCGACGGCGGCGAGGACGGTGACGCCGATGATGCGCTGCGTGGCCGCGGAGCGTCCGGCGACGACGGTGGCGGCGGCGCCGAGCAGCGGCAGCAGGACCGGGAGGACCGGCAGCAGGGTCGCGTTCACCGGTTCTCCCCCACGGATGCGACCGGGTCGTCGGACGCCGCGGCCGAGCCCGGGTCGACCTCTGTCTCCTCGCCGTGGTCGGAGACCTCCTCGCCCATCGACGCCTTGACGGTGCGGCGCCGGGCGATGCGGCGGTCCTCGAGGTCGTCCTGGACCTCGTCGTGGCCGACGAGCACCCATGAGCGGTAGCCGAGCGCGAGCAGGTATGTCGTCATGGCGAAGGTGATGACGACGGCGGTGAGCGCCAGCGCCTGCGGCAGCGGGTCGGCCATGCCCTCGGTGCCGGTGCCGTCGAGGATCGGGGGCCGTGCGGGCGGGCCGCCGGCGAGCTGGAGCAGCAGGTTGGCGCCGTGGCCGAGGACGACGACGCCGAGCAGCACGCGCATCAGGGAGCGCTGCAGGAGCAGGTAGAACCCGACGGAGTAGAGGACGGCGACGACGGCGGCCATCGCGAGGCTGATCGTGGTCACGCGGCCTCCCCGGCGTTGGCCGCGGCGGCTTCGCGGGCGTCGCGTTCGATGCCGCTGCCGAGCGAACGCAGCAGGTCGAGGACGACGCCGACGATCAGCAGGTAGACGCCGACGTCGAGGGCGAGGCTGGTCACGATCTCGATGTGGCCCAGCAGCGGGACGTCGAAGGCGAACTTGGCCGACGACAGGACGGGCGCGCCGAACGCGGCGGGCACGAGCGCGGTGACGACGGCGATGCCCAGCCCGAGGCCGACGAGCACGGGCGGGCGGACCTTGACGCGGGCGCCGATCTCGGGGCCCTCGCTGCGGCCGCCCGCGATGTGGCGCAGCACGAACGCGAGCCCGGCGACGAGCCCGCCGGAGAACCCGCCGCCGGGGCCGTAGTGGCCGACGAGCAGCAGGTAGAGGGAGAAGACGAGGACCGTCGGGAACAGGATCCGGGCGGCGAGCTCGAGCAGGAGCGTGCGCTCGGTGCCGATGGGGCACTCCCCCGACAGCATCCAGTCCTCTGCGGGCGCGTCCCAGCGGTCCCACGGGACGCGCGCCTCGGGTGTGGCCGTCATCCGAGGACCTCCTTCTCGTGTTCGGGCGTGCCGGACCCGCTGCGGGTGACGCGGCCCTTGCGCCGCCGGTCGTAGCGGGTGGCCAGCACGAGGCTGGCGGTGCCCGCGGCGGCGACGAGCAGCACGGTGATCTCGCCGACGGTGTCGAGCGCCCGGAAGTCGACGAGGATCGCGCTGATGACGTTGGTCGCGCCGGCCTCGGGGGCGAGGCGGACGAACTCGTCGCTGGCGGTGGCGGGCGCGGTGCGCGCACCGGACAGGACGAGCCCGAACAGGGCGACGGTGATCCCGGCGACGGACGCGAGGACGCCCTTGCGGACCTGCACGCTGCGGCGCGGCCGGCGGCGTTCGGTGAAGTGTGCGGGCAGCCGGCGCAGGACGAACACGAACGCGACGACGGCGAGCGTCTCCACCAGGAACTGGGCGAGCGCGAGGTCGGGGGCACCGTCGACGATGAACAGCCCGCCGATGCCGTAGCCGACGGCGCCGACGAGCAGCACGGCGGTGAACCGGCGGTGCGCGCGGACCAGCGCGAGGGCCGCGGCGACGACGACGATGCCCAGCGGGATCTGCATCCACTGGTGGACGACGGGGGCGTCGGAGGGCCAGGCCCAGCCCATGACGAGCCCGACCCCGGGCAGCGCGAGCACCATGAGCAGCACGGCGGCCAGGTAGAACGGCAGCGAACCGGCCTGCAGCCGGCCGGTGACCAGCACGGCGACGCGTTCGAGGCCGGAGACGACGAGCTCGTAGCCGCGTTGCGCGGTGACGGGATGGTGCAGGGCCCGGGTGAGCGCCTCGACGCGGCGGCGGCCCGCGTGCAGCAGCAGACCGCCGAGGAGCGCGACGCCGGACAGGGCGAGTGCGAGGTTCCAGCCGTGCCAGAGCGCGAGGTGGTAGCCGGCCTCCTCGGCGTCGCGGGAGGGCAGACCGTCGCCGTAGGCCTCGATCAGCGGCGCGACGAGCGGCGCGATCAGCCCGAGCACGAGCCCGGCGAGGGAGGTGATCCACAGCGGCACGGTGAGACCCGGTGAGGCCCTCCTGGGGACGGACAGCTCGATGCCCGGTTTGGTCGCGAACGCGCCCCACAGGAACCGGGCGCTGTAGGCGACGGTGAAGATCGACCCGACGACCAGCCCGGCCAGCACGATCCAGCCGCGGGCGCCGTCCTCCAGCAGGAACGCCTCGAACGCCGCCTCCTTGGCGACGAACCCGAGCAGCGGCGGGATGCCCGCCATCGACGCGGCGGCCAGCACGGACGCTGCGGCCAGCCCCGGCATGGCGCGGCCCAGCCCGGACAGCGAGCCGCACTCGCGGGTGCCGGTGACCTTGTCGACGGTGCCGACGACGAGGAACAGCGTCGCCTTGAACAGGCCGTGCGCCAGCAGCAACGCCGCCCCGGCGACGGCCGCGAGCCGCCCGCCCACGGCGAACAACACCATCAGGAAGCCCAGCTGGCTGACGGTGCCGAAGGCCAGCAGCCGTTTGAGGTCGGTCGCGCCGAGGGCGCGCCAGCCACCGATCAGCATCGTCGCCAAACCGAGGACGACCAGCGGCAGCCACCACTCGGCGCACGCCGCGAACGCCGGCGACAGCCGCGCGACGAGGAACACCCCGGCCTTCACCATCGACGCCGCGTGCAGATAGCCGCTGACCGGTGTCGGCGCGGCCATCGCCGCGGGCAGCCACGGGTGGAACGGCGCCTGCGCGGACTTGGTGAGCGCGCCGAGCAGGATCAGCACGATGCCCGCGGTGACGGCCCCACCCGTCGGCGGCGCGGCGACGATCTCGGCGATCCGGTAGGTCCCGGCCGACTCCCCGACGAGCACGAACCCGAGCAGCATCGACAGCCCGCCGAACACCGTGACCAGCAGCGCCTGCACGGCGGCGCGCCGGTTGGCCCGGTGCAGGCCGCTCTGCCCGACCAGCAGGAACGACGCGATCGACGTCAGCTCCCAGAACACGTACAGCGTCAGCAGGTCGTCGGCGACGACGAGGCCCAGCATCGCGCCGGCGAAGAACACCAGGAGTGCCGAGGTGCGGCTCGCGTCCGCGCTGCGGCGGCCGAAGTAGAACGCGCTGTAGACCAGGATGACCGCGCCCAGCCCGGAGACCAGCACGATCATGACCAGGGCGAGCGCGTCGAGGCGCACGTCGAGGTACAGGTGCAGCGCGGGCGCCCACGCGACCGACTGCGTCACCGCCCGGCCGCCGAGCACCTGCGGTGTCATGGCCAGCGCCCACGCGAGCGTGACGGCCGGCGGGACGGCCGCGAGGCCGAATGCGGCGCGCGTGCTGCGGGCGGCAACGGCGGGCAGGGCGCAGGCGAGCGCGAGGTGCGCGACGACGAGCGCGAGCAGCAAGGCACCTCCTTGCGGCGTCACGACACGCGGGCAGGACCGCCTCCCGCCGCGGGGGCGGGCGGCACCGTGCGTTCACGCGGACTGCTCGGACGGACGATCCGCGAGGGGGCGCGGGCCGTCCGGCCGGCCCGGCTGTCGGGTCACCGTCGGGTCGGCTTTACGGATGGACTGCCGGATCCCGACGGGGACCTTCGCGTCGGACCGGCTCACCCCACCCTACCTGCCACGACGACGCGGGGGTCGTAGCGCCGCACCCGCGACGCCGCGACCCCCGCGGTGAACGTGCTCGTCAGCGACCCTGCGCGGCCGCCCTCTTGGCCGTGCGGCGCCACTTGGTGAGGACCGGCTCGGTGTAGCCGTTCGGCTCCTCACGTCCGGTGAACACCAGCTCCAGCGCGGCCTGGAACGACTCGCTGCCGTCGAGGTCGCCGCTCATCGGCTGGTAGCCGGGCTCGCCGGCGTTCTGCTCGTCGACGAACGCGGCCAGGCGGGCGAAGGTCTCGCGGACCGTGGCCTCGTCGACGATGCCGTGGGCGAGCCAGTTGGCGATCAGCTGACAGGAGATCCGCAGGGTGGCACGGTCCTCCATGAGGCCGATGCCCTCGAGGTCGGGCACGGTCGAGCAGCCGACGCCGAGCCCGACCCAGCGCACCACGTAGCCGAGGATCGACTGGGCGTTGGTCTCCAGCTCGTGCGTGACCGTCTCGGCCGACGGCCGCTCGTCGCCCAGCAGCGGCGGGGCGAGCAGCAGCGACCGGTCGGTCAGCGGGCGCGAGGCGAGCTCGGCCTGCCGGGCGTCGACGTCGACACGCAGGTAGTGCAGCGCGTGCAGGGTCGCGGCGGTCGGCGAGGGTACCCAGGCGCAGTCGGCACCCGCACGGGGGTGCTCGATCTTGGCGTCGACCATCTCGCGCATGGCAGCGGGCTTGGCCCACATGCCCTTGCCGATCTGGGCGGTGCCGCCGAAGCCGGCGCGCAGCGCGACGTCGACGTTGCGGTCCTCGTAGGCCCCGAACCAGGTCTGCGACCGCATGTCGCCCTTGGGCACCACGGCGCCGCCGGCGAAGCAGGTGTGGATCTCGTCGCCGGTGCGGTCGAGGAAGCCGGTGTTGACGAAGATGATGCGGTCGGCCGCCGCGGCGACGCACGCCGACAGGTTGACCGAGGTGCGCTTCTCCTCGTCCATCACACCGATCTTGACGGTGCGCGCCGGTAGGCCGAGTGCCTCCTCGACGGCGGCGAGCATCTCGACGGTCAGCGCGACCTCGTCGGGCCCGTGCTGTTTGGGCTTGACGACGTAGACGCTGCCGGTGCGCGTGTTGCGGTGCGGGCCCAGGCCGCGCAGGTCGTGCAGCGCAGCGGTGACAGCGACGAACAGGTCGAGCAGCCCCTCACCGACGGGCTCGCCGTCGGCGGTGCGGACGGCGTCGGTGTCCATGTGGTGGCCGACGACGCGCACCAGCAGCGTCGAGCGCCCGGGCAGCGTCACCGAGGACCCGTCGGGGGCGGTGTGCTCGCGGTCGGGCTCGGCGCGCCGGGTGACCGTCTCACCGCCCTTCTCGAAGCTGGAGACGAGGTTGCCGTTCATCAGGCCGAGCCACGTGCGGTAGGCACCTGCCTTGTCCTCGCCGTCGACGGTCGAGACGGAGTCCTCGAGGTCGACGATCGTCGTGACCGCGGACTCCAGGACGACGTCGGCGAGGCCGGCGTGGTGGCCGCGGCCGACGCGGTGCTCCCGGTCGACGGTCAGCTCGACGTGCAGTCCGTTGCGGCGCAACAGCACCGCGGTCGGGGCGGCGGCGTCGCCACGGTAGCCCGCGAACTGCGCCGGGTCGGCGAGCGCGGGGACCAGCGCGCCGTCGGCGACGGTGTAGCTCTCGACGGCGGCGTGCGCGCCGTCGGCCAGCGGGAACAGTTCGTCGAGCAGCGCGTCGGCCTCGGCGATGACCTGGGCGCCACGGGCCTCGTCGTAGCCCTTGGCCAGCTCGTGGTCCAGCGGCAGGACGTCGGTGCCGTAGAGGGCGTCGAACAGCGAGCCCCACCGGGCGTTGGCGGCGTTGAGGGCGTAGCGCGGCACCGTCGAGGGCACCACGAGCTGCGGGCCGGCGAGGGTGGCGATCTCGGCGTCGACACCGGTGACCGAGAGCGTCGGCTCGGCCTCTCCGACCAGGTAGCCGATCTCGGTGAGGAAGTCGGCGTACTCGCCGCGACCGGCCTCGTCGAGCGGGCCGGGGTGCGCGGCGTGCCAGTCGTCGACCTGGCTCTGCAGCTCGTCGCGGCGCGCCAGCAGCTCCTTCGTGCGTCTCGCGAACAGGCGGTTCAGCGCGGCGAAGGTCGCCCAGAACGTCGTGGGGTCGAGATCGTCGAGACCCGCCAGGAGCTCGTCACGAACGAAGGCTTCCAGCGCGGGATCGACCTGCAGGCCCGCCTCCTGCTCACCGGTGGACCCGCCGGTGCCTCGAACGGTCGGTGTTGCGGCCATGGGGTACCGCCCTTCTCTCGCCGCGTCTCCTCACCACAGGGTCGTGCACGGATACTGACTTCCGCAACGTGGAACTTCGTGATCTCGTCCACCTGTGACTCGGCGTACCAGGGGATGCGCCCGAGATATTTCTACTGTAGTGAACCCGACTTCGCCGGGTGACATCCCGCCACCATGGGGATGCCCACCGACACCCCGCGGCGAACCATTCGGAGCGTTACCGTTGGCCACCCGGCGGGCCGACGCCCGTCGCACCACGACCACGCAGCGACGCGGAGGTGCTATGGCACTCGACGACGCGGCCCGCGCCGCACTGGCCCGGGCCGTCGGAGCAGAGAACGTCGTCGACGACCCCGTCGGACGCCGCGCCTACGAGTGCGACGGCCTCACCGGGTTCCGGGTGATCCCCGACCTCGTCGTCCTCCCCCGCGACGCCGCCGCCGTCGCCGCCGCCGTCCGGGCCTGCGCGGCCCACCACGTGCCCTTCGTCGCCCGCGGCGCCGGCACCGGACTCTCCGGCGGCGCACTCCCCGTCGCCGACGGCATCGTCATCTCCCTGGCCCGGCTCAAGGCCGTCCTCGACGTCGACCCCGTCGACCGGCGCGCCACCGTCCAGCCCGGCGTCACCAACCTCGAGATCACCGCCGCCGCCGCACCCCACGGGCTCTACTACGCGCCCGACCCCTCCAGCCAGCAGGTCTGCACCATCGGCGGCAACGTCGCCGAGAACTCCGGCGGCGCCCACTGCCTCAAGTACGGGTTCACCAGCAACCACGTCCTGTCGATGGAGGTCGTGCTGCCCGACGGCTCCGTCGTCACCCTCGGCGGCGACACGGCCGAACAGTCCGGCCCCGACCTGCGCGGGGTCTTCCTCGGCTCCGAGGGCACCCTCGGCATCGCCACCTCGATCACCGTGCGGCTGCTGCGCGTCCCCGAGACCGTCCGCACCCTGCTCGCCGACTTCCCGTCCGTCGAGGCAGCGAGCGACGTCGTCAGCGACGTCGTCGCCGCCGGCATCGTCCCCGCCGCCGTCGAGATGATGGACACCCTCGCCATCGAGGCCGCCGAGGAAGCCGTCCACGCCGGCTACACCGTCGGGGTCCCCGCCGCGCTCGTCGTCGAGCTCGACGGGCCCGTCGAGGAGTGCGACGTCCAGTTCGCTCAGGTCAAGGAGATCTGCGAGCGGCACGGCTGCACCCGCCTGCACATCGCCGGGTCCGTCGACGAGCGCGCCGCGATCTGGCGTGGCCGCAAGGCCGCCTTCGCCGCCGTCGGCCGCATCTCGCCCGACTACTTCGTCCAGGACGGCGTCGTCCCCCGCACCCGCCTCGCCGAGACCCTCGCCCGCATCGCCACCATGGGCGCCGACGCCGGGCTGCGCGTCGCCAACGTCTTCCACGCCGGCGACGGCAACCTCCACCCCCTCGTCCTCTACAGCGCCGCCGCCGACGAGACCGAACGCGCCGAGAAGCTCTCGTCCGCCATCGCGGAGCTGTGCGTCGAGATGGGCGGGGCGCTCTCGGGCGAACACGGCATCGGTACCGACAAGGCCTGTTCCATGCCGAAGATGTTCGGCGAGGTCGATCTCGCAACCATGGACCGCGTCCGCGGCGCCTTCGACCCCGACGGCATCTGCAACCCCGGCAAGGTCCTGCCCACCCCACGGCTCTGCGGCGAGCGTCCCGGCAGGTACCGGCCCCACCCGCTGGAGGAGTCCGGCCTGATCGAGCGGCTCTGACCCCCTCCGGATCTCTTGGAGCACGACATGACGCGCGTGACCCCCACCACGGTCCGCCCCGACGGCCTCGCCGCGCTCCGCGACGCCGTCCTCGACTCCGCGGGCACCCTCGGCATCGCCGGAGCCGGCACCGCCGCATCCTGGGGCGGCACGCTCTCGTACGTCGACACGGTGATCGACGTCGGTGGCCTCGACGGCATCATCACCCACAACCCCGGCGACATGACCGTCTCCGTCCACGCCGGCACCCCGCTGCGCGAGCTCCAGACCGCGCTGGCCGACCACGGTCAACAGGTGTCGTTCGACGCCGCCCGTGTCTCCCGGGGCGCGACCGTCGGCGGGCTCGTCGCCACCGCCGACGGCGGCCCCGCGGCACTCGTCCACGGCACCCTGCGCGACCTCGTCATCGGCATGACGATCGTCCTCGCCGACGGCACCGTCGCCCGTACCGGCGGGCACGTCATCAAGAACGTCACCGGCTACGACCTGGCCAAGCTCATGCACGGCTCCTACGGCACGCTCGGCGTGGTCGCCGAGGTCGTGCTGCGGCTGCACCCCGTGCCGGAGGCCTCCGCGACCCTCGCCGTCGACTGCACGCTCGACGACGCCGCCGACCACGCCGCCCGCCTCTTCGCCCAGCCCCTCGACCCGGCCGCGGTCGAGTGGTACTCGACCGGCTCCGCGTCGGGGACGCTGCTCGTGCGTATGGAGGGCACGGTCGACGCGTTGCCGCGGCGGGTGGACCGGCTCCGCTCCGTCCTCGGCTCGGGCCACGACTCCGCCTCCGCCTCCGACGTATGGGACAGCCATGCCGCGGCCGTCCGCGGAGCGCCCGGGCAGGCGGTGCTGCGCATCGGCGCCCGGCCCTCCCGGCTCGCCGCGCTCGTCGCATCGCTCCCTGCCCACGGTGCCGCCGTGGGCCTGGGCACCGGCGTCGCCACGGTCGCCCTGCCCGCCGACGCCGTCGCCGACGCCCACGCGGGCGTCCACGCGGCGGGCGGCACCTCCGTCCTGCGCGACCGCACCGACGGGTTCACCGGCCACGCCTGGGGACCCCCACCGTCGGCGACAGCCCTGCTCAGGTCGCTCAAACGCACCCTCGACCCCGACGGCCGGCTCGGACCCGGCCGGCTCGCCCCGTGGCTGCAGGAGGACCCCCGATGACCTCGACCCCCGCCGGCTCCGCCGACACCAACCTCCCCCGGTCCGGGCCCAGCGCCTTCGACGCCCACCGCCCGCCCGAACGCGACCTCCTCGACGACTGCGTCCACTGCGGCTTCTGCCTGCCCACCTGCCCCACCTACCAGCTCTGGGGCGAGGAGATGGACTCCCCACGCGGGCGCATCTACCTCATGGACCTCGCCGAGAAGGGCGACATCGCCCTCGAAGGATCCTTCGCGACGCACATCGACCGCTGCCTCGGCTGCATGGCCTGCGTGACCGCCTGCCCCTCCGGTGTCCAGTACGACCGGCTGCTGGAGTCGGTGCGCCCGCAGGTGGAACGCAACGTCCCGCGCGACCGCGAGGACAAGCTCTTCCGCGACGCGATCTTCGCGCTCTTCCCGTACAAGAGACGCCTGCGTGCCGCCGCGCTCCCGGGTGCGCTGTACCAGAAGCTGGCCCGCGTCCCGGCGATCCGCAAGTTCGTCGACGGCGGCACCGAGCGCCTGCGCGGCACAAGGTTCTCCCGCCTCGCGGCCCTGGAGTCGCTGCTGCCACCGGTCACGGTCAAGGAGGCGTTCGCGTCCCTGCCTGCCGTCGCCCCGGCCGTCGGACCGCGCCGCGCCCGGGTCGCCCTGCTGTCCGGGTGCGTGCAGGACGTGTTCTTCCACCGCGTCAACGAGGCCACCGTCCGCGTCCTCGCCGCCGAGGGTGCCGACGTCATCGTCCCCCGGGACCAGCAGTGCTGCGGCGCCCTCGAACTGCACGCCGGCCGCGAACCCTCCGCCCTCGCCCGCGCTCGCCGCACGATCGAGACCTTCGAGAAGCTCCTCGCCTCGGGGGTCGACCATGTCGTCACCAACGTCGCCGGCTGCGGATCGTCGATGAAGGAGTACGGGCACCTGCTCGCCGACGACCCTTCGTGGGCCGCGCGCGCAGCCGCCTTCTCCGCCTCGGTGAAGGACGTCCACGAGGTCCTCGCCGAGCTCCTCGCCGACGGCGGCCCCCGCGCACCGCGCAACCCTGTGAACGCGCGGGTCGCCTACCACGACGCCTGCCACCTCGGGCACGCCCAGGGGGTGCGCACCCAGCCCCGCGACGTGCTGCGCAGCGTCCCCGGCGTCGAGGTCGTCGACATCCCCGAGGCCGCCCTCTGCTGCGGGTCCGCGGGCATCTACAACATGGTCATGCCCGACGCCGCCGACGAGCTCGGCGCCCGCAAGGCCGCCAACGTCCGCTCGGTCGCCCCCGACGTCGTCGTCACCGCCAACCCCGGCTGCCTGCTGCAGATGGGCAAACACCTGGGTTCGGACGTGCCGTTGCTGCACCCCGTCCAACTCCTCGACGCCAGCATCCGGGGCGTCCCGATCCCCACGAGCTGACTGTGCGGCCGTCGGGCGCGTCGCGGCTGTGGGCCACAACCCGCGCGCAACCTCACGGTCGTGGCTCGGCCCGTCGACAGCAATGAGGTTGCGCGCACCCTCAGCGGCGGGCGCGGGTCCTACCATCGGCGGCATGGCGTCCGGCAGCCCGCTCGCGCAACAGCTGTCCGAGCAGCTCGACTGGCACTGGAGCACAGCGGTTCGCCCCCGGCTCGCGGACCTGTCCGACGACGAGTACTTCTGGGAGCCCGCGCCGGGCTGCTGGTCCGTACGCCCCCGCGATGCCGCGGTACCGGGACCCCAGCCGGGCAGCGGGCCGTGGACCGTCGACTTCGCGCTCCCGGAGCCCGACCCACCGCCGGTCACGACGATCGCGTGGCGGCTCGCGCACGTGATCGTCGGAGTGTTCGGGATGCGAGCGGCACGTCACTTCGGGGGACGGCCGATGAACTACGACGACGTCGTGTACGCCGGCACGGCCGACGGGGCGCTCGCGCAGCTCGACGAGACCTACACCGCCTGGTCCGCCGGTGTCCGCGATCTCGACGACGACGCGCTGGCCCGCCCCGTCGGACCGGCGGAGGGCGGATGGGCCGAACATCCGATGATCGAGCTGGTGCTGCACATCAACCGTGAGGCGATCCACCACGCGGCCGAGATCCTGCTGCTGCGCGACCTCTACAGGGCGCGACGCACGGGCGGCTGAGCCGGGGGTCGCGGTAGGGTCCGCGGCACCTTGGAGCGCGGGAGTGTGGTGGGCGTGGCGGTCGGCGCCGCAGCGAAGGGTCCGGCGCCGCGGCGTGGCGGCGCGAAGGCCCGTGCGTTGGAGCACGTCAAGGATCGCATCCTGACCGGTGGTTTCCGGGGTGGCGACCTGATCAGCGAGGGTGAGGTCGCGGCGGCGCTGGGGATGTCCCGGACGCCGGTGCGGGAGGCGTTCCTGCGGCTGGAGGCCGAGGGGTTGCTGCGGCTGTATCCGCAGCGGGGTGCGCTGGTGGTGCCGGTGTCGCCGGAGGAGGTCCGGGCGGTGATGGAGGCGCGGTTGGTGATCGAGCAGTTCGCGGCCCGCGCGGTGTGTCGTGCCGACGATGCGGGTCGCGCGCGGATCGGCGAGGCCCTGGACGTGCAGCTCGACCGGCAGCGCGCGGCGGGCGACGACCTGCGCGGCTTCCTCGACGCGGACCGCGCGTTCCACACGGTGCTGGTGGAGGCGGCGGGCAACCCGATCCTGGCCGACGTCTACTCGTCGCTGCGGGACAGGCAGTTGCGCATGATCGGCGAGTCGGCGGTGCGGGACCCGCGGCGGACGGCGACGATCGTCGATGAGCACACGCGGATCGCGATGGCGGTCCGCGAGGGTGACGCGGACGCGTTGCTCGACGCGGCGCGCGTGCACCTGTCGGGCACGGTGATGGCGTTGGGCCTGGCCGTCGAGACCCCGGGTCTGCTCACAACGGACTGATCTCTCACCTTGCTCGTGGAGAACGGCGCGGCTACCGTCGCACACGACTTGTATCTCAGTTGTGTACGAGGAGGGTGCATGGAGCACTCCGTTCTCCGGTCCGAGTTCGTCGCGGCGATCGGGGCCGGCGCGGTGCTCGACGACCCGGTGTCGTTGCGCTCCTACGAGTGCGACGGCCTGACCGGGTTCCGGGTGGTGCCGGAGTTCGTGCTGCTGCCCACCGACACCGCCCAGGTCGCGGCCGCTGTGTCGATCTGCGCGCGGCACGCCGTGCCGTTCGTCGCCCGCGGCGCGGGGACGTGCCTGTCGGGCGGGTCGCTGCCGGTGGCCCAGGGCGTCGTCATCTCGTTGCAGAAGCTGCGCTCGGTGCTGGAGATCGACGTCGAGAACCGGCGCGCGGTCGTCCAGCCCGGGGTGACGAACCTCGACGTCAGCAAGGCCGTCGCCGAGTACGGGCTCTACTTCGCGCCCGACCCGTCGAGCCAGCAGGTGTGCACGATCGGCGGGAACGTCGCCGAGAACTCCGGTGGGGCGCACTGCCTCAAGTACGGGTTCACCGTCCACCACATCCACGAGGTCGAGGTCGTCCTCGCGGACGGCTCCGTCACGACGCTCGGGGCCCCGTCGCCGCACCAGCCGGGGTACGACCTGCTGGGCGCGTTCATCGGCTCGGAGGGAACGCTCGGGATCGTCACCCGGGTCACCGTGAAGCTGCTGGCCAGGCCGACGGCCGTGCGCACGCTCGTCGCCGACTTCCCGTCGGTCGAGCAGGCCGGCGACACCGTGACCGGGATGATCGCGGCGGGCATCGTGCCGGCGGCCGTCGAGATGATGGACGCGCTGGCGCTGGAGGCCGTCGAGGCGTCGGTGCAGGCGGGCTACTCCCTCGACACCGCGGCCGCACTGCTCGTGGAGCTCGACGGCCCGCCGGCCGAGGTCGAGACGCAGTTCGCCGAGATCGAGCAGCTGTGCCAGGACAACGGCACGACGAAGCTGGTCATCGCGCCGACACCGGAGTCGCGCGCGGCGATGTGGAAGGGGCGCAAGGCAGCGTTCGCAGCGGTGGGCCGGATCAGCCCGAACTACTTCGTGCAGGACGGCGTCGTGCCCCGCACCCGGCTCGCCGAGGCGCTGGTCCGGATCTCGGAGATGGCCGACGAGGCCGGGCTGCGGGTGGCCAACGTCTTCCACGCAGGCGACGGCAACCTCCACCCCCTGGTGCTCTACAGCGAGGAGGCCGGCGAGCACGACCGCGCCGAGCACCTGTCGACGGCGATCGCAGAGCTGTGCGTCGACCTCGGCGGCTCGCTGTCGGGTGAGCACGGCATCGGCACCGACAAGGCCTGCTCGATGCCGCGCCAGTACAGCGACGTCGATCTGGCGACGATGACGTTGCTGCGCAAGGCGTTCGACCCCGACGAGATCTGCAACCCGGGCAAGCTGCTGCCGACGCCCCGGCTCTGCGGCGACCGCCCCGGCCCACATCGCGCCCACCCGCTGGAGGCGGCGGGCATCATCGAGCGGATCTGACACATGCCCCCCACCACGACCTTCGGTCCTAGGACCGTCGAGGAGCTGCGCGACGCCGTCGCCGGTTCCGCGACCTCGCACCCGCGGCTGCTCGTCACCGCCGCCGGCACCGCCGCGACCACCGGTGGGCGGCCCGACCCGGCCGACGCGGTCGTCGACACCACCGCGTTGTCCGGCGTCCTGAACTACACCCCGGCCGACATGACGGTCGCCGTCCGCGCGGGCACCCCGCTCGCCGACGTGCAGGCCGAGCTGGGCGAACACGGCCAGCACGTGGCCTTCGACGCCGCGCGGGTGCGCCGGGGCGCGACCGTCGGCGGGCTGCTCGCCACCGGCGACGGCGGGCCGCTGCGCCAGATGTACGGGACGCTGCGCGACCTCGTCATCGGCGTCACCGTCGTGCTGGGCGACGGCACCGTCGCGAAGGCGGGCGGGCACGTCATCAAGAACGTCGCGGGCTACGACCTGGCCAAGCTCTTCCACGGCTCGCTCGGCACGCTGGGCGTCGTCGCAGAGGTGGTGCTGCGGCTGCATCCGTTGCCGCGCACCGCCGCCACGGTCGCTCTGCCCGCCGACGCGGCCGCCGCCACCCGGCTGGGGGTCGAGCTGATCGCGGCGGGCACCGAGCCGGCCGCGCTGGAGTGGACGCCCGGCACCGGGCTGCTGGTGCGGATCGAGGGCACGCCGGACGGGGTCCGCGAGCGCGTCGGCACCGTCCTCGCGAAGAACTCCGGCGCCCACGTCCTCGCCGGTGCCGACGAGGAGGCCGCCTGGACCGCGGTCGCCGCCGTCGCCGACCCGGCCGCGTCGAACACGACGGTGCTGCGTGCAGGGACGCTGCCGTCGGACGGGCCCGGGTTCCTCGCTGCGCTCGGTGCCGCCGCCGACGCCTCGGGGACCACGCTCGCGAGCAGCAGCTCCGTCGGGGTCGGGGTGCACACCGTCGCGCTGAGCGGTGGGACGCACGAGCCGGTCCTCGCGGCCGCACACGCCGCCGCAGGGTCGTCGGTGTCGGTGCTCCGCTACGACGGCCTCGCCGCCGACACTCCGCTGTGGGGCCCGCCGCCGCCCGCAGTCGCGCTGATGCGCGCGGTCAAGGCCCGCTTCGACCCGGCCGACCGCTTCGGCGCCGGCCGCCTGTCCCCCTGGCTCGCACCCCTTCATGAAGGAGCCCCGGCGTGAGCACGTCCTACGACGCCCACCACCCGCCCCGGCGCGACGTCCTCGACGAGTGCGTCCACTGTGGCTTCTGCCTGCCCACCTGCCCGACCTACGCCGTCACCGGTCTGGAGACCGAGTCGCCGCGCGGGCGCATCTACATGATGGACCTGGCTGCGCGCGGCGAGATCGGTGTCGACGAGGCGTTCGGCGAGCACATCGACTCCTGCCTCGGCTGCCTCGCGTGCGTGACGGCGTGCCCGTCGGGGGTGCAGTACGACAAGCTGATCGAGTCGGTGCGCCCGCAGGTGGAGCGCAACGTGCCCCGCACCCGCGCCGACAGGCTGTTCCGCGGTCTGGTGTTCGCCCTGTTCCCGCATCCGAACCGGCTACGGATCGCCGCGCTCGGCGGCATCGTCTACCAGCGCACGGGCCTGCGTTCGCTCGTGCACCGGCTCGGGCTGATCGACAGGCTGCCCGCCCGGCTGCGGGCGTTGGAGTCGTTGCTGCCGCCCGTCACCGTTCGAGCGCTGTTCTCCCGGACCCCGGAACGCACCCGGCCCGCCGGCCCTGTGCGGATGCGCGTCGGGCTCCTGGCGGGATGCGCGCAGCGGGTGTTCTTCGGTGACGTCAACGCCGCCACCGTCCGCGTCCTCGCCGCCGAGGGGTGCGACGTGCTCGTCCCCCAGGACCGGCAGTGCTGCGGCGCGCTCTCCGTCCATGCAGGCCGCGAGGAAGAGGGCCTGGTCCGGGCGCGGGCGACGATCGAGATGTTCGAGCGGTACCGGCTCGACGTCGTCGTCGCCAACGTCGCGGGCTGCGGGTCGACGCTCAAGGAGTACGGCGACCTCCTCGCCGACGACCCGGCATGGGCGGAGCGGGCGGAGCGGTTCAGCGCCAAGGTCCGCGACATATCCGAGCTGCTCGCCGAGCTGACCCCGCGGGCGCCGCGGCACCCGATCTCGACGCGGGTCGCTTACCACGACGCCTGCCACCTCTCGAACGCCCAGAGGATCCGGTCGCAGCCCCGCGCGGTGCTGCGGTCGATCCCCGACCTGCAGCTGCACGACATCGCCGAGGCCGAGCTGTGCTGCGGCTCGGCGGGCATCTACAACCTCGTCGAGCCGGAGACGGCCGAGGAGCTCGGGCAGCGCAAGGCCAGGAACATCGAGGCGGTCTCCCCCGACGTCGTCGTCACGGCCAACGCGGGCTGCCTGCTGCAGATCCGCCGCTTCCTCGACGCCGGCATCCCGCTGCTGCACCCGGTCCAGCTGGTGGACGCGTCGATCCGCGGCGTCGACCCGCTGTGAGTGGCGTTATTGGTGATAGCCAATAACGCCACTCACGACCTCGGACCAGTCGCGCCGACAGAACCGCAGGCTCTTACGACGTCGCGAAGTGGTCCCAGCCGGCCGTGCCCTCGTGGGGGGCGCCGTCGACGAGGACCACCGGGTCGCCGGCCGAGACGCCGCCGATCACGGTCCAGCCCTCCGGGGCCGCACCCGGGAAGGTGGCGACGAGGGCGTGGTCATCACCGCCCGTCAGGAGCCAGCCGAGCGGGTCGACGCCGAGCGCGGAGGCCACCTCGGCCAGCCGCGGCGGGATCGCGAGCGCGGCCGTCGACACGTCGATCGTGACGCCGGACGCCTCGGCGACGTGGGCGAGGTCGGCGAGCAGGCCGTCGGACACGTCGATCATCGACGTCGCCCCGGCCTGCGCGGCCTGCGGCCCGGCGGCGTACGGCGGCTCCGGCACCCGGTGGGCGTTCACGACCGCGCCGGGTGAGCGGAAGCCGCGGTGCAGGACGTCGAGACCTGCTGCGGCCCAGCCGATCCGTCCGCACAGGGCGACGACGTCGCCGGGCTGCGCGCCCGCGCGGGTCACGGCGTCGCGGCCCTCCAGCGAGCCCAGCGCCGTCACCGACAGCACGATCGCCGGCCCGGACGCGACGTCCCCGCCGACGACCCCCACCCCCGCCGACGCCGCCTCCGCCCACAGTCCTTCCGCCAAGCCCTCCAGCGCCTCGACCGGGGTGTCACGGGGGCAGGCGAGCCCGACGAGCAGCGCCGTCGGCACCGCACCCATGGCGGCGATGTCGGCCAGGTTGGCGGCGGCGGCCTTGCGCCCCACCTGGTCCGGGGCCGACCAGTCGAGCCGGAAGTGCACGCCCTCGACGAGGACGTCGGTGCACGCGACGACCCGTCCGTCGGGCGCGGCGACGACCGCGGAGTCGTCGCCGGGGCCCAGCAGCGTGCTCGGAGGCTGTACGCGGTCGGCGGTGACGCGCCTTATCAGCCCGAACTCGCCGACGTCGCCAAGTGTGTTCATCGCCTCGGTTCCCTCGGACGGGGAGGCCGACGATGTGGGCACCGCGGGCACCTCCGGTACGGTTTGGCTTCCGACTTTCCTACCCGACACGACCTGTCGCGCCCGCAGGCGCGGCCTGCGCTGCCCCCGCAGCGCGCACCCGAGAGGAGCACGCCGTGGTTCAGGCCTTCATCCTGGTCCAGACCGAGGTCGGCAAGGCCGCCGCCGTGGCGAGTGCCATCGCCGACATCTCGGGCGTGGTGTCGGCCGAGGACGTCACCGGCCCGTACGACGTGATCGTCCGCGCCGAGGCGTCCGACGTCGACCAGCTCGGCCAGCTGGTCGTGGCCAAGGTCCAGGGCGTCAACGGGATCACCCGCACGCTGACCTGCCCGGTCGTCAAGCTGGGCTGAGCTCGTGGCGCAGCCCGGTGGTCCTGTGCGGACGCGGCCCTCGGCCGCCGTCCTGCTCGCCATCGCGCTGCCGCTCGTGCTGGCGGTGACCGTCGCGGTGCTGTCGCTGGTCAACCGCAACCCCGCCGATCCGACCACGCCCGATCCCGGGCCGCCCGACACCCGGCCGCTGGCCGCCGCACCCGTCGACGCCCCCGATGCGTCCGGGCAGGCGTGCACGTCGTTGCTGGCGGCACTGCCCGCGACCTTGCCGGGTGGCGACGCCGGGCTGCCCACCCGTGCTCTCGCCGACCCGGCGCCTCCCGGGGTCCGGGCGTGGGCGGCGCCGTCGCGGCCTGTGGTGCTGCGCTGCGGGCTGCCGCGTCCGGCGGAGCTGACGCCGACGTCGGCGCTGGTCGTCGTCAACGGGGTGAGCTGGTTGCAGCTTCCCGATGACGTTCCGGACCCGGTGCAGTCGAGCTGGGTCGCGGTCGACCGCAGCACCTACGTCGCGGTGACGACGCCCTCGACGGTCGGCAGCGGGCCGCTGCAGGCGGTGTCGGACGCGATCACCGCGACGCTGCCCGTGGCACCGATCGCCGTCCGCTGACCCTCGGTCCGCAACTCACCGGGTCGTGAGTGGCAATCATGGCCATGGCCATGATCCCGCGGGCCAGGGCCGTCTCCACCAGCGTCGTCAGCAGGGTCGTGTAGTCGACGCCGGTCTCCGCCCACATCCGCGGGTACATCGAGATCGGGGTGAACCCGGGCATGGTGTTGACCTCGTTGACGATCGGGGCACCGGCGTCGGCGACGAAGAAGTCGACGCGGGCCAGGCCCTGGCAGTCCAGCGCCCGGAAGGCGTCGACCGCGGCGGCGCGCAGCCGCTCGGTGGTCTCGTCGTCGAGCTTGGCGGGGACGTCGAACTCGCAGGCGTCGTCGAGGTACTTGGCGTCGAAGTCGTAGAACTCGGCGGTCGACGACACGAGCCGGATCTCGGCGGGCAGGCTGGCGTGCAGGGTGCCGTCGGGGTGTTCGAGGACGCCGCACTCGACCTCGCGGCCGACGATCGCGGCCTCCACGAGCACCTTCGGGTCGTGCCGCCGCGCAACGGCGATGGCCGCGTCGAGCCCGTCCCAGGACGTCACGCGCGTGATCCCGACCGACGACCCGGCCCGCGCGGGCTTGACGAACACAGGCAGCCCGAGACGCTCACGTTCGTCGTCGGAAAGAGAAGCAGTGCCCGGACGCAGGACCACCAGCGTCCCGACGTCCAGGCCTTCGGCCGCGAGGAGCTTCTTGGTGAACTCCTTGTCCATGCCCGCCGCGCTGGCGAGCACGCCGGAGCCTACGTAGGGCAGCCCGGCCAACTCCAGCAGGCCCTGGATGGTGCCGTCCTCGCCGAACGGGCCGTGGAGCACGGGGAACACGACGTCCACGCCGGAGAACACCTCACCGGCACGGTCCGGGTCGAGGCGGACGAGGCCGCCGCGGGTGGGGTCGCCGGGCAGGGCGAGCGCGGCGCCGCCGGCATCGACCTCGGGCAGGGTCCGGCCGTCGATGCGCAGCCGGGTGGGGTCGTCGGTGCCGAGCACCCAGGCGCCGCCGGGGGTGATGCCGACCGGGACCACGTCGAACCGCGAACGGTCCAGGTGGGCGAGCACGCTGCCCGCCGACACGCACGAGATCGTGTGCTCGGAACTGCGGCCACCGAACACGACCGCGACCTTCACCCTGCCGTCACTCATGGGTGACGAGCCTAGGACCCACCACGCACGACCGACGTCACCGCCTCCAGCGCCGACGGGTCCTCCATCGCCGAGGTGTCACCGGTCGGTCCGCCGTGGACGACGACGTCGCGCAACAGCCGGCGCATCGTCTTGGCGGTGTGGGTCCTGGGCATCGCCGGGGTGACGTGGACGCGAGCGGGCCGGGCGTAGCCGCCCATCTCGCCGGCGACGGGCGTCCGGATCCGGTCCGCAATCCCGTCGGCGGACGCGGACCGCAGCGTCTCGAACGCGACCGGCACCGTCCCCTTCCTCTCCTCCGGCACCCCGACGACCGCGGCCTCGACGACGTCCGGGTCCGAGGTCCGCCGGGAACGTCCCGGCCGCCTCCGCGACGTCGACGTGCGGGCGCACCGCCTTGTCGACGAACCCGCGGCACACGTCGCGGAACTCGCGGTGCTCGTCGTCGAGCTCCCAGGACATCGTCCCCACCCCCCGCGCCGGACACCACGACGGCGGGCGCCGGGCCGCCGGGCTCAGAAGGCGTAGCGCTGCTCGTCCTCCCGCGCCTCGGGCAGCCCGATGAGGTCGGTGAACTCGTCGAAGGTCGGCAGACCGTCGAGCGACGGGACGCCGTCGCTGCGGATCGTCGTCAGCAGCGAGCGGACGGCCGCGGTCGTCGCGAGCAGCGTGCCGATCGGGTAGATCACCAGCGCGAAACCCAGCTCGGTCATGCGCGCCAACGACATCGGCGGCGTCCGGCCACCCTCGGCCCAGTTGAACAGCAGCGGCGCCGTCGACGCCAGCGCGCCCGCGACCTTCTCGATGTCGGCCTCCGACGTCGGCGCCTCGACGAACAGCACGTCCGCCCCGGCCTCCCGGAACGCGTGCGCCCGCTCGATCGCGGCGTCGACCCCGTCGACCGCGGCGACGTCGGTACGGGCGACGATCACCGTCGACGGGTCGCGTCGAGCATCGGTGGCCGCGCGGATCTTGCCGAGCATCTCCGGCAGCGGCACGACCTGCTTGCCGCTCATGTGCCCGCAGCGCTTCGGCGTGACCTGGTCCTCGAGCTGGATGCCCGCGATGCCGGCCTGCTCGTAGACCCGCACGGTCCGCCCGACGTTGAGCGCGTTGCCGTAGCCCGTGTCGGCGTCGGCGATCACTGGGACGTCGACGGCGGCGGCGATGCGCCGGGCGTTGTCGGCCATCTCGGTGCCGGTGAGCAGCCCGATGTCAGGGCGCCCGATCAGCGAGGCCGACGTCCCGAACCCCGTCATGTAGACGACGTCGAACCCGGCCTGCCACACCAGCCTCGCGGTCAGCGCGTCGTAGGCCCCGGGCGCGAGCACCGGTCCGTCCGCCGGCGCGGCGGCCAGCAGCGCGCGCAGCCGTCCACCGGGTGTGGAATCGAAGTCGGTCATGTCTCCCCCCTCGGTCGCTCCCTCGAACGTACGTCGCGCTCCCGGCCGCGCGCGATCTACCGTGCGGAGGATGACCGTCGGACCACACGGCGGGCCCTTCACCGGCCGCCTCGGCTGGGGCTCGCGGCCCGCGCTGCTCGTCGTCGACATGGTCCGCGCCTACACCGAACCCGACGGGCCGTTCGCGCTCCCGGAGCCCGGACCGGCGCTGGCCGCGTGCGCGTCGCTGGTCGACGCCGCCCGCGACGCCGGGCAGCCCGTCGTCTGGACGGTCGTGCGGTACTCCCGCGACCTCGCCGACGCCGGCCTGTTCATCCGGAAGGTGCCCGCGCTCGCGGTGTTCGCCGAGGGTGCCGCCGGAGGGTGGGGCGACATCGCGCCGCCGCTGGCCCCCACGCCGGAGGAGACGCTCGTCGTGAAGCAGTACGCGTCGGCGTTCCTGGGCACGTCGCTCGCGCCGCGGCTGGTCACCGCGGGGATCGACACGCTCGTCGTGTGCGGGGTGTCGACGTCGGGGTGCGTGCGCGCGTCGGCGACCGACGCGTTGTCGGCAGGGTTCCGCCCGATGGTCGTGCGCGACGCCTGCGCCGACCGCTCCACCGGGCTGCACGAGTCCAACCTGGCCGACCTCGACGCGAAGTACGCCGACGTCGTCTCCCTGGACGAGGCGTTGGGCCACTTGTCCGCAGGCGGCCCTTCCCTCCCCGGTGGCCGGGCAGCACCATCGCAGGGGTGAGCTCCACCTCCACCACACCGCCGTCCACCACGCCGCTGTCCTCCACCCCGCGCAGCTCGCTGGGCAGGCTCGCCGAGCGCGGCCGCACCGACCGCGCCGACCTGTACGACGTCCTCGACGCCGGGATCGTCTGCCACCTCGGGATCGTGCTCGACGGCGCGCCCGTCGTCCTCCCGACCGGCTACGGCCGCGTCGACGACACCCTCTACCTGCACGGATCCACCGGCGCGTCGACGTTGCGGGGTGCCGCGACCGGCCTGCCCGTGTGCGTCACCGTCACCCACGTCGACGGGGTCGTCTACGCGCGCTCGGTGTTCCACTTCTCCATGAACTACCGCAGCGCCGTCGTGCACGGGACCGCCCGGCTGGTCAGCGACGAGGACGAGCGCATGGCCGGGCTGGAGGCGCTCGTCGAGCAGCTGGCGCCCGGCTCGTGGAGCCACGCCCGACTGCCCGACCGCAAGGAGCTCGCCGCCACCAGCGTCCTCGCGCTCGACCTCGCCGAGGCCAGCGTGAAGGTCCGCAACGGCCCGCCCGGCGACGACGACTCCGACATCGCGAACACCGCCTACTGGGCCGGCGTGCTGCCCGTGCGCACCGTGTTCGGCGACGCCGAGCCCGCACCCGACCTGATCCCCGGCACGCCCGCGACCCCGGACCACGTGAGAACGCGTCCTCCACGGTGAGGGGCCCGGATCGTGGGGGCCGCCCCGGGCCGGGTCACGGCGTCGGTCGGACCGGTGTGGGCGGAACCACCTATCGTCGAGCCGGCCGAGTTCGCCGGCCCCTCGCCTCGGCGCGGCTGAACGGATCGGCGCTGTTCACGACGGGTGACGAGACAGCCGCGACGCTCCCGTAACCTCGGCCCGCGTGAGCAGTTCCGACTCCCCATATCCCTCCGCGGAGCGCCTCGACCTCGTCGACCACCTGCACGGCTACGACATCCCCGACCCCTACCGGTGGCTCGAGGACCCCGCCGACGCACGGACCGTCGCGTGGTCGGCGGCGCAGGACGAGCTCACCGCCGCCCGACTGACCGCCCTGCCGGGCCGTGACCGCCTCGCCGCACGGCTGCGCGGGCTGCTCGACGCCGGCTCCGTGTCCGCACCGTTGTGGCGGGCGGGCAAGGCGTTCCTGGTGCGCCGCACCCCCGGGCAGGAGCACGCCGTCGTCCTCGTGCGTGAGCCCGGCCCCGACGGGACGACCGTCGAACGCGTCCTGCTCGACCCGATGGCCCTCGACCCCGACGGCCTCACCACCCTCGACTCGTGGGTGCCCGACCTCGAGGGTCACCGGCTCGCCTACCAGGTCTCCCGCGGTGGCGACGAGAACTCGGTTCTGCACGTCATGGACGTCGCCACCGGGGAGCTCGTCGAGGAGCCCATCGACCGCTGCCGCTACTCCGACGTCGCCTGGCTGCCCGGCGGCGAGGAGATCGTCTTCGTGCGCAAGGTCGCCGATGGCGAGGTCCCCGCCGGGGAGGAGAACCTGCACCGGCGCATCTGGCGTCACCGCATCGGCGCCGACACGTCGACCGACGTCCTGATCGACGGCCCCGGCCTCTACGAGGACCACAACTACTACGGCGTCCACGTGTCCCGGGACGGGCGCTGGCTCGTCGTCGGCGCGAACGTCGGCACCGCGCGCCGCGACAGCGTGTGGATCGCAGCACTGGGCGAGACCGTGGGCGAGCTCGTCCCGATCCTCACCCAGGCCGACGACGTGCAGGCCGGCGCCTGGGTCGAGCGCGACGGCCTGCTCTACGTCCTCACCACCGACGGCGCCCCGCGCCGGCGGCTGTGCGTCACCGAGCCCGAGCGGCCGCAGCGGGAGCACTGGCGCGAGCTCGTCGCCGAGGACCCGGATTCGGTCCTCGAAGGGGTGCGTCGTCTCGAACCCGCGCCGGGATCGTGCGACGAGCCGCTCCTGGTGCTCGTCCGCGCCCGGCACGCCGTCGCCGAACTGGCCCTGCACGCCCTCGACGGCACCCCCCGCGGAACGGTCCCGTTGCCGGGCACCGGGTCTGTCGCCGGGGTCACCGTCGCAGACCGCGACACCCCCGCCGAGCACGGACGGCTCTGGCTGGGCTGGACCGACCTCGTCACGCCCTACCAGGTGCAGCGCTACGACCGTGCCACCGGCGAGACCGTGCTCGCCGAAGCCGCGCCCGGCGAGGTCGACGTCCCCGACGTCCACACCGAGCAGGTCGAGTTCACCTCCGCCGACGGCACGACCGTCCGCATGTTCGTCATCCGCCCGACCCGCGCACCGGACGGGCCCGTGCCCGCGCTGGTCACCGGCTACGGCGGGTTCGCCATCACCCGCGAACCCGCCTACACCCCGAGCGCGCTGACCTGGGTCGAGGCCGGCGGCGTGTACGCGCTCGTGTCGCTGCGCGGCGGCGGCGAGGAGGGCGAGGCCTGGCACCTCGCCGGCAACCGCGGCAGCAAGCAGAACGTGTTCGACGACCTCCACTCCGCCTGCGAACGCCTCGTCGCCGACGGCGTCACCACCCCGTCGCAGCTCGCGATCATGGGCGGCTCCAACGGCGGCCTGCTCGTCGGCGCCGCCCTCACCCAGCGCCCCGACCTCTACCGGGCCGTCGTCTGCTCGGCGCCGCTGCTCGACATGGTCCGCTACGAGAACTTCTCCCTGGGCCGCACCTGGAACGACGAGTACGGCACCGCCGACGACCCGACCGAGCTCGGCTGGCTGCTCTCCTACTCGCCCTACCACCACGTCCACACCGGGACGACGTACCCGGCGGTGCTGTTCACCGTGTTCGACTCCGACACCCGCGTCGACCCGTTGCACGCCCGCAAGACCTGCGCCGCCCTGCAGCACGCCACCGCCGGCGACCCCGACACCCGGCCCGTACTGATCCGTCGCGAGACCGACGTCGGCCACGCCGGCCGGTCCGTCTCCCGCACCGTCGCACTCTCCGTCGACCAGCTCGCATTCCTCGCCGCCCACACCGGACTGGAGCTGACGTGACCGACCCTCTCCAGGGCCTGCTCCCCGACCAGCCCGTCTGCGCCACCGAACCCGGCACCTGGTGCGCCCGCTTCTACGAGTGGACGCACAGCGACTTCCTCGCCGAGTCGGCCAACGTCATCGTCTCGAAGACGTTCGCGATCGTCCTGATCATCGTCGTCGCGCTGGTGACGCGGTGGCTGCTGCACCGCGCGATCCGCCGGCTCATCGAGAACGCCGCCGACAACCGCGTCTCCCGCGCCATCGTGCGACGCACACCCAACCGGCTGCGCAACGGCTCCGTCGAAGCCGTCACCGCCCGGCGCTCGCAACGGGCCAAGACCATCGGCTCGGTGCTGCGCTCGATCAGCTCCGCCGTCATCCTGCTGATCGCCGCGATCATGATCCTCGCCGAGTTCGGGGTGAACCTCGGCCCTATCCTCGCCTCCGCCGGCATCGTCGGCGTCGCCGTCGGGTTCGGTGCCCAGAACCTCGTCCGCGACTTCCTGTCCGGCATGTTCATGCTGCTCGAGGACCAGTACGGGGTGGGCGACGTCGTCGACGTCGGTGACGCCGTCGGCACCGTCGAGACCGTCGGGCTGCGCATCACGACGATCCGCGACATCAAGGGCACCCTCTGGTACGTCCGCAACGGCGAGATCGTCCGCGTCGGCAACATGACGCAGGGCTACGCCGTCGCCGTCGTCGACCTGCCCCTCGCCCACACCGTCGACACCGCCGAGGTCACCGAGCTCGTCACCCGCGTCGCCACCGACCGCCTCGGCGCCGACGACATCTCCGGCGACGTCCTCGAACCCGTCCAGGTGCTCGGCGTCGACAAGGTGACCGCCGAGGGCGTCACGCTGCGGCTCACCGCCAAGGTCAGCCCCGGACGGCAGTTCGTCGTCCAGCGCGCGCTCAACGCCGCCATCACCGACGCCCTCGACGAGGAGCACATCCCGCGGCCGATCATCTTCCCGCCGCCGCCCGAGGCCGCCAGGCCCGCGGTCCCCGGCACCGGCGGTACGAGCTGACCGTCCGTGACAGGGGATAGTGGTGACGTGAGCACTCCGCAGAACTTCTACGCCGAGGTCGGGCCCGACACGATCCGCGGGATCGTCGCGCGCTTCTACGAGCAGGTGGCCGAGGACGAGATGCTGCGCGAGATGTACCCGGAGGAAGACCTCGGCCCTGCCGAGGAGCGCTTCCGGATGTTCCTCGAGCAGTACTGGGGCGGCCCCCGCACCTACTCCGACCAGCGCGGTCACCCGCGGTTGCGGATGCGGCACGCACCGTTCCGGATCGGCCCCATCCAGCGCGACGCCTGGCTGCGGTGCATGCGTGTCGCCGTCGAGGAGTCGAGCATGGACGACGCGCACCGCGAGCAGTTCTGGGCCTACATCACATACGCGGCCGCGAGCATGGTCAACGCCGACTTCTGAGGGCCACGCGGCGTTCATCACTCTTCCGTGACCGGTTTCGTCACGCTCCGCGTCGGTCACGGATGGCAGGATGTCCGGGTGCAGTGGTGGCGTGATGCGGTGGTCTACCAGGTCTACGTCCGCAGCTTCGCCGACTCCGACGGCGACGGCGTAGGCGATCTGGGCGGCGTCCGCAGCCGGCTCGGTTACCTGGAGTTGCTGGGTGTCGACGCGCTGTGGCTGACACCGTTCTACCGCTCACCCATGGCCGACCACGGCTACGACGTCGCCGACCCGCGCGACGTCGACCCCGTCTTCGGCGACCTCGCTGCCTTCGACGCCCTCGTCGAGGACGCGCACCGGCACGGCCTCAAGATCATCATCGACCTCGTGCCCAACCACACCTCCACCGAGCACGAGTGGTTCCGCGCCGCCCTCGACTCCGCCCCCGGCAGCCCCGAGCGCGCCCGCTACCACTTCCGTCCGGGTCGCGGTACCGACGGCGACGAACCCCCCAACAACTGGCGCAGCATCTTCGGCGGATCCGCCTGGGAACGCGTCGGTGAGGAGGAGTGGTACCTCCACCTCTTCGCCCCCGAGCAGGCCGACCTGAACTGGACCAACCCCGAGGTCTGGGCCGACCTCGAGAAGACCCTGCGGTTCTGGTCCGACCGCGGCGTCGACGGCTTCCGCATCGACGTCGCTCACGGCATGGCCAAACCCGACGGCCTCCCCGACGACCCGCAGGCCCGCACCGAGCTGCTGGCCAACACCGACGGCGACCCCCGCTTCGACCAGGACGGCGTCCACGACGTCCACCGCATGGTCCGCGCCGTCCTCGACCACTACCCCGGCCGCATGGCCGTCGGCGAGACCTGGGTCCGCGACGACGAACGCTTCGCCCGGTACGTCCGCCCCGACGAGCTGCACCAGGCCTTCAACTTCCGGCTCCTGCAGACCCCCTTCGACGCCGCCGCCGTCCGCGAGGCCGTCGAACACTCCATCGCCGCCGTCGACGCCGTCGGCTCCCGGCCAACCTGGACGCTGTCCAACCACGACGTCTCACGGCCCGTCACCCGCTACGGCGGCGGCGCCGTCGGGCTCGCCCGCGCCCGCGCCATGGCGCTGGTGGTGCTCGCCCTGCCCGGCTCGGTCTACATCTACAACGGCGAAGAGCTCGGGATGCCCGACGTCGACGTCCCCGACCACGCCCTGCAGGACCCTGTCTGGGAACGCTCCTCGCAGACCGAACGGGGCCGCGACAGCTGCCGCATCCCCGTGCCCTGGGAGGGCTCCGGTCCGGCCTACGGGTTCAGCACCGGCGAGCCCTGGCTGCCCATGCCCGCCGACTGGGACACTCTGACCGCCGCCGAGCAGCTGGAGGACACCGGCTCGACGCTGTCGATGTTCCGGCACGCCCTCGAGCTGCGCCACACCCACCCGGGCTTCGTCACCGACGACGACCGGCGCACCCGTGTCGAGTGGTACGGCGCCCCCGACGGCTGCCTGGCCTTCCGGCGCAGCGGCACCACCCTGGCCTGTGCCCTCAACACCTCCGATGCCCCCGTCCCGCTCCCGCCCGGCGACGTCCTGGTCACCAGCGGCCCCCTCACCGAGGACGGCCGGCTCCCCCCGGACACCGCCGCCTGGCTCGCATGACCCTGTGAGTGCCCGACCGGTCAGCGCGACCCGCCCCGGAGCCCCCGATGCAACCCCACCCAGGGTGCGAACCCGGGTCAGCTCGCGAACAGCGGCAGGGACGTCACCCTGCGGCGGACGACGGCACCGAAACGGGCGTCGATCCGCAGCCAGGAGCCCGTGGCCGACACCCGCACGACCGGGATGCCGCCGGCGCCGGAGTCGGCGCCCGTGTCGGCACCGCCCAGGAACCCCATGCCCGACAACGCGAACAGGCACCGCATCGGGATCCGCACGGGCGGGCCGCCGTTCTCGACGGTCAGCACCGTCTGGTCGAGCAGCGACGCGGGTGGGCCCAGCGGGCCGGCGTGCTCCCGGGCCAGCGCGAGGCCGCGTTCGGTGAGCTTCTCCAGTTCGGCGGCGGGCACCTCGTCGACGAGCGCCCAGCCCTCGGCGGGCGGGACCTCCCCGTCCCAGAGCCCGATCCCGGGCCCGGGGTCGACGGTCTCATCCCGCTCCACGGCCAGCGACGTCAGCAGCGCCTGCGCCTGCACCGTCAGCTCGGCCGGCTCGCAGGTGCCGCGCACCGAGCGGGTGGCGAGGACGTCGAAGGGGGTGGCGGCCCAGGCGGTGAGCTTGTCGCCGCGGGTCTGCAGCCGCACGAGTGCGGTGGGTTCGAGGCGGACGACGCGCGCGGTGAAGGCGCCCAGGTCGTCGCGCTCCGACGAGTCGGCCAACGTCAGTGCGCTCACGATTCGGTCCACTCCCCGAGGAATGCGCGTTCCTCGGCCGTGAGCCGCCGCGGCCGATCGGCCTCGAGGTCGAACAATGCCATGTGCGTGTGCGCGGTGACGGCGACGGGATCGGCGTCGCCGGGTCCGTCGTGCATCTCGTAGCCGATCGTGAAGGAGGCGGCCCGCACGTCGCGTACCCACATCGCGACGCGCAACGGTGCTGCCCGGTAAGGGATCTGGCGTTTGTACCGGACATCGAGGCCGGCGACGAGCAATCCGGTGGAGAACGTGCCCGCCCCCGACGCCCGGGCGCGCTCGAACACCAGCTCGATGCGGGCCTCCTCGAGCAGTGTCACCGCGCGGGCGTGGTTGACGTGCCGGTAGGCGTCCTGGTCGGTCCAGCGCAGCGGGACATGAGCGACGAAACGAGCCACGCCGCACACCCTCTCAGGTGCGCCGACGCGGTCAGCGGGCGAGTCCGCGCAGCTGGCGCACGACCACCGACAGCGTGGCGAGGTCGAGCCGCGCCCCGGCGCCCGCCTTGCCGCCGATCTCCTCCAACGCGGCCCGGGCCCGCACGAGCCGCGACGCGTTGGCCTTCTCCCACAACGCGATCGCCTCGTCGGCCCGAGTGCCGGGCGGGGCCTCGCGGAGCAGGTCGAGCGTGACGGCGCGCAGGGAGGAGTAGAGGTCGTCGCGCAGGGCGAGCCGGGCGAGCCCGTGCCAGCGGTCGCCGCGTTCGAGCGCGGTGACCGAGGTGAGCGCGAGGTCGACACCGAGGTGCGCCGACATGGCGTAGTACAACGTCGCGACCTCGACGGGTTCGCGCGGCTCGCGGTCGCGTTCGGACAGCTCGGTGAGGTCGACGACGTCGAGCAGCCCGAAGGTGTACATCAGCTCGGCGGAGCGGCGCGCCAGCGCGTCCGGCACACCGGCGGCGACGAGCTCGTCGGCATCGGTGTCGACGGCGGCGGCCTCGGGCCCGCACAGCAGCGCACCGACTCGGCCCGACAGCTCGCGGACGGTCTCCGTGAACCGTGCGGTCTCGGCGCCGACGGCGAGGGGCTGCGGGCGGTTGGTGAGGAACCAGCGCGAGGCCCGGTCGAGCAGCCGTCGCGACTCCAGGACGATCCGGTCGGCGAGCGCGACGGGCATGTCGGCGGCGCGGGCCTGCGCCCACAGCTCGGGTAGCCCGAACACCGCGGTGGAGACGGCATAGGCGCGGACGGCCTCGTCGACACCCGCCGAGAGTTCCTCGGCCAGCCGGAACGCGTACGACGTGCCGCCGCCGTCGACCATCTCGTTGACCAGCATCGTCGCGACGATCTCGCGGCGCAGCGGATGCGCCGCGATCGGCCGGGCGTACTGGACACGCAGCGGCTCGGGGAAGTAGCCCGGAAGCCGGCCCGCGAACGCGGGGACGTCGGGCAGCTCGGTGCCGAGCAGCCGCTGGGTGAGGTCGAGCTTGGTGTGGGCGAGCAGCGTCGACAGCTCCGGGCTGCTGAGGCCGACGCCGGCGTCCTCCAGGGAGGCGAACGTGTCGTCGTCGGGGAGGACCTCGATACGCCGGTCGAGGCCCGCGCGGTCGGCGAGGTCGGCGACCATGCGCCGGTGCACGTTGGCCATCGGCGCCGCGTGCGAACGGGCGACCCCGAGCACCGCGTTCTGGTCGCGGTTGTCGTCGAGGACCAGCTCGGCGACCTCGTCGGTCATCTCCGCGAGCAGCGCGTTGCGCGCCGGCCGGTCGAGCTCCCCGGCGGCGACGAGCCCGTCGAGCAGGATCTTGATGTTGACCTCGTGGTCGGAGCAGTCGACGCCCGCAGAGTTGTCGATCGCGTCGGTGTTGATCCGGCCGCCGGCGCGGGCGAACTCGATCCGGCCGCGCTGGGTGAGCCCCAGGTTGCCGCCCTCGCCGACGACCTTCACGCGCAGCTCGCGGCCGTCGACGCGGATGGCGTCGTTGGCCTTGTCACCGGCGTCGGGGTGGGTCTCGGTGGCGGCCTTGACGTAGGTGCCGATGCCGCCGTTCCACAGCAGGTCGACGGGCGCGAGCAGGATCGCGCGGATCAGCTCGGGCGGGCTCAGCTTGACGACGTCGTCGGGCAGCCCGAGCGCGGCCCGCATCTCCGGGCCCACCGGTACCGACTTGGCCGTCCGCGGCCACACCCCGCCGCCGGGCGAGATCGCCGCCCGGTCGTAGTCGTCCCAGGACGACCGCGGCAGCGCGAACAGCCGCCGCCGCTCCGCGATACCGCGTGCGGCGTCCGGGGCGGGGTCGACGAACACGTGCCGGTGGTCGAACGCGGCGACGAGCCGGATGTGCTCGGACAGCAGCATCCCGTTGCCGAACACGTCGCCGGACATGTCGCCGATGCCCGCGACGGTGAAGTCCTGGCTCTGGGTGTCGACGCCCAGCTCCGCGAAGTGCCGCTTCACCGACTCCCACGCGCCGCGCGCGGTGATGCCCATGGCCTTGTGGTCGTAGCCGACCGACCCGCCGGAGGCGAACGCGTCGCCCAGCCAGAAGCCGTAGCTCGCGGCGACGTCGTTGGCGACGTCGGAGAACCGCGCCGTGCCCTTGTCGGCCGCGACGACCAGGTAGGAGTCGTCGCCGTCGTGGCGCACGACGTCCGGCGGCGGCACCGTGGCGCCCTCGACCAGGTTGTCGGTCACGTCGAGCAGCGCCGAGATGAAGACCCGGTAGCAGGCTTCCACCTCGTCGGGCCCGGGCTGCGCCGCCTTGACGACGAAGCCACCCTTCGCCCCCACCGGCACGATGACGGCATTCTTCACCGCCTGGGCCTTGACCAGGCCGAGGATCTCGGTGCGGT
This sequence comes from Pseudonocardia sp. SCN 73-27, assembly GCA_001725415.1. GTDB lineage: Bacteria > Actinomycetota > Actinomycetes > Mycobacteriales > Pseudonocardiaceae > Pseudonocardia. Next base: position 233,831 of record MEGH01000023.1, read on the forward strand.
AGTCCTGCGGGCGGTCCGACCAGCGCAGCCCGCCACGCGCGACCGGCCCGAACCGCAGGTGCACGCCCTCGACCCGCGGCGAGTACACGAAGATCTCGAACCGTGGCCGCGGGCTGGGCATCTCCGGCACCGACGTCGGGTCGATCTTGAAGGAGAAGAACGGCCGGTCGCGGAACCAGTTGGTGCGCAAGGTCGCCGTGATCATGCCCTGGTAGCTGCGCAGGATGCGGTCGGCGTCGAGACCGGCGACCTCGTCGATCAGCGCGGTCACGTGCCGCAGCGCCTCGTCGGTCGCCGCCGCGCGGGCGTCGCCGCCGGGCACCGGGTCGAACCGAGCTCGGAACAGCGCCACCAGCCCGCGTGCCACCTCGGGGTGGGCGTACAGCACGTCGGCCAGGTAGTTCTGCCCGAACAAGCTGCCGAGCTGGCGGGAGTAGCGGCCGTAGGCGCGCAGCAGCGCCACCTCGCGCCAGTGCAGGCCCGCGCCCAGGACGAGCGCGCTGAACCGGTCGGTCTCCGCGTCACCCCGCCACGCCGCCGAGAACGCCGCGCAGAACGCGCCCGCGTCGTCAGCGGGCCAACGTTTCCCTGCGAGCGCCAGGCCGAAGTCGTACACCCAGCAGCGGTGCCCGTCGGGCCGCACGAACTCGGCCGGACGCTCGTCGAGCACCTCGACGCCCAGCTGCTGCAGCACCGGCAGCACCGCCGTCAACGTCACCGGTGCGTCGGCCAGATAGAGCGTGAACCGCTTCTCCCCCGACCCGTTGCTGTACAGCCGGACCGCGAAGCCGCCCGGCTCCAGCGCCAGCACCCGCCGCAGGTCCTCCACCGCCTGCGCCGGGGCCACCGACGCCTTGTACGACTCCGGGATCCCGGCAAGCAGCTCCGGCACCGCCAAGGCGCCCAGTGTCGCCACCAGCCGGTCGTCCCAGGTGCGGATCGCCTCGGCCAGCTCGGCGGCCAGCACCACCGGATCGGGCAGCTCCGGCGACGGCACCACCGGGTCCCGGTGCACGGTGAACTGCACCAGCGCGAGACTCGCCTCGCTCACCCGCGCCGTGTAGTCGACGTCCGTGCCGCCGAGCCGCTCCTTCAGCACCGCGGCCATCGCCAGGCGCGCCGCCGTCGTGTAGCGGTCGCGCGGCACGTACACCAGACACGACACGAACCGGCCGTACGGGTCGGGCCGCAGGAACACCCGCACACCACGGCGGCCGGACGCCTTCAGCACCCCGAGCGCGATGTCGCACAACGCCTGCTCGGACGTGCTGAACAGCTCCTCGCGCGGCAGCCCCGAGATCACCTCGAGCATCCGCTGGCCCGAGTACGACGCGATCGGGAACCCCGCCAGGTTGATCGCACGCCGCACCCGCCGCTCCACCAGCGGGATGTCGAGGACGTCCTCATGGATCGCCGCGACGGTCAGCATGCCGACGAACCGGTGCTCACCGACCACCCGGCCGTCCACGTCGAACGTGCGGACCCCGACGTAGCAGGGATGCACCGGCCGCAGCACCCGGCTCGGGATCTCCGCCCGCGTGATGACGAGCTCCTCCGGCGCCTTCGTCGCCTCCGCCCACGCGAACCCGGCGCCCGCAGGCGGCAGCCCGCGCAGGACCCCGAGCGCCGACTCCTGGTCCGGCCGCGACGTGCCGTCCTCGCTCACCACGTGGCGCCGGTAGCCCAGGAACGTGAAGTGCCCGTCGACGAGCCAGCGCAGCAGGTCCGCGACGTCGGCGGTGTTCCCCGGCACGCGGCCGGACGGTGCCGACGCCGCCAGCCCGTCCGCGATCTGCCGCGCCCGTTCCGCGATCCGCGGCCCGTCGGCGACGACGTCACGCACGTCGCGCAACGCCCCCTCGACCTCATCACCCAGCGCGTCGGCGTCGGCCGGTGCCGCCAGGTCGACGTGCATCCACGACTCGACCAGCGCACCCGACGGCGGCTCGTCCGGATCGGCCTCGTCGAACACCTCGCGCAGCACACCCGCGGCGTCACGACGCACGACGACGATCGGGTGCACCACCCGCGCCGGCTCCCCGCCCGCGTGCCGCACCGCCGCCAGCACCGACTCCACCAGGTACGGCATGTCGTCGGTGACGATGTCGACCGACGAGCCGCCCGGCTCACCCGACACCCGCACGATCGGCTCACCCGGCAGCCGGGTCTCCGCCACCTCGTGGGCCCGCGCCGCGAGCCGCACCGGGTCGGGCCGCGCGGCGGGGGTGGCGCGGTCGTCCTCCACGGCCGTCTGCCGCAGATAGATGCGACCGAGCGCGGCACCCGGCTCGTCCACGACGTCGGTACTCGGGACGGGATCGCTCATCAGGCGTGGCTCCAGTCGGTCGCTGACTGACGCCCCCACCCTACGACCGGGCCGTCACCGGGACCGCACCGTCACATGCCGCGGTAGGCAGCCATCGCACCTGCGAGAAGCTCCGCCAGACCGAGGGACTCGATGTCGGGTTCCTCCTGCTCCGCCTCGGCCGCATCGGCCTGCGGTAGGGGCTCCGCGCCGGGCGGGGCGGCGGGCTCCGTCGTGTGCTCCTCCACGACGTCCGCGGCCGGCGCCGAGGCGGCCGGGGGCGCGACGTCGATCGGCTCGCGGCGACGTCGGCGGCCGCCGGTGGTGGCCGGGCGCGGCTCCTCGGTGTCGACGTCCACCGCACCGGTGTCCGGGTCCTGGGTGGACGCGAACGGACCCGAGGGGGTGTCGCCGTCGGGGCGACGGCCACGGTGTCGTCCGCCGCGCTCCGGCGCCTCGCCCGCCCCGTCGGCGCGCTCCCGGTGCCGCCCACCACGGTTGACGGACTCCGTCCGCGTCGGCGGGGCGTCCGGAGCGGCCTCGGGCAGGCGCGAGAGCTCGTCGAAGCGCGTCGTCACCTCTGCGGCGGTGGGGTCGGGAGGCGCTGTGTCGGCGACCGCGCCGTCGATCACGGCGCCGGGAGGCCCCGTGATCCGGCGCGCCGCGCGTGCCGCAGCCACCCGCTCGACCGCCGTCCCACCGGTCTCGGTCACCGCGCTCGCCGTGGCCTGGGTCCCGAGGTCGTGGAGGATCTGCACCCCGCGCACACCGTCGGCGCCGACGACCGCGGCCCGCAGGAACGCACCGTCGAGATCGCGGGCGGTGGGCAGGCCTGCGGCGAGGTCCTCGAGCACCGAGTGCACCCAGGCCGCGGCACCAGCGCGGTCGAGGCCGGGGAACTCGACGGTGACGGTGTCCTCCCCGCCCCGCAACGTCGCGCCTGCCGGCAGGGTCGCGCCGGCGCGGCGTGCGATGCGCCGCAACGCGACCGCGACCGCGGCCCCGCCCACCCGCTCGTCGCCCGACACGAGATCGACGACGACGGACACCGCCGCCGTCGCGCTCCCGGACAGCGGACGTGCCTCGTCGGTGCGGTCGTGGCCGACCTCCGCGCGTTCCGCCGCTTCTCTCCGGGCACGCCGGCCGCTGCGGGACAGTGCGGGGCGTTCCACGGGGGTGCTCACGAGGGGGTCGACGGACACCGGTTCGTCGGCGGCCGCACGCAGGGCCGACGCCTCGATCGCCGATCGGAACCGCGCGCCGGCCGCCCGCCCCGTCACCACGTTCGTCGCGGTGCCGGCGTCGTCCTCCGCGGCCCGGCGACGGCGCCGTCCCGACGGCGGGGTCGGCGCGGCCCCGTTCCGCTCGGGTGCGCCGGCCTGCTGCTCGGGGGCCCGGTGGCGACGCGCCTTCGGCTCCTCGGGTCGGCCCCACACCTCGTCGATGTCGGCGATGGCCTTGGCGAGCCAGTCCGCTGCCGCGGCCGCGGTGTCGGTGACGGCGAGCGCCGGTGCAACGGGCTCCTCGACGGGAGCTGTCGACGTCGGCGGGCTCGCGAGCTGCGCAGCTGCGCCCTTCTCCTCGGCGGCCCGCGCGGCTCTCTCAGCGACGGCGGCCTGCTGGGCGCGGACCCGCTCCGCGGCCTCGGCGACCTCCGCGTTCCACCGCCGGAAGCGCGACACCTCGTCGCGGTCGCCCCAGGCGGAGTCGGTGACGCTGCCGTTGCCGCGCAGCTCCGCCATGAGCGCGTCGCCCATCGGCGACGACATGTACGACGACGCCGCCCGCCCGTTGCGCCGTGCCCCGTCGCCGCCGCCGTCGGGCGCCGCACCGTTCGTCGGCCTGACCGGGGTGCCGTCGAGCGGCGTCGACACGCCCCCGCTGCGTGGGGTCGTGCGCCGTAGATCGACCGGCGCGCCGTTGGTGGACCCGAGGGGGTTGCCCGCGGGCGGCGTCGCCCGCCGGTCGGTCGTTCGACGAGTGTCGGGCGCGAGCGGTGTCCCGACGAACGGGTCGTGCGCAACGGGCACCGCCGCATCGAGCGCGGTGCCGGACAGCACGTCGCGCGTCCTCCGGACGCCGTCGCGGCCGCCGGCGGCCCTCGGCTCGGCCGGTCGCGTCGTGCGTGCCGCGACGGGCCGATCCGCCCGACGTCGACCCGCACCGGCAGCGGAACCAGTGGTGTCGTCGAGCAGCCCGGCGAGCAGTGGTGTGGCAGCCCGGAACCGGTCGGCCCGGCGACGGTCGTCCTCGTCCGCCCGTCGCCGCAGCCGCAGCTGCTCCCGGGCGGACGAACGCCGGCCCGAGGCGTCGAGGAGCTCGGCGAGCGCGGCCCGGCAGGCACTCTCGAGGTCGGGCGCCCCGGCCGCACCGGCGTCGGCAGCGGCCCGCTCGAGCGCCTCGATCGTCCCCGACGGCCGCGACGTCGCCCGTGCACACGTCAGCCGCAGCTGGGCCAGCTGACGGCTCGGGAGCCCGTCGGCATCGAGCCGCGGCGAGAGCTCGTCGGCCGCGGCCCGGGCCTCACCCAGCGCCCCCGCGTCGAGGAGGGCGCCGATCCACTGCGTCGCCAGCGCGGCGGTGAGGTGGTCGGACTCGGTCTCGGCGGTGGGCCTGCCCGGGCTCCACCCGAGGAGCGCCATCGCCGTGCGAGCACGGTCGGCGGCGGTGTGGTGCCGCGCCTGGGCCCGCTCCGCGGCGGCCCGCAGCAGCTCGGCGGTGGCCGCGGCGGCGTGGCCCGCGACCTCCCGTGCCGCCGCGTCGATGGGGCTCAGCAGCTGCCCGAGCCGGTCGGGTCCGTCGGACAGCGACGCCCGGGCGCGGGCGACGAGCGCGTCGAACCGGACATCGACC
>MEGH01000024.1 GCA_001725415.1 Pseudonocardia sp. SCN 73-27
CGCACTGGCCGACGGGACCCGTGCGGCCGCCCGGATCGCCGCGGCCACCGGTGCGACGCTGCTGGCCGAGACGTTCCCGTCGCGCTCCGAACGCGGCGGCGGGCTGCCCGCGGTGCCGCGGCTGAGCTATGTCGCGGCGGCGGCGCGTCGTCAGCTGGTAGGTGCCGCGCACCTCGTGCTCGCGGGGGCGCGCAGCCCCGTCGCGTTCTTCGGCTACCCCGGCCGGTCCGGGGACCTGCTGCCCGAGGGGTGCGAGGTCGTCACCGTCGCGCAGAAGTACGGGCCGGCCGCCACGGCGCTGGCGGCGCTGGCCGACCTGGTGGCGCCGGGCACCGGGGCCCCGGCCGGGCCGCAGGGGCGCCCGGAGCTGCCGACGGGCGAGCTCACCGGCGCGTCGGCGTCCGCGGTGATCGGGGCGCTGCTGCCCGACGGCGCGATCGTCGTCGACGAGGCGAACACGTCCGGGGTCGGGCTCGGTCAGGCGACGGCGGGCGGGCCGCGTCACGACTGGCTGACCCTGCCCGGCGGGGCGATCGGCTACGGGATGCCCGCCGCCGCGGGTGCGGCCGTCGCCTGCCCCGACCGGCCCGTGTGGTGCCTGGCCGCGGACGGCGCGTCGATGTACACGATCTCGGCGTTGTGGACGCACGCCCGCGAGGGCCTCGACGTGACCACGGTCGTCTACAACAACGCCGCCTACGCGGTGCTGCGCGCCGAGCTCGCCCAGGTGGGCGCCGAGTTCACCGGCGACGGCTCCGGCGCGGTGGCCCGCCGGCTGCTCGACCTCGACGACCCGACCCTCGACTTCGTCCGCATCGCACAGGGCATGGGGGTGCCCGCCCGGCGGGCCACCACGGCCGGCGAGCTGGCCGACGCCCTGCGCGCCGCGGCCGCGGAGCCGGGACCGCACGTCGTCGAGGCGATGGTGGCGCCGCTCGTGCGCTGACCGGCCGCGCCCCGCTACGCCGTTCGTCGCCACGGTTGGTGCGTCCGACGGATGCGCGGGACGGCCACTCGACCGGGTGCCCCTCGTCGATCGGCCGCGCACGGTCCGTTCGACGCCCCGGCGTGCCGCTTCAGCGCGACGTAGTCCGTTCGACGGCGGCGACCAGCGGGTAGTCCGCCATACAGTGGACGACGGTCACCGAGGGCTTCCGGTTGGGTGCAGATGACGAGATCGACGCGAGACGTGTCGCCCGGCGATCACGTGTGTGCGGTCCCGCTCAGCGAGGAGCAGCTCTGGGAGGTCTCGGCCGACTTCGTCGCCGACGGTCTCGACCGCAACGAGCGCGTCCTCTACTTCGACGACGGCACCGCCGAGGGCGTACTGAACCGCCTGTCCGACGACCACGTCGCCTTCGAGCGCCCGCTGCGCACCGGCCAGCTCGCGATCGTGCCGCCCGAGGCGACGCGCGCGATCTTCCACACCACGCTGCCCGAGGCGCGGGCGATGATGCTCGAGCACATCGACGGCTCGACGGCCGCCGGCTACGCGGGCTTCCGGATGACCGGACAGATGAGCCACGGCGTCGACCGGCAGTGGCCGGCCACGTTCGTCGAGTACGACCGCGAGCTCGACCGACTGGTCCGCGAACGCGGGATCACCGCGTTGTGCGTGTACGACCGGCGCCGCTACTCCGACGAGCAGATCGAGCGGATGCGCGACGTCCACCGGAAGGAGCTCAGCGTGCCGACGGCCTACGACGACGGGCTGCTGCGCGTCGTCCGGACCGGGCCGACCAGCGCACGGCTCGCGGGTGAGGTCGACCACAGCAACCGGCCCGCCATCGCGCGGCTGCTCGAGACCACGCTCGACGACGCGCTGCGCTCGCACTCCGCGCCCACCGACATCGAGCTGAACCTGGCGTCGCTGCGGTTCATCGACGTGGCGTCCGCGGTGAGCCTGGTGCACGCCGCCGAGGGCTTCCCCGACACGCACCGGCTCGTGCTCATCGACGTCCGCCCCGGGGTGCTGCGGGTGCTCGACCGTTGCGGCGCACCGTTCGCGGCGCAGCTCACGGTCCGCGAGTTCGAGGGGTCGGCCGACGGCGCGCTGCGCGGCCCGGGCCCCGTGGCCGGCTCGGGCCGCCACGCCGCAGGCCCGGGGAGCACGAGCGGCGACGGGCCGTCCCCGGGCAACGACGACACCGGCCGCAACAACGGATACCCGGACCTGCGGGAGGCGCGGTGAGGGTCGAGACCACACGGACCGCGGCGCCGGTCCGGCTGCAGCACGCGTGCGCGGTGTACTCGTCGTCGGCAGACCTGGTCGAGCAGGCGACGCCCGTCGTCGCCGAGGCGGCCCGCCGCGGCGAGGCCGTCGTGCTCTCGGTGCGCCCGGAGACCGAGGCCAGGCTGCGCGACGCGGCCGGTTCGGCCCGGGTCGTCGCGCTCGGCGCGGGCACCCCGGCACGCAGCTCCGGGCAGACGACCGCGGCCAGGCTCGCCCGGGAGCTGCGGGAGCTGACGTCGCAGTGCGGCGCGGTGCTGGCCGTGTCCGAGCACGACAGCGCGCTCGACGGCATCGACGGCCGCTACTGGACCGAGCTCGACGCGGCGGTCAACGTCGCGCTCACCGACCTGCCGGTCAGCATGTTCTGCTTCTACCCCGAGATGCCGCTGCACTCGGAGATCCTCGACGGCGCGATCGCCAATCACCCGTTGCTGTTCGAGGCCGGCCGGCTGCACGTCAACGCCGACCACCGGCCTCCGCGCGACGTCCTCGCGGGCATGCCGGCCGCGCCGCCGGTGCTGCTCGGCGCCCCCGATCTCGACATGGTGTTCTCGGCGTGGCAGCTCCACGAGGTGCGGGCCGCGGTGGCCGACCTGGCTGCGGCGACGGCGTTCGACACGGCCCGGTCCGAGGACGTGGTGCTCGCGGTCAACGAGATCGCCACCAACGCCGTCGAGCACGGGTCGGGCGAGGCGCGGATCGCGTTGTGGATCGCCGGTGACGGGCTCGTCGCCGAGATCCACGACACCGGGGAGTCGCTGGCCGAACCGTTGCCGGGGCTGCGCGCGCCGCACCCGGCCGACCCGCGGGGGCGGGGCGTGTGGATCGCCCGCCAGCTCTGTGACGTGCTGCACGTGTGGCGCGATCGTTCGGGCACCCATGTGCGGATGCACGCCGCGCCCTGAGCTAACATCGTTATGCGTCCCGGTGCCGGCCTCTCGTGACCTGCCGGAAACTGTGACGAAACGACTGGCACAAGCCTCTTGGCAAGTCCGCTGCGTGGGAGAACACTCGGTTCCGCGCCGGGCGCCCTCTGGGCCTGCCATGGGTTGACAACACTCGACATTCTTCACGGGGACAGACATGTCTGACGATCAGCGCCGATCTTCCACGCCGGGACCCGGGCTCCAGGTCTCAGTGCTGGGGTCGTTCACCCTGACTCACGACGGGGTGGCCGTGGCGCTGGGTGTCGATGCCCGCCGCGTCGTCGCGTACCTCGCCGTGCACCGCCGTCCCCAGCCGCTGGCCACGCTGGCGGCCGACCTGTGGGCCGGTGTCGGGTCCGACGCGGCCCTGCGGCTGCTCGACGAGGCCGTCGCCGACGTCGACGTACCCGGGCTCCTCGTCGTCGACACCCTCGCCGGCACGGTCGTCCTCGACTCGCTGGTGTCGGTCGACCTCGACGAGGCCATGGCCCTGGTCCGGCTCATCCCCGAGGTCGCGGCCCACGAGGTCGCCGACATCACGCTCCTGCGCGCCGACGTGCTGCCCTCGTGGACGGCGCCGTGGATCGCGGTCGAGCGGGAGCGTTTCCGCCAGCTTCGCCTCAACGCGCTCGAGGACCTCAGCCTGCGCCTCAGCGCCGCGGGCGACCACGAGCAGGCCGTCGCGCTGGCCCGCATCGCCGTCACGGCCGCGCCGAGCCGCGAGAACGCCCGCCGCGCCCTCATCGAGGCCCACCTCGCCCAGGGCGACCTGGCCGCGGCCGTCGCCGAGTACGACGACTACCAGGAGCTGTTGCGCTCCAGCGTCGGTGGGCCCGTCGGTTCGGGTCTCGACGTGCTGTTCCCGCCGTCGCCGGCGTGGCCGGTCGTCCGGGGTTTCCGCCCGACGGCGCCCCGCTCGGCAGTCGCCCTGCCGGGTCTGCGGGCCGTCCGCACCCCGGGCTCGCGCCGGCTCGTCGCCGGTGGCTCGATCCCGTCGGGTCGCTGATCCCCCTCGTTCTGCCCGCCCTCGGCCGCATCGCGGCCGGGGGCGTTCCGTGTCCGGGATCAGCGTGAGCGCATGCTGCGCCGCAGCACCCACGTGAGGTCGACGGCGGCGAACACGGCGAGGACGACGAGCACCACCCCGAAGAACGCGAAGCCGTGCGCGATCACGAGTCCGGCGCCGACCACGAGGATCACGAGCGCGACCGTGGACACCCAGGTCCGGGCGTTACGGGCCCGCTGCTCGGGCGACCGGACGTCGTGACCGTCCTCGACCGGGTCGCCGGGCGACGGGTCGGGGGGCATCGGGGAAAGGGGATCGTGCGGCATCGTTTCGGGGTCTACCCCACCGGGGCCGCGTCGAACACCCGCTGTGGGCGTGGATCACCCGGATCGCCCAGCGGGCTCTCCCGGAGGTCGAGGACCGTGCCTCAGGAGGCCGGGAGGGAGAACGTGACCTCGGTGCCGCCGGCGCCCGCGTTGATCGCGACATCGTGCGCCACCGCACGGATCATCGCGATCCCGCGGCCCCGGTAGCCGGGATCGGCGGGCGGGGGGCGCCAGCACCCGTGGTCGCACACCCGGACCGCGATGATCCGGCGGCCGCGACGGCGTCGCAGCCGGACGGTGACCTCGACGAGCCCCGACGTGGTGTCGGGGTAGGCGTGCTCGACGCCGTTCGCCGCAGCCTCGCCGACGGCGAGCTGCAGGTCGGCGACGATCTCCTCGGTCAGGTCGAGCGCGCGCGCCCAGGCCACGACGGACCGCCGCAGCGGGGCGAGCTGGGCGGGGTCGGGCGGGACCTGGAGGGCGAGCTCGGTGGGCGGCGCGGGGGCGGGCCCGGCTCGGCCTGCGCGGGGTCGCGCGGGGTCTGCAAGAGTCCGCAGCGGGACGCTGCGCTCCTGCTCGTCCACCGTGTCCCCCACCGGTATCCGTACCCTCCCGGAGCCCCCGGCCCCCGCGTCGTCGGCACCACGTGCGGCGGACGGCGTCGCGTCCGTAGGCCGATTCACGCAGTGTTCTTCGCCCGGAGTGGCCAGGATGTGACATTGCCAAACGTCGGCGTCGCCCGGCGGGGCGTACGTCACGCCGGGCGGCACCGAACGGGGCGGTGAGGCGTCAGCCGAGCTCGCGCAGCCGCGGCAGGATGTCCTCGGCGAACTGTGAGAGGAACCGCTCCTGGTCGTGGCCGGGACCGTGGAACACCAGGTGGTTGAGCCCGGCGTCGACGTAGGGCCGGATCTGCTCGAGCGCCTCGTCGGGCGTGGACGCGACGATCCACCGCTTGGCGACCTGCTCGATCGGCAGCTCGTCGGCCAGCCGTTCCATCTCCGAGGCGGAGTCGACGCTGTGCTTCTGCTCGGCCGTGAGTGACAGCGGCGCCCAGAACCGGCAGTTCTCCAGCGCCTGGTCGGCGTCGCGGTCGTAGGACATCTTGATCTCGATCATGCGGTCGATGCCGTCGGTGTCGCGTTCCGCGGCGGCGGCACCCTCCTGCACGGCCGGGATCAGCTTCTCGGTGTAGAGGTCCATGCCCTTGCCGGAGGTGCAGATGAACCCGTCGCCCGCGCGGCCGGCGTACTTCGCGACGACCGGCCCGCCCGCCGCGATGTACACGGGCACCGGGTCCTTGGGACGGTCGTAGATCTGGGCGTCGACGAGGGTGTAGTAGTCGCCCTCCACCGAGACGGACTCCTCCGTCCACAGTGCACGGATAAGGCGGACGGCCTCCCGGAGGCGGGCGAAGCGCTCCTTGAACTCCGGCCACTCGCGCCCGGACACGGCGATCTCGTTGAGCGCCTCCCCCGTGCCGACGCCGAGCGCGACCCGCCCGTCGAACATCAGCGCCATCGACGCGAACGCCTGCGCGATGACGGCCGGGTTGTAGCGGAACGTCGGGGTGAGCACGCTCGTGCCGATCTGCACCCGCTGCGTGCGCTCCCCCACCGCTGCCATCCAGGTCAGCGCGAACGGGGCGTGCCCGCCGTTGTGCCGCCACGGCAGGAAGTGGTCGGAGGTCCAGACGCTGTCGAGGCCGACCTCCTCCGCCCGGACGGCGTACTCGACCAGGTCTCGCGGCCCACGCCTTGTAGCCGATCTTCAGGCCCACGAACCCGTCCTCTCACCGTCTTCGGGGAATGCACTGTCGTTCTTCGATGCCGTGTCGTTGATACACCGCCGCGACCGTATCGGCGCAGACAACGGTGACCGGGACGACACCGCGAGCGGGTGATCACGGGTGCGACGGGCTTGCGGACGGGCGGCGCCCGCGCGGGTTCAGGCTCCTAGGATCGCGGCATGGCTCCCCGGGATCCCGCGCAGGTGCTGCACCAGGTCTTCGGCTACGACGACTTCCGCGGCGACCAGCGCGAGATCGTCGAGCACGTCTCCGGCGGCGGCGATGCCCTGGTCCTCATGCCGACGGGCGGTGGCAAGTCGCTGTGCTACCAGATTCCCGCGCTGGTCCGCGACGGCGTCGGCGTCGTCATCTCGCCGCTGATCGCGCTGATGCAGGACCAGGTCGACGCGCTGCGCGCCCTGGGCGTGCGGGCCGGGTTCCTGAACTCGACGCAGGGCCCCGAGGAGCGGCGCGACACCGAGCGGGCGTTCCTCGCAGGCGACCTCGACCTGCTCTACCTCGCCCCGGAGCGGCTGCGGGTGGGCTCGACGGTCGACCTGCTCGAGCGCGGCACCATCGCGCTGTTCGCCATCGACGAGGCGCACTGCGTCTCCCAGTGGGGCCACGACTTCCGGCCCGACTACCTGATGCTCTCGGAGCTGCACCAGCGCTGGCCCGACGTGCCGCGCATCGCGCTCACCGCCACCGCCACCCGCGCCACCCACACCGAGATCGCCGAGCGGCTCGACCTCACCGGCGCCAAGCACTTCGTCGCCAGCTTCGACCGGCCCAACATCCAGTACCGCATCGTGCCCAAGGCCGAGGAGCGCAAGCAGCTGGTCGACCTGCTGCGCGCCGAGCACGCGGGCGACGCCGGGATCGTCTACTGCCTGTCGCGGCGCAAGGTCGAGCAGGTCGCCGAGTTCCTCACGGCGCAGGGCATCACCGCGCTGCCCTACCACGCGGGGCTGGAGGCGCCGGTCCGCGCGGCCAACCAGGCCCGGTTCCTGCGCGAGGACGGCATCGTGATGGTCGCGACGATCGCGTTCGGCATGGGCATCGACAAGCCCGACGTGCGGTTCGTCGCCCACCTCGACCTGCCCAAGTCGGTCGAGGGCTACTACCAGGAGACCGGCCGCGCCGGGCGCGACGGGCTGCCGTCGACCGCGTGGCTGGCCTACGGGCTGGGCGACGTCGTCCAGCAGCGCAAGATGATCGACGACTCCGAGGGCGACCTCGCACACCGGCGCCGGCTGGCCCAGCACCTCGACGCGATGCTCGCCCTGTGCGAGACCGTCGAGTGCCGGCGGGTGAACCTGCTCGCCTACTTCGGGCAGGCCGGCGAGCCGTGCGGTAACTGCGACACGTGCCTGACGCCGCCGCAGACCTGGGACGGCACCATTGCCGCCCAGAAGGTGCTCTCGACGGTGTGGCGGCTCAAGAAGGAACGCAACCAGAGCTTCGGCGCGGGCCAGATCGTCGACATCCTCGTCGGCAAGCAGACCCCGAAGGTCACCCAGCACCGCCACGACGAGCTGTCGGTGTTCGGCGTCGGCACCGAGCTGCGCGACGTGGAGTGGCGCACCGTGATCCGCCAGCTCCTGGCCCGCGAGCTGCTCGCCGTCGGCGGGGCGTACCAGACGTTGTCGCTCACCGAGTCCAGCGGCGACGTGCTGCGCGGCGACCGGGAGGTGGCGCTGCGCCGCGATCCGGAGCGGCCCGCCCGGTCCTCGCGCAGCCGCTCGGCCGCCGCGGCCGTGGCCCTACCCGCCGAGGCGGCCGGGGTGTTCGAACGGCTGCGAGCCTGGCGCGGTGCCGCGGCCAAGGAACAGGGCGTCCCCGCCTACGTGATCTTCCACGACGCCACGCTGCGCGACATCGCCACCGGCGCCCCCACCACGCTGGCCGAGCTGGGCCGCGTCAACGGCGTCGGCGAGGCCAAGCTCGCCCGCTACGGCGACCAGATCCTGGAGACGCTCGCCGCCGACCCGGCATAGCGTCGGCAGCGTGGAGTCGATCAATCGGACGCCCGTGGTGGGCCGCGATCGACCGCGCCATCCCCGTCCTCGGGGTGTGCCGGGGCGCGCAGCTGCTCGACGTCGCCCTGGGCGGGACGCTGCACCAGCACGTGCCCGAGCTCGTCGGCACCACCGCCCACGGGGCGGCCCCGCCGGAGTTCGCGGCCGTCGACGTCGACCTCGACGCCGGGTCGCTCGCCGGCCGACTGCTCGGCGAGCACGCCCGGGTGCGCTGCCTGCACCACCAGCCCATCGACCGGCTCGGCGACGGGCTGCGCGTCACCGCCCGGGCCTGCGACGGCGTCGTCGAGGCGGTGGAGCCCTCGTGAACGCCGCCGGCGGCGAGACGATCAGCGGTGCTGCAGGCGCTTGAGCATCCGCGGCAGCTCCCCCGCGTGCGCGACCGTCAACCGCTGCGTGGCCCGGGTCAGCGCCACGTAGAGGTCGTTGGCGCCGCGCGGCGACTCGGACAGCACCTCGCCGGGCTCGACGAGCAGCACCGAGTCGAACTCCAGGCCCTTCGACGCGGTGATCGTCAGCACCACGACGGGCGCGTCGAGATCCGCGGCCTCGGGGTCGGCCACGGCCGCCACCGTGTCCGGGACCAGCGCGGCCCGCAGCGCCTCGACCCGCGCGGCCGGCGCCAGCACGACGACCCTGCCTTCGCCGACGGCTTCCCGCTCCTGGGCGACCAGATCGGCCAGCACGCCGTCGGTACCGTCGAGGGAGCCCGCGGCGATCCGCACCGCCCGCGGCGGCACCCCGGTGCTGCGCACCGATCGCGGTGGGGCCAGCGACGGCTCGATCTCGGCGAGCACGTCGTCGGCGATGTCGGCGATCTCGGCGGGCGTGCGGTAGTTGACCGTCAGCTGCTCCAGCCGCCACCGCTTCGCGACGAACGGCCCCAGCACCTCGTCCCACGACCGCGCACCCGACCGGTCCCCGGTCTGCGCGATGTCGCCGACGATCGTCATCGACCGGCTCGGCACCCGGCGCATCACCAGCCGCCACGCCATCGCCGACAGCTCCTGCGCCTCGTCGATGATCACGTGCCCGTAGGTCCACTCACGGTCGGCCTCGGCGCGGTCGGCCGTCGTGTCGTAGCGACGCACCTGCTGGCGCTCGGCCAGCCGGTCGGCGTCGACGATGTCGGTGGCGCGCAACAACTCCGGGTCGAGGTCCTCCTCGAGGTCGAGGACGTCGAGCACCCCCTGGGCATACTCGACCTCCTCCCGCAGCGCCGCCGCCGCGGCCGCGGCGGCCGCCGCCCCGTCGTCGCCGAGGAGCTCGGCAGCCTCGTCGAGCAGCGGCACGTCGGCCGGGGTCCAGCGGTCGTCGGGCTCCACGTCCGCGGCCGCCACAGGCCGGTACAGCAGCTCCCGGTCCTCGGCCCGCAGCCGCCGGGCAACCGAGTTGAGCCGGCGCCGGTCGGAGAACAGGTCGGTGAGCAGCTGCTCGGCCGACAGCGTCGGCCACAGCGCGTCGAGCTCGCGCGCAAGCTCGGGGCTCTCCCCCAACTCCTCGCGGATGTCCTCCAGGTCGGCCCGCCCGAGCAGGCCGCGCCCGCCGAGGGTGTTCATGACCTGCTGGGCCAGCAGCCTGATCGCCTCGGTGCGGAAGATCCGCTTGGCCTCGTTGTGCGGCTTGCGCGACCGCCGCGCCCGCGTCCGCGCCTGGTTCGCGACATCGCGGTCGAGGCGGACCTGCTGCTGCTCCACGACGAGGTGGATGGGCTTGCGCGGCACCTGCTGCCGGTCGCGCACCGCCGCGGCGACGACCGCCGCCATCTCCACGCCGCCCTTGAGCTGCGCGGCCTCCGGGGCCTCGACGCGGCGGGCGTGCAGGCCCGGGAACAGCCGCGCGACCGTCGCCAGCACGACGCTCGTCTCACCCAGCGACGGCAGGACCTGCCCGATGTAGCGCAGGAACGTCGGGTTCGGGCCCACGACCAGCACGCCGCGCCGCGCCAGCCGGTCGCGGTGGGTGTAGAGCAGGTACGCCGCACGGTGCAGCGCCACCGCCGTCTTGCCCGTACCCGGCCCGCCCTGCACCACCAGCACGCCGGACGGCTTCGACCGGATGATGCGGTCCTGCTCGGCCTGGATCGTCGCGACGATGTCGCCCATGCGTCCGGTGCGCGCCTGCGTCACCGCCGCCATCAGGGCGGCCTCGCTGGTCAGCCCCGACTGGTTCCCCCGCGCCGCCGCGTCGGCCAGGTCGAGCACCTCGTCGTCGATCGCGACGACCGTGCGCCGCCGCGTCCGCAGGTGCCGGCGCCGCCGCATCCCCTCCGGCGACGCCGCCGTCGCCGTGTAGAACGGCTGCGCCGCAGGGGCGCGCCAGTCCATCAGCAGCGGCTCGTACTCGTTCTCCTCGTCGAGCAGCCCGAGCCGGCCGACGTAGCGGACCTCGCCGCCGTCGGCGTCGAGCCGGCCGAAGGCGAGCCCGTGCTCGGCAGCGCGCAGCGCGGCCAACCGGTCGGTGTACATCGCGGCGGCTGCGTCGCGCTCGGTCAAGGCCTGCGGAGTGCCGACGGTCTCGCCGTGCAGCACGTCGTGCAACCGGCGCGCGGTCTCCACCCGCCGGGCGTCGAGACGCTGGTAGAGCATCTCCACGTAGTCCCGCTCGTGCGCCAACGCCACGTCGGGATCGGTGTCGGGGATCCCCGGACGGTCCGCGGGAACGGGATCGCTGTCGTGGGACACGCTGTTGGACACCAGTGCGACTACCTTCGCGGGCGACGTGACGGATCGCCCGCCGACGTGACACAGCCCGGCCGGGCGACTGTCCAACGTACCAGCGCACGGGTTTACCGCGGCGGGCGCCGAGGGTAGATCAGCGCGTGCGCAGTCAACCGCCGTCGCGCCGCCGGCCCCGACCGGGGCCCCGTGACTGACCGGGCGTCCCTCGACCCCCCTGCCCCCGACGGGCCCGGGGACGGCGGCACGCGCGACGGCTACGACCACCTCGCCCCCCTCTTCGACGAGCTCGTGCACCTCGGCGACGGCGACCCGCGCCGCGCCGACCTGCGCGAACGGCTCGTCACCGGCCACCTGCCCGTCGTCGCGCACATCGCGCGCCGGTTCGCGGGCCGCGGCGAGCCCGTCGACGATCTCGAGCAGGCCGGCACCGTCGGGCTCATCAACGCCGTCGACCGCTTCGATCCCGGCCGCGGTGTCGACTTCCTCTCCTACGCCGTGCCGACCATCACCGGTGAGGTACGCCGCCACTTCCGGGACCGGACGTGGTCGATGCGGGTGCCGCGCCGGCTCAAGGAGCTGCAGAGCGCCATCAACGGCGCCGTCGGGGCGCTGGCCCAGGACCTCGGGCGGGCGCCCCGGCCCACCGAGATCGCCGAGCACCTCGACCTGCCCGTCGAGGACGTCATCTCCGGGCTGGAGGCCCGTCAGGTGTACCGGTCGACGTCGCTCGACGAACTCGTCGCCGGCTCGGAGTCCCAGCTCAGCGACACCCTCGGCGTCGCCGACGCCGAGCTGGAGAAGGTCGACTACCGCCAGACCCTGGCACCGCTGCTCGACGAGCTCCCCGCCCGGGAACGCACCATCGTCGTGCTGCGGTTCTTCGCGGGCATGACCCAGACCCAGATCGCCGACGAGGTGGGCATCTCCCAGATGCACGTCTCCCGGCTGCTGGCCCGCACCCTGGCCCGGCTGCGCCGCCGGATGGGCGGCACCTGAGCCGTTGGCGCGGCCCTGCGCGGGTCAGCCGGGGTGACGGCGGCGCGGGCCGCGGCCGTGGGGCTGCTCGACGGGCTCGACGGTCGGCACCGGCGGCATGTCCCGCACCACCGGGGCGTCGGCCAGCGCGAGCGGCTCACCGTGGTGGCGCAGCCGCATCGGCGGGCCGCTGACCAGCCGGTACTCGACCTCGTCGGCGGTCATCGTGACCCGCAGCGACCGGCCCTGCCACAGCACCCCGAACGAGATGCGCGGCAACGGGGACGGCAACCGCGGCGCGAAGGAGATGCCGTCGCGGTCGGTGCGCATCCCGCCGAACCCGGAGGCGACGGCGTTCCAGGTCCCGGCCATCGACGCGATGTGCATACCGTGGTCGGTGTTGCCCGCCAGGTCCCCGAGGTCGACGAGCGCGGCCTCGGCGAAGTAGTCGTAGGCCAGGTCGAGGTGCCCGGTCCAGGCCGCGACGACGGCCTGCGTGGCCGCCGACAGCGACGAGTCCCGCACCGTGATCGCCTCGTAGTAGGCGAAGTTGCGGGCCATCTGCTCCGGTGTGAACGCGTCCGGCTGCAGCTGCATGGCCAGCACCAGGTCGGCCTGCTTGATCACCTGCTTGCGGTACAGGTCGAAGTACGGGTAGTTCAGCAGCAGCGGGTACTTCTTCTCGGGCGTGTTCTCGAAGTCCCAGATCTGGTGGTCGGTGAACCCCTCTGACTGCGGGTGCACCCCGAGCACCTCGTCGAACGGGATGCGCATGGACGCGGCGGCGTCGCGCCAGCTGGCCATCTCCTCCGCGTTCACCCCGAGCCGGGACGCGACACGCGGGTTGCGGGCGGCGACGTCGGCGGCGTAGCGCAGGTTCAGCTGCGCCATGAGGTTCGTGTACACGTTGTTGTCGACGATCGCGGTGTACTCGTCGGGGCCGGTCACGCCGTCGATGCGGAACTGGCCCGCCGAGTCGTGGTGGCCCAGCGAGCGCCACAGCCGGGCCGTCTGCACCAGCAGCTCGAGGCCGACCTCGCGTTCGAACTCGAGGTCGCCCGTGGCGGCGACGTGGCGGCGGACGGCGTCGGCGATGTCGGCGTTGATGTGGAACGCCGCGGTGCCTGCGGGCCAGTAGCCGGAGCACTCGTGGCCGCGGATCGTCCGCCACGGGAACGCCGCGCCCGCCAGCCCGAGCTGCTCGGCCCGCTCCATCGCCTGTGGCAGGATCGAGCGCCGCCAGCGCAGCGCGTCGGCCGCCGCGTCGGGGGCGAGGTGCGACAGCACGGGCAGCGCGAAGGTCTCGGTGTCCCAGAAGGTGTGGCCGTCGTAGCCGTCACCGGTGAGGCCCTTGGCGCCGATGGCGCGCCGCTCGGCGCGGGCGCCGGCCTGCAGGACGTGGAACACCGCGAGCCGCACGGCCTGCTGCAGCTCGGCGTCGCCGTCGATCTCGACGTCGGCGGTGATCCAGAACTCGTCGAGGTAGGCGCGCTGCTCGGCGAGCAGCCCCTCCCAGCCGGTGAACCGGGCCGCGGCCAGCGCCGCGCGGACCTGGTCGTGCACCGCGGGCAGCGACCGCCGCGACGACCAGCCGTAGGACAGATACTTGACGATCCGCAGGGTCTCCCCGGGTTTGAGCCGGGCGATCACCGTGGTGCGGCCGATGTCCTCGGTGGCCTCCGACGACGTCTGCGTCGAGTCGGGGCCGTACACCTCGTGGTCCATCGCCGCGGCGAGGCGCAGACCCGACTGCCGGGTCTGGTGCACGAGCGTGGCGCCGGCGCTCTCGCTACGGTGCTGCTCGGACACCAGCGGCTCGGCCAGCGCGGCGTCGACGCGGGGATCGCCGTTGGCGCGCTGCGGGAGCTGCTCGTTGGCGACGAGCTCGGACTGCACGACGAGCGTCGTCGGCGCGTCGACGGCCTCGACCTCGTAACAGATCGCCGCGATCGCCCGCTGCGTCAGCGACACCAGCCGGGTGCTGCGGACGCGGATCGTCCTGTCGGCGGGCGAGGCCCACTCGACCTCACGGGTGAGCGTCCCGGCCTGCAGGTCGAGCACCCGCTCGTGCCGCGACAGGTTGCCGTAGCGCAGGTCGAACGGCTCGTCGTCGACCAGCAGCCGGATCAGCTTGCCGTTGGTGACGTTGATGATCGTCTGGCCCGACTCCGGGTAGCCGTAGCCGCCCTCCGCATAGGGCAGCGGCCGCCGCTCGTACAACGAGTTCAGGTAGGTGCCGGGGATGGCGTGCGGCTCGCCCTCGTCGAGGTTGCCGCGCATGCCGATGTGGCCGTTGGACAGCGCGAACACCGACTCGGTCTGGCCCATCGCCTCCAGGTGCAGTGCCGGCTCGCGCACGCACCAGGGCTCGACCGTGAACGGCCGTCCGAACTCCGCGGCGGTCACCGGCCCTCCCCGTCCAGCAGCTCCGCCAGGTCGTCGACGACGACGGTCGCGCCGTGCTCGCGCAGCGCCGCGGCCTGGTCGAGCCGGTTCACCCCGACGACGGCGACGAACCCACCCGCGCGGCCCGCCGCGACCCCGGCGAGCGCGTCCTCGAACACGACGGCCTCGCCGACGCCGACCCCGAGGTCGGCCGCAGCGGCCAGGAACGTGTCGGGCGCGGGCTTGCCGGGCAGCGACCGCTCCTTCGCGGTGACGCCGTCGACCCGGTGGTCGACGTACTGCGCGAGGTCGGAGACCTCCAGGACCTGCTCGGCGTTGGCCGACGACGACACCACCGCCGTGCTCAGCCCGGCCTCGCGCACCGCCTTCAGGAAGCGCACCGAGCCCGGGTAGACGTCGACACCGTCGGTCTTGATCTTCTCCTGGACCAGGTCGTTCTTGCGGGTCGACAGGCCCCAGATCGTGTCGGCCGAGGGGCCGTCGTCCGGGCCACCCTGGGGCAGCTCGATCCCGCGGGAGCGCAGGAACCCGGCCGTGCCCTCCATCCGCGGCCGGCCGTCGACGTACGAGCCGTAGTCGGCCGACAGGTCGAACGGCCGGAACGGCTCACCCGTGCGCTCCGAGCGGGCGCGCAGGAAGTCGTCGAACATCTGCTTCCACGCCGCGGCGTGGACGCTCGCGGTGTCCGTGAGGACCCCGTCGAGATCGAACAGGCAGGCGCGCGTGGCGTCCGGCAGACCGAGCATGGCGGCACCGTATCTCTCGATCATCACGGTCGCGCGACGGACCGTTGAACACTGCCCGTTCACACAGCGCTCCTAGAGGGTCGCGACGGCGGGGCGGATCGTCCACGTCCGTGCGGTGGCCGTCTCGGTGATCGTGACGACGCAGTGCTCGCCGTCCGCGGCCGCCTCCACGCTGACCCCGCCGCCCTCGGGGCGCGGTTCCACGACCTCCTGAACGACGGCCCTGACCTGGGCGAGCACCTCCATCGAGGTGACCGGGAGGTCGTCGAGACCGGGTGCCGACGACACCGCCGCCGTGAGCCGCTTGCCGAAGCGGGCATGTTCGAGCTGGAGGTAGGCGCGCACGGAGTCGAGCTCGTCGCGCAGGGTGATCGTGTCGTCGGTGGGGCGGTCGGCCGCGCGGGTCAGGTCGGCGAAGCCCAGCAGCAGCTCGCGGGCCCGGCCCGGGTCGGTGCGCACGAGCGATGCGATGGTGTTCAGCGAGTTGTAGACGAAGTGCTGCTCCAGCCGACGGGCCTGCACCCGCGCGGCCGGCTCCGGGCCCGCAGGCGCGGCGGGCTCGGGGGGCGGCGGCGCGGTCGCCGGTCCTGCAGGCGCGTCCTCCGGGCCGTCGAGGTCGACCGTCCGCGCCTCGGAGCCGTCACCGGCGTCCCAGCGCTCGTCGTCGGCGAACCCGTCGTCCCACAGGCCGTCCTCGACGTCCTCGGGGGCGACGAGACCGCGCCACACCGGCAGCCGCAGCCGCCCGCCGGCCGTCCACTCCGTGAACTCGACCTGCCCGACCAGCCGCGGCACGGCCCACCTGGCATCGCGCGCCACGCTGGCGGGCACCCCGCCCGCGAACGCCGAGTCGTCGGTACCCAGGTCGGGCAGCAGCGCGGTCACCGCCGCGCGCGGGGCGCCCGCACCCAGGCCCACCCGGCCGACGTAGCGCAGCCCCGCCGCGCCCGGGACACCCAGCAGCAACGCGGCCACCGTGTCGGGCCGGTCGGGCGACGCCGGCGTCCACCCGCCGACGACGACCTGCCGGGACTGCCGCAGCGGCACGCGCAACCAGTTCCGCGACCGCCGCCCCGGCTGGTAGGCCGAGTCGAGCCGCTTCGCGTACACGCCGTCGAGTCCGTAGCGCCGTGCCGTGGCCAGCACGTGCCCGGCGTCGCCCGCGGGCCACGACGGCGACAGCACGACCGGCTGCTCGGCCAACCCGAGATCGTCGACCAGCTCACGGCGCCGCTGGTAGGGCAGCGCCGTCGTCGGCTCGCCGTCGAGCCACAGCAGGTCGCTGACGAAGAAGCCCACCGGCACCTCGGTCACCAGCGACGCGCTCGGCCGCTGCGTCGCCGTGCGGCGCATCAGCAACCGCCTGCTCGGCACACCCGCGTCGTCGAGCGCGACGACCGTCCCGTCGAGGATGACCCCGTCGCGCGGGGCCTTGCCCGCCAGCACGTGCAGCTCCGGGAACGCCGAGGTGACCGACCGGTCCCGGGCCGTGAGCAGCCGGACACGGCCGGGGCGCGCGTAGGCGATGCAGCGCAGCCCGTCCCACGCGAACTCGACGGCCCATCCCGGGCCGGTCGGCAGCTCCCCGGTGGCCGCCTGCATCGGCGGCACGAGATCGGGCATCCCGCCCGTGCCGGCCCGGCCCATCACGTCGCTCAGCGTAGTTCGCGCTCCCCGCCCTGAATGCCGCCCGTCGGCCGTACGGACGCCACGACGGGACGAACGGAGATCAACTGGTGCTCCGGGAGCGCCGAACGGTCGGCTCCGCGGCATCGGATGCGCGCCGGATCGCCGTGACCTGCGACAACCGTTCCCGGATCAGGCCGCCACTGCCGCCGTTCACCCGCTCGGCGCACACCGGCGGCCCCCGGAGACCCCGGCGCCGCACCGACTCCGTCCGCGGGGGACGATCGACCCATCATGACCAGCACCCTCGCCGACCGGCTGCCCTCCCCCGACGACCCCGACGCCCTCGTCGAGACCTTCGCCGAGTGGGCGTTCGAGGAGCAGGGCCTGTCGCTCTACCCGGCGCAGGAGGAGGCGCTGCTGGAGCTGGTCACGGGCGCCAACGTCATCCTGTCGACGCCCACGGGCTCCGGGAAGTCGCTCGTCGCCATCGCCGCACACGCCGTCGCGCTGGCCCGCGGCGAGCGGACGTTCTACACAGCGCCGATCAAGGCGCTGGTCAGCGAGAAGTTCTTCGCGCTGTGCGCGGTTTTCGGCGCCGACAAGGTCGGCATGCTGACCGGCGACGCCGCCGTCAACGAGACCGCGCCGATCATCTGCTGCACCGCCGAGATCCTCGCCAACATCGCGCTGCGCGGCGGTAAGGGCGCCGACGTCGGCTCCGTGATCATGGACGAGTTCCACTTCTACGCCGACCCCTCGCGCGGCTGGGCGTGGCAGGTCCCGCTGATCGAGCTGCCGCAGGCACAGTTCCTGCTGATGAGCGCCACCCTGGGCGACGTCACGTTCTTCCGCGACGACCTCACCCGCCGCACCGGACGGCAGACCGCGGTGATCACGTCGGTGGAGCGGCCCGTCCCGCTGAACTACCGCTACGTCCTCACGCCGCTGCACGAGACGATCGACGAGCTGCTGCAGACCCACGAGGCGCCCGTCTACGTCGTGCACTTCACCCAGCAGGCCGCCGTCGAACGCGCGCAGTCGCTGATGAGCGTCAACGTCTCCTCCAAGGAGGACAAGGCCGCCATCGCCGACCTCATCGGCGCGTTCCGGTTCACCGCCGGGTTCGGCAAGACCCTGTCCCGGCTGGTCCGCCACGGCATCGGCGTCCACCACGCCGGGATGCTGCCGCGCTACCGACGCCTCGTCGAGACGCTCGCACAGGCCGGCCTGCTCAAGGTCATCTGCGGCACCGACACCCTCGGCGTCGGCATCAACGTCCCCATCCGGACGGTGCTGTTCACCGCGCTCACCAAGTACGACGGTGTGCGCGTGCGCGGCCTGAAGGCCCGCGAGTTCCACCAGATCGCCGGCCGCGCCGGCCGGGCCGGCTACGACACCGTCGGCACCGTCGTCGCGGAGGCGCCCGACCACGAGGTCGAGAACGCACGGCTGCTCGCCCGCGCCGGCGACGACGCCAAGAAGCGCAAGCGGATCGTCCGCAAGCAGCCGCCGGAGGGTTTCGTCGGCTGGAGCGAGAAGAGCTTCGAACGCCTCCAGACCGCCCAGCCCGAGGCGCTCACCAGCCACTTCGTGGTCACGCACTCGATGCTGCTCAACGTCGTCTCCCGCCCGGGCGACGCCTTCGCCGCCATGCGGCACCTGCTCGAGGACAACCACGAGCCCCGCGACCGGCAGCGCAAGCACATCCTGCGCGCCATCGCGATCTACCGGGCCCTGCGCGACTCCGGCGTCGTCGAGGAGCTGCCGTCGCCCGACGCCGAGGGGCGTCGTGTCCGCGTCGTCGGCGACCTCCAGCTCGACTTCGCCCTCAACCAGCCGTTGTCCCCCTTCGCCCTCGCCGCCGTCGAGCTCCTCGACCGGGAGTCCCCCACCTACGCCCTCGACGTCCTCTCCACCATCGAGGCCACCCTCGACGACCCCCGCCAGGTCCTGTACGCGCAGGAGAACAAGGCGCGCGGCGACGCCGTCCAGAAGATGAAGGCCGACGGCATCGAGTACGAGGAGCGCATGACGCTGCTCGAGGACGTCACCTACCCCAAGCCTCTGGCCGAGAGCCTCGACGCGGCGCTCGAGACCTACCGCCGCGGCCACCCCTGGGTCGCCGACGCCCGGCTCTCCCCCAAGTCCGTCGTGCGCGACATGTCCGAGCGGTCGATGACGTTCGTCGAGTACGTCGGCTTCTACCAGCTCGCCCGCTCCGAGGGCCTTGTCCTGCGCTACCTCGCCGACGCCTACCGCGCGCTGCGCCAGACCGTCCCCGACGAGGCCAAGACCGAGGAGCTCACAGACCTCGTCGAATGGCTCGGCGAGCTCGTCCGCCAGGTCGACTCCAGCCTCCTCGACGAGTGGGAGGCCCTCGCCGCGGGCGCCGGGGCCGGCGACGAACCCACACCGCCGTCGCTGGACCAGGGCCCGGCCGGTGTCACCCGCAACGTCCGGGCCTTCCGGGTCCTGGTGCGCAACGCGCTGTTCCGCCGCGTCGAGCTCGCCGCCCTGCGGCGCTGGGACCTGCTCGGCGAGCTCGACAAGGACGCCGGCTGGGACGCCGCCGCCTGGCAGGAGGCGTTCGCCCCGTACTGGGACCTGCACGACGACATCGGCACCGGCCCCGACGCCCGGGGGCCCAAGCTGGTGACGATCGAGGCCGAGCCGGAGCGCTGGCGCGTCCGCCAGGTCCTCGACGACCCCGCGGGCGACCGCGACTGGGCCATCACGGCCGAGGTCGACCTCGCGGCCTCCGACGAGGCCGGCGAGGCCGTCGTCTGGGTCACCGGCGTCTCCGACGCGACGGACTGGGCGCTCCCCTCGTAGCGGTTCGTGTCGGCTGGGATCGGAAGGATTCGGTCCCAGCCCTCGGCGCGGCACACTTCTGTGTTGGGCGTGTCAATGTATGGTTTACACATGAAGTACGACGAAGCCCAGCGCTGGCTGGCCAAAGCCGGGCCCTTTCCCGACTCCGGCGAGCCGTCCCTGGTCGAGCAGCTCGACCGGCTCAAGGAGCTCGCCGCGAAGGACGCGTTGCCGCACAGCGGGATCGCCGTCTGGTACGCCCTGGTCCAGGAGATGCGACGGCTGGCCGACTACTACGAGCGCGACCTCATCCGCGGCCTGCGCTCCGACGGCATGACCTGGGCGCAGGTGGCCCACGCCGTCGAGGCGCAGCTGTCCAGCCGGCAGGCCGCGCACGCGAAGTGGAAACGCCTCATCGACCCTGGACGCCGCACGACGACCGGCGACATGCGCCGCGGCGGTCGCCCCAAGGACCCGCCCGCCCTCTCCCCCGGCGAGTGAGCCCGTGAGTGGCAATAGTGGCTATAGCCACTATTGCCACTCACGACCGTCTGCGAACGCGGACCGGGCGGACCCCGACGAGTTCGCCGAGTTCGACTCCAGGCTGGTTCGATCATGGTCCAGACCAGTTCGACGTCAGTGTCCGGAGCTGGATCGCCCGAGTCGCGTCAATGATTCGTTGTCATCGAGGGGGGCTGCCGCCGAGTGCCGGCGGGCGGGGTCAGTCCGGGCGGCGCAGCCTCGCCGCCACGAACTCCACGACCCGGGTGGCGGCAGGGAGGTCGGCGTCGACGTCGTCGGGGTGGACCTCTCCCCCGAGGTACTCGACCTCGTTGCGACGCCGACGGACCCGGTCGAAGGGCCGCAGCGCCTCGGCGCGGGCGTGCATGGCGACGACCGCGCGCTGCACCGCCAGGTGCCCTCCCCTGCTGGTCGCCCGCAGCCCCTGCGCGGCGAGCAGCGCGGCGCAGGCCTTGCGCATGGCGTCGTAGAGGGCGGTGTAGGCGAGGTCGGGGTCGTCGTCGGCGAGGGTGCGCGCCGACTCCAGGTGCCGGCGCGCCGACGCGACCGCACGGGCCGCGGCCTCGGGATCGGCGGGCACGCGTTCGAGCCGGCCGGCCGCGAGCAGGGCGTCGAGCTCGCGCTGCCCCTGCCGGTCCACCGGGCGAACCTACCCGCGCGGGACCGGCACCCGTGGCGACTCGCGGACGCGGGTCACGAACCCGTCGGCACCGGTCCCCCAGCGGCCGGGGGCGACGACGGTCGCGTTGACGGGCAGGCCGATCCGTTCCTCGGCGCGGGTCGCCGCGTCGTGGACGGCGTCGCGGTCGGGGGTGCCGACGACGAGGACGTCGACGTCGGCCGGGGGTGCGCCGCGTTCCCCCCGGTGCCGCGCGGCCCACGACCCGAACACCTCGAGGACGTCGATCCCGTCGACGTCGGCGAATTCCTCGGCGAGCACCTGCACCGGGCCGAAGCTCAGCGTCACGAGCTCGGCGAGGGGCGCGACCGCGGGCGAGGCGGGGTCGGCGGAGACGAGCCGGGCGTTGCCGATGCGGCGCGAGCGCAGGATGCCGGCGTCCTCGAGGCGGGTGGCCTCGCGCTGGACGGCGGCGAGTGATCCTCCGGTGCGGGTGGCGAGGGCGGTGAGCGTCAGCTCGGTGCCGGGCACGACGAGGAGGACGGCCAGCAGATCGCCCTGGAGTCGGCTGCGGAACACCGGCAGCAGCGGCGGTGCGGGAGCTACCACATCACGCAAGATACCTTGCGTGATGTGGGATCACCAGCCGGCCTGTCAATCGGTCGTTCACATCGTGTGGTCAGCCGATGTCGCTGCGCGGCAGCAGCCGGTCCGCGATCATCTTCGCCTGGATCTCGCTGGTCCCTTCGAAGATGGTCGTCAGCCGGGCGTCGCGCCAGTGCGGTCCACCTGGTGCTCGGTGGTGTAGCCGTTGCCGCCGTGCAGCTGGATGCCGTCACCGGTGACCTCCGCGGCCATCTCCGTGGCCAGCAACTTGACCATCGCGGCCTCGCGCCCGCACGGCTCGCCGAGGTCGATCAGGTGCGCGACGTGCTGGTAGAACGCCCGCGCCTGCTCCACCCGCGCCGCCATCCGGGCCAAGGTGAACCGGACCGCCTGGAAGTCGCCGATCGGACGCTCGAACTGCCGGCGCTGCTGCAGGTACGCGATGCAGTCCTCCACCGCCGCGCGCGCCAGCCCCACCGCGCGGGCCGCCGTGTGGACGCGTGCGATCGTCAGCCAGCGCTGCGTCTCGGCGAACCCACCCGCGGTGATCTCGTTGGCCGCGGGCACGCGCAGCCCGTCGAACTCCAGGTCCCATGTGACGAAGCCGTGATAGCCGATCTTGTCGATCGGCGAGCCGGTGAGCCCGGCCGGGAACGTTCCCGGGTCCTTCTCCACGAGCAACGTCGCCAGCCCGGCCGACCGCTTCTCCCCCGGCTCCGGGTCGGCGGTGCGCACGAGCACCTGGATGAAGTCCGCCGCCTTCGCATTGCCGATCCAGCGCTTGCGCCCGGTGAGGACGAAGTCGTCGCCGTGGCGCTCGGCCCGGGTGGAGACGGCCGCGAGGTCGGACCCGGCGTCGGGTTCCGACAGCGCGATCGCCCCGATCCACTCCCCCCGCGCGCTGCGCGCCAACAGCTCCGCGCGGCGCTGGGCGTCGCCGACACCGGTCCCGGCGCCCTGGGCACGGGCGATGATGCTGCCGACGCTCATCCACGCCCGCGCCAGCTCCTCGGCCACCATGCAGTACTCGTAGGCGCCGAGGCCGAGGCCGCCGTACTCGGTGCCGACGGTGATGCCGAAGAACCCCAGCTCCCCCATCTCCGCGAGCAGCGACCGCGGGATCTCGCCCTTCTGCGGGTCGAGCTCGTTCGCGACGGGGAGCACCCGGTCCATCGCGAACCGGCGGGCGGTGGCCTGGAGCGCGACGCGGGCGTCGGTCCGGTACTGCGGCGGGACCTCCGGCAGCGGGGGCGGGAGGAGATCGTCGTCCATCCGCCGGTTGTGCCACACCCCGCGGAGACGCGCACCCCGGGACGGCCGCGAACCTGACCGGGCGGACGGGCCGGTCAGAGCCGGCGCAGGCCGTCGAGGACGCGGGCGAGCAGGGCCTGGTCGGGTGCCGCGGCCGTCGCGGTGCCGTGGACGTGCAGGGCGCCGGCGGCGACGAGGTCGCCGATCAGGACGCGCGCCACCCCGAGCGGAACACCGACGGTCGCGGCGACCTCGGTCACGGAGCAGGCGACGGCGCACCGGTCGAGGACGGCGCGGTGGGCGGGCGAGGGCACCGCCGGACCGGCGCCGGGCCGGGTGCCGACAAGCGTCTCCAGCCCGAGGTCGACCGGCGCGTGTGTCCGCCCACCGGTGAGGACGTAGGGCCGGACCGACAGCCGCGCTCCGTCGCCGGGGAGCTCGGGTCCGGGGACGGGGATCGCCGCGGTCGCGGGCTCCTCGGGGGCGGCGGCCGGCTTCTCCCGGGCCTCCCGCCGACGCCGCGGGGCTCCGCCGAAGCGGGCACCGGTCCGCCCGACGACCGGTCCCCCGTCGTCGGGTCCGCGATCTGGCACGTCCGGCACGCTCCACCTCCACCCGCCATCCGACGTGACCCGTGTTGCAGGGTCGTGTCGTGGACGTTCCGCGGCCGTGACGATCCGTCGGTCGCACCAGGGCGATCCGCCCCACACCGGACCCGGCGCACCGGGCCGGGAACTGTCCGCGACGGCGTGGGCCCAGTAGTTTGCCCGGCATGATCCGCACCTCGGCCGTCGGACGCATGTGGTTCGCCGCGACGGCGGTCGTGGTGGTGGTCGCCATCGTGATCCAGGCGGTCGTCGCGGCGCAGGGCAATCCGTACTCGCTGTTCGACACACCCGGTGAGCGGCTGGCGAACATGCTGGCGTTCTTCACGATCCTGTCGAACCTGCTGGTCGGGATCACGTTCGCGGCGATCGCACTGCGCCAGGGCCCGTACCCGCGGCTGCTGCGCGTGCTGCACCTCGACGCGGTGCTGGGCATCGCGGTGACGGGCATCGTCTACAACCTGGTGCTTGCGCCGCTGTTCGACCTGTCCGGCGCGGCGTGGCTGGCGAACCTGCTGCTGCACGTGGTCGTCCCGATCATGGCGGTGCTGGGTTGGCTGGTGTTCGGGCCGCGCGGCCTGGTGGACACCACGACGGTCCTCCTGTCGACGATCTACCCGATCCTGTGGCTGGCGTTCACGCTGGTCAGGGGCGCGGTGACCGACTGGGGCCCCAACGCGCCCTGGTACCCGTACCCGTTCGTCGACGTCGGCGAGCTGGGCTACGGGCGCGTCGCGATCAACTGTGCCGTGATCGCGGTGCTCTTCCTGGGGCTCGCGTTCGGGGCGAAGGCCCTCGACGCGTTCCTGACGCGGCGGTTCCACCCGGACGCGGCGACGACCGCCGCGGCGGGCAGCGCGACCCGGACCACGCCGCGATCGGGTCCCGACGCCGCGCCGGCCGCAGGCGCCGCCGCGCACCCGCCCGTCCGGATCGGCGTCCAGCTCCAGCCCCAGCACGCCGACTACGCCCGCATCCGGGCCGCGGTCGCCGAGGCCGAGGAGGCGGGGGTCGACGTCGTCTTCAACTGGGACCACTTCTTCCCGCTGCGCGGAGACGCCGACGGCAAGCACTTCGAGTGCTGGACGATGCTGGGCGCCTGGGCGGAGGCGACGGAGCGCGTCGAGATCGGGGCCCTCGTGTCGTGCGCCGGGTACCGCAACCCGGAGCTGCTGGCCGACATGGCCCGCACCGTGGATCACATCAGCGGCGGGCGGCTGATCCTGGGCATCGGGGCGGGCTGGTTCCGCCGCGACTACGACGAGTACGGCTACGACTTCGGCACCCCGGGCTCGCGGCTGGCCACCCTGGCCGACGCGCTGCCCCGCATCCAGGCCCGCTGGGAACGGCTCAACCCGCCCCCGACGCGGACCATCCCGATCCTCGTCGGCGGCGGTGGGGAGAGGAAGACGTTGCGCTGCACCGCCGAGCACGCCGACATCTGGCACGGCTTCGGTGACGCCGAGACGATCGCGCACAAGAGCCGGGTGCTCGACGAGCACTGCGCCGACGTGGGCCGTGACCCCGCGGCGATCGCCCGCTCGGCGGGGGTGCAGTCGGCGCCGGAGGAGGTCGCCGACGCGATGCTCGCCGCCGGGGTCACGCTGTTCACGATCGGCGTCGGCGGCCCCCGCTACGACCTGGGGCTGCTGCGCGACTGGATCGCCTGGCGCGACGCGCTCCCCCGGGCCTGACCCCGCACGGACCGCTGTCAGGGGGCCGCTTTCAGCAGGTCCCCGAGCGCACCGAGAGCCGTGGCACCGGCGGCGTCGGCGGCCGCGACGAGCCCGATGAACGCCGCGTACCCGTGGATCAGGCCCGGCCCGGGGACGTGGGTGACGGTGACCCCGGCGGCGCGCAGCCGTTCGGCGTAGGCGTCGCCCTCGTCGCGCAGCGGGTCGAACTGGGCGGTCGCGACGACAGCGGGCGCGACCCCGGCGACGTCGGCGTGCTGGAGGTCGACATGCGGGTCGTCCGAGCCGCCGGGCAGGTACTGCTCGTAGAACCAGCGCATGTCCGCCGCGGTCAGGAAGTAGCCCTCGGCGTTGTCACGCACCGACTGCGAGCTCTGCGTCGGGTCGGTCGACGGGTACCAGAGCAGCTGCGCGGCGAGCGGGATCCCCTCGTCGCGGGCCACGAGCGCGACACCGGCGGCGAGGCTCGCCCCGGCGCTGTCGCCGGCGATCGCGAGGGGCCGGTCGGGGAACGCGGCGTGGGTCCAGCGCAGCCCGGCCACGGCGTCGCCGAGCGGGACGGGGTGGGGGTGCTCGGGGGCGAGCCGGTAGTCGACGGCGACGACGACCGACCCGGTCTCGCCTGCGACCTTGCGGCACACCGGGTCGTGGGTGTCGAGGTCTCCGACGACCCAGCCGCCACCGTGCAGGTAGGTGACGACGCCGCCCCGGTCGTCGACGGGCCGGTAGACGCGGACGCGGATCGGGCCGGCGGGGCCGTCGATCGCGTCGTCCTCCACCCCGGCGACGGGGAACGGCACGTAGTCGGCGCCGCGGCGGGCGAGCGAGAGGCTGCGGTAGTGCTCGCGGGTCTCGAGGGCCGAGCCGCGGATCAGCGGTAGCGCGCCGTTCGCCTCGAGGGTGTCGAGCACCGTCCGGAACTGGGGGTCGAGGTCCGCGCCGGTCACGGGGCGGGGAGTGTGGACGTCGTCGGTCACCTCGGCACCGTATGTCACACGGGGCGGCTCTGGGCAGCACGTGATCGGAGGTGGAGGATCACCGGTCGACGCCGGCCCCGGCCGGCCTCGACCCTGCCCGACGACGAAGCGAGGTGCCCGTGCACGTGACCCGCGGTTTCACCGGACACGGCCGCGCGGCTCGCGACCCGCGGCTGCCACCCGGGCAGTACGACGCCCACGACGACTGGCCCGTCCTCAACGCCGAGCCGACGCCACGGCTGCGGACCGACCGGTGGACGTTCACGGTCGAGGGGCTCGTCGAGAACGAGACGACGTGGACGTGGGACGAGTTCCGCGCGCTGCCGGCGTCGCGCTACGACGGCGACATCCACTGCGTGACGAGCTGGTCGAAGCTGGGCATGACGTTCACCGGGGTGTCGGTCGACCTGCTGCTGGAGGCGGCCGTCCCCGATCCGGCGGCGGCGTTCGTGACGGCGGTGTCGCGCACCGGGTACACGACGAACCTGCCGCTGGCCGACGTCCGGTACGGCAAGGCGTGGGTCGTGTGGGAGGCGCAGGGCCGGGAGCTGACACCGCAGCACGGGGGGCCGGCGCGGCTGCTGGTGCCGCACCTGTACTTCTGGAAGAGCGCGAAGTGGGTGTCGGGGCTGCGGCTCACGGCCGAGGACGAGCAGGGGTTCTGGGAGCGCAACGGCTACCACGACCGCGGGGACCCGTGGCGGGAGCAGCGCTACCAGGGAGACGACTGATGTCGGCGCCGGGAGCGTCGGTGCCGGTCACCGTCGGTCGGCCGGGTCGTTGGCGGGTGGTGACCGTCGCCGGCGCGCGGTGGGAGACGCCACGGGCGCGGACGTTGCGGCTGGACCTGGGCGAGGAGTTCGCGTTCCTCGCGGGCCAGCACCTGCTGCTGCGGCTCACCGCACCCGACGGGTACACGGCGCAGCGGTCGTACTCGATCGCGTCGGCGCCGGCCGGGTCGGCGTTCGTGGAGCTGACCGTCGAGCGGCTCCCGGGCGGGGAGGTGTCGGAGTTCCTCTGCGACGAGGTCGTCGTGGGCGACACGCTGGAGGTCCGGGGGCCGATCGGGCGTTGGTTCGTCTGGGATGCCGAGGAGCCGTTCGTCGGCGTCGCCGGGGGTTCGGGGACGGTGCCGCTGATGGCGATGCTGCGCCAGGCGCGCGCGGCGGGGCGTCCGGAGCTGGCGCGGCTGCTGGTGTCGGCGCGCCGGCCCGAGGACCTGTACTACGCCGACGAGCTGCCGGGGCCGGAGTCGACGGTCGTGTGGACGCGGGAGGCACCACCCGGGTCGGCCCGCGCGCCGGGGCGGCTGCGCGCCGCCGATCTGGCACCGCTGTTCGACGGCGGGCAGGAGCGCACGGTCTTCGTGTGCGGGTCGCCGTCGTTCTGCGACGCGGTGACCGACGTGCTCGCGGAGCTGGGGGTCCCGGCCTCGCGGGTACGGGTGGAGCGGTTCGGACCGTCCCGGTGAGGCCTGTCGCCGGCAGCCGTGCGGTGAGCAGCGGTCGCACTTTCGGGTGAGTTCCGCGCGTCGGGGGCGACGCGGGCGGGCGAGATGGACACTCTGGGCGCATGGGCTTGGGGACGCGTCACAGCGACGATCACTCGGACGGGCGGGAGCAGCGTCGCCCTGATCACCGCCGGGCCGCGTCGGCCGTGGCGGTCGGTGCGCTGGTGGCGACGCTCGCCGCCGGCTGGGTGGCCTCGACCGACCCGACCGCGGCCAACCGGGGCTGGGACGCCGGGAACGTCTGGAAGACGTCGCAGCTCGGCTAGCGCCCGATGTCGAGGGTGCCGTCGGCGAGCCGCCGGTAGACCTCCGCCGCCGCCCGGGAGAACCCGTCGGGCAGGCCCTGTGCCGCAACGGTGTCGGCGGCCTCGTCCATCTCCCCCGCCCATCGCCAGGCGCGGTCGCCCGACTTGCCCGCCAGCGCGGCCAGCTGCGCGTCGAGGTCGCCGCCCATGCGCCCCACCTCGGCGCGCAGGTCGTCCAGGACGCCGTAGCCGCGGGCCGCGGCCGTCATGACGGCCCAGATCGTCGGCAAAGCCTTGGTGTGCAACGCGAAGCAGGCCTTGAGTGCGCTGGCGGCGCCGAGCCCGCCGTCGAGGACCTTCGCCGCGAACGGGGAGCCGTCGAACAGGCGCGCGACCGACGGCGCCGCCGCACCGGACAGCCACAGCACGGTCCGGCCGGCCTCGTACGCCGCCGGGCCGATCACCGCCCCGTCGACGACCCGGTCGTGGTCGAACAGCTCCGCGATGGCCGAGACGGTCGCGGGCGAGACCGCGTTGGCGTCGA
Organism: Pseudonocardia sp. SCN 73-27; assembly: GCA_001725415.1. Lineage (GTDB taxonomy): Bacteria > Actinomycetota > Actinomycetes > Mycobacteriales > Pseudonocardiaceae > Pseudonocardia. The sequence goes on from MEGH01000024.1 coordinate 28,141, forward strand.
CGTAGAGCGGCGGATGCTCGTGGTCGCGGACGGCGTCGGCGACCTGGCGCGCGACGTCGAGAGCGGCGTGCGGCGGGCAGATCGAGATGACGACGTCGCTGCGCCGGGCCAGCTCGGGAACGTCGGGGACCCCGACGAGGTCGGCGATCTCCGCGCGCTTGGACGTGACGTCGCTGCGGCCGGCCGCCGCCCACACCACCGCGCCGGCGCGCGGCTTGAGCGCCGAGCCGAGGGCGGAGCCCATCGCGCCGGGATGCAGGATCCCGACGACGGGCCGGTCGGGAAGCACACCTGTGTCGCCAACCGCTGCGTCGCTCACCCGGGCATCATCACCCATCCCCCGAGCGGACCGCGAGCAGGTCCCCGACGCGGTCGCGCAGCTCCAGGGCGAGCTCCCCGGCGCCCGGCACGACGAGCAGCACCAGCAGGAACACCGCGAGCGCCAGCGCGGGTGCGACCAGCAGCGTCTCGACCCGCCCGCCGGTGCGCATCCGCATCGGCCGCGGCCCGCCGACGGGGTACCAGCGGCGGCGGCGGATCGGGACGGGCCACAGCAGCGGCGCCCCGGACTCGGTGACCGCATCGCCGACCGAGTGGACGAGCACCCCGAGCGTGACGGCGGTGCCGAGCCAGCCGGCGGTGCCGTCGACACCGCCGGGCATCCAGGTGTCGACGGCGTAGGTGAGGCCTGCGGCGACCAGCAGCGAGGGCGGGCCGGGGACGACCGCGTCGAGACCCTTGATGGCGAGCGCGATGCAGACGAACAGGGTGCCGAGCAGCACGGGCGCACCCCACGCCGCCGAGGCCGCGTTGACGGCGGCGCCGATCCCGACGGCGAACAGGGCGGTGTGGGTGAGCCCCCGGTGGGCGCCCCGGCCCGTGTCCCGGGGTGTGCGGGTCAGCCTGTACACCAGCGCCGACAGCGGCCGCACCACGCGGGAGGCCACCACGGACGCCCACGAGAACCGTGTCGTCGCCATCGACGAGGGATGGTCGAGGTCGGGCAGCAGCGCGGCACCCGCGCAGACGGCGGCGAAGGTCAGCACCCCGCCCGCGTCGAGCGGCGCCCCCGACCAGCCGGCCGCGAACCCGGCGACACCGAGCCCCAACGCCGCTCCCGACAGGGCATGACTGACCCCGAGCACCTTGCGCCCCACCACTTCCCACCGCGCCCGGCCCTGCGCGCGGACGGTCCGGGAACTGTAGGCGGGCAGCTGTGCACGGATCATCAGGCGCGCCGGGGACGGCATGCGGCAGGGTGGATTCCATGAGCGACAGCGGACTGGTGGACGTGCTGCGCGGCGACGCCGTGGGTGGCTGGCTGCAGCTGCCGGGATCGGCGACGGCCGAGGTGGTCGGCTCGGTGGGGTTCGACGTCGTGTGCATCGACACCCAGCACGGTCTCGTCGGCCCGGACTCCGTGCTGCCGATGCTGCAGGCGCTCGCCGCGACCGGCACCCCGTCGATGGTGCGCGTCCACTGGAACGAGCCCTCCCCCATCACCGAGGCCCTCGACCGCGGCGCCGCCGGCGTGATCGTCCCCATGGTGAACTCCGCCGAGGAGGCGGCCGCGGCGGCGTCGGCGTGCCGGTGGCCCCCGCACGGCACCCGCAGCTTCGGCCCGACCCGGCACGGGTTCATGACGTCGCTGCCCGGCGACCCGGTCTGCGCGGTGATGGTGGAGTCGGTCGCGGCCGTCGAGGCGGTGTCCGACATCGTCGCCGTCGAGGGGGTGGACGCGGTGTTCGTCGGCCCGTCGGACCTGGCGCTGTCGATGGGCAGACCGACGTCGGCGCAGGACGGCGACCCCGACTACGACAAGCTGCTGGCCAGGGTGCTCGAGGCGTGCAAGGCGAAGGACATGCCCGTCGGCATCTTCTGCGCGTCGGCCGGGCACGTACAGCGCTTCCGCGAGCTGGGGTTCACGTACTTCTTCATCCGCGGCGACGGTGCGCTGCTGGCGGAGATGGCCGCCGCCGAGCTCGAGGCGAGCCGCCCCGGTGGCGCGGAGCCGCTCAGGCGCGACTGACCGGGCCCTCGTCGGGTTTCGCCTGCGAGGGGGCGGCGGGCGGGTCCGACGGGCCGTCGGGCCCCTCGATGGGCTCGCGCTGGGCCAGCGCGCCGCGGCGGTCGCTGAGCCGGGCGGGCCACAGCTCCTGGATGGACGCGTTCAGGTGCGCGCCGAGGACGATGGCGAAGCCGATGAAGAACGCCGCCAGCAGGAACGCGATCGGCGCAGCCAGCGCGCCGTAGGTGTAGCCGGTGCCGGTGAGCCAGTCGATGTAGACGCGCAGCCCGGTCACCCCGACCAGGAACACGACGGCGGCGAACAGCGCGCCCGGCAGTCCACGCCACCAGGGCGGTTTGGCCGGCAGAGCCACCTTGTAGAGGGTGGTGAGCGCCAGAACCAGGATGATGCCGATGACCGGGTAGTACAGGTCGGAGATCAGCGTGATCGCCGTGGGCCGCCACGACTCGGGCAGGATGCCGGGCAGCCGGTCCGGGCCCAGCGCGAGCAGCGGCAGCGCGATGATCCCGCCGACCAGCCCGACCAGGTACAGCAGCAGCGCGAGGATGCGCTGCCAGACCGGGTTGCGGATGCCGTACTGGCCGTGGGCGCGGGTGATGGCGTCGACGAACGACGACATCGCCGACGACCCCGACCACAGCGAGATCACGAAGCCCAGCGAGATCAGCTCGCTGCGGCCGGTCGTCAGGATCTGGGAGACGGTCGGGGCGATGATCTCGTCGACGGCGTTGCGGCTGAAGATGCCGCTGGTGGCCGTCACGATCCGCGTCTCGACGATCTGCGCGGTGTCCGGGCCGAACCAGCCGCCGATGTAGCCGAGCGCGCCGAGCAGTCCGAGCAGCAGCGGGGGCAGCGACAGCGTCTGCCAGAACGCGGCCGCCGCCGACTCGGAGAAGATGTTGTCGTCCCAGGCGCCGCCGATGGTGCGGGTGATCAGCCGCCGTGCGCCGGGCTTGCGCGTCCGCTTGCCGTCGCGGACCTCGGCGACGGCGGGGAGCTCCTCGGTCTCGTCGACGGGCTGCTCGACGGGGACGGTCGGCGACGGGTCGGAGCGGTCGGGGCCCGGGCATTCGTCGTCACCGGGCGGGCTCGTGGCCCCGTCCTCCCCGGTGTGCAGCTCGGTCACGTCGTCCAGGATGCTCTCCCGCAGCGCGTCGTGCCTGATCCGTGGCCGGGCCGTGACCGGCCGGAACGGGTGAACCGCACGTTCTGCGCGCCGCGGGGACGGGGTCAGCCGAGGAGATCCAGGACGGTCCTTGCGGCCACGCTGGGTGGCATCTCGCCGGCACGGACCTCGCGTTCCAGCGCCGGGAGCTTCTCGCGCACCCCCGGGTCGGAACGCAGCCGGTCCATGAGCTGGTCGCGCACCATGGCCCACATCCACCCCACCTGTTGCGCGGCGCGGCGGTCGGCGAGCTCGCCGGTGCCGTCGAGGGTCGCCCGGTGCTTCTCGACCGCACCCCACACGTCGTCGAGCCCGGCGCCGGTCTGGGCGGAGCACGGCAGCACGGGCGGGCGCCACGACTCGCTCGCCGGCGTCATCAGCCGCAGCGCCGCCCGCAGCTCGGCGGCCGCCCCGCGGGCCTCCTTCTCGTGCGGGCCGTCGGCCTTGTTGACGGCGACGACGTCGGCGATCTCGAGGATGCCCTTCTTGATGCCCTGCAACGCGTCGCCGGTGCGGGCGATCGTGAGGAACAGGAAGGTGTCGACCATCTCCGACACCGCGATCTCCGACTGCCCCACCCCGACGGTCTCGACGAGGACGACGTCGAACCCGGCGGCCTCCATCAGCACGATGGTCTCGCGGGTGGCGCGGGCGACGCCGCCGAGCGTCCCGGCGCTCGGCGACGGCCGGACGAACGCGTTGTCGTCGGTCGACAGGCGGGCCATCCGGGTCTTGTCGCCGAGGATGGAGCCCTTGGTGCGGGTCGACGACGGGTCGACGGCCAGCACGGCGACGCGGTGCCCCGCGCCGGTGAGCCGGGTGCCGAGGGCCTCGATGAACGTCGACTTGCCGACGCCGGGCACCCCGCTGATCCCGACGCGGCGCGCTCCCCCGGCGTGCGGCTGCAGCCGCGACAGCAGCTCCTGGGCAGCGAGCCGGTGGTCGGCGCGCTGGGACTCGACGAGGGTGATGGCCCGGGCCAGCAGCGACCGCGACCCGCCGAGTACGCCCTCGGTGAGCGCGTCGACGTCGATCCGCCGTGGCACGGGCCTCCTCAGGTTCTGCGTCGAGTTCGACATACGACTGGTTCGATCATGATGCTGGGCAGCGTCAGGTCGAACTCGGCGGGGTGTCGTCGGTGTGCAGAGCCGCGCTCAGCTTGCCGACGAGGTCGATCGCGGCCTCGGCGATCACCGTGCCCGGCCCGAACACCGCGGCCGCGCCCATGTCCAGCAGGGTGGGCACGTCGGCGGGCGGGATGACGCCGCCGACGACCACCATGATGTCCTCGCGATCGAGCTCCGCCAGCGCCGAGCGCAGCTCCGGCACCAGCGTCAGGTGCCCGGCGGCCAGCGAGCTGACCCCGACGACGTGCACGTCGGCCTCGGCGGCCTGGCGCGCGACCTCGCCGGGGGTCTGGAACAACGGGCCCACGTCGACGTCGAAGCCGAGGTCGGCGAACGCCGTCGCGATGACCTTCTGACCGCGGTCGTGGCCGTCCTGGCCCATCTTGGCGACGAGGATGCGGGGGCGGCGGCCCTCCTCCTCGGCGAACTCGTCGACGAGCTCGCGGGCACGGGCGATCGCCGGGTTGCGTCCGGCCTCCTCGGAGTACACGCCGGAGATGATCCTGATCTGTCCGGAGTGCCGCCCGAACACCTTCTCCAGCGCGTCGGAGATCTCCCCGACGGTGGCCTTCGCGCGGGCGGCGTCGACGGCGAGGGCCAGGAGGTTCTGCGACGCGTCGCGGGCAGAGCCCTCGGCGATCGCGGCGGCGGCACCGGTGAGCTTCTCCAGCGCGGCGTCGACGTCGCGGGAGTCACGTTCGCGGCGCAGCCGCTCCAGCTTCTCCAGCTGTTCGCGGCGCACGCCGGCGTTGTCGACCTTGAGGACGTCGATCTGCTCGTCGGACTCGGTGACGAACTTGTTGACGCCGATGACGGGCTGGCGGCCGGAGTCGATGCGGGCCTGGGTGCGGGCCGCCGCCTCCTCGACGCGCAGCTTCGGGATGCCGGCGTCGATGGCCTGGGCCATGCCGCCGGCCTTCTCGACCTCGCTGATGTGCGCCCACGCGCGGCGGGCCAGGTCGTAGGTGAGGCGCTCGACGTAGTAGCTGCCGCCCCACGGGTCGATGACGTCGGTGGTGCCCGACTCCTGCTGCAGCAGCAGCTGGGTGTTGCGGGCGATGCGGGCGGAGAAGTCCGTCGGCAGCGCGAGGGCTTCGTCGAGGGCGTTGGTGTGCAGCGACTGCGTGTGCCCCTGGGTGGCGGCCATCGCCTCGACGCAGGTGCGGACGACGTTGTTGTAGACGTCCTGCGCGGTCAGCGACCAGCCGGAGGTCTGCGAGTGCGTGCGCAGCGACAGCGACTTGGCGTTCGTCGGGTCGAACTGGCGGACGAGCTTGGCCCAGAGCAGGCGCGCGGCCCGCATCTTGGCGACCTCCATGAAGAAGTTCATGCCGATCGCCCAGAAGAAGGACAGCCGCGGCGCGAACCTGTCGACGTCCAGCCCGGCGTCGATCCCGGCCCGCAGGTACTCCACGCCGTCGGCGAGGGTGTAGGCGAGCTCGAGGTCGTTGGTCGCCCCCGCCTCCTGGATGTGGTAGCCGGAGATGGAGATCGAGTTGAAGCGCGGCATCTTCTCCGACGTGAAGCTGAAGATGTCGGAGATGATCTGCATCGACGGCTGTGGCGGGTAGATGTAGGTGTTGCGGACCATGAACTCCTTGAGGATGTCGTTCTGGATGGTCCCCGTGAGCTTCTCCGGTGCCACCCCCTGCTCCTCGGCCGCCACGATGTAGAGGGCGAGCACGGGCAGGACGGCGCCGTTCATGGTCATCGACACCGACATCTCGTCGAGCGGGATGCCGTCGAAGAGCTGGCGCATGTCGTAGATGGAGTCGATCGCGACGCCCGCCATGCCGACGTCGCCGGCGACGCGCGGATGGTCGGAGTCGTAGCCGCGGTGGGTGGCCAGGTCGAAGGCGATCGACAGGCCCTTCTGCCCGGCGGCGAGGTTGCGCCGGTAGAAGGCGTTCGACTCCGCGGCCGTGGAGAACCCGGCGTACTGGCGCACCGTCCAGGGCTGGGTGACGTACATGGTCGGGTAGGGGCCGCGCAGGTAGGGCGCGATGCCCGGGTAGGTGCCGAGGAAGTCGACGTCACGCAGGTCGGCGGCGGTGTAGAGCGACGGGACGGGGATGCCCTCGGGCGAGTCCCACGCTGCCGGGGCGTCGCCGGCCGGTGCGCCTGCCGGGGCGGCGCCGCCGTCGAGGTCGATCCGGGTGAAGTCGGGAACGGTCATCGCGCGTCCTCCCCGTTCTCGAGAGCCGTGTAGACGTCGTCGATCACCGCGAGCGCGTCGCACCCGGCGTAGAGCGTGGCGTCGATACCGTCGACGTCGGCCTTGCCCGCCAACAGGATCCGGGTCGCGCCTGCCTCGCGCAGCGCGGCGGCGGTCGCGGCGGCACGCTCCGTGTAGGCGGCGTCGGTGCCGCACACGACGGCGACCGTGGTGCCGGCCTCCCGGAACGCGGCGACGACGTCGTCGGTCGAGCCGGTGGCCCCGGCGTCGGGTGCCGTGATGCCACCGGCGCCCAACAGGTTGCGGGCGAACCCGGCGCGGGCGCTGTGCGCGGCGACCGGGCCGAGGGTGGCGAGGAAGGCGGTCGGCCGGGCTCCGGTCTCGGCGAGGACGGCGTCGGAGCGGTCGCGGCGCTCCTCGAACGCGGCGGCGGCCCGGTAGACGGGCAGGCCCGCGGACTCCCCGGGGGCCGGATGCGGGTCACGTTCGACGGGCTTCTCGTCGATGTCCGGGAACTCGCTGACGCCGGTGACGGGCGTGCGCCGGGTGGCGATGTCGCGCTCCCGGCGCTCCCGCACCGCGGCGACGGCGTCGGCGACGAGGCCGGAGTCGAGCGCGGCGACCGCTCCCCCCGCGCCCTCGACCTCCTGGAAGAACGCCCAGGCGGCGCGGGCGAGGTCGGCGGTGCGGGACTCGACGTACCAGGACCCGCCGGCCGGGTCGACGACCCGGGCGAGGTGCGCCTCCATGATCAGCAGCGACTGGGTGTTGCGGGCGATGCGCCGGGAGAACGGCGCCGCGACCCCGATGGCCTCGTCGAAGGGCGCGACGGTGACCGCGTCGGCGCCACCGACACCCGCGGCGAAGCCGGACACGGTGCCGCGCAACATGTTCACCCACGGGTCGCGACGCGTGGTGCCGACGGGCGAGCTGACTGCGTGCTGGACCTGGCCGGGGGCCTCGGTGGCGCCGCAGGCCTCGAGGACGCGCGACCACAGCCGCCGCGCGGCGCGCAGCAGCGCGATGGTGGCGAACTGGTCGCCGGTGGCGGCGTAGCGGAACTCCAGCAGGCGTGCGGCCGTCGCGACGTCGAGGCCGGCATCGGTGAGCGCCCGCAGGTAGGCGACACCGGCGGCCATGGACCAGCCGAGCTGCTGGGCGTCGGACGCGCCGGCGCCGTGGACGGGCAGAGCGTCGACGACGACCGCGTGCAGCGCCGGGAACTTCTCCGCGACGCGGCGCGCGAGCGGGACGACCGAGTCGACGGCCGGGCCGTCGCCGGTGGCGGCACGCAGGCCGATCGGGTCGAGGCCGAGGTTGCCGCGGACCTGCGCCGCGTCGACGCCGGAGGCCTCGACATGGGCCAGGAACGCCTCGGCGGCGGCCTGCGCGTCGGCACCCGCGTCGAGGACGACGGGGGCGAGGTCGAGCAGGACGCCGTCGAGGGCGGCGGGGATGTCGGCGACGGCGACGCCGCGCTCCCCCGCACCGAGCCACAGCGAAGTGACGCCGTTCTCCAGGTCCTCGGCGACGGCCGCGGCGACCGCGGCGGGATCGGCGGAGGTGTGCCGGGCGCGGACGTCCCAGCCATCGGGGACGTGGCCGTGGGCACGGCTGCCGCGGACGTAGGGCGCGGCGCCCGGGACGCCGGTCGCCTCCAGAGCGGCGGCCGGGACGTCGTCGGCGGTGTAGAGCGGTCGGACCGGGATGCCGTCGAGGGTCTCGCGGACCAGCTTGTCGACGCCCGAGCCGGCCGGGGCGTCCTCGGCCAGACGGCGCGCCTTCCGCAGCACCCCGTCGACCAGGACGGCCCACTCGTCGCGGGTGGGCGACGGGAACTCGGCGGCGAGGGCGAGCTCGTCGGGCTCCTCGGGCGCGCCCCGCTCCACCACCTCGGGGTCGACCTGCGGGGTCATCGTTCTCCCTCCTGCACCGCGGGCCGCCGATGGCCGCGGGGTTTCGCGGAGTCTAGGTCGGCGCACCGGACCCCGGCACGGTCTGTGTCGCCGGGCTCACGCGGCGGACGCGGTGTCGCGCAGCACAACATCCACTCCGGACTTTCTACGTAGTGTAGAACTACTACAGCTCGTAGAACATCAGGCCGGAGGCCACCATGGACGCGCTCGACCTCGCCCGCTGGCAGTTCGGGATCACCACCGTCTACCACTTCCTCTTCGTCCCGCTGACGATCGGACTGTCCGCGATCGTCGCGATCCTGCAGACGGCCTGGCACCGCACCGGCAAGGTCGAGTACCTGCGCGCCACCCGCTTCCTCGGCAAGCTCTTCCTGATCAACTTCGCGATGGGCGTGGTCACCGGGATCGTCCAGGAGTTCCAGTTCGGGATGAACTGGAGCAGCTACTCGACGTTCGTCGGCGACGTCTTCGGCGCCCCGCTCGCCATGGAGGCGCTGCTCGCCTTCTTCCTGGAGTCCACGTTCATCGGGCTCTGGATCTTCGGCTGGGACCGGCTTCCCCGCCGCATCCACCTGGCCTGCATCTGGATCGTCGCGATCGGCACGAACTTCTCGGCCTACTTCATCATCGCGGCCAACGCCTGGATGCGGCACCCGGTCGGCTTCACCGTCGACGAGACGACCGGCCGCGCCCGCCTCACCGACATCTGGGCCGTCCTCACCAACGCCCAGGCCTGGTCGACCTACCTGCACGTCGTCTCGGGCGCGTTCATCGCCGCCGGGCTGTTCGTCGTCGCCGTCAGCGCGTTCACGCTGATGCGCGCCCGCCGGCCCCGCCGCGCAGGTGACGCCGTGCCGCACGCGTCGGAGGACGGGCTGTTCCGCAAGACCCTGCGCCTCGGCCTCGCCGTCACCGCGATCGCCGGTGCGCTCGTCGTCTTCTCCGGCGACCACCAGGCCAAGCTCATGGCCCAGTACGAGCCCATGAAGCTCGCCGGCGCCGAGGCGCTGTGGGAGGACGAGCACGGCGCCGGGTTCTCGCTGTTCGCCGTCGGCGACATCCGTGAGGGCCGCAACCACATCAACGTCCAGGTCCCCAACGTCCTGTCGTTCCTGGCCACCGGCGACCTCGAGGGCGACGTCCAGGGCATCAACGACGTCCAGCAGCGGCTCGAGCAGCAGTTCGGCCCCGGCGACTACCGGCCGAACATCGCCGTCCTCTACTGGTCGTTCCGGCTGATGATGGGGCTCGGCCTGGCCGGCGTCGGCATCGGCGTCGTCGGGCTCTGGCTGACCCGCCGCGGCCGGCTGCCGTCGAAGCGCTGGATGTACCGCATCGCCATCCTCGGGCTGCCCGCCGCCCTGGCCGCCAACGTCTTCGGCTGGATCCTCACCGAGATGGGCCGCCAGCCCTGGACCGTCGTCGGCGAGCTGCTCACCGCCGCGAGCGTCTCGCCCGGGGTGAGCCTCACCGAGGTCGCGATCTCGCTGTCGACGTTCACGCTGCTCTACGCCGCGCTCGCCGTCGTCGAGGTGAAGCTGCTGCTGCGTTACGTCGCCGCCGGCCCCGCCGCGGTCATGCCCTACCCGCCCGACGACGACCCCGGGCCCGACATCCCCGCTGCGCGCGAGCGCGACGACGACCGCGTCCCCGCGTTCGTCTACTGAGCCCCGGGAGCGCGACATGGACCTCCAGACCATCTGGTTCCTCGCCATCGCCGTCCTCTGGACCGGCTACTTCGTGCTCGAAGGCTTCGACTTCGGTGTCGGCATGCTGCTACCCGTCATCGGCCGCGACGACACCGACCGCCGCGTCATGATCAACTCGATCGGTCCGGTGTGGGACGGCAACGAGGTCTGGCTGATCACCGCGATCGGCGCGACCTTCGCGGCCTTCCCCGCCTGGTACGGGTCGATGCTCTCGGGCTTCTACCTGCCGTTCCTCGCGATCGTCCTCGCCCTGATCGTGCGCGGTGTCGCGTTCGAGTACCGCGGCAAGGTCGACGACGACCGCTGGCGGCGACGCTGGGACGTCGCGATCGTCGTCGGCAGCACGGTGCCCGCCCTCGCGTGGGGGCTGATCTTCGCCGACCTGCTGCGCGGGCTGCCGATGGGCCCGAACCACGTCGTCGACGCCGGGCTCGCCGACATGCTCAACCCCTACGCCCTGCTCGGCGCCCTCGTCACCGGCAGCCTGTTCCTGCTGCACGGCGCGGTGTTCCTCTCGCTCAAGACCGACGGCCCGGTCCGGGTCCTGGCCCGCGCGGTCGCGCTGCGCGCCGCGATCGTCGCCGTGCCCGCGCTCGTCGGGTTCCTCGGCTGGACGCTGGCCCACCGCCCGGCCGGCTGGACCCTGCCCGTCGCGGTCGTCGCCGTCGTCGCCCTCGTCACCGGGGCCGGCCTGGCCGGGCGCGGTCGCGAGGGCTGGGGGTTCGCGTCGACGGCCGTGTCGGTGCTGGGCACGTCGGTCGTGATCTTCGGGTCGATGTTCCCGGTGCTCATCCCGTCGACGACCGACCCGGCGCTGTCGCTGACCGTCGCCGGGGCCGCGTCGGGCCCCTACACGCTCGAGGTCATGAGCTGGATCGCCCTCGTGCTGCTGCCCTTCGTGATCGGCTACCAGGCCTGGTCGTACTGGGTGTTCCGGCGCCGCGTGACCCGCGCACACATCGCCCCGGCGCACTGATTCCCGCCACTCGACGGAGACGACCGTGAAACCCCTCGATCCGCGCTTGCTGCGGGCGGCACGTGCCGTACGGACGCACGTCGCCGTCACCGCGGCCTGCGGGGTCGCGCTGACCGGGCTGATCCTCACCCAGGCATGGCTCGTCGCACACGTGATCGGCGGGGCCACCGACGGCCAGGGGCTCGACCAGCTCGGCCCGCTGGTCGCCGCCGTCGCGGGCGTCGCGATCGGTCGGGCGGTCCTGGCCTACGGTGCCGAGGCCGCAGCCCTGCGCAGCGCCGCCCGGGCCAAGTCGCAGCTGCGGCGCCGGATCGTCGCCCACGTGACCGACCGGCCCGGCCGGGGCAGCGCCACCGCGGGCGAGGTCGCCACCCTCACCACCCGCGGCCTCGACGCCCTCGACGACTACCTCGCCCGTTACCTCCCCCAGCTCGTCCTCGCCGCGCTCGTGCCGATCGCCGTGCTGGTCGTGGTCGCGTCGGCCGACTGGATCTCCGCCGTCGTCATCGCGGTGACGCTGCCGCTGATCCCGCTGTTCATGGCGCTGGTCGGCATGCACACCCAGGCCCGCACCCGCAAGCAGTGGACCCTGCTGCAGCGCCTCGGCGGGCACTTCCTCGACGTCGTCGAGGGCCTGCCGACGCTCGCGCTGTTCCGCCGGGCCAAGGCTGAGGCGGCGCTGGTCCGTCGCGTGACCGACGACCACCGCGACGCGACGATGGGCACCCTCAAGATCGCGTTCCTGTCCGCGTTCGTGCTGGAGCTGCTCGCCACCCTCGCGGTCGCGCTCGTCGCCGTCGAGGTCGGGTTCCGGCTGCTCTACGGCCACATGGACCTGACGACGGCGCTGCTCGTCCTGATCCTCGCCCCCGAGGCGTACCTGCCGCTGCGCGAGGTCGGCGCCCGGTTCCACGCGAGCATGGAGGGCATCGCCGCCGCCGAGTCGGCGTTCGCGATCCTCGAGGCCCCGCGTGCAGCCGTCCCCGGCACCGCCCCGACGACGCGCCGCGGCACCGTCGACCTGCAGATCGACGACGTGACGTACACCCACGCCGGCCGCGACACCCCGGTGCTCGACGGGCTGAGCCTCGCGGTCGCCCCGGGCCGGTCGGTCCTGCTCACCGGAGCCAGCGGCGCCGGCAAGTCGACGCTGCTCTCGCTGTTGCTGCGCTTCGCCGAACCGCAGGCGGGCACCATCCGCGCCGACGGCGTCCGCCTGCGCGAGCTCGACGCCGACGCCTGGCGCGCCCGCGTCGCCTGGGTGCCGCAGCACCCGCACCTGTTCGACGGCACCGTCGCCGACAACATCGCGCTCGGCGCCCCCGACGCCGGCTCCGAGGAGATCGCCGCCGCGGTGGCCGCCGCCGGGCTGACCGACGTCGTCGCCGCACTGCCCGACGGCCTCGACACCCGCGTCGGCGAACGCGGCGCCCGGCTCTCGGCCGGTCAGCGCCAACGTGTCGCGCTGGCCCGGGCGTTCCTGCGCGACCCCGACCTCGTCCTCCTGGACGAGCCCACCGCCCACCTCGACCCCGACAACGCCGCCCTCGTCCGCGCCGCCACCGCTCGGCTCCTGCTGGGCCGCACCGGGATCATCGCCGCCCACGACACGGGCTGGGGCGAGATCACCGACTCGACCGTCGTCCTGGCCGGCGGCCGGGTGTCTCCACCGACAGGCGGGAACGGCACGCCTCCGGCGCTCGTGAGTGGCATTCATGGCCATAGCCATGAATGCCACTCACAGGGGGTGGTCTCGTGAGCGGGTCGCCTCTGGTCCGTATGGTGGCGCTGGCCCGGCCGCGGGGGGCGCGGTTCGCGCTCGGCGTGCTCGCCGGGGCGGCCGCGACCGCGTCGGGGGCCGGGCTGCTCAGCCTCGCCGCCTGGCTCATCGCCACCGCCGCCACGCACCCGTCGGTGACCGCGCTGTCGGTCGCGGTCGTGCTCACCCGGGCGCTCGGCGTCACCCGCGGCGTGACCCGCTACGTCGAACGGCTCGTCACCCACGACGCCGCGCTGCGCACGCTGTCCGACGTCCGTGTCCGCGTGTACGAGCGGCTCGCCCGCACCGAGCCGGTCCGCCGGTTCCGCTCCCCCGACCTCGTCACCCGGCTCGTCAGCGACACCGACGCCACCCAGGACCTGCTGGTCCGCGGGCTGACGCCGCCGCTGGCAGCGGTCGTCGCCGGGGCCGGCGCGGTCATCCTGGCGACGGCGCTGCTCGTCCCGGGTGGGTTGCTGCTCGCCGCGGGGCTGGTCGTCGGTGGGCTCGTCGTGCCCGTGGTCGCGGCGGCGCTGAGCCGGGCGTCGGGAGCCCGGCAGGCCGCGGCCCGCGCCGAGCTCTCCACCGCCCTGGTCGACGCCCTGCACGGCGCGGCCGATCTCGCCGCATACGGCGCCACCGGCCGCGCGGTCGCCCGGGTCGAGGCCGCCGACGCCGCGCTCACCGCGGCCGCCCGCCGCGACGCCGGTCTGCTCGGGCTGGGCGCGGGCGCGTCGGCACTGGTCGCGGGCCTGACGCTGTGGGCGACCCTGCTGATCGGTGTCGCCGCGGTGCAGGACGGCACGCTCGGCACCGTCCCGCTGGCGGTCCTCGTGCTGACCGCGCTCGCCTCGTTCGAGATCGTCGCCCCCCTGCCCGCCGCCGCCGCGCGCCTGGGCGCGGTGCGGGCGTCGGGCGAGCGCCTGTTCGACGTCCTCGACACCCCACCCGCGGTGCGCGACCCCGGGGGTGCGGGGGTGCTCGCGCCGGGGGCGTGCCGGGTCCGCGATCTGCTGGTCCGCTACGCCCCCGGCGAGCCGTGGGTGCTCGACGGCCTCGACCTCGACATCGGTCCCGGCGAGAAGGTCGCCGTCGTGGGGCCCAGCGGATCGGGCAAGAGCACCCTGGCCGCGGTGCTGTTCCGGTTCCTCGACCCCGACTCGGGCAGCGTCGAGATCGGCGGCACGGCGCTGACCGACGTTCCCGCCGACAGCGCCCGGGAGGTGGTCAGCGGGGTGCCGCAGCACCCGCACCTGTTCACGAGCACGGTCGCGGCGAACCTGAGGCTCGCCCGGCCCGACGCGAGTGACGACGACCTGTGGGACGTGCTGCGCCGCGTCCGGCTCGCCGACGACGTCGCCGCCATGCCCGGCGGGCTCGGCGCCGACGTCGGCGAGCACGGCGAACGGCTGTCGGGCGGGATGCGGCAGCGGCTCGCGCTGGCCCGCGCCCTGCTCACCGACGCGAGCCTGCTGGTCCTCGACGAGCCGACCACCCACCTCGACCCGGACACCCGCGACGCGGTCCTGGGCGACCTGCTCGACGCCACCGGCGACCGGGCGGTGCTGCTGGTGACCCACGACCTCGACCGGCTCGACCGGATGGACGCCATCCATGTCGTCGTTGACGGGCGGGTGGTGCAGCACGGCACCCACGCCGCGCTGCTCGCCCGCGACGGCTGGTACCGGCGGGCACACCGGCTCGCCCCGGCGGCCGGTTAGGACGAGCCCCGGCGTTCGGCGCGCAGCTCCCGGGTCCGTGCCGACACCCGCGAGCCGAGCAGGCCGGCGGCGGCGTCGACGAGCTGGCTGACGAACAGCCGATGGTCGTCGCGGCCCGCCCGGGCGCGCTGCGCCATCTCGACGGCGACGAACCGGACCGTCAGGAACCGGCGGTGCAGCTCGACTGCCTCGGGTTCCAGCAGTGGTTCGAGCAGCTCACGCCAGCGACCGATGCTGCCGCCCGGCTGGTCGAGGGCCAGGGGCGCCATCGACGGCACCGGACGGGTGAGCAGGTCGGCGACCGTGCGGAGGTAGCCCGCGCCCGCGGCGCCCTGGTCGAGCTTCGCGGCGAGGGGCTCGACGAGGGCGGCGGCCAGCTCGTGGACGGCGTCGTCGGCATCCGGCCCGCCGACGACCGCGTGCGCGTGCGGGCCGGCGGCGAACTCGTCGAGCAGCCGGTGGCGGTGCTGTTCCACCTCGGGGGCGTGCCGGTCGAGCAGTGCCTGGACCAGGCCGTCGCGATCGGTGAACCAGTACTGGGCGGCGATGACGTTGCGCGCGCCCGCGGCCCGGCCGATCTCGCGCAGCGACACCGCGTCGCTGCCGCGGTCGGCGAACAGCTCCTCGGCCGCGGTGAGCAGCCTCGACCGGGTGTCGCGCCCGTCGGCCGCGCCCCCGTCGGGCCCCGCAACGCGCGTCATCGGCGCAGGCTACCGGGCCGCCCGCCGTCCGATCAGGCCTTGGGGCCGCCGGCGACGTAGATGACCTGCCCGGACACGAACCCGGCGCCCTCGCTGACGAGGAACGACACGGTGTGGGCGATGTCCTCGACCTGCCCGGCGCGGGCGACAGGGATCTGCGCGGCCCGGGCGGCGACGTAGGTGTCCCAGTCCTCCCCGATCCGCTCGGCGGTCGCCTTCGTCATGTCCGAGACGATGAAGCCGGGGGCGATGCAGTTGGCGGTGACCCCGAACTTGCCCAGCTCGATCGCGAGGGTCTTGGTGAAGCCCTGCAGCCCGGCCTTGGCCGTGGAGTAGTTGGACTGGCCGCGGTTGCCCAGCGCCGAGGTGCTCGACAGGTTCACGATCCGCCCGTACCTGGCCTCGACCATGTGCTTCTGCACCGCGCGGGCCATGAGGAACGAGCCGCGCAGGTGCACGTTCATGACGGTGTCCCAGTCGAGCTCGGACATCTTGAACAGCAGGTTGTCGCGGGTGACGCCGGCGTTGTTGACCAGGACGGTCGGCGGGCCGAGCTCGGCGACCACCCGCTCGACCGCGGCGGTGACGGCGTCGGCGTCGGAGACGTCGGCACCGACGGCGATCGCCTTCCCGCCCGCGGCGGCGATGGCGTCGACGGTGGCCTTGCAGGCGGCCTCGTCGAGGTCGAGGACCGCGACGGCGAACCCGTCGGCGGCGAGCCGGGTGGCGGTGGCCGCCCCGATCCCCCGTGCCGAACCCGTGACGATCGCGACGCGTGCCTCAGCCATGCCAGACGTTCCTTCCGTTGCAGTCACCACTCCGTGCCGGCCCGATCGTCGCACCCGGGGTGCGACGGCGGCCGCCCAGGCGGGCTGACGTCACACGGAGCGGCGCGTCACGACGACGACCGGAGGCCCGGGAACGCGGCACGGCGCCGCCGGCTCCCGGAGGAGCCGACGGCGCCGGATGGGTGACAAGTCGGCTGGCGGGCGCCGGTACGCGCCCGGTCCGGGAAGCTCTGTCCCGGAGCTGTCGGATCCGAACGCTACCTCGTGACCCATGTCACGTCAACGTCGTTCGGCGAGTGGCTTTCACCGCTCTGACCTGCACGATCAGTCGAGCAGGACGGTGCGGAGATCGAGTCGGTGCAGCACGCGGTCGGCCGCCTCGGGATCGACCCCGGGCTCGCGACGGGCCACCAGGATCTCCGCCCGGGCGGCCGACAGGGCCTCTGCCTGCACCGCACCGAGCGTGGCGCGGCTGGCACGCAGCGTGGCGAGCCGCTCGCGTTCCTCGTCGCCGACGGTGTCGCCGGCGAGCACGGCCTCCAGCCGGCCGATGCTCTGGTGCAGCACCGACGACACCTCGTCGGGGAGGTCCGCGGCGCGCTCACGTTCGACGAGCCGGGTCAGCGCGGCGTGCCAGGCGCGGCGGGCCAATGCCCGCTCGGCGGCGTGCTCGGCGTCGGCGTCCTCGGCCACCTTCAGCACCCGCACGACGACCGGCAGCGTGAACCCGGGCAGCAGCAGCGTCACCACCAGCACCGAGCAGGCGATGACGACGAGCTCGGTGCGCGCCGGGAACGTCGCACCGGTCGCGGTGACCGTCGGCAGCGCGAGGGCGAGCGCGAGCGTCGCGAGCCCGCGCATCCCGCACCACGCCAGCACGACGGCCTCGCGTCCGGTGCGGGGGGCGCCCGTCGGGTCGTCGCGGTGGCGCACCGCGAGCAGGGCCCCCGTCATCCAGAGCGCCCGCAGCACGATGACGACGCCGCACACGATCGCGGCGTGCACGAGCATCCGGGGCAGGTCCGCCCCGGCGTCGGTGACGACCTGCCGCAGGTCGAGCCCGATCAGCCCGAACGCCACCCCGGTGACGAGCAGCTCGACGACGTCCCAGAACGAGCGCTGCACCAGCCGTTCGGCGGCCTCGTCGGCGTCGGCGTGCGCACGCAGCTGCAGCGCCACCACGACGACGGCGACGACACCGGAGGCGTGCACCTCCTCGGCGAGCAGGTAGACCGCGAACGGCAGGACGACGGTGAGCGCACTGCGCCCGGTCGTGTCGGCGACCTTCGTCGACACCCAGCGGGCGATCTTCGCGACGACGATCCCGATGACGACGGCCAGTACCGCGCCCAGCAGGAACCGGCCCGCCACGAGGGGGAAGCTCAGCTCGTCGCCGCTGACCGTCGCGAACACGGCGGCCTGGAACACGACGAGCGCGGTGGCGTCGTTGAACAGCCCTTCGCTCTGCAGGACGGCGAGCAGCCGCCGCGGCATCCGGACGGGCCCCGCGACGGCCTCGACCGCGACCGGGTCGGGCGGGGCGACCATCGCACCGAGCGCGACCGCGGCCGACAGCCCGATGCCCGGGATCAGCGCCATCGCCGTCCCCGCGACGACGGCGATCGTGACCGCGACCAGTGCGATCGCGAGCATCAGGATGCTGCGCCACCGCGCCCGGAACAGCGCCCATGACGTGCGCTGGGCCGTCGCGAACAGCAGCGGGGGCAGGAACAGCGGCAGGATCAGGTCGGGTTCGAGCTCGAACCGGTCGGGCAGGCCCGGGACGAACGCGACGGCCGCGCCGAGGACGACCATCAGCGCCGGCCACGGCAGGCTCAGCCGGTCGCCGATGCCGACGAGCACGACCGCGGCCAACATCAACCCGACGACGAGCAGCAACAGCTCCACATGCGACAGACTGCCGCCCCGGTGCACGCTGCGGACGACCGGCCCGGGTGGTTACGGTGGCGCCAGATCCCCCGCGATCCCCCGTGCCCGGTCCCGCCGGGCCCGGGGCGCCGACCATCCGTGACCGCGCCCGCGACGTGGCGGGCGCCCATCCGACAGGGAGCAGCGATGGCGCACGACCCCTACGCAGACCTTCCCCAGGTCCCGTCCTTCGACGTCACCAGCACCGACTTCACCGACGGCGGCACGCTGTCGATGCCGCAGGTCAGCGGCATCTTCGGCGCCGGCGGCGAGGACCGCTCGCCGCAGCTGTCGTGGAGCGGCGCGCCCGAGGGCACGCAGTCCTACGTCGTCACCTGCTTCGACCCCGACGCCCCGACCGGGTCGGGGTTCTGGCACTGGGCCGTCGTCGACATCCCGGCGTCGGTGACCTCGCTCGACGCCGGAGCGGGCGACGGTGCGCTGCCCGAGGGCGCGTTCACCCTGGCCAACGACGCCGGTCTGAAGAACTACCTGGGGGCGGCCCCGCCGGCCGGACACGGCCCGCACCGTTACATCTTCGTCGTGCACGCGGTCGACGTGCCGTCGCTGGAGATCCCGGCCGAGGCGACCAACGCCTTCCTCGGCTTCAACCTGTTCTCCCACACCCTGGCCCGGGCGACGATCACCCCGGTCTACGAGATCACGGAGTAGGTCGCCCCTGGGCTAGGGCCGGCGGGCGGTGGCCAGGGCGAGCGCGTTGAGCGCCGCCCAGCCGCCCGCCACCGCGACGATCTTGCGGGCGGTGTCGCGGTCCGACGTCGCGGTGCCGAGCGTGACGGCATCGCCGATGTCGGCCGCGACCCGCACCGCCAGCGCGACCTGCATGGCCGGGCCGCGGGGCGCGATGGCGACGGCGAGCCCGGACACCGCGTCGCGGACCCCGACGGCACGCGCGAGCGTCGCGACCTGCGGCGACGGGTCGCCGTCCCGCGGGCCCAGCCCTGCCGGGCCGGTGAGCACGGACGGGCGCACCACGACGGCGACGCCGTAGGCACTGGTGAGCGCGCCGAGGACGCGGGCGAAGACGGACACGGGTGGTTCCTCCGAGAGGGTCAGGCCGCGACGCGGCGGGTGCGGACGGTGACGCCGCCGACCGGGCGTCCCCCTGCATGTTTCGTGATGCGCAGCAGCACCTCGGTCCACAGGTTGAACTGGATCTCCTTGGCCGCCAGCAGCGTGTCGTAGAGGACGTGGGACACGACGTCACCCGGGCGGGCCCACGACTCGATGCCCATCATCAGGGCACCGTCGACGTCGCGGGCCCGGAACTCGATCTGACCGGCCTCCAGGTGCCCGCGCAGTGTCGCGAACCGGAAGCTCGTGTCGTCGCGGCCCACCACCCGCACCGGCCCGTCCCAGGGACCCGGGAGCCGGATCAGGAACTCGTCACCCTCCCGCATCGTGCCGGCCTCACCGCGGGTGCGCCGGAACACCGCGACACCGCTCGGGAACCACTCGTTGATGTCACGCACCAGGTCGGCCATCAGGCCCTCGGCGTCGAAGTCCGACCCGCCGATGCGCACCGAGTACTGCCGGTGCAGCAGGTCACCATGGCCGTTCGCGGCCTCCTGGACACGGTCGTCACGGTGCCGTTCGGGCAGTTCGGGGGCCTCGTCGGACGCATCGCCGTCGACCTCGCTGCGGTGGAGCGGGACGGTGCGCCACATGTAGCGCCAGCTGACCGCGGCCAGCCCGACGGGCCATCGCACGAGGGCCGCGACCCGGCGGTGGCGGCGCGTCCCGGTGGCCGCCTTGCGACTCAGCACTCCCATGGGCGCATGAGAACACGCGCCACGGGGAAAGCGCTCGTCGTGACCGTCGGACGACTGCTGCACCGCCTCGGGTTCCGGGCCCTCCACCTCCAGATCGTCTCTCTGGGGTCGATCGTCTTGTGTATCGCGCTGTGGCTGCGCGCGAAGACCGTCGACCAGGACGAACGCGGCAACGCCGAGCGGCGTGCCCTGTTCGTCGGGCTCTGGCCGCCCATGTTCTGGCTGATCGGCGAATCGGTACGCCAGGTCGAGGAGCGAGGGCCGCTCGGCAGGCACCGGTCGTGAGGGCGCGGGGGCTCGTGGCCGAACTCGACCGCCTCCCCGCGCTCGAGGTCAACTACGACGAGGCCGACGCGCCGCGCTCCGCCGACCACCCCGGCTGGCATGTCGACGTCGCCTCGGCCGAGCTCGGCACCGAACCGCCCGGCGACCCGGTCCCCGGCGGTGTCTTCGAGTCGGCGTGCGTGCTCGTGCGTGACTACGAGTTCTCCGACCACCGGCTCATCCGCGGCGTCTTCCGGCCCGCCGACGACCTGCTCGGTCGCAACATGCTGCTCGAGGGCCGGTTCCTGTTCCTGCGCTTCTACCTCGGGGTGCGGGTCACCGGCGTCCTCGAGGGCACCCGCGACGGCCCCGGCGGCCCGCAGCGCGTGTTCGGCTGGACCTACCAGACCCTCGACGGCCACCTCGAGCAGGGGAAGCTCACCTACGAGGTGACCAAGGACCTGACGACGGGCGTCGTGTGCTTCGGCATCGACGCCTACTCGCGCCGCGCACCGATCGGGAACCCGCTGCTGCGCACCGGTTTCCGTGTGTTCGGGCGGCGCACCCAGCTCGACTTCTACCAGCGTGTCGGCCGCCGGATGCACGACCTGCTCGCGACCCACGAGCCCGGCACGCCGCTGCCCCACCCGGCCACGCTCATGGGCGACGTCGTGATCGCCCCGTCGGAGAGCCGGATGCGGGCGTGGGACCCGATCGCGCTGCCGCTGCGTCACCCGGGGGTGCACGTGTCGCGGCTCGCCCGCGTACGGAAAGGACACAAGTGACCGTCTCGTCAGGACGGGATCACGAATCCGGCGTAGCGTCGCGGGCCGTGCCCGACATCACCGAACTGATCCTCGACGACCACGAGTGGTTCCGTCGCCAGTTCGCCGCGCTCGACGAGCTGCGTACCGCCACCCCTGTCGACACCACCGCGTTGCGCGCCGTGTGGCAGCCGCTGGCCGACCATCTCGATGTCCATGCGGTCGCCGAGGAGGAGATCTTCTACCCGCAGCTGCTGCGCCGCGGCGGCGACGAGGCCGAGGACGAGACCCTCGACGCGATCGGCGACCACAACGACATCCGCGACGGCGTCCACGCGGCCGCCCGCCACCCCATCGGCACCGACGCCTGGTGGGAGGCCGTCCAGTCGGCGCGCGACGCCAACGACGAACACATGTCCGAGGAGGAGAACGAAGGCCTGCCCGACTTCCGGCTGCACGCCGCGGGCGGGCTGCGCGAGGCGCTGGGCCGGCAGTTCACCTCCTTCATGGAGCGCCACAAGGGCGCCCGCAACCTCGACGTCGGAGACAAGGACCCCGAGACCTACGTCGCGCGGGTCGAGGAACGCAACGCGATCACCCCGGGCGACCCGGACGAGGCCGGGCGCCTCGACGGGTCGCTCGGCATCGGCAGCCTGAAGGGGAAGTGACACACCCATGACCACACCCGCCGACCACCTTTTGCGCGGGCTCGCCCCGGTCCCCGCCGAGGCGTGGAAGCAGATCGACGACGAGGCCCGCGAACGGCTCACCCCGCTGCTGGCCGGCCGCCGCATCGTGGACTTCGACGGCCCCGGCGGCTGGTTCCACTCGGCCACGAGCCTGGGCCGCACCGAGGACCTGCTCGCCCCGCCCGAGGGCGTCACCTCCGACGGGGTGCGGACGCGGCGCCGCCGGGTCCTGCCGCTGGCCGAGGTCCGGGTGCCGTTCACGGTCGCGCGGGCCGAGATCGACGACATCCAGCGCGGCGCCGCCGACCCCGAGTTCGACGACCTCGCCCGCGCCGCACGCGTGGCCGCCGAGATCGAGAACCGCGCGATCCTGCACGGCTGGGCCGCCGCCGGCATCGAGGGCCTCGGCGCCGTCTCCCCGTACCCGGCGATGACGCTGGGCAGCGACTGCAACGCCTACCCCGGGATCGTCGCCCGCGCCGTCGACACCCTGCGCCGCAACGGCATCGAGGGCCCGTACTCCCTGATCATCGGGCCCGAGGGGTACACGCGGATCGTCGAGACCACGGAGCACGGCGGCTACCTGCTCTTCGACCACCTCGCCCGCATCCTCGGCGGCTCGATCATCTGGGCGCCGGGCACGGAGGGCGCGATCGTCGCCAGCACGCGCGGTGGGGACTTCCGCCTCGACGTCGGCCAGGATCTGTCCATCGGTTACTCCCACCACGACGCCGACACCGTGCATCTCTATCTGGAGGAGAGCTTCTCCTTCCGCGTCGTCGAGCCCGACGCGGCACTCGCCCTCTCCTGAGTCCCGTTCTCGCGACCGCGGGTCGCACGACCAGCGCCCAGCGACCTGCGCCTCGCGGGACCCGCCGAGTACGACGTGGGACTGGCCCCGACCGTGGTCGGGGCCAGTCTCGTGTCGAACTCGTCGTCGGTGGGTGACGGTCAGAAGCTCAGCAGGCGGTCGAAGAAGGTCCGGTAGCGGCCGAGCGCGAGCCGGAGGTCCTCGGTGGACGCCGCGTCGTCGTGCAGGTCGCGTTCGAGGTCGGCGCGCTGGGTGCGGAAGGTCTCCTCGATCTCGTCGAGGACCTGGCCGACGAGTTCGTTCGCGTCCCGCACGGCTGTGCGCGGCTCGTCGACGAACTGTGCCTTGAGCGTCTGCCAGCGGTCCTGGTAGTCGGCCGCCCGCTGCCGCGGGATCAGCGCGGTCTCGTCGGCGGCCTGCTCCGACACCGCCGACGGTTCGGACATCCGCGCCGCCCGGCTCTCCCCCGGCGGTGTGTGCGTGGCGCCGGCTTCGGCAGAGCGGGTGTCGGCCGCGTGGGTGCCCGCTGCGTGGGGGTCCGTCGCGTGGGGGTCCGTCGCGTGGGGGTCCGTCGCGTAGGGGTCCGTCGCGTGGGTGTCGACCGGGGCGGAACCGGCCTGGCCGCCCCATCCGCCGGGGCCGCCCGCCTCGGCGACGTGGGAGTCGGCGACGTACTCGTGCCGGTCGTCGAGGCGCTGGTCGTCCAGGTGGTCGTGCATGGTGCCCTCCGTCGTGGTGGTGGTGTCGGTGTCCAGCGGGCGGCTCATCGGGTCGGCTCCTCGTGGTGGTTCGACCGGCCCCACGTGGCGTCGGGCGCGACCGCACCGTCGTGGCGGCCACCGTCGTGGCGGCCACCGTCGCGGCGGCCACCGTCGTGGCGGCCACCGTCGTGGCGGCCGTCGTGCTCACGGTGCGCGACCGTGTCGCGGGTGTCCCCGTCACGGGCGCCGCCGTCACGGGCACCGTCGCGGGAGTGGGACCCGTGCTCGCCGGACTCGTCGAGCAGCGCGTCCACCAGGGCGCGGTAGGAGGTCACCGCGTGACGCAGCTCCTCGGTGTCGACGCCGCCGCGGGCGTTGCGCTGGGCGATATCGCGGGCCTCGCGGTAGCGCTGGACGACGACGGGGTGCTCCACGGACACGTCCTCGGCACGCTGGTCGAAGTCGGCGACAGGGTAGCCGCGGGCGCTCATGACCTCGGCGACGAAGGCGTCGGCGCGCTCGACGGCCCGGTCGGGGTCGTCGACGAAGTCGCCCTGCACCTGCAGCCAGCGATCACGGAAGGCGGCGCGTTCGCGGTCGTCGAGGGGACGCAGGTCGAGCGAGCGGTGCCGCTTCTCGCGTTCGGCGAGGTGGCGTTCGGCCTCGCGCTCGTCGTCGGTCGCGGCGAGGGTGCGCTCGTACTCGGGCCCGAAGCGCTCACGCAGCCGTGCGCTGCGGCGCCGGTTGCCGACCAGGTAGGCCGCCACGCCGATGCCGATCAGGACCACCACGATGACGATGATCACTACGATGAG
Source organism: Pseudonocardia sp. SCN 73-27 (assembly GCA_001725415.1). Lineage (GTDB taxonomy): Bacteria > Actinomycetota > Actinomycetes > Mycobacteriales > Pseudonocardiaceae > Pseudonocardia. The sequence continues at coordinate 51,974 of MEGH01000024.1, forward strand.
GGTCGTGTCCATGCGTCCGAGTGCCCGGACGATGTTCGTCACAACCAGTTCGAGCGGTTCGAGAATGTGACACCCGTCACAATCCATCGGGTCGGGAGGCGCGCAATGGGCCACGTGGGTGCACGACGATGAGTGAGGACGCACCCGATCGGGTGGAGGACGCCGCCGAGGAACTGTACGGCGTCGCCCCCGACGACTTCGTGCCCGTCCGCGACGAGCTGGTCGCCGCGGCCAGGGAGGCGGGCGACCGCGACGCCGCCCGCGCGATCGGGAAGCTGCGCCGGCCCACGCAGGCCGCGTGGCTGGCCAACCTGCTGGCCCGGGAGCGCGCCACCCAGCTCGACGGGCTGCTGTCGCTGGCCGCCGACCTGAACGACGCCCAGCGCACCCTCGACGGGTCCGCGCTCCGGGCGCTCTCGGCCCAGCGCGGCAAGCTGGTCGCGGCGATGGCCCGGGAGGCGCGGGCGCTGGCGGGCCGCGACGGGCACAGGGTCGCGGAGAGCACCGAGCGGGACCTGCGCGGCATCCTCGACGCCGCGCTCGCCGACGCCGACATCGCCGACCAGGTGCGGTCCGGGCGGCTGCACCGCACCGTCAGCTACTCGGGGTTCGGCCCGGACGCGCTGGCAGGCGCGGAGCCGCGGCCGGCGCACAAGCGCCGTCCCGAACCGGAGGCCTCGTCCGCCGCCGGGGAACCCGACACGGACGACGACCCCTGGGCCCTGCCCGACGACGCCGCCGCCCGCGCCGCGAAGGAGCGGCGCGCCCGCGAGCTCGCCGAGGCCCGCCGCGCCCTCGACGACGCCCGGGCGACCGCCGGCGAGGCCCGCGAGCGCGAGGAGGCCGAGCGGCGCGCCCACGAGGAGTCCGAACGCCGCCTCGCCGACTCCAAGGCCCGCGTCGCGGATCTCGCTGCCGAGCTGGAAGAGGCCCGGGCCGCGCAGCGCGACGCGACGGAGTCCGAGCGCAGCGCGGCCGCCGAGCTGCGCGAGGCCGCGGCCCGCACCCGCGCCGCGGCCGCGGACGTGGAGCGCGCCCAGGCCAGGGTCTCCGACCTGTCCTGAAAGCTGTGGACGGTCAGCTCGCCACGGCGCGGCTCGGGTCGCGGTGGGACTCCACCAGCTCGGTGCCGTCGCGGAAGAGGACGCCGTTGCGGCACCGGGCCTCGACCTTCCCGTCGGCGAACTGCTCGGTGTAGAGCCGCGCGTACAGCCCGCGCCGGGCGAGCAGCTCGCTGTGCGTCCCGCGTTCGACGATCTCGCCGTTCTCGACGGCGAGGATCTGGTCGGCGCCCAGGATCGTGGAGAGCCGGTGCGCGATCGCGATGGTGGTGCGGGCCTGCGTCGCGGTCTCCAGGGCCTGCTGGACGAGCCGTTCGCTCGCGGTGTCCAGGGCGCTGGTGGCCTCGTCGAGGATCAGCACGGGCGGGTCCTTCAGCAGCACGCGCGCGATGGCGAGGCGCTGCTGCTCCCCGCCGGAGAGCCGGTAGCCCCGCTCGCCGACGATCGTGTCGTAGCCGTCGGGGAAGCTCGCGATCCGGTCGTGGATGTTCGCCGCCCGGGCGGCGGCCTCGAGCTCGTCGTCGGTGGCGTCGGGCTTGGCGTAGCGCAGGTTCGCGGCGATCGTCGCGTGCAGCAGATGAGTGTCCTGGGTGACCATGCCGACGGCGGCGCGCAACGAGTCCTGGGTGAGGTCACGGACGTCGTGGCCGTCGAGCAGGACGGCGCCGCGGTCGACGTCGTAGAGCCGCGGCACGAGGTAGGACATGGTCGTCTTGCCGGAGCCGCTGGGGCCGACGATCGCGGTGAGCGTGCCGGGTGCCAGCTCCGCGGTGACCCCGCGCAGCGCCCACGGCCGCACCGGGGTGCCGGGCTCGGTGGTGTCGTCACGGTCGGCGAGCGGGTAGCTGAACCAGACGTCGCGCAGCGTCACCGCGCCGCGCACCGCCGTGGGCTCCAGGGTGCGGGCGGCCGGGGCGTCGACGATCCGCGGCGTCAGGTCGAGGTAGGAGAAGATGCGCCCGAACAGGGCCAGCGAGGTCTGGACGTCGAGCGAGACGCGCAGCAGGTTGACCGTCGGGAAGAGCAGCCGGGTCTGCAGCGTCGTGAACGCGACGACGGTGCCGGCGCTGACCCCGCTGCCGGCCCCGATGAGCAGGCCCGTCACCAGGTAGACGAGCGCGGGTGTGACGCCGAGGAACGTCTGGACGACGGCGAAGAACGTCTGCCCGGTCATGGCCTGGCGGACCTGCAGGCCGACCTGGTTGGCGTTCTCCTCGCGGTAGCGGCGCACCTCGTCGGCCTGCCGGTTGAACACCTTGGCCAGCAGCACCCCGGACACCGAGAGGGCCTCCTCGGTGATCGCGGTCATGTCCGACAGCGACTCCTGGGTGCGGCCGGCGATCCGGCGACGGACCCGCCCGACCCGGACCTGCAGCAGTACGAACACCGGCACGAGCGCGACGGCGATCAGTGTGAGCTGCCAGCTCAGCAGCAGCATCGCGATCAGCGCCGCGACGACGGTGACGACGTTGCCCAGGATCGACGTCGCCGTCTCGGTGAGGACGTTCTGGACGCCGCCGACGTCGTTGGCCAGCCGCGACTGGATCGCGCCGGTGCGGGTGGCGGTGAAGAACGACAGGTCCATGCGCTGCAGGTGCTCGAACAGCCGCCCGCGCAGGTCGGCCATGACGCGGTTGCCGAGCAGCGTCGTCTGCCAGGTCTGCCACACGCCGATCAGGGCCGACACGACCGGGATCGCGATCATGCCGGCGACGAGCCACACCAGCAGCTGCATGTCGACCTGCCCGCCGGGCGGGAACAGCGCCTTGTCGAACGTCGCCTGGGTGAGGAACGGCGTGATGATGCCGAGCCCGCTCCGCCGGCGGCGCAGCGCCCGCCGTCGCGGCGTGAGCGGCTGCGCGCTGTCTCCTGGGGTCGCTGGGCGCTGCTGGTCGTCCTCACCGTCCCGCTGACGTTCGGGTTCGGAGCGCTCGGCGTCCCGTCACCAGCGCTGTTCGCAGGCCTGCTCGTCGGGACGGTGCTGGCGCTGCTGGGGCGCGCGCCGAAGGCGGTCCCGCAGCCCGCGACGACGGGCGCGCAGGCGGTCATCGGTGTCGTCATCGGGCTGATCGCGCAGAGCGACACCCTCGCCGCCGTCGCCCGGGGCTGGCTGCCGGTGCTCGGCATCGGGCTCGCGACCCTGCTGGCCAGCATGGGTGCGGGCCTGCTGATGGGTGTGCAGCGCGGGGTGTCGCCGTTGACCGGGTTGCTCGCGCTCACCGCGGGCGGGGCGTCGGGGCTGGTCGCGATCAGCCGTGAGCTCGGTGGCGACGAACGCGTCGTCGCCGTCGTGCAGTACCTGCGGGTCGGGCTCGTGACCGCGACGATGCCGGTCGTCGCCACGCTCGCGTTCGGCGCACAGCACTCCCCGCCCGGTGGGGAGGCCGCGGCGACCGCGCCCTGGTACCTCGGGCTCGGGGTGCTCGCGTTCTGCTGCGCCGTCGGGATCCCGCTCGGTGTGCTCACCCGCGTCCCGGCCGGGGCGCTGCTGGGCCCGATGGTCGTCGCGCTCGCCCTCGCGCTGACCGGGTGGTCGTTCGGGTCGACGCCGCCGTCGCCGGTCGTCGACGTCGCCTATGCCGTGATCGGCTGGCAGGCCGGGGTGCGGTTCACCCGGGAGAGCCTGCGGACCGTCGCCCGGGTGCTGCCGCTCGCGATCGGGCTGGTCGTCGTGATCATCGGGGCGTGCGCGGCGCTGGGTGTGGCGCTGTCGCACCTCACCGGGGCGACGCTGCTGGAGGGCTACCTCGCGACGACCCCGGGCGGCATCTACGCCGTGCTCGCGACGGCCATCTCCGCGGGCACCAACGTCACATTCGTCGTGGCCATGCAGGTGCTGCGGGTGGTGCTGATGCTGCTCATCGCGCCGTTGGTGGCCCGGCTCGCGGGCAGGCGCTGGGGCACTACCGGAGCCGACTGACCCGCCCCGGTGGCGGCTGCGCCACCGCACCCGGGTGCAGCACCGACGCGAGCGCCTCCACCCCGTCGACGAGCCGCGGCCCGCCACGCACCACGTAGGACGCCGAGTCGACCGCGACGACCGGTCCCGCCGGCAGCCGGTCCAGCACGGCGCGGCCCTGGACGACAGCGTCGTCGAGGCCGAACCCGCACGGTGCCACCACGGTCAGGTCGACGCCGAACGCGGCGATGTCGCCCCAGGTCACGGCGATGCTGCGGGCGCCATCGGTGCCGCCGGCGGCGACCCCGCCCGCGCGCCGGACGAGCTCCGGCACCCAGTGCCCCGGCAGGTAGGGCGGGTCGGTCCATTCCAGCACGAGGACTCGCGGCCGGGGCCGGCCGTCGACGGCCCTGGCGACCGTCGCGAGCCGGTCGCGCAGCTGCGCGACGAGCGCCGTCCCCGCCCGCGCGTGCCCCGCCCGGGCGGCGATCGTCGCGATCGCGGCGAGGACCTCGTCGACGGTGTGCGGGTCGACCTCGACGACGCCCGCGTCCGACCCGATCGCCGCGAGTGCCGCGGTCACGTCGCCGGACGGCAGCGCGCACACCCGGCACAGGTCCTGGGTGAGGATCAGGTCCGGTGCCGCCGCGGCCAGCGCCTCACGGTCCAGCGCGTAGAGCGGCAGCCCACGGGCCGCCCTGTCGCGCACCACCGCGTCGACCTGCGCGGGGTCGAGGCCGGCCGGCAGCGCCGTGTCGACGACGACCGCGCACCGCTGCCGCACGTCGGCCGGCTCGTCGCACTCGTAGGTGACCGCGACGAGGTCGTCGGCCAGCCCGAGCGCCCCGACGATCTCCGTGGCCGCCGGGAGCAGGGACGCGATCCGCACTCAGCGCACCATGCGGAAGAAGGTCCGGATGTCGTCGACCAGCACCTCCGGCTGCTCCAGCGAGGCGAAGTGCCCGCCCACCTCCGGGTGGTTGAGCATCCGCAGGTCGGTGAAGCGCCGCTCCAGCCAGTGCCGCGGCAGCCGGCGCATCTCGTGCGGGAACACCGTCGCGCCCGTCGGCACCTCGACGAGGTCGTAGCGGGTCTTGCCGTAGCTCTCCCAGTACAGCCGGGCCGACGACGCCGCACTGCCCGTCAGCCAGTACGTCATCACGTTGTCGAGCAGCCGGTCGCGCCGGATCGTGTTCTCCGGCCGGCCCGCGCAGTCGGTCCAGTCCCAGAACTTCTCGACGATCCACGCGCACTGCCCCACCGGCGAGTCGGTCAGCGCGTAACCGATGGTCTGCGGGCGGGTGGACTGCTGCGCGGAGTAGCCGGTGCCGAAGCGGCGGAACTTCTTCGCGTCGAGCATGCCCTTCTTCTCCTCGCGGGAGAGCGGGCGGCGTTCCTCGTCGGGCGGTACCTCGGCCAGCGGCATCGTCAGGTGGATGCCGACGACGTTCTCCGGCGCCCCCGTCCCCAGCATCGCGGTGATCATCGAGCCCCAGTCGCCACCCTGGGCGCCGTAGCGGTCGTAGCCGAGGCGGTCCATGAGCTGCGCCCACGCGGTCGCGATCCGCTCGATCCCCCACCCGGGCAGCCGGGGCTTGCCGCTGAACCCGAACCCGGGCAGCGACGGGATGACGACGTGGAACGCGTCGGCGGGGTCGGGCGGGTCGACGAGGTCGTCGATGACGGCGAGATACTCCACGATCGAGCCCGGCCAGCCATGGGTGAGGATCAGCGGCAGGGCGTTCTCGTGGCGCGACCGCACGTGCAGGGCGTGGACGTCGACGGTGTCGTCGGCGCCGCCGTCGAGCACGGTGCGGATCTGGGGGCGCGCGTTGATCTCCGCCTCGCAACGCCGCCAGTCGTAACCGTCGGCCCAGTAGGCGCACAGCTCCTGCAGGTAGTCGAGCGGCACGCCCTGGGTCCAGCCATCGACGGTCGCCGGTTCGGGCCACCGCGTCCGGCGCAACCGGTCGCGGAGGTCGTCGAGGTCGGCCTGGGGAGTCTCGATGCGGAACTCGCGCACGTGCCTACAGTTGCACGCCCGCGCCCAGGGCCGCACGCCGCCGTCTAGAGCTGTACGCCTCTCGTCAGTGCACCGTCGACGACCAGGTTCGCACCGGATATCCGGCTGGCCAGCGGGCTCGCGAGCATGACGACGGCGAACGCGGTCTCGTCCGGGGTGCCCATCCGGCCGGTGGGGTTCAGGCCCATGGCCAGGTCGAACAGGTCGGGGTTGCCCGACTCGATGCCCTGCCAGACGCCGCCGTCGAAGTAGACGTTGCCCGGGGACACGGCGTTGGCCCGGATGCCCTTGGGCGCCAGGTCGAGCGCGAGCCCCGACATGTAGTGCACCAGGGCGCCCTTCATGACGCCGTACGAGCCGCTCGCGAAGTCGATCTCGCGCCCGGACACGCTCGACACCGCGATGATCGACGCCGCGTCGCTGCGCTCGAGGTGGGGCATCGCCGCCTCCACCAGCCGCACGGTGTGCAGCAGGTCCACCTCGAAGCTGTTGCGCCAGTTCTCCTCCCCCGGGCCGATCGCCAGCGCGCTGACGTTGGCGACCACGATGTCGATCCCGCCGGCCTCGCGCGCCTCGTCGCCCACCCACGCCGCCAGCGCGTCACCGTCGGCGACGTCGAGGGACCGTCCCGCGACCTCGTAGCCCTTGCCCCCCAACAGGTCCACCCGGGCAAGGACCTCGTCCTCCGAGCGCGCGCAGAACGCCACCCGGGCGCCCTCGGCGGCGAGCATCTCGACGATCGCGGCGCCGATGCCGCGGGTACCACCGGTGACGAGGGCCTTGCGGCCGGCCAGTTGCAGGTCCATGGGTCTCCTTCTGGATCGTGTTCTAGATCGTGGCGGACTGCTCGCGCAGGTGGGCGTGCATGCCGTTGTAGGCCCGGCCCGCCGGCAGGAGCGCCTTCGAGACCTTGGTGACGGCCGAGTAGTTGGTGTCGACGACGTTGGCCAGCGGCGACTCGCTGACCTGGGTGAGCAGCTGGTACGCGTCGAGCCGGTCGAGCCCGTACAGCTCGCCTAGCCAGACGATCATGCCCACCTGGCTCGCCCGCCACGCGTCCTCCAGCGGCCGTGACGACCCGACGACGACGTAGTGGGTGTCGGACTCGATCCGCGGCCACGCCGGACCCGTGCCGCCCTTGATCAGCTCGACGAGGAGCGTGACGTCCATGGCGCCCTCGACGGCGGTGCCACAGCTCTCGCCCTCACCCTGCCGGTAGTGCCCGTCGCCGACCGAGAACATGGCGCCCTCGACGTTGACCTGCAGGTAGCAGGTGACGCCCGGCTTCATCTCGGGCGTGTCCATGTTGCCGCCGAACGTGTCCGGCACCAGGCTCGACCGCACCTCACGCCCGGCGGGCGCGACGCCGACCGTCCCCAGCATCGGGTTGCACGGCAGCTCCAGGCGCATGTCGACGCTGGACGCCTCGAACAGCACCGTGTCGGCCGCGCGGTCGAGCTGGTAGATCCACGTCCGCTCCGGCAGCGGGTCGTGCAGCAGCGCGGTGCGGTCCGTCGTGGACAACGCACCGAAGAACGGGATGGTCGTCGACGCGCCCCAGTCCCGCGCGGGGGTGAGGTCGACGATGTGCAGGGCCAGGGTGTCGCCCGGTTCGGCGCCCTCGACGAAGAACGGGCCGGTCTGCGGGTTGACCTCGGCCAGGTTCAGGACCTCGCCGGGCCGGTCGGTGACCTTGGTGATGCGCCCGGAGAACGCGTCCTCGGTCCAGAGTCTCAGCAGCGTGCCGGGGGTGATCCGGTGGCTCGGCGCGACACCGCCGAAGGTCCACACGTACTGGTCGCGTTCGGGTCGGTACTCGACGACGTCCACCCGGCCGATCGTCGACGGTGGACGGTCCCCGCCGCAAGACCCTCGAGGGCCGCAAGCCCCTGGGGACGCCGCAAGCCCCTAGGGACGTCGGTGGACCGACACCGCGTAGTCGCCGCCGCCGTAGGGGGCGCGGTCCCACGTCGCGAACCGGTCGTCCGCGACCAACCCGGCAGCGGCGCACCACGTGTCGTAGTCGTCGAGCGCCGGCCAGCCGGGACGCAGACCGAACCCGGCCACCAGCAGCCCGTCGGGGCGCAGCGAGCGGGCACACGCCACGATGCCGGCGGCCCGGTCCTCGGCGGCCATGTAGGGCACGACGTTCCCGGCCAGGACGACCACGTCGAACCACTCGTCGACGTCCAGCGCCTGCAGCCCGCGGTGGTGCCACGACAGCTCCGGCGCCTTCTCCCGGGCGACGGCGATCATGTCCGGGTCCGGGTCCAGCCCCTCGACCTCGATGCCGCGGCGGGCCAGCTCGATCGCGACCCGGCCCGTGCCGCACCCGCCGTCGAGGACCCGCGGGGCGGGCCGGTCACCCAGCAGCGCGACCACCAGGTCGGCCTCGCCGTACGGGTTGCCGCCCTCGGCCGCGATCCGCGCCCAGCGCTCGTCGTAGGTCCCGACGTCGACGGCGCTCCGCCAGCGGTTCCAGTCGTCCGGGAGCTGTTCTGGCATGCCGCCGAGCCTACTGCTGGGCGATGATCGGGCCGTGGAACAGACCGCGTCGCCCGGTGCCGTGCACGAGTCGCTGACCGACGGCATCGGCGCCACCCCCCTGGTCCGGCTCGACCGCGTCGTCGACGGCACCACCGCCGCCGTGTACGTCAAGGCCGAGTACGCCAACCCCGGCGGCAGCGTGAAGGACCGCGCCGCGTACGCGATGGTCACCGCGGCCGAGCGCGACGGCCGGCTGCGCCCCGGCGGCACGGTGTTCGAGGGGACGTCGGGCAACACCGGGATCGGGCTCGCCATGGTCGCCGCCCGCCGCGGGTACCGGTGTGTGCTCGTGGTGCCCGACCGGACGGCCGCCGAGAAGATCGCGTTGCTGCGCGCCTACGGCGCCGACGTCGTCCTCACCCCCGGTACCGTGCCCCAGCACGACCCCCGGCACGTGCGGCGCCTCGCGGAGCGGCTCGCCGCGGAGACCGACGGCGGCTGGCTCGCCGACCAGTACACCAACCCCGCCAACCCGCTGATCCACGAACACACGACCGGCCCCGAGATCTGGGCCCAGACCGGCGGGCGGGTCACGCACCTCGTCGCGGGCGTCGGTACCGGCGGGACGATCAGCGGCACCGCCCGCTACCTGCACGCCGTGTCCGACGGCCGGGTGCGGGTCGTCGCGGCCGACCCGGCGACGTCGCGCTACTCCGGTGGCGACGGCAGCCCGTACACGGTCGAGGCCGTCGGGCACTACCTGCACCCCGACACCGTCGTCGACGAGTGGCCCGAGACCTACGACTCGTCGGTGGTCGACGAGTTCGTGCAGGTCCCCGACGGCGACGCCGTCCGGCTGGTCCGGCGGGTGGCCCGCGAGGAGGGGATGCTGCTGGGCGGGTCGTCGGGCACCGCGCTCGTCGCCGGGCTGCAGGTGGCCGCCGGCCTGCGTCCCGACGCGGTCGTCGTCGTGATCGCCCCGGACTCCGGTCGCGCCTACCTCAGCAAGTACTTCGACGACGACTGGTGCATCCGTCTCGGGTTCGTCGACGCCGCCGACGGCCCGCTCGTGCGAGACGTCCTGCCCGCCGCCGCACCCGGGCTCGTGGTCGTGCCGGTCGGGCGGTCCGCCGGTGAGGTCCTCGCCGGTCTGCCCGCCGGAGCCCCGGACGTGCTGCCGGTCGTCGCCGACCGCGACGCGACGGGTCCCGACCGGGCCTCTGGCGACGTCGTCGGCGCGGTGTCGGTGGCCGACCTGCGTGCCGCCCCCGCCGACGGTCCTGTGCAGCCCGGGCCGCTGCTCGCCACGGTCGGGATCGGCGAGTCCGTCGCAGGCGCACTCGACCGGGTCCCCGACGACGGCCGTCCCCTGCTGGTCGTCGCCGACGGCCGGATCGTCCGCTCGATCCCGCGCCCGGCCCTGACCTGACCTGACCTGACCTGACCTGACCTGACCTGACCCTGCGGCCGGCTGCCCACGCCCGCAACCTTCGGGTGGTCGTCCCCGGCCGCCGAACACGACCATGAGGTTGCGCGCGATCGTCTGGTCGGCCGGACGTAACGGACCCGGTACCCGTCGCGAGTTCCGAGCCGTGACCTTGCCGCCGCGCCGGGCACGCGGCACGCTGCCTGCCGAGGAGATCGGCGGGGACCGGCTCTCCTGACGGTCGGCGGCGGGGCCGGCGTACGACGAGGGGGCAAGGGGCATGGCCGAGGCCACGGTGCAGGAACCCGACACGACGGACGATCCCGCACCGGAACCGACACCCACAGGGGTGGTCGCGGTGCTGAAGCGACTGCCGTTCACGGCCGTCTGCGCGGTGATCATGATCGTCGTCGGGCTGGTGACGGGGACGCTGTGGTCGGCGCTGGAGGACCGCACCTGGTACGACCAGGTCGGCTACGGCCTGCCCACGCTCGAGAACGGCCACGTCTGGACGCTCGTCACCGGGCCGTTCTTCGCCGTCGGGCCGATCTTCTACATCCCGATGGTGCTGTCGTTCGTGCTGTTCACCGGGTGGGCCGAGTGGAGGCTCGGCACCGCCCGCGCCGCCGGGGTCACGATCGTCGGGCACCTCGTCGGCATCCTGGGCTCGGCGCTGATCCTGCTGGTCACCCGCCCCACCGGCTGGCCGTGGGCCGTCACGCTCGGCTCCCAGATCGACGCCGGGTTCTCCGCGGGCGCGTTCGCCGCGCTCGCCGTGACGGCCGCGTCGCTGCGTTCGCCGTGGCGGCTGCGGCTGCGGCTGGGCATCGGCATCTACCTGATCGTCGCCCTCATCTACGGCGGCAACCTCGCCGATCTCGAGCACTTCGTCGCGGGCTTCGCCGGACTGTTCACCGGGCATGCCGTGACCCGCGGTCTCGGCGCGGACCGCACCGGCCGCCCCAGCCGCCGCGAGTGGCGGCTGCTCGCCGTCGCCGGAGTCGTGGTCATCCTGCTCGGCACGATCCTGTCGTGGCTGATCCCCTCCGACGGCCCGCTGGGCCCGACCGGCGACACCGAGAGCGACTGGGTCGACGTCCTCATCACGCTCGTGCTGGCGTTGCTGCTGGTCAACGGGCTGCGCAAGGGCAAGCGGACGGCGTGGCGGTGGGCGGTCGGCATCGGGATCCTCAACGTCGTCCTGGGGCTCGCCGTCGCGGTCGTCGTGATCGTCGCGGTGATCCTGGACGAGCCGTGGGAGATCATCGGCGGCCCGCTGTTCATCGCCGACCGGCTGCTGTGGCTGATCCTGCTGGTCGTGCTGATCATCGGTCGGCACGCGTTCCGCACACCGTCGCGACGGCGGATCCGCAAGCGCCAGGAGTCGGCCGCGGACCGCGACGACGCCGTCGCCGCGCTGCACCGCTACGGCGGCGGCACGATCTCGTGGATGGCGACGTGGCCCGCGAACCGCTGGTTCGGCGCCGGCGAGGCCGAGCCGGCAGCGGCAGATGCGGCGGCGACAGATGCGGCGGCGGCCCCGGTCGCGGCGGCCGACGTCGCACCCGCCGAGGCCGACGCGCCCCCCACGGAGGACGCCGAGGCACCGGCCGCCGTCGTGGTGCACGAGCCCGAGCCCGAGATCGTGATCGCCTACCAGGCCCACGCGGGCGTCGCGATCGGGCTCGGCGACCCGATCGGCCCGGCCGGGTCCCACATCGATGCCGTCGGCGCCTTCTCCCGGATGGCCGACCGTGCCGGGCTGGTCCCGTGCATGTTCTCCGTCGGTGACGCCACGGCCGCCGCGGCGGAGACGATCGGCTGGAAACACGTCCAGGTCGCGGAGGACACCCTCATCGACCTGCCCGGCCTCGCCTTCACCGGGAAGCCCTGGCAGAACGTGCGGTCGGCGATCAACCGGGCGAAGAAGGAGGGCATCGAGTTCCGGATGGTGACCCTCGCCGACGAGCCGTGGTCGCTCGTCGAGCGCATCCGTGGGATGAGCGAGGAGTGGGTGGGCGACAAGAGCCTGCCCGAGATGGGCTTCACCCTCGGCGGGGTCGACGAGGCGCTCGACCGGCCGGTGCGTGTCGGCATCGCGCAGGACGCACACGGCACCCTGCACGGGGTGACGTCGTGGCTGCCGGTGTACGGCCCCGGCGGGCAGATCCGCGGCCGCACCCTCGACCTCATGCTCCGCCGGCCCGACGGGTTCCGGCCGGTCGTGGAGTTCCTGATCGCGCAGAGCTGCGCGACCTTCCGTGACGAGGGTGTCGAGCTCGTCTCGCTGTCGGGGGCGCCGCTGGCCCGGGCCGAGGGCGAGGGTCCGGTGCACGGGCTAGCCCGGGTGCTCGACCAGATCGGCGACGTGCTGGAGCCGCTGTACGGGTTCCGGTCGTTGCACGCGTTCAAGGCGAAGTTCCAGCCCCGCTACGAGGCCATGCACCTCGTGTACCGCGACGAGGCCGACCTCGCCCGCATCGGCATCGCCATCACGCGCGCCTACCTGCCCGACACCCCGGTCCACGAGCTGGTGAAGCTCACCCGCACCTGACCGGCCAACGACTCGTGAGTGGCGTTATTGGTCATGACCAATAACGCCACTCACGGG
>MEGH01000025.1 GCA_001725415.1 Pseudonocardia sp. SCN 73-27
TCGACGACGACGCCGTCGAGCTCTCGACGGTCCGTCTCATGGCCAAGGTCTTCACCATCGCGGCGTACGCGTACAAGAAGTCCGTCGGCCAGCCGTTCCTCTACCCGGACAACTCGCTGGGCCTGGTGGAGAACTTCCTGCGAATGACCTTCGGCTTCCCCGCGGAGCCCTACGAGGTCGACCCGATCATGGCCAAGGCCGTCGACACCCTGCTGATCCTGCACGCCGACCACGAGCAGAACTGCTCCACGTCGACGGTGCGGCTCGTCGTCTCGTCGCAGGCCAACCTGTTCGCCTCGATCTCCGCCGGCGTCAACGCCCTCTTCGGCCCCTTGCACGGTGGCGCCAACCAGGCCGTCCTCGAGATGCTCACCCGCATCAAGGACGTCGAGGACGGCAACGTCGACGCCTTCGTCGACCGGGTGAAGAACAAGGAGCAGGGCGCGAAGCTCATGGGCTTCGGGCACCGCGTCTACAAGAACTACGACCCGCGCGCCAAGATCGTCAAGCAGAACGCCGACGAGGTCCTCAAGGCCCTCGGCGTGAGCGACCCGCTGCTCGACATCGCGATGAAGCTCGAGGAGAAGGCGCTCGCCGACGACTACTTCATCGAGCGCAAGCTGTACCCGAACGTCGACTTCTACACGGGCGTCATCTACCGGGCCATGGGCTTCCCGACCCGGATGTTCACCGTCCTGTTCGCGCTCGGCCGGCTCCCCGGCTGGATCGCGCACTGGCGAGAGATGATCAACGACCCGCAGACCAAGATCGGCCGCCCGCGCCAGCTCTACACGGGCCCGACCGAGCAGAACTACGTCGCCATGAGCGAGCGCTGACCCGCTTCTTCCGCGAATCCCACGAACTGCCCTTTGCCGCAACTGAGCTGCCGCAGAGGGCAGTTCGTGTATTTCGGCGGGGCCGGGGATCGCGGACGAACGGCACAGTCACGCAACTGAACTGCCGCAACGAGCCGGTCGTGCAATCACGCCGACGGGCGAGTGCTCGGCGCGCGCCCGGTCCGGGGCGCCGCTAGCGTCGCCGCATGGGTGCCGACTCCGTCGTCTGGTTCCGGCGCGACCTCCGTGTCCGCGACCAGCCGACCTTCCTCGCCGCGGCCGACAGCGGACCGTCGGCGCTCGCGCTGTTCGTCCTCGACCCCGCGCTGCTCGACCCGTCCGGCCCCGCCCGGCGGACGTTCATGTACCGCTGCCTGCGCTCGCTCGACGAGGCCCTCGGCGGCAAGCTGCTCGTCGTCAAGGGTGACCCCGCCGAGGTCGTGCCCCGCATCGCCGGGTCCGTCGGCGCGAAGACCGTCCACATCGCCGCCGACGACCGCGAGCTCGTCCGCACCGGATCGCCCTACGCCGTCGCACCCGGCCGCGTCACCAAGGACGACGGCGACCCCTTCAAGGTCTTCACCCCGTTCCGCCGCGCGTGGGCCCGGCACGGGTGGCGCGGCCCCGCCGACACCTCCGCCTCGACCCTGGACTGGATCGACCCGTCCGACAAGGACGGTGGGCCCCGCGCGGTCCGCATTCCCGACGACGAGACCGTCGACGCCATCCTCCCCGACCCCGGCGAGGACGCCGCCCACCACCAGTGGAAGGCGTTCCTGTCCGACGCCGTCGACCGCTACGGCGACGACCGCAACCGCCCCGACGTCGAGGGCACGTCACGGATGTCGGTGTATCTCAAGTGGGGGTGCATCCACCCGCGCACGATGCTGCACGACCTGTCGCGCAAGCGGACCGACTCCGCCGAGACCTATCGCACCGAGCTCGCCTGGCGCGACTTCTACGGCGATGTCCTGCACCAGCGCCCCGACTCCGCCCGCAGGAACTACGACCGCTCCTTCGACGCGCTGCCCACCGCCTCCGGTGAGAAGGCCTACGAGCTGCTCGAGGCCTGGCAGGAGGGGCGCACCGGGTTCCCGATCGTCGACGCGGGGATGCGGCAGCTGCGCGACCAGGCGTGGATGCACAACAGGCTGCGCATGATCGTCGCCAGCTTCCTCGTCAAGGACCTGCACCTGCCGTGGTGGTGGGGCGCCCGGCACTTCATGCAGCTGCTCGTCGACGGCGACCTGGCCTCCAACCAGCACGGGTGGCAGTGGACCGCCGGCAGCGGCACCGACGCCGCCCCCTACTTCCGCGTCTTCAACCCCGTCACGCAGGGCGAGAGGTTCGACCCCGACGGCGACTACGTGCGTCGCTTCGTCCCCGAGCTCGCCGACGTGCCCGGCAAGGCCGTCCATCAGCCCTGGAAGCTGCCCGACGGCATCCCAGCCGGGTATCCGGAGCCGATCGTCGACCACAAGGCCGAGCGCGAGGAGGCCCTGGCCCGATACGAGAGGGTGAAAGCGGCCCGTCGCTGAGAAAGTGGATCACGGCCCCTCTAGGCTCGGGTGACGTCCGGAACGGAGGCATCCCATGGCCGACGAGTCGAGCCGGCGACGGCGCCGGTGGATCCTGCCCGTGGTGCTGCTCGGTGCCGGTGGCGGTTGGGTCGCCTACCGGCGCCGTGCGACGACGGCGCCCGCCCCCGACCCCGGCGACGGTGTGGCCGTGACGGGTGCCCGGTCCGCGTCGGACCTCCTGCCGCCCGAGCCCGCCGCCGGCAGCCCGTCCGCGACCGTGACGCCGTTGCGCGCCACCGCGTCCGTCACCGCCTCCGCGCCCGCCGCGGCGGGGGTGGCGGCCACCGACACCCGCGCCGAGGCCGACCGGAAGACCGAAGCGGAGAAGGCGGCTGCGGAGAAGGCTGCTGCGGAGAAGGCTGCTGCGGAGAAGGCAGCTGCGGAGAAGGCAGCGGTCGAGAAGGCGACGGCCGATCAGAAGGCCATGGCGAAGGCCGGTGCCGACCGGGCCGCCGCCGCGACGACGGCCGAGCCCCGCAGACCCGTCGCTGCTCCGGAGGACGCCGCCCCGGCCGAGGAGCCCTACGGCCCCGGCTCGGCAGCCCCGCTCGCCGACGGTTCGGCCCCCGGCCCGGAGTACACGATCAAGGGCAACGCGGACTCGATGCTGTTCCACACCCCGACGAGCCCGTACTTCGGCCGGACCAAGGCCGAGGCCTGGTTCAAGACCGCCGAGGACGCCACTCGAGCGGGCTTCACCGAGTGGAAGCCCAAGCGCCGCAAGTCCTGACGGATCGCCCGCCGTGGTGCGGATCGCCCGCCCCGGGCCGCGCCCTGGGAAAGACGCAGGTCAGACGTCGCTCACGGGTCAGGCGCGGGAGCGGAGGGCCTCCTTCAGGCTGACGCGCGCGCCGGTGCGCAGCACGGAGTTGCGGTAGATCCGCGCCGCCGCGAGGACGACGCCGGCGATGGCCAGCAGCGTCAGGGCGATGGCGACGAGGACCTGCCACAGCGGTGCGACACCCATGGCGGCGCGGGCGGGCATGAGCGTCGGTGAGAACAGCGGGATGAAGCTCAGGATCGTGCCGAGAGTGTTGCGCGGGTCGTTGGGCAGCACACTGACGGCGAAGATGAACGGGATGAACAGCGGGAACATGATCGGCGCGACGGTCGACTGCAGCTCTTCCTGCCGCGACACGAGCGAGCCCGCGGCCGCGTAGATCGAGGCGTAGAGGAAGAACCCGAGCAGGTACCAGATCACGGCGGAGACGAGGGCGCCCGCGGCGGCGGTGGGGATCGTCAGGATGCCGGTGGTCAGGGAGCCGACGAGCCCGATGGCGCTGAGGATCAGCAGCTGTACGAGGCCGACCAGCCCGAGCCCGAGGATCTTCCCGGTGAGCAGGTGGACGGGCCGGATCGTCGACAGCAGGAGCTCGACGACGCGGCTGGACTTCTCCTCGACGACGCCCTGGGCGACGGCGCTGCCGTAGCCGACCAGCGACATGAACAGCAGGACGGCCACGACGATGGCGAGTACGAGGCGTTGTCCGCGTTCGGGATCGACGGGTTCCTGGGTGTCGACGGTGACGGCCCCGCGGGCGGCGACAGCGGCGGGGTCCTGGCCGGCGGCGGTGAGCGCCTGGGTGAGGGTGGTCTGCTGGACGGCGCCGGCGACGAGCTGCTGCAGCGAGGAGTCGACGGTGTCCTTGCCCAGCAGGGTCCAGGTGCCGGGACCACCGTCGAGAAGGGCGTCGAGGTCGCCGTCGGCCACCTGGGCCTCGCCGGTGGCGCGGTCGACCCGGGTGATGGTGAGGGTGCGGTCCTGGGCCTTCGCGGCGTCCTGCAGAGCGGGTTCGAGCGAGGCCGTGGACGAGGTGAGGCCGAGGCTGTTGCTGGAGCTCTGGCTCCCGATGAAGCTGAAGAGCGCGATGTAGATCGCGAAGATGACGATGGTGACGAGCAGCCCGATGGCGAAGCTCTTGGACCGGACCTGGGTGGTGAACTCGCGGCGGGCGACGAGCGCGACGGCCCGGCCGGGCGTGAGCGGGGCGGTCACGACTCCTCCTCGGTGGCGGGGGCGGCGACGACGTCGCGGTAGAGCTCGGTGAGCGGGGGCCGGTGCGGGCCGAAGGAATGCACGGGGCCTGCGGCCATGGCCGCGCGCAGTACGTCCTGGTCGGAGGCGCCGTCGAGCTCGACGCGGGTGGCGTGCGGCCCGGACTCGACGACGCGGACGCCGGGGAGCGAGTCGGCCCAGCCGGGTGGGGGTCCGGAGACGTCGATGCGTTCGGCATCGCCGGTGCGCAGCTCGTCGACGGTGCCTGCGGCGACCATCCGGCCGGCGGAGATGATGCCGACGCGGTCGCAGAGGCGTTCGACGAGGTCGAGCTGGTGGCTGGAGAAGATGACGGGCACGCCGGTGTCGGCCTTCTCGCGCAGGACTGTGCTCATGACCTCGACGGCGACGGGGTCGAGCCCGGAGAAGGGTTCGTCGAGGACGAGGACCTCGGGGTCGTGGACGAGAGCGGCGCACAGCTGGACGCGTTGCTGGTTGCCGAGGGAGAGCTTCTGGACCTCGTCGCGGATGCGGGACTCGACGCCGAGGCGTGAGGTCCAGCGTTCGACGGAGGCGCGGGCGTCGGCGGCGTCGAGGCCGTGGAGGCGGGCGAGGTACTCGAGCTGCTCGCCGACCTTCATCTTCGGGTAGAGCCCGCGCTCCTCGGGCATGTACCCGATCCGGCGACGTACGTCGGCGTCGATCGGCCTGTCCTTCCAGCGGACCTCGCCGCCGTCGGACGTGAGCACCCCGAGCACGATCCGCATGGTCGTGGTCTTGCCGGCGCCGTTGCTGCCGACGAACCCGAAGAGCTCGCCGGGCTGCACGGCGAACGTCACCTGGTCGAGTGCTTGTACGTGGCCGAACCGCTTGCTGATCCCCCCGATGTCCAGCATGGACGCGACCCTAGCGGGATGGGACGAACCGGGCACGACGTGCCCGGTCCGCGAGGTTCAGCGCGAGTCGGCCAACTGTGGCAACGAGATCCCGTACCCGCGGATCTTGCGGTAGATCGTCGCGCGGGACATGCCGAGCTGGCGGGCGGCCTCGGCCTTGTTGCCGTCGGTGTCGAGGAGCGCGTCGACGATGGCATCGCACTCGATGGCTTCGAGCGGGGTCAGGACGCGGCGGGTGGTGGCCCGGGTCTCGGCCGGCAGGTCGACCGGCGTGATGGTGCCGGACCGCTTGCGCGCCACGATCTTGCGCAGCACCTGGTAGAGCTGCTCGACGTTGCCGGGCCAGCGGTTGCGCATGAGCACGCGCATGGCCTCGGGGGAGCAGGTGAGGTCGGCGCCGCGGGTGAGGCGCGCGATGAGGTGCGGGACCAGCTCGGCGACGTCCTCGATGTGGTGACGCAGCGGCGGGACCTCGATGGTCCGGGGGAACGAGTCGAGCAGCTCGACCATGTCGGCGCCCGCGTCGGCGTGGGCGCGGTCGACGGTCGCGACGACCCAGGGCCGCTCGGGGTCGGTCGACTCCCGGTGGGGTTCGAGGGTGTCGGCGAGGGCGCGCAGGCCCTCGGGCGGCAGCGAGTCGACGTGGCAGAGCACCAGGGTGCCGCCATTGCCGGTCTCGAGCTCCTCGCCGACGTCGGAGAGCCAGCGGGGGCCGAAGTCGGAGGCGTCCATGACGCGCAGGTGGGCGGCGGGGTTGCGCAGCTGGTGGGTGGCGCGCGCGAGGGTGCGCTTGCCGGAGCCGGGCTCGCCCTCGAGGACGAGCCACTCGCGGGCCTGCAGGTGCCGGTCGACGGCCTGCACGCACTTCGTCCACAAGGGTCCGGAGCCGACGGCGGCGGGCAGCGACGTGGGCGGCGGCAGCGAGAGCGACCGGGTGGGCGCGGTCTCGGCCGACACGAGCTGGACGTGCAGCACCCCGCCGGTGACGCCGTGCTCGCCCCAGCTGGGACGGGTCTGGACGCGGGCGATCGCGCCGCTGGGCAGGTCGACGAGCAGCTGGCGGCGACGGCCCGTGGCCAGCGCCTCGGCACCGTGCGAGAGCAGGGAGCTCTGGTCGTTGGGGTCGACGAGCTGGCGGGCCTGGTCGTTCATCATCAGCAGGTCGTCGCCCATGGCGATGACGGCGCCGCGGTTGCGCTGGCAGGCGGCCAGGTAGTCGTGCAGCAGGGAGAGCTCGCGCCGGCCGGAGTGCTCGAGCAGTGTTTCCTCGATGCGCCGGGCGATGTTGGTGGCGACGGCGACCATCATCCGGTTCGCCTCACGTCGCCAGCAGGTCAGGTCGATGACGCCGATGAGCTTGCCACTGACCGGGTGCCGGATCGGGGCGCCCGCGCAGGCGAACTCCTCGAGGTGCTCGACGTAGTGCTCGTGGCCGAACACGAGGGCGGGGCCACGGCCTTCCAGGGCGGTGCCGATGCCGTTGGTGCCGACGTAGCGCTCCGCGTAGCTGAAGCCCGGGGCGAGCCAGATGCGGTCGAGACCCTGGTTGAGCTTGCTGTCGCCGCTGCGTCGGTCGAGGACCACGCCCTCGTCGTCGCACAGGATGACGCTGACCGGCTCGGTCGCGAGCTGGTCGCTGGTCTCCGCGAGGATCGGGCCGGCGGCCCTGCTGAGCAGGGAGTCGACGTCGAACTCGGTCTCGTACGGGAGGTCGAGGTGGTCGACGGGGACCTGGAAGTTCCGCGACCGCGTCCACGAGGCGAGGATCGGCGCGCGGACCACGCCGGGCTCGACGTGGTCGTCGGTGAGGAAGGCGGAACGAGCCTCTGCGACCCGGACGGCGGCGGCACCGACCGGCACCCGCACGACGTCGCCGTCGGTGTCCGCCGACTGCGCGGGACGGGGGTTCGCGTGTTCCGTCGAGTGGCCCAACCGGTTGCCCTCCTGGATGCAGCCGCCTGTCACGTCGTCGCGGCAGGAGCCATCGATCCGGACGGTACCGCCCGGACGGGAGGAACGATAGGGGCCCGGGAACTGACCACCGTCTCATATTGAGACCGCAGGTCAGGCCGTACGGGGGTGTGATTCCCGGCACGAGAGGCAGTGCCCCGGGGACCCGCGAACCCCTGATCACCACCCCTCGTGTCCGAGTCGCCACCGAGGGCGCCCGCGCTGTCTCCCGGTGAAGGCCCGGGCTCGCGGTCGAGATACGTCCCGGCGGCACGTCCAGCCGCCGGCCGTGACGAGGCCGCGAGGGCAATGGGGTCGATGCGGTCCACGTGTCGAACCTGATACCCACCACGTGAGGAGACGATGTGAGTCGGCAGAGTCTGGCTAAGGCTCACCAGAAGATCCAGGAACTCTCCTGGGAGCCGCAGTACCACGAGCCGTACATGAAGTACGGAACCGACTACACCTTCCGCAAGGCCGCGAAGAAGGACCCGCTCAAGCAGGTCCTGCGGTCTTACTTCCCCATGCAGGAAGAGAAGGACCACCGCGTCTACGGCGCCTCCGACGGCGCGATTCGCGGGAACATGTTCCGGCAGGTGCAGGAGCGCTGGCTGGAGTGGCAGAAGCTGTTCCTCAGCATCATCCCGTTGCCGGAGGTCTCGGCCGCGCGGTCGATGCCGATGCTGTTCCACGTGGTTCCGAACCCGGAGCTGCACAACGGCCAGGCCATTCAGATGATCGACGAGGTTCGCCACTCGACGATCCAGCAGAACCTGAAGCGCCTGTACATGAACAACTACATCGACCCGGCGGGCTTCAACAACAGCCTGCGGAACTTCCACAGCGACTACTGCGGCACCATCGGCCGTCAGTTCGCCGAGGGGTTCATCACCGGTGACGCGATCACCGCGGCGTCGATCTACCTGACCATCGTGGCCGAGACGGCGTTCACCAACACGCTGTTCGTGGCCATGCCGGCAGAGGCCGCCGCCAACGGCGACTACCTGCTGCCGACGGTCTTCCACTCGGTGCAGTCCGACGAGTCGCGGCACATCTCCAACGGCTACGCCACCCTGCTCATGGCGCTGTCGGACGAGGACAACCGCCAGCTGCTCGAGCGCGACCTGCGCTACGCGTGGTGGAACAACCACCGCGTCGTCGACGCCGCCATCGGTACCTTCATCGAGTACGGCACGAAGGACCGCCGCAAGGACCGCGAGTCCTACGCGGAGATGTGGCGCCGCTGGATCTACGACGACTACTACCGCGCGTACCTGATCCCGCTCGAGAAGTACGGCCTGGTCATCCCGCACGACCTGATCGAAGAGTCGTGGAAGCAGATCTGGGAGAAGGGCTACGTCCACGAGGTCGCGCAGTTCTTCGCCACCGGTTGGCTCGCCAACTACTGGCGTATCGACGGCATGACCGACGAGGACTTCGAGTGGTTCGAGTACAAGTACCCGGGCTGGTACGACAAGTACGGCAAGTGGTGGGAGAACTACAACCGCCTCGCCGTGCCGAACGGGCACAACCCGATCGTCTTCGAGGACGTGGACTACGTCTACCCGGCCCGCTGCTGGACCTGCATGGTCCCGTGTCTGGTCCGTGAGGACATGGTCATGGCCGACGTCGACGGGGTCACCCGTACGTACTGCCACGAGGTCTGCCGTTGGACGGACGTCGAGGCCTTCCGCCCGACGTACCAGGGTCGCGAGACCCCGAACATGGGTCGCCTGGTCGGCCACCGCGAGTGGGAGACCCTGTACCACGGCTGGAACTGGGCCGATGTCGTGTCCGACATGGGCTTCGTTCGGGACGACGGCAAGACGATGACGGCGCAGCCGCATCTGAACCTCGACCCCAACAAGATGTGGACCCTGGACCACATGCGTCGTTGTCCTCCGCTGGCCAGCCCCAACGTGCTGGTCAACGAGATGGACGACGCCGGTAAGGCGGCGTTCCACGCCGACTACATCCGTCAGGGCCCAGCCGGACGACCGGCACCTGAGAACGCCTGAGCGCGGGTCAGGTGAGGGGGAAGGGCCGGCGGCGCCACCGTCGGCCCTTCCTCTGCCAGGCCGAGTTCAGTTCATGTAGCTGGTCGACCGGTAAAGGAAGTCATGGGTAACAAGCACATCGTGCGGTTCGAGCCGGTGGGCATCGAGATCGAGGTCGACGAGGACCAGAACATCCTTCGTGCCGCCGCCGAGCAGGGCGTCCAGCTCATGCACGGCTGCAAGGAAGGTCAGTGCGCCGCCTGCAAGTCCTTCGTGCTCGAGGGTGAGGACATCGACTACGACTCGTACTCGACGTTCGCGCTCCCGGACTACGAGAAGGAGGAGGGCCAGACCCTCCTGTGCAGGGCCCACGCGTACGAGGATCTGGTGATCGAGCTCCTCAACTACGACGAGGAGATCATCCGCAGCGGGCTGCCGCTGAAGAAGGGTGTCGCGGAGGTGGTCTCCAACTAGGCCGTCACCCACGACATGCGGCATCTCGTGCTCAAGCTCCTCGAGCCCGAGGAGATCAAGTTCTTCCCGGGTCAGTATCTCGACATCATGGTGCCCGGCACCGAGGAGAGCCGCTCGTTCTCCATGGCCAACGTTCCGGGCCGCGAGGGACACTTCGAGTTCGTCATCAAGATCTATCCCGACGGACTGTTCTCGGAGTTCCTCGCAGAAAAGGTCTCGGTCGGCGACCGGCTCGACGTCGAGGGTCCTTTCGGGACCTTCACGTTGCGCGAAAGCCGCTCCTCGCCGCTGATCTTCGTCGGTGGCGGGGCGGGGCTGGCTCCGGTTCTGGGTCTGCTGCGTTCGATGGCGGACCGTGGGGTCGAGCGTGAGGCCGTCTTCTACTACGGGGCCCGTGGGCAGCGGGACCTGTGTTTCGAGAAGGAACTGCGGGAGCTCGAGGAGCGAATCCCGAACTTCCGGTACGTCCCAGCCCTGTCGGAGCCGGCGGACGGCGACGACTGGGGCGGCGAGGTCGGGCTGATCACCGACGTGGTGAAGCGGCTCGAGTCGAGCCTGTCCGGGCGGGACGCCTATGTCTGTGGACCGCCGCCGATGGTGGACGCGGCGATCCCGGTGC
Organism: Pseudonocardia sp. SCN 73-27; assembly: GCA_001725415.1. Taxonomy (GTDB): domain Bacteria; phylum Actinomycetota; class Actinomycetes; order Mycobacteriales; family Pseudonocardiaceae; genus Pseudonocardia. The sequence goes on from MEGH01000025.1 coordinate 10,349, forward strand.
TCGAGGCACTCGGCGTGCCCGAGCAGAACATCTTCTACGACAAGTTCACCACCACCGGTGAACAAGGAGGCGAGGACGGCCAATGACGACCACTCAACGTCCGGAACGCAGCGTTCCGAAGCCTACTTTCACCGACGCCGAGGCCGGCGCCCAGGAATTCCCCGACTCCAGCGCGAGCGCACGTCGCTACAACTACTACAAGCCTGCCAAGCGCAAGCAGACGCACTACGAGGACGTCACCGTCGACGTCCAGCCGGACCCGCGGCACTACCTCTCCCAGGGGTGGATCTACGGGTTCGCCGACGGCTCCCGCGGCTACCCGCTCACCTGGACGAAGCTCAAGGCCTGGGGCGTCGACGAGCCGGAGCCGGAGCGCGGCATCGGCTCCGGCGGGCGTCACGTCGCGGACTGGCCGGCCCACGGCTGGCACGAGTTCCGTGACCCCAACGAAGAATGGGAGATGACGTTCTACCGCTACAACGCGAACGTCGTCCGCCAGGTCAACCAGAACATCGAGAACGCCCGGGTCGCGAAGGCCTTCGACCAGTGGACCCCCAACTGGGTCCAGTTCGTCGAGCGCAACGTCGGTGCGTGGATGCACGTCGAGCACATCCTCGGTCTGTACGTGTTCGCCGCGTGCAACCGGTCCGCGCCCACGAACATGCACAACACCGCCATCGCGGTGAACAGCATGCACAAGATCCGGTTCGCCCAGGACCTGGCGCTGTACAACCTCACGCTGTCGGAGGAGGTCGAGGGCTTCGACGGCACCGCGCACCTCGACGCCTGGAACAACGACGAGGTGTGGCAGGGCGTCCGCAAGGTGACCGAGGCCCTCACGGCCGTCGACGACGACTGGGGCGAGATGATGTTCGCCGCGAACGTCGTCTTCGAGCCGCTGATCGGCGAGCTGTTCCGGTCGAACCTCGTGATGCAGGCGGCCGCCGGCAACGGCGACTTCGTCACCCCGACCGTGATGGGCGCGGCGGAGTACGACTACGCCCAGCGCGACCTGCGCTGGACGCAGGCCTGCTTCGGTCCGCTCACCCAGGACCGCGAGTTCGCCGACCACAACAAGCAGCTCATGCAGGGATGGCTGTCGCACTGGGTGCCGCAGGCGCTCGAGGCGGCTCGCACCCTGCAGCCGATCTGGTCGCTGCCCGACGCCAAGCCCCCGCGTTTCGAGGACAGCCTCGACCGCGCCAAGAACCGGTTCGCCGGAATCGTCTCCGATCTCGGACTGGAAGCCCCGAAGGAGCTGAACCTGTGACCAGTTTCAAGACCGCAGAGAGCCCGTTCAAGGCCGACAACACCGCGTCCGGCAAGGCCGGCGTCACCCTGATGAACAACCAGGTGGGCATCGTCGTCGCGGACGTGATGTCGAAGCAGGAGAACGTCACCGTGACGCACCTGCCGTCGATGATCCGGGTCGACTGCGTGGGGCGGATGGACTTCGTCTACGACGACATCTCCGAGGCGCTCGGCGAGGAGCCCGGCTTCTACGACGCAGCCGAGTTCGAGGAGAACATGTCGACCCACTACGGGAAGATGATCCACATGGATGACCGGACCGTCATGTTCGGGAATCTCGAGGAGGCCGCCGAGTTCATCGGCGACATGCTCCCGCCCGAGGTCTCGCACTAGTCGCGTCCGCAGGGACCTCTCCCCGTCCCCGGGTCGCCGACCGCGCACGCCGGTGCGGCCGGCGACCCGGGCCGCGTCACCCCGCTCTACCCACCCGCGCAGCTGTAGAGATCTAGTCCAGGAGGGCCTCGTGGCCAAGGAACTGAAGTTCGGACAGGAAGCTCGAGACCTGCTCAAGGCAGGCGTCGACCAACTCGCCGAGGCCGTGAAGTCGACACTGGGCCCCAAGGGGCGCAACGTCATCCTGGAGAAGATCACCGGGACGCCCGAGGTCACGAACGACGGTGTGACCATCGCGCGTGAGATCTACCTGCGTGACCCGTTCGAGAACATGGGCGCGCAGATCCTCAAGGAAGCCGCGATCAAGACCAACGACATCGTCGGCGACGGCACGACGACGGCGACGGTCATGGCGCAGGCCATCGTCCGCGAGGGCATGAAGGCGATCACCGCCGGCGGCAACCCCGTGCTGGTCAAGCGCGGCATCGACATGGCCGTCGCGGCCATCGTGGAGCACCTGTCGCGGGTGGCGCACCCCGTCGACAGCCTGGAGCACCTCTCCCGCGTCGCTGCCATCTCCGCCAACGACGACGACACCATCGGCACCGTCATCGCGAAGACCCTCTACACGGTCGGCGACGACGGTGTGATCTCGGTCGACGACGGCAACGTCCTCGGCCTCGAGGTCAACTTCGTCGAGGACTTCGAGTTCGACAACGGCTACATCTCGCCGTACCTGGTGACCAACCCCGGGGAGATGCTCGCCGTCCTCGACGACCCGTACATCCTGCTGTCGGCGGAGAAGATCACCGACGTCCGGCAGCTGATGCCGATGCTCGAGCGCGTCATGCGCGATCCGAAGCCGCTGGTCATCGTGGCCGAGAAGGTCGAGGGCTCGGCCCTGCAGATGCTGGTGCACAACCACGTCAACGGCCACCTCAAGGTCACCGCCATCCAGGCGCCCGGCTTCGGCGAGAAGCGCGTCCACCTGCTGGAGGACATGGCCGCGCTGACCGGCGCGAAGGTCCACTCCAAGGCGTCGTCGTTCTCCCTGGAGCAGATCGGCCTGGAGCACCTCGGCCGCGCCACGCAGGTCCGCGCCGACAACGAGAACACCGCGATCATCGGCGGCCACGGTGCCAAGGAGTCGGTCGAGCGCCGGCTCTCGCAGCTGCGTGCCGAGCTCTCGCGCGCCACGATCGGCACCGACGAGGACTGGCTGTCCGACCGCATCGCGCGGCTGTCGGGCAAGGCGGCGATCATCTCCGTCGGCGCCCCGACCAACGCCGAGCTTAAGGAGATCCGCCACCGCGTCGACGACTCCCTGCAGGCCACGCGGGCCGCGATGGCCGAGGGCATCGTCGCGGGCGGCGGGTCGGCGCTGCTGCACTCCGAGTCCGTCCTCGACGGCCTGTCGGTGTCGGGCGACTACCAGATCGGCGTCGAGATCGTTCGGCGCGCGCTGACCGAGCCGGTGCACCTCATCGCCACGAACGCGGGCTACGAGGGCGCCGACGTCGTCAAGCAGGTCACCGACCTGGGCGTCGACGAGGGCTTCGACGCCCTCGAGGGCCGCTACGGGAACATGATCGAGATGGGCATCATCGACCCGCTGCGGGTCGTGCGCTCGGCCCTGCAGAACGGTGCCTCCGTCGCCGGGCTGATCCTCACCACCAACTCGCTGGTGGCCGAGGAGCAGACGCCGTGGAACAAGGCGCTCATGACCGAGTACGGCCCCCTCGACGACGGCATCCCGCAGCCGTCGCCCGACTCCAGCACTCCGCAGTCACTGGGCCTCGGCCCGTCGATGGGCTGACCCGCCGCGTCCCGCCCCGGTCTCACGAGGACCGGGGCGGGACGACTTTCGCGGGGCGACGAGTGCGGGCCCGGTGGCGGGCGACCGAGGACGCGGCATCGGGCATCGACCGGCCGGGAGGAGACCACGATGTACCGCAGCGCGACCGCCGACTTCGTGGTCGTCGACGCCCAGGTGCACGCGTGGGACGGCAGCCCGTCGAACCAGGCGGGTCCGTCCGGGGAGGCCTACGTCGCCGAGCTGTACCGGCGCCACCGCCTGCTCGACCGCCAGCCCAACGCCGTCGACGCCGACGAGTTCGCCCGCGTCACCGGGGAGGGCCTGCGTTCCGACGTCATCGGCGGCCACGTCGACCGGGCCGTGCTCCAGCCGCTGACCCTCGACGACCTGTTCGTCCTCGGGTTCAGCCCGACCGCCTGGCACGCCGAGCTCGCCGAAGAGCTGCCCGGCCGCTTCGTCCTCGCAGGCGAGGTCGACCCGGCACTGGGATCGGCGGGCGCACGCGGCCTCGCCGCCCGAGTCCGCAACGCCGACCTCCGCGGCCTGCACCTCGCCCCCGTGCACCGTCCCGGCGCCCGGATCCCCTTGGGGGAGCCGTGGTTGCGCCGGGTCCTGGCGCGGGCCGAGCAGTCGGGCGCGGCCGTCGTCCACCTCGGGGTCGGGCCGTCGACACCCTCGTGGCCGGGGGTGCCCGGATGGGCGATCCCGCGACGTGCCGACGTCGCCGCCGCGGCCGCCCGCCCCCGCCGCTGGCCCGACTGGGCCCACCCCGTCCGCGCCGGGTCGGCGCTGCCGGTGCGGTCGCCCGACCGCTCCGCAGGCCAGGGCGGGTTCGACCCGACGCAGCTGCGCGACCTCGCCGCCGCGCTGCCGCGCGTGCAGTTCGTCCTCGGCGCGGCCTGCATGCCGACGGCGAGCCTCTGCCGGCTCGCCCGGCTGCCCAACGTGCACGTCCTGCTCACCGAGCTGCTCGCCGGGCTGCGGCTGCACCGCGTCGACGCCGCCCGCGCATTCGGCGCGCTCCTGGAGGCGTTCGGCGTGCACCGCATGCTCTTCGGCAGCGGCTACCCTCTGATCCGGCCCGCCCGGCTGGTGCGTGAGCTCGTCGAGTTCCGGTTCCCCGACGAGCTGTGCGGCCGCTACGCCGACCTCGACGACATGGGCCGTCAGGCCATTCTCGGCGGCAATGCCGCCCGGCTCTACCGCATCCCGTTGCCCGCCGGTGCCGTTCCCGCGGTCCCGGCCGCGCTGCGCCCCGGCGCCGGCTCCTGACGGGTTTCTCCCGATGGGACGTGTACGTCCCGTCCGAACGGGGTAGCCCGACCGAGGCGCCGCTCGGCCGAGTGGCGCCCGGCCGTCGACCAGGCCCGGCCCGCGCGCAGTGGGGACCGGGACTGCTCCCGGTTGCAGGTGACGGTCGCCGGCCCCACGGCGGCGACTCTCGGGAGGTACGGCATGACCACGACCGGCGCCGAACAGCGGCAGGACGGTCCCGAACACAGCGAGGTACCGGAGTCGACCGTCCGCAAGGCGGTCGGCGCGGCGGCGATGGGCAACCTCGTCGAATGGTTCGACTACGGCATCTACAGCTACGTGACCGTGTACATCGCGGCGAGCATCCTCGGCGGTGAGAGCAGCTCCAACGTCGGTCTGGTTCTGGCTCTTTTCGCGGTCGCGTACCTGGTCAGACCGTTCGGTGGGATCGTTCTCGGACCCCTCGGCGACCGCATCGGCCGCAAGAAGGTCCTGGCGATGACGATCGTCACGATGTCCGGCGCGAGCTTCCTGCTCGGCTGTCTGCCGACGTTCTCCGTCGCCGGCTGGGGCGCGCCCGTCCTGCTGATCCTGATCCGGCTGGTCCAGGGCTTTGCGACCGGCGGCGAGTACGGCGGCGCGGCCGCGTTCATCGCCGAGTACGCCCCCGACAAGAAACGCGGCTTCTACTGCAGCTTCCTCGAGTTCGGCACGACCGGCGGGTTCGTCCTCGCCGCGGGCATGGTCACGATCCTCGAGGTCACGCTGTCGGACGCCGCCATGCACGCCTGGGGCTGGCGCATCCCGTTCCTCATCGCCGGCCCGCTCGGCCTGATCGGTCTGTGGCTGCGGTCGAAGCTGGAGGACACCCCGGCGTTCAAGGCGCTGGAGGACAAGGCCGAGGTCTCCGACTCGCCGCTCAAGGACGTCCTCACCAAGCACTGGCGCCCGATCCTCGTCTGCATCGGCCTCGTGCTGTTCTACAACGTCGCCGTCTACACGGTGCTGTTCTACATGCCCACCTACCTGCAGACGACGCTCAAGCTCGAGGCGACGCCCGCCCTGCTCTACGTGCTCGGCATGATGCTGGTGATCATGTTCGTGATCATCCCCGTCGGTGCTCTGTCCGACCGGATCGGCCGGAAGCCGCTGATCGTGACGTCGTGCATCGGGTTCATCGTGCTGTCCTACCCGGCGTTCCTGCTGCTGGACTCGTCGACGGTGTGGGGCACGGTCCTCGGCCTCGTGATCCTGGCGTTGCTGCTGGTCATGCTGCTCGGCACGATGTCGGCCACGCTGCCCGCACTGTTCGACACCGAGGTGCGCTACGGCGGCTTCTCCATCGGCTACAACATCTCGACGTCGATCTTCGGTGGCACGGCGCCCGCGATCCTGGCCTGGCTCGTGACCGCGACGGGGAACAACGCCTTCCCCGGTGTCTACCTCGCGGTGGCGTCGCTGATCTCGCTGGTGGCGGTCGTCGTCGTCAAGGAGAGCGCGCGCAAGCCGCTGCCCGGCGCCGTCCAGACCTCCGTGTCGTCGGCCGCCTGACGACCCTGCTCACGAGGAGCGTGCGCCTCGCCCACGAGGGTGCGGGCCACCTCCTGGGGGACGTCGGCGCAACGCACCATCGCGCCGTCGACGAGCAGCGGATGACGGGCCGGCGCGTTGCCCACGTAGGCGTGGACGTCGGGCAGGAGCGTGCCGTCGTCGGTGCGCACCTCGCCGGTCCGCATCCGGGCCAGCCGGTAGCGGCCGTCACCGTCGGGCGATGCGCCCTCGCACGCGTTCAGCACCGCGACCTGTTCGGGCGTCGCCAGCCACACCGCGTGCTCCTCGACGACGCCGGGTACGGCGGCCAGCACCGCGGGTCGCGCCCCGTCGCGCGTGCGCAGGCCGTACGCCCACACCGCGGCCAGCCCGCTCGTGCGCACCCGTAGCACGACGACCGGCTCCGGGCCCAGCCCCAGGAACTCCCGCAGCCACGTGATCTTCGACGGGTTGCGGTTCGACCCGTAGGACAGCACCGCCAGCCGTGCCGACGACGGCGCCGCACCCCGGGCCGCGAGCCAGTCGTCGAGCGGCTCGCCCGCCACCAGGCCCGCGACCAGCGGCAACCCCGTCCGGTCGACGTGCACGAACGACGTCGGCGGGACCGCCCCGGGATAAGGATCGGCGGGAAATCTCTCGTCCGCGTACGGCCCCTCCACCAGGGCGAGCCTAGAGTGGGCCGGTGTTACCCCCCTCCATCTCCTGGGCCGACGGCCGCATCGAGCTGCTCGACCAGACCGCACTGCCCCGGCTTCGCACCGTCTCCGTGACCACCGTCGACCAGCTCGTCGACGCCGTCCGCCGCCTCGTCGTCCGCGGGGCCCCCGCGCTGGGGGTGGCGGGCGCGATGGGGGTGGCGCTCGCCGCGCGCACCCTCGACGGCGACGCCCTCGCCGAGGCCGCCGCCCGCATCGGCGCCGCCCGGCCCACCGCGGTCAACCTGTCCGTCGGTGTCCGTCGTGCGCTCGCCGTCGCCGACCAGGGTCCCGACGCCGTCCTCGCCGAGGCCCTCGCCGTCCGCGACGAGGACGTCGCCTCCTGCCACGCGATCGGCGACCGCGGCGCGAAACTGCTGCGCGAACTGTGCGGATCCGAGCCGCTGCGGCTCCACACCCATTGCAACGCAGGGGCTCTCGCCTGCGTGGAGTGGGGGACCGCGCTCGGCGTCGTCCGGTCGCTGCACGTCGACGGCCGCGTCGCCCACGTCGTCGCCGACGAGACCCGCCCGCTGCTGCAGGGCGCCCGCATCACCGCTGTCGAGCTGTCCGCGATCGGCGTGCCGCACCGGGTCGTCGTCGACGGGGCGGGGCCGTCGATCATCGCCCGCGGGCTCGTCGACGCCGTGGTCGTCGGCGCGGACCGCATCGCCGCCAACGGCGACGTCGCCAACAAGATCGGCACCTACCCGCTCGCGCTGGCCGCCGCCCGCGCCGGGATCCCGTTCGTCGTCGCGGCACCGGAGGCGACCGTCGACACCGCGACCCCCGACGGCGACGCCATCGAGATCGAGGAACGCGACCCCGCCGAGGTGCTCGGCACCGGCACGGTCCTGAAGTCGACGCAGGCCTGGAACCCGGCATTCGACATCACCCCGGGCGACCTCGTCACCGCCGTCGTCACCGAGCAGCGGACCTGGCGGCCCGGCACGTGAGGACGGGCCTGCAGAGCGTCACCTTCTGGCTGCTGCTCGTCGCGACGGTCCTCGCGTTCGGCGGCTACTCGCTGCTGCTGCCGATCGTCCCGCTGTGGGTGACCGAGGGCGGCGCGGGCCCGTTCGGCGCCGGCGTCACGACCGGTGTGCTGATGGCCGTCACCGTCGCGACCCAGTTCGCCGTGCCGTGGATGCTGCGCCGGATCGGGCACCGCTGGGTGCTGGTCATCGGCATGGTGTGCATGGGGGCTCCGGCGCCGCTGCTCGCGCTGTCGTCGGAGCTGGCCCCGGTGCTCGCCGTGACGACGGTGCGCGGCATCGGGTTCGGCATGGTCACCGTTGCGGGCAGCGCGCTCGTCGCCGAGCTCCTCGACCCCGCCGAGCACAGCCGTGGCGCGAGCCGGTTCGGGCTGGCCGTCGGGCTGCCCCTGCTGGTCCTGCTGCCGACCGGGGTCGCCGTCGTCGAGTGGATCGGGTTCACCGCGGTGTTCCTCGGGGGCATGATCCCGCTGCTCGGCGCCGTGCTGATGCTGTTCATGCGGATCGACCGTCCCTCCGCGGCCGGGCCGGTCACCGTCGACGACCCCGACGCCGCGACGGCCGGCATCGTCGCCACCGGGTCCGGGACGGTGCCCGAGTCGCCGGGGCGGCGCGGGGAGCTCGGCCCGCTGCTCGCGATGCTCGCCTGCGCCACCGCCCAGGGCGGCCTCATCACGTTCCTGCCGGTCACCGGCACCGCGGCGGCCGCGACGGTGGCGCTGTTCGCGACCGCCGCAGGAAGCCTGGTCGGACGGCTCCTGACCGGCGAGCTGGTGGCCCGTCGCGACCTCGGGGGCCGGCTGCTCGTCCCCGGCGTGCTGATCGGAGCGGCCGGGATGGCCGCCGAGGTGCTCGCGTCGCTGCTCACGTCCGGTGGTGCGATGGTGCTCGTCGCCGGGGCGCTGCTCGTCGGCTTCGGGTTCGGCATGGTGCAGAACGACTCGCTCGTGACGCTGTTCGCCATCGGCGGGCCGGCGCGGTACGGGCGGGCGAGCGCACTGTGGAACGCCGCCTTCGACTCCGGGTTCGGTGTCGGGGCCGTCGGCCTGGGTGCGGTCGCCGGCCCGTTCGGCTTCGCCGCCGCCTACGGCGCCGGTGCGGCGTTCCTGCTGCTCGTCGCGCCGTTCACGCGGAAACCGGCCCGAACATGACGGTTCGAGAACGAACGGTCCTCTCGGGTGTCGCTTGACAGGGTGGATGACCGTTCCTGAAGCCTCCACCAGGGCCTTTCCGTTCGTACCGTGATCGTGTGACCCCACGTGACCTGGCTTCGGCGCTCGCCGCCCGGCTCGACGACGTCGTTCCCGCCGGGCTGCACGTGCGCGCCGACGGCGCGCGGGTCGTGGTGCTGCGCGGCGACGCCGTCATCGGCGGATCGGCCGCACCCCGGCTTCTCGACGGCGACCCCGGCGACCGGCAGGTGGCCACGGCCGCATACGCGACGATCAACGCCGTCCAGGAGGTCGTGGCGCACAGCGTCGCCTCGCCCTGGCCGGCGCGCTCCGGCGCCCGTCCCGTCCCGCAGGCGCGGCTCGACGGCCGCATCCTGCGCGCCTGGTACGGCCCGACCGAGCGCCCGGTCCTGGCCCTCGACCCCGTCCCGGTGCGCTGATCCGGCATTCGGTCGGGGCGCGACGGGCCTCGCGGGCGCCAGAGCCTGGGAGTGGCAATGGTCGCTGCAGCGACCATTGCCACTCACGAGGTCAGTGACCCCGCCTGATCCACTCCTCGAGGTGGGGCAGCTCGGCGCCGATCGTGGTCGAGTCGCCGTGGCCCGTGCGGACCACCGTGTCGCCGGGCAGCGTGAGCAGCCGGTCGCGGATCGAGTCGATGATCGTGTCGAACGACGAGTACGACCGCCCCGTCGCGCCGGGTCCACCGTTGAACAGGGTGTCACCGGTGAACAGCGTGCCCAGGTCCTCGGCGTAGAGGCAGGTCGAGCCGGGGGAGTGACCCGGCGTCGTGATGGCCCGCAGCCTCACCCCACCCGCCTCGATGACGTCGCCGTCGCGCAGCTCACGGTCGGGCTTGCGGTCGGGCCAGGTCATCTCCCACAGCGGCGCCTCGGCCGCGGCCAGCAGGATCGGCGCGTCGAAGCGGTCCGACAGCTGGGGCGCCTGGTTGACGTGGTCGTCGTGGGCGTGCGTGCACACCACGGCGACGACGCGGCGGCCCGCGACGGCCTCGGCGATCTTCTCCAGGTCGTGGGCGGCGTCGACGACGACGACCTCGTTCTCGTCACCGACGACCCAGACGTTGTTGTCGACCTCCCAGGTGCCCCCGTCGAGGGAGAACGTGCCGGAGGTGACGACGTGGTCGACGGGGCCCGAGGGCGGCATCAGAGGACCACCACCGAACGCAGGACCTCGCCGCGTTCCATCCGGTGGAAGGCCTCCTCGACGGCGTCGAGCCCGATCTCCTCGGAGACGAACTTGTCCAGCGGCAGCCGGCCCTGCAGGTAGAGGTCGATCAGCATCGGGAAGTCGCGGGAGGGCAGGCAGTCGCCGTACCAGGACGACTTGGTGGCGCCACCGCGCCCGAAGATCTCGATCATCGGGATCTCGAAGGTCATCTCCGGGGTCGGGACGCCGACCAGCACCGCGGTGCCGGCGAGGTCGCGGGCGAAGAACGCCTGCTTGAGCGTCTCGGGCCGGCCCACGGCGTCGACGACGACGTCGGCGCCGTTGCCCCCGGTGAGCTCCTTGATGGCCTCGACCGCGTCGACCTCACGGGAGTTGACGAGGTGGGTGGCGCCGAAGCCCTTGGCCCACTCCAGCTTCGTGGGGTCGACGTCGACGGCGATGATCGTCGTCGCGCCGACGAGGTTGGCGCCCGCGATCGCGGCGTTGCCGACGCCGCCGCAGCCGATGACGGCGATGGAGTCGCCGCGGGCCACGCCGCCGGTGTTGATCGCGGCACCGATGCCCGCCATCACGCCGCAGCCCAGCAGGCCGGCCGCCGCGGGCCGTGCCGAGGAGTCGACCTTGGTGCACTGGCCTGCGGCGACCAGCGTCTTCTCCGCGAACGCGCCGATGCCCAGCGCCGGGGACAGCTCCCGGCCGTCGGCGAGGGTCATCTTCTGCGTGGCGTTGTGGGTGTTGAAGCAGTACTGCGGCTTGCCCTTGGCGCACGCGCGGCACTCGCCGCAGACGGCGCGCCAGTTGAGGATGACGAAGTCGCCGGGGGCGACGTCGGTGACACCGTCACCCACCGACTCCACGATGCCTGCGGCCTCGTGGCCGAGCAGGAACGGGAACTCGTCGTTGATGCCGCCCTCGCGGTAGTGCAGGTCGGTGTGACACACCCCGCAGGCCTGGATCGCGACGACCGCCTCACCGGGGCCGGGGTCGGGGACGGTGATCGTCTCGACGGAGACGGGCGCACCCTTGCTGTGGGCGACGACCGCGCGGACCTGTTGCGACATGGCTTCTTCTCCCTGGGCTCGGCGTCGAGGGCGGGGCCTACCCGCGATTCATGCAGAGCCTTTCATGTGCGGGCAGGACCTTCGTCACCCTCACCGGTGAGGCATTTCCCGGGTTAGGTTCCCGGGGTGATCGAACGAGTCGACGACGACGGGGTCGCCATCCTGACCATGGCCCACGGGCCGGTCAACGCGATGGACATCGAACTGTGCGAGGGGATAGCCGAGACCTTCCGCGGGCTCGCGGCCGATCCGGCCCGCGCCGTGGTGCTCACCGCGGGTGGCGGCTCGTTCTCCGCGGGTGTCGACCTGAAGCGGTTCCTCGATGGTGGCGCGCCGTACGTCGAACGCTTCCTGCCCGCCCTCGCCGACTGCTTCCGCGCGATGTTCGACCTGCCCAAGCCGGTCGTCGCCGCCGTCAACGGGCACGCCATCGCCGGCGGGTGCGTCCTCGCCGCGTGCGCCGACGTCGTCCTCATGGCCGACGGCAAGGGCCGCATCGGCGTCCCGGAACTGAAGGTCGGCGTGCCGTTCCCGCGGATCGCGCTGGAGGTCATGCGGTTCGCGGTCGGCGAGGTCGGCGCCCGGCGGATGGTCATGGGCGCCGACACCTACAAGGCCGCCGACGCCCACGCCCTCGGCCTCGTCGACGAGGTCGTCGAGCCTGCTGCTCTGCGCGACAAGGCCGTTGGCCTCGCCAAGGGTCTGGCCGCCGACGTCCCGCCCGACACCTTCGCCGCCACCAAGACCGCGCTGCGCCGCGAGGCCGTCGACCGCACCGACCGGTACGCCGCCGACAACGACGAGACCGCGATCCGGCTCTGGAGCCGCCGCGCCACCGACGGCTGGGTCGCCGACTACCTGGAGCGCGTCACCAAGCGCTGACGTCGCGTTCGTCCAGTCGCCGCCGCCGCCCCGCGCGGCAGGGTCGCACCATGACGGAACCGACCCGCACCTTCGAGCTCCCGACGTGGGAGGACGAGGTCTACGCCGAGCCCGACGGGAGTACGCGATGGTGCGGCTGACCAAGACGTGGGACGGCGGGATCGTCGGCAGCAGCGAGGGACGGCTGCTGCAGGTGTTCCTGCCCACGGGCGCCGCGGCCTACGTGGGCATCGAGCGGGTCGAGGCGAGCGTCGACGGCCGGACGGGCACGTTCGTGCCGCAGCACATCGCCGCGGGCGACGCGACGGGCGGTGCGGGCCGCTAGCGTCTGCGGGTATGGGATCACCGGTGATCGGGACGGGGCTCGCGCTCGGGGTGGTGGCCGGGACGGGCAGGCCCGGGCCGTCGCGGATCGCCGCGCCCACCCCGGCGGGCCCCCTCGACGTCGGAGGCATCGCCGCCACCGAGAAGACCGCCTTCGCCGAGACGCTCGGCCACCCGACCCTCGACGCGCTGCTCGCCGCGGGCCGCCCGATGTGGGCCGACGTCGTCGGCTGGCTCGGCGAGCGGCTGGCCGATCCCGACCGGATCGCACCGTTCCTGTTGCCCGACAACGGGATCGTGCCGGTGCTGCCGTTCACGGTCGCCGACTACGTCGACTTCTACGCCTGCGAGCAGCACGCGATCAACGGCGCACAGATCCTGCGCCCGGGCAGCGCGACGACCGCGCCGAACTGGCGGCACCTGCCCGTCGGCTACCACGGCCGGGCGGGGACGGTCGTCGTCAGCGGGACGCCGGTGACCCGGCCGTGGGGGCAGCGCGCGGCCGGTGACTACGGGCCGACCCGGGCGCTCGACGTCGAGGCCGAGCTGGGGTTCGTCTGCGGCGGACCGGCGCGGAGCCCCGTGCCGGTGGACGACGCGTTGGACCACGTCTTCGGCGTCGTGCTCCTCAACGACTGGTCGGCGCGTGACGTGCAGTCGTTCGAGTCACGCCCGCTCGGGCCGATGCTGGGCAAGTCCTTCGCGACGGCGGTCTCCGCCTGGGTCACGCCGCTCGACGTGCTCGAGGCCGCGTGGGTCGACCCGCCCCCGCGCGACCCCGAGCCACTGCCGCACCTGCGCGGCAAGGCCGACCGCGGCCTCGACGTCACGATGGAGATCCGGCTCGGTGGCGAGCTCGTGTCGTCGCCACCCGCGGCCGACCTCTACTGGACGCCCGCGCAGCTCGTCACCCACCTGACGTCGAACGGGGCGTCGTTGCGGCCCGGGGACCTGCTGGGGTCGGGCACGGTGTCGGGGGCGCGGCGCGAGCAGTGGGGCAGCTTCCTGGAGCTGTCGTGGGGTGGCGAGGACCCGGTCGCGCTGGCCGGCGGCGAGACCCGCACCTACCTCGAGGACGGCGACGAGGTCGTCATCTCGGCGACGTTCCCCGGGCCGGGCGGGACGCGGCTCGCGCTGCCCGAGGTGCGCAACCGTGTCGTGCCCGCGCGCTGAGAGCTACGCGAGAACAGTCCGCTCGATGCGCGCGTAGTCGCCGGAAAAGGGGTCGCTACACGGGTCGCAGCGGTGCGGGCTCTCCGAGTGCGTCGGCGAGCATCGGCGGGATCTCGCGCTTGCCCGAGCCGTCGGTCCCGATCACGACGTAGGTGGTCCGGCCCGCGCAGGTGATCTCCTCACCGCGGCGGACGTCGAAGTCGAGGACGAAGCTGGTGCGGCCCAGGCGTGCCGTCGACACCGCGACGACGACGTCGTCACCCCAGCCGACACCGGAGCGCCAGTCGATCTCCGAGCGGACGAGCTGCACGTCGTGCCCGGCGTCGAGCATCTGCTTGTAGGGCAGCCCGCGGTCGGCGAGGAACGCCGCCATCGCCTCGTCGAACCACGCCAGGTACCAGGCGTTGAAGACGACGTTCTGGGCGTCGACCTCGAGGTACCGGACGGTGACCGGGAAGAGGAAGAGGTCAGCCACGGGCGCCTTCCGGCGGCGAGAACACGACCACGATCGAGAGGTCCTCGCTGACGTCGACGAACTGGTGCCGCTCACCGGCCGGCACGTAGACGACGCTGCCCGGACCGACCTGGTGCTCGCCGTCCTCGCAGCGCAACGTCGCCCGGCCGCGCGCCACCAGGTAGACCTCGTCCTCGGCGTGCGGGTGCTGACCGTCCTTGCCGCCCACCGGGATGCAGTAGGTGCCGACGGACAGGTCGGGGGAGCGGACGTGCTCGCGGTACTGGTTGGGTTCACCGTCGCGGACGGCGAAGACGCCGGCAGCTCGCAGGACCTCCACGGGAGAAACGTATACCGGCGCAGAACGCGCCGCGCCTCCACCGACCGGGCGTTGCCGGACCCCGTTCACGCATGCGAACATGTGTTCGAATCCGAGGTCGGGGGGAGAGTCGTGGCGACGGAGATCCTGCGGATGCACTGCTGCGGCGTCGAGTGGGTGGGCGCCGATCGCGCGCACTGCTGCCGGCGTACGGGTGGCTGTGGGGCGCTGTTCGACGACGCGACGCTGTGGGACGCGCACCGCAGGCGTGGGCGGTGTCACGATCCCCGCGAGCTGGGACTGGTGCAGACGCGCAACGGCATCTGGCTGCGCCCAGCGGCCTGACCTCCCCGACGCCGAGTTCGACGCGAGACTGCGCAGGTCATGATCGAACCAGTCTCCCGTCGAGGTCGGCGGAGAGTCCTGGGCGGGGTCAGCCGACGCGCTCGCGGATCGTGCGGTTCACGGCGCGGCCGAACGCGGCCACCACGCCCTGCACGGTGAGCGGCTTGAGCCGGGCGAGGGTCTCGGCGAGCCGGGCCCGTTGCGCCGCAGGGCGTCCGGCGTCGCGGTAGGGCTGCAGGACCTGCTGCTGGAACAGGGCCATCAGGTCCTCGGCGAGCGCCGTCGTGTGCTTGGCGATCAGCTCGTGCGAGTCGCGCAGCAGCTCGGGCGGCAGGCCGGAGTCGAGCATGTCGAGGCCCGGGCCCAGGGCGCCGTGCAGGCGGACGGTCCCGTCGCCCCGGACCTCGACCACGCCGAGGATCTCCAGGTCGGCGAGGGCGGCGTCGTCGAGGGTGCGGCCGGCGCGGCGGTCCAGCTCGGCGCGGTCGACGTCCTCCAGGTGCTCGGGCACCCACGGTGCGAGCAGCGCCCGCTGCAGGGCGAGGTCCTCGGGGCCGGTGCCGTGCGGGACCCGTTCGAGGTGGCGCTCGATGGCGGCCAGGGTGAACCCGAGCGCGGACATCTCGCCGATGAGCTCCAGGCGGGCGACGTGCGCGGGGCCGTAGAGCCCGGTGCGACCGCGCAGCCGTGGCGGTCCGACGAGCCCGCGCCCGGCGTAGAACCGGATCGTCCGGACGCTGATCCCGGTGCGTTCGGCGAGCTGGTCGATCGTGAGCTCGGCCGGCCCTTCCGGGTGCAGTGCGTTGTCCGTCGGGTGGACTGCCATGTGAGGAGGCTACGACCTTCTTGACCTATGTGACAGTGCTGCTGTAACAAAGATGGTGCCGACAGAGCCGTCCTGCAGACGAGAGGTCCGCATGAGCCAGATTCCCGAGGCCTATATCTACGACGCGATCCGGACCCCCCGCGGCCGGGGCAAGGCCTCCGGCTCGCTGCACGAGGTCAAGCCGATCTCGCTGGTCGTGGGCCTGATCCACGAGCTCCGCGAACGCTTCCCCGGGCTCGACCCCGCCACGATCGACGACGTCGTCCTCGGCGTCGTCTCACCGATCGGCGACCAGGGTGGTGACATCGCCAAGGCCGCCGCCATCGCCGCCGGACTCCCGCACACCGTCGCCGGCGTCCAGCTCAACCGCTTCTGCGCCTCCGGCCTCGAGGCCGTCAACACCGCCGCGCAGAAGGTCCGCTCCGGCATGGAGGAGCTCGTCCTCGCCGGTGGCGTCGAGGTCATGTCCCGCGTGCCGATGGGCTCCGACGGCGGCGCCTGGGCCATGGACCCCGAGACCGCCTACGACACCGGCTTCGTGCCCCAGGGCATCGGCGCCGACCTCATCGCGACGCTCGAGGGCTTCTCGCGCACCGACGTCGACACCTTCGCCGTCGAGTCGCAGACCCGCGCCGCCAAGGCCTGGGCCAACGGGTACTTCTCCCGCTCGGTCGTCCCGGTCGAGGACCGCAACGGCCTGCCCGTCCTGGAGCGCGACGAGCACGTCCGCGCCGGCACCACGCTCGACAACCTCGCCGGGCTGAAGCCGTCGTTCGAGATGATGGGTACCGACGGCGGCTTCGACGCCGTGGCCCTGCAGCGCTATCACTGGGTCGAGAAGATCGACCACGTCCACCACGCCGGCAACTCGTCCGGCATCGTCGACGGCGCCGCGCTCACCCTGATCGGGACCGAGGCCGCCGGCAGGGCCGCGGGCATGACGCCCCGCGCCCGGATCGTCGCCACCGCGCTCTCGGGCGCCGACCCGACGATCATGCTCACCGGCCCCGCGCCCGCGAGCCGCAAGGCGCTCGCGAAGGCCGGGCTCACCGTCGACGACATCGACCTCTTCGAGATCAACGAGGCCTTCGCCGCGGTCGCGCTGCGCTTCATGCGCGACATGGGGATCTCCCACGAGATCACCAACGTCAACGGCGGCGCCATCGCCATGGGCCACCCCCTCGGGGCGACCGGGGCGATGATCCTCGGAACCCTCGTCGACGAACTGGAACGCCGGGACCTGCGCCGCGGCCTCGCCACGCTCTGCGTCGGTGGCGGCATGGGCATCGCGACGATCGTGGAGCGTGTCTGACATGACCTCTGTGGATAACGGCGAGCAGCAGGCCGTCCGCTGGGAGAAGGGTGCCGACGGGATCGCCGTCGTCACCCTCGACGACCCCGGCAAGAGCGCCAACACCATGAACGACCGCTACAAGGCAGCCATGGGTGCGACCGTCGACGCGCTCGTCGCGGCGAGGGACGACCTCACCGGCGTGATCATCACCTCGGCCAAGAAGACCTTCTTCGCCGGTGGCGACCTCGAGGCCCTGTCGGCGGCCCAGCCGTCCGACGCCGGCGCCGTCATGGAGAACGTCACCGAGATCAAGGCCCAGCTGCGCAAGCTGGAGACCCTCGGCAAGCCCGTCGTCGCCGCCATGAACGGCACCGCACTCGGCGGCGGCCTGGAGATCGGGCTCGCCTGCCACCACCGCATCGGTCTCGACGCCCCCGGTGTGATCTACGGGCTGCCCGAGGTGACGCTGGGCCTGCTGCCCGGCGGGGGTGGCGTCACCCGCATCACCCGCATGCTCGGGATCATGAACGGGTTCATGCAGGTCCTGGCGCAGGGCCAGCGGCACAAGCCCGCGAAGGCTCTGGAGATCGGGATCGTCGACGAGCTCGCGTCGACCCCCGAGGAGATGCTGGAGAAGGCCAAGGCCTGGATCGCTGCCAACCCGGACGCCGCGCAGCCCTGGGACAAGCCGGGCTTCAAGGTCCCCGGCGGCACGCCGTCGCAGCCCAAGCTCGCCGCGATCCTCCCGGCCTTCCCGGCCAACCTCCGCAAGCAGCTCAAGGGCGCCCCCATGCCCGGCCCGCGCAACATCCTCGCCGCGGCCGTCGAGGGCACCCAGGTCGACTTCGACACCGCCTTGCGGATCGAGTCGCGCTACTTCGTCGAGCTCGTCGTCGGCCAGGTCTCCAAGAACATGACCAAGGCCTTCTTCTTCGACCTGCAGGCCATCAACGGCGGCCGCTCCCGTCCCGACGGCTTCGAGAAGTGGAAGCCCCGCAAGGTGGCCGTCCTCGGTGCCGGGATGATGGGCGCCGGCATCGCGTACTCGTGCGCGCTGTCGGGGTGGGACGTCGTGCTCAAGGACGTCTCGCTCGAAGCCGCCGAGAAGGGCAAGGCCTACTCCGAGGGCCTCGTCGCCAAGGGTGTGAAGCGCGGCAGGACCACCCTGGAGAAGGGCGAGGCGCTCCTGCAGCGCATCACCCCGACCGACGACTACAACGACCTCGCCGGCTGCGACATCGTCATCGAGGCCGTCTTCGAGTCGGTGGCGCTCAAGCAGGAGGTCTTCCGCGAGGCCATGAAGGTGATCGAGCCGGACGCGCTGCTCTGCTCGAACACCTCCACCCTGCCCATCACCGAGCTCGCCGCCGGCCTCGACCGCCAGGGCGACTTCATCGGGCTGCACTTCTTCTCGCCCGTCGACAAGATGCCGCTCGTCGAGATCATCAAGGGCGAGCACACCTCCGACGCCACCGTCGCCAAGGCCTTCGACGTGACCCTCGGGATGCGCAAGACCCCGATCGTCGTCAACGACAGCCGCGGCTTCTTCACCTCGCGCGTCATCGGGACGTTCCTCAACGAGGGCATCGCGATGCTCGCCGAGGGCGTCGACCCGCAGACGATCGAGCAGGCGTCCTCCCAGGCCGGCTACCCCGCGCCCGTCCTCCAACTGATGGACGAGCTCACGCTCACGCTGCCGCAGAAGATCCGCAAGGAGTCGCAGGCGGCCGCGGGTGACAACTGGGTGGCGCACCCCGCCGACGCGATCGTCGACAGGCTGGTCGAGCTCGGGCGGCCCGGTCGCTCCGGCGGTGCGGGCTTCTACGAGTACGTCGACGGCAAGCGTGCCGGGTTGTGGCCCGGGCTCCGGACGGAGTTCGGCGCGACGAACCACGACGTCGACCTGCACGAGCTCTCGGAACGGATGCTCGTCATCGAGGCGCTGGAGACGCAGCGCTGCTTCGACGAGGGCGTCCTGGAGACGGTTCCCGACGCCAACATCGGTTCGATCTTCGGCATCGGCTTCCCGGCCTGGACCGGCGGCGTGGTGCAGTACGTCGAGGGCTTCCCGGGTGGTGTCGCGGGCTTCGTCGCCCGGGCCGACGAGTTCGCGAAGAAGTACGGCGAGCGCTTCGGTGTGCCGGACTCGCTGCGCGCCCGCGCCCGCGCCTCGGGCACCGCGGCGGCGTAACCGATCTCACGAACGGCACAGTCGCGCCACTCAGTTGCGCGACTGTGCCGCTCGTTCGTGTCCGGCGCCGCTTTCTCAGCTTTGATTCAGGCAAATCGGGCACGGTGGGTGGGTGGCCGACTGGATTTTCTCGATCGTCGACCGGCTGGGCGCCGCGGGCGTGGGGTTGCTCATCCTGCTGGAGAACCTGATCCCACCCGTCCCGTCCGAGCTGATCCTGCCGCTGGCGGGGTTCAGGGCCCGGGCGGGTGCCATGGACGTCGTGCTCGTCTGGGCATTCGCCACGGCGGGCTCACTGCTCGGCGCGGTGATCCTCTACGCGGTCGGCGCCGGGCTCGGATACGAACGGCTGCAACGGCTCGCGTCGAAACGCTGGTTCGTCCTCGTCAGCGTCTCCGACCTCGAACGGGGCCGGCGGCTCTTCGAGCGCTGGGGCGGCTGGATCGTGCTGCTCGGCCGCTTCGTGCCGGTGGTGCGCAGCGTCGTCTCGGTGCCCGCAGGCCTTGCGCGACAACCGATCGGCCGCTTCATGGTGTTGACGGCGGTCGGCAGCGGCGTCTGGAACGCCGTGTTCATCGGGGCCGGCTGGATGATGGGGGAGCACTGGGACCAGGTCGAGGGCTGGCTGGGGCCGGCGAGCTACATCGTCGTCGGGCTGGTTCTGGTCGGGCTCGTGTGGCTCGCGATGCGGCGGCGTCGTTCCGGCTACCAGGGCGTGCACCGTCTGCGCAGGTGAGAGCTCACAGGGTTGCGGAGAGGGCCACGTCGCGGAGGTCGCCGCCGCGGGCCAGGACGGCGCGCTGGGCCACCGCGCCCGTGCCGCGCGACCGGACCTCCGTCAGCAGCTCCTTCACCGTCGCGGTGTCGCCGGCCTCGTCGAGGGCGTCGCCGACATGGCGCAGCAGCAGGTCCACCACGTCGTCCGCGGGGGCGGGCCGCCAGGTACGGGGATCGAGCAGGGAACCGTCGAGACCCGAGCGGGCCGCGCGCCACGACGCCAGCCGCAGCACCTCCACCCGCACCTCCGGGGCGGGCTCCCCGGCCCGCCACGACCGCACCGCGGTCTCGACCAGCGCCCGGGCCAGCGCGGCGACGAGGACGGCGTCGCCGGGTTCGCAGCACACGTCGGCCACCCGGATCTCCAGCGTGGGGTGCTGCGCCGACGGGCGGACGTCGAAGTAGACCATCCCCTCGTCGAGGACGGTGCCCGTCGCGACCATGGTGTCGACGGTCTCCCGGTACACCGCGAGCGAGCCGAACGCGCCGGTGGGCCCGGCGCTGGGCCACCGCGACCACACCTGCTGGCGGTAAGCGGAGTAGCCGGAGTCCTCGCCCTGCCAGAGCGGGGAGTTGGCGCTGAGCGCGAGCAGCGGGGCCAGCCAGGGACGGACGCGGTCGAGCGCGGCGACGGCCTCGTCGTCGGACGAGACGGCGACGTGGACGTGGCAGCCGCACGTCATGCTCTCGGCGACGGTCAGCCCGAACCGTTCGGCCATCCGCCGGTACCGCGGGCCGTCCGACACGGTGGGTTCGGCGGGCAGCGGCGACGTCGCGATCGCGGCGGGCACGGTCCCGGCGACGGCAGCCGCCTCCACCGCGGCGGCGCGGGCCTCGCGCAGGCCCCGGTGCAGGTCGTCGAGGGTGCTCGCGGGCTGCGTCCCGGTCTCGAGCATCTCGCTGTGCAGCTCGCCGGTGACCTCGGGCGCGTCCTCGGGCGATCCGGGCCGTTCGTCCAGATGGCGCAGCACGACCCCGCCGACGGCGCTCGGCCGTCCGGTTGCGGGGTCCACCAGGAGGAACTCCTCCTCGACGCCGACCGTGCGTACCGTCACGGGAGCAACGTAGCCGGGCGCGTTGCCCGGCCGCGCAGCGCGGAGGATAGTTCCGGCACGACGAGTCGGCGATCGGAGTGGCGTGGCGACTGAGCAGGACTGGGCGAACGATCGGTACGCGTTCGTCGAGGGCCGTGAGGGCGCCTCGTCGGGGCTGCTGGCCGGTCAGTTCGTGAGCCTTGCGGAGCGGCTGCTCGAGGCGACGACGGTCCACGAGGTGCTGCGGCGGGTCGTCGACGCGGGCAGGGCGGTCGTCGCCGGGGCCGACCTGGTGAGCGTGACGATGCGGTCGTCGGAGGGTGGCTTCCACACCCCCGTCGAGACCGACATGATGGCCACCCGGCTCGACGAGCTGCAGTACTCCCTCGACGAGGGGCCGTGTGTGGAGGCGACCCGCACGCCCGGGCTCGGCCTCATCGCGTGCGCCGACCTGCAGGCGGGTGCGGAGTTCCCGCGCTGGGGCCCGGCCGCCGCGACCACCGGGGCGCGCAGCGTGCTGGCCGTCGGCCTGTTCCCGGCCGGGGAGGCCCCACGGCTCGGGGCGCTGAACTTCTACTCCTTCGCCGTCGACGGGTTCGCCGCCGCCGACCCGGACATCGCGCTGATACTGGCGGCGCACGCGTCGACGGCGCTGGCGGCCACGAAGGGCAGCACCGCCGCCGAGCTGGAGGTGGCCCAGCTGAAGGAGGCCCTGGCCAGCCGCGACGTGATCGGCCAGGCCAAAGGCATCCTGATGGAACGTCGCGGGATCAGCGCGGCCGAGGCGTTCGACGTGCTGCGGTCGGCGTCGCAGTCGCTGAACGTCAAGCTCGCGCAGGTCGCGCAGACGATCGCGTCGCGCCGCGCGGAGCTGTGAGCCGTCGCCGAGCTGTGAGCCGGCACGGGGCCGTGAGCCGGAACCGGGCGGTGAGCCGGGCCGGCACCGGCCGCGTCGCCAGCAGGTAGCCGACCGCGACGAGCGCCGACCACGCGGCGGGCTCCGCGACGACGGCGAGCAGTCCGGCGTCGACGTGCGGGGCGAACCCGCGGGCGGCGAGCCCCAGCATCCCGGCCGCCGCCAGGACCAGCCCGGCGTACACGGCGACCGGTGAGGCGCCGCGGCGGCCGGCCGTCGTCGACCGGGTCTCCCACGAGCCGAACGCGCGGACCAGCACCACGAGGACCACCAGCAGCCCGCCGATCCACAGGGGCGCGCCGGCCAGCCACAGCGGCCCGAACGGGTCGGGGGTGTGCGAGCCGACGCCCAGCGTCAGCACCCCGACCCCGACGACGAGCGCGCTCATGTGCCACAGGAACACCGTCATCGTGCGCGGGGCCAGGACGGCGAGGCCACGCGCGACGGGCCGCCACGTCGCGAACCGGACCAGGGCGGGCTTGAGCGCGAACAGCACGCCCAGCTGGGCGATCGCGAGCGTCACCAGGCACAGGGTGGGCGGGCTCATGTTGGAGACGGGCGCGCCCGGCATCCCGATCATCGATGCCGGGTAGGGCCCGAAGCCGACGAGCGCAGCCGTCGCGGCCAGCCCCGCGACCCCGACGAGTGCGGCGCCGCGACGGCCCAGCCCGGCGAAGCGACCATCGGCGTAGGCGACGCCGACCTGGTGGACCGCGACCCAGACGAGGATCGCGTTGACGTAACCGACCAGCGGGACACCGGCGAACCGCAGCACGTCGGTCGCCGCGGCGCCGAGGACGAGCGGGATCAGCACGGCGAGCCCGGAGCGGCGGTGCAGGGCGACGGTCAGCGGGGTGAGCGCGACCAGGATCAGCTGGACGACGAGGAACCACAGCAGCTGCGGCACCGTGCTCGCCGCGAGGTGCAGCGGCTGGCCGGGGACCCCGAGGGCGAGCAGCACGACCGGCAGCGGCAGCCACACCACGACCAGCGCGGCGACCGGCAGCACCAGCCGGTGCAGCCGGCCGACGAGCCAGCCCGCGGCGTCGCCACCCTTCGCCTTCGTCCGTGCCCACGAGATCGCGCCGGCCGCACCGGAGGCGAAGAACACCAGCGGCATGACCTGCCCGACCCACGTCCACGCCCAGGCGCCGGGTGCGGAGAGCGCGTTGCCCGCGACGAGCGCGTCCCCGTCGCGGGTGATCACCGGCATCAGCCAGTGCTGGACGACGACGAGCGCGATGGCGCCGCTGCGGATGAGGTCGAGCAGCACGTCACGGCCCTTGCCGGGGCGCGCTGCGGCCGGGTTCCGGGGCGGAGTGGCGGTCGGCGTCGTCATGCGTCGAGCCTGTCGCCGGGGGCTCGGGAGAACAGCGGGGCCAGCAGGCGTCGTCGCAGCGGCTGACCCGACGCGGGAGGTGGGGCTGGCCCCACCCCGCCGGTGTGGCACCGTGAGCGCCGTGATCCGAAACGTGGTGGTGGGAACCGTCAAGGACGGCGTGACGACCGAGCAGATCGAGGAGGCCCTCGCGGCCATCCGCGGGATGCAGGTCCCCGGCGTGGAGCTCGACGTGCACACCGGTGTCGACCTGGGCCTGCGCGAGGGGAACGCGAACTTCGCGATCACCGTCGACGTCGCCGACGAGGAGGCCTACAAGGTCTACGACGCCGACGACGAGCACAACCGCATCCGGCGCGAGCTGTTCGCCCCGATCGCCGCGTCGATCCAGCGGATCCAGATCCGCCTCTGACGCCGTCGGGCGCAGCGCAACGGTCCGCCGGGCGCAGCGTGGGCCGATCGGAGTCGGCCCGGGGGCACGATGACCTCGTGATGCGTCTCGAGGGGGTGCGCAAGCGGTACGGCCGGCGGTCGCCGGAGGTCCTCGCGGGGATCGATCTCGACCTGGAACCCGGCCGTCCCGTCGTGCTCCGGGGCGGGAACGGCTCAGGGAAGTCGACGTTGCTGCGCATCGCCGCGGGCGCGTCCTCGCCCTCGGCGGGTCGGGTCGTGGGGCGCCCGCGAGTCGTCGGGTACGTACCCGACCGGTTCCCGGCGCAGCTGCGCATGCCTGTCGGGGCCTACCTGCGCCATCTCGCCGCCATCCACGGCGCCGGACCCGACGCGGTGCGGGAGGCGACCGAGCTGCTGGCGGAGATGTCGTTCTCCGCGGGCGTGGGAACGCCGATGCTGCAACTGTCCAAGGGCAACGCGCAGAAGGTCGGCCTCGCCCAGGCGCTCACCTGCGGCGCCGGGCTCGTCGTGCTCGACGAGCCGTGGTCGGGTCTCGACGCCGAGTCGTCCCCGCTGCTGTCGGCCCGCCTCGACGCGGTGGCCGCCGCCGGCACCACCGTCCTGGTGGCCGACCACACCGCGCACGGTCCACGGCTGGCAGGCGCGACCGTCCTGCGGGTGGAGGCGGGCACCGTGCGGCCCGAGGAGGCGCCGCCCCCGGTCGACGAGGTGACCGTCATCGAGCTGGCGGGCGACGGCGACCCGCGGTCGGCGGTGCGGTCGCTGCCGCCGGGGTCGGAGTCGCGGGTCGTGCCCGGTCCGGGCCCGGCGTCGTGGCGGCTGCGGCTGCGCGTGTCGTCGGCCGACGGCGACGCGGTGCTGGCCGCGGCGATCGCCCGCGGGGCCACGGTGCTGTCGGTGCGGCGCGAGGCCGTCGCGGTCCCGGCGCCGCCCCGCCGACGTGTGGAGGCCCGGCCGTGAGCGCGATCGCCGTCTCCCGGTTCCTGCTGTCCGACCTCTACCGCTCGCAGCGGGCCGTCGTCCCGATCATCATCCAGGCCGCGATCCTCGCGATCCTGTTCGGTGGCGACCCCGGGCCGCTGCCCGCGCCCTGGGCGGCGTCGGCGCTCGCGCTGTACCCGATCGCGGCGTGGCTGGGCATCGTCGTCGCCAACACCGAGGACCCGATCCAGCGGCACGTCACCGTCGTCGCCGCAGGCGGGGTGGGGCGGGTCGTCGGCGGGATCCTCACCCTGGCCCTCGCGGGCGACGTGCTGCTGTCGCTGATCTCGGTGGTGTGGCCGATGGTCGCGACGCACTACCCGCACCCGCCGTCCGTCGTCGCCCTCGGTCTCGGCGGTCACCTGGTCTGCGCGGTGACCGGCACGGCCGTCGGGCTGCTGTGCGCGCGGCCCGTCGTCGGCAAGGTCGGCTGGTCGCTGCTGGCTGCGGGCACGGTCGTCGTCGTGACGGGGACGCAGTCGCACGTGCCACCGGTCGGGACGGTCGTGCGGGCGCTCACCTCGGGCGGGCCGCCGGGATCGGGGGCCGTCGTCGGCACCGGTCTCGTCATCGCGGCAGTGCTGGCCGTCCTGGCCGCCGGGGTGTCGGCGGCGGTGGCCCTGCGGTCGGGCTGAACCAGGCGTCAGTACTCGTAGGGGTCCTCCGGCGTGGGGACCACCGTCAGGTCGGTGACCTCCAACGCGGGTGACCAGCGGTTGTCCTTCGCCGCCTGCGCGACCACCGTGCCGCGTACCCGCACCCACGTGTCGACGGGCAGCTCCGCCACCCCCGGCCCGTTGACCCGCAGCGTGTACGGGCGGGCGTCGGCCGCGCAGCAGGCGATCGTCATCCGCGCGACCACGATCTCGCCGCCGCGGTGGGCGACGAACCCGGTCACCGTGAGGTCGCGACCGTCGCCGAGCGATCCGTCGATCGAGCGGGCCACCGCCTCGGCGACGCCCAGTTCGGCGGGCCCGGGCGGCAGTCGTGGGATGTCGGCCACGACCGCGATGGGTGTCGGGGTGTGCCGGGCGATCGCGTCGGCGCCCAGCGCGGGCGGCGCGACCAGCGCGATCACCATCACCGGCAGCACCAGCAGCCACGGCGACGACCCCGCCCGGTGGTCGTGACCGTCCGAGGCGTGGACGGCGCGGCCGCGCAGGTCGCGGATCGTCGCCACCACCGCGAGCACGACCATGACCACGCCCGCACCGATCAGCCACCACCGCTGCGCGGGGCGGACGTAGCGCAGGAACGTGTCGTCGGCGGCGATCCGCACCAGCGCGGCGCCGAGCAGGAACAGCACGGCGTGCTGGGTCTCCCGGCGCATCAGCGGACCCCCAGCACCACGACGCCCGCGGCGAGACCGCACAGGATCGCGACGACGAACGTCGCCGGGGCGAACCGGGCCGCGAACGCCCGGCCGAACGTGCCCGCCTGCAGAGCGACGAGCTTGACATCGACCGCCGGGCCGACGACCAGGAACACCAGTCGGGGCACCAGCGGCATCGCCGACAGCGACGCCGCGACGAACGCGTCGGCCTCGCTGCACAGCGCCAGCACCACCGCCAGCACGGCCATGACCAGCACCGCGAGCAGCCACTGGTCGGCGAGCCCGGCCGTCCACGACGCCGGGACCAGCACCGACAGGCACGACGCCACCAGTGCGCCGACGACGAGCAGACCACCGGCCGAGACCAGGTCGTGGCGCGCCGACTCCGCGAACACCGCCCACCTGTTGCCGCCCTGCGGGACCGGGGTGCGGACGCGCTCCGCGATCCACTCCACCTTCCCGGCGCGCTGCCACAACCAGCCCATGACGCACGCCGTCGCCAGCGACCCGACCGCCCGCGCCACCACCACGCCCGGCTCGCCGGGGAACGCGACGGCCGTCGCCACCAGGACGACGGGGTTCACCGCCGGCGCCGCGAGCAGGAACGCGAGCGCCGCCGCCTCCGGCACGCCCTGGCCGATCAGCCTGCGCGCCACCGGCACCGACGCGCACTCGCACCCCGGCAACGCCAGCCCCGCGAGGCCCGCCACCGGCACCGCCGCACCTGTCCGGCTCGGCAGCACCCGGCGCAGCGCCGCGGGCGACACGAACGCCGCGATCGCCCCCGACACCAGCACCCCGAGCACCAGGAACGGCAGCGCCTGCACGCAGATCGCGACGAACACCGTCGCCACCGTGCGCACCACCGGCGCGCCCAGCACCTCGACGATCCACGGGCGGGCGACCAGCGCCACGACCAGCAGGGCCGCGAACACGTAGAGCGAGTTCACCCGGGCCGGGCGCTCGGTCGTCGTCACGAAGTGGATCGTGCCGCATCGGGCTGCTCAGCCGGCGAGGAACCGCCGAGCCGGTTGCGTCCGAAAAGCCTGCTCACGAGGGCCGGTCGTTCACGATCACCAGGTCCGCGTGGTCGGCGGTGCGCTCCCGCGCGTGCCAGGCGGTCTCCTGCGCCGCCCAGCGCTCCCGGAACGGCGCGTAGCCGGGCCAGTCGGGCCGCGCGCGCAGCCGACGCTCCCGCGTCGCCGCGTCGCACTCGACCCAGACCGCGACGTCGGTGAACGGCCGCAAGGCCGCCGCCCCCGCCCCGCAGCCCTCCAGCAGCACCACCGGCACCGGCGCGAGCTCCCGCGCACCCGCCCGTGCGCCACGCGTCCAGTCCCAGGGCCACCACCGCGCCGGGCGGCCCTCCGCGAGCGGACGGGCCATCCAGTCGACGGCCAGCGGCACCGCCGCCGCCAACCCGTCCCAGCCCGGGTACAGCTCCTCGAGGCTCAGCACCGGCGCCACCAGCTCGAGGCCGACCGCGTCGGCGATGCGTGACTTGCCCGATCCCGAGAACCCGTCGACCGTCACCAGCCGGGTCCCTTCCCGGACGCGCGCCCGGACGGCCTCGACGACCAGCGCGACCTGCTCGTCCAGCCGTGCCCGCGCCACGTCGCAATCCTCTCCTCCCGCAGTACGGCACGCTGAACCGGTCGGGCCCGCGATCCGTCTGGAGGGAGGTGACCGCGTTGCGCCGTCCGCCGGACCCGGCGGAGGAGTACCTCCGAGCGCTCTACGAGCAGCTCGGTGGCCCCCTGCACGGCTACGCGCTCAAGCTCACCGGCGATCCCGGCCGGGCCGAGGAGATCGTGCAGGAGACCCTGGTGCGTGCCTGGCGGCGCGCCGACCTCCTCGACGCCGACCCCGCCGCCCTGCGCGCCTGGATGTTCACCGTCGCCCGCAACCTCGTCACCGACCAGTGGCGCGCCGCCCGCGCCCGCCCGCGCACCGTCTCCGACGACGCGGCCCTCGACTCCACCGTCGCCCCCGGCGACGACGCCCTCGACCAGGCCGTCCAACGCTGGACCGTCGCCGCGGCCCTCGACCGGCTCTCGCCCGACCACCGGTCCGTGCTCATCGAGACCTACTACGAAGGACGCTCCGTCGCCGAGGCCGCCGCACGGCTCGGCATCCCGCAGGGAACGGTCAAGTCCCGGACCTACTACGCGTTGCGCGCGCTGCGGCTGGCGCTGGAAGAACTGGGGGCGGCGCGGTGACCGGGGACGATCCGATGCGGCTGGAGCTGGGCGCCTACCTGCTGGGCAGCCTCGCGCCCGCGGAACGCGCGACCGTCGACACGCATCTGGCGACCTGCGCGGACTGCCGCGCCGAGCTGGCCTCCCTCGCGCCCCTGCCCGGGCTGCTCGGGCGGCTGACCCCCGAGGAGGCCCGCGAGGGGCTCGTCCAGCCTCCCGCCGACCTCTTGCCCCGCACGCTGGCCGCCGTCGGTGCGGACCGGCGGCGGGAACGCCGGACCGTCCAGCGGTGGCGGCTGCTGACCGCCGCGGCCGCAGTCGCCGCACTCGCCGGGCTGGGGGTCACCGTCGTCCCGATGATGACGCCCGGCCCCGCCTCGACGCCGATGGCCGCGGTGGCGGGCGTGGGCGCGTCCGGGTCCGGCGTGCTGGAGGCCCGCACGTGGGGGACGGCGCTGCAGCTCACCCTCAGCGGGCTGCCGCCGGCCGGCAGCTATCAGGCCTTCGCGACGTCCCACGACGGCCGCACCGAGGTCGTCGCCTCCTGGGGGCCGACCCCGAGCGGACGCGCCACGATCCAGGGCGCCACCGCGATCCAGCGTGCCGACCTCGCCGAGGTCCAGGTGCGCACGAACGACGGCCGTCCGCTGATGACCCTGCCCTGCTGAAAGCCTGTGAGCGGTAACGGTCGCCATGGCGACCGTTACCGCTCACAGGCTCGGGTCGGCTCAGTGCTGGTGGACGATCACGCCGCGGATCAGCTCGCCCGACAGCAGGTGCTCGTAGCCCTCGTTGATCTGGTCGAGGGTGTAGGTGCGGGTGAGCAGCTCGTCGAGCTTCAGCTGCCCGTCGCGGTAGAGGTCGAGCAGGCGCGGGATGTCGGTCGTCGGGTTGCAGTCGCCGAAGAGGCTGCCGCGCACCGTCTTGCGCCACAGCACGGCCTCGGTGCCCGACAGCGTGATCGTCTTGTCCTTGAACGGGGCGAGCGCCGTGATGACGACGGTCCCGGACTTGCTGATCACCTCGAACGCGGCGTCGACGACGTTCGTCGTCACGTTGCCGACGGTGATGATCGCCGACGTGGCACCGACACCGCGGGTCAGCTGCTTGGACAGCTCGAGGGCCTCCTCGGCCGTGGCGACGGCGTGCGTCGCGCCGAGGCTCATCGCGGTGTCGCGCTTGAGGGTCGTCGGGTCGACGGCGATGACGTGCCGTGCCCCGGCGAGGTGGGCGCCCTGCACGGCGTTGATGCCGATACCGCCGATCCCGTAGATCACGACGGTGTCGCCCGGCCGGACGTCGGCGGAGTTGACGGCCGACCCCCACCCGGTGGGGACGCCGCAGCCGACGAGTGCCGCGACCTGCAGCGGGATGTCGGGCTCGATGCGAACGGTCGAGCTCTCGTGGACGACGCCGTAGGTGGAGAAGGCGCCGACCATGCACATGGCGCCGTAGCGGCCCGCCTTGCCCGAGAGCGGCCAGTTCCCGGAGGGGAGGTGCCCGCGCATCGTGTACGCGCCCATGTCGCAGAGGTTCTGCCGGCCGATGGAGCACCAGTGACAGGTGCCGCAGGTCGGGAGGAAAGAGGCGACGAAGTGGTCGCCGGGCTTCACACGCGTGACGCCGGGGCCGACCTCCTCGACGACGCCCGCACCCTCGTGGCCGAGCACGATCGGCAGCCAGGCACCCATGTCGCCCTGCTGGATGTGCAGGTCGGAGTGGCAGAGGCCGGTGTGTGTCCAGCGCACCAGGACCTCGTGGTCGCCGGGTGCGGCGAGATCCAGCTCCTCGATCTCGAGCGGCTTGCCGACCTCGTGCAGCACCGCAGCAGTCGTCTTCACGGTCGTTGACCTCCTCGTCGCGACGCCTCGATCCTGCCCCGATCATCGACGTGTGTCCTGCTCTGGGGGCGATCGCGGGGACGTGGTCGTCGTCACCCACGGGCCGCGCCGGCGCCGTAGAGTCGGGACGCCTCCGACCCCGGAAGTCGCCGTGACCCGTGCCCGCACGCCCGTCCGACGGACCGCCGCGTGAACGCGCCGAGCCCGGGCCGCGACGCCCGGATCGCGGCGGGGATCGTCGTGCTGCTGGTCCTGGGTGCCGCGGTCGCAGGAGCGTTCCTGCTGCGCGGTGGCGGGCCGACGACGACGGTCGTCGGTGCGGCGAGCCCGCAGGCCGGTGGGGCGCGCGGAACCAGTGGGCCGCCGCCGGTCACGGGCGGGGTGCGGGCGTCGGCGACGTGCACGTCGGCACCCAGCCGTGCCTCCGACGGGACGCCGACCACCTTCGACCCTGGCAACGCCGTCGACGGCCGGCCCGACACCGCGTGGCGCTGCGACGGCGACGGCGCCGGGCGGCAGATCGTCCTGCGGCTCCCGGAGAAGGTGCGCGTCTCGGAGCTGACGATCGTCCCCGGCTACGCGAAGATCGACCCGGGCGACGGCTCCGACCGCTACGCGCAGAACCGGCGGATCACGTCGATGACCGTCGACACCGGGACGGGCGCCGCGACGCCGGTGTCGCTCGACTCGTCGCCGACGCGTCGTGACCCGCAGACCGTCCGCTTCCGCGCCGCCGAGACCTCGACCGTGACGCTGACGATCCTGACCTCCGACCCCGGCCGGGCGGTGGGGACGCAGCCGGCGTCGGACCGCGTCGCGATCTCGGAGATCACCTTCCCCGAGCTGCGCTGACCCCCGCGCCGACCCGTGAGTGGCGTTATTGGTCATAGCCAATAACGCCACTCACGGGTGGTCAGGTGCCGGCGGGGGAGGCCTCGTGGATCGGGGTGAGGTCGATCCCGGCGGTCTCGGGCAGCCCCGACAGCGCGACGATGCTCGCGATGGCCAGGAACGCCATCGCACCCGCGATCAGCCACGGCACCCCACCGGCGGCGGCGAGCAGGCCGACGGCGAGGGCGTTGCCTACCACCCCGACGGGCGGCCACCGGCCGTCGAGGCGTTCCTCACCGCGGCCCGCGACGCCGGCCGCGAGGTGCGCTGAACGGCGCCCGGGCTCAGATCGTCCCGCGCAGCTGCTGGACGAGCCCGGCCAGCACGATGTCGAGGCCCTCGTCGAGCTCGGCGCGACCGTCGAAGGTCGCCAGCTCGTGGGCCAGCGCCCGGATCCGGGGGAAATCCTTGGCGGGCAGGCGGTGCAGGCCCAGCCGGAGCAGGTCGTCGGTCTCGTCGGGGTCGGCCACCTGCTCCTGAACCTCGTTGAGCACATGCCCGTGCAGGAAACCCATGAACAGGCGGTAGCCGTGCAGCGCGCCCTTCTGGTCGAACCCGGCCCCGATCAGCAGGTCGACGATCGCCTCCAGCGGGCGTAGCGTGCCCTGCGGTCGCAGCCCGAGCGGGGTGCCGAGCGGGCGCATGACCAGCAGCGGTACGGCGTGCGGATGGGCCAGGGCCAGCTCTCGGAAGCTGTGTGCGCAGCGGCGCAGCACGGCCTCCCAGTTCGACACCGCGTCGGGCGACGGCACCTCGAGTTCGGACAGGACCAGCTCGACGACGTCGTCGAGCAGCTCGTCCTTGCTCGCGGCGAACCGGTAGAGCCGCATCGGGTCACGGCCCAGGGCCCGTCCGAGCCGCCGCATCGAGAGCGACTCCACGCCGTCCCGGTCGATCATCCGCAGTGCCTCGGTGAGCACCGTGCGCCGGTCGAGAGCCGACCGCCGACCGTTGCGGGTGGTGCTCGTCGCTCCTTCGGCCGCCATCGATCCCCCCTCCCCGTCGCCGCGCCGGGAGCCCCCGGCTCCCCGCCACGCCTCGACGGCCGCCCCCCGGCTTGACAGTCGAACGCTACGGCGTAGCGTCTACACCGTAGCGCTACACCTGCTCGCGACGAAGCCGGGCAGGCGTCCGGGTCCCGGGCGGCCCCCGCGCACGCCCGGCAGGAGGTCGGCATGGTCGACGGCAACGTCACGTGGTTCGACCCGCAGCGCGGGATCGGCTCGATCGCCCTGGAGGACGGCACCGAGGTCGCCGTGTCCGGCGCGCAGATCGACGGCGGTGGCGTCCAGACCCTGCGCCCGGACACCAAAGTGGCGTTCACCCTGGTCGACGGCCCTGATGGGCCCCACGCGATCGACGTGTGGACCCCGTGACCGTTCCCGACTCCGAGGAGACCCCTTCACCGTGACGACCGCGACCGCGCCGGCCCCCACCGGCAGCGGCCCCAAACCCGTGATCGACGGACGCCGCCCCCACGGCCAGGTGGCACTGGTGTACGTCGCCGTCATCATGCCGATGCTGGCCGTGCTCGTCGCTGTCCCGCTCGCGTGGGGATGGGGGCTGACCTGGACCGACATCGGCCTCGCCGCGGGGTTCTACCTCGTCTCGGCGCTGGGCGTCACCGTCGGCTTCCACCGGCTGTTCACCCACCGCTCGTTCAACGCGAACCGTCCGCTGCGCATCGCGCTCGCGATCGCCGGCAGCACGGCGCTGCAGGGCGACGTCCTCAGCTGGGTCGCCGACCACCGCCGCCACCACGCGTTCTCCGACAAGGAGGGCGACCCGCACTCGCCGTGGCGCTTCGGCACCTCGCCCACCGCACTGGCCAAGGGCCTGTGGTGGTCGCACGTCGGCTGGCTGTTCGAACCGGCCCGCACAAACGCCGACCGGTTCGCCCCCGACCTCGTCGCCGACCGCGACATCTCGGCGATCAGCCGCCGCTTCGGCCTGCTGACCCTCGCCAGCCTGCTCGCCCCGGCGCTGCTCGGCGGCCTGATCAGCATGTCCTGGTGGGGCGCGGCCACCGCGTTCGTCTGGGCGGGCCTCGTCCGGGTCGCCGTCCTGCACCACGTGACCTGGTCGATCAACTCGATCTGTCACGTGCTGGGCGACCGTCCGTTCGCCAGTCGCGACCGTTCGGCCAACGTGTGGCCGCTCGCGATCCTCTCCATGGGAGAGTCCTGGCACAATCTGCACCACGCCGACCCGACGTGCGCCCGACACGGTGTGCGGAGGGGCCAGATCGACATCTCGGCGCGCGTCATCTGGGTGTTCGAAAAACTCCGATGGGCCGACTCGGTCCGTTGGCCCACCCCGGTACGCCTGGAGCGGCTGGCTCGCTCCACCGCATGACCCCGGCCCTCCCAGGAGGGCCGGTGCACGACCCGCTCGAAGTTCAGAGTTCAGGAGAAGGTAAATGGCACAGGGCACCGTGAAGTGGTTCAACGGCGAGAAGGGCTTCGGCTTCATCGCCCAGGACGGGGGCGGCGCCGACGTGTTCGTGCACTACTCCGAGATCGAGGGCAGCGGCTTCCGTAACCTCGAAGAGGGCCAGCGCGTCGAGTTCGAGATCGGGCAGGGTCAGAAGGGCCCGCAGGCCCAGGGCGTTCGCGCGCTCTGACGCTTCCTTTCGTCGCACACAGAAGACCCGGCCCCTTCGGGGGGCCGGGTCTTCTGTCGTTGCGAGGTCGATCAGCAGGTCACAGGCGCAGGCGCGAGCGGCGGCGGCCGTAGAGGCCCGACACGAGGGCGACGCCGAGCGCGGCGACCAGGACCTGGACGAGCAGTTCCATCCAGTCGATGCCCGACGTCTCGGTCGGGATGCCGAGCGCGCGGGCGAGCGCGGTGCCGACGAACGCGGCCACGATGCCGACGAGGATCGTCAGCCAGATCGGGATGCGCTGCTTACCGGGCAGCACGAGACGGCCGAGCGCACCGATGATCAGACCGATCACGATGGCCGTCAGGATTCCGGTGATGGTCATGCCGTCCTCCAGGTCCGCGGTCACCGCCCTCGGGCGACCGGCGCCACTGACTACCCGAACGCTCAGGGAATCAACCGCGGACCGGGCCATCCGGGCGACGCAGCGTGAGCGAGTCCCGGCGCCGGGCGAGGTGGGATCGCTCGATCGTGTTCTCCGTCCGGGCGATCGCGGCGTCGAACGCGGCCGCGGCCTCGTCGGTCCGGCCGAGACGTTGCAGGAGGTCGGCCCGGATCGCGTGCAGGACGTGGTGGGCGTCGAGACCCTCGATCCCGTCGACCTCGGCCAGGGCCGCGGCCGGTCCGTCGACCTCGGCCACGGCGACCGCCCGGTTCAGGGTGACGACGGGGCTCGGGGCGAGCATCGACAGCTGGTCGTAGAGGGCGACGACCTGCCCCCAGTCCGTCGCGGCCGTCGAGACGGCGTCGGAGTGGACGGCGTTGATCGCCGCCTGGACCTGGTACGGCCCGGGGGCGTTCCGACGCAGGCAGCGCCGCACCAGCTCCTGCCCCTCGGCCACCAGGGCGCCGTCCCACCGTGAGCGGTCCTGCTCGGGCAGCGGCACGAGCTCGCCCGCCGGACCGGTGCGGGCCGGCCGTCGGGACTCGACGAGCAGCATCAACGCCAGCAGGCCCGTCACCTCGGGTTCGTCGGGCATCAGCTCGGCCAGGACACGGCCCAGCCGGATCGCCTCGGCGCACAGGTCGTCGCGGACCAGCGCGTCGCCCGACGTCGCCGTGTGGCCCTCGGTGAACACCAGGTAGACGACGGCGAGCACCGCCCGAAGCCGGTCGGGGAGCTCGGCCTCGCTCGGGACGCGGTACGGAATGTGCGCGTCGCGGATCTTCGCCTTGGCGCGCACCAGCCGCTGCGCCATCGTCGGCTCCGGCACGAGGAAGGCGCGGGCGATCTCGGCCGTGGTGAGCCCACCCAGCAGCCGCAGCGTCAGAGCCACCTGGGCGGGCCGGTTCAGCGCGGGATGGCAGCACGTGAAGATCAGCCGCAGCCGGTCGTCGCCCACGGGGTCCTCCTCGATCTCCGTCTCCCCGGACGCCTCGGTCGGCGCGAGCCGCGCGACGGCCACGCCGCGCGCCTCCCGCGCGCTGTCACGACGGTGCCGGTCGACCGCACGCCGCCGCGCCGTCGTGATGATCCAGCCCGCCGGGGCCGGGGGCAGACCGTCGGCGGGCCAGCGGCGGACGGCCTCGGTGAACGCGTCCTGGACCGCGTCCTCGGCGAGGTCGATGTCGCCCAGGACCCGGACGAGGACGGCGACCGCGCGGCCGTACTCGCGGGCGAAGACCGCCGCGACCTCGGCCGGAGAGGTCATGCGCCGCTGCCTGCCATGGGACGCACCTCGATCGGCAGGGTCAGGACCCGCGCGGCCCGCTCCGCCCAGTGCAGCGCCACGTCGAGGTCGGGCGCGTCGATCACCCAGATGCCGCCGACGTGCTCCTTGCCCTCGACGTACGGGCCGTCGGTGATCAGGACGTCGTCGCCCTTCGCGGTCACGACGGTCGCCGACGACGGCGGGGTGAGGCCTGCGGTGAACACCCACACCCCGGCGGCGCGCATGTCGTCGTTGAACGCCGCGAGGCCCTCCATGATCGGGCCGAGGACCTCCGGCGGCGGGGGCGGGCCATCGGGCTGCTGGATGGAGAGCAGGTAGTGGGCCATCGTCGGCTCCTCCGTCTCGTGTTGCGGGTCGGTCGCCCTCTACACGCGGCACCCGTGCCGGGATCGACACCCGTCAGGAAGGTTTTCCGTCCTCCGCGGTGACGGGCAGCTCCGCCGCCGGGCGCGCCCGCGTCAGGACCACACCCGCCAGGATCAGCGCACCGCCCGCCAGCTGCCACGGGCCCGGCAGTTCGCCCAGCAGCAGCCACGTCACCAGCGCCGACGCCACGACCTCGAGCAGCGCGACCAGCGACCCGCGGGTCGCGCCGATCCGCGACACCGCGCCGACACCCGCCCCGTACGCCAACAGGGCGCAGACCAGCGCCAGCACCACCGCCGGCAGCACCCAGCCGACGTCGGCACCCGCCAGCAGGACCGCACCGTCCGGCGGGATCGCCACGACGACCGGGACGATCCCGACGAGCCCGCACAGGGCCACGACGACCGTGCCGATCACCATGCCGACACCGACCAGCACCAGCGGTGGCGTCCGAGCTCCGGCCCGGTCGACCACCAGGAAGTACGACGCCCAGCACACCGCGCCGAACAGGCCCCACGCGATGCCACGCCAGTCGAGTGCACCGGCCGACCAGATCTGCAGCACCATCAGCAGCCCGGCCACCGCCAGGACCGCGCCGACCACCGTCGTCCGCGACGGCGGCCGGCGGCGCACCAGCCACACCCAGACGATCACCAGGACCGGGCCCAGGTACTCCAGCAGCAGCGCGACCGCGACCGGCACGTACTGCATCGCCGAGAAGTACCCGACCTGCACACCCGCGACGGCCAGCGCGCCGTAGAGCAGCAACGCCGGGCCGTCGGCGCGCAACGCG
Organism: Pseudonocardia sp. SCN 73-27; assembly: GCA_001725415.1. Taxonomy (GTDB): domain Bacteria; phylum Actinomycetota; class Actinomycetes; order Mycobacteriales; family Pseudonocardiaceae; genus Pseudonocardia. Next base: position 46,754 of record MEGH01000025.1, read on the forward strand.
GCCAGGACCCCGGGCCGGGCGATCGCGAGGATGACGAGCAGCACGACGGCCGCGCCCCCGATGCGCACCAGCACCGCGCCCGCGGACGACCAGCCCGCGTCGATCAAGGCCTTCGCGACGGGGCCTGCCACCCCGAACGACGCCGCCGAGACGAGCCCCAGTGCGAGGCCCGTCGTCGTGCGGCTGCGTCCGGAGGTCACCCCCGGGGCCTCAGCCGATGTGGGCGTACGCAACGAGCTCCACCCTGATGCCCTCGACGGCGAGCCCGCTCGCGCCGATCACCGCACGGTGCGAACCCATGGGCGCCGACCAGACCTTGTTGAACTCCTCGACCTCGGAGACGTCGGTCAGGTCGCAGATCACCTGGGCGATGTTCTCGATGTCCCCACCCGCGGCGCAAACGGTGCGCACCAGGTCGTCCAGGACGAGCGTCGCCTGGTCGTGCATCGAGCCCGACTCGATCCGGCCGTCATCGGCGATGGGCACCAGGGCCGCGTGCATGGTCCCGCCCGCGGGGGTGGCCCACGACAGCAGCGGGTGCTCGCCGAGATGGGTGGAGACGGATCCGACGGTCATGGACGCTCCGCAGGTACGGGTCGGCGCGGGCGGCAGCGCACGGCTCGCCGACGCCGACACGCTGGAAATCGCCACTCTGCGAGCTCGGCTGCGTCCCTGTCGGCCCCGCACGGTGATCACCCGGGGGCTCGTTCGTCGTGCGGCGCCGGCACCTCGCCCGGGACCGGGCCGACGACCGGCGGCGGGTCCACCGCGGCGACCGCGGTCGGCTCCGACCGGGTCAGCACGATGCCGAGCAGGATCAACACCCCGCCCGCCAGCTGCCACAGCCCGGGCAGCTCGCCCAGGAGCGCCCACGACGCGATCGTCGAGACCACGACCTCCAGCAGCGCGACCAGCGACCCCCGCGCGGCCCCGATGCGCTCGATGGCCGCGACGCCCGTGAGGTAGGCGACGACCGTCGACACCAGGACGAGCAGCGCCGCCGCGACCGGCCACCCGACATCGGCGCCCGCCAGCAGTACCGGCCCCTCCGTGGGCGCGGTCACGAGGATCGGCAGCACCCCGACCAGCCCGAGCACCACGACGACGGCCGTCCCGATCGTCATGCCGACACCGGCCAGCACCGTCGGCGGGGTCTCGGTCGCCCGGTCGGCCAGCAGGAAGTACGACGCCTGGCACGCCGCAGCGGCGAGCCCCCACGCGATACCCGCCGGGTCGAGCGCGCCGCCCGACCACACCTGCACGACCAGCAGCAGGCCGACGATCGCGACCAGTCCGCCCAGGATCGTCCGCTTCCCCGGCGGCTGCCGGCGCACCAGCCACACCCAGGCGATCACCAGGACCGGACCCAGGTACTCCAGCAGCAGCGCGACGCTCACCGGCAGGTAGCGGATGGCGTTGAAGAACGCGACCTGCACGCCCGCGACCGCGAGCGCGCCGTAGACGACCAGCGCCGGCCCGTCGGCGCGCAACGCCCGCACGACCCCTGGGCGGGTCACCGCGAGCAGCACCAGCAGCACGGCCGCCGCGCCGCCGATGCGCACCAGCACCGCGCCCGCCGACGACCAGCCCGCGTCGATCAGGGACTTGGCGAACGGCCCGGACAGGCCGAACGCCGTCGCGGAGACGACGGCGAAGCCCAGCCCGGAGGAGGTGCGGGTGTTCACGTGTTCGATGCGGCGAGGATCGTCATGACCCGACGAGCCTGCCATCCGGGGCCGACAGACGTCCGTCGGACAGGACGGACGTCTCAGCGCCGGACGTCTCAGCGCCGGACGTCCCGGCGCCGGACGTCCCGGCGCCGGACGTCCCGGCGCCGACGTCCCGGCGTCGGGTGTCTCAGCGCTCGTCGCTGAGGACGGGCTTGATGTCGAGGACCGGGGTGCCGTCGACGGCTTCGAGGTCGCGGACGCGGATGCGGCCGGGTTCGGCGGCGGTGATCGTGACGCGGTGCAGGCCGACGGGGTTGGGGCGGTCGGCGGAGCGGGTGGCGAAGACGCCGCGCAGGGGCGCGGCGGGGTCGTCGCGGGGGTGGACGACGAGCGTGTCGCGGTCGGCGCGGTGCAGCCAGGTGAGCACCAGGACCTCGGCGCCGGCGGTGAGGTCGCGGGCGGCGTCGCGGTAGTCGTCGCCGAAGACGACCCAGGCCTCGGCGCCGCCCTCGTCGCCCTGTTTCGGCGCGACGCCGGGGTCGGTGAGCGGCGAGGAGACGCGCCCGATCACGACGACGCGCGGGCCCTCGCCGAGGACGGTGTCGACGAGCGCGGGGGCGTCGTCGGGGGGCAGGGGGTCACCGGTCATGAGGCGATGATGGAACAGGGCGCCGAGCAGCAGGTCGTCGCGGTGTCGGGATCGTGCAGGCGGAGTTGCGGGACTAACGTGCGGGTCCCGACGACGGCAGGAGGGCACGATGACCTCGGTGAGCGTCCGCTACATCGTCGACGACGTCGACGCCGCGATCGGCTTCTACTGCGGGCACCTGGGGTTCACGGAGGTCATGCACCCGGCGCCGACGTTCGCCATGCTCGGCCGCGGCGACCTGCGGCTCGTCCTCAGCGCGCCTGGAGGCGGCTCGGGCGGCGGCCAGGCGATGCCGGACGGTCGCGTCCCCGCGCCGGGCGGCTGGAACCGGTTCGCGCTGGAGGTGGACGATCTCGACGCCGTCGTCGGTGCGCTGCGGGCGGCGGGTGTGGCGTTCCGCAACGACGTCGTCGCCGGGGTCGGTGGTCGGCAGGTGCTGGTGGACGACCCGTCGGGCAACCCCGTGGAGCTGTTCGAGCCGGGCCGGCCGGAGGCACGGCTCGACTCTCCGGGCTGAGCGTCCTCGATCGGATGGGTGTCGCGACACGCCACACGATCGAGGGTCCTGCGGTGACGCGCGTCGCGGCGACCTCGTTGAACCGTCATGGGTGATCCGGAGGACATGCGGGGGAGCGTCGCCGGTGGCGAGCACATCCCGATCAACTCGAGGCCCGGCACGGGTGCGGCGGTCGATCTCGGCTGCCGCTGCCCCGTGCTGGTGAACGGGCCGGCGACGCCGTCGGCCGAGCTGCTCGTCGCGCCCGACTGCGGGATGCACGCCGCGGTGTGACATGTCGGCGCCGACGGGCAGGTCGCCGGGGCCGGTCGCGCAGACCCCCCGGCTGTCCGCCGGCCCCGGCGTGAGCCGATCCTCCCGACGACGTCGGGGCGCCGCGACCGAAGGCGGTCGACGGCTGCCCGACGGGTGGGCGAACCGCGGATGAACCTGCTGCGTCCGGGGTGCCGGTGGGCGAGCCCACACGGCGTCGTGGGCGGTGTGGTGTCCTGACCGTTCGGTCAGGTGCCCGACGCGGCACGGGCCGGTGCGGCGACCTGCGGTCCGGTGTCGTGCCGGTCGGCCCGCAGCACCCGTGCGACGAACGCCGGCCGCAGCAGTGCCTGCGGCGGGTCGACCAGGCCGGTCACCTGGAGGAACGCATGGGCGACGACCGGGTCGTGCCCGGCGGCGCGCTGCACCCGGGCGACCCAGCGCCCGATGACGGCGGCGGCACGTCCCCGGTCCACGTCGACGCGCGGGTCGGCGGAGTCGGCGCCGACGGTGTTGTCCCAGCCTGCGGCGGTCGCCTGCAGCAGCCGTCGGTGGACGCGGCGCGGCTGCGGATCCGGGTCGTGGGCGAGGGTCCGGCGCAGCTCCTCGGCCTGCAGCGCGGCCATCGTCATCCCCTGGCCGTAGACGGGGTTCACCGCGCACAGCGCGTCGCCGACGAGGATCAGCCCGCGTGGCCCGTCGACCCTCTCGAGCCGGCGCCGCCGGTTGTCGGGGAACCGCATGGTGCGCAGCGGCCCGCACGGTTCGGCGCCGGCGAGGACCTCGGCGACGTCGGGGAACGGGAGCGTGGCGGCGTAGCGGTGGAATCCGTCGGGATCGGTGGGGGCGCTCTCGCCGAGCGTGCCGCCGAGCCCGACGACGTACTCGCCGCCCTCGACCGGGAACACGGCGCCGCTGCGGCTGTTGCCCGGCACGCCCGACATGAGGACGACCTGGTCACCGTCCATGGCGTCGTCGCGGAGCCGGAACCTCCCGCAGGTGTAGGCGACGTCGACGCGCACCGAGTCCACCGGCGGCTCCGGGAACCCCAGCGCCCGCAGCCACACGTCTGCCCGGGAGTTGCGGCCGGAGGCGTCGACGACCAGGTCGGCGGTGATCGTCCGGCCGGCGTCCACCTCGACGCCCGTGACACGCCCGTCCTCGGCGACCAGGCCGAGCACCGCGCAGCGCTCGACGATCGTCACCGCGGGCAGCGCACGGACCGCCGCGCGGACGTGCGCCTCCAGCAGGGGCCGGCTCGACAGCAACGACGCGCCCTCGGTGACGCGGGCGAACCGGACCCCGGCCAGGAGGAACCGGAACCGCTCGACGGGGCCTTCCATCGCGCCGTCGCGCAGCAGACCGTCGACGAGGTCGGGGAACAGGTCGTCGAGGATCTGACGACCGCGGGGCAGTAGCGCGTGGGGGAAGGGGCCCTGCGGCACCCCGCGCCGGGGTTCGGCGCCGTCGGGGAGGGTGTCGCGGTCGAGAACGGTGACGTGGTCGAACGTCTCTGTCAGGACGCGGGCGGCGAGCAGCCCGGCCATCCCTGCTCCGAGGACGACGGCGTGTGCGGGCATCGGGACCTCCGGTGTCGTGGGAGGCCGGACGGTGCCGTGGCGGGGTGCTCACCCACCAGACCGGGAACTGCTCATCTCCTGTCCACGGCCGCGAGCAGCTCGGCGACGCGGGCGGTCGCGGCGGCGAGGTGGCGCCGGTAGGTGGAGAACGGCAGGCCGAGGACGTCGGCGGCCTTCTCCTGGGTGCCTGCGGGACGGACGAAGGTGCGGTCGAGGACGCGGTGCAGGCGCGCGTCGCGGGGGTCGGCGCGCAGGGTGTCGATCGCGGCGAGCAGGGCGGCGCGGACGTCGTCGCCGGAGGCCCGGCCGGTCGTGGCCAGCGGGGACGCGGCGAGCCGGTCGGGGCGGTGCAGGTCGCGCAGGGCCGCACGGACGACCTCGGCGTCGGCCGGCTCCGGGGGCGGGGCGGGTGCAGGGCCGCCGACGACGTCGCTGAAGGTGTTCGACGGCCGGGTGCGGACGTCGAGGGCGTAGGTGGCGGTCCCGCGGTCGCCCTGGACGGTGTCGAGCTCGGGGACACGGACGAACCCGATGATCTCCAGGAGCGGGCCGTTGAAGGTGGGGTCGGCGGTGATGGCCATGTCGAACGCCAGGCAGGGCCGCGTGACGGCCTCACGGATCGTCCGGACCGACACGACGTCCTGCATCGGCGACCGGCGTTCGGCGTGTTCGCGGTGGGCGAGGAAACGCACCGCGGTGAGCTCGTGGTCGGGGCGCAGACCCTGGGCGCGCGCCCAGTCGCGGGCCCGGGCGGCGAGAGGGTCGGCGCGCAGGACCTGCGGGCTCGCGTCGTGCAGGGAGACCGACACCATCGCCCCGTCGACGCGCCCGCGGTCGCCGATGACGACCACGCCGCCGGGCTGTTCGTCGACCCACGCCAGCACGGCCCCGGCGGCCTCGGTGCCGACGTGCCCGGCGACGATCTCGCGCAGTGCGGGGAGCTCGTCGGGTTCGACGGGGCGCGCTCTGACCAGCCCGAACGTCGACCAGTCGTACCAGGTGGCCATGCGCGGGTTGTGCCGGAACTCGAAGAGGAGGTCGAGCATCGCCTGTTCGCGGGCGCCCGCGGAGGCCGACCGGACGCGCGCCACGGTCCAGTCGCGCAGCCGTTGGTACAGGGACTCGGCGGCGACGGGGTCGCGCCAGCGCAGGTCGGCGACGAGGACGTCGCGGACGAGGTCGTGCGGGACGAGCCCGCGGTCGCCGGTCTCGACCCACGAGCGGGTGCGCAGCCAGTCGAACAGTTCGCCGGGGTCGGGGCCGTCGTCGGTGGGGACGACGTCGCGCAGCAGCGCCTCGGTGGTGGTGCGGGCGGAGGCGCACACCCGCAGCGCGTCGAGGTGCCGCGGTGTGGGGGCGGCGTCGACGAGGCGGGGGACGAGCGTCTCGAGCAGGGCGGGCCCGACGACGCCGCCGTTCCCGGGTCCGGCGGCCAGTTCGGCCGCGACGGTGAGGGCCAGCGGATGACCGCGGGCCAGCGCCAGCACCTCGGCACGGATCCCCGGAGGGAGGTCGGCCGCGGCGAGCAGGTCGGCGGCCTCGCCGGCATCGAGCGCGCCGAGCCCGACGACCCGCGACAGCGCCCGCCAGGCCGGGTCGTCCAGCCAGCCGCGCGTCGGCGGTTCCCGGCCCGCGAGGACGGTCAGCGCGTCACCGGGCAGAGCGGGGACGAGCTCCTCGCGCACCCAGCCGTCGAGCGGGCCGAGGAGTTCGTAGGCGTCGACGAGCAGGACCGGCCGGCCGTCGACGGGTGCGAGGGCGGCGTCGCGGATCGCACGCGGGTCCGGGGTGTCGCGGCCGTCGACGCGGACGACGGTGGCCTCCGCGGCGCGGGCGAGGTCGCCGTACATGCGCAGCAGCGCGCTCTTGCCGATCCCGCCGGGCCCGTGGACGTGCAGCACCGCGAACGGCGGTTCGACGCCGGCGGGCAGCTCGACGGCCTGCCGGAACAGCTCCAGCTCGCGGTGCCTGCCGATGAACGCGCCACGTCGTGCGGCGGCCACCCGACCGGCGACCGTCGCCGGGCCTGCGGTGGCACGCCGTTCCGGCACCGGTCGGACGGTAACGGTGCGCTCGGATGCCGTGTAGAGCCGAACGGGCCGACGCGTCCGGGGGTGGGGTTCGCCCCCGGCTGCGGACGGGGGAGCGCTCCTCAGGGGTGGGGGGCCGGCACGGTCGTCCTGACCTGCACAAACGGGCAAAGTTCTTCTCGACGGAGCAACAGCCCGGACCACGGGAAAGACCCGAGACGGAAACGAGGCCCGAAATGTTCAAGAGCCAGTGTCACAGCAGCAGCAAGTGGGACCGCGACGACAGCGACTGGGGCGGCTACGGCGGCGGCTACAAGGACAAGAACTGCTGGGAGCCCCGTGAGAAGTACGAGGAGTGCTACGACAAGAAGAACGACTGCGACGACTACGACAAGTGGGACTGCGACGACAAGTACTCGAAGTGCGACGACGACAAGTACGGCTGCGACGACAACTACGACTACTCCAACAGTTGAGCGACTCGCAGTGACCGGGAGCGCGTACGGGCGGTGATGCGCCGGTACGCGCTCTCGTGCATTCGGGGGGTCGTCTCTGCACGCGCACGACCCGATCGGGTTATTGTTCGAACCGATGGCCACGGGATCGCACGGTGGCGCGTCACTGCAGGTGGCGCTGCCTCTGCAGCCGACCCGGAGCTTCGACACGGCGTGTACACGCGTGATCGACTATCTGTGCGCGGCGATCCCGATGGGTGCGTGGGCCGTCACGCGAGTTGTCGATGGCCGACAGCTGATTCTCACTGTGCGTGGCGAGTCCTACGAGGTCGGCGACGGGACCTCGCTGCCCTTCAGCGACTCGATGTGCCGCGTGATGGTCGCGGGTGAGGCGCCGCGGATCGCACCTGACGTCTCCGGCGTCCCGGCCTACGCGCGCATCGCGGGCGCGCTCCCCTTCGACGTCAACGCCTACGTCGGCACCCCGATCGTCTGGCCCGACGGGTCGCTGTTCGGGACGGTCTGCGGCTTCGACCCGGCGACGAAGCCCGACGGTCTGCGCGCCCACATGCCGCTGCTCGACCTGTTGTCGAGCCTGCTGTCGTCGGTCCTGGAGGCCGACCTGGGCGCGACGTCGGCGGCGCGGGCCGCGGAGATCGCCCGGCGCGAGGCCGACGTCGACCCGCTCACGGGCCTGCTCAACCGGCGCGGCTGGAACCGATTCCTCACGCAGGAGGAGCACCGCTTCCGCCGGTTCGGAGACTCGGCGAGCGTTCTCGTCATGGACCTCGACAACCTCAAGGCCGTCAACGACACGTGGGGCCACGAGGCGGGCGACGCGTACATCCTGCGGGCGGCGCGGGCGCTGGCGTCGACGGTCCGCTCGGGAGACGTCCTGGCCCGGCTCGGGGGCGACGAGTTCGGCGTCATCGCGGTCGGCTGCACGCCCGAGCAGGGCGCCGAGCTGGTGGTACGGGCCTCGCGCGCCTTGTCCGACGCGGGGGTGTCCGGCTCGTTCGGGCATGCGCCCTACAGCATCGTCGCCGGCTTCCCCGGCACGTGGCGCGCCGCCGACGAGGCCATGTACGAGCAGAAACGTCGCCGCCGCGGCGGACCGCCGCGTCCGCACCGGCGCGTCTGAGACGTCAGATCGACGCCTTGCGGGCAGCCGCGTGCACGGACGGGACCACAGGGCTGAGCCGCAGTGCCCGACGCACCCGGGTCACCGCGTCGCGCGAGCCGTCGAGGTCGACGAGCCCGTCCCGGGCGGCGGCCGACAGCCCGATCCGGCCCTCCCAGATCTGGTAGAGCACGCCGAGCGGCGACCGCAGGGTCACGTCGACGTCGTGCCCGGGGTCGGTCAGGCACAGCGACACGTCCTGCGGCTCGACGACGAACCAGAAGCGGCGACGACGTGCGTCGGGCATGTCCACGTGCAGCACCGCGCGCCGGCCGTCGAACGGGGCAGGGTCGATGCCCGCGCGGATCCACCACATCAGCACCATCGGGTCGAGCTCGTCGGGCCGCGGCTCCCCGAACGCCCAACGGGCACCCCACTCGGCCAGCCCGAACACGACGGGCCGCAGGTCCTCGCACGCGGGTGTCGGCGTGTAGGCGCCGTCGGTGTGGACGACGAGCCCGTGCCGCTGCAGCTGGTCGAGCCGCTTGGACAGCAGGCCGCGTGACATTCCCGGCAGCCCGCGGGCCAGCTCGTTGAACCGGGTCGCGCCGACGAGGAGGTCGCGGATCACCAGGAGCGTCCACCGATCGCCGAGGACCTCCAGCGACCGGGTGATCGGGCAGTACTGACCGTACCGGGACACACGGAACATGCTCCTCCGACCGGTACAGATTGGGAACTATCGACGTCGTCCGATCCGCCGGACGCTCACGCCATGACATCGACACTCGCACCGACCACCTCTTCCACCGACGCCGACGTCCTCGCGCTCGCCGCGCACGTCGGAGCCACCGCAGCCGACCACGACGCCCTCCACGACCGCGACGCCACGTTCGTCGCCGAGGCGTACGCCGCGGCCGCCGACGTCGGCTACCTACGGCTCGCGGTACCGGCCGAGTTCGGCGGGCTCGGCGCCTCCATGCGGCAGGTCGTACTCGCGGAGGAAGAGCTGGGGGCCCGGTCGGGCGCCACCGCGCTCGCCGCCGCCATGCACCTCTACCTGAGCCTCGTCCAGTGCTGGCGGCACCGCCGCGGCGCCGCCGACGCGGAGACCGCGCTGCGCCGCATCGCGGGCGGGCTCGTCATCGCGACCAGCGGTGGGTCGGACTGGGTGTGCCCGACGACGAGGGCCACCGAGGTCGAGGGCGGCTATCGCTTCGACGGCCGCAAGACGTTCTGCAGCCAGGCGCCCGCGGCGGGCGCGATCTCGACGTCGGCGACGTTGGGCGAGGGACCCGACGCCGTCGTGCTGCACGCGACGGTGCCGTTGTCCGCGCCAGGGGTCCGGATCGTCGAGACCTGGGACACCCTCGGGATGCGCGGGACGGCCAGCCACGACGTGGTGTTCGACGGGGTGCACGTGCCCGCGGCGTCGATCACCGGGAAGCGGCCCTACGGCGTGCTCGCCGGTCCGCTGCTCGCCGCGGCGGTGCATTTCGCGCCGGTCGCCGCGGCGGCGTACCTGGGGATCGCGCGCGGCGCCGCCGAGGAGGCCACCCGGATCGCGAAGCCCGGCTCCGAACGGCTGCTCGGCGACATGCAGGCGCGGCTGCGCGTCGCACGCTGGGCGCTGCACTCCGCGGTCGCCGAGATGGGCGACGACCCGGCCGTCGACGAGGACACCCTCGCCGCCGTCATGACGGCGAAGCGGCATGTCGTGCTGGAGGCGCGGACCGTCGTCGACATCGCGCTGGAGGTCGCGGGCGGGCGCGGGTTCTTCCGGTCCTCGCCGCTGGAGCGCGCCTACCGCGACGTCCGGGCCGGGATGTTCCATCCGCTCACCCCGGAGGACACCCTCGCGCTGCTCGGCCGGCGTGCCGCGGCGGACGTCAGCGGCCGGTGACGCCGTCGACCCGTTCGCGCAGCATGTCGGCGTGACCGAGGTGGCGGGCGTACTCGGTGTGCATGTGCGCCAGCACGGCGCGCACCGACATCGCCCGCCCCCGGAAGTCGATCTCGTGGTCGAGGGGGGCGCTGGCAAGGGCGGCGTCGGCGAGCGGCAGCTCCGCGACGAACGTGGCGACGTCGCGCTCGGCGTGGGCGGGGTCGGCGTCGTCGAAGTCGCTGTCGTCGCCGGGGCCGCCGTACAGCGGGGCGACGTCCTCGCCCGCGATGCGCTGCCGCAGCCAGACCCGCTCGACCTTCGCGAGGTGGCGGACCAGGCCGAGCAGCGACAGCGTCGACGGGGGCAGCGGCCGCTCCGCGAGCTGCTCGGCCGTCAGGCCCGCACACACGTTGAGCAGGCAGGACCGTTGCCGGGCGAGCATCCCGAGCAGGATCGGGCGCTCGTCGCCGGTGATCGGGCCGTCGGTGATCGGCAGGGTGGGCGGCTCGGCGGGGAACGGCGACGTCCATGTCACGCAGATCATCTTCACGCACCGCCGATGATTTCGGGGCGCGGGCGCGGTCGTAGGAGCATGACCGATGTGCGCAGCCGTGATGCCCTGTGGGACGCGATCCGGACCGAGCGGGCCGCGCTCGCCGACGACCTCGCCGATCTCGCCCCCGACGAGTGGGCGCGCCCGTCGCTGTGCGGGGACTGGACCGTCGAGGAGGTCGTCGCGCACCTGACCGCCGCGGCGAGCATCGGGCGCTGGGCGTGGATCCGCAGCATGCTCGGCGCCCGCTACGACCCCGACGTACACAACGCCCGCCGCCTCGCCGAGCACCGCGGCGCCACGCCGGCCGAGACGCTGGCGCGGTTCCGCGCGGTGGTCGACCGTGACACCGCCGCGTCGGGGCACACCCCGGCGTGGCTGGGCGAGGTCGTCGTCCACGCCCAGGACATCAGGCGCCCGCTCGGCATCGAGCACACGTACCCGGTCGAGTCGCTGACGGCTGTCGCGACGTTCTTCGCGGCCCGCAACTTCGCCGTCGCCAGCGGCACGGTGTCGAAGGGCCTGCGCCTGGAGGCGACGGACGGCCCCTTCACCGCGGGCGAGGGGCCGCTGGTCAGCGGCCCGACCCTCGCGCTGGTCATGGTGATGGCGGGCCGCCGCGCGTACTTGGACGACCTCACCGGGCCGGGCGTCACGACGATCACCCAGCGGCTCGGGTGAGCGAAGAGCCTGTGAGCGGTAATGGTCGCTATAGCGACCTGTCGAGTCTCGGGACATGTGAGACATCTGCTGTCTCAACACATCGAGGACACTGACATGCCCGCTGGTGGGCTGACCC
>MEGH01000026.1:0-132368 GCA_001725415.1 Pseudonocardia sp. SCN 73-27
CGCCGCCGATGACCCTGGCCGATGCGATCCCGGAGAAATACCGCCACCCGATCACCTACTTCAAGGCCGCCTTCGGCCTGGTGCTGCTGCGCGAGGAAATCATCGGCCCGGAACGCTTCGACCCCGCCTTCCGTCGCTACATCGCCACCTGGGCCGGCAGGCACCCCAGCCCGTCCGACTTCTTCCGCTTCATCGAAAGCGACACCGGCGAAGACCTCGGCTGGTTCTGGCGTGGCTGGTTCGAGCACAACTGGCAATTCGACATGGCCGTACAGAAGGCCGCCTACACCGACGGCGACTACCGCAAGGGCGTCGACGTCACCGTGGCCAACCTCGACCAGTTGGTGCTGCCCGCCACCCTGCAACTCGTCTACGACGACGGCAGCAAGCAGGACGTGCGCGTGCCATGGGAAACCTGGATGCAGCACCGCAGCTACGTGATCCACGTCGACGGCACGTCGTCCACCCCCGCCAGGACCTGTGGCGCCGCCGGGACGGCGCAACCGGACTGCGGGTCGATGAGCAGGAACCCGCCGGTGGCCCGGATGTCGGCGTAGTCGTCGACGGGCAGCGGGTCGGCGGTGCGCAGGGCGACCCGGCCGATGTCGTTGATCGCCAACGTCTTCGGCACGCTCAGGGCGAGCGTGTCGGTGTCGAGGCGGTCGCGCAGCTCGCCGACGATCACCTGCGTGGTGCGGGTGCCGTGCTTGAGCAGCAGCCGGGCGCCGGGGTGCAGCGGCTTCTCCGACAGCCAGCAGAGGGTGGCGTCGAAGTCGTCGGTCACCCGGGGCGGTGCGCCCGCGGCGGCGATGACGTCGCCGCGGGAGAGGTCGATGTCGTCGGCGAGCAGCACGGTGACGCTGCGTCCGGCGGCCGCGGCCTCCAGTGGACCGTCGGCTGTCTCGACCGACGCGACCGTGGTCCGGTGACCCCCGGGGAGCACGACGACCTCGTCGCCGGGGCGGACCGTGCCGGACGCGACCTGGCCGGCGTAGCCGCGGTAGTCGTGCAGCTCCTCGGTGCGCGGCCGGATCACGTACTGGACGGGCAGCCGGAACGGCGCGTCGACCTCGGGGCCGGTGACCGGCACCGACTCCAGGTGGCCGAGCAGCGTCGGGCCCTCGTACCAGGGGGTACGCGGGCTGCGCTCGACGACGTTGTCGCCGACCAACGCCGACACCGGGATCGTGACGACGGCGTCGTCCCCGGAATCGGTGCTGAAACCGAGCGACCGGGCCAGCCCCGCGAAGTCCTTGCCGATGGCCTCCAGGACGCCCTGGTCGTAGTCGACGAGGTCGATCTTGTTGATGGCCAGCACGAGCCGGGGCACCCGCAGCAGCGCGAGCACCGCGGCGTGGCGGCGGGTCTGCTCGACGACGCCGTGCCGGGCGTCGACCAGCAGCACCGCGAGCTCCGCGGTCGACGCGCCGGTCACCGTGTTGCGGGTGTACTGCACGTGCCCGGGGGTGTCGGCGAGGACGAACTCGCGCGTCGGCGTGCCGAAGTAGCGGTAGGCGACGTCGATGGTGATGCCCTGCTCGCGCTCGGCGCGCAGGCCGTCGACGAGCAGCGACAGGTCCGGCGTGGCCAGGCCCTTGTCGACCGAGGCGCGCTGCACGGCCTCGATCTGGTCGGCCAGCACGGACTTGGTGTCGTAGAGCAGGCGGCCCACCAGGGTGGACTTTCCGTCGTCGACGGAGCCCGCCGTCGCGAACCGGAGAAGGTCCCTACCCATCAGAAGTACCCCTCACGCTTGCGGTCCTCCATTGCTGCCTCGGACAGCCGGTCGTCGGCGCGGGTGGCGCCGCGCTCGGTCAGCCGCGATGCCGTGACCTCGGCGATCACCTCGTCGAGCGTTGTCGCCGTGGACTCGACGGCGCCGGTGCAGGAGCCGTCGCCGACGGTCCGGTAGCGGACCGTCCGCAGCTCCAGCGACTCGTTGCCGCGCGGCCCGCCCCAGGGGCCCTCGGCCAGCCACATCCCGTCGCGCCGGAACACCTCGCGCTGGTGGGAGTAGTAGATCGACGGCAGCGCGATGCCCTCGCGCTGGATGTAGCGCCAGACGTCGAGCTCGGTCCAGTTGGAGATCGGGAAGACGCGGACGTGCTCGCCCGCGGCGTGCCGGCCGTTGTAGAGGTTCCACAGCTCGGGCCGCTGCTTGCGCGGGTCCCAGCGGCCGAACGCGTCGCGCAGGCTCATGACGCGTTCCTTTGCGCGGGCCCGCTCCTCGTCGCGACGTCCGCCGCCGAACACCGCGTCGAAGCGCTTCTCGACGATCGAGTCCAGCAGCGGGACCGTCTGCAGCGGGTTGCGGGTGCCGTCGGCCCGCTCGGTGAGCCGGCCGTCGTCGATCCAGTCCTGGACGTGCGCGACCTCCAGGCGAAGACCCAGCCGCGCGACGATCGCGTCGCGGAACTCGATGACCTCCGGGTAGTTGTGCCCGGTGTCGATGTGCAGCAACGGGAACGGCACCGGCGCCGGCGCGAACGCCTTGACGGCCAGGTGCACCAGCAGCGTCGAGTCCTTGCCGCCGGAGAAGAGGATCACCGGGCGGTCGAACTCGCCGGCGACCTCGCGGAACACGTGGATCGCCTCGGACTCCAGCGAGTCCAGGGCGTCCAGCACAGGCACACTCACGTCGCGACCTCCGCGGGGTGCAGCCCGCACTCGATCTTCGCCGTGCCCGCCCAGCGGCCGGAGCGCGGGTCGGCGCCCGGCAGCGGCTTGGCCGTGCACGGCGCGCAGCCGATCGACGGGTAGCCGGCGTCGACCAGCGGGTTCACGAGGATCCCGTGCTCGGCGATGTAGGCGTCCATGTCGTCGTCGCTCCACGCGGCGATCGGGTTGATCTTCACCAGCCCGAACTTGTCGTCGTAGGTGACGAGCGGGGTGGTGGCGCGGGTCGGGGCCTCGACGCGGCGCACCCCGGTGACCCAGGCGTCGTAGCCGGCCAGCGTCTTCTCCAGGGGCACGACCTTGCGCAGCGCGCAGCACTGGTTGGGGTCGCGGGCGAACAGGTCCTTGCCCCACTCCGCGTCCTGCTGCGCGACCGACTGCTCGGCCGAGGCATTGACGATCCGTACGTCGTAGGTGGCCTCGACGGCGTCACGGGTGCCGATCGTCTCGGCGAAGTGGTAGCCGGTCTCGAGGAACAGGATCTCCACGCCCGGCCGGGCCTTCGCCGCGAGGTCCACGAGCACCGCGTCCTGCATGTTGGACGCGACGATCAGCCTGTCGCCGAACGTGTCCGCCGCCCACCCGAGCACCTGCTCGGCGGTGGCGTCGGGGCCCAGCTGCTCGGCACCGCGCTCGGCCAGCCCGCGCAGATCGTTCTCCGTCGCGACACTCATCGCAGTCGCTCCCTGCGGGAGCCCAGCGCTTCGCGCACACGCTGTGCTGTCGGTTCGCTCGCAGGCTCGCTCACGACTTCGTCACTTCCGGAACCCCGATCCCGATCATCTTCACGGTGAAGGTGCGCAGGCAGTCGGCGCAGTACCACGCGCCGTGCGGCACCTTCTCGGTCTGTTCGGCGGGGCGCAGGTCCTCCTCGCCGCAGTACGGGCAGTAGAACGGCACCGCCCGAGACGGAGCAGTCACGTGAGCAGGTTCTCGTCGGCCCGCAGCACCCACTGCGCGAACCGCTCGCCCTCGGTGCGGTCGGCGACGTAGTGGCGCACGACGCGGTCGACGTAGTCGCCCAGCCCGGCGCTGGTGACCTTGAGCCCGCGCAGCTTGCGGCCGAACCCGGCGTCGAGACCCAGCCCGCCGCCCAGGTGCACCTGGAAGCCCTCGACCTGGTTGCCGTCGGCGTCCGTCACGACCTGGCCCTTGAGCCCGATGTCCGCGACCTGCGTACGGGCGCAGGAGTTGGGGCAGCCGTTGAGGTGGATCGAGATCGGGACGTCGGGGTGGACATCGGCCAGGCGCTGCTCCAGCTCGTCGACGAGCCGGATCGCGCGCTCCTTGGTCTCGACGATCGCGAGCTTGCAGAACTCGATGCCCGTGCAGGCCATGGTCGCCCGCCGCCACGGCGACGGGTCGGCCTGCAGGCCCAGCCCGGTGAGCTCCGTCTTCAGGATCTCGACGCCCTCGTCCGGCACGTCGAGCACGACGATCTTCTGCTGCGCGGTGAGCCGCACCCGGCGTGACCCGATGGACTCGACGGCCTTTGCCAGCGCGATCAGCGTCGTCCCGGACACGCGGCCCGACGCCGGCGCAACGCCCACGTAGTTCAGGCCGTCGGTCTGCTTGTGGACACCGATGTGGTCGATCGGGTGCTCGGGGGTGGCGGGGGCGGGACCGTCGGCCAGCGTGCGGCCGAGGTACTCCTCCTCCAGGACCCGGCGGAACTCCTCGGCACCCCAGTCGGCGACGAGGAACTTGATGCGGGCGCGGTGGCGTAGCCGGCGGTAGCCGTAGTCACGGAACACCGAGATGATCCCGGCCCAGACCTCGGGGATCTCGTCGACCGACACCCAGGTGCCGAGCCGCTGCGCGATCTTCGGGTTGGTCGACAGACCGCCGCCGACCCACACGTCGAACCCGGGGCCGTGCTCCGGGTGGACCGAGCCGATGAACGAGACGTCGTTGATCTCGTGCGCGATGTCCTGCTGCCACGAGATCGCCGTCTTGAACTTGCGCGGCAGGTTGGAGAACTCCGGGCTGCCGATGTAGCGGTCGAGGATCTCGCGGATCGCGGGCGTCGGGTCGATCTCCTCGTCGGCCGAGATGCCGGCGACGGGGGAGCCCAGGATGACGCGCGGGGTGTCGCCGCAGGCCTCGGTGGTGAGCAGCCCGACCGACTCCAGCTGCTCCCAGATCGCGGGCATGTCCTCGATCGCGATCCAGTGGTACTGAATGTTCTGCCGGTCGGTGACGTCGGCGGTGTCGCGCCCGTACTGCTGCGACAGCTCACCGACGACGCGCAGCTGCTCGGTGGTCAGCGCCCCGCCGTCGATGCGCACCCGCAGCATGAAGTAGCGGTCGTCGAGCTCCTCGGGCTCCAGCGCCGCGGTGCGGCCGCCGTCGATCCCGGGCTTGCGCTGGGTGTAGAGCCCCCACCAGCGCATCCGTCCGCGCAGGTCCGACGGGTCGATCGAGTCGAACCCCTGCTTGGAGTAGACGTTCTCGATGCGCGCGCGCACGTTGAGCCCGTCGTCGTCGCGCTTGAAGCGCTCGTTCGGGTTCAGCGGCTCACGATGGCCGAGCTTCCACTGGCCCTCACCGCGCTTGGGGCGGGCAGGGGACTTCGAGGGCGGGGTGGTGGGGGGCAATTCGGGGCCTCCGGATGACGGCACGGCTCGCCGTGGCACCGGAAACCGTTCCGATCATGACAGGACTGGATCATGAACGGATTCCGGGCACGGCTCACCCTGCGCCGGGAAATCGGTCCGTGGACGGGTTCGGCGCGGGATCAGACCGCAAACCGACAAATGGCGCTGTTGACCCGCTGCAGGTCGACGTGGCGACGGGCCACGAGACGCAGGGTCAGCGCATTCACTCCATCAGGCTGCCATGTCCGGACCCGTTCGGCCAATGGCCGTCTACGTCATGAGAGCCACGGCCGCAATTGTCCGGACACTTCCGCGGGAACGGACCGAGGAGCGGGAGGTGTTCGGACACCCGCCCGCGTCAGGAGCGCGCGGCACCGATTCCCGCCCTGTTCCTGCCACCCTGTCCAGCACCGTCCTTTTCGGACGCACCCCTCTCAGCGCACTGCCAGGAACGTCTGCTCCCGTTCTCAGGCAACGCGGCTAGCGTCCGCCCCGCCGGCCGCGGGGCACCGGCGTCGGCAGGTGTACGAGCGGTGGGAGACAGCGGTGGCCGAGACACCCGTGGAGACGACGGTCCAGGACGGTGGAGCACCCACCGCCGGCCCCCGGCACCGCGCACTGTCCCCACGGTCCTGGTCGCGACGCGCCCGGTGGATCGCCGGGGCCGTCGCCGTCGTCGTGGTCGTCGCGATCGTGCTGGTGTGGCGGGCCGGGACGTCGTCGGGCGCCACGACGCCGGTGCTGGCGCGCGCGAGCACCGGCACCCTGCGCCAGACCGTCGGCGCCACCGGGACCATCGCCCCCGCCCAGCGCGCCGACCTCGACTTCGCCGTCTCCGGCCGGGTCACCGCCGTCCCCGTCACCGTCGGCCAGCAGGTCGCCGCGGGCGACACCCTCGCCACCGTCGACGCCGCGAGCCTGCCGCAGCAGGTCGCACAGGCCAACGCGAACGTCGCCGGTGCGCAGGCCCGGCTCGACGCC
This sequence comes from Pseudonocardia sp. SCN 73-27, assembly GCA_001725415.1. GTDB lineage: Bacteria > Actinomycetota > Actinomycetes > Mycobacteriales > Pseudonocardiaceae > Pseudonocardia. The sequence goes on from MEGH01000026.1 coordinate 6,255, forward strand.
GACGCGGGCGCGAGCGCCGCCCAGCGCGACGCCGACTCCGCCGCCCTCACCGCCGCCCAGGCCCAGCTGGCCGTCGCCCAGCGCAACCTCGCTCAGGCGACGCTCACCGCGCCGTTCGCGGGGACCGTCGCCGCGGTCGACGTCACCGTGGGTCAGCAGGTGTCCGCAGGTGGGTCGTCCTCCGGGTCGTCCTCCGCGTCGGGCTCGTCCGGGGTCGGCGGGTCGGGCGGCGCCGGCGGGCCGGGGGCGGAACCTCGACCGGCAGCTCAGCCGGTACGTCGTCCGCCGCGGGTGCCGACGTCGTCGTCATCAGTACCGGGTCGTTCGTCGTGAACGCGACCGTCGACGACACCGAGGTCGCCAAGCTGAAGAACGGCCAGACCGCCGAGGTCACCCCGACCGGCGCCACGAAGCCCGTCGCCGCAACCGTCACCTCCGTCGGGCTGGTCGCGACGTCGAGCGCCGGCGTCGCCACCTACCCCGTCACCCTGTCCGTCTCCGGCGACACGTCGTCCCTGCACGCCGGCGCGTCGGCGCAGGTGACCATCGTGACATCGCAGGTCGACGACGCGGTGCTCGTCCCCGCCTCGGCCGTCCACGGCACCGGCGCCGACGCCACCGTGCTCGTCGCCACCGGCGGGAAGCAGACCGCCACCCGCGTCACCGTCGGCGCCACCGACGGCACCCGCACCCAGATCCTCACCGGCATCACCGCCGGCACCCAGGTCGTCGTCCCCACCGGGACCCCCGGAGCGACGACCGGTCGCGGGGGCGGCGGCTTCGGCGGGTTCGGCGGCGGTGGCGGAGGCGGGGGCTTCCGCGGCGGCGGCGGCGCGGGTGGCGGTGGACCCGGCGCCGGCGGCAACGGCGGTGGCGGAGCACCACGCGGCGCCGGGACCGGTGGCTCGTGAGCCCCCTCATCCAGCTCGACGGCGTCGGCAAGACCTACCGCTCCGGCCCCCTCGAGGTCGACGCGCTGCGGGACGTGCGACTTCGCATCGACGAGGGCGAGTACGTCGCGATCATGGGGCCCTCCGGCTCCGGCAAGTCCACCCTGATGCACGTCCTCGGCTGCCTCGACGTCGCCACCACCGGCACCTACCGGCTCGCGGGCGCCGACGTCGGGCAGATGAGCGAGGAGGATCTGGCTGCCGTCCGCAACCGGCGGATCGGGTTCGTGTTCCAGCAGTTCAACCTGCTCGCGTCGATGCAGGCATGGCGCAACGTCGAGCTGCCGCTCTGCTACGCCGGGGTCGCCCGGGCAGAGCGCAAGGACCGGGCGATGGCCGCGCTGGGGCGGGTCGGCCTCGCCGACCGCGCCGACCACCGACCCGGCGAGCTCTCCGGCGGCCAGCAGCAACGCGTCGCCATCGCCCGGGCGCTCGTCACCGAACCCGCACTCCTGCTCGCCGACGAACCCACCGGCAACCTCGACTCCGCCGCCACCACCGACGTCCTCGCATTGCTCGCCGAGCTCCACTCCGCCGGCCGCACCATCGTCCTCATCACCCACGAGGAGGACGTCGCCGACGCCGCCGCCCGCGTCGTCCGCATCCTCGACGGCGAGATCCACTCCGACACCGGGGCGGTGACCGCGTGAACTGGCAGGAGACCGTCCGCACCGGCTGGGACGCCGTCCGCTCCCACCGGCTCCGGTCCGGGCTCACGATGCTCGGCATCCTCATCGGCATCGCCGCCGTCATGCTCACCGTCGGCCTCGGCCAGGGCGCCCGGCAGACCGTGACGTCGCAGATCAACGCCCTCGGCAGCAACCTCCTCGTCGTCACCCCCGGCAGCACCACCGGCACCAACGGCGTCCGCGGCGGCGCCGGCAGCGCCTCCACCCTCACCCTCGCCGACGCCACCGCCCTCGCCTCCCACGACGTGGTGCCCGACGTCGCCGCCGTCGCCCCCACCGTGCAGCGCTCCGAGTCGCTCACCGCGGGCGACACCAACTGGACCACCACCGTCGTCGGCACCACCCCCGACTTCGCGACCGTCCGCGCCCGCACCATCGCCCAAGGCCGCTTCCTCACCGCCGACGACGTCACCGCGCACGCACCCGTCGTCGTCCTCGGGCCGACGACCGCGTCCGAGCTCTTCGGCGGCGGCCAGGCCCTCGGGCGCACCGTGAACGTCGCCGGGGTGCCGACGACCGTCGTCGGCGTGCTCGCGTCGGCGGGATCGTCGGCCGCGACCAACCAGGACGACCAGGCGCTCCTGCCCTTCACCACCGCGGCCGACCGCGTCATCGGCGGCTCCGCCCGCACCGCGGTGCAGGCCATCTACATGCAGGCCGCCACGAACGACGCCCTCTCCGGCGCCTACCAGGAGGCGAACGCGGAGCTCCTGGCCCTGCACCGCATCGGCGACCCCGCCGACGCCGACTTCACCATCACCAGCCAGCAGTCGATCCTCGACACCGCCAACGCGATCACCGGCGCCCTCACCGCCGTCCTCGGCGGGATCGCCGCGATCTCGCTGCTCGTCGGCGGGATCGGCGTCATGAACATCATGCTGGTCTCGGTCACCGAACGGATCCGCGAGATCGGGCTCCGCAAGGCACTCGGCGCCACCCCCGCCGTGATCCGCCGCCAGTTCCTCGTCGAGGCCGGCGTCCTCGGGCTCGCAGGCGGCGTCGCCGGAGCGATCCTCGGCGGGCTCTCCGCGTTCCTGCTCTCCAAGGCCATCGGCCAGCCGATCCTCGTGTCCGCGCCCGTGACGATCGGCGCGATCGTCGTCGCCATCGCGATCGGGCTCGTCTTCGGCGTGTACCCCGCGAGCCGCGCCGCCCGGCTCGCCCCCATCGACGCACTGCGGAGCGAATGATGACCGCTGCCCTGCGCAGGATCAGGATGCGCCGCCGGGTCTGGATCGCCGCCGGCGCGGCCCTCGTGCTCGTCGTCGCGCTCGTCGTCACCGGGGTCGCGAACGCCGACGACTCCGGCAACTACCGCACCGCCACGGCCCGCACCGGCGACGTCGCCTCCACCCTCGACGCCGCAGGCACCGTCACCCCGACCTCCGAGGCCGACCTCTCCTTCCCGGTCGCCGGGCAGGTGAGCTCGGTGCCGGTCGCGGTGGGACAGCAGGTCGCGGCCGGGACGACGCTCGCGTCGCTGGACACGACGTCGCTCGACGCCGCCATGGCCCAGGCACGATCCACACTGGCGACGGCGCAGGCGAAGCTCGACGCCGACCGGTCCGGGCAGTCGTCGGCGGCATCCGGCGGGTCCGGGTCCGGCGCCGTTCCGGCGTCCTTCGAGGGCGGCCCGGTCGTCCTCCCCGCGGTGCTGACCACCGACGCCCCGCGCGCCGACACGTTCGACGTCGTGCCTGCCGACCTGACCGTGCCCGCGGTGTCCGCGGCGGGCGGGGACACCGTCGCCAAGGCCCAGGCCGCCGTGCTCGCCGACCAACGCACCGTCGACGGGCTGCTCGCCGCCGCCCAACGCGACCTCTCCGCGGAGACGACCGCCTGCGCGCCGGTCCTCGCGGCAACGGCGGCCGACCCGAGTGCAGCCGGCGGGTCCTCGTCGGGTTCGGGTGGTTCGGGAACCGCCGGCTCCGGGTCGACGGGGTCCGGGTCGACGGGGTCCGGGTCGACCGGGGCGGGGACGGGGTCGTCGACGGGGTCGGCCGTGGCGCACGCCACGGCCGCCGTGTTCGTGACCGGGAGCGGGACGCTCCTCCCGGCGGCGACCTCGTCGACGGCCGCGGAGCTGGTGGCCTGCCAGAAAGCGATCACGACGGTCATGGCCGGTCAGCAGTCCGTCGCGACCGCGCAGCGGACCCTCGCGACCGACGAGAACGCGCTCGACGCGGCCCTGACCGCGGCGATCGGCTCGGGCTCGGGCTCCGGAACCGGCGGGTCCGGCGCAGCCGGGTCCGGTGCGGGAGGTGCCGGGTCAGGAGGTGCCGCGGGCACCGGCGCGGGCGGCTCGGGGACGGGAGGCGCGGGCGCCGGGGAAGCCGGTGGGTCCGGCGCCGGGGCGGGTCGGGGCGCGAACGGTCAGGGCGCAAACGGTCAGGGCGCGAACGGTCAGGGCGCAAACGGATCGGCACCGAACCGTATGGGTGCCAAGGGTCAGACCCCGAACGGTCAGACCCCGAACGGCAAGGGTGCGAACGGAGCCGGTGCGGGGGCCGGCGGAGCGGGACAGCGACAGGGCGCTGGTGGAACCGGCCGCTCGGGCGGCACCGCCGGCGGCGCTGCGGGGCGTACGACCGGCGTGTCCGCGGCCCAACTCGCCGCCGACCAGGCCCAGGTCGACTCCGCCTCCGCCCAGCTCACGACCGCCGAGCAGAACCGCGACCAGGCCACCCTCGTCGCCCCGATCGCCGGCACGGTCGCGGCGGTGAACCTCACCGCGGGCCAGCAGGTCGGCGGCTCGGCGGGGCCGGCGCAGATCGTCGTGATCGGCCCGGGTGCCGACGAGGTCGTCGTTCCGGTCCCGGAGTCGACGATCGGCAGCGTGCACGTCGGCGACGCGGCGACGATCGTCGCGGACGGCTCCGACCAGCAGCTCACGGGCAAGGTCGCGTCGGTCGGGCTGCTCCCCGGCGGGACGGGCTCGCCCGTCACCTACCCGGTGACGATCGCGTTGACCGGCACACCGCCGGCGCTCCCGGCCGGCTCTGGCGCAACGGTGACGCTGACGGTCGCATCGGCCACGGCCGTCCTGACCGTGCCGACCTCCGCCGTGCACAGCGTGCCCGGCGGCACCACCGTCGACGTCCTGCGCGGCGGCAAGCCGGAGACCGTCCCGGTGACCGTCGGTGCCACCGGGGCGACGGCCACGCAGATCACGTCGGGGCTGCGGGAGGGCGACCAGGTCGTCCTCGCCGACCTGTCCCAGCCGCTCCCGACCGGCGGCACCGCAGGCCTGCGCACCCTCGGCGGCGGAGGCGGCGGCGGAGGCGGCGGCGGAGGTGGCGGCGCAGGCGGTGGCGGTGGCCGCACGGGCGGCTAACCTCGACGGAGTGCCCGTCCCCGAATCCTCGACGCCGTTCGGCGTGTACGTCCACGTGCCGTTCTGCGCGTCACGCTGCGGGTACTGCGACTTCAACACCTACACCGCCGACGAGCTGTCCGGCTCCGGGTCGGGCACCTCGCCCGACGGCTGGCTCGAGGCCGTGCGTCGTGAGCTGGCCGGGGCGGCCGAGGTGGTGGGGGAGCGGGCCGTCGACACCGTGTTCGTCGGCGGCGGCACCCCGTCGTTGATCGGGGCGCAGCGTCTCGGCGCGGTGCTCGACACGATCCGTGCCGAGTTCGGCCTCGCCCCCGGCGCCGAGGTGACGACGGAGTCCAACCCGGAGTCGACGTCGCCGGAGTTCTTCGCGGGGCTGGTCGAGGCGGGGTTCACACGGGTGTCGCTGGGGATGCAGTCGGCGGCGCCGCACGTGCTGCAGATCCTCGACCGCCGGCACACCCCCGGCCGCGCGGTCGAGGCCGCGAAGGAGGCTCGCGCCGCGGGGATCGGGCACGTCAACCTCGACCTGATCTACTCCACGCCCGGCGAGACCGACGACGACCTGCGCGCCTCCCTCGACGCCGTCCTGTCCGCGGGGGTGGACCACGTGTCGGCGTACTCGCTGATCGTCGAGGACGGGACCGCGCTGGCGCGGCGGGTGCGGCGCGGGGAACTGGCCGCCCCCGACGACGACGTCGCCGCCGCCCGCTACGAGATCATCGACGACACCCTTTCGGCGGCGGGTCTGCGCTGGTACGAGGTGTCCAACTGGGCTGCCGACGACGCCGCCGCGTGCCGGCACAACCTCGGCTACTGGCTCGACGGCGACTGGTGGGGCGCCGGGCCCGGCGCACATTCGCACCTGGGCGGACGTCGCTGGTGGAACGTGAAGCACCCGGCCCGGTACGCGGCGATGCTCGCTGCGGGCGAGGCCCCGGAGGCGGGCCACGAGCTCCTGGGTCCGGAGGAGCAGGCGACCGAGCGCGTCATGCTCCGGCTGCGCCTGGCGACAGGTCTCGACACCGACCTGCTCGACGCCCCCGGCCGCGAGGCCGCCCGCCGCGCCGCCGAGGAGGGCCTCCTCGACGAGCCGGCCCTGACCGCCGGCCGTGCGGTCCTGACCCGCCGCGGCCGCCTGCTGGCCGACCGCGTCGTCACCGACCTCCTGACCGCGGTCGCCGCATGACGCTGCCCCCGGGCATCGGCCCCCACCCCGCGTTGCAGGAACGGCACCTGCCCGCACCCCGGTTGCAGGGAAGTGCCGTTCCTGCAGAACGGCGAACTCCGTGAGTCCCCGGCGTCGGCTGCTGGTCGGCCTGCTGGTGCTGGTGGTCGTCGCGGTGGGGGTGGTCGTCGGGTTCCGGGTGTTGGACGGGCCCGGCCGGCCGATACCCGGCACCCGCCCCGCTGACGACCGGCCCGGCCCCGTACTTCTGGTCCCGGGTTACGGAGGCAGCCGGACGTCGTTGCAGGCGCTGGCCCGCCGGATCGAGGCGACGGGCCGTCGGACGACGGTGCTGACACTGGTCGGCGACGGCACCGGAGACCTGTCGGCGCAGGTCACGGTGCTGGACCGAGCGGTCGACGACGCTCTCGCGGCAGGTGCGCCGTCGGTCGACGTGGTCGGCTACTCCGCCGGGGGCGTCGTGACGGCGTTGTGGCTGGCGAGGGAGGACGGGGCGGCGAAGGCCCGCCGCGTGGTGACGCTGGGCGCACCGTTGCACGGCACGACGTTGGCGACGGCGGGCGCGAGCCTGGCCCCGGACGCGTGCCCGGTGGCGTGCCGGCAGTTGGTGCCGGGGTCGCCGGAGCTGCAGGAGATCGAGAAGGCCGGTGTCGGGTCGGAGCTGCCGTGGCTGTCGCTGTGGACGACCGACGACGACACGGTCACCCCGCCGGACTCGGCGCGGCTTGCGGGGGCGCTGGACACGTCGGTGCAGGCGGTGTGCGTGGGCGCGCGGGTGACGCACTCGGGCCTGCCGACGGACCCGCTGGTCACGGGCGCGGTGCTGCGCGCCCTGGGCACGACCCCGCTGACGCTGCCGGGCCCGGCGGACTGCGCCACCCTGCGCGGAGCCGGCTAGGACCCGTGAGTGGCGTTATTGGCCATGGCCAATAACGCCACTCACGGGTCTGACGTCCTTCGTCGTGAAGTTCGCCCAGGCCGCGCCGAAGGCGACGACGATCCAGCCGAGCTGGACCTCGACCCCGGTGCGGACGGCGTCGAGCAGCGGGGGGTCGCGGAAGAGGTCGATCCAGGCGAGCCAGTGTTGCGTCGGCAGGAAGGTGCGGACGGCCTCGGCGGCGTCGAGGGGTTGCAGGGCCGCGCTGGTGACGACGACGGCGAGCACCCCGAGGGCGGCGGCGAGGGGGGAGTCGGTGAGCGTCGAGAAGAAGATGCCGACGGCACCCAGGGTGAGCATGCACAGCGCCAGGTAGCCGACGGTGCCTGCGGTGCGCCCGGCGAGCTCCAGCGGGGTGAGGGTGGCCCCGGACAGCGAGGTGATGCCGCCCCCGCCGAGCTCGGCGTCCGGCCCGAAGCCGAACGCCGCCACGCCGACGATGTAGGACGTGACGGTCACCAGCAGGACCGCGAGCAGCGTGAACGCGGCGACGGAAACGAGCTTGGCCACCAACAGTTTCAGCCTGCCGACGGGCCGCACCAGCAGGTAGCGCAGCGTGCCGGCGGAGGCCTCGCCCGCGACGGCGTCGCCGGAGACGATGGCGACGGTGATCGGCAGGAAGACGGGCAGGACGAGGGCCAGCGCGGCGGCGGGGAAGAGCTGCCCGTCGGACAGCACCGCGGAGAGGAAGGCGCCGCCCCTGCCGGGCGGGGGCGCGAGCCGGGTGGTGGCGAGCAGGACGGCGACGACGGTGGGCAGCAGGCACAGCAGCGCCCAGCACAGCCAGACGCGCCGTTTGCGCAGCATGAGGACGAGCTCGGTGCTGATCATCGGTGCCCTTCGAACCGGTCGTTGCCGCTGCCGGTCACGTCCAGGACGACCTCCTCCAGGGACCGCCGCTCGCGGTCGATCGCGGTGACGGGCACCCCGGCGCCGACGAGGAGCGCGTTGAGCTCGGCGGGGTCGTCGCCGCGGACGGTCAGCAGGTCGGCCTCGCGGGCTTCGACGCGGCCGTCGAGCAGGGCCAGCGCGGCGTCGGGCGAGGGGGTGCGCAGCCGGATGCGGCCGGTGGGTGCGCGGAGCGAGGCGAGGTCGTCGGCCAGGACGAGCCGTCCGGCGTCCATGATCCCGACCCGCGTGCACAGCGCCTCGACCTCGGTGAGCAGGTGGCTCGAGAGCACGACGGTGGTGCCGGTCGCGTTGAGGGCGACGAGCAGGTCGCGCATCTCATGGATGCCGCGGGGGTCGAGGCCGTTGGTGGGTTCGTCGAGCAGCAGCAGCCGGGGCGCGCGCAGCAGGGCGGCGGCGATCCCGAGCCGTTGGCGCATGCCGAGGGAGTAGGCCTTGACGGGCCGGCGGTCGATCCCGGCGAGCCCGACGCGTTCGAGGGCCTCGTCGACGCGGCGACGGCGGTCGCGGCGCCGGCCTCCGGGTCCGGCGGCGTCGAGGAGTCGGAGGTTGGCCCGTCCGGACAGGTGCCCCCACGCGGCCGGGCCCTCGACGAGCGCGCCGACCTGCGGCAGCACGGCCGCGGCGCGGCGGGGCATGGGTTCGCCGAGGACGGTCGCGGAGCCGGACGTCGCGTGGACGAGGCCGAGCAGCATGCGGACGAGCGTCGTCTTCCCGGATCCGTTGGGCCCCAGCAGCCCGAACCGCACGCCGGCGGGGACGTCGAGGTCGACGTGGTCGACGGCGACGACCCGGCCGAACCGCTTGGTCAGCCCGGTGGTGGTGATGACGGACTCGCTCACCGGGCCGCCTCCGACAGTTCGGTCACGGCCTGGGTGAGCACCGCGGCGGACACGGTGCCGACGAGCAGCGCCCCGCGCCGGCCCCCGGCCCGGATGACGACCGACAGCAGCGGCGTCGACACCGCGACGGCCCGGCCCGTCGGCACGGTGACGGCCACCCCGCCGGCGGCGGTGGCGCCGTCGACGGCCTGCGCGGCGATCCGGCCCGTGACCGGAACGAGCACGAACCCGCCCAGCCCGGTTCCGTAGACGCCGATGCCGGGGAGGTCGGGGTACCGCGGCAGCCGCCCGCGCCCGGCGAGCGTGCCGGGGGGCGCAGAGGGACCGAGGACGCGCAGGGCGCCGGTGAGGTCGGTGGCGGGCACCTCGGCGGCGGTCGCGCCGGGCGGCACGGTGGGGACGAGGACGCCGTCGGCCGGGGCGGTCAGGTCGACCGAGGTCAGCTCGCTGGTCAGGACGGGTCTCCCGGGGTCGGCGCGGCCGGAGATCTCGACGCGCAACGGCAGCCCGCTGGGCGCGTCGGCCCAGACGTCGACGTGCGCGACGGTGGTGTCGGGGTCGGCGGGGGTGACGCGGATGCCCGCGGCGGTCCGCCCGGCGACGCGGCGGTCGGGCAGGGCGTCGACGGGGTCGTCGGGCGCGGCGGCGAGGATGCGGCGGGCGAGGTCGGGCGGCAGTAGGTCGGCGGCCCGGGGGAGCCGCAGCGACGTCGTCCCCACGATCCTCGTGAGCCGTTGGGACCCGAAGTCCCACAACGACTCCGCCCCGTCGACGTGGTAGACGTCGCGTTCACCGGCGGCGGTCAGCTCGTCGACGCGCCAACGATCGGGGCCGGCGTGGAACGCCCGGATCCGGGTGGTGCCGGTGAACAGGGCGGTGGCCTGTTCGAGCTGGGGCAGGTCGGGCAACCCGAGCCGTCCCGACGCCTCGGCGAGCCCGGTGTAGGGCTGCGCGGCCGAGTCCCGGATGCGGGCGCGCAGCGTGGCGGGGTCGGACGCACCGGTCGCGCCGGCGGGCCACGACACCGTTCCGGCCGCGACGAGGGCCGCGGCACCGGCGCCGACGAGCAACGCACGTCGGCTCAGCGAACGACGTTCCCCGGCGACCACCGGACCGACGCTGCCACAGCTCGCGTCGGATGTGGGTGAACAGTCAGGTGCACAGGTACGCCCGGCCCCGCGGCGACAGCCGGTAGCCGACGGGCAGGCTCTCGGTCAGCCCCAGTTCCTTGAGCTTGCGGACGTCGCGCTTGAACGGCAGCGTCTCCCGTCCCATGCGCTCCGCCAGGTCGGGAGCGCGGACCTCGGGGTTCTGCGCGATCAACGCCAGCGTCGCGGCCGTCCACGGCCCGTACGACGACGTCGCGTCCATCCGGGCCAGGCGGGCGTCGAGGGCGGCGCGGGCGTCGTCGTCGAGGGTGTCGTCGGCGCGCAGCGCGATGCGCGGGTCCTCCCCGGCGGGCCGCAGGTCGACGCGGAAGACCTCGCCGGTCGGTCGCTTCGCCAGCTCACGGCGCAGCGTGGCGGCGTCGGCGACCCCGGCCGCGGCGGCGTCGGCGTCGGTCAACGACGCCGAGGCGACGGTGTCGACGGCCGTCACCTCCAGCACTCCGACGGCTGTGCGCAGCCGGGTGCCGACCTTCACCCGGGCCCGGTCCCACCGGCGGTAGGCCCGCGTGACACGGCCCGCGGCGATCGCGTCGAGGACGGGGCGGCGCAGCAGCACGTCACCAGTGTGCCGCGCTCCTGTGGGTCGGGTCACCGCACGGGATCCGGGGCGGTCGGTGGTCCTCCGAAAGTCGGGGGACCACCTAGACTGGAAACGACGGACGAGTGGGACCAGGGGGAGGTGGCGGTGAACGCCGATGAACGCCGGTTCGCGGTGTTGCAGGCCATCGTCGCCGACTACGTCTCGACGCAGGAGCCGGTCGCCTCCCGCACGATCGTCGAGCGGCACAACCTGGGTGTGTCCAGCGCGACCGTCCGCAACGACATGGCGGTCCTCGAGGAGGACGGGCTGATCGCCCAGCCGCACACCAGTGCGGGCCGCATCCCCACAGACAAGGGCTACCGCCTGTTCGTCGACAAGATCGCCGAGGTCAAGCCGCTGTCGAGCGCAGAGCGCCGCGCGGTGCAGACGTTCCTCGACGGCGCGGTCGACCTCGACGACGTGCTGCGGCGCAGTGTGCGGCTCCTCGCGCAGCTCACGCGGCAGGTCGCCGTCGTCCAGTACCCGACGCTGACCCGCTCCACGGTCCGCCATCTCGAGGTCGTGGCGCTCACGCCCGCCCGGCTGATGCTGGTGCTCATCACCGACTCCGGTCGCGTCGACCAGCGCGTCGTCGACCTGGGCGACGTGCTCGAGGACGAGGACGTCGCGGCGGTGCGTGCCCACCTCAACGCCGCGCTCGTCGGGCACCCCCTGGCCGCGGCGTCGGCCGCCGTCGCCGAGCTGCCCGACAAGGTGCCGGGCGACCTGCGTGACGTCGTCGTCACCCTCTCGACCGTCCTGATCGAGACGCTCGTCGAGCATCCCGAGGAGCGGCTCGTCCTGGGCGGCACCGCCAACCTCACCCGTAGCGTCGCCGACTTCCCGGGCTCGCTGCGTCAGGTCCTGGAGGCGCTGGAGGAGCAGGTCGTCGTCCTGAAGCTGCTGGCCGCGGCGCAGGATCCCGGTCTGGTCACGGTGCGCATCGGCGAGGAGAACGAGGTCGAGGACCTGCGGGCCGCGTCCGTCGTCTCCATCGGCTACGGCGCGGGCACCGTCCTCGGTGGGATGGGCGTGCTCGGGCCGACGCGGATGGACTACCCGGGCACCATCGCGGCGGTCCACGCCGTTGCCCGCTACGTGGGTGACATCCTGTCCGGGCGGTGACGCGGCGCGGCGCCGGGCACGGCCGACCGGGTTGAGCCGACCCGGCTCGATTTCCGTGACACGTACTCTGTAACTCTCAACTGCGATTCGTCGAGCGAAGGACCATGGGGAACGCAAGGGTGGCACGCGACTACTACGGGATGCTGGGCGTCGAGCGAGGCGCGGGCCCCGACGAGATCAAGCGGGCTTACCGCAAGCTCGCCCGGGAGCTCCATCCCGACGTCAACCCCGACGCGGCGGCGCAGGAGCGCTTCCGCGAGGTCAGCACTGCCTACGAGGTGCTCAACGACCCCGAGAAGCGGCGCATCGTCGACCTCGGCGGCGACCCGCTCGACAACGGCCGCGGCGGTGGCGGCGGCGACCCCTTCGGCGCCGGGTTCGGTTTCGGCGACATCATGGACGCCTTCTTCGGCTCCGCGACCGGCGGCCGCGGCCGCGGGCCCCGCAGCCGCGTCCAGCCGGGCGCCGACGCGCTGATCCGCATGCAGCTGTCCCTCGAGGAGTGCGCTGCCGGTGTCCAGCGCGAGCTGACCGTGGACACCGCGGTGCTGTGCTCGGACTGCTCCGGCTCCGGCTGCGCGCCCGGCAGCTCGCCCACCCGCTGCGACATCTGCGGCGGCTCCGGCGAGGTGCAGTCGGTGCAGCGTTCGTTCCTCGGCCAGGTCGTCACGTCGCGCCCCTGCCCGACGTGCCGCGGCTTCGGCGAGGTCATCCCCGAGCCGTGCCGCCAGTGCGCGGGCGACGGCCGGGTCCGGTCCCGGCGCAGCGTCGGCGTCCGCATCCCCGCCGGTGTGGCCGACGGGATGCGCGTGCGGCTGGCCGGCCAGGGCGAGGTCGGCGCGGGCGGCGGCCCGGCGGGCGATCTGTACGTCGAGGTCGAGGAGACCCCGCACGACATCTTCACCCGCGACGGCGCCGACCTGCACTGCACCGTCAGCCTGCCGATGACCGCGGCCGCGTTGGGCACCACCGTCGCGCTGCCGACGATCGAGGGTTCCGAGGACCTCGACATCGACGCCGGCACCCAGACCGGCACCATTCGCACCCTGCGCGGCAAGGGCATGCCGCGGCTGCGTTCCAACGGGCGCGTCGACGGCCACGGCGACCTGATGGTCCACATCGAGGTCGCCGTCCCCACCAAGCTCGACAAGGAGCAGACCGAGCTGCTGCGCAAGCTCGCCGCCTTGCGCGGCGAGGAACAGCCCGACCTGGCCATGGGCAGCCGCAACGGGCACGGGCTGTTCTCCCGGCTGCGCTTCGGCGGCCGCTGACCGAGGAGAGGCAGTGGGCACTGCGCCGCTCTTCCTCGTCGACGAGCTGCCCGCCGGGACGACGGCCGTCCTCGACGGTCCGGAGGGCAGGCACGCCGCCACCGTGCGGCGGCTGCGCGCCGGCGAGGAGATCACGCTCGCCGACGGTCGTGGCGGCCTCGCGCACACCGTCGTCGACACCGTGGGGCACGACCGGCTCGACCTGCGCGTCGTGTCCCGCGCGGCGCTCGACCCGCCCGTGCCGCGGGTGGTGCTCGCCCAGGCGCTGGTGAAGGGCGACCGCGGGGAGCTGGCCGTCGAGCTCGCCACCGAGGCGGGTGTCGACGAGATCCTGCCGTGGCGGGCGTCGCGCTGCGTCGCGAAGTGGGAGGACGGCCCGCGCGGCGACAAGGCCCTCGCCCGCTGGCGCGCCACCGTCCGCTCCGCCGCGAAACAGGCCCGCCGCCCGTGGGTGCCGCCGGTCGGCACCCCCGTGTCGACGCGGCAGCTCGCCGCCCTGTGTGGGGACTTCGAGCAGGTGCTGGTCCTGCACGAGTCCGCCACCGAGCCCGTCGCCGCGTTCATGGACCCGCCCCCCGCCGCGGTCCTGCTCGTCGTCGGCCCCGAGGGTGGCGTCTCCGACGAGGAGGTCTCCACGCTCACCGACGCGGGCGCCCACGCCGTCCGTCTGGGCCCCGAGGTGCTGCGTGCCTCGACCGCCGCCGCCGTCGCACTGGGCGCCATCGGTGCCCTGACCAGCCGGTGGAGCATGCGCGGCTGACCGTGGGACAGCGCACGGCATCCGGGTGACGAAACCCCCGTTCCAGCAGGCAGGCGGCTATATTTCGCGCACCATCCGGTCGCTGCGACGACCCTCTCGAACACGGGTGATGGGCACCCGTCGGGCCCGCCGGAGAGTCCCCTCGTCCGGCGGCGCCACGCCGCGGTGGGTGTCCCCCCACATCCATCGCGGCGTGGCATCCCCGGTACGCCGCCGCGCCTCCGCCGCCTGTGAGCGGTAATGGTCGCGCTGGTGACCAGTACCGCTCACGACCCCCGCGTCCGCGATGATCGGGGATGTGAGCACACCGACGCGGCTGGACTACGGCACCGACCCCGCACAGTTCGGGGAACTGACCCTGCCCTCCGGGGCGGAGCCGCGGGGGACGGTCGTCGTCATCCACGGCGGCTTCTGGCGCTCCCGCCACGACCTCGCACTCGGCCGCCCGCTCGCCGCCACCCTGGCCGCGGCCGGGTTCGCGGCGTGGAACATCGAGTACCGCCGCGTCGGCACCGGAGGGGGCTGGCCCTCGACGTTCGACGACGTCGCCGCCGCCGTCGACCTGCTCGCCGACCAGGAATGGCTCGACCCCGCCCGGGTGGTCGCCCTCGGGCACTCCGCAGGCGGGCACCTCGCGGCGTGGCTCGCCGCCCGCCCCGGCCTGCCCTCCGGGGTGCCCGGCGCCGACCCCCGGGTGCGGCTGCGCGGTGCGGTCAGCCAGGCCGGGGTGCTCGACCTCGTCGACGCCGCCCGCCGCGAGGTCGGCCGCGGTGCCGTCGACGACCTGCTCGGCGGCACCCCCGACGACGCCCCCGACCGGTACGCGCTCGCCTCCCCGGCCGAGCGGCTGCCCGTCGGCGTGCCCGTGATCTGCGTGCACGGCGACGCCGACGTCAACGTGCCGCTGCGGCAGAGCGAGCGCTACGTCGCCGCCGCTCAGGCCGCCGGCGACCCCGCCGAGCTCGTCGTCCTGCCGGGGGTCGAACACTTCGCGGTCATCGACCCGGTGACCGAGGCGTGGAGCGCCTGCGAGTCCGCGGTCGCACGGCTGCTCGGCTGATCTAGCGTGGACCCCGCCACGGCGGCGCCCGACCGCGCGCGGCAGACGGGACACTCATGGCCGTGCTGCAGGACCTGCTCGCCGCGCTCCGCGACCGGCGCATCGAGGTCGTCGACCTGACCGCACCGCTGCACGCGGGCACGCCCGTGCTGCAGCTGCCGCCGCCGTTCGCCAACACGATCTCGTTCTCGCTGTCGGAGATCAGCCGTTACGACGACCGCGGCCCCGCCTGGTACTGGAACGACATCCACACGGGCGAGCACACCGGCACGCACTTCGACGCGCCCGTCCACTGGGTCACGGGACGCGAGGGCGAGGACATCTCGCAGGTCCCGGCGCAGAAGCTCGTCGCGCCCGCGGTGGTGCTCGACTTCTCCGCCGAGTCGGCCGCCGATCCCGACTTCCTGCTCGAGGTCGAGCACGTGCAGGCGTGGACGGCCGAGCACGGCCCGCTGCCCGACGGCGGCTGGCTGCTCTACCGCACCGGCTGGGACGCCCGCGCGGAGGACGCCGCCGCGTTCCTCAACGCCGACGAGACCGGCCCGCACACCCCTGGCATGTCGGTGGCCTGCGCGCGCTGGCTCGCCGAGGAGACCGCGCTGCTGGGGGTCGGCGTCGAGACCGTCGGTACCGACGCGGGTGCCGCGCACAGCTTCGACCCGCCGTTCCCGTGCCACTCGTTCCTGCTGGGTGCGGGCAAGTACGGGCTCACCCAGCTGCAGAACGTGGCGACGCTGCCCCCGACGGGCGCGGTGCTGGTCACGGGGCCGCTGCCGATCGTCTCCGGCTCGGGCAGCCCGGCCCGGGTGCTGGCCCTTGTCGAACGATGAACGGGGTCGAGAGGTGACCGTCTCCGTCGCGGAGCTCGTCGGCACGGTCCTCGGGCGGCTCGGGATCGGGCACGCGTTCGGGGTCGTGGGCAGCGGGAACTTCCACGTCACCAACTCGCTGCGGGCCGCGGGCGTGCCGTTCACCGCAACCCGGCACGAGGCGGGCGCCGCCACGGCCGCCGACGCGCACGCCCGCACCACGGGCGTCCCCGCCGTACTGTCGGTGCACCAGGGCTGCGGGCTCACCAACGCGCTGACCGGCATCACCGAGGCCGCGAAGAGCCGCACCCCGCTGCTGGTCCTGGCCGCCGACACCGGCGGCGCCGCCGTCCGCTCCAACTTCCGCATCGACCAGGACGCCCTGGTCACGGCGGTCGGGGCGGTCGCGGAGCGGGTGCACTCGCCGGGCAGCGCGCTCGCCGACACCGTCCGCGCGTACCGGACGGCGGTCGAACAGCGGCGGACCGTCGTGCTCAACCTGCCGCTCGACGTGCAGGCCGCCGAGGTGCCGGGGCTCGGCTCACTCGACGATCTCGACGTCCCCGACCTCGCCCCGCTCGCCCCACCGCGCCCGGCCGCGTCGTCGGTCGCCGCGCTCGCCGCCGTGCTCGCCGGGGCCCGCCGGCCCGTGTTCGTCGCCGGCCGTGGCGCCCGCGCCGCCGGACCCGAGCTGGCCGGGCTCGCCCAGCGCTGCGGCGCCCTGCTCGCCACCTCCGCCGTCGCCAACGGGCTGTTCACCGGGAACTCCTGGTCGCTGGGCATCTCGGGCGGCTTCGCCACCCCGCTCGCCGCCGAGCTGATCACCGACGCGGACGTCGTCGTCGGCTGGGGCTGCGCGCTCAACATGTGGACGATGCGCCACGGTGCCCTCATCGGTGCCGGCGCCACCGTCGTCCAGGTCGACCTCGACGCCGACGCCCTCGGCGCCAACCGAACCGTCGACCTGGGGATCCTCGGCGACGTCGCCGCCACCGCAGCCGACGTCGCCGTCGCACTCGACGGCGACGACCGCCCCGGCTACCGCACCGACGACGTCCGCGCCCGCGTCGCCGCCCACGGACGTTGGCGCGACGTCCCCTTCGACCCGCCCGACCTCACCGGACCCGAGGGCATCGACCCTCGCGTGCTGTCGGTCGGCCTCGACGACGCGCTGCCCGCCGAGCGCAGCGTCACCGTCGACTCCGGCAATTTCATGGGCTACCCCGCCGCCTACCTGGCCGTCCCCGACGAGGCGGCCTTCTGTTTCACGCAAGGCTTCCAGTCGATCGGGCTCGGTCTGTTCACCGCGATCGGCGTCGCGCTGGCCCGGCCGGACCGGCTCACCGTCGCCGCCCTGGGCGACGGCGGCGCCCTCATGGCCGCCGCCGAGCTGGAGACCGTCGCGCGGCTCGGGCTCGCGATGGTCGTCGTGGTCTACGACGACCGCGGCTACGGCGCCGAGGTCCACCACTTCGGCCCCGACGGCGACGACCTCACCACCGTCGAGTTCCCGGAGACCGACATCGCCGCCGTCGGCCGGGGCTACGGCTTCGACACCGTCACCGTCCGGGCCGCCGCCGACCTCGCCGGCGTCCACGAATGGGTCGCGGGCCCCCGGCCCCGGCCACTGCTCGTCGACGCCAAGATCGCCTCCGACGGCGGTTCCTGGTGGCTCGCAGAGGCCTTCCGCGGCCACTGACACCCCCGCGCGCAACCTCACGGTCGTCCGGACGCCGGATCAGAACCGTGAGGTTGCGCCCGGTTCCTGGATCCGCGCGGGCCGTTAGGGTGGCGGCGTGCTGCTCACCGCGTCCCGGTCGGTCCTGCTGATGGTCGACCTGCAGGAACGTCTCATGCCCGCGATCCACGACGGCGACGCCGTGGTGGCCCGGACGGCGCTGCTGGGCGAGGCGGCGGGCGCGCTGGAGGTGCCCGTGGCCGCCACCGAGCAGTACCCGCAGGGACTCGGGGCGACGGTCCCGGCCCTGAGCGCGTTCCCGCAGCTCGTGATGCCCAAGACCTCGTTCTCGGCGGTCGACGAGCCGGGCTTCGACATGCTGCTGCCCCCGGGACGCGACGAGGTCGTCGTCACCGGGGCGGAGGCGCACGTCTGCGTACTGCAGACCGTCCTGGGCATGCGCGAGCGCGACATCCGGGTGGTGGTCGTCGCCGACGCCGTCGGGTCGCGACGGGAGTCCGACAAGGCCGCGGCGCTGCAGCGGGCGCGGGATCAAGGCGCGGAGGTCGTCACCAGCGAGATGGTGATGTTCGAGTGGATGCGCGACTCCCGGCACCCGCGGTTCCGCGACGTCTCGAAGATGCTCCGCTGACCGTAATCGCGCGGCGGACTGTCGGTCCCCGGCGGTAGCATCGCGTCGTCGTCGGGCAGCGGCGGCGTCGCAGGGGCGGCGCCGGGGAGCGCTGCCGGACGGCCTGAGTGACGGTCCCGTGGGAGCGGGCGAGCAGAGAGAGCAGGCGGCACGAAACTTGACCGGAACCGAGCCGAACACAGTCCAGTCCAGGATGGCTCTGCCGGACACCGCGCTGCTGGCCCTGCTGGGCTCGCGCGACGAGAGCCTGCGAACGGCCGAGGAGCTCCTCGAGGCCGATGTGCACGTCCGGGGCAACGAGCTCACGTTGTCGGGCGAGCCGGCCGATGTGGCGTTCGCCGAGCGTGTCTTCACCGAGCTGGTCACGCTGGCGCAGCGGGGTCAGCAGGTCGGCAAGGACACGGTCCGCCGCACGGTCGAGATGCTGTCCGACGAGAACGCGGCCGACCGTGAGCGCATGGGGGAGTCGCCCGCCGAGGTGCTGAGCCTCGACATCCTGTCGCGGCGCGGCAAGACGATCCGCCCGAAGACGCTGAACCAGAAGCGCTACGTCGATGCGATCGACACGCACACCATCGTCTTCGGCATCGGCCCGGCAGGTACGGGCAAGACGTACCTGGCCATGGCCAAGGCCGTGCAGGCGTTGCAGGGCAAGCTGGTCAACCGGATCATCCTCACCCGCCCGGCCGTCGAGGCGGGGGAGCGGCTGGGCTATCTGCCGGGCACGCTGTACGAGAAGATCGACCCGTACCTGCGCCCGCTGTACGACGCGCTGCACGACATGATCGACCCGGAGTCGATTCCGAAGCTGATGGCCGCCGGAACGATCGAAGTGGCACCGCTCGCATATATGCGGGGCCGTACGCTCAATGATGCGTTCATCATTCTCGACGAGGCGCAGAACACCACGCCCGAGCAGATGAAGATGTTCCTCACGCGGCTCGGGTTCGGCTCGAAGATCGTGGTGACGGGCGACGTCACGCAGGTCGACCTGCCGGGCAACACCCGGTCAGGGCTGCAGGTCGTGCGCGAGATCCTCGACGGCGTCGACGACGTGCACTTCTCGCAGCTGACCAGCACCGACGTGGTGCGCCACCGACTTGTCAGCGACATCGTCGACGCCTACGCCCGGTTCGACGCCGTCAACGAGCGGCGCGGCCTGGCGAGCGCGCCGCGCACGGGCCCGGAGCAGCGCCGCCGCGGCAGGCGCTGAACCGACCGGTCCGCCGGTGGCCGAGGGGGCCCGACTACCCTCGGACCACCGGCGACCGCCCGTCGGAGCACATCACGCGCAGAGGAACCCTGTGAGCATCGAGGTCGCGAACGAGTCCGGCATCGCCGTCGACGAGTCGCTGATCGTGTCCGTCGCCCGCTACGCGCTCGACGCGATGGGCGTGAGCCCCGCCGTCGAGCTGGCCATCACCGCCGTCACCACGGAGGCGATGAGCGAGTTGCACGAACGGTGGATGGACGAGCCCGGCCCGACCGACGTCATGGCCTTCCCCATGGACGAGCTGGCCGAGGACGCCCGCCGTCCCGACGCGCCCGATCTGGGGCCCGCACTGCTGGGCGACATCGTGCTGTGCCCCGCGTTCGCGCAGGACCAGGCCCGCAAGGCCGGTCACGGCCTGCCCGACGAGCTGCACCTGCTCACCGTGCACGGCGTGCTGCACCTGCTGGGCTACGACCACGGCGAGCCCGACCAGGAGCGCGAGATGTTCGCGTTGCAGGACAAGCTGCTCGGGGAGTGGCGGGCGGCGCGGGAACGGGTGGCCCGCGAGGAGGCCCAGCGCCGCACCGACGCCCGGGTCCTGGGCGCCGCCGGTCTCGAGGACGGCTGAGACCGTGAGCGGCACCGTCGTGATGATCGTCGTCGTCGTGCTGCTCGTGCCGCTGGCCGGTGTGTTCGCCGCCGCCGATGCCGCGCTCGGGTCGGTGTCCCGTGCCCGGGTCGACGCGCTGGTGCGGGCGGGCCGGCCGGGTGCGAAGGCGTTGTCGCGGGTGGTGGCCGACCGGCCGCGCCACGTCAACCTGCTGCTGTTGCTGCGGCTGATCTGCGAGACCGCGGCGACGGTGCTGCTGGCGGTGGCGCTGGCGCGGGTGTTCGGCACGCCGTGGGTGGGTGTGCTGGTGGCAGCGGTGATCATGGTCGTGGTCAGCTACGTGTTGATCGGTGTCGGGCCACGCACATTGGGCCGCCAGCACCCGTACCGCGTCGGGATGATCGTGGCCGTCCCGATCCGGGTCCTGGCCACGTTGCTCTCGCCGCTGGCGAAGCTGCTGATCCTGGTGGGCAACGCGATCACCCCGGGCCCCGGTTTCCGTGAGGGCCCGTTCTCGTCGGAGGTGGAGCTGCGCGAGCTGGTCGACATGGCCAGCACCCGCGGCGTCGTCGACGAGGACGAGCGCCAGATGATCCACTCGGTGTTCGAGCTGGGCGACACCATGGTTCGCGACGTCATGGTCCCGCGCCCCGACGTGGTGTGGGCCGACCGGGACACCCCGATCGACAAGGTCGTCCGGTTGGCGCTGAAGAGCGGCTACTCGCGGGTGCCGGTGCTGGGCGACGGGATCGACGACGTCGTCGGCGTCGCCTATCTGAAGGACCTGGTCGCGGCCCAGCACGCGGGCGCCGACGCGCCCGCGGAGCTCGTCGGGGTCATGCGCCCCGCGGTGTACGTGCCCGACTCGAAGCGGGTCGACGAGCTGCTCAAGGAGATGCAGCGCAGCCGCAACCACATGGCGATCGTCGTCGACGAGTACGGCGGCACGGCGGGCGTCGTGACCATCGAGGACATCCTCGAGGAGATCGTCGGGGAGATCACCGACGAGTACGACGCCGACGAGGTGCCGCCGGTGCAGGAGCTCGACCCACGCCGGGTGCGGGTGGCGGCGCGGCTGCCCGTCGAGGACTTCGGTGAGCTGTTCGCCTTCACCCCCGACGACGACGGCAACTCCCCGCTCGACGTGGCGCTGGAGGCGGCCGACGTCGACACCGTCGGCGGGTTGCTCGCGCAGCGCCTCGGGAAGGTGCCGCTGCCGGGCGCGCAGACCGAGGTCGCGGGCCTGCACCTGCTGGCCGAGGGCGGCAAGGACGCCCGGGGCCGCATCCGGATCACGACGGTGCTGGTCAGCCCCGTCGACGACGACGCCGACCTGCCGCTGGTGCTGCACACCCCGCGCGAGGACCGCGGCGTCGACGGCGCCCCGCTCGACCTGCACGACGCCGCGGCGGCCAACGGCCGTGCCGGCGATCCCGCGGCCGTCGCCGCGGCAGTCCACGACACAGGCAACGGGACGGGCGGGCTCGCCGACCGTCGGGAAGGAACCGATGTCCGACCTCGATCCTGAGGACGCCAAGATCGTCACGCTGGCCCGCTCCTCGCGGGCGCGCACGGGAGCCGCCGAGGGCGCCGCCGTCCGTGACACCGACGGCCGCACCTACGCCGCGGCGAGCGTCGCGTTGCCGTCGTTGCAGCTCACGGCCCTGCAGGCCGCGGTCGCCGCGGCCGTGTCCAGCGGGGCGCCCGGCCTGGAGGCCGCGGCCGTCGTCAGCACCGAGGGCACCGTCGACGAGGCGTCCGTCGCCGCGGTGCGCGACCTCGCCCCGGCCGCGCCGGTGATCCTGGCCGACGCGTCCGGCACCGTGGTGGCTGTGCACGAGGGGTCGGCGTGACCGCTCCCGCGGCGCTGCCGCCGACGCCGCGCGCCGACGTCGTGGTCGTCGGTGGCGGCATCGTCGGGCTGGCCACGGCGCACGCCGTGGCCCGGACCGGCCGCTCGGTCGTGGTGCTGGAGCGCGAGCACCGGCTCGCCGCCCACCAGACCGGCAACAACTCCAACGTGATCCACTCCGGGCTGTACTACGCGCCCGGCGGGGCGAAGGCCCGGCTCGCGGTCGCGGGCTGCGCGGAGACGGTCGCGTTCTGCCGTGCGCACGACCTTCCGCACAAGGTCACCGGCAAGCTCGTCGTCGCCACCGAGCCGGCGGAGCTGCCGCGGATGGCGGAGCTGGCGCGGCGCGGGAAGGCCAACGGCGTCGAGGCCCAGGAGTTGGACCAGGACGGGATGCGCGCCCACGAGCCGCACGTGCGCGGCATCGCGGCGCTGTACGTGCCGTCGACGGGCATCTGCGACTACGGCCGCATCGCCGAGACGTTGGGCGCGCTCGTGGTCAAGGAGGGTGGCGAGGTGCACACCGCCCGCGCCGTCACCGGGATCGCCCGGCGTCGTGCCGACGTCGTCGTCCGCACCGACAGCGGCGACGTCCTCGGCCGGCAGGTCGTGGTGTGCGGCGGGCTGCGGTCCGACGAGTTGGCCCGCGCCGCCGGTGCCGACCCCGGCGTGCGCATCGTGCCGTTCCGCGGTGAGTACGCCGGCTTCTCCGAGTCGGCCGCCGAGCTGGTCAAGGGCCTGATCTACCCGGTGCCCGACCCGGCGTTCCCGTTCCTCGGCGTGCACGCCACCCGCGGCATCGACGGCCACGTCCACGCCGGGCCCAACGCCGTGCTGGCGCTGGCCCGCGAGGGCTACTCGTGGGGCACGGTCAAGCCCACGGAGCTGCTCGGCTCGCTCGCCTACACCGGGACGATCGCGTTGGCGCGCAAGCACTGGCGCTACGGCCTCGGCGAGGTGCACCGGTCGCTGTCGCCCAGGGCGATGGTCCGCCGGATCCAGCGGATGCTGCCCGAGGTGCGCGCCGAGGACCTGTCCCCGGCCGGCGCCGGCGTCCGCGCCCAGGCCGTCCGCCCCGACGGCTCGCTCGTCGACGACTTCCTGTTCGTCGAGCAGGGAAGCGGTGACGGCGCGATCCTGCACGTCCTCAACGCACCATCCCCGGCCGCGACGGCGGCGCTGCCGATCGGCCGCGAGATCCTGCAGCGGCTCACCGGCGACGAGCTGGGACCGCTGTCGTGACGGGCTTCGGTGACTGGCCCGACGACCACCGCTCCGGGTTCGCCTGCTTCGTCGGGCGGCCCAACGCGGGCAAGTCGACGCTGACCAACGCCCTCCTCGGGCAGAAGATCGCCATCACGTCGAGCAAGCCGCAGACCACCCGGCACGCCATCCGCGGCATCGTGCACCGGCCCGACGCGCAGCTCGTCGTCGTCGACACCCCCGGCCTGCACAAGCCCCGCACCCTGCTGGGCTCGCGGCTCAACGACCTCGTCCGCGAGACCTGGGCCGAGGTCGACGTCATCGGCTTCTGCGTGCCCGCCGACGTGCCCGTCGGGCGTGGCGACGAGTTCATCGCCGGGGAGATGAAGGCCGTCGCCGGGCGCACCCCGGTGATCGGGATCGTCACCAAGACCGACCGGGCGCAGCCCGAGCAGATCGCGGCCCGGCTCACCGAGCTGACCGCGCTGGAGATCGGCTTCGCCGAGCTCGTACCCGTGTCGGCGACCAGGGGCTTCCAGGTCGACCTGCTGTCCGACCTGCTCGTCGCCCGGCTCCCGGAGGGCCCGCCGCTCTACCCCGACGGCGAGCTCACCGACGAGCCCGAGGAGATCCTCGTCGCCGAGCTGGTCCGCGAGGCCGCCCTCGAAGGGGTGCGCGACGAGCTGCCGCACTCCATCGCCGTGGTCGTACAGGAGATGATCGACCGCGAGGACCGCCCGAAGAACAACCCGATGCTCGACGTGCACGCCACGATCTACGTCGAACGGCAGAGTCAGAAGGGCATCGTCATCGGGCGCGGGGGAGAGCGGCTGCGCCAGGTCGGCACCGCGGCCCGCCGGCAGATCGAGGCGCTGCTCGGGGTGAAGGTCTTCCTCGACCTGCACGTCACCGTCGCGAAGGACTGGCAGCGCGACCCGCGCCAGCTGCGCAAACTGGGCTTCTGAGGCCCGGCTCCACACGCGGACAGCGCTCCCGGGTACTTCGGGAGCGCCGTCCGTGTGTCAGCGGTACGGGTACGTCGACGCCGCGCCGGCCAGCGCGAAGATGAAGATGAAGAACAGCACGAACAGTGCCACGAAGACGCCGCTGATGATGATCCCGGCCAGCGCCAGGCCGTCGCCCGACTCGCCGCTCGTCTTGATCTGGCTGCGCGCCACGAACCCGAACACCAGGCCCAGCGGGGCGAACACGAACGCGAAGATCAGCGACAGGATCGCCATCGTGTTGGTCGGCGCCGCGACCGGGTAGGCGGGCGGCGGGTGGTACGCGCCGTAGGCACCGTAGGGCTGGGGCTGCGACGGGTCGGGGTGGCCCGGGGCGCCGTAGCCGCCCGGCGGCGGGTACGCGTTGGGGTCCCAGCCGCCCGACTGTGGGGCGCCGTACCCGGGCTGCTGGGCGCCGTAGCCCGGCTGGGCGCCGTAGCCGCCGTACGGGTCGCCGCCGTAGGGCTGCTGCGCCTGCGACGGGTCCCACTGCGGCGGCTGCTGCTCGGCCGCCTGGGCCTGCCCGGAGTCGCCTGTGTTCTTCTGGAAGTTGACCGTCCCCCCGTCGCCGCCCGACGAGCCTGCCGAACCCCAGGGGCTCGACGTCGGGTCCGACGACGAACCCGACCCGCCGTACGACGAGGAGGTGGGGTCGTTACCGGACTGGTTCGGGTCCTGCGACATCGCTCTCCTCGGGTGGGCCTGGGTCCTGCGAGGGTAGCGGGGTCAGCCCCGGATGCGGCGCACCAGTTCCACCATCGCCGTCCGCACCGCGAGCGGGGTGTCGGTGGGCTCGTCGAACACGAACCGGATCGCTTTCTCCCCGGACTCCGGCCCGTCCGAGGCCAGCACCGAGAAGCCGTAGCGGTCGACGTCGACCATTCGCGCCGACACGGTGTCCGGCCGGTCGCCCAGCTTGCGGCAGAACGCGAGCAGCGAGTCGGCGTGGTCGTCGTTCATGTGGTCGACGATCCCCGCGCGGTGCGGTCGCAGCGGGTCCGGCTCGGCCCGGGCGTACCCGGAGGCGTCGACCCAGCTCATCCGCCCGAACCCGCCGACGTAGCGCACCGCCGACACCTCCAGGCGGTGGATGCGGAAGTCGGCGAAGTCGGCGTAGAACGCGCCCGGGTGGGCCTCGCGGTAGCGCTCCAGCGCAGCCGCCCGCTCGTCGCCCTCCAGGACCACCATCTCGCCCATCACCGTCGCCCGGCCCAGCGCCAGCGGATCGCCCTCACCGGTCTCGACGACCATCACCGACGCCCGCCGGTCCGCCGCCAGGTTGCGGGTGTGCTCGGCCAGGTCCGACAGGCACAGGATCGGCCGGCCCGCGTCGTCGACCGCGTGCGCGACCAGCGACCCGAACGGCACCCCCGCCGGGTCGACACCGATCGTCGACAGCGTCGCGGTGTGCGTCTCCGCGAAGAGGGTGCGCGACCGTTCCGCGTCGCTGGGCTCCCCGACGAGCCCGATGGTCGCGTCCAACGTGCGCTTGGTGGCGTCGCGCGCCTCCAGCGGGACCGCGTGGTCACGGAACCCGGACGGCTGCTCCGACACTGCCCGTCCCCCTTCGGTTGGTGAGCCTGACCTCACCGTCTCCGCGGCAGGGGTGTCAAGTGGCCGCGCGCCGCGTCACCACACGGCCGGCGGCGTCGTAGTCTCGTCCGGTGAGCCTGTACCGCGACACCGCTGTGGTGCTGCGCGTCCAGAAGCTCGGCGAGGCCGACCGCATCGTCACCCTGCTGACGCGCAAGCACGGGAAGGTGCGCGCCGTCGCCAAGGGGGTGCGGCGCACCCGCTCGCGGTGGGGTGCCCGGCTCGAACCCTTCAACCATGTCGACGTGCAGTGCTACACCGGCCGCAGCCTCGACGTCATCACCCAGGCGCAGACCGTCGACGCGTTCGGCGCCGGCATCGTCGGCGACTACCCGCGCTACACGGCGGGCTGCGCGATCCTCGAGACGGCCGACCGGCTCGTCGCCGAGGAGGGCGAGCCGACGATGCGCGTCTACCTCCTGCTCGTCGGCGCCATCCGGGCCATGGCCGGACGCGAACGCGACCCGTCACTCGTGCTCGATGCGTTCCTGCTCCGCGCCATGAGCCACGCCGGGTGGGCGCCCGCGATCACCGAGTGCGCCAAGTGCGCCGAGCCCGGCCCGCACCGCGCGTTCAGCGTCGCCGGTGGAGGAGCGGTGTGCGAGGTGTGCCGCCCGCCGGGGTCGGCGCTGCCCTCGCCCGAGACGTTCTCGCTGCTCGACGCCCTGCTCCACGGCGACTGGGACCTCGCCGACGCCGCCGTCCCCGCCGTCCGTCGCGACACCTCCGGCCTCGTCGCCGCCCACCTGCAGTGGCACCTCGAACGCCAGCTGCGCTCCCTGCCCCTCGTGGAGCGCCGCGCCCCTCCGTGAGCGGTAATGGTCGCCATGGCGACCGTTACCGCTCACGACCCCGGCCAGTGCGTCCGTGACCGCCGTCTCATATCGAGATCGGCGGCGGCCCGATCCGGGGTTAGCCTGCGGCCTCACGCAGTACCGCGCACGATCAGCAGGGGGCGACGTGGCCGACACGAACGGGACGACCGAGACCGAAGAGGCTCCGGCGTCCGTCCGGCGCATGGACAGCCCGGAGTCGGCCGAACTGACCCGGCTCGCCGCCGTGTTCGAGGACCTCCAGTACGTGCTGCAGTGCTGCGAGCACCTCGTGTCGAACCTCGCGAAGGGGCCCGACCCCGTCGTCGTCGAGGCCCTGTGGACCGGCGCGCTCGTCGCCTACGTCCGCTGCTTCTCCGGCCGCACCGAGGTGCTCACCGACGCCGACATCGACGAGCTCAAGATGGAGGGCCAGGTCCGCGAGTTCCACGGGCTGGTCAAGAAGCTGCGCGACCACTACGCGTCGCGGCACACCAACCCGCGCGAGACGTTCACCGTAGGCGTCGCGCAGAACAACTCCGGCGCCCCCACCGGCGTCGCCGTCGTGTCCGCGACCCAGCCCAGTGTCGACGACACCGCTGTCCGCCAGCTCGGCCGGATCGCCTACGGCCTGTCCGGGCTCGTCGACGCCCGTATGCAGGAGGCGCAGCAGAAGGTGCTCACCGCCGCGTCGGCGATGAACCCCGCGCAGCTGAGCTCGCTGCCGCTGGTGCACATCGACAACGGCTGAGAACGGCTGAGAACGGCTGATCCCCCAGACCGGGCCCGGGGCGGCTCCCTGCGCCGTCCCGGGCCCGACCATGCTCAGCGGTCGCTGCGGAGCATCCCGAACACGTCGACGTCGTGGCGCGTCCCGCCGTCCCCGCCGGCCGTCGGAGGGTCGTCGGCGCGGACGTAGCCGCGCAACGTCCCCTCGCGCACGAACCCCAGCCGCTCGGCCATCCGGACCGACCTGACGTTGGCCGACTCCGTCCAGATCTCGATGCGCTGCAACGCCATCCGGTCGAACCCGAAGTCCAGCACCGCTGTCATCGCCTCCGCGGCGAGCCCTCGGCCCCACAGCCGGCGCGACAGGTCGTAGCCGACGTCGGCCCGGCCGTGGTGGACGTCCCACGAGTTGAACCCCAGCAGCCCGACGACGACGTCCTCGCCGGCCAGCGTCAGCCCCCAGCGCAGCGCCGAGCGCTCCCGGTGGTCGCGCGCGAGCCGGTCGACCAGGTCGACGGCCTGCCCCGCCTCGGTCAGCGGGGAGTCGTTGTGGCGCTGCTCCTCCGGGTCGCTGCGGAACGCGAACAACGCCGACGCGTCGGCCCGGGTGATCTCGCGGAGCACCGTGCGCGCGGTGCGCAGCACAGGGAAGCCGTCGGCAGGTGACCACACCGCCGCGGCCACGACGTCAGTCCACCAGCTCCGCGCGCAGCGCCGACGCGTTGCCCGCCACCAGCATCAGCAAGGTGCCCAACGGCTTCTCCGCCAGCCCCGCCACCGGGAACGCGTAGCGCAACGTCACGTCCCAGCCGTTGTCGCCCCGCACGACGCGCGGCGTGCCGAACAGCCCCTCACCCGCGCCCATCGCCACCCGCGTCGGGACATCGACCTCCAGCGGCAGGTCCCACGCCACCACGCACGTGACGTTGAGAACCGGGAGGCCCTCCTCGAGCTCCAGACCCTGCACCACGCACGGCACCGCCCCGTGCACGAAGGTGACGGCGCCGTCGTCGTCGACCTGGACGTCGTGGAACCGTTCCAGCGCCTGCCGCGCCAGGTCGAGCATCCCGGCGACGTCGCTCATGCTCCGGTCCCTTCGGCACTGTCGGACTTGTCGATCGCCCCGCCGAACCGGCGGTCGCGCCGCGCGTATATCTCGATCGCCTCCCAGATGTGGCGACGGTCGAAGTCGGGGAACAGCGTGTCGAGGAAGACCATCTCCGCGTACGCCGACTGCCACAACAGGAAGTTCGACGTCCGCTGCTCGCCCGAGCTGCGCACGAACAGGTCCACGTCGGGCATGTCGGGCTCGTCGAGGTACCGCGCGATCGTGCGCTCGTCGATCTTGTCCGGCTTCAGCTTCCCCGCCGCGACCAGCCGCCCGATCTCCCGCACCGCGTCCGCGATCTCCGCGCGCCCCCCGTAGTTGACGCACATCGTCAACGTCAGCACGTCGTTGTCGCGGGTCTTCTCCTCCGCGACCTCCAGCTCACGGATCACGCTGCGCCACAACCGCGGCCGTCGCCCCGCCCAGCGCACCCGCACACCCATGGAGTGCATCTCGTCGACCCGGCGGCGGATCACGTCACGGTTGAAGCCCATCAGGAACCGCACCTCGTCGGGGGAGCGCTTCCAGTTCTCCGTCGAGAACGCGTACGCCGACAACCACTTCACGCCGATGTCGATGCAACCGCGCGCCACGTCCATCAACGACGCCTCGCCCCGGCGGTGCCCCTCGATCCGCGGCAGCCCGCGCGCGTTCGCCCAGCGCCCGTTGCCGTCCATCACCAGGGCGACGTGGTTGGGCACCAGCTCGCGCGGGATCGCGGGCGGCCGGGCCCCCGACGGGTGCGGGGCAGGAGGCTGGAAGGGCACGACGTGCACCCTACGGACCGCCTGCTCAGCCGCGGGCGGGCGTCTCCGAGCACGACCGGCACACCCCGAAGATCTCGACGGTGTGGCTCACCTCGGTGAACCCGTGCTCCGCCGCCAGCTTCTCCGCCCAGCGCTCCACGTCCGGCCCGTCGATCTCCACGGCCGTCCCGCACACCCGGCACACCAGGTGATGGTGGTGCTCGCCCGTGTCGCAACGCCGGTACACGGCCTCGCCCGCGCCCATGCGCAGCACGTCGACCTCGCCGTTGTCGGCCAGCGTCTGCAACGTGCGGTACACCGTCGTCAACCCGATGCCCTCGCCCGAACGCCGCAGCGCCTCGTGGATCTCCTGGGCCGACCGGAAGTCGTCGAGCTCGTCGAGCAACGCCGACACCGCGGCACGCTGCCGGGTGGCCCGCGGCCGCACCGCGGGACGAGGGTCGGTCACGCGTGCGCCTCTTCCTCGACGTGCGCCACGGCGTCGACGACGATGTGCGCCAGATGGTCGTCGACCAGCGAGTACACGACCTCCCGGCCCTGCCGGTGCCCGTGCACCACCCCGGCCGCCTTCAGCACCCGCAGGTGCTGGCTGATCAACGGCTGCGTCACGGCCAACGCGTCCACCAGGTCGTGCACGCAGCGCGGCGACTCCAGCAGCTGCAACACGATCGCGATCCGCACCGGCGCCGCCAGCGCGCGCAGCAGGTCGCCCGCGGCCGCCAGCGTGTCCGGGGTGCGGACCGGCGCCGGCGCGATGCACGTCCGCTCGTCGTGGTCGACGCGCTCCGTGGCGCCTTCCGCCGAGCCGGTGGTGATCGACATGGTTCCCCGTCCTGTCACGTGCCGCCCATGTTAGGCGCCCGCGCAGGACTAGATTCGCACCTCGTGCTGCTCGTGTGCCGTTTCGACGTCCCCACCCCCGACGCCGACGCCTTCCTCGTCCGTGGCCGACGCGCCATGGAGCTGCTCACCGCCGCCCCCGGCTGCCTCGGCGGCGAGCTCGGTCGCGCCATCGAGGAACCCGGACGCTGGGTGCTCCAGGTGCGGTTCGCCTCCGTCGACGCCTACCGCCGCGCCCTATCGCCCTTCCCGGTGCGCGAGCACGTCGTCCCCCTGCTGGCCGAGGCCCTCGCCGACGAACCCGCCACCTTCGAGACGCTCGCCTCCGGCGCTGGGGGAGCGGTCACCGCGCACGAGAGCCTGCTCGCTCCTCAGGACTCGGCCGGCGGCTCGGCGCCCGTGTAGAACGCCGTCGTCCGGTCCGCTGCCGGGCGTGCCTCCGCCTCCGGCGTGCCCGCCGCCACCGATGCGCGGAACCAGTCGTCGCTCGCCGCCGTCAGGAACGCGACCCCGTCCCGCGACGTCGACCACGCCTCCGCCTGCTGCGGGTCGACGCTCGCGCCCGACGCCAGGTGCAGGGCCAACCCGTACAACCCCAGGTCCCAGCCCAGCCCCACCGCGCCCGGCCCGAACATCGCCCAGCGCTCGTCGTCGACGTGCGCGATGTGGTCGATCGTGAGCCGCGCGTGCTCACCCTCCGCGTCGACCGCGACCTCGATCCAGCTCACCTCGCCGCCGTACTCCCACGTCGCGGCGAACGAACGCGGCGCGTCGCACCGCTCGATCGTGCCGTTCGCGTTGCCCTCCAGCCGGTAGCTGCCGCCGACCTCCAGCTCCCCGCTGACCGGCAGGAACCACCGCGGAATCCGCTCGATGCTGGTGCAGGCATCCCACAGGTCCCCGGCCGACGTCGCGTAGACCCGGCTGATCGTCACCACCCGTGCCTCACCCGCCTCCAACCTCCGCCCGCCGACCTCACGCCGCACCGCGCTCACCGCGTGCCGCACGTCCGTCGCGTCGCTCACCGCTGTCTCCGTTCACGTTTGCCGCGGGCGATCTCCGTCGCCAGCGCGTCGAGATGGGGGGTCCAGAACCGGCGGAACCGGTCGAGCCACACGTCGACCTCCTGCAGCGCCTCGGGTCGGACGGCGTACAACCGCCGGGTACCGACGGCCCGCACCGTCGCGAACCCGTTTTCCCGCAACACCTTCAGATGCTGCGACACCGCGGGCTGCGAGATGCCGAACTCCTCCCGGACCGTCGCCGTCACCTCCCCGGCGCTCAGCTCGCCGTCGGCGATGAGCTCGAGGATGCGCCGCCGGACCGGGTCGCCGAGGACGTCGAACGCATGCACGCCGCGACTCTAACAGTGCGCACTTATATAAGCGAGAGACGATCGATTGCTCAGCGCGAGAGGGTTCGAGCGCTCGACGCGAAGGGTGGCGGAGCGCGGCCTGCGGCGTGCCGCAGCTCTGTGAGTGCTCCACGCACTTTCTTCGACCACCACGCAGTCTCCGAGGGCCTCGCCCACGCTGCAGGGCGCGCGTCGACGAGGAACCCGCGCGGTGACGGGACAACCGGCGCGGCGGGAGCGGATGTGCACATGGCCCCGATCTGTCCACAGCGAGCGGGATCGGGCTGTCCGGCGGGTCGCGGAGTGGCCATCGTCGCGGGGTGGACGTGTACGGACTGACCAGTAGAACCACCCTGCGGGCCGCGGGGATCTCCGACGACGAGTTGGCCCGGTGGTGCGCCCGGGGCGATCTCGTGCGGATCGCGCGCGGCTCCTACCTCCCGGCGGCCGCAGCCGACGGGCTCGACCCTGCTGCGCGGCACGCACTCGAGGTCCGGGCGGCCCTGGAGCGGCTGCGGGTCCCGGTCGCGGCGAGCCACGTCTCGGCCGCGGCGCTGCACTGTCTGCCCGTCTGGGACCTGCCCCTGGACCGGGCGCATCTGATCCGGCTGGCTCCCGGCTCGGCCCGCCGCTCGGCACGACTGCACGTGCACGGGGCATCCCTCGCCGACGACGAGGTCGACCTGCTCGACGGCTGCCGGGTCACCTCCGTCGCCCGGACCCTCGTCGACATCGCCCGGACGGTGCCGTTCGAACAGGCGATGGCCGTCACCGACGCTGCGCTGCGCGCCGGTCTCGTCGCGCCCGTCTCACTCGCCCACGCGCGGGAGAGGGCCCGGCATCGGGCCGGCGCGACGGCCGCGGGTCGTGTGATTGCGTTCGCCGACGGTCGTGCCGAGAGCGTGGGGGAGTCGCGCAGCCGAGTGGCGCTCCGACGGCACGGGCTGCCTGTGCCGGAACTTCAGTGGGACGTGCGCCGTGGCGGCCGGCGGATAGGGCGCGTCGACTTCGGCTGGCCGGCCCTGCGGACCGTCGGCGAGTTCGACGGTCGCACGAAGTACTCGGGTGCCGACGCCGCCGAGGTGGTGTGGGCGGAGAAGCGCCGCGAAGATGCGCTGCGTGCCGAGGGGCTTCGCGTCGTGCGCTGGACCTGGGCCGACCTCGCCGACTTCGACGCCATCGCCGCTCGCCTGCGCTCCGCGTTCGCGGCGTCCTGACCGCGTGGGTTTCCCGGTCGCGGCCCAGGTTCCTCGGTCGCGGCCCAGGTTCCTCGGTCGCGGCCCAGGTTCCTCGGTCGCCGCGCAGGGCTACCCGTCGCCGCGCGAGTTCGGCCGTCCGAGTCATGGCTGCAGGCCGTCGTTCGGCCGTGAAAGGTGCGCGGCGACGGCAGAAGCTGTGCACCGCCCGATCTCGGAGCCGGTCCGCGTCGGCTGTGCGGGCTCGTCGGTCGCCGCGCGGGTTTCCCGATCATCGTGCCATACGGAACGGCAGCGGCATCGCTGCAGACGGCCGTCCGGCCGGGGAATCTGCGCGGCGATGGGAGAAGCTGCGCGCTGCCCGGTAGGCGGTTCGTTGCGTCCGGCTCCGCATCGTCCGCGCGGGAGCGGTCGCGGGGGAGCCTTGGTCGCGCGGGGGCCTTGGTCGCTGCGCATGTTTCCTGGTCGCGCGCAGGTGTCCCGGCCGCCGCGCGAGTTCGGTAGTCGGCAGCGCGGCGACAGGCTGCTGTCCGACCGTGAAAGGCGCGCGGCGTGGGCTCGCCGGCCGCCGCGCAGGTTGAGGCTCAGCACCCCGGGCGGCGCCCGCGGGTCGGCGCAGGACAGGCACGGGTCCGGGCCGGGGAAGGGGTGCGGGCGGGCGTGAACGAACGGTCGATACGCTGATGGCTTCCTTATTCGGGACTCTTCCTGGAGATATCTGCCGTGGCCAGCAAGCCGACTTCCGCCAAGATCGAGACCATCGTCGCGCTCGCGAAGCGCCGCGGATTCGTCTTCGCCTCCGGTGAGATCTACGGCGGTACCCGCTCGGCGTGGGACTACGGGCCCCTGGGCGTGGAGCTGAAGGAGAACATCAAGCGGCAGTGGTGGCGGTCGATGGTCACCGGCCGTGAGGACGTGGTGGGTCTCGACAGCTCGGTGATCCTGCCGCGTCAGGTGTGGGTGGCGTCGGGTCACGTGGGTGTGTTCAACGACCCGCTGGTGGAGTGCCTGAGCTGCCACAAGCGGTTCCGGGCCGACCAGCTGGCCGAGGAGTACGTCGAGCGCACGGGCAAGAACGCGACGGAGGACGACCTGTCCGACGTCCCGTGCCCCAACTGCGGCACCCGCGGCCAGTACACCCCGCCGCAGGATTTCAACATGATGCTGGAGACGCACCTCGGTCCGGTGAAGACCGAGGAGGGCCTGGCGTACCTGCGCCCGGAGACGGCTCAGGGCATCTTCGTGAACTTCCTGAACGTGCAGACGACGTCGCGGAAGAAGCCGCCGTTCGGCATCGGCCAGATGGGCAAGAGCTTCCGCAACGAGATCACGCCGGGCAACTTCATCTTCCGGACGCGTGAGTTCGAGCAGATGGAGATGGAGTACTTCGTCGAGCCGGGCACCGACGAGGAGCTGCACCAGTACTGGATCGACGAGCGCACGCGCTGGTACACGGACCTGGGTATCGACCGGGAGAACCTGCGGCACTACGAGCACCCGAAGGAGAAGCTGTCGCACTACTCGAAGCGGACGGTCGACATCGAGTACCGCTTCGAGTTCTCCGGCCAGGAGTGGGGCGAGCTCGAGGGCATCGCGAACCGGACGGACTTCGACCTGACGACGCACTCGAACCACTCGGGTGTCGACCTGTCGTTCTACGACCAGGCGTCGGGCACCCGGTACCGGCCGTACGTGATCGAGCCGGCGGCGGGTGTGGGCCGGTCGATGATGGCGTTCCTCATCGAGGCCTACACCGAGGACGAGGCGCCGAACGCGAAGGGTGGCGTCGACAAGCGGGTCGTGCTGCGGCTCGACCGTCGGTTGGCGCCGATCAAGGCGGCGGTGCTCCCGTTGTCGCGGAACGCGGATCTGTCGCCGAAGGCGCGTGACCTGGCGGCGGCGCTGCGCAAGAACTGGAACGTGGAGTTCGACGACGCGGGCGCGATCGGGCGCCGTTACCGCCGGCAGGACGAGATCGGCACGCCGTTCTGCATCACGGTCGACTTCGACACGCTGACCGACCAGGCGGTGACGATCCGCGAGCGGGACACGATGTCGCAGGAGCGGATCGCGCTGGACCAGGTCGAGGCCTACCTGGCGGCGCGCCTCCTCGGCTGCTGACGGTTCTGGGGGGCCCGCCGAGCGGGCCCCCCAGGCCGAGGAGCGCGCTGAACAACTCGGACCTACTGGCGCAACGCCCAGGCGGCACCCTCGCGGCGTTGGGCAGGTGCGCCGATGCAACAGCGGTATCGGCGCACCTGCCCGCCTTGCGATCGCACCATCTGGAGCCGCTCGCTACGGCCGGAGTTGTTCAGCACCCTCCTAGACGGCAGCCGGGAACAGCCGGTCGACGATGTCGCGCATCGTCACCAGCCCGACGGTCCCGTCGACGGACACGAGCGCGAGGTGCGCCCGCTTCTCCCGCATGGTGCCGAGCGCGGCGTGTGCGGTCTCGTCACCGGAGATCGTCAGCACCGGACGCATGAGCGTCCGGGCGGTGGAGCCCGCGGGCGCGGCGAGCGCGTCGCGGACGTGCACGACCCCGACGGCCGCCCCGTCGTCGAGCCCGCCGTCGCGGACGACGAGCCGTAGGTGCCCGCTCTCCCGGGAGACGGCGCGGATGCGGGCGGCGTCGTCGCCGGCGTCGACACCAGAGAGGCCGGTGCGCATGAGCTCGCGCAACGGCGTCCGGTAGATGTCGAGCGCGGTGACGATCTGGGCGCGGCGGTCCTCGTCGAGCGCCCCGGCGCGGGCGGAGTGGGTGACGAGCTCGCGCAGGTCGGCGGGGTCTCGGCCGGCCCCGACCTCGTCGACGGGGTCGACGCCGACGGCGCGCAGGCAGCGGTTGGCCAGCCCGTTGAGCACGATCAGGACGGGCCGGGTCACCCACATGAATGCGCGCATCGGAAGCGCGAGCAGCGTCGCGGAGCGTTCGGGGTGGGCGATGGCCCAGGACTTGGGCGCCATCTCGCCGACGACGAGGTGCAGGAACGTCACGATGATCAGTGACAGCACGAACGCGAGGACGCCCGCGGTGGCCGAGGGCAGGCCCCAGCCGGCGAGGACGGGTTCGAGCGCCTCGTCGACGGCCGGTTTGGCGACGGCACCGAGCCCCAGCGTGCACAGGGTGATACCGAGCTGGGAGCCGGCGAGCAGCAGGGAGAGGTCCCGCGCGCTGCGCAGGGCGGCGCGGGCGGACGCGGACCGTTCCGCGGCCTCCTCGAGCCGGTAGCGGCGGGCCGCGACGAGCGCGAACTCGATCGCGACGAAGAACGCGGACAGGGCGATGAGTCCGATGGAGACGACGATCGTCCAGGTACTCATCGCCCGCCCTCGCTGACGCTCGGTCGGCGCTTCGCGCGGACGTTGTGCCGATGACCCGCGCGCTGACGCTCGCTCATCGCAGGCCCTCCTCGGCAGCGGAGGACACGGTGTGGTCGACGACGGACGAGCTCGACAGCCGGAGCCGGACCGAGGCCGGCACCCGCCGCTCCACCCGCTCGACGACGGCGTGCAACGTCACGACGGGTTCGTCCTCCTCGGCGCCGGGCTCGTGCGGCAGGACGATCGCCACCTCGTCGCCGGTTTCGGGGAGCCGTTGCAACGCAGAGACGACGAGCCCGCCGACGGTCTGGTGGTCGCCCTCGGGCAGGGGGTGGTCGAGGAGGCGTTCGACCTCGTCGACGTGGAGCGCGCCGGGCACGGTCCAGACGCCCTCTCCCACGGTGGGGACGTCGATGCCGGCGGGGTCGTGCTCGTCGGTGATCTCCCCGACGAGCTCCTCGGCGACGTCCTCGACGGTGACGACGCCGGCGAGGCCGCCGTACTCGTCGAGGACGCAGGCGAACTCCTCCCCGGCCGAGCGCAGCTCGGCGAGCACCGCGGGCAGCGGCAGCGAGTCGGGGACGAGCAGTGCGGGCCGCATGATCTCGGAGACGCGGACGGTGGTGGGGTCGCGGTCGGTGTCCTCGAGGGCGAGGACGTCGCGCAGGCAGACGACGCCGGCGACGTCGTCGGGGTCGTCGCGCAGCACGGGCAGCCGGGAGTGGCCGGACGCCATGGTGGTGACGAGGTCGGCGACGGTGGCGTCGGCCTGCACGGTGGTGACCCGCGGGCGCGGGATCATGGCGGCGAGGACGTGCCGGTCGGTGAAGTCGAGGACACGGTCGAGCATCGTCGAGAGGTCGACGGGCAGTGCTCCGCTGTCGCGGGACTCGTCGATGATCGCCTCGAGGTCGCGCGGGGTGGCCGCGTGCTCGACGTCGTGGACGGGTTCGATGCGCAGCAGCCGCAGGAGCAGCTCGGCGGCCTTGTCGAACAGGTGCACGAGCCAGCCGAAGACGGCGAGGTAGATCGACGTCGACAGGGCGAGGGCGCGGGCGACGGGTTC
This sequence comes from Pseudonocardia sp. SCN 73-27, assembly GCA_001725415.1. Lineage (GTDB taxonomy): Bacteria > Actinomycetota > Actinomycetes > Mycobacteriales > Pseudonocardiaceae > Pseudonocardia. The sequence goes on from MEGH01000026.1 coordinate 42,877, forward strand.
GGGCCGGGCGATGGCGAGGTTCTTGGGAAAGAGCTCGCCGAACACCATCTGCACGACGGTCGCGAAGAGCAGCGCGAACACGGTGCCGATGACGATGCCGACGCCGGTGGGGACGCCGACGCCGCCGAGGAGCTCGCCGATGCCCTCACCGATGAGGGGTTCGGCGACGTAACCGACGAGCAGGCCGGTGACGGTGATGCCCAGCTGGGCGCCGGAGAGCATGAAGGAGGTGCGGCGGGTGATGCCGAGGGCGCGTTCGGCGCCGGTGTCGCCGGTGGCGGCGCGGGAGCGCAGCCGGGCCCGGTCGACGGCCATGTAGCCGAACTCCTGGGCGACGAACCAGCCGGTCGCGGCCGTGATGACCACGACGACGACGATGCCGAGGAGGATGGTGAGAACGGTCATCGGGGACCGTCCGGGCATGCGGGGGAGCGTGAGGGCAGACGCCTGCGGGCGCCGCCGGTACTTCGGGGAAGGTCCATGGTCCTGTCTGTCGGAAGCCGGGATCGGATGGGTCCGGCGAGGGCCGTCACAACGAGGACGAACTGGACAGCCCGCGAGTTCCCGAAGCGATGATGACATCCGTCATCGGTGGGGCGTGACGTCCGCTCCGGGAATGCGCGGGGTTCACCCGCGAGAGTCGGGTCATGACGACGACATTCGACGGGGCGGCGGTGCGGATCGCGGGCCTGGCGAAGAGCCACGGCCAGGTCCGCGCCGTCGACGGCCTCGACCTGACGATCGCGCCGGGCGAGGTCGTGGCGTTGCTGGGTCCGAACGGGGCCGGGAAGTCCACGACGATCGACGCCCTGCTGGGCCTGACCCGGCCGGATGCCGGTGAGGTGGCGTTGTTCGGCCGGTCGCCGCGGGAGGCGATGACCCGCGGGCTGGTGGGGGCGATGCTGCAGTCGGGCGGGTTCCCCGAGGACATCACGCCGGGTGAGCTGGTGCGGCTGTCGGTTGCGCTGTTCCCGGACCCGTTGTCGTCGGCGGAGGTGCTGCGCCGCACCGGGATCGCCGACGTCGCGAGGCAGCGGTTCGGGCGGTTGTCGGGTGGGCAGAAGCAGCGGGTGCGGTTCGCGGTCGCGTTGGCGTGCAACCCGGATCTGCTGGTGCTCGACGAGCCGACGGTCGCGATGGACGTGGCGGCGCGCCGGGAGTTCTGGGCGTCGATGCGCGAGTTCACCGCGGACGGCCGCACGGTGCTGTTCGCGACGCACCACCTGGCGGAGGCGGAGGAGTTCGCCGACCGGGTCGTGCTGCTGCGGGCGGGCCGGGTGGTGGCCGACGGGTCGGTGGCGCAGGTGCGGGCGCTGGCATCGGGGCGGGTGGTGTCGGCCGTCGTCCCGGGCGCCGACGCGGCCGATCTGGCCGCGCTGCCGGGCGTCACCGGCGTGGCCACGATCGGCCCGCGAACCCGGCTGACCTGCGACGACTCCGACGCCGCGCTGCGGGCGCTGCTCGCCTCCCACGCGGGCGCGCACGACGTCGAGGTCACCGCCCACGGCCTGGAGGACGCGTTCGTTGCCCTGACGGCCGAGAACGCCGACACCGTCCCCGAAGGAGTCTGAACCGCATGGGTGTCCTGCTCGCGTCCGAGGTGCGCCGGATCGTCCGCTCGCCGCGGTTCCTGATCTTCACGGTCGGCTTCCCGGTCGTGTACTTCCTGATCTTCTCCGGCCTCTACGCCACGGGCCCCGATGCCGCCGTGGTGACGGTCGTGCTCATGCTGAACATGGCCGCGTTCGGCGCGATCTCGGCGTCGATCAGCACGGGTGGGCGGGTCGCGGTGGAGCGGGCGGTCGGCTGGAACCGGCAGCTGCGGCTGACCCCGCTGCCCGGCTGGGCCTACCTCGTGGTGAAGGCCGGGGTGGCGATGCTCGTCGCGCTACCCGCGCTGGTCCTGACGTTCGCCGTCGCGGCAGCGTTCAAGCACGTCGATCTGTCGCTGGTGCAGTGGCTGCGGGTCTTCCTGGCCGCGTGGCTCGGGGTGCTGCCGTTCGCCGCGATCGGGCTGCTCGTCGGCACGATGGCGACGCAGGACTCGGCGCAGAGCATGTCGACGGTGACGATGCTGGTGTTCAGCCTGCTGGGCGGTGTGCTGATCCCGGCCCAGGTCCTGCCGGCCGCGATGGCGACCGTCGCGCACCTGCTGCCCAGCTATTGGCTCGCCGAGGCCGCGCGCGACCAGCTGTCCGGCGGCGGCGTCCCGTTGCAGGGGGTCGCGGTGATGCTGGTCTGGCTGCTCGTCACCGGTGGGTTGGTGGCCGTGCGGTACCGACGCGACGCGCTGCGGGTCTAGCGTGGACGACATGGCGGGGGACCGCAGCCGTTGGCCGAGCCTGCGGCGCTACGTCGGCGGGACCGACATCGCCGACCCGACCCGGTTGACCCTGCGGAAGTGGCTGCTGATGGCGGGCGGCTGGTCGTTGCTGTTGTTGCCGTGGGTCTACGCGGCCGCGGTGTCGGAGCACCCACCGGTCGTCCGGGTCCTGCTGACACTGAACGTGCTGGCCTACGTCGCGGCCTACTGCGGCGCGCTGTACTACGCGATGTGGGCCGAGCGCAGGCTCGTGTCCCTCGGGACGGTCGCGCTGATGGCCGGGCTGTGGGTCGGCATGGTGGTGGGGCTCGGCGCCGGCGGTACCGACGGCGGCGTCCTCTACACGATCAGCTTCCTCATCGTGACGGTGATCGCGCTGCTCCCGCGACGGGTCTCGGGGATCGTCGCGCTGGCGGTCGTCGCGGGCGGCATCCTGCTGTACCGCTGGCAGTTCGGCCCGGTCGACCTGGGCTCGCTCATCGGCATCGTCGCGATGACGTTCGCGATGATCGGCATGTTCGGACTGATCAGGGCCAACTCCGAGCTGCGCAACGCCCGCGAGGAGCTGGCCAGGATGGCCGTCACCGAGGAGCGCGACCGGATGGCGCGCGACCTGCACGACGTCCTCGGGCACAGCCTGACGACGATCACCGTCAAGGCCGGGCTGGCGCGGCGGTTGCTGGAACGTGGCGACGACGCGCGCGCCGCCGACGAGGTCGCCGACGTCGAGAGGCTCGGCCGGCAGGCGCTGGCCGACGTCCGCGCGACGATCTCGGCGAACCGGGTGGCGTCGCTGGCTGCGGAGCTGGCGGGCGCGCGGGAGGCGTTGCGGGCGGCGGACATCGAGGCCGACCTGCCCCGCGCCGTCGACGACGTGCCCGCCGACCGCCGGCAGGTCTTCGCCTACGTGCTGCGCGAGGGTGTCACCAACGCGATCCGCCACAGCGGCGCCGGCCGGGTCACGGTACGGCTCGCACCCGACTCGATCGAGGTCGCCGACGACGGTGTCGGCGCGCCGAGCGGCACCCCGGCGGGCAACGGGCTCACGGGGCTGGCCGAGCGGCTCGCCGCGATCGGGGGCTGGATCGACTCCGGCCCGGGGGAGCGCGGCGGCCGGCGTCTGGTGGCGACGTGCCCGCCCGCGCGGACGGGATCGGCGCCGACCCGCACGGACGACAGGGCGCCGCGATGAACGACACCACGATCAAGGTCCTGCTCGCCGACGACCAGGCGATGGTCCGCGGCGCGCTGGCCGCGATGCTGGGCCTGGAACCCGACATCGAGGTCGTCGCGCAGGTCGGGACGGGCGACGACGTCGGCCCCGCCGCCGAGGCCACGATGCCCGACGTGGCGTTGCTCGACGTCCAGATGCCGGGCATCGACGGGCTCGCCGCCGCGGCGGCGCTGCGGGACTCGCTGCCGTCGTGCCGGGTCGTCGTGTTGACGACGTTCGGTCGTCCCGGCTACCTCGCGCGGGCGGTGCGGGCGGGGGCGGCGGGGTTCGTCGTCAAGGACAGCCCGCCGGAGCAGCTGGTCGAGGCGGTGCGGCGGGTCCACGCCGGGCTGCGGGTGGTCGACCCGGCGTTGGCGGCGGAGTCGTTGAGCACCGGTGCGAGCCCGCTCACCGAACGGGAGCGTGACGTGCTGGTCGCGGCCGCCGACGGCGCGACCGTCGCCGATATCGCGAAGCGGCTGCACCTGTCGGAGGGCACGGTGCGCAACCACCTGTCGTCGGCGATCGGGAAGACGGACTCCCGTACACGCGCCGAAGCCGTCCGCATCGCGGACGGCTTCGGCTGGTTGTAGCGCTCGCTGCTGGAGGTCAGCCCACGCGGTCGGCGCAGGCGTCGCGGTCCTCGGCGTACTCGGGGTTCAACGCCGCGGCCAGCCGCAGGTGGGGCAGGGCGTCGGCGTGGCGGCTCTGCCGCTGCAGCGCGCGGCCCAGCAAATAGCGGGCGTACGAGTCGGCGGGAGCGAGCTCGACAGCCCGTCCCAGCTCCTTTTCGGCCTTGCGCAGCTGGGCGGAACGGTAGTAGGCGCGACCGAGCAGCAGGGTGCCCGCGAAGCTCTCGCGCAGCTCGTCGGCGCGGGGCTCCAGCATCTCGAGAGCCTCCAGGGGTCGGCCCCCGTCGACCCAGGTCTCGGCCATTCGGTAGGTCAACGTGTCCATCATGATCCGTCCAACCACATACCCCAGCGGGGTATTCCGCCGGACGGGTGAGGGGAGACTGGCCGGGTGAACCGGCTGCGCTCGATCACCGCCCCGCAGTTCCTGCTCGTGCTGCTCGTGGCGTCGGCGGTCGTCCACGCGGTGCACGGCGTCCGGCTCTGGGACACCTCGCGCCTGGCGATCGTCGACGCCGTCCTCGTGGTCGCCGCGCTGGTCGTCGCGGGCATGCTGGCGCGCACGCTGAAGACCCCGGCCGCCCAGCCGGTGCCGCTGCTGTCGGCCGCCGTCGTCGGTGCCGTCGGGGTGGCGACGTTCCTGCTGCCCAGCGTCCTCGCCCTCACCCAGGGCCGGCCGCTCGCCGGGCTGTTCGACGGCTGGGCGTTCGCCGCGCTGATCGTCGACGCGATCGTCGTCCGGATCGCGATCTTCGCCCTCAAGCGCACCTTGCCCACCGGCTGAGCGCTCGGTCGGCGCTCTGTCATGACGCGCCCGGCTCTCGGTCGCCGCCGTCGTCGGTCCCGGTCGCTACCCTGGCCGACGTGACCGCTGCGACCGTGCCGCCGTCCGGCTCGACCGACGCCACCGCCGATCCGCGCCGTGCCCTGGGCGCCGCGCTGCGGGCGTGGGCGGCGGGCGGGTCGGCCGAGATCGGCGTCGTCCGGGTGCTCGACCGGCACGGGTTCGGCACCGTCGAGTCGGGACAGCTCGTCGCGTCGACGGCGGCGGGGGAGTCGGCGGGCGTGCTCTACCTCGGAGCGCTCGACGACACGGCGCTCCCGCTCGCGGCGTCCGCGTCGGCGGGCCCGCGCACCGGTCGGGCTCACGTCTCGGAGGAGGCGGGCATCGCGGCCGGGCTGGCCTGCGCCGGCGGCGCCACGCTGCTCGGACACCCCCTGCCCGCCGCGCTCGCGGCGGCGCTGGGCGACGCGCTCGAAGGCGGCGTCCCCGCCGCACTGCTCACGCCGGCCGACGGGTCGGCCGTCCTGGTCCTCACCGGGCCTGCGCTGGAGCAGGTCCACGGCTCGCTCGGATCCGCCGAGGTCGACGAGGCCGCCGCCGACACCGCCCGCAACCGGCTGCGTCGCGGCGGCACCACCACCGAACGCCTCGACGCCGCGGGCACCGACGTGCTGCTCGACCTGTGGGTCCCCGTGCCCACGGTCGTCGTCGTCGGCGCCGGCGCGATCGGCGAGGCCCTGCTCGCGCAGGCCGCGTTGCTCGGCTGGGGCGGCCGCACGGTCGCCGAGCTCGACGAGGCCCGCGCGGTCGTCGCCGGGTTCTCCGACGCCGACGTCGTGGTCCTGCTCGACCACGCCCCACGCTTCGACGCGCTGCTCGTCGACGGGGTCCGCGGCGGCCGCGGGTTCATCGGCGCCCTCGGGTCGCGGCGCACCCAGGCCGCCCGCCGCGGCCGGCTGCAGGCCAAGGGCCTCACCGACGCCGAGATCGACTCCATCCACGGCCCCGTCGGGCTCGACCTCGGGGCGCGCACCCCGGCCGAGACGGCCGTGTCGATCGTCGCCCAGGTCATCGCCGCCCGCAGCGGGCGCGCCGCCACTGCACTCGCCGCCTCCGACAGCCGGATCGGCGGGTGACCGGCCGACCCGGTGGCCGACGCACCCACGCGCAGGCTCGGTAACGGGCGGCGTCCGCGCGAGTCGGGTCCGCGCGTGCAGTACCCGCGGTCCGGGCTGCGCTGGCCCGCCCGGTTCCTCATCGGCGGGCTGCTGATCGGCGTGATCATCGTGTGCGGCACCGCGTTCCGGGTGTGGCAGACCGCGCGCACCGACACCGAGACCCCCGCCGACGCGGTGATCGTCCTGGGCGCGGCGCAGTACGACGGCAACCCCAGCCCGATCTTCGCGTCCCGGCTCGACCATGCAGCCGCCCTGTTCCGGGAGGGTGTGGCGCCGCGGATCGTGACCGTCGGCGGCAACCGGGCAGGCGACGAGTACACCGAGGCGTCCGCCGGGCGGCGCTACCTGCTGGCCAAGGGCGTCCCGGCGTCGGCGGTCGTCGCCGTCGGCGAAGGGTCCGACACCCTGGCCAGCCTGCAGGCCGTCGCCGCCGTCGCCCGCCGCGACGGCTGGAACAGCGCCATCCTCGTCAGCGACCCCTGGCACTCGCTGCGGGCACGCACCATGGCCGAGGACGCCGGGCTCGACGCCTGGACGTCGCCGACACGCAGCGGGCCCGTCGTGCAGAGCCGCGAGACCCAGGCCAAGTACATCGTGAGGGAGACGGCCGCGCTGTTGTACTACCGGATCACGAAGGCACCGGCCGAGACCGAGGACACCGGACTGGGATGAGCGGCCCGACCCCCCTGACCGTCGCGCACCACGACGACCAGGGTTACGACGACCACGCCCGCGCCCGGCTCCTCGCCGAGGACCCGAAGGCGGCCGGCGGCGGGCGGCCCGAGCGGCGCAGCCCGTTCGCGCGTGACCGCGCCCGGGTGCTGCACTCGGCCGCGCTGCGCCGGCTCGCGGGGAAGACGCAGGTCGTGGGCCCGGGGGAGGGCGCGGAGGTCACCGGTATCCCGCGCACGCGGCTGACGCACTCGCTGGAGGTCGCGCAGATCGGTCGCGGCATCGCCGAGGAGCTGGGCGCCGACCCCGACGTCGTCGACACCGCCGGGCTCGCCCACGACATCGGGCACCCGCCCTTCGGGCACAACGGCGAACGCGCCCTCGACGAGATCGCGCAGGCGTGCGGCGGGTTCGAGGGCAACGCCCAGACGTTGCGCATCCTCACCAGGCTCGAACCGAAGGTCGGCCACGGCGACCACGCGGGCGGGCTCAACCTCACCCGCGCGACGCTCGATGCGTCGGCCAAGTACCCGTGGGTCGTCGGGCCCGGGGTGCGCAAGTACGGCGCCTACGAGGCCGACGCCCCCGTCCTGGCCTGGGTCCGCGACGGCGCACCGGAACGCCGACGCTGCATCGAGGCGCAGATCATGGACTGGTCCGACGACGTCGCCTACTCGGTGCACGACGTCGAGGACGGCATCCTCGCCGGCCGCATCGACCTGGCGTCGCTGGGCCACCCGGAGGAGCGGGCCGCCCTGGCGGCGCTGGCCGTCGCCAACTTCGGGGCCGACGCCGACGCCGACGCCCTCGCCCACGCCGCCGACCAGCTGCTGGCCCTGCCCGCGGTCGCGGGCGTCGCCGGGTTCCACGGGCCCACCGCGACGGGCGGCGAGCACGTCGCGCTCAAGGTGCTCACGAGCGAGCTGGTGGGCCGGTTCGTCCGCGCCGCCACCGACGCGACCCTCGACGCCCTTCCCGACCCCGACGCGCCGGTCACCCGCTACGCGGCCGACCTCGTCGTCCCACCCGGCGCCGCCGCCGAGGTGGCGCTGCTCAAGGCGGTCGCCGTCCGGTACGTGATGGCCGACCCGGCGCGGCTCGCGATGCAGGCGCGGCAGCGGGAGCTGCTGGCCGAGCTGGCGGCGTCGCTGCTCGCGGGTGCGCCCGGCGGCCTCGACCCGGTCCGGGCCGAGGACTGGGCCGTCGCCGCCGACGACGCCGCCCGGTTGCGCGTCGTCGTCGACCAGATCGCGATGCTCACCGACCAGCAGGCGCTGACCTGGCACGCGCGTCTGCGCCGCGTCTGAACGTCCCTGTCACGAACGCGGGCGCTGTCCCGTCCCACCTCCGACGGACGAGACGACGGAGGTCGACAGATGGCACGGATTCCCGCGGTGGCCGAGCGTGACGCGGGCCTGGTGGGGCGGCTGGTGTATCGGATGGCGCGGCGCCGCTTCGGCGACGTGCCCGAGCCGTTCGCGGTCGCCCGTCACCACCGGAAGCTGTTCTGGGCGGGGCTGGTGTCGGAGGCGGCCTACCTGAAGGCGTCGACGCTGCTGCCCGGCGCGGTCCGCGAGATCGCGGTGTACCGGACGGCGACGCAGGTCGGCTGCTCGTGGTGCGTCGACTTCGGCACGATGCTGCAGCGCCTCGAGGGTCTCGACGTGGACCGCCTGCGCCACATCGACTCCTACGCCACCGACCCCCTTTACAGCCACCACGAGCGGCTCGCGATCGCCTACGCCGACGCGATGACCTCGACCCCGACGACGGTCACCGACGAGCAGGTCGCGGAGTTGCAGCGCGAGTTCGGCCACGCCGGCCTGGTGGAGCTCACCCATGCGGTCGCGCTGGAGAACATGCGCGCCCGCAGCAACCACGCCCTCGGCATCACCGCCCAGGGTTTCGACGCGGCCTGCAAGGTCCGTCTGTGACCGGAGCCTGTGAGCGCTGGGTTCAGCGTGTGATCGTGCTGTCCGCCGGCAGCGCCTGGCCGGGGCACTCGGCCAGGATGCGCGAGATCGCGTCGCGCTCGGCGGCGGTGACCCACAGCGTGTACTTCGTCTTCACCGCGACCTGGCGGGCGACGTAGTCGCAGCGGTAGGCCTTCGACGGCGGCAGCCACGTCGCGGCGTCGCCGTCGCCCTTGGACTGGTTCGTCGGCCCGTCGACGGCCAGCAGGTTGAGGGGGTCGTTGCCGAGCAGCTTGCGGGTCGGCGCGTCGAGCTGCTGGGCGCCCTTCTGCCAGGCGTCCGACAGCGCCACGACGTGGTCGATCTGGACCTTCTCGCTGGTGCCCTGGCCGCGCTGGAAGGCGATCGTCCTCCCGGTGTACGGGTCGGCCAGGGTGCCGGTGAGGACGACGCAGTCCTTGGTGCCGGGCTTGAACGTCTCGCCGGTCATGTCCCGGGCGAGGACGTCGTTGCGCTGGTCGCAGCCGTTGCGATCGACGTCGGACCACGCCGGCCCGAACTGTTCGCGCTCGTAACCGGTCTTGGGGGCGCGGCCCTTCACGGGCAGCGCCGCGAGGGCGGTGGCGGCGTCACCGGTGGTGGTCGTACCTGCCGCGGGCACGTCGGCGGGCCCCACCTGGAACCCGGTGGTCTGCAGGGCGGCACATCCCGACGCCCCCACGCTCAGGGCGGCCACCGCCGCCAGTACCGGAACCACCCGTCGCCACGCCCGTACCGTTCGCACCCGGGAATCCTCGCCTGACGCTCACCCTGGGTGCCGGAGCGACACGGGGGAGTAGCCAGGAGATCCCGACCGGGTCATAGCTTGTCCGGGTTGACCACCTGGAACACACTTCGGATCCGCCCGTTCGTGATCGAGAGCACGGCGACCGACGCGGGCGCCTTGCCCACCGCCTCGGTCCGCACACCCAGCTCCCCGTTGACGACGACCGGCGTCCAGCCCGTCGCGAGCCCGTTGCCGTACTTGCGCAGCAGCCCGAGCAGCAGCCGGCTGACGTCCGCGGGGCCGACGATCGGGCGCCGCGCGGCGGAGGCCTTGCCGCCGCTGTCGGTGAGCATGACGACGTCGGGGTGCAGCAACGCGACGATCCGGTCGGTGTCGGCGCCGGCGAGAGCCTCGGCGAACGCGGCGAGGACGGTCTGCTGCTCGGCGTCGGTCGCGCGCGGCGGCACGTCGGCCTGGGCGACGATGCGGCGGGCCCGGCTGGCGTGCTGACGGGCCGTGGCCTCGGAGCAGTCGAGCACCTCGGCGATGCGGCCGAACGGCAGGTCGAGGGCGTCGTGCAGCACGAACGAGACCCGCTGCGGCGGGCTCAGCCGCTCCAGCACGAGCATCGCGGCCATTCGCACGCCCTCGTCGCGGACGACGACGGCGAGCGGGTCGTCGTCGCCGGGGGTGGTGACGAGGGGCTCGGGCAGCCAGGGGCCGACATAGCGTTCGCGCCGCACCGCCGCGGAGCGCAACCGGTCCAGGCACAGCCGTCCGACGACGGTGGTCAGCCATGCCCGGGGCTCGTCGATCACGTCGACGTCCTGTGCGGCGAACCGCAGCCACGCCTCCTGGACGGCGTCCTCGGCGTCGGCCAGGCTGCCGGTGATCCGGTAGCCGACGCCCAGCAGGTGCGCGCGGTAGGTCTCGAAGGCCACGGCGTCGGCGGTCACGGCGCGGACGCTACCCGGCGCGACGCGCGTCACGTCCGCACACCGTCACGATCCGGGCCCCGGCCCCGTCCCACGGGAAACCACCGAAGGAGGAGGACCGATGGACATCCTCGTCACCGGGGGCACGGGCAAGCTGGGCCGTGCCCTCGTCGAGCGGCTCCGTGGCGACGGGCGCGCTCCGCGCGTGCTCAGCCGCACCGCGGGACAGGGCCGAGTCGTCGGCGACCTGCGCACCGGCGCCGGCATCGACGACGCCGTCCGCGGTGCCGACGTGATCGTGCACTGCGCGACCGCGCCGCGCGGCGACGCCGACACCACCCGCACGCTCGTCGACGCGGCGGCCCGCGCAGGGAGCCCGCACCTGGTGTACGTGTCGATCGTCGGCATCGAGACGGTGCCGATGCCCTACTACCGCGCCAAGCTCGCCGCCGAGAAGATCGTGACCGGCAGCGGTCTGCCGTGGACGATCCTGCGCGCCACCCAGTTCCACGACCTGCTGGCGACGATGTTCTCGGCGGGCTCGCGCACCGGTGTGCTGCCGGTCCTGAAAGCCACTCCGTTCCAGCCCGTCGACGTCACCGACGTCGCCGCCCGGCTGGCGAAGCTCGCACTGGAACCCGCGGCAGGCCGGGCCGACGACTTCGGCGGTCCCCAGGTGCGCGACATGGCCGACCTCGGCCGTGCCTGGCTCGCCGCGACCGGCACACGCCGCCGCGTCGTCGCGCTGCGGCTGCCCGGCGCGATCGCCCGCGGCTACCGGACGGGCGCGCACACCGCGCCCGAGCACACCGACGGCACGGTGACCTTCGAACAGTTCCTGGGGACGTCGTGAACACGCGCATCGTGCTCCGTGCCGGCCTGCTCGTGCTGGCCGCGACCCAGGCATTCGTCGGGCTCTGGGCGCTGCCCGCGCCGCGCTCGTTCTACGACGACTTCCCCACGCCCGGCCGCAGCTGGGTCTCGGCGCTGCCGCCCTACAACGAGCACCTCGTCCGCGACGTCGGCGCGCTCAGCCTGGCGTTGACGGTCCTGCTCGTCGCCGCGGCGATCTGGCTCGACCGCAGGCTCGTCGCGATCACGCTCGTGGTGTTCGGCGTCTGGACGGTCCCGCACGTCGTCTTCCACAGCTTCCACCTGCACGGATTCAGTGCGTTGGACGCCACCCTGCAGACCATCGGCTTCGCGATCGAGGTCGTCGTCGCGCTCGCCCTCGCGGTGGTCCTCGCGAGATCGGGCGACGTCCTGAGCGCGCGCCCGTTCACTCGTCCGAATGACGTAGCAGCGACACGCCGGACACGCCGCCGAATGAGGTAACACACGGGCGCCGCGAAGAGATGTCGGGGGTATGAACATGCTGTCCGACGTCCTGACCGTCCTCGCCGGCGGCGCCGGCATCGTCCTGCTGCTGGCCATGGCGGCCCTGCCGCTCTACGCCGACGCCGTCGGCCGCGTCGAGTCCGACGCCCCCCTCATCCCGCAGCCGCGTCGCGCGCCCGAGTCCCTCGACGCCGTCGTCCCCCGGTCCGTCGCCGCCTGACCTGCTTCTCTCAGCGGGCTCCCAGCCCGCTCGCAGCCGCGGCACGGCCTGCGGGGCCACCGTGGAGCCATGGTCCTTCACGATGTCCTGACCTGGTCCGCCCTCGTCGCCGCCGTCCTGCTCTTCGCCGTGATGACCGCGGTCCCGCTGCTGATCGACCACAGCGGACGCGCACCCGGGCGGCTACCGTCGCGACGATGACCCGCCCCACCCCGCGGCTGTCCGTCGTCGCGCTCGACTGCCCCGACCCCGACGCGCTGATCCGCTTCTACTCGGCGCTCACCGGTTGGCCCCTCGCCGAGGGCGACACCGACGACGACTGGCGTGAGCTCGTCGCCGACGGCCCCGTCACGATCGCCTGCCAACAGGTGAGCGACTACCGCCCGCCGCAGTGGCCGCTGCAGGAGCACCCGCAGCAGGCGCACCTCGATTTCGACGTCCCCGACCTCGACGCCGGCGAGGGGTTCGTCCTCGGCATCGGCGCCACGAAGGCCGACGTCCAGCCCGGTGGGACGTTCCGCGTCTACATCGACCCCGTCGGTCATCCGTTCTGCCTGGTCCTCGCGACCTGACACCCGGCCTCCGCCTAGACTCGGCGACGTGGCAGGGCGTATCCGGGACAGCGACATCATGGAGGTCCGCGACCGCGCCCGGATCGACGAGGTCATCGGCGAGTACGTCGCCCTGCGCCGCGCCGGTGCCGGCTCGCTGAAGGGCCTGTGCCCCTTCCACGACGAGAAGACGCCGTCGTTCAACGTCCGGCCCACGCACGGCACGTTCCACTGCTTCGGCTGCGGCGAGGGCGGCAGCGTCATCGACTTCGTCATGAAGATCGAAGTCGTCGGGTTCGTCGAGGCCGTCGAGCGGCTCGCGGAGAAGGTCGGCGTCCGGCTGACCTACGAGGGCGGCGGCAGCTCCGTCCAGCGCGACCGCGGGACCCGCTCGCGGCTGCTGGAGGCCAACCGCAAGGCCGCGGGGTTCTACACGGAGAAGCTGCGCGGCCCCGAGGCCGCCGCGGCCGTCGAATTCCTCGCCGCGCGCGGGTTCGACGCCGCCGCGGCCGCCCACTTCGGCTGCGGCTACGCCCCCGCCGGCTGGGACCTGCTCACCAAACACCTGCTGGCCAACGGGTTCACCCTCGACGAGCTCATGAAGGCCGGACTGTCCAAGGAGGGCAGGCGCGGCCCGATCGACCGGTTCCACCGCCGCCTGCTCTGGCCGATCCGCGACCTCGGCGGCGACGTCGTCGGCTTCGGCGCCCGCCGGCTCCACGACGACGACGGCATCGAGGCCAAGTACCTCAACACCACCGAGACGCCCGTCTACCGCAAGACCCACGTGCTGTTCGGGCTCGACCTCGCCAAGCGCGAGATCGCCAGGCGCCGGCAGGTCGTCGTCGTCGAGGGTTACACCGACGTCATGGCCATGCACCTCGCCGGCGTCCCCACCGCCGTCGCCTCCTGTGGGACGGCCTTCGGCGCCGAGCACGTGTCCGTGATCCGCCGGCTCATCGGCGACGACAGCTTCGACCTCGGCGAGGTCATCTACACCTTCGACGGCGACGCCGCCGGCCAGGCCGCCGCGCTGAAGGCGTTCGAGGGCGACCAGAGCTTCGCCGCGCAGACGTTCGTCTCCATCGCCCCCGACGGCCAGGACCCCTGCGAGCTGCGCCAGTCCGGCGGCGACACCGCCGTGCGCGACCTCGTCGCCCGCCGCGAGCCGCTGTTCGAGTTCGCGATCCGCTCCATGCTGCGCGAGCACGACCTCGACACCGCCGAGGGCCGCGTCGCCGCCCTGCAACGCTGCGTCCCGCTGGTCGCGCGGATCCGCCGCGAGGATCTTCGCGACGAGTACGCCCGCCGCCTCGCCGGCTGGACCAGCTGGGACGACATCGCAATGGTCGTCCGCCGGGTCCGCGAGTCCGCGGGCGCACCCGCCGAGCCGTCCCGCGGCCGCCGGCCCGCGCCGCCCGTCGGCGCCCCGGCCAAGGACGACCCGCGCCTGCACCTGCAGCGCGAGGCCGTGAAGGCGGCGCTGCAGGAGCCCGCCGTCGCCGGCCCCGCCTACGACGAGCTGCCCGAGGCCGCGTTCACCCACCCCGCGTTCGCCGGGGTGCACCGGGCCGTCGCCGCGGCCGGCGGCGTGTGCGGCGGGGTGTCGGGCCAGGCGTGGATCGAGGCCGTCGGCGCCGAGTGCGTCCCCGAGTTCCGGGGGCTCGTCCACGAGCTCGCCGTCGAGCCGATGCAGCTGCCACGTCGGACCGCCCGCGGCGGCAACAACGGCAACGGCCTCACCGACGAGGCCCGCTACGTCAGCAGCGTCGTCGCCGGGGTGCGGCTCGCGCTCGTCGAGTCGCAGATCGCCGAGCTCAAGGCGCGGCTGCAGCGCACCAACCCCGTCGAGGAGGCCGACGCCTACCACCAGCTCTTCGGTGACCTCGTGCCGCTCGAGCAGTACCGGATCGCGTTGCGCGACAAGGCGATGGGAGCCGTCGTCTGATGGGTCTGATGAACCGCCTCACCCAGATCGTGACGGGCCGCGGTGAGCTGCCGGCGGGTTTCGACGCCTCCCTCGATCCCGACGAGCGGGTCCTCGCCGCTGCCCCGATCGTCGGCGGCAGCCATGTCGTCGCGACGTCGTGGGGCATCTGGCTGCCCGGCGACGCCCCGCGCCGCATCGGCTGGCACCTCGTCAGCAAGGCCGTCTGGGGTGAGGGCGCGCTCGTCGTCACGGAGGCCACCGCATCGGTGGAGGACGGCGTCGTGCTGCTCACCGACCTCCCGCCGCGGCGCCTGCGCCTCGACGACCCGGGCAAGGTGCCGCAGATCGTGCACGAGCGTGTCACCGGCTCGATCCGGTCGCGCCACCATCGCGACCTGCCCGGCGGCGGCGCGTGGTTCCTGCAGCGCAAGGTCGCGGGCTCCGACGGGTCGGTCCTGCAGGTCCGCCCCGACCCGGGAACCGACCCCGAGCTCGTGCGTCGCCTCGCCGTCGAGGTGGCGAGGAAGGCCCGGCAGGCATGACCGGCACCACCTGGGACCCCGCGCTCTACCTCCAGTTCGACGACGCCCGCTCCCGCCCGTTCCTCGACCTCGTCGCCCGCATCGGCGCCGACGCCCCGCGCCGTGTCGTCGACCTCGGCTGCGGGCCCGGCCACCTCACCGAGGTCCTCACCCGGCGCTGGCCCGACGCCGCCGTCGAGGCCCTGGACTCCTCGCCCGACATGGTCGAGGCCGCCCGGTCGCGCGGGATCGACGCGACGCTCGCGCCGGTCGAGACCTGGACGCCCGGCCCGGACGTCGACGTCGTCGTCACCAACGCCGTGCTGCAGTGGGTGCCCACGCACCCGGAGCTGCTCGCCCGCTGGGTCGACGCGCTGCCGGCCGGCGGCTGGTTCGCGATGCAGGTGCCCGGCAACTTCGGCGCCCCCTCGCACGCGCTGTCCCGCGAGCTCGCGGCCCGCCGCGGCCTCACCCTGCGCGACGAGCTCGCGGTGCAGGAACCCGCCGACTACGCCTCGATCCTGGGCCGACCCGGCGTCGCCGTCGACGTCTGGGAGACGACCTACCTGCAGCGGCTCACCGGCGACGACCCCGTCCTCACCTGGATCAGCGCCACTGCGCTGCGCCCGGTCCGCGACGCGCTCGATCCTGCGGAGTACGACGACTTCCGCGCCGAGCTCGCCCCGCTGCTGCGCGAGGCCTACCCGATGCGCGCCGACGGCACGACCTGGCTCCCGTTCCGGCGCATCTTCGCGGTGGCGCACAAGCTCTCTTAGGGCTTCAGCAGCTCTCGCACGTGTCGGGCGGGATCGGCGAGGAACGCGCGCGTCGTCACGACCGGCAGCGCGTCGTCGTGCTCGACGGTGCGCAGCCGTCCGTCGTCACCGATCTCCAGGATCCGCGCCCGCGGGACCGCCGCCAGGATCGGCGAGTGCGTCGCGACGATGAATTGCGACCCCTGTCGCGCCGGCTCGTGGATACGCGCCAGTGCCGCCATGCAGCCCGTCACCGGCAGCGCCGCCTCCGGCTCGTCGAGCAGGTAGAGCCTGCCGGGCCGGAACCGGTGGTCGAGCAGGTCGAGGAACGACCACCCGCAGAGCCCCGCCCGACGCGGACTCGCTCGAGCGCGTCGTGAACCGGAACGACCGCGACCCGCCCTCCGCGTTGAACCCCGCCGCGACCGCGATCGCCTCGACGAGCGTCGACTTCCCGGACCCGTTCTCGCCCACCAGGAACGTCACACCCGGCCCGAGCTCCAACCGCCGGCCGCGCAGGGCGGCGACGACGGCGAGATCGAACGGGTAGCCGGGTTCCTCGGGGACCGCTGCCGCGTCGATCTCGAGGTGCCGCAGTTAGACCGCCGGACCACCCGGCGCCCGCCGCCGAGAGGTCAGTGACCGCGCCCGTTCGACGACGAGTCCCCGTGCGGGTTGCCGGTGACGACCTCCTCGACCCGTGCCCGCACCACCCCCGCCGCGCCCTGCACCGCAGGGTGGTCGGTGACGCGCTGGTAGGTCCGCACCAGCTGCTCGTAGCGCTCGTGCCCGGCCCGCGCCCCCAACACGTACCCGACGGCCGCACCCAACAAGAACTTCAGCATGTCGCCTCCGCAGGTCGTCCGTGTACGCGCCCCATCCTGCCCCAGCCGTCGGTCCGCCGGGTGCCCTGGAGGACAGGGCCCCCCGGACGATGCGGCCGAACGGGTGCGCTAAGGTTTGCGAGTCGGAAGGGCGGCGCCCGACCGGCACAGCGGTCCTCCGTAGCTCAATTGGCAGAGCATGCGACTGTTAATCGCAGGGTTACTGGTTCGAGTCCAGTCGGAGGAGCTTTCTCCCAGCTCAGAGGCCTAACCCGAGCTGATTTCAAGATCACGCCGCTCTTTCACCCCCATCTTTGGTGGGGCGGCGACGGTCTTGCGGTGGACGTGGGACGTCACCCACTCGAAGCCGGCGGCCGCGACGATCACGCGCAGCTCTGCCTGCGTGTTCGACGGGTCGGTGGCCCCTCAGGTGCGATCGGGCTGTGGCACAAGGCAAACGATCGCCGACCACGGTGCAGCATCGTCTTCACCGGCGCCAACGCCCCGACCACCGTCGAGCGGTTCCCACGCGGGGAGGCCGTTCAGTACCGCGAGCACGCGCGACGAACGCCGTGTGATCTCGATGCCCGTCGGCGACACCCAACGCATCGAGGGGTTCGCCCACCGAGGCTGCGCAGCCCCTCGAACTGGGGGCGGAGCCCAGCCTGGCGCCGGTTACTCTCAGCTCAGCCACGCAACAGGTTCTGATCGACCCAGGCACTGACGTCGATGTCGTGCCGGTCGGCTATCTCGATGAGGTCCTCGAGACGCGCGCGGTGCCGGGCAGCCTGGTTCGGCTCATCGGCTTCGACAGCGGCGACGATGCGCTCCTGGGCCGCCATGATCTGTGTCCGCAGCTCCTCGATCACGAGGTTCGTCTCCTTCGCGCGTATTGTGCCGCAGTTGTCGGGCTGCGGCGGCGCCCCGCGAGTCAGTCGGAGCGCGCGGACTGCCGGACCAGCACGTACGCCTCGGACCGGGGAAAGATTGTCCCGGCTTGCCTCGTGGCGGCGGCGGGCAGTTCCTCGAGGAGGGCGTCTGCGCGGCCTGCCGCATCCTGGTCCGTCCAGGTGGTCACGAGCAGCAGGCTGCCGTTCTTCTGATCGACGAGGACCTCGGAGCTGCACAGACCGGTGGCGGCGGACATGCGGTGCAGAAGCTCGTCGCGGACGAAGGCCAGCCCGGCGTCGATCCTCGATGGCTCGAGCTGCACCCGGGTCATCCGCACCGCCGCACCGGGATCGGGAACCGCGGGTCGTTCGGCGACGACGACCTCGAAGCTCTCGGCGACCAGCTCACCACCTGCGGCCACCGCGGCGTCCTCACGCGCGCGGGTCAGGACGGCCCCGGAGGAATGCTGCGGATCGTCCCAGTAGGACATCGCGACGATGACGCCGGCCTCCGGATCGACGAGCGTGGTCAGGCCCCTGTTGCCGTCCGCCGACTCGACCGCATCTCGATCGCATTCCTCGATGTGGGCGACGCCGGAATCGACCTTGGCTCGCAGCCCGAATATGGTGTTGACCCGCGCGTACATCGGGAGCCTCCTCAGTGCCCCACGGCGATGTGGGGCCCGCCCACTGTCGCGCGACGTGGGCGCCATCGACAGAAGGCGCTGGACCCTTGACGATGTGTCCTCCACCACAGGGAACGCAGCCCCGCGTCTCGAACTCGGCGGGGTCGTTCTCACGGGGCGCCGTCGCGCAGTGCTGTTCGCAGGATCGCGAGTCCGTTCCAATGCATCGTCGCCAGGGCGTCGTCGGGGGAGTAGCGGGCGACGTCGACCAGCCACACGAAGGCCTCGATGCCGGTCGCGGCGCGGATCGCGACGGCGAGCCGGTCCCGGTCGACCGCCGGGTGCGTCGTCGCGAGGGGTTCGAGCGCGTCGGCCAGCCAGCCGATCACCCGGCCCCGCCGCATCACCGGCTCCGTCGGGTCGGACCCGGGTTCCAACGACAGCCGTAGCGCCGCCCGCAGCTGCATCTCCCAGTCGCGGACGATCCGGTTGGTGGCGTGGAGCAGCAGGTCGAGGCGCTGCTCGGGGTCGTCGGGAGGGTTCTCCGGAAGCAGTGACGACTGGTCGACCTCGGGGTAGGCGGCCGCGACGAGGGCGCGCTGGTTCGGGAAGTAGCGGTAGGCCGTGGTGCGGGAGACCGCGGCGGCCTCGGCGGCGTCCTCGACCGTCGGCGTCGTCCCGCGGGACAGCAGCTCGCGGGCCGCGTCGACGAGCGCGGTGCGAGTGCGGGCCTTCTGGTTGCGCCGGCCGGTCAGTTCGTACGGGATGGCCATTGACGGCGACGGTACCGTAGTGCCTTCATGGTACTGAAGTCCCACGAACGTCCCACGACGTGGAGGTGTCGCATGAGCACGGACACGACGAGCGCGGCGGCGAGCACGGACCCGGTCGTCACCGACCCGGGCCTGTACTCGGTGGTGTTCGAGAACGAGCGGGTGCGGGTGCTGGAGTACCGCGACGAGCCGGGCGACCGGACCTGCGAGCACGACCATCCCGACATGGTGATCATCCCGCTGGCCACGTTCCGGCGGCGGCTGACCGTCGGCGGGCGAGAGGTCGAGGTGGAGCAGACGCAGCACCAGGCCCGCTGGGTCGACGCGCAGACCCACATCGGCGAGAACATCGGCGACGTCCCGACGCACGCGCTGTTCGTCGAGCTCAAGTGACACCCACGCACCCCTCAGGGTGCGAAGGCGTCGAGCACCTGCTCCGCCAGCGCGACCGACGATCCGGCATCCGCGGAGGGAGAGCCCACCCGCGGTAGGAGGTTGAGGTCGAGGAACACCTCGGTCGCGCCCTGGGTCCGGAGCGCGCGAAGGTCGTCGAGGATCTGCTCGCGGGTGCCCTGCAACGGACGTCGGCGACCTGAAGGCGGCGACGGTAGGAGATCGGCGACGCCCCGCACGACGATCCGCACCGCCGACGGATCGCGCCCGGACGCGGCCGCGCCCTCGCGCACCAGGTCCGCGCAGGTCCGGATGACGGAGAGGTCCTGGTGACTGCTCCCGATCCAGCCCTGCGCGAGCCGCCCGGCCCGGCGCAGCGCCGGCGGAGCAGTACCGCCGAGCAGCAGCGGCGGGTGCGGGCGTTGCACCGGTTCCGGGGCGACGTGGGAGCGCGGGACCGTGTAGAACTCGCCGTCGAACTCGACGGGGTCTCGCGTCCAGAGTGCCTGCAGGCAGCGCAGGTACTCCTCCATCCGGGCCCCGCGCCGGACGAACGGGATCCCGGCGGCGGTGTACTCCTGCGGCATCCAGCCGATCCCGAGCCCGACGGACAGCCGACCGCCGGACAGCACGTCGAGCGACGCCATCGTCTTGGCGAGCAGCGCAGGCGGGGTGAAGGGGGCGCAGAGGGTCGCGGTCCCGAGGCCGATCCGGGAGGTGCACCCGGCGACGTGCGCGAGCGCGACGACCGAGTCGAACACCGACCGGTGTGACTCGCCGAGGTCGGCGTCGACGGGGTCGAGGACACGCTGGAACGTCCACAGTGACGCGTAGCCGAGCTCCTCGGCGCGGCATGCGATGTGGCGCATCGTGTCCGGCGTGGCCCAGCTTCCCGACACGGGTAGGCCGAACCCGATCAGCGGGAGCGCGACGTCCATACGGCGGACCCTGCCAGACGGTCGTGAGTGGCGACAGTCGCCATGGCGACTATCGCCACTCACAGGGAATAGCGGCGTCGGGGCACCCGTTGGTGCGCCCGTGAAGAGGATCGGGTTCCTGTCCTTCGGGCACTGGGCGGACACGCAGCATTCGAGGGTGCACTCGGCCGCCGACGCGCTGCTGCAGTCGATCGAGCTCGCGGTGGCCGCGGAGGAGCTGGGCGCCGACGGCGCCTACTTCCGCGTCCACCACTTCGCGCGGCAGCTCGGGTCGCCGTTCCCACTGCTCGCGGCGGCGGGCGCGCGCACGTCACGCATCGAGCTCGGCACCGGCATCATCGACATGCGCTACGAGAACCCGCTGTACATGGCCGAGGACGCCGGCGCCGCCGACCTCATCTCCGGCGGCCGTCTCCAGTTGGGCATCAGCCGCGGATCGCCCGAGCAGGTCGTCGACGGATACCGGTACTTCGGGCACATCCCGGCGGACGGCACGACCGACGCCGACATGGCCCGCGAGCACGCGCTGCGCTTCCTCGAGGTCATCGAGGGTGAGGGCTTCGCCGAGCCCGACCCGCGACCGATGTTCCCCAACCCGCCCGGGCTGCTGCGCGTCGAGCCGTACGCGCCGGGTCTGCGCAACCGGATCTGGTGGGGCGCGGGGTCGCGCGCCACCGCCGAGTGGGCCGCCGAGCGGGGCATGAACCTGATGAGCTCGACGCTGCTCACCGAGGACACCGGCGTGCCGTTCCACCAGCTGCAGGCCGAGCAGATCCAGCGCTACCGCGACGCCTGGCACGTCGCCGGGCACGAGCGGGAGTCGCGGGTATCGGTGAGCCGCAGCATCTTCCCGATCGTGTCCGACCTCGACAAGGCGCTGTTCTGGCAGCAGCGCGACAGCACCGACCAGGTCGGCTGGATCGATGGCGGCAACGCCCGCTTCGGCAGGACGTACGCGGGTGAGCCCGACAAGCTCGTCGCCGCGCTCGCCGAGGACGAGGCGGTCGCCGCCGCCGACACGCTGCTGCTGACGGTGCCCAACCAGTTGGGTGTCGACTACAACGCGCACGTGATCGAGAGCGTGCTGATCCACCTGGCGCCGGAGCTGGGCTGGCGCTGAGTCACGCGGTCATCGCGGCGAACATGCCGGGCTGGTAGCCGCCGGCCGGGGTCCGCGCGATGACGTTCATCCGGTTCGCCGCGTTGACCAGCGCCAGCAGGCAGACGAGCGCGGCGGCCTGGTCGTCGTCGTAGTGCTCGCGGACCTGCGCCCACGTCTCGTCCGACACACCCTGGTGTGCGTCGGCGAGCCGGGTTCCCTCCTCGGCGAGGGCGAGTGCGGCGCGCTCGGCCTCGGTGAACAGCGTCGCCTCTCGCCAGGCGGCGACCATGTTCAGCCGCTCCTGGGTCTCGCCCGCCGCGGCGGCGTCCTTGGTGTGCATGTCGGTGCAGAATCCGCAGCCGTTGATCTGGCTGGCGCGCAACGACACCAGCTCCTGGGTCGCCGCCGGCAGCGACGACCGGTGGATCACCATGGCCGCGTTGGCGAACCGCTTGCCGAACGTGGCCGCGAGGTCGTTGCCGAACAGGTCGATGCGGGCGTCCATGATCTCGTCCTTCCGTGGGACTCGGTGACGGACACGAGATGCCGGTGGGCGGGCGCGCGTGACAGCGTGCGGGTGTGACGGGCCCCACTGTCACAGGCGGCGCGGACGCGGCGTCTCATGGGCGTCGACAGGAGGACCCCGTGACCGCCACCGCGTCGTTCGTCGCCCATCGCAACCTGCTCTTCACCGTCGCCTACGAGATGCTCGGCTCCGCCGCCGACGCGGAGGACGTCCTGCAGGAGACCTGGCTGCGCTGGGCCACCGTCGACCTCGCCGACATCCGCGACCACCGCGCCTACCTGGTGCGCATCACCACCCGCCAGGCCCTGACCCGGCTGCGGACCCTCGGCAGGCGCAAGGAGTCCTACGTCGGGTCATGGCTGCCCGAACCCCTGCTCACCACCCCCGACGTCGCCGACGACGTCGAGCTCGCCGACAGCGTCTCGATGGCGATGCTGCTGGTCCTGGAGACCCTCGCGCCCCTCGAACGTGCTGTCTTCGTGCTGCGCGACGTGTTCGACGTGGGCTACGACGAGATCGCCGAGGCCGTCGACAAGACCCCCGCGACCGTCCGGCAGATCGCCCACCGCGCCCGCGCGCACGTCGCCGCCCGCAGGCCTCGCGGCGTCGTCACCCAGGACGAGAGCCGCGGTGCCCTCGACGCCTTCCGCCGCGCCGTCGAGACCGGCGACCTGCAGGGACTGCTCGACGTCCTCGCCCCCGACGTCGTCCTCCTCGGCGACGGCGGCGGCATCAAGCAGGCGGTGCTGCGGCCCGTCGTCGGTGCCGACAAGGTCGGCCGGCTGCTCACCACCGGCTGGACCCGCGTCCCCGGGGAGGTCACCCTGGAACCGGTTCTGGTCAACGGCTACCCCGCGCTGGTGCTGCGTATCGACGGAGAGCTCGACAGCGTCGTCGCCCTGCGCATCGACGACGGCCGCGTCACCGGCCTCTACGCCGTCCGCAACCCGCAGAAGCTCTCGCACATGGACCGCGAGACCGCCCTGCGCCGCTGAGCGGTTCAGGCCGTGGGGGTGCGCGTCAGCTGCTCCGGGAGCGCGTTGATGAGGTCGGCGAAGACGCTGCGGATGTGCTCGCGACAGGCGGCCTCGGCCGCACCCGGGTCGCGCTTGGTGATCGCGGTGACGATCTCCTCGTGCTGGCGCACGGATGCGTCGAGACGTCCCGGCACGCCGACCGTCAGGTTGCCCAGTCGTTCGAGGTGCAGGTCGAGCTCCACCAGCAGGCCGCCGATGCGGTGCCCGGCGGCCTGCCGGTAGAGGATGCGGTCGAACTCGTCGAAGAGGGCAGGAATCTCGTCGGTCGTGCCCTGGTCGAGGAGGGCGCGGCTACGCCGGACGTTGGCACGCAGGTCGGCCTCGTCGGACTCGTTGATCTGCATGGCGGCGCGCCGGGCGCAGAAGCCCTCGAGCAGTTCGCGCAGCTCGTAGATCTCGCGGACGTCGCCGTGGGAGTAGCCGCGAACGATCGCCCCCCGGTAGGGCGCGACGGTGACGAGCCCTTCCTTCTCCAGGCGCACGATGGCCTCGCGGATGGGTGTCTTGCTGACGCCCATCTGCTCTGCGAGCTGGCGTTCCCGCAACTGGCGGCCGGGTTCGAGCTCGAGCTCGACGATGGCGCGCACGAGCCGCCGGTACACCACCTCCTTGATCTGGAGGTGGCTGTCCACGGAGGTGTCGAGCGGTGCGAGCCGCAGCCCCACGGACCCGTCGGGGGTCGGGGGCTCGAGTGCTGGCCTGGGCATGGATGCTCGTTCCTTCGCTCCGGCACGACGGGGTGCCGCCGGGTCGTGGGGTACTACCTTGCACTCTCGGGTGCGTCCGGTCGCCCCCGGATCTCACCTGGTGGCCAGGCGACGGTGCGCAGGTTCGTGCGGACCAGCACGTCCTGGGCGTGTGCGGCGTAGCCGAGGACGCGCTCGTCGTGTCCCCACGGCCCGACGACCTGCACACCGGTGGGCATCGTCGGGCCCCCGAGACCGCAGGGCAGTGTGACGGCCGGCTGCCCGCTGATGTTGAACGGGTAGGTGTAGGGCGTCCAGGTGATCCACGGCAGCGGTGCGTCGCCCTCACCGCCCGGGGGGACCTCGGCGTCGGCCACGAACGCCGTGACCGGCATCGTCGGCATGACCAGCAGGTCCCATTCGTCGAGGAACCCGGCCATCGCGGCGTTGAACTCACGGCGCGCGGTGAGCGCCGCGTAGTAGTCGGCGAGGGAGTACTCCTCGGCGAGCGGGCCCAGCCGGACCAGCCCGGGGTCCATCTCGGACCCGCGCGAGCGGGCCAGCTCGCGGAAGCCCAGGCCGCGGCCGGTCACCCACAGTGCCTCGAACACGCTGCGCGGCAGGTCTGCGGGCAGCGTGACCTCGTGGTGGTCGGCACGCCCGGACGCGACGAGCGCGTCGAGAGCGGGGTACACGGACTCCGCGACGTCTCCGTCCGGGTCGATGCCGAAGGGGCTGCGGACGACGCCGATGCGCAGCCGGCGGCCACCGTCACCGGCCGGCGGGTTCGACCAGTAGGACTGCGGGTCTCGCGCGTCGGGTCCGCGGGTCAGGGCGAGCACGGCGGCCGCGTCCCGGACGTCGCGCGTGATCGGTCCGGCGTGGGAGAGGTTCTCGTTCACGGTACCGGGCCAGACCGGGATGGCCCCGAGCGTCGGCTTGAGTCCGACGGCGCCGCAGAACGCCGCGGGGATGCGGACGGACCCGCCGGCGTCGGTCCCGGTGGCGATGGGCACGGCACCGCTGCCGACGGTGGCGCCCGACCCGGCGCTGGACCCGCCGGAGTTGCGGGCCGGGTCCCACGGGTTGCGGGTCACGCCCGTGCGCGGGGAGATGCCGGTGCCCTTCCAGCCGAACTCCGGTGTCGTGGTGCGGCCGATGACGACGGTGCCGGCCTCCAGCAGCCGTCCGACCATCGGCGACGACGCCGCGGCGGGGGTGTCCGGGCTGGTCCGCGACCCCTTCCCGGCGGGCAGCCCCTCCTCGAGCATGTTGTCCTTCACCGCGATCGGGACACCGTGCAGGACGCTGCGGACCGTCCCGGCCCGGACCTCGGCCTCCCGCTCGACGGCGGCGGCGCGCGCCCGGTCGGGCAGCAATGTCGCGTAGGCGTTGATCGCGGGTTCGGCGTCGGCCGCGAGGTGCAGGGCCAGCTCGGCGAGGTGCACGGGGGAGAGCTCGCCGCCGGCCACCCGGCGGCCGAGTTCGAGGCCGCTCGCGGCGCGGTACTCGTCGACGGTGAGCTCGGTCAGCCGTGGGGAGGCGACCATCAGCGGGCCCCGGCGGGCGTCGACAGCGCGGACCAGGCCGCGGCGAAGCGCTCGGCCCACTCCTCCGGGACCGAGGTGCTGACCTTGACGAAACGTTCGCCGAAGCGTGGCGACTGGTAGGTGCCCGGCCGGATGAACACGTCGTGGTCGAGCATCGCGGCGCACAGGTCGTCGGCGGTCCAGCCGCTGTCGGCGACGTCGACGGCCACGAAGTTCCCGTGCGACGGCCACACGACCAGCCGCCCGAGGCCGCTGCGCTCGACCGCCGCGCGGACCGTCTCCTGGTTGCGGGTGTTGGTGGCACGCACCCGGGCGAGCCACTCGTCCTTCACGGTGAGCCCGGCGATCGCGGCGCGCTGAGCCGAGATGTTGGCGCCCAACGGGTTCGACGGCACCGCGGTCAGACGCCGGAGGAGCTCGGGCACGGCGACGACGGCTCCGAGCCGCAGTCCGGCCAGGCCGAGCCACTTGGAGAACGAGTAGGTGGTGAGCGTGCCCTCGGGGTACAGCTCGGCGGCCAGGGTGTGACCGGTCGCGAAGTGCCGGTAGGTGCAGTCGTGCACGACGAGCGACCCGGTCTCGCGGGCGAGGTCGGTGATGGCCGCGAGCTCGGCCCGGTCGTAGCGGCTGCCCAGCGGGTTGAGCGGATCGATGAGGTAGATCAGGGAGCGCGGCTCGATCACCGCGGCGATCTGGTCGGCGGTGACGCGGTAGCCCTGCTCGGCGGAGTACAGGTCCAGCGTCGTCGACGGCACGCCTTCGAGGCCGGCGAAGCGTGCGGGCCACGGCCAGCCCGGGTCGCTCGTGATGACCCGGGAGATCGAACCGGCCAACCCGGTGCAGATGTGGTGGAGCCCGCCGACGGCACCGTCGGTGATCCAGGCGTCGGCGCCGGTCAGCCCGAGATCCTCGACGATCATGCTGCGCAGCCGCTCGAAGCCGAGCGCGGGTGCGTAGAGCTGGAACTCGCGCCGTCGCGTGCTCTCCTCGAGTGCGGCGACGACCTCGGCGGGTGGTTCGAGGTGGGTGGTGTTCTGCCCCATCCACGCCAGGTCGTCACGCGCGAGGAGGTGCTCGAACGAGGGAGCGGCGGTGCCGGTCGCCGGTGCGGTCATCCCAGCAGCGCCAGGGTCGAGAACGCGGTGTAGACGCGGGTCGCCTCGACGATGTCGTCGACGGAGAGGTTCTCGTCGGGGCAGTACACGGGTTCGCCACCCGGACCGAAGATCACGGTGGGGATGCGGTCGCCGAAGCTCGCGGTGTCGCCGAGCCAGCCGGCGGCCTTCAGCGGGGGCTCGGTGCCGCGGACGTGGCGCACCGCGTCGACCATCGTCTGCACGACCTGGCTGTGGGGGTCGGCGACGTAGGGCGACTTGACGTCGGCGAGCTCGACCGCGGCCTTGAACCGGGGGTCGGCACCGCGGACGGTGTCGAGGCACCGGTCCAGCTCGGCGCGCACCGTCTCGACGCTGACGCCGGGCTGTGGCCTGCAGTCGACGCGGATGACGCACTCGTCGGGAATCATCGACGGTCCGCCGGGCGGCAGCCCACCGTAGACGCGGCCGGGGGCCATGAAGGTCTCGTCCCCGAACAGGTCGCGCACCCATGGCTCGAGGTCCGGGGTGAGCCGGGAGGCGTCGAGCTCCAGGATCGCCTTGGCCGCCAGCATGTTCGCGTTGACGGCGATGGGTTTGTGGCAGGTGTGGGCGGACAGGCCCTGGGCGGTGACGTCGAAGTAGTAGCGGCCGCGGTGGCCGAGGTAGATCTCGTTGTCGGACAGCTCGCCGAGCACGCAGAGGTCGGCGGAGTACTCGTCGAAATAGCGGATCGACCCGATCTGGTCGCCCATGTGGTCGCTGACTCCGGCGAAGGCCAGCGTGCCGGCGACGGGGACGCCGGAGGCGCGGACGGCCTCGGCGGCCACGAGCTGGCAGACCAGCGCGGCCTTCATGTCCATGATCCCGTGGCCGTAGACGTGGCCGTCGATGAGCTCACCGCTGAACGGCTCGGTGACGGTCCAGCCGATCGAGGCGGGCTTGGTGTCGAGGTGCCCGGTCAGGACGACCCGGGGGCCGGCGCCGAAGTCGAGCTCGCCGATGGCGTTGGGGCGATCGGGCAGCACGTCCTGCAGGCGTACGTCGGTGAAGTCCGAGTCGTTCATGACGTCGACCAGGTACTTCGCGAACGCGAGCTCGTCGCCGAGGACGCTGGGGATGCGGCACACCTCCTGCACCAGGGACACCACCCGGGCCTCGTCGATGCTCTCGAGGGCCTTGGCAACCGCGACTGACTTCTCCATTGCACCCCTACTCGATTTGAGATCTCAAAGTTCAGTCCGTGCCCGCTCGCTTGTCAAGTGTGGAGTTCGCGCACGTCCTTGCACCTGAACAGAACAAATGTTGCGCGCCGGTTACACCACGACGGACGTCTTGACGTCCCGATGCGACCTCCGACACGATCGTTCGACCAAGAATGCGATCTCAAGATCTCAGCCGCCCCCGGCTGGGCTCGATCGCAGGTTGAGGAGAACCTGATGATCCGATCGGCCACTCGGCTGGCACGGCGCGGCGTACTCGCTCTTCCCGTCGCCGCCGCGGTCCTGGCGCTGAGCGCGTGCTCCGGTGGAGGTGGCGCCGACAGCGGCGGCACGGCCTCACCCGGCTCGTCCGCCGCACCCACGAAGGTCGGCGTGGTGCTCGCCGGGCCGCGCAACGACAAGGCCTTCTACCAGTCCTACCTGGACGGGGTGCAGGCCGTGGCCGCCAAGGAGGGCATGACGGTGTCGGTGGTCGACAACGTCAACTCCCCGCAGGCGGCGATCGACGCGCTGACCAACCTCGCCGCGGACAACCAGCTGATCATCGCGGGCGGCAGCTCGCTCGTCTCCGCCGGCAACACGGTCGCTGCGCAGTTCCCCGACGTCACGTTCGTGATGTCCGGGGTGGTCCAGACGGGCGTCGCCAACCTGCACACCTACGCGACGAAGCAGGGCGTTCCCGCCTACGTCGCCGGCGTCGTCGCGGCGCAGGAGAGCGCCTCGGGCTCGATCGGCTACGTCGGCGGCACCGACATCCCGCCGAACTCGCAGTCGTCGATCGACTTCGCGGCCGGCGCCAAGTCGGTCAAGCCCGAGGTCAAGGTGGCGTCGGTGACGGTCGGGTCGCTCAGTGACGCGGCCAAGGCGAAGGAGGCGACGGCCGCGCAGATCGCGAACGGCGCCGACGTCATCTACGCCTTCCAGGACGCGGGCCTGCCCGGTGTGCTCGACGCGGTCAAGGAGTCGGGCAAGACCGTGAAGGTCTTCAACCCGACGACCGACCGCTGCGACGAGTCACCGGCCCTGATCGGCTACGCGTTCCAGGACACCCGGGTGATGGTCGGGCACATCCTCGAGGACTACAAGGCGGACAAGCTCCCGGCCCAGCCGCGCTTCTACGCCCTCGACGACCCGTCGGTGCAGGCGCTCAAGCTCTGCCCGGGCAACGACAAGTACCAGGCCGTCGTCACCGAGACGACCAACAAGATCAACTCCGGCGCGATCACGATGCCCCAGGGCGGGTGACGGTGTCGGCCGACACTCCGGGCGACGTCCCGGCCGACGGTGCCGCCGCGGCGGCGCTGTCGGTCCGGGGCGTGACCAAGACCTACGGCGCCCTCGTCGCGAACGACGCGGTCGACCTCGACGTCCGGCCCGGCGAGATCCTCGCGCTGCTCGGCGAGAACGGCGCCGGCAAGTCGACGCTGGTCAAGGTGCTGTCGGGACTGGTGAACCCGGACGCCGGCGCGGTCGTCGTCGATGGCCGGACGCTGCCTCCCGGCGACCCGGAGGCGGCCCGGGCAGCCGGGGTGGGGGTCGTGCACCAGCACTTCATGCTCGTGCCGGACATGACCGCGACGGAGAACGTCGCGCTCTCGCAGGGCTCGCGCGCGGGTCGGCGGTTCGACGCCGCCGGCACCCGGGCCCGCCTGCTGGAGCTGAGCGAACGGCACAGCATGCCCGTGCGTCCGGACGTCCCGGTCGAGCTGCTGCCGGTGGGGGAACGGCAGCGGATCGAGATCCTCAAGTGCCTGCTCGGCGACGCCAGGGTGCTCCTGCTCGACGAGCCGAGCGCCGTGCTGTCACCGGTCGAGTGGGACCGGCTCGCCGTCGTCCTGGAGGAGCTCGCTTCCCAGGGGCTGGCGATCGTGCTGATCACCCACAAGCTGGGTGAGATCGCCGCCGTCGCGGACCGGTGCACGGTCATGCGCGGCGGAAAGGTCGTCGCCACCGTCCGGGTGGGGGACACCGCGCCGGAGGAGCTGGCCCGGATGATGGTCGGTCGCGACGTGGTGCTGCGGACCGAGCGGCCCGTCGTCGCGGCCGGTCCGGTCGTGCTCGAGGCGACGGGGCTGACGATGGCCGGCTACCGCGGCGACCGCGACCTCGGGCCCGTCGACCTCACCGTTCGTGCGGGTGAGGTCCTGGGCGTGGCGGGTGTGGAGGGCAACGGCCAGAGCGAGCTCGCCGACCTGCTCGCGGGCGTCCGTACCCCGACCACCGGGTCGGTGCGGGTGACGGCCCGCGGCGGCGGGCCCGGACGGACCGGTGTGATCGCCGAGGACCGGCAGGCCGACGGCCTGGCGCTACCGCTCTCGGTGTCGGACAACCTGATGATGCGGGTCGTCGGCGACGAGGAGTTCAGCCGTCGCGGGGTGCTGCGGCAGGGCCGGATCCGCCGGCACTGCACCGAACGTGTCGAGAGTTTCGGGGTCCGCACAGCGGGACTGGAGACGCCCGTCGAGAGCCTCTCGGGCGGCAACCAGCAGAAGATCGTCCTGGCCCGCGAGCTCTACGGGGACCCGGACCTGCTGATCGCGGCCCAGCCGACGCGGGGACTCGACGTCGGGGCGATCGAGTTCGTCCACGCCCAGATCAACGCGCACAAGACCGCGGGTGGGGCGACCGTGCTGTTCTCCGCCGAGCTCGACGAGATCTTCGCACTGTCGGACCGGATCGCGGTGATGTCCGGCGGCCGGATCGTCGCGGTCCTCACCGCCGACGAGGCGACCCGCGACCGGGTCGGCGAGCTGATGACGGCGGTCAACGGTGCCCGAGAGCAGGTGCGACCATGAACCGACAGGCGCTTCGCGGCGCGGCGGTGAGCGTGCTGGCCGTCGTCCTGGCGCTGGCGGCGTCGCTGCTGGTCATCGCGCTCACCGGGGCCCCCATCGGCAAGGCCGCCGCCGCGATGTGGGACGGGGTGTTCGGCAGCCCGGCGCAGTTCGGGGCGACGCTGACCAAGTTCGTGCCGCTCGTGCTCGCGGCGATCGGCTGGGTGGTCGCATCCCGTGCGGGCCGGCTCAACGTCGGACTCGAGGGCCAGATCCTCGCCGGCGGGACGACCGCCGCCGTCGTCGGGCTCTACCTGACCGGCCTGCCGACGGTGCTGCACCTGACCATCGCCGTACTCGCGGGCGCGGTCGGCGGTGCGCTGCTCGGCGGGGTGGCCGCGTGGCTGTGGGCCCGTCGCGGCGTCAACGACTTCATCGCGACGCTGCTGCTCACGCTGATCATGACCCAGGTCGTGTCGTGGCTGGCCAACGGCCCGATGGAGGAACCGACCGGCACGCTGGGCCAGAGCTCGCCCGTCGCCGACACCGCCCGCTGGCCCGTGCTGCTGCCGAGGACGACGCTGCGCACCGACATCATCATGGTGATCATCATCGTCCTGCTCGCGGCATACGTGCTGCGCCGCACCGTCGTCGGTTACCGGCTGCGGCTGACCGGCGCGAACGCCGACGCCGCCCGGGCCACCGGTACGCGGACGACGGTCGTCGGTGTCGGTGCCCTGTGCGCGTCGGCCGCCATCGCCGGCATCGCCGGGTCCTCGTTGGTGCTGGCAGCACCGGCCGCCAACCTGGCGCCCGGCTTCTCCGCGGGCTACGGGTTCGACGGCATCGTCGTCGCGCTGCTCGCCCGCAACTCTCCGCTCGCCTGCATCCCGGCCGCACTGCTGCTCGCGGCGCTCCGGCAGGGAGGCGGTCTGCTCGAGGCCCGTGTCGGGATCTCGTCGGGGCTGGTGACGGCGACCCAGGCCGTCGTGATCCTGCTGGTCACCGGAACTGCCTGGTACGCGGAACGGCGCCGGTCGAGGCCACGGCCACCCGGTACCTCCGATGTCCCCGCGCCGGTCGCGGAAGGGGTGCGCTCGTGAACCCGTTCGACGTCGCGCTGTTCGCCGCCGCGATCCGGCTCTCGGTCCCGCTGCTGCTCGCCGCGCTCGGTGAGCTCATCTCCGAACGCGGCGGCGTGATCAACATCGGCCTCGAGGGCATGATGCTCTTCGGTGCCTACGGTGCGTTCATCACGGCGTGGGCCACCGGGAGCGTGAGCCTGGGGCTGGCCGCGGGGATCACGCTCGGCCTGCTGACCGCGTCGATCATGGCGCTGGTCTCCGTGACACTGCGTGGCGACCAGATCGTCGTCGGTGTCGCGTTGAACCTGCTGGCCGCGGGCGTGACGATGTTCCTCTACCGCCTGCAGTTCCAGGGCACACAGCCCACGACGGTCCGAATGGAGCCGTACGCGGTGCCGCTGCTCTCCGACATTCCGGGGATCGGCCCGGTGCTGTTCGACCAGCTCCCGCTCGTCTACTTCGCGTACGTGCTCGGCCCGGTCGTGGCCTACATGCTGTTCCGGACCCGCGGGGGTCTGCGCGTGCGGTCGGCGGGAGAGAAGCCCGAGGTGCTCGACTCCACGGGTGTGAACGTCGTGCGCGTGCAGTGGAGCGGCGTGCTGGCCGCGGGCGGCCTGGCCGGGCTCGCGGGAGCGTTCCTGTCGGTCGGGCAGGTGGGGCTCTTCGCCGAGAACATGACGGCCGGGCGTGGCTTCCTCGCGCTGGCCGCGGTCGTGTTCGGCCAGTGGCGGCCCTACGGCGTCGTCGCGGCGTGTCTCGTCTTCGGGTTCACCGACGCCCTCCAGCTGCGCCTGCAGTCGATGGGCGAGGTGCCCCGCGAGGTGTGGATTTCGCTCGTCGTCGTCGGGGTGCTGGTCGCGGCGGCCGGGGTGTGGCGGGCCCGGCGGTCCGGATCGCCGCTGCGCTGGATGCTGCTCGGCGCGATGCTCTGCGTCGTCGCCGGCGGCCTCGGGACGGCGCTGCTGCCGAGCTTCGTGCTGCCGTCGCAGTTCTGGCTGAGCCTGCCCTATGTGCTCAGCCTGATCGCCCTGGCGACGTCCGCACGCGGTGTGCGCGCACCGGCGATGGTCGGGCGACCGCTGCCCTCGCGCGGCTGACGTCCACGACAGAGGCCCCGCAGCCGACGGCTGCGGGGCCTCTGCGTGTCGTGGGTCAGGGGGCGACGTGCCCCTCCTCCCGCAGGCACTCGGCGAACGCCGTGATCGTCGCGAGGCGGCTGTCCGCGTCCCCGCCGATCGGGAACACAGCCATGCTGTCGATGCCCAGCTTGTCGAGCGTGCGGATGTGCTCCCGCGTCGCAGCCCGGTTGCCCGACAACGACATCCGGCGCACGAAGTCGTCGGGGAGCAGCTCGGCCGCCTTCGCCGCCTCCTGGAACTCCCCGCCCGCGTACTGCGCGCGGACCTGCTCGACCAGCTCGGGGGACAGACCCGCCAGTCCGCAGTAGACCGGCGCGGTCATCGGGAACCAGGCCGCGATGGTGCGGCCCGCCGCCAGGGCGACGTCCTCGTCCTCGTCGATGGCGCCGTAGGCGAACACGGTGATCGCGGGCCTGCTCGACCGGCCGGCCATGTCGACACCGCGGTCGATGTGCTCCAGGGCGTAGGTGAGCCCGTCCGGATGCAGGCCGGCCAGCAGGACGACACCGTCGGCGACCCGCCCGGCCAGCTCGAGCGTCTTCGGCCCGCTCGCCGAGATGTAGACGGGGATGTCGGGACGCGACGGGAACCGCAGGTGGGCGTCGTCGAGGGTGAACCCGCGGGCCTGCATGTCGACGGTCTCGCCCGTCCACAGCCGCCGCGCGGCGACGATCGAGTCCTCCAGCAGCGCGAGCTTTGCGGGCTTCAGACCGAGGGCGTCGAGCGGCCGGTCGCCGGCGCCGATGCCGTAGACCGCACGGCCACCGGAGATCTCGTCGATCGTCGAGATGCCGACGGCGGCCAGCGCAGGGTGGCGCGTCACCGGGTTGGTGACGGCCGTGCCCAGCCGCAGCCGCTCGGAGTTCACGGCGGCGAGGGTCAGGTAGGAGTAGCAGTAGCGGGAGTGCAGCGAGGAGTCGGTGAGCCACAGGTCGGCGATGCCGACCCGCTCCACGTGCTCGACCATCGAGATGAACTGGTCCGGTGCGTAGACCGGCTGGAGGGCGACGCCGCCGTACATGGCTTCGGGCCTTTCGTGGTCGGGGGCGGGCTCAGATGACGGGCCATGCCGGGCTCGGGTCGATGCCGATCTTGTTGAGGATGCGACGGTCGGTGGCCTCGACCTCCTCGCGCAGCGCGTCCTCGTCGAACACCGTGCTCTTCTTGTTCTCCAGTACGACCTCGCCGCCGATGAGGACGGTGTCGACGGAGTGCCCGGTGACGCCGTAGGCGAGGTTGGCGATCGGGTTGTGCAGCGGCCGCCAGTCGTAGTCGTCGGTGTCGAAGACGACGATGTCGGCCTGCTTGCCGGGCTCCAGCGAGCCGGTCACGTCGTCGAAGCGCAGCGCGCGGGCGCCTCCGAGGGTGCCCAGCTCGACCGCGGTCTCGGCGCTGACCGCGCCGGGGTCCTCGCGGGCGTCGCGGGGGAGCAGGGCCGCGAGGTAGATGGCGCGGCAGATGTCCTGGTGGTTGGAGCAGTTCTCCGCGTCGGTACCCAGACCCATCGGCACGCCGGCCGCGACGAGCTCGGGGAAGCGGCTGTGCTGGGTCGTGCCCTTGGCCAGCTTCAGCGCGGTGCTCGGGTTCCACGAGACGGTCGCGCCGCTGTCGGCGATGGCGGCGACGTCGTCGGCGTCCAGGCTCGTGACGTGGTTGAGCAGCGTGTACTCGTTGAGCGCCTTGATGCTCGCGGTGTGCTTGACGGGCCGCTCCCCGAACACCTTGAGCTCCAGCTCGACCTCGCGCTGGCTCGTCGACTTGTGCTGCACCGCCAGCGTCCGCGACTCCTCGGCGAGGCGCGCGGCGGCCACGGTGAGCTCGTCGGAGCACGTCGTGACGCCCTCGACGCACACAGCCGGTCGGATGCGCGCGTTGCCGAACGCCTGCACGGTCGCGAGGCCGTCCTCCAGCCGGCGGATCGCGGCCGCGGTGTCGAGCCGCAGCCAGTCGGGCAGCCCGTCGGACCCGCCCGACCCGCGCTGGTCCCACGTCCACAGGCCGATGCGCGCCCGCATGCCGGACTCGGCGATCGCGGGCAGCACGGCGTCGATGTGATTGCAGCCCGGCTCCTCGAACAGCGTGGTGCCGTTGCGGATCATCTCCGCGGTGGCGTGCCGGGCGTAGACGTTCATGTCCTCGGGCTCCAGCGAGGAGAACGAGGGATAGATGAAGCGCCGCAACGACTGCAGTGTCGTGCCGCCTTCGGGCATCGCACCCTTCGCGCAGCACAGCAGGTGCCGGTGCCCGTTGGCCATGCCGGGCAGGACGACCGAGTCGGGCCGGTCGATGCGGCGGGCCGGGGTGAACTCGCGGTCGAGGTCGGCGGCCTTGCCGACGGCGACGATCGTGTCGCCGGTGACGGCAATGCCACCGTCGCGCAGGATCCTCCGGTCGGCGTCGACCGTGATCACCCACGCGGCCGTCACCAGGAGGTCGCAGGGACGAGCAGTTCCGGCGGGGTCGGTCATGCGGTCTCCCTCGACGTCGAGACTTGAGATCGCAAACCTGACTCACCAGCGGACCCCCTGTCAAGAGGCCATCCGCCACCGGTCGCACGGGACGGGCCAGTTCGCGTCGACGTCGCACGTTAAGAGCGTGTTACAGCAGCTCAGTGGCCCGATAGCCTGCCGGTTTGTTGTCAGGCGCACGTGAAAGACCTAGATGAGATCTTGAGATCTCATCTAGGATCGACGAACTCGCACCCGCTCGCCATCGAGGAGAGTCGCGCATGACCGTCACGACGCCCGCGCCCGCCGCCGCGCTCCACCACTGGGCCGGCGGAGCACCCGTGGACGGGGAGTCGGGCCGGTTCGCCGACGTCACCGACCCCGCCACGGGCGCGACGACGGCGCGGGTGCCTCTCGCGTCCGCCGACGATGCCGCGCGCGTCATCGCGACCGCCCGTGCAGCGTTCCCCGCGTGGCGCGACGCGTCCCTCGCCCGCCGCAGCAAGGTCCTCTTCGCGTTCCGCGCCCTCCTCGACGCCCGCGCCGACGAGCTCGCGCAGATCATCACGGCCGAGCACGGCAAGGTCCTCGCAGACGCGGCGGGGGAGGTCGCGCGCGGTCTCGAGGTCGTCGAGTTCGCATGCGGCATGCCGCACCTGCTCAAGGGGTCGGCGACCGAGAACGCCTCCACGAACGTCGACGTCGCCTCGATCCGGCAGCCGCTGGGCGTCGTCGCCGTCATCTCGCCGTTCAACTTCCCCGCGATGGTCCCGATGTGGTTCTTCCCCATCGCGATCGCCGCCGGCAACACGGTCGTGCTCAAGCCGTCGGAGAAGGTCCCCGGCGCGGCGCTCTGGCTCGCGCGGCTCTGGCAGGAGGCCGGGTTGCCGGACGGTGTGTTCAACGTGCTCAACGGGGACAAGGAGGCCGTCGACGCGCTGCTCACCAGCCCCGATGTGGCCGCGGTGTCCTTCGTCGGCTCGACGCCCGTCGCACAGTACGTCCACCGCACCGCGTCCGAGCACGGCAAGCGGGTCCAGGCGCTCGGCGGCGCGAAGAACCACATGGTCGTGCTGCCCGACGCCGACCTCGACCTCGCCGCCGACCAGGCTGTGAACGCCGGCTTCGGCTCCGCGGGCGAGCGGTGCATGGCCATCTCCGCGGTCGTCGCCGTCGGCGACGTCGCCGACCGGCTCGTCGCCGCGATCACCGACCGCGCCCGCGCCCTGCGCACCGGCGACGGCCGCCGCGGCACGGACATGGGTCCGCTCGTCACCCGCGCCGCGCTCGACCGCGTCACCAGTTACATCGAGGCAGGTCGACAGGCCGGGGCCACGCTCGCCCTCGACGGCCGGACCGCGCGCTACGACGCCGACGGAGACGGATTCTTCGTCGGACCCACACTGTTCGACCACGTCACCACCGACATGTCGATCTACACCGACGAGATCTTCGGGCCTGTGCTGTCGGTGCTGCGCGTCGACACCTACGACGAGGCCCTCACCCTGGTCAACCGCAACCCGTACGGCAACGGCACCGCGATCTTCACCCATGACGGCGGCGCGGCCCGACGTTTCCAGAACGAGGTCGAGGTCGGCATGGTCGGCATCAACGTGCCGGTCCCCGTGCCCATGGCCTACTACTCGTTCGGCGGCTGGAAGAGCTCCCTGTTCGGCGACACCCACGCCCACGGGACCGACGGCGTGCACTTCTACACCCGCACCAAGGTCGTGACGACGCGCTGGCCCGACCCCTCCCACCGCGGCGTCGACCTCGGCTTCCCGCGCAACGCCTGACGCTGCGGCCTGCGGAACCGCCCGGGATCGCCACCGTGTCCGGCGTGGAGATCCGGTTCAGCGCCGGCGTGTTCGAATGGCGTGGTCCGGCCCCGGGCGGCCGGCAGGCCAACGGGACGGGACCCACGTTCTGAGGCCCTCGTTTCCCGCCGCGTCACCATCAACGGCGTCGATGACTGTCAGAAACAACAGTGCTTTCCGGTGTGCCCCGGGTCACCGCTAGCGTCGGCTTCGCGCTCGAAGCTCCGGTTCGGACCATCGCGTCCGTATCGCCGCCCTCCCGCGGCACCGGACGGACCGCCGACTCGACGACGAGTGAGGGGACCGCCTTGGCCACCACAACGACCCGCACGTTGCTCCTGAGATTCGTCGCAGTACTCGTCGGGTTGACGTTGGTGGCCGCGTGCGGGTCCGCCACCCCGTCCGGCACGAACAGCGCCGGGGGAGTGCAAGCGACCAATCCCAACGGTGGCGACCCGGCGACCGAGGGAACGCCGAAGACCGGCGGGGTCCTGGTCATGGGTACCGACCGCGAGGCGGTGGGGTTCGACCCGACGATCCAGAACACCAACATGGCGGCGTTCGCGGTCTACGACTCGCTGATGAAGCTGACCCCCGACGGTGGGGCGGAGCCGTACCTGGCGAAGTCGATGGACTCGCCCGACGGCGGCACGACGTGGCGGCTCGGGCTGCGCGAGGGCGTCATGTTCTCCGACGGCACACCGCTGGACGCGGCGGCGGTCGTGACGAACGTGCAGCGCCACATCGACAAGAAGTCGTCGCCGGGGCACCGGTTCACCACGCCGATCAAGTCGATGCGCGCGATCGATCCGCTGACCGTCGAGTTCGGTCTCGACGGTCCGTTCGGCCTGTTCCCGGTGGCGTTCGCGGGCAACTTCACCGGCGGCAGCCTGGGATTGATCATCTCCCCGGCGGCGCTGCAGCGCTACGGCGCGCAGATCACGACGAACCCGGTAGGCGCGGGCCCGTTCGTGCTGAGCTCGTGGGTACGGGACTCGCGGATGACGTTGACCCGCAACCCGAACTACTGGCAGCAGGGCCTGCCCCGCCTGGACGGGCTGGAGTTCCGGCCGCTGCCCGACACCGAGAGCCGGTACGCGTCGATCGAGAACGGTGACGTCGACCTGATCTTCGGCGGCTACCACACGGAGCTGGTGCGGGGCATGGCCAACCCGAACCTGCGCGTCTACTACGGGCCGGGTCACGGCGCGGAGTGGATCATCTTCAACCACACCGTCGCGCCGTTCGACGACCACCGGATGCGGGAGGCGCTGGTCCGCGGGATCGACCTGAACGCGCTGGCGGCGGTGCAGTTCCGTAACCAGATGGAGCGCGCGACGGGCTACTTCAGCGACTCCAGCGAGTATCAGACCCCGGAGGCCGCGGCGGCGTGGCCGACCTACGACGTCGAGCGCGCGAAGGCGCTGGTGCAGGAGTACGTGGCGGGTGGCGGGAACGCGACCGTCGTCTACAAGACGACGAACGCGCCCAACCGTGTCGAGTTCGCGGAGTTCCTCCAGGCGCAGATGGCGACGATCGGCATCACGCTGCAGCCGCAGTTCTACGACCTCGCCCAGTACTCCTCGAGCGTCGTGCAGAGCCGGGACTTCCAGATCGCGGGCAACGTCGGCGGGCCGGTCGACGCGCCGTACCCGTCGTCGTCCAACGCGCTGCGCACCGGCGGCAGCCAGAACTACGGCGCGTACTCGAACCCGGAGGTCGACGCGATGCTCGACCGGGCGGCCCGCACGACCGACGAGGCCGAGCGCACGCGGCTCTACCAGCAGGTCCAGCTCGTCACCAACCAGGACCTGGCGATGGCCTACTACAGCCGCGGGTACCTGTCGACGATCGCGAAGCCCGAGGTCAAGGGCGTCGTCCGCTACCTGACGCGCGACATGTTCTACGCGACGGCCTGGCTCGACCGCTGACCCGCAGCGCGGCTCACCACGTCACCGGCAGTTCGGTCACGCCGCCGGTGACGTGGCCGACGCGGACGTCGATGGTGTCGAGGTCGCGGGCCAGGCGCAGGTCGGGAAGTCGGCGGGCGAGGGTCGCGAAGACGGTCCGCAGCTCGACCCGGGCGAGGCTCGCCCCGATGCAGAAGTGCGGGCCGTGCCCGAACCCGAGGTGGACGTGCTCGTCGCGGTCGGGGTCGAAGGTCTCGGCGTCGGCGAAGGCGCCGGGGTCGCGGTTGGCGGCGTTGATCGAGAGGATGACGGCGTCGCCGCGGGCGATGGTGACGCCGGCGAGGTCGACGTCGGTGTGCGCGTAGCGGAGCAGGCCGAGGTCACCGGGGGCGCCGAGGCGCATGATCTCCTCGACGGTGGGGACGACGTGCGTGTCGGGGTCGGCGACGAGGGTGTCCCAGTGCTCGCGGCGGGTCATGAGGAACAGGGTGCCGAGGCCGATCCGGTTGACGGTGGTCTCGTGCCCTGCGAAAAGCAGACCGACGGCGAGGCGGATCATCTCGGGGGGATGGAAGTCCTGGTCGGCGGCCTGGGCGGCGACCAGGTCGCTGATGACGTCCTCACCGGGCTCGGCGCGCTTGGTCTCGGCGAGCCCGGCCATGTACCGGCCGAACTCGGTGCGGGCGCGGTGGGCGTCGCCGTCCTCGGACGTGGTGGCCATGCGGTCGGACAGTGCGCGGAAGGATTCGCTGTCGGCCTCGGGGACGCCGAGCAACCGGCAGATCACGGCGACGGGCAGCGGGAAGGCGAGCCCGGCGTGCATGTCCACGACGCCGTCGACCGCGGCCTCGCGTGCGGTCACGAGGTCGTCGACGTAGCCGTCGACGAGCTCCTGGACGTGGTCGGACAGTGCGAGCATCCGCTTGGCGGAGAACGCCGGGGTGAGGAGGCGGCGCATCCGGGTGTGGTCGGCCTCCTCGGTGTCGTAGCTGCCGGTGGGGCCGTCCTGGATGGCGGCGTTCGTGATCCGCGCGGCGTTCTCGGGTTCGGGGTGGGAGCGGCCGAAGCGCTTGTCGCCCAGCAGGTCGCGGACCTCGTCGAAGCGGGTCACGAGCCAGGCGGGGTCACCGGCGGGGGTGGTCACGGCGGCGGCGGGCGCCTCGCGGCGCAGGACGTCGTAGAGCGGTGCGAGGTCGAGGACGTTCGGCCGGTCGAACGGAAGTCGGCGGTCGGTGGCGGTGGTCATCGGACTCCTTCCCGAGGCGCGGTCCCCCACCGTACGATTTATTGTCACCGACTGCCAATTAAGAGCGCAGCGCGCGGCCCGACGCCGATCGGGGCGCGCCTAAGCTGCTCCCGACGAATCGGGCACGCAACAGGGAGGTGCCGTGCAGGACCGGGGTGACACCGCGACCCGTCGTGGACGGCCGCCGATCAGCGACGCGCAGCGCCGCGAGCAGCGCCTCGCCATCTCCCGGCGGGCCGTGCGGCTGTTCCGGGAGCAGGGCGTCGCGGCCACGTCGGGGGAGCAGATCGCCCAGGCGGCGGGCGTCTCCGAGCGCACCCTGTGGCGCTGGTTCCGCACCAAGGAGAGCTGCGTCGAACCCTTGCTCTCGCGCGCGACCGACGGCTTCCAGACGGTCCTGCGCTCCTGGCCGCAGGGTGTCGACCTCGCCGAGCACCTGCGCGCCGAGTACGCCTTCCTCGCCGACCCGGCCGACGGCGACGTCGGTGACGTGCTCGCCGTCGTCCGCATGACCCGCGACGAGCCCGTCCTCCGCGCGGTGTGGCTGGTGCTGCACGAACGCGCCGAGGCCACGCTCGCGCAGGTCCTCGCCGAGCGCGCCGGTGTCCCCGCCGACGACCTGGGCATCCGGCTGCAGGCGGCGACCGTCAACGCCGCGCTGCGTGTCGCCACCGAGGACATCGCCGCGTCGGTGATCGCGGCCGCCGATCCCGCTGCGGCGCATCGCAACCGCGCCCGGCTCGGGACGGCGCTGCGGTCGGCGCTGCACGCCTTCGACCCGGGCGACGACCTCGCCCCGCGCACCGTCTGAGCGCCGGCGTCAGCCCGTCCGGCCCGCCTTGCGCCACGCCGCCGGCGGGACGCCGTGCTCGGCGCGGAACCGGCGCACGAAGTAGCCCGTCTCCCGGTAGCCCACGCGTCTGCCGATCTCTGCGACCGTCAGGTCCGACCCGGCCAGCAGCCGACGGGCCTCCCGCATCCGGCGCTCGGTGATCCACTGCTGCACGGTGCGGCCGGTCCGCCTGCCCACGACCGTCGTGACGTGCCCGGGTGTCAGCCCGACCGCGGACGCCACGTCGCGCAAGGAGATCGGCTCGTGGAACCGCGTCTCGACGACGTCGAGCACCGCGGCGAGCAACGGCTCGACACCCGGGTCCTCCGGCGGACCGGGCTGCAGCCGGCCCAACCGCACGAGCAGCAGCGTCAGGTGCGCGCGGACGGCGTCGGCGTACCCGTCGCGGCGGCCGCGCAGCTCGTCGTCGAGGTCGCGCAGGTGCGCGGTCCAGGCGGCGCGCTCCTCCTCGGGGACGCGGAGCCGTTGCGCGCCACCACGTCGGTGCCCGCCGAACGCCGCCAACAGGGGATGGGAGCGCCACGAGGCGAGCGGGGCGGCCGCGGCGGGATCGACGGCGTCGGCGGGGAAGAACACCGCCCACATGCGGGCGTGGCGGTCGGGGTCGGGGCGGCTGGTCACGACGGCTCCCGGCGCCATCACGAACGCGTCGCCCGCGTCGAGCGACCAGTCGTGGCCGTCGACGCACATGGAGTCGGTGCCCTCGACGACGTAGAGCAGGACGAGGAAGTCGTGCGCGTGCGCGCCCAGGACCACGGTGTCGTGCGGCGTGCCGTCCCAGCTGCGGACGGTGACGGGCGGCACGCCCGCGCGCCGGTCGTAGCCGACCAGCTGGACGCCATCGGCATGCGTGTCCGAAGAAAGTCCCATCATGTCCACACTTCGTTGCTTGTCCGCAGATCGGAGCATGCTCAGACTGGGGCAGGTAATCGAACTTCGTCTTCTGGAGTGAACCATGAGCACCGCCACCGCCGCCCGCGAGTACCTGCCGGCGCTGGTCAACCCGCACCTGCTGCCGTTCTACGACCGGTTCTCCCGGTTCCTCGGCGCGCGGGACGCGCACTGGCGGCTGCTCGTCCAGGCCGGGATCGAGCCGGGCACGCGGGTCCTCGAGATCGGCTGCGGCACCGGCAACCTCGTGATGCTGGCGGCGCACGCGGAGCCGGCCGCGGTGATCACCGGGATCGACCCCGATCCGGAGGCGATCTCCTGGGCGCGCCGCAAGGCCGCGAAGGCCGGCGCCGCGGTGACACTGCTGGAGGGGTTCGCCGAGGAGAGCCCGCTGGCCGACGGCAGCGTCGACCGGGTGCTGTCGTCGTTCATGCTGCACCACGTGTCGGCGCCCGACCGCATCCTGGCGCTGCGGGAGGCCCGCCGCGTCCTGGCGCCCGGCGGGCGGCTGCACCTGGTCGACATCGACCGCGGCGAGGCGGTGCCGCTGGCCCGGGCGGTGTCGCGGATCGCGTCGACCCGGCTGCGGGCGGCGGCGCACGGCCACATCGGCCGCCACGACCACGGTGCGCAGGGCCACGGCCACGGCCACGGGCACGGGCACGGTCACGGTCATGGGCACGAGGGTCCGGACGTCGCCGCGATGCTCGCCGAGGCCGGGTTCTCGACCGTCGTCAACCTGGGGACGGGCGACAGCAAGCTCGGCGGCTTCACCTTCTGGCGCGCGGAGGTCTGACCCGCTCGTGCGTGGCGATGGTCGTTGTAGCGACCATGGCCGCGCACAGGGTTGACTGGGGTCATGAGCACGTCCGAGGCGGCCGTCGACGTCGCCAACCGGTACCTGGCGCTGTGTTCCGACGGGCACACCGACGAGGCGGCCGCGCTGCTCGCGCCGGGCGCGTCGATCGTGTTCCCCGGCGGAGTCGCCTACAGCGGACCCGCCGACCAGGTCGAGCACGGCAGGATGCTGTACCGCCGCGTCGACAAGGACATCGAGCGCGTCGACGTCTACCGGTCGGCCGACGACACTCGCTGGTGCGTGATCATCAACGGCACCCTGAACGGCGAGGCGTCCGACGGCAGCGCGTTCGCCGGGGTGCGGTTCATCGACCGCTTCGGCGTGCGCGACGGCCTCATCGACGAGCACCACGTGTGGAACGACCTCGCCGCGGTCGGGGTCGTCGCCTCGTTCACGGTCGGTCGATAGCGGCGCTGCCGACGCGGGCCAGCGAGCGGTCGGGCAGTGTCACGACCAGGCAGATCCCGCTGACGACCAGCAGGAACACCGCGAGCCGGTGCAGGCCGGGGGTGTCGGCGCCGTGGGCGAAGAACCCGCCGGTCGCGGCCGCGGCGACGATCGCGCCGAGGTAGGAGAACGTCCGCAGCAGCCCGGCCGACGACGCCGTGCGCTGCGGCTCGGACTGGTGGTAGACGGCGTTCTGGTTGCCGAGGCCGCCCAGCCCCATCCCGACGCCGCCCGCGACGGCGATCAGGACGAGCAGCCAGATGCCGCTCCCGGCGCCGAGCACCAGGAACAGCGCGACCTGTACGACCTGCGCCACGGCGGCCACGACGAGCTTCGCGCGCACCGCGCCCTGGCGGCCGGTGAGCGCGGTGACGACGATCGTCGTCAGGAACATCGGGAGCATGACGAGCCCGGCCTGCGTCGGGGTGAGCCCGCGCGTCTCCTGCAGCCACTGGGTGTAGCCGTAGATGAAGGCGTAGCCGATCGTGAACGTCAGGAGCGCGCGGACGTACGTCGCGACCAGTGCGGGGTTGCCGCCGAGCACCCGCAGGTCGACGAACGGGCTCGTGGTGCGCAGCTCACGCACCGCGAACACCGCGGCGGCCGCGGCGGCGGCGAGCACCAGGTACCAGTGCCCGGCCGAGGGCGACATGAGGAACAACAGCAACGTCGTCAGGGTGACGGTGAACAGCACGATGCCGAGCAGGTCGATACGGGGTCGTGGGGCGTCGGCGTCGGGTGCGGTGTGGTGGGGGAGCCGCAGGGCGCCGAGTACGAGGCAGGCGACGGCCAGCGGGATGTTGACGGCGAAGACCGCGCGCCAGCCTCCGAGGCCGACGAGCACGCCGGCGATCGTCGGCCCCACGACGGCGACGGTCTGGCCGGCCATCGCCAGCAGGGCGAGGACGCTCGCCGGGCTCTCCTGCCCGGTCCGCTTGCCCTCGCTGCGGATCAGGTACATCGCCGCGGGGTAGCCGGCGCACGTGCCGAAACCGAGCAGGACACGGGCGATCACCAGCACCCACAGCGACGGCGCGAGCATGCCGAGGATGCCGGCGAGCCCGGCCAGCGCGGTACCGACGAGGTAGAGCCGGCGCGGGCCGTGGACGTCGATCAGCCTGCCGACGACGGGCTGCCCGACGGCCGTCGCCAGGTACAGCCCCGACACCAGCCACGCGGTCTCCGACGGTGGCGCCCCGAACGCCAGTCCGATCGGCACGAGCGACACCGCGATCATCGACGTGTTGACCGGGTTGAGCGTCGCGCCGAGCATCATCGGCGCGATCAGCCGCCGGTCGAACGCGTCGGTGACGCGGGTGCGGCTCACGGTTCGGTGACCCGGTCGAGCAACGCCATGGCCTCGACGACGGTGCGCCGCTCGGCCTCGGTGAGCCGC
Organism: Pseudonocardia sp. SCN 73-27; assembly: GCA_001725415.1. Lineage (GTDB taxonomy): Bacteria > Actinomycetota > Actinomycetes > Mycobacteriales > Pseudonocardiaceae > Pseudonocardia. The sequence continues at coordinate 87,134 of MEGH01000026.1, forward strand.
TCCTGCAGGGCCCTGGCCAGCCATTCCTCGCCCGCGCGGCGGCCGTCCTCCAGCAGGGCGGTGCCGGCGGGGGTGAGGGTGAGCAGCCGACGACGACCGTCGCCGGGGTCGGGGCGGCGCTCGGTGAGGCCACGTTCCTCGAGCACGGCGAGGGTCGCGGCGATCGACTGCGGGCGGACGCGTTCGGCAGCGGCGAGGTCGCTCGCCGACAGCGGGCCCTCGCGGCCGATGCGGCTCAGCGCCGAGGTCTGCGACGGCGTGAGGTCGAGATGCCCGTAGGTCTCACGGAGGCGCCGGCGCAGCCGCCCGACGAGCACGCGGACGTCGCGTGCGGCGTGGGCGGCGGACTCGGACAGCACGGCGGGCATGCACCGACGGTAATTTCTTCAGCCCAGACTGTCCAGTTGAACCTGTGCAGTTGTGCCCCGGACGACGAGCCGCGGCGCCAGGACGACCTCTCTGCGGTCGACGTCCGCGCCGTCGAGCCGTGCGATCACCCGGCCGAGGGCGAGCGCCGCGAGACCGTCGGTGTCCTGGGCGACCGTCGTGAGGTCGACGTGGGAGAGCCGGGCAAGGCGGCTGTCGTCGAAACCCACCACCGACATGTCGCCGGGCACATCGACGTGCGCGCGGCGCAGCCGGTCGAGCAGGCCGGTGGCGCAGCGGTCGTTGAAGGCGGCCACGGCGGTCGGCCGTGTGGGCGAAGTCAGCAGGGCGTCGGCCGCGGTGGCGCCGTCGTCCTCGGTGAGCCCGCCCGGCACGACGCACGTGTGCGCGTCGAGTCCGTTGCGCGCCATCGCCTCGGCGTAGCCGCGGCGACGATCGGCGGCGCCGGGGGCGGACCCGCCGTCGACGTGCGCGATCCGCCGGTGCCCCAGCCCCGCGAGATGGTCGACGGTGAGCCGCAGGCCGGCGGCGTCGTCGGTACGCACGACGTCGATCGCCTTGCTGCGCACCGCCCGCGCGACCACGACGACCGGCAGGTGCCGCGCCGCGGCGACGAGCTGCGCCGTGGGCAGCTGCGGGCCGAGCAGCACCATGCCCTCGCACCGGTCCTGCTGCAGCCCGGCCAGCGCGTCGGCCTCGCTGCGGCGCGCGGTGGTGGCCGACAGCGCCAGCTCGTAGCCGGCGTCGCGGGCCGCGACGTAGAGCCCGTCGACGAGGTCGCCGTGGAAGGCGTGCGCGACACCGAACGAGACGCCGATCAGTCGCGTGCGCGAGCGGCCGAGCATGCGGGCGCGGGCGTCGGGGCGGTAGCCGAGCTCGTCGGCGGCGGCGAGGACCCGGGCGCGGGTCTCGGCGCCGGCACCAGGTGCGTCGCGGATGACGATCGACACCAGCGCCCGCGAGACGCCCGCGAGCGCGGCGACGTCCTCGAGCGTGGGGCGGCGGTTCATGCGGCCAGGCTACTGGAGCGCTCTAGCCCTTCACCCCTTGACGCGCCCGTCGGGTGCCGCCCACACTCGACAACCGACTAGAGCGCTCCAGAAGGAGGCTGCGATGACGCGGGTGGCACTGATCGGGTCCGGGCGGATGGGGGCCTTCCACGGCGAGACCGTCGCCCAACGGGTTCCGGCGGCACGGCTGGTCGCCGTCGCCGATCCCCGGCCCGGCGCCGCCGACGCCCTCGCCGCCCGCCTCGGGGCCGCCGCCACCACCGACCCCACCGCGGTCCTCGCCGACCCCGGTATCGACGCCGTCGTCATCGCCGCGCCCGCCCGGTTCCACGCCGACCTCGTCGTCGCCGCCGCGGAGTCCGGCACACACGTGTTCTGCGAGAAGCCCATGGCCATGGAGGTCGCCGACGCCGTCCGCGCCACCGATGCCGCGCGCGCTGCCGGCGTCGTCCTGCAGGTCGGGTTCAACCGCCGCTTCGCCGCCGACTGGCGTGCCGCTCGCACCCTCGTCGACGGGGGGCTCGGCGCTCCCCGCACCATCCGCTCGCTCACCCGCGACCCCGGCGGCTTCGACCCCGCCCGCGTCGCCCCCGACACGATCTTCCGCGAGACGCTGATCCACGACATCGACACGCTGCGGTTCCTCAACCCCGGCGCCACCGCCGTCGAGGTCTACGCGGTCGCCGACGCCCTCGTCCGCCCCGACTGGCGCGACCGCGGGCTGCTCGACACCGCCGTCATGACCGTCAGGTTCGACAACGGCGCCACCGGGATCGCCGAGGCCTGCTTCGAGGCCGCCCACGGCTACGACGTCCGCGCCGAGTGGTTCGGCCCCGGCGCCATGCTGAGCATGGGCAGCACCCGGGCCGACGGGCTCGTCGTGCACGACGCGGCCGGCCTCTCCGCGGCGACCGTCCGCTACGACCAGGACCTGTTCCGCGACGCCTACACCGCGGAGCTGACGACGTTCGTCGACGCGGTCGTGCACGGCGGCGGCGCTCCTGGGGGCCTCCCAGGGGGCGAGGACGCCGCCGCCGCGCTGGCCATCGCAGTGGCCGGTTCCGAGTCGGTGCGCGCCGGCCGTCCGGTGCCCGTCGCGCCCGTGGCGGTGTCGGCATGAGCTACCGCCTCGCCGTCAGCGCGGAGATGCAGTTCGTCGACCTGCCGTTCGTCGAGCGCGCCCGCCGCATCCACGACCTGGGGTTCCAGGTCGAGATCTGGGACTGGACCACCAAGGACCTCGACACCCTCGCCGCCACCGGGGCCACGTTCTCGTCGATGACCGGGTACGTCACCGGCACCCTGGCCGACCCCGACGGCGCCGAGGAGCTGCTGCGCACCGCCGCCGACTCGCTCGCCGCCGCCGACCGGCTCGGCTGTCCGCGGCTCAATGTCCACGGCACCGGTCTGGACAGCCGCGGCCTGCCCGTGCGGCCCGCCGACGTCGTCACGCCGACGATGTGGCTGACCGCGGCCCGCACACTGGGCCGGCTCGCCGAGCTGGGGGAGAAGGCCGGCCGGGTGTTCACGCTGGAGAACCTCAACACCGCCGTCGACCACCCCGGCACGCCGTTCGCGCGCGCCGCGGACACGTTCGCGCTGGTCGAGGCCGTCGGCAGCCCTCACCTGCGGATGAACCTCGACCTCTACCACGCCCAGATCGGCGAGGGGAACCTCATCGCGCTACTGGAGACGACGCTGCCCGCGGTCGGGGAGATCCAGGTCGCCGACGTCCCCGGCCGCTGTGAGCCCGGCACCGGGGAGATCCACTACCCGGCGATCGCCGCCGCGCTGCGCCGGCTCGATTACGACGGCGTCGTCGCCCTGGAGGGCTGGGCCGCCGGCGACCCGGAACGTGCGCTGGCCGCGTTCCGGTCCGCCTTCGACGCGAACTGAGGCGGCCGCACGACCGCCGTCGCCTCCACCGCGTCGCGCTGCGCGGGCAGAGCTGTCGGCTCCGCGACCCCGCCCCTGCGGGCGGAGGCGCGACGGGCGAGGAGCGCGCGGGCCCGGTCGCGCGCGTCGGTCGCGACCCGTTTGCCGAGGCCGGCGCCGCGCCGGGCGGTGCGCACCCCCAGGTCGGCGAGCAGGGTCGCACGGCCGGGAAGCGTCGCCGGGTGGACGTCGAGACGGTGGATGTCGCGCACGTCGTCGGCCCAGCGCATCTTGTAGGGCTCGGCCGACCCCATGAACTCGTAGCTGCGCCCGCTCTCGACCGACGTCCGGATCTGCTCGAACAGCAGGATCAGCCCGGGCGAGTACGGCCGGTGGTCGGGCTCGTAGGAGGCCTTGAGCGGGTAGGTCGCGTACTCGTCCTCGAGGCACAGCTCACCCGCGATCGCCCTGCCGTCGAGCTCCAGGAACGCCACCCGCAACAGTCCGGCCGCCCCGGCCCAGGCGGCGAGCCCGGCGTAGAAGGCGCGGGTGCGGGCGTCGGACAGGATCGCGGTTCCGGACTCGCCCTTCCAGCCGCTCGCCTCGATCTCCAGGAACCGGGCGACGGCCGCGTCGAGGTCGCCGCCGTCGGCGACATAGCGCACCGGGCCGAGCTTCTCCAGCTTGCGACGGTTGCGCTGCAGCTGCCGCACCCGGCGTGCCTCCCGCCGGTCCACGTAGGACTCGAACGTCACGTCGCCCGGAACGTAGGGGGAGCGCTGGACGATCTCGCCGCGCACGTGGGCGCCTCGCCGGGTGAGCGTGTCCGTCGTCGACTCACTCACCGGCGTCGTGAGGTGGCTGAGCTCGACCCGCCGGCCGCTCGCCAGCACGTGCTCGAGCAGCAGGGTGCGGGCCGCGTCGTCGACCGCGACGGGGCCGGACACGAAGCTGTGCCAGTTGGTCGGGCTGCTCACGACGCCGCGGCGCTCCACCAGGGGCATCACGGCGACGAGCGCCTCGCCGCGGCGCACGGTGACGACGCGACGGCTGCCGGCGCCGAAGGCGTCCCACCAGGCGGTGAACCAGCCGGGCCGGTGGAAGGGTGTCGCCCCGGCCCGGTCGACGAGGTCGTCCCACTCGGCAGTGAGCTCGGGGGTCACGACGGGATGGCTGTGCACTGAGAGGGAGCCGGCTACTGCGGGCATGCGGGATCCTCGTGATGGGACGGGCATCGCGATGCGTGCCCGACGACGTCGGTGGAAGGCCTGAGGACGGGCCTCAGGGCGGTCCACGACGGTGCGGCACCACCCACGGCGACCACCCCGGCGCGACGACCGTGACGCCGGTGCGCACGCCTGCGCCCGTCGACCCGGCCGGCACCGGGGCATACGCCGGGGCGGCGAGGCCTCGTGCCCGCCGCACCCATGTCCGCGCCGACCGCGTCAGCGCCGCGGCGACGCTCGCGTGCACCGCGACGCCGATCGCGAGCAACGCGGCCGGGGGAGCCGCGTGCCACACCGTCACGTACTCGACGCACTCGACCAGCAGGAACGCGAGGGGACCGAGGACGGCCCAGCCCGCTCCGCAGCGGGGCTCGTCGTGCTCGGCCGCCGAGGCCGGCCGTCCGGTGGTGGCGAGCGTGGCGACGGCGATCATCGCGACGGCCACCGTGACCGCGAGCGCGGCGGGGAGCCAGCGGCCCGCGTCGGCGAGCAGGCCGTCCGCGACCGCGTCGTCGGTGCATCCCGCATACGCGGCGAGCGTCAACGCCTGGCTCGCCAACCAGCCGGCCGCCCCGATCGCCGCGACCGTCAGGAGTGAGAACACCCCGGCCGAACGGTCGCGCATGCGGGCGGCCCCCTCCCGGCGAATGACATTGCCTCGAAAGGGTAAACCTTACGTAAAAGACTGGTCCAACGAGGTGGCATCGGGTAGGTGGCTCGGCGCGTCCGCGTGGACGCATGCGGATGGCGGGGCGAGACTGCGACCAGCGCGACGAGGGGGGCCGATGACGCCGGGAAACACCACACCGCGGTACGCGATCGTGCAGTCCGCGGTCGGCGGCGCCGACCCCGACCTGATGGCACAGATCATGCTGCCGCTCATGCTGCGCAACGTCTCGAGCGAGCTGTTCCGGTTCGAGGACCCCGCCGACCCGGCCAAGGAGTCGGCACCCGGCTGCGTCATCGCGGCACCCTCGACCGGGACCAACCTCCCGTCCGTCAAGCAGGACTACGTCTACGCCTGGGTCCGCGACGCCGCCGTCGTCGCAGGAGAGATCGCGCTCGGCGACCCGCCCGGCCGCGACGACCGCCTCCGCGAGTACATCCGGTTCTCACGGCTCTGCCAGGCCAACGCCGAATCGGCAGGCCACGTCGCCCGCGCCGCGTTCACGATCGAGGGCGACCCCCGCGCCTGGTCCGACCAGTCCGACGGCGCCGCCCTCCAGACCCTCGCCGTCATGACCGCGTGGGACGACCTCGACGACACCACCCGCGCCGTCGCCCGGGACCTCGTGGCGCGCAACGTCGCCTTCCTGCTCGACGCGCACGCCGGGCCCACCGTCGACCTCTGGGAGACCTGGCACGGGTACTCCCTGTTCACCCGCAGCGTGCAGCTCCGGTGCCTGAAAGCCGTGCGCGGCACCGAGTTCGCCCCCGCCGACACCCCGCGGCTCGACGCCGCCATCGCCGACCTCACCGGCGTCCTCACCGACGACGACCACTGGGACGCCGCCCGCAACCACCTGATCTCCATGATCGGCGACACCCAGCCCGGCTACGAGCCCAACATCTCCAGCGTCATGGCCGCGGTCTACGGCGCGCTGGAGGTGACCGACACCCGCGTCCTCGCGACCGTCGCCGCTCTGCGCGCCGCCTGGACCGGCGGCCCCGACGCCTACCCCGTCAACGCCGCCGACGCCGCGCTCGGCCTCGGCCCGATGTTCGGGCGCTTCCCCGGCGACACCTACGACGGCGACGACAACGACAGCGGCACCGGCCACCCCTGGGCGCTGTGCACCGCCAACGTCGCCGAGGTGCACTACGACCTCGCCGCGGCCGTCGCGTCGACCGGGAGGATCCCGATCGACGACCGGTCGCGGCTGTTCTTCGACCAGCTCGGCATCGGCGCGACCACGACGATCGCCGACGTCGCCGCCATCCTCTGCGACGCCGGCGACCGGATGCTCGGCGCGCTGATCCGGCACAGCGACCACCTCGAGCTGTCCGAGCAGTTCGACGCAGCGACCGGGTACGAGAAGAGTGTCCGCAACCTGACCTGGAGCTACGCGGCCTACCTCTCGGCGGTCCGCGCCCGCCGCCGCGCCCTCTCGACACCCCTCCCGACCGTCTGACACGACGAACCCGCCGAGTCCGACGCGCCGCTGGTCCGGATCATGATCGAACCAGTCCGATGTCGAACCCGGCGGGCCTCGGTGTGGGTCGTCAGGCGGTGCCTGTGAAGACGATCGGCGAGCCCAGCGCCGTCGGCGACAGCTCGACCTGGACGTCGCCCTTCTGCCGCGGCACGGAGAAGGCAACCGTGTAGGTCAGGCTCTTGCCCGGGAGGATCGTCGACGACGTCGTCACGCCGACCTTCTTCTGGATGTCGGTGATGTCCGGCGCGGAGGCACCGGCGGCGGTCGCCTTGGCGCCCACGGCGAACGGGTTGAAGGCGAACGGCGAGGTGCTGTTGTTGGTGATCGTCACGTCGAACTTGACCGCCCGCGCGATCTCGCCCCCCATCGCCGCCGCGCTCGGAGACGGCGTGTACGCGGTGGGCGTCGACACCGAGTAGGCGATGTCGGAGACCGTCACGGTCTGGCCGAACGAGATCGTGAGGGCCGCGATCGGGTCGTCGACGAGGGTGAAGTGGCGGTGCAGGAACACCGGGTCGCCGTCGGCTAGGTACCGGTAGCTGCTGTCCTCAGAATCCGGCGATCGCCTGGTCGGGCTGGCTAGTCACTGTTAGCCTCGGATCTCGAGCGGAAGGACGGTGTCGACGTGGACGCCACTGCCGAGCAGCAGCTGATCGCCGAGCTGACCGACCTGATCGAACGGCGCACCACCGCCATGGCGCCGGAGGTCCGGTACGAGCCGGCGAGGTCCTACACCGACCCCGGGCGGCACGCGGCCGAGCGCGCGTTGCTGTTCCGCGAGTACCCGCTGCCCGTCGCGACGAGCGCCGAGGTGCGCGACCCGGGCGCGTTCACGACGTCGCAGATCGGCGATCTCCCCGTGCTCACCGTCCGCGGGGACGACGGCGTGGCCCGCTGCCTGGTCAACGTCTGCCGGCACCGCGGGAACGTCGTGTGCGCCGAGCCGTCGGGGAACAGACGGACCTTCAGCTGCGAGTACCACGCCTGGTCCTACGACCGGGCCGGGCGGCTGCGCTCGACTGTCGACCGCGAGGGGTTCACCGGTCTCGACCGCGACGCGCACGGCCTCGTCGAGCTGCCCACCGAGGAACGCCACGGCATCGTGTGGACGCTCCCGACGCCCGGCGGCGCGCTCGATCTCACCGCCCACCTCGGGGAGGCGTTCGGGTCCGAGATCGCCGACCTCGATCTGGCGTCGTTCACGCTGTGGGACCGCGTCGTCATGTCGCAGCCGTTCGACTGGAAGTGCGGCGTCGACACCTTCCTCGAGGTCTTCCACCTCGCCTACCTGCACAAGAAGACGGTCGGACCGTTCTTCGTCGGCAACGTCGGCGCGTACAGCGAGTACGGGCTGCACCACCGCTACTCCGCCGTACGCAACAGCTTCACGGAGATGGCGGCCGGGCCCGCCGAGGAGCGGACCGTCTACCCGCACAGCTCACTCGTGCACCTCGTCTTCCCCAACACGATCCTGACCTGGCAGATGGACCACATCGAGATGTGGCGCTTCTACCCCGGCGCGGGCGGCGACGGCACGTGCACCGCCGAAGGCCTCATGCTCATCCCGGGACCGGCGACGACCGACAGCGCGCGCCGGCACTGGGAACGCAACTGGCGCATCCTGCTCGACACCATCCTCGACGAGGACTTCGCGACGATGGAACGCGTGCAGCGCAACCTCCGAACCGGCGCGGTGCCCGAGCTCGCGTTCGGCCGCAACGAGATCGCGCTGCAGCACTTCCACGAGGGTGTGCACGCGGAGCTGCGCCGCAACGGGGTCGGCCCGTGAGCACCGCGGGCCTCGCGCGCACCCGGGTCCGGCGTGCCGACATCGTTGCCGCGGCCCTGGAGCTGTTCGCGGACAAGGGATACCTCGCGACGACGATGGACGACATAGGCCGCGCCGTGAACGTCCGCGGCCCCAGCCTCTACAAGCACGTGACGTCCAAACAGGACCTTCTCGTCGAGATCATGGAGTCCTCGATGGCGACGGTCCTGCGCGACCACGCGGTCGCCGTGGGCTCGACCGACGACGTCGCCGACCAGCTGCGTCGCGCGGTCGAGGCCCACGTCCGGTTCCATGCGCGGCACCGGCTGGAGGCGTTCGTCGGCACCCGGGAGCTGCGGCACCTGTCCGACGGGAACCGGGCTGCGATGGCGGCCCGGCGTCGCGACTACGAGCGGGGGTTCCGGGTGCTCGTCGAGCGCGGCGTCGCCGAGGACCGGTTCCGGGTCGGCTCGGTGCGCCTCACGACGTACTCGTTGCTGGACATGGGCGTCGGTGTCTCGGTGTGGTTCCGCGAGGGCGAGGAGTTCTCGGTCGACGAGGTCGCCTACCGCTACGGGGACCTCGCGATGCGGCTGGTGGGCGCGGCCTGACCGTCAGCGGGCCGCGACACCGTCCAACCAGGACACCAGGTCGGCGACGACCTCGTCGCGGTTGGTCTCGTTGAACACCTCGTGCCGCGCATCCTGGTAATAGTGCGTCGCGACGTCGGCGCCCGCGGTCCGGTAGCGCTCCACCAGCGGCTCCAGCGCGGTCAGGCCCGCGTTGACCGGGTCGGCGGTCCCGGCGAGGACCAGCAGCGGGAAACCGCTCGGTACCGACGGCGTCGCCATCCGGTCGGCGGCGGCCCACATCCCGGCGGCGCTCTTCGCGTCGAGACCGAAGCCGCACAACGGTTCCGCCACGTAGGCGTCGACCTCGGCCTCGTCGCGGGAGAGCCAGTCGTAGTCGGTGCGGGCGGGGGCGAAGGGGGCGTTGAAGGCGCTGAGGTCGACGTCGGCGGACGGGTCGACGGCGGTGGCGAGCAGGTCGAGCGCGCCGGAGCCCGACAGCACGGCGCCGGTGACGTCGGCGGCGTGGTCGAGCAGGTACTGCTGCACGATCCAGGAGCCCATGGAGTGGCCGAGCGCGATGACGGGCAGGTCGGGGCGCTCGCCGATGGTGCTGCGGACGGTCAGCGCATAGTCCGCGACGACCCCGTCCCAGCCGGCGTCGCCGAAGTCGCCCAGCGCGGTCCCGGCGATGCCGGCGGTGCGGCCGTGGCCGCGGTGGTCGACGGCGAGCAGGTCGTAGCCCGCGGCCGACAGGTCCTTGCCGAGCGCGTCGTAGCGCAGCGAGTGCTCGCCCATGCCGTGCGCGAGGACGATCGCGGCTTTCGCGTCGCCGTCGGTGGTCCATCGCTGCCCGACGAGCCGGGTGCCGTCCGAGGTGCCGACCATGAGTGCGGAGCGCGCCATCGTCGCACCCTATTGCCCTGGGGGACCGGCCGCCGTCTCACGACGAGACATGTTCGGCCAGCCGGTCGAGGAAGGCGAGCTGCCCCTTGACGATCTTCTCCCGCGCCTCGTCGAGGGCGAACCACGCGGCCCGGTCGATCTCGGGGAACTCCTGCATGCGCCCGGACCTCGGCGGCCACTCCAGCTCGAAGGTGTTGCTGACGACGGTGTCGGCGTCGAGATCCCCGGCCAGCGCGAACGCGGCGATCAGCTTGCCGGAGCCGCGGACGGTGCCGAGGTCGACGAGCTCGCCGTCGGGCGCGGGCGAGCCCATCTCCTCGGCGAACTCGCGGACCGCCGCCGCGCGGGGCTCCTCGTCGTCACCGTGCTCACCCTTGGGGATCGACCACGCGTGCGCGTCCTTGCGCACCCAGAACGGTCCGCCCATGTGCCCCAACAGGACCTCTGGGCCCGCCCGGTGGAGCAGGATTCCCGCGCTGCGCCGCATGACCCGATGCTGTCAGTCGCCCAGCACCCGTCGCAGGTAGGGGTTGGTGAACGTGCGGCCCGGGTCTAGACGGTCGCGGACGGCACGGAAGTCGTCGAAACGGGGATAGAGGACAGCCAGGTCGTGGGCGGTGAGCGAGTGCATCTTGCCCCAGTGCGGACGCCCACCGAGGCTGCGCAGGATCGACTCGGCCGCGTCGAAGTACCGGGTGTGGTCCACATCGACGTACTGGTGGACGGCGACGTACCCACTGTCGCGGCCGTACGCCGTGGACAGCCAGACGTCGTCGGCCGCGGCGACGCGCACCTCGATCGGGAACGCGACGCGTTCACCGCTGCGCCGCAGCCAGTCCTCGATCTCGGCGACGGCCCGGGGCACGGCGTCGCGGGGCAGCGCGTACTCGGTCTCGCGGAACCGGACCCGCCGCGGCGTCGCGAACACCCGGTAGGACCGGTCGACGAACGTGCGGGCGCTCAGCGCCCGGGTGGCGATCGCGTTGACCCGCGGGATCAGCGACGGCCGTGCCGCACACGCCCGGTTGGACCACCCGAAGACGGTGTTGGACAACAGCTCGTCGTCGATGATGCGCCGCCGGCGCGGCAGCGGCCTGGGCTCCTCGGCGGTGCGGTCGTTGCGCTTGGTCAACAGCCGGCGGGTGTGCGGGAACCAGTAGAGTTCTGCGTGGTCGTGGGCCTTCGCGAACGCGCCGAACGTCCCGGCGTCGCGCAGGACCTCGTCGAACTCGGCGGGCGTCTCGTGCGCGTGCAGCAGGAACGCGGGCACGCAGCGCAGCGTCACCGTTGCGACGATGCCCAGCGCGCCGAGGCCGATCGCCGCGGCCGGGACGTCGTCGCCCGCGCAGTCGAGAAGGGTGCCGTCGGCCAGGACGAGCTGCATCCCGGCGACCTGCGTGGACAGCCCGCCCAGCGTCGCCCCGGTGCCGTGGGTGCCGGTCGCGAGCGCCCCCGCGACGGTCTGGACGTCGATGTCGCCGAGGTTGGGCATCGCGAGTCCGCGGTCCCACAGCGCCGGGCCCAGTTCGTGCAGGGTGGTGCCGGCGAGGACGGTGGCGAGACCCGTCGACGCATCGGCGGACACGATGCCGCGCAACCGGTCCAGGCGCAGGGCGAGGCCGTCGGTCACCGCGATCGGGGTGAACGAGTGCCCCGACCCGAGCGCCTTCACCCGCAGGCCGGACGCCGCCGCCCGCGCCACGACCCGCTGCAGCTCGTCGACGGTCGTGGGTTCCGCGACCTCGGCGGGACTCGCCGTCGCGGTGCCGGCCCAGTTGGTCCAGGACATTTCACGAGAATGGACTGGACGCGCGTCCAGTTCAACCTTGACCCGCACCCGCGGCGCCGACGACGATGCCCGGATGGCGTCACGTCGGATGGACAAGCTGGAGCGCCGCGAGCAGCTCGTCGACGCCGCCCTGCGGGTCGCCGAGAACGAGGGCATCCCGGCCATGAGCATCCGCCGGGTCGCCGAGGCCGCGGACGTCTCCCTCGGCCTCGTGCACTACTGCTTCCACGACAAGGACGACCTGGTCTCCGCGGTCGCCGCGCGCACCGTCGAGGAGCTCGAACGAGCCGGGATCGACGCGCTCGCCCAGGTCGGTGGCACCCTGCTCGACGCGCTGCGGTCCGGGGTCCGGGGCATGTGGGCGGCGTTCTCGTCGAGCCGCCAACGCCAGCTCGTCACCTACGAGATCACCACCCACTCGCTGCGCACCGAGGGGATGCGGCGGGTCGCCGTCGACCAGTACAAGGTCGGGCAGATGGCCGTCGAACAGTTCCTGACCCAGGCCGCCGACGCCACCGGCCACCGGTGGACCCGGCCCGTCGAGCACCTCGCCGGCATGACCCTCGCGGTGATCGACGGCGTCTGCCTGCGCTGGCTCGTCGACGGCGACCAGGACGGTGCGCTCGGCCGCCTCGACGGGCTCGCCGAGACCCTCGTGCGCGACGCCGAGCCCGTCGACGTCCGTCTTCCGGCCGACGACCAAGCCCGGGTCGAGGCGTCGTGACCATCGCGACCAGCCCCGGCCTCGTGACCCCACGGCTGCGGACGGCCCGCCGCGCCACCGCCGCCGCGTTCGCCGCCCAGGGGTTCCTCTTCGCCGTCCTGCTCACCCACCTGCCCCAGTTCGAGGAACGCCACGGCATCGACGACGGCACCGTCACCCTCGTCGTCCTCGGGGTGTCGCTGCTCGCCGGCGTCGGCAGCGTCGTCGCCGAGGCGCCGGCCCGCCGCCGCGGCAGCTCCGTCGCGCTGACCTGCGGGCTCGTGACGATCGTCGCCGCTACCGTCGTCATCGCGCTCGCCCCCGACCTCCCGGTGCTGTTCGTCGGTTTCGGCTGCTACGGGCTCGGCGTCGGTGCCGTCGACGCCGGCAGCAACATGCAGGCCGTCGCCGTCCAACGGGGCTACGGCCGCAGCATCCTCACCTCGTTCCACGCGTGGTGGTCGGGCGCGGGGATCGTCGGTGCGCTGTGGGTCGCGCTGGGGGAGCGGATCGGGCTGTCGCTGCCCGCCGGGCTGCTGATCGCCGCCGCCGCGGCCGCGCTGCTCGCCGCCTTCGCGCGTCGCGGCATCCTGCCCGGCCGCGAGCTGCCCGTCCCCGCCGGCACCACCGAGACGATCTCCGTGCCGTGGCGGCCCGTCCTGCTGCTCGGATCGGCGATGGCCTGCTTCTACGTCGCCGACGCCGGCGTCTCCAACTGGTCGGCCCTCTACCTGCACGACCTCCTCGGCGCCGCCGCCGGCACCGCCGCCCTCGGGTTCGCCGCCTATCAGGGCGCCGCCCTCACCTCCCGCGCGGCGGGCGACCAGCTCGTCCGCCGCATCGGCGCCGTCGCCACCGTGCGGATCGGCGCGNCGGATCGGCGCGCTCGTCGGCATCGGCGGGTTCGCCCTCGCCGTCCTCGCGCCCAACGCGGGCGTCGCCATCGCCGGGTTCGCCCTCGTCGGGCTCGGCCTGCCTGTCGTCGCGCCGCTCTGCTTCTCCGCCGCAGGCGCTCTCGCACCCGGCGCGACCGACGCCGTCGTCGCCCGCGTCAACGTCTTCAACTACCTCGGCGCCGTCGTCGGCGGGGTCACGGTCGGGCTCGTCGGCACCACCGTCGACCTCCGCGCCGGATTCGTCGTCCCCCTCGTCCTCGCGATCGCGCTCGTCGTCCTGGCGCGCGGGTTCGTCCCCCACACCGTCGTCCGCCGGACCGAGGACGCCCGATGACCGTCTCGCTGCGCACCGGCACCGCCGGCTCCGTCGCCGTGGCCGCCGCACGACTCGACGCCGCCACCGCCCACCTCGACGCACCCCTGCTCGCCCTCGACCTCGACGCACTGCGCGCCAACGCCGCCGACCTCGTCGTCCGCGCGAGTGGCACCCCGATCCGGGTCGCGTCGAAATCGGTGCGCTGCCGCGCCGTTCTCGACGACGCCCTGTCGACGCCCGGGTTCCGCGGCGTCATGGCCTACGCCGTGCGGGAAGCCGTCCGCCTCGCCCGCGCCGGTGTCGACGACGTCCTGCTCGGCTATCCCAGCGTCGACCGCGGTGCGCTCGCCGAGCTCGGCGCCGACCCCGTCGCCCGCGAACGCGTGACCCTGATGGTCGACGACCCCGCGCAGCTACGGATCGCCCGCGACGCCGCAGGCCGCACCGGGCTGCGGGTCTGCATCGACGTCGACGCCTCGCTGCGGATCGGCCCCCTGCACCTGGGGGTACGACGGTCGCCGATCCGGACCCCGTTCGAGGCCGCATCGCTCGCGAGCACGGCCCGCAGGCTCGGGTTCGACGTCGTCGGCGTCATGTTCTACGAGGCGCAGGTCGCCGGGCTGCCCGACTCGTCGCTCGCCGTGAGGCTGGTCAAACGCGCCTCGATCGCCGAGCTCGGCCGCCGCCGCACCGCCGTCGTGCAGGCCGTGACCGCCGCTGTCGGGGCGCTGGAGATCGTCAACAGCGGGGGGACCGGCAGCCTCGAGCCCAGCTCCGCCGACGCCACCGTCACCGAGGTCACCGCCGGCTCCGGCCTCTACGGCCCCACACTGTTCGACGGCTACCGTGCCTTCACCCCGCGCCCCGCGTTGATGTTCGCGCTGCCGGTGGTCCGCCGCCCCGCCGCCGCGATCGCCACCACCTTCGGCGGGGGCTACATCGCCTCCGGCCCCGCCGGCGCCTCCCGCGTCCCGACGCCCGTCTACCCCGCCGGCCTCTCGCTGCTCGGCACGGAGGGAGCGGGGGAGGTGCAGACGCCCGTCCGCGGCCGCACAATCCCGGCCATCGGCGACCGTGTGTGGTGGCGTCACACCAAGGCAGGCGAGGTCTGCGAACGCTTCACCGAGATGCATCTGGTGGAGGACGGCCGGGTCGTCGGCAGCACCCCGACCTACCGCGGAGAGTCCTGGACCTTCGGCTGAGACCCCTTGCCGAGATGCACGTGAGCGCGGTCCGAGGGCCGGCTGGCCGCGCTGACGTGCATCTCGCCGCGCTGCCCCTCTCGCCGAGATGCACATCAGCGTCGTTCGACGCGGGGCGAGCCGCGCTGAGGTGCATCTCGGCGCTCGTGTGCCGACGCGAACGGTTCGCCCCGTTCGGCCTTCCCTGGCGAGGTGTCGCGGGCAGGGTGCGCCGGTGGAAGTTCTGCGGGGGAGCGATGCCGTCGCGGCGGGGGTCGTCACGGCGTCGCAGCTGCGGGGGCCGAGCTGGGTGCGGGTGCTGCCGGACACGTACGTCGCGCGGGGCGTCGATCTCGACCTGCGGGTGCGCTCCCTCGCAGCGTTCCGGCACGTCGGCACGAACGGGGTGCTGGCGGGCTGGTCGGCGGCCGAGCTGCTCGGGGCCCGGGCCGCCCCGCACGACGCGTCGGCCGAGGTGATCGTCGCGGCTGCCGGCAGGCGCGCCCATCCCGGCCTCGTCCTTCGGCGCGACCGCCTGCGTCGACGCGACGTGTGGCTCCTCGACGCCGACGGTCACCGCTGCTCGCACTCCGAGCGGAACCGGGTCGTCGCCGAGGGTGGAGTCCTGGTCACCTCGCCGGAGCGCACCGCCTATGACCTGGCCCGTCGCGAGCCCGGCCTGGTACGCGCGGTCGTGGCCGTCGACGCCGTGGCCAACGCTTGCCGCATCGCCCCGTCGGCGGTGCTGGAGGTCGCGATCAGGAATCGTGGCGCCCGCGGCATCACACGGGTGCCGGAGATCGTCGACCTCGCCGACGCCGCTGCCGGATCGCCGATGGAGACCCGGCTGCGCCTCGTCCTCGTCCTCGGCGGACTGCCACGCCCGAACGTCCAGCATCCCGTCCTCGACGACGAGGCCCGCATCGCGGTCTGGCTCGATCTCGCATACCCGGAGCAGCGGATCGGCGTGGAGTACGAGGGCGCCCAGCACGCGGAGATCGACGGCCTGGTCCGCGATGCCGACCGCTACACACGGCTGGTGTCCGCGGGCTGGCGCATGTTCCGGTACACGAAGCAGGACGTCCTGCACCGCCCGGAGCGCATCGTGGCGGACCTGCGCCGCGCACTCCGCCCGCCGAGATGCACATGAGGGCGATCCGCGCGCCGTCCGACCGCGCTGACGCGCATCTCGCCGCGCCGCCCCTCCCGCCGAGATGCACCTAAGCGCTGTTCGACGACGGTCGCGCCGCGCTGAGGTGCATCTCGCGCGGGGTCAGGCGAACACCAGCGGCGGGTCGTCCTCGCGGGTCAGGGACAGGAACTGGTGCTCCGTCTCGCGGGTCACGTCCTCGATGCGGGGCGGGTCCCAGGCCGGAGAGCCGTCGCGGTCGACGAGCATCGCGCGCACGCCCTCGGCGAAGTCAGGCCACCGGATCGCGCAGCGGGTCAGCACGTACTCGACGCGCAGTGCGTCCTCGAGCCCGGAGAACCCGCGGGCGTCGCGGACGGCCCGCAGCGTCATCGTCGCCGCCAGGGGTGCAGCCTTGGTCAGTGCCTCGGCGGCGGCGCGGGCGCCGGGGTGCGGGTCGGCGGCGAGGGCGTCGCGGATGCCGGTGAGGTCGGGGGCGGAGTAGCAGCGGTCGATCCAGTCACGCGCCGCGTGCACCGCACTCGGTCCCGGGTCCACGGTGAGGTCCTCGGCCGCGGTCAGGGCGGCGGCGCCGTCGCGCAGGGCGTCGAGCAGTGCGGGGAGGTCGTCGACCTGGAAGTCGGCGAAGCCGCAGGCGATGGCGTCGGCGGGGCCGAGGCGGGCGGCGGTGAGCGCAGCGTGCACCCCGGTCTCGCCGGGCGCGTGCCCGAGCAGCCACGTCCCGCCGACATCCGGCACGTAGCCGATGGTCACCTCCGGCATGGCGACGATGCTGCGTTCGGTCACCACCCGGACGCTGCCGTGCGCCGAGACCCCGACCCCGCCGCCCATGACGAGGCCGTCCATCAGCGCGACGTACGGCTTGGGGAAACGGGCGATGCGGGCGTCGAGGCGGTACTCGTCGGCGAGCAGCGCGGCACCCTCGCGGCCGGGGTGAGCGGCGAGGTAGCGCACGTCCCCGCCCGCCGACAGGCCTCGTTCGCCGGCTCCGTCGATCGCGACCGCGGTGACGGTGTCGTCGTCGGCAAAGGAGTCGAGCGCCGCGGCGAGGATCCCGACCATCTCGTGGTCGATGGCGTTGAGCGCCTTCGGCTTGTTCAGCGTCAACCGCCCGAGCGCACCCTCGCGCCGGACGAGCACAGGCCCCTGTGAGCGGTAATAGTCGCTATAGCGACTATTACCGCTCACGACCCCCGGCGTCACCTGACGTCCAGTGCGCCGGGCAGGACCCGCGCTGCTTCGACGAGGCTGGGCCCGTACCAGGTCAGCAACCGGCCGCTGACCAGCGCCGACGGCGCGGTGAACGACTCCGGCCCGTCGTCGGCGGTGAACAGGTAGGGCTCGTCGGGCAGGACGACGAGGTCGTGCGGAGGCAGGTCGTTCAGGGAGAACTTCGGGTACCGCTCGGGGGCGTCGGCAAGGACGTTGTCGATGCCGAGCCGCGCGAGTACCGCGCCGGTGAACGTGTCGCTCCCGCACGCCATCCAGGGCTTGCGCCAGATCGGGACCACGGCCCGTCGACGCATCGTCGGCTCCGGGAGCGCCGCCCACGCCGCGCGGGCGTCGACCAGCCACGGCGGCTCGTCCAGCCCGCACGCGGCGAGCATGCGGCCCAACGAGTCGAACGCGCCGTCGACGGTGCGGATGTCGGTCACGTAGACCGGCACCCCGGCGGCGCGCAGGGCGTCGAGGTCGGGGAGCCGGTTCTCCTCCTGGTTGGCCAGCACCAGGTCCGGCTGCAACGCGATGATCGCGTCGACATCAGGGTTCTTGGTGCCGCGCAGCCGCGGGACGTCGAGGCCGGCGGGATGGGTGCACCAGTCGGTGGCGCCGGCCAGCATTCCGGGCGCCGACTCCGCGAGCGCCTCGGTGAGCGACGGGACGATCGACACCACCCGCTGCACCGGCAGGGGGACGTCGACGTCGCGTCCTTCGTCGTCGGTGACCATGAACGTCTGCCTCACGCCCGCGACCGTAACCGGGGCCGCCGCGGTGTGCAGTGGGCGTTCCCACGTGGACGTCCCGCACCGGGGCACCTACCGTCGTTGGCAATGGCAACCATCCAGTCGGAGGAGGCCGGGCACCAGCGCGGGACGCCCGGCTACCGCCGCCTCGGCGCCGCGATGTGGTGCGCGGGCCTCGCGACGTTCGTGCTGGTCTACAGCCCACAAGCACTGTTGCCGACGTTCGCCGCCGAGTTCGGCGTCTCTTCCTCGACCTCCAGCCTCGCCCTGTCGGCGACGACGCTCACCCTCGCGCTCGCCGTCGTCCCGCTGTCTGCTGTGACCGAGTCGTGGGGTCGCACCCGGATGATGACGGCTGCCCTCGCGGTGTCGGCCGCGCTCGGGCTGCTGGCCCCGTTCTCGCCGACGTTCGGTGTGCTCGTCGGCGTCCGCGCACTGCAGGGTGTCGCGCTGGCGGCGCTGCCCGCTCTGGCCATGGCGCACATGACCCGCGAGGTCGCGCCGCGCTGGCTGGGCGGCGCGGTCGGGCTGCTCATCGCCGGCAACGCGCTCGGCGGCCTCACCGGGCGGCTGATCACCGGTTTCGTCGCCGATGTCGCGGGCTGGCGGGTGGCTCTCGGCGTGATCGGCGGGGTGTCGCTGCTGTGCACGGTCGCGTTCCGCCTCCTGCTGCCGACGCCCCGCGCCCCCGGCGTCCCCCGCATCCGGCTGCGCGACCTCGGCGGGCCATTGCGGCTGCACCTCGCCGATCCCGTGCTGCGCAGCCTGTTCGCGGTGTCGTTCCTGGTCATGGGCGCGTTCGTGACCGTCTACAACTACGCGGGGTTCCGGTTGGAGGAACCGCCCTTCGGCGTGCCCGTCGGGCTGGCCGGGCTGGTGTTCCTCGGCTACCTCGCCGGCCCGGCCGTGTCGCCCTGGGCCGGCCGGCTCGCCGACCGCTACGGGCGCGCGCCGATCGTCGCCTCCGGGCTGCTGGTCGCGGCCGTCGGCGCGTGGGTGACGCTGCCGGCGAACCTCCTGGTCATCTGCGTCGGCATCCTGCTGGTGACGATCGGGTTCTTCGCCGCCCACGCCGTCGCCAGCGGCTGGGCCGGCCGACGCGCCGCCGAGATGACCGACGGGTCACCGGCGCTGGCGTCGTCGATCTACCTGCTCGCCTACTACGCGGGCAGCAGCGTCGGTGGCTCGCTGGGCGGCGTCGCCTACGACCACCTCGGCTGGCTCGGCGTCTCCTGCTTCCTGACGCTCCTGCTCGCCGCGGCGCTCGTCGTCGGCCTCAGAGCACCTTTGCGAGGTCCCGGGCCAGCGCGTGGGCGGCCTCGCGGCCCGACGACGCGTCCGCGGTGACGAGGTTGGGCCGGAACGCGATCTCCTCGACGTCGTCGATACCGGCCCGTGCGAGCCAGTCCCGCAGGTAGGGGGCCTGAAAGTCGCTGCCGAACGCCGGTCCGCGGCCCGGCCCGTACACCGCGCTCGTACACACGACGACGGCCTTCTTCCCCCGCAGCAGGCCGCTGTAGCCCGTCTCGGGGTCGAAGCCGAAGACCATCCCCGGCCGGCTGACGACGTCGATGAACTGCTTGAGGATGTACGGGATGCCGGCGTTCCACATCGGGACGCTGAACAGGTGGCGGTCGGCGCCGTCGAGCCGCGCGAAGGTCGCACGGGCGGCGTCCCATGCCGCGGCGCCCTCACCGCTCCGGGTCTCGCCCGCGAAGACGGCCATCTTGGCCGCCGCAGCCGCGGGGCCGAACGCCGGGAGCGTGCCGTCCCAGAGGTCGAACTCGTCGATCGGCGTCCGGGTGGGTGGCGAGGAAGGTGTCGACGAACGTGCCGACGAACGCACTGCGATCACCGAGGGCCTCACCGCGTCCTCGACGCCCAGCGCTGAGGGTCGCGCGCAACCTCATGGTCGTGATCAGGGCGTCGGGCCGGCCCACGAACAGCACGGCCTCCACCGCGCACAAGGGCGACGCGTCACATGTTGCGGCGGTACTGGCCGCCGACCTCGAAGAACGCCTCGGTCAGCTGCCCCAGTGAGCAGACGCGGGCGGCCTTCATCAGCTCGTCGAAGACGTTGCCCTCACCGGTCGCGACGTCCTGCAGCGCCCGCAGGGCCTCGGGGGCACTGCCGGAGTGGCGGGACTGGAAGTCGGCGAGGCGGTCGAGCTGTGACTGCTTCTCGGCCTCGGTGCCGCGGGCGAGCTCGATCTCGACGGGCGGCTCGTCGGACTCCGGCTTGAGGAAGGTGTTGACGCCGATGATCGGCAGGGTGCCCTCGTGCTTGCGGTGCTCGTAGAGCATCGACTCGTCCTGGATCTTGCCGCGCTGGTAGCCGGTCTCCATGGCGCCGAGGACGCCGCCGCGGGCGGCGATGGCGTCGAACTCCTTGAGGACGGCTTCCTCGACGAGGTCGGTGAGCTCGTCGACGACGAACGATCCCTGCAGGGGGTTCTCGTTCATCGAGAGGCCCCACTCGCGGTTGATGATCAGCTGGATCGCCATGGCGCGGCGCACGGACTCCTCGGTGGGGGTCGTGACGGCCTCGTCGTAGGCGTTGGTGTGCAGGGAGTTCGCGTTGTCGTAGAGCGCGCAGAGGGCCTGCAGGGTGGTGCGGATGTCGTTGAAGTTCATCTCCTGCGCGTGCAGGGACCGTCCCGAGGTCTGGACGTGGTACTTCAGCTTCTGGGAGCGCTCGTTCGCGCCGTAGCGGTCGCGCATGGCGACGGCCCAGATGCGCCGGGCGACCCGGCCGATGACGGTGTACTCGGCGTCCATGCCGTTGGAGAAGAAGAACGACAGGTTGGGCGCGAAGTCGTCGATGTCCATGCCGCGCGCCAGGTAGCTCTCGACGAACGTGAACCCGTTGGCGAGGGTGAAGGCGAGCTGGCTGATGGGGTTCGCCCCGGCCTCGGCGATGTGATAGCCGGAGATCGAGACGGAGTAGAAGTTCCGGACCTTGTGCCGGATGAACCACTCCTGGATGTCGGCCATCATCCGCAGGCTGAACTCGGTGGAGAAGATGCAGGTGTTCTGGCCCTGGTCCTCCTTGAGGATGTCGGCCTGCACCGTGCCGCGGACGTTCGCGTAGGCGAACGCCTGCAACTCCTCGAGCTCCGCGGCATCCGGCGAGCGACCCTCGTCCTCACGGAACCGCTCGACCTGCTGGTCCACGGCCGTGTTCAGGAAGAACGCCAGGATCGTCGGCGCGGGGCCGTTGATCGTCATCGACACCGAGGTGGTGGGCGAGCAGAGGTCGAAGCCGTCGTAGAGGACCTTCATGTCCTCGAGCGTCGCGATGGAGACGCCGGAGGTGCCGACCTTGCCGTAGATGTCGGGACGGGTCGCGGGGTCGCGGCCGTAGAGGGTGACCGAGTCGAACGCGGTGGAGAGGCGCTTGGCGTCGGAGTCCTCGGAGAGGTACTTGAAGCGGCGGTTGGTGCGGAAGGCGTCGCCCTCACCGGCGAACATGCGCGCGGGGTCCTCGCCCTCGCGCTTGAACGGGAAGACGCCGGCGGTGAAGGGGAACCGGCCGGGCAGGTTCTCCTTGCGCAGGAACCGCAGCCGCTCGGCCTCCTCGGTGAACGGCGGCAGCGCGACGCGGCGGACCTTGTTGCCCGACAACGTCTCGCGGGTGAGCTGGGTCCGGAGCTCCTTGTCACGGATCTTCACGACGAGCTCGTCGCCGGAGTAGTCCTCGACGGTCTGGTCCCAGCCGTCGAGGAGCGCGGCGGAGTCGGGGGTGACGGCCTTGCCGGCGGACTCGAGCAGCGCGTCGAGAGCGGTGACGTCGGCGTCGGCGGCCTCGAGCTCGGCCCGTGCGGTGCCCAGGTGGGCGCGTCGGCGGACGGCGGTGGCCTGCTCGTCGGTCTCGGAGTGGTAGTCGCGCACGGTGCCGGCGATGTCGGCGAGGTAGCGCACCTTGTCGGGCGGGATGACCGCGGCGTGCAGGTGCGACGTCTTGCCCTCGACCTGGGGGAGCCGGCCGTCGTGGACGGTGAGGCCGTTCTCGGCCAGCAGCCCGGTGAGGTGCTGGTAGAGGGCGGTGACGCCGTCGTCGTTGAAGGTGGCGGCGCTGGTGCCGAAGACCGGCATGTCCTCCCAGCTCGCGCCGAACTCCTCGCGGTTGCGCACGAGCTGGCGGCCGACGTCGCGGCGCGCGTCCTCGGCGCCCTGGCGCTCGAACTTGTTGATGGCGACGACGTCGGCGAAGTCGAGCATGTCGATCTTCTCGAGCTGGGACGCGGCGCCGAACTCGGGCGTCATCACGTACAGCGAGCGGTCGACGAACGGGACGATGCCGGCGTCGCCCTGGCCGATGCCCGGGGTCTCGACGACGACGAGGTCGAACCCGGCCGCCTTGAGGACGGCGATGACGTCGCCGAGGTTCTCGGGCAGGTTGCCCTCTCCGTTGGAGCCGCCGCGGGTGGCCAGCGAGCGGAAGAAGACCTGCTCACCGGTGAGGCTGTTCATCCGGATGCGGTCGCCGAGCAGCGCGCCGCCGCCCTTGCGGCGGGTCGGGTCGACGGCGAGGACCGCGATGCGGAGCTTGTCCTCCTGGTCGAGCCGGAAGCGGCGGACGAGCTCGTCGGTGAGGCTGGACTTGCCGGAGCCACCCGTGCCGGTGATGCCCAGGACGGGGACGGGGCGCTCGGACCGGCGGACGCGGTCGAGGACGTCGGCGGGCAGGACGCCGGCCTCGGCGAGGGTGAGCGCGCGGGCGAGGGTGGCGTGCTCGCCGGCGAAGACGCCGTCGTAGGAGGTGGGGGGCGTCGCCGTGAGGTCGACGTCGCACTCCCGGATCATCAGGTTGATCATGCCGGGCAGGCCCATGCGCTGGCCGTCGTCGGGGGAGAAGATGCGGGAGACGCCGCGGGAGTGCAGCAGCTCGATCTCCTCTGCGACGATGACGCCGCCACCGCCGCCGTAGACCTTGACGTGTCCGGCGCCGCGCTCGCGCAGCAGCTCGACGAGGTAGCTGAAGTACTCGACGTGCCCGCCCTGGTAGGAGCTGATGGCGACGCCCTGTGCGTCCTCCTGGATGGCGGCGGACACGACCTCGTCGACCGACCGGTTGTGGCCCAGGTGGATCACCTCGGCGCCCTGCTTCTGCAGGATGCGCCGCATGATGTTGATCGCCGCGTCGTGGCCGTCGAAGAGGCTCGCGGCCGTCACGAAGCGGACGGGGTTCACGGGCACGTGCAGTTCGGACGGCGCCACAGGTCCTCCAGCCGAGCAGGTACGACGACGATTTAGTTTGACATCCTAGTATCGGACGTACAACTGAATGCGGAGCGACGTCTCCCACAACGCGGAGCGTGGCGGGTGCGGAGGTGTCAGGCGGCGCGGCGTTGCATCGCGACGGGCGCGGCCACGGCCTCGGACGCGTCCAGTGCGGTGGCGACGGGAACGTCGGCGCCGCGCCGGCGACGTGCCAGTGCGGCGGTCCCCAGCCCGATGGCCGCGAGTACGAGCCCCGACACCACGATCGGCACGAGGCCCGCTCCGGGTACGGCGATGGCGATCACGAAAGCCACCGGCGGCCACCACAACATCGCTCGCAGTACGCCCGGCGGCGACCAGTCCTGCCCCCTGTCTGCCATGCGCGAGGTCTACCCCGATCGGGCGGCGATCATGCACGGCTGCCACCTGTCCGGGTGAACCGGCTAGCGTCTGCGCCATGACCGGCATCGACGCCGTGGGCCGGAGGCCCGCCGAGATCGTCCCCGTCCTCTTCGAGGAGAACGTGCTGTTCGCCGACCTCGTCCGCGACTCCGACCCCGATCTCCCCGTCCCGACCTGTCCTGAGTGGACGATGCGCAAGCTGGGCGCCCACGTCGGCCGGGGTGACCGGTGGGCTGCGGCGATCGTCGCGACGCGGGCGACCGAGGCCGTCGACCCCCGTACCGTCGCCGACGGCAAGGCACCGCTGCCCGCCGACGAGTTCGGCGCCTGGATGCGTGGCGGGGTCGCGGCGCTGGCGGAAGCGGTCGAGAACGTCGGCGCCGACACGCCGGTGTGGACGTTCACCGGTCCGAAGCCCGCCGCGTGGTGGCTGCGCCGGCGGCTGCACGAGCAGACGGTGCACCGTGCCGACGCCGCGATCGCCGTCGGCGCGAGCTTCGACATCGCCCCGGTCCTGGCCGCGGACGGGCTGTCGGAGTGGCTCGACCTGCTCACCGAACGGCCCGGTCGCGGCGGCCCGATGCTCTCCGACGGTGCGACGATGCACCTGCACTCCCACGACGCCGACGGCCTCGGCTCCGCGGGGGAGTGGGTGGTGCGCCCCGACGGCGACTCGATCAGCTGGGGCCACGGCCACGAGAAGTCGACGGTCGCCGTCCGTGGCTCGGCCGCCGATCTGCTGCTCACGATCCTGCGCCGTCTCGACGCCGAGGACCCCCGGGTGGAGGTCCTGGGCGACAAGTCTGTCCTGACGTCGTTCCTGGGGGTCACGCCCTTCTAGGACTCGGGCCGTGCTCGGCGCGGCAGCAGCATGGCCGGCACCGCACCCGCGAGCACCATCGTCGCGGTCGCCCACAGCACCGTCTCGAACGCGGCGTCCATGCCGCGTCCGGTCGCCGTCGAGAAGAAGACGGTGCCCAGTACGGCGACGCCGATCGCGGACCCGAGCTGCTGGTCGGCGTTGAGCACGCCCGAGGCCGATCCGACCATCGGCAGCGTCACCCCGGCGAGCACGATGTCGAAGAACGGCGCGATGAACAGGCCCATCCCGATACCGCTGACGAGCAGTGCCGGGGCGAGCTCCCAGCCGGTCGTCGGCGGTGCGACGTGCAGGGTGACGACGACGCCGGCGATTCCCGCGGCCATGACGACGGCGCCGGCCTGCAGGACGGGTCGTCCGAACCTGCGGCCGAGCCATGCGCCGGAGAGGGTTGCGCCGATCGCGACACCGAGCGCCCAGGGCGCGAGGACGAGCCCTGAGCGCAGCGGGCTGAAGTCGAGCCCGAGCTGCAGGTAGAGACCGAGGACGAGGAACAGGCCGGCCATCCCGCCGAAGAAGACGAGCCCGACGGCCATCCCGCCGGAGAAGGCGCGCGACCGGAACAGCGCGGGTTCGACGAGTGGTGAGCGGCCCGCGCGGGCACGCCGGACCTGGTGCCACGCGAACACGCCGAGCACCGGGACGGCCGCGACCATCATCGCGTACGACCAGCCCGGCCAGCCCAGCTCACGGCCCTGGACCAGCGGGAACACGAGCAGGAGCAGGCCGGCGGTGACGAGCGCGGTGCCGACGGGGTCGGGCCGGGTGGAGCGGTCGCCGCGCGACTCCGGCAGCACCCGCAGGGCGAGGACCAGGCACGCGAGGCCGATCGGAACGTTGACCAGGAAGACGGTGCGCCAGCCGGCGCCGCACAGGTCCCATGCGATCAGGGCGCCGGCGAGGATCGGGCCACCGACGGCCGACAGGCCCATCGCCGGGCCGAACGCGCCGAAGGCGGCGCCGAGCTCCCGGGGCGGGAAGGCGGACTTGATGATGCCGAAGCCCTGCGGGATGAGGATCGCGCCGGCCAGGCCCTGCAGGACGCGGCAGGCGATCAGGATTCCGGGGGTCGGGGCGAGCCCGCAGAGCGCGGAGAACACGACGAACCCGGTGAGCCCGACGAGGAAGATCCGCCTGCGGCCGTAGAGGTCGCCGAGGCGGCCGCCGGTCACGAGGCCGACGGCGTAGGCGAGCGTGTAGCCGGCGGCGATCCACTGGATGGTCGTGGCGTCGCCACCCAGCTCGCGCTGGATCGACGGCGCCGCGATGCCGACGACGGTCACATCGAGCAGGTCCATGATCTCGGCGACGAGGACGACGACGAGCGCGAGCCAACGCAGCGGGTAGGCCGTGGCGGCCGTGGGGTTCTCGGTGGCGAGCGACATGAGTGTCTCGTTTCGAACGGCGTTCGTCGACGAACAGCGTTCTACTCTCGAACGGTGTACGTCGTCAAGAACGCCGTTCGAGGTTGCGCGCGGACGGCTACGCTGCGCGACATGAGCACGGCCTCCGCGTTGCCCGAGCCCCCGTGGCGCACCCCGCGCAAGGACCCGGCCAACCGGCGCACCCTCAGCAGGGAGGCGATCGTCGCCGCCGCTCTGCGGGTGCTGAAGGCCGAGGGGATCGACGCGGTGAGCATGCGCCGCGTCGCCACCGAGCTGGGGACGGGCGCCGCGTCGCTCTACGCGCACGTCGCCAACAAGGACGAGCTGCTCGCGCTGGTGTTCGACGAGGTCGCCGGCGAGATCGCGCTGCCCGAGCCCGACCCGGCGCGGTGGCGCGAGCAGGTCACCGAGCTGTGGACGGAGTCGCGCGCGGTCATGGCACGCAACGGCGACATCGCCCGCGTCGCGATCGGTGCGGTGCCGATGGGGCCGAACTCGCTCCGGCTCGCCGAGGCGACGACGGCGATCCTGCGCGCCGGGGGCGTCCCGCCGCGGCCGGCCGCGTGGGCGGTCGACGTGATCGGGATGTTCGTCGCCGCGTCGGCCATCGAGTCCGCACAGCACGAGCGGGCCGGGATCGACCAGGAGGCCTACCACCGCCAGGTCGCGGAGTACTTCCGCAGCCTGCCACCTGAGCTGTTCCCGGTGCTGGCGTCGCTCGGCAGCGACCTGACCAGCGGCGACGCCGACGAGCGCTTCGCCTTCGGGCTGCGCCTCCTCGTGAGCGGCCTGGCCGCCGAGGCGTCACACCCCTCACACCCCTCGTGAGTGGTGACGGTCGCTACAGCGACCACCACCACTCACAGGGGGTTCAGCCCAGGAAGTCCTCGCGCAGCAGGTCCATCAGCAGGCCGTCGTGCCAGGTGCCGTCGGCCCCCCGCTCGTAGCGGCGCATCACACCGACCGGCCGGAACCCGACGCGCTCGTAGCTGCGGATCGCGCGCTCGTTGGTGGCCGCGGGGTCGATGACGATGCGGTGGTGGTCGCGCCGGGTGAACAGATGGCGGACCAGGGTGCGCAGGGCGTCGGCGCCCAGGCCCTGGCCGTGCGCGTCGGGGTGCAGCGCGATGTCGACGCCCGCGTGCCGGTAGTCGGGGTCCTCCTCCTCGTGGAAGATCACCAGCCCGATGACGTCGCCCGCCAGCTCGACGGCGTAGCCGTGCGGGCCGAGCAGCTCGCGGCGCACACGCTCCAGGTCGTAGCCGCCCCACCAGCGCTCGACCTCGGGGTGGCGCAAGATCTCGATGAACGCGCTGACGTGCTCGGACCCGGTCGGGCGCAGCACGACGACCTGCCCGGCGAGCGCGTCGGTGCCCTCGACGTCGGGGGCCGGGGCACCGCGCAGCGGTGCGGCCGTGCTGGGGGAGTGTCCTGCCGTCATCGGGTCCTCCGGTCGGGAGCGGTCAGGGTGTGCCGGGCGGCCTCGCGCAGGGTCGCGGCGCCGGTGGGCTGTTCGAAGACGACGTCGGCGTCGCGGCCGTCGATCTCGAGCGAGGCGATGGTGTTGCCGAAGTACGGTCCGCCCAGCTTGTCCCAGCTCACCGGCGGTGTCTCGGCTCCCTTGCGGGCGGCCCAGGCGCGGGTCAGGCGCGCCGCGGCGCGGTGCCAGGCCAGCCGGAACCCGACCCGCACGTACGGCGGCACGTGATTGTGCACCGGCGAGCAGGTGAGCTGGTGAACGGGCGCCTCACCGGCCCCGACGACGTCGGCGCGGGCCGCGTAGCTGTGGTGGACGTCGCCGGACAGGACGTTGACCGACGCCGGAGCCTGCTCGCCGTCGCGGGCGTGGGTGGCGGCGGCGACGAGACGGGCGAGCCGTTCGAAGGACTCGTAGAAGGCGGGCCAGTGCTCCAGGTCGGCGGCCTGGCGGATCTTCTCGCCCAGCGCCCCACGCCATCCGGGGCGGGCGGCGGAGTCCTCGTTCACGGTCTCGAGGTCGCCGATCGCGGGCGGCAGCAGCCACGGCACCGACGTCACCAGCAGCAGGTGGTCGATCGGGCCGGGCTCGAGGGCGCGGTCCTCGATCCAGGAGAACTCGCGGTCGCCGATCATGAGGTGCTCGCCGCCCTCGAGGATCCGGCCGTTGCGCGAGTCCATGACGACGATCCTGGTGCGCCCCAACATCCACCGGAAGCTGAATCGGATGCCCTTCGACCCGTCGACCTCGGCGTCGGCGCGGTCGGCGAGCTCCGCGACCAGCGGCCAGGCGTCGCCTTCGTGGGCGAGCACCTTGGCGTAGTCGGAGTCGGCGGCGAGCTCGTCGGGGGAGAGGTTGCCGAGGTGCTGGTACACCCAGTACGAGGCGAGGCCGGAGCGGATCCGCTCGGCCCACCACGACTTCTCCCGCATCTCCGCGCGCCAGACGTCGGAGGTGTTCCAGTCGTCGCGGATGTCGTGGTCGTCGAAGATCATCCCGGTGGGGACGGTCGACATGATCCAGCGGATCTCCGGGTCGGTCCACGAGTCGCGATAGAGCCCGACGTACTCCTCGTAGTCGACGATCTCGTCGTCGGGCCAGTCGGGGTGCAGGTCGCGACGATCGGCGATGCGGCGCACCGTCTGCGGGGTGAGCTCGTCGGCGTAGACCTGGTCGCCGATGAGCAGCAGCGCGTCGGGCCACTCCTCGGCGGGCCGGCGGGCCATGCGGGCGGCGTAGGCGTCGAGGGCGTCGATGCCGAAGGTCGCGGCGTGCTTCGGGTCGGCGAGCTTCACGTAGCGGCAGGAGCCGAACAGGATGCGGTGCCGGCCCGCCGACTGCGGTCCCCGCGTCGCGATGCTGCTCGGCGGGTACGGGGAGCCGGGCAGCGGCCAGACGCGTTCGCCGTCGAGGTGCACCTCGTAGGGGGTGCGGGTGTCGGGCGTCAGCCCGGTGACGACGACGAGCGCGTAGTGGTGCCCCGACACCTCGAACGTCGGCGTCCGGGTACCGAGGACCTCGACCGTCGTGGCCCCGGACGTCTGCACCCAGACGGTGGCCGAGTCGTCGCCGACGTGACGCAGGACAGGACCCAG
Organism: Pseudonocardia sp. SCN 73-27; assembly: GCA_001725415.1. Classification (GTDB taxonomy): domain Bacteria; phylum Actinomycetota; class Actinomycetes; order Mycobacteriales; family Pseudonocardiaceae; genus Pseudonocardia. The sequence continues at coordinate 115,992 of MEGH01000026.1, forward strand.
GACCAGAGACGTCACCGGGTCAACCTATCGGGCGTGGACCTCGCCGTCGTGGGCGTGCTCCAGCCCGAGCAGCGCGGCGCCGACGACGCCCGCGTCCGTGCCGAACGTCCCGGGCCGCACCTCGACGACGGGCCGCGCCTCGCGTGCGTAGGTGTGTTGGAGGTAGGCGGTGCGGGCGGGGTCGAGCAGCAGGTCACCGGTGGTGACGAGGCCACCGCCGATGACGACGGCCTCGATCTCGAGCATGTTGGCCAGCGACGCGATGCCGATGCCGAGCCAGCGGCCCAGGGTGTCGAACAGGCCGAGCGCGGTGGGGTCGCCCAGTTCGGTGGCGCGGGTGACGGTCTGGCCGGTGACGTGCCCGTCCTGCTCGTCGCGGGCGATCCGGGCGATCGTGCCGCCGGGGTCGGCCGCAGCGGCCTCGCGGGCCATCCGGGTCAGTGCCGTCCCGGAGGCGACGGCCTCCAGGCAGCCGCGGTTGCCGCAGCCGCACACGGGCCCGTCGGGAGCGACGACGATGTGCCCGAGCTCGCCGCCCCGTCCCGTCGGGCCGCGGTAGATCACCCCGCCCAGCACCAGACCGCCTCCGACGCCCGTGCCGACGGTGAGGAACACCATCTCCCGCAGCCGGTCGGTGCCCAGCCGGGCCTCGGCCAGTGCGGCGACGTTGGCGTCGTTGTCGACGGTCGCGGGCAGCCCGGTGGACTCCTCCAGCTCGTCGCGGACCCGCCAGTCGCGGTAGGAGTTGTTGGGCGCCCAGCGGATCAGCCCGGCCGGCCACTCGACGATCCCCGCCGCACCCACACCGATGGCGCTGACCTCGGGATGCGCGGAGTGCAGCTGCTGGGTGATGCCGAGCAGGATCTTGGTCATCGTCGTGCCGTCGGACGTCTCGGGGGTCCGCTCGGACGCCTCGGCGAGGATCGTCCCGTCGTCGGCGACGACCGCACCGCGGATGTTGGTGCCGCCGATGTCGAGGCCGATCGCATGGTTGCCGGGGTGCGCGCTCACACGGGAATCATGACTCATCGGCGGAAGTGTTTGGCGTCTCCGGTGGCGGGGAACGTGCGGGCATGCCGGTCCTGCGACGTGTAGCCAGACCCATGCTCGCCGCCATCTTCATCCACGGCGGCATCTCCGCACTGCGCGCGCCCGAGGGCCACGCGCAGGCGGCCAAGCCCGTGCTCGACGCCGCCGCACCCGCACTCGACCCGGTGCTGGACAAGGCCGTCGAGGTCGCGCCGATCGACTCCCGGCCCGACGCCGAGATGCTCGTGAAGGTCGACGCCGCGGTGAAGATCGCCGCGGGTTCCCTGCTCGCGCTGGGCAAGGCGCCACGGCTGGCGTCGACGGCGCTGGCCGCGAGCCTGGTCCCGACGACCCTTGCCGGGCACCGCTTCTGGGAGATCGAGGACCCGGAGGAGCGCAAGGCGCAGCAGATCCACTTCCTCAAGAACGTCGGGCTGCTCGGCGGGCTGCTCATCGCCGCCGCCGACACCCACGGCAAGCCGTCCGTCGCCTACCGGGGCAAGCGGGCCGCCCGGCTCGCCGCCGCAGCGGCGGGCGAGCGTGTCGACGCTGTGACCGGTGTCGCGCACGACATCTCCGGCCGCGTCGCGGGCGCCGCCCACGACGCGAGCGGTGCGGTGTCCGGGATCGCGGCCGGGCTCGCCGGTCTCGCGCCGGGTGTCGCCGCGTCGGCGAAGTCGTCCGGGCTCGCCGACAAGGCGTCGGAGGCCGGGGCGGCGCTGGCCGACCGGGCGTCGGTCGTGGGTGCCGTCGTCGCCGAGCGGGCGCCCGTCGTGAGCGCGGCGGTCGCCGACCGAGCCACCAAGGCCGGTGCCGTGCTGGCGGAGAAGGCCCCCGAGGTGGGCGCGCAGCTGGCCGACCGGGCCACCAAGGCCGGCGCGGTGCTGGCCGAGAAGGCGCCGGGCGTCGGTGCCCAGCTGGCCGACCGGGCGTCGAAGGTCTCGACGACCGTGGCCGACCGCGCACCCGATCTGCGCGACGCCCTCCTCGCCAGGGCTGCCGAGCTGAGCGACGACCTGGCCGCCCGTTCCGCCGACGCGAGCAAGCGGGCCGCCCGGCTGCAGCGCCGCGCCGACAAGCACGGCGCGCGGCTGCAGAAGGTCGTGGAGAAGCGCGGTGCCCAGTGGCAGGCGCTGCTCGCCGAGCACGGCGGGGACCTGCAGGCCGAGGCGGGCAAGCGCGGCAAGAAGCTGCTGAAGGCCGCCGAGAAGCGTCGTGCCGCCTGGGAGAAGCAGGCCACGAAGGCGGCGGCCAAGGCGCGCAAGAAGGCGCCCGGCTACGTCGACCAGCTGTCGACGCTCGCCTCCGAGGCCGCCGAGCAGGCCGCGAAGCTGCGCGGCGACCTCGCATCCCGCGCGTCCGAGCTCGGTGCGGCGGCGGCGAAGGCCGCCGACGGCGCGGCGTCCGACACCCGCAAGAGGCTGTCGAAGGTCGGCTGACCCATCGTCCGACGGGCCCGGACACCCGCGGGTGTCCGGGCCTTTCCGTGCGGTCAGACCGAGCGGTGGTACGCGCGGAACGCCCTGGTCGCGAGCGCCGTCAGTACGAGCGCGACGAGCGCCGACCCGAGGAGCCGCCACCCGATGCCGGTCCAGTCGGGATCGGCCGACAGCGCCGACCGGCTCGCGGTCACCGCCCAGTCGACCGGGTTCCAGGTGGCGACGGTCTGGATCCAGCCGGGCATCGCCTCGCGCGCGATGATCGCCGACGACAGGAACGACAGCGGCAGCGTCAGCGTCGTCGAGAACCCGATGAGGGCTTCCCGCTGGCGCACCAGCAACGCGACCCCGTTGGACAGCGACCCGAACGCCGCGGCCAGCAGCACCGCGGCCACGAGCATGACCAGGACGCCGACGACCCCGCCCGCGAACCGCGCCCCCGACGCCACGGCGACGAGCACGATGACCAGCGACTGGATGATCGTCGTGAAGCCGGTGTAGGCGACCGACGAGGCCATCATCGCGCCGCGGCTCGCGGGCGAGGACAGCATGCGGTCCATGACGCCGCGGTCCATGTCCTCGATGAATGCCATGCCCGACCAGCCGCTGGAGAACAGCACCGTCATGATCACGACGCCGGGTGCGAGGAACTCCAGGTAGGACCCGGCGCCGAAGCCGGGCAGCACCACGATGCCGCGGAAGAGCTGGCCGAACAGGAGCAGCCAGATCAGCGGCTGCACCAGCGTGACGATCACGAACGCGGGCTGCCGGAGGAACCCGCGGACGTGCCGGCCGGTGAGGTGGAGGGTGTGCGGGACGAGGGTGGTCACGCCGCCACCTCCGCCTCGACGGCGCCGACGAGCGTGCGCCCGGTGAGGCGCAGGTAGACGTCGTCGAGCGACGGGCGGGCAACGGTGATGGCCGAGACGCCGACCCCGTTGCGCTCCAACGCGGCCAACAGCGCCGGGACGGCCTGGGCGCCGTCGTCGACGCGGGCACGCAGGGCCCGCCCCTCGGTGGTGACCTCACCCGCGCCGGCGTCGCGCAGCACCGACGTGGCGCGCGCGGGGTCGTCGTCGGGACCGAGACCGACGACCACGGTGTCGCCGCGCAGGTCGCTCTTGAGCGCGTCGGGCGTCCCGGTCGCGACGACCCGCCCCCGGTCGACGATCGCGACGCGTTCGGCGAGCTGGTCGGCCTCCTCGAGGTAGTGCGTGGTGAGCAGGACGGTCGTGCCCTCGTCGCGGGCGAGCGTGGCGATCTCGGTCCACATGCCGGCGCGGGCGGCGGGGTCGAGGCCGGTGGTCGGCTCGTCGAGGAACAGCACGGGTGGGTGGTGCACGAGCCCCATGGCGACGTCGAGCTTGCGCGCCATACCCCCCGAGTACGTGCGGACGACGCGGCCCGCTGCGTCGGACAGCCCGAAGCGGGCGAGCAGGGCGTCGGCCCGGCTGCGCGCCTCCGTGCCGGAGAGCCCCTGCAGCCGCCCGGCCAGGACGAGGTTCTCCCGGCCGGTGGCCTGCGGGTCGGTCCCGGCCCGCTGGGTGACGACGCCGATGCTGCGCCGCACCAGCGCGGGCTCGGCGAGGGCGTCGTGACCGGCGACGGTCGCGGTGCCGGAGTCGGGTCGGGTGAGGGTGGTGAGCACCTTGACGGCGGTGGACTTGCCGGCGCCGTTGGGCCCGAGCAGGCCGAACACGGTGCCGGGCGGGACGTCGACGGTGAGCCCGTCGAGCGCGGTGACGTCGCCGTAGCGCTTGACGAGCGCCTCGGCCTGAATCGCTGCATGCATGTGGCGGCCCTTCGCGTGAAGGCTCGACCCGTCCGCGGTTATCGTGAGGATGCCCCTGGGTCGCACCGCGTGCGGGCCGACCTGGGAACGGACCCCGGTCCGGGTGTTGCCGCACCCGGCCGGGGTTTCTTCGGTCGGGCTATTGCCCGACAGCGAGTATCCGACTTCGAGTATATGGCGTCAAGAGTGGTGTCAGCGTGATGTCACGTGCGTCCGGAGCGGAGCCGCGCGATCAGCTCGGCGTCCGGGAGCGACTCGTCGGTCTCGTGGATCGCGCGCCAGATCCGGTAGCCCTCGAGGCGGCCGTCGTCGAGCTCGGCGAGCAGCTCCTGCACGAACGCCAGCTCGGCACGCGCCAAGGTCAGCCGGTACTCGAACTCGATCGAGAACAGCCGCGGCAGGCCGTCGGTGTCGCTGCGGCGCAGCGCCGACTCGCCCGCGTCGATCTCCGACGTCAGTCGGTGCACGCGCAGCCGCAGCAGGTCGGCCACGACGTCCGGCGGCAGGCCGGGCAGCATCGAGAGCGCCGCCTCGAAGCTGGTGAACTCCTTCACGGGCACCGAGATCAGTTCACTGAGCCAGTCGGCGAACTCCACCCGGCCCGGCTCGGTGACGGTGTACACGGTCCGTTCGGGGCGGCGTCCGTCGCGCAGGGTCTCGGCCGGCTCGATCAGCCCGCGCTTGGTCAGGGAGTCGACGACCGAGTACAGCGAGCCGTAGTTGAGCTTGATGCTCTCCTCCTTGGCCCGGCTGCGCAGCGTCGCCGCCATCTCGTAGGGATGCATCGGTCGCTCGGTGAGCAGGCCGAGCACGGCGAGGGCGAGTGCGTTGGACCTCGATCGGGCAGGCACACCGGTCAGAGTATTCGATCCCGGGTATGTCGAGGCGGGTTCGCCAGGCCGTGTCGACCATGGTGGACACCGATGGACGATGATGTACGGCCATGAGCGGCGAGACCTGGACGAGCGACGAGTGTGCCCAGGCCTGGGGCGTCAAGACGACGACGTGGCTGGGCTACGTCTCGCGCAGGCAGGCGCCGCGCCCACTGGACACCGGCGGGCGGCGCAAGCTCTGGGACGCCGAGGAGGTGCGCACCTGGCCGCGTCCCGGCGCGGGCCGCAGCCGCAGTGGCGCCGGGCCACAGGCCGAGGCGCTGCTCGCGGAGATGGGCGAGGTGGCCGACCGCATCGACGAGCTGCGCAGCCGTCAGCAGGAGCTGCTGTGCGAGGGCAAACAGCTGGGCCTGGAGATCCGGGCGATGGCCCGCGCCTCCCGCATCTCCCCGCAGACCGCGTACGGCCGCCTCGACGGCTGCTGACCCCTGTGAGCGAGGTCCCGGGCGTCCAGCGGTCGAAACATCGTCGGCGTTCGGCTAGAACGGAGGGTGTGAGCCTCGCCTACGTCGTCGGGACGCACGACACGAAAGCCGCCGAGCTGTCCTACGTTGCCACGCTGCTGCGCGCGGCCGGAGTGGACGTCCGCACGGTCGACGTGTCCACGTCGGACTCGCGCACCGCGGACGTGTCGGTGTCGGCCGCCGACGTCGCCGCGCACCATCCCGACGGTGCCGGTGCGGTGTTCACCGGCGACCGGGGGAGTGCGGTCGGGGCGATGGCCGTTGCGCTGCAAGCGTTTCTGACCTCGCGTGGCGACGTCGACGGCGTACTCGGGCTCGGCGGCTCCGGCGGGACCGCGCTCATCACCCCGGCGATGCGGGCGCTGCCCGTCGGTGTCCCCAAGGTGATGGTCTCGACCGTGGCGTCGGGCGACGTCGCCCCCTACGTCGGCGCCGCCGACATCGCGATGGTGCACTCGGTCACCGACGTCGCCGGGCTCAACCGGATCTCCCGGCAGGTCCTGGGCAACGCCGCACACATGCTCGCGGGAGCGCTCGCCCACGACGTGCCCGCCGCGGCGGACCGCCCGGCCGTCGGCATCATGATGTTCGGGGTGACGACGCCGTGCGTCTCCCTTCTTCTCGAGCGCATCGGGGACGACGTCGACCCGCTCGTCTTCCACGCCACCGGCACCGGCGGGCGGGCGATGGAGAAGCTCGTCGACGACGGCCTGATCGGGGCGATCCTCGACGTCACCACCACCGAGATCGCCGACCTCCTCGTCGGCGGCGTCATGGCTGCGGGCGACGACCGGCTCGACGCGATCGCCCGCACCGGGGTGCCGTACGTCGGCTCCTGCGGGGCGCTCGACATGGTCAACTTCGGCGCACCCGACACCGTCCCCGCCGCGTTCGCCGGCCGGACGTTCTACGAGCACAATGCGCAGGTCACGCTGATGCGGACGACAGTCGAGGAGAACCGGGAGTTCGGCGCGTTCCTGGCGCGCAAGCTCGACGCCCTCACCGGCCCCGCGGTGTTCCTGATCCCCGAGGGCGGCGTCTCCGCCCTCGACGCCCCCGGCCAGGCCTTCCACGACCCCGAGGCCGACGCCGCACTGTTCGAGACGATCGAGTCGTCGGTGCGGCGCGAGGGCGTCGTCGGACGGGTGCCGCATCACATCAACGACCCCGCGTTCACCGATGCCGTCGTCTCCGCGTTTCACGAGGTGTCGCAGTGAGCCGCCATCGCAGAATCGACCTGGTCGAACGCTTCCAGGACATGGCTCGGCGCGGCGAACCCATCGTCGGCGGGGGAGCGGGCACCGGGCTCTCGGCCAAGTGCGAGGAGGCCGGCGGGATCGACCTCATCGTCATCTACAACTCCGGCCGCTACCGGATGGCCGGCCGCGGCTCGCTCGCCGGGCTGCTCGCCTACGGCAACGCCAACGACATCGTCGTCGAGATGGCCGCCGAGGTCCTGCCCGTCGTCGAGGAGACGCCGGTGCTCGCAGGCGTCAACGGCACCGACCCGTTCATGATCACCGACCGGTTCCTGCGCGAGCTCGACGACCTCGGCTTCGCGGGCATCCAGAACTTCCCGACGGTCGGCCTCATCGACGGCACCTTCCGCGCCAACCTCGAGGAGACCGGCATGGGGTACGGGCTGGAGGTCGACCTCGTCGCCGCCGCCCGCGCCGCCGACATGCTCACCACCCCCTACGTCTTCTCCGCCGACGACGCCCGCGCCATGACCCGCGCCGGCGCCGACATCGTGGTGTGCCACATGGGGTTGACCACCGGCGGCGCGATCGGCGCCGAGACCGCGAAGACCCTCGACGACTGCGTCGCGCTCGTCGACGAATGGTCCGCCGCCGCCCTCGACGAACGTGACGACGTCCTCGTCCTCGTCCACGGCGGGCCCGTCTCCATGCCCGAGGACGCCGCCTACGTGCTGTCGCGCACCGCCGCGTGCCACGGCTTCTACGGCGCCTCGTCGATGGAACGCCTGCCCACCGAGAAGGCCCTCACCGAACAGACCCGTGCGTTCAAGACCGTCCTCGAGGAGAACTGACATGCCGCGTCCGTACGCCAGTGGAGTCGTCGCCGCGTCCGCCGTCGACGTCTGGGCCCGTATCCGCGACTTCAACGGGATCGCCGACTGGCACCCCGGAATCGAGAGCAGCGAGCTCACCACCGGGGACTCCGGCGCCGAGGTCGGTGCAGTCCGCAAGCTCGGTCTCGGCGGCGGCGCCGTCGTGTCGGAGCGCCTCGTCGTGCTCGACGACGACGCCCGCACCTACACCTACACGTTCACCGACTCCGGGCCGTTCCCCGTGCGCCGCTACGTCTCCACCATCCGGGTCGCCCCGGTCACCGACACCGGGCAGGCCTTCGTCGAGTGGTGGGCGGAGTTCGACGCCGACGCCGCCGACGAGGCCCAGCTGAACGAGACCTACGCCCGCGGCGTGTACGGCGGTGGGATCTCGGCGCTGCAACAGCACTTCGACGGCTGACTTCTGCCAGGGTGTCCCGCATGGGTGTCTGCCATGGGTGACGAGGACGACGACCTCGACCAGTACGCACAGCTCGAGCCGGAGGACACGCTCGAGGACCGCGGTGTCGCCGACGTGCTCGACGAGGGCTACTCGCCCCCGGAGCGGCCGTGGGCGGCGGGCGACTACGGCGAGACGGCGCGCGAGGCCGCCGAGCACGAGGACCTCGACCACCGCCTCGCCCGGGAGCTGCCCGACCCGGCCCTCTCCGCGGACGACGACGAGGGCGACGGCCTCGGCGACGCCTCCGACACCGACGGCGAGCTGCTCTCGACCGACGAGGTCGGCGACCGCCGCGCGGGCCGGCTGAGACAGCGCGACGAGGACCCGCTCGTGACCGACGACGAGAACTGGGCCGTCGACGCCGGCATCGACGGTGCCGGCGCGTCGGCGGAGGAGGCCGCCGTCCACGTCATCGACGACGACCGCTGATGGCCTCCTGGGACGACGTCCGCCGGCTCGCCCCCGCGGACGCTCTGATCGCCGACGACCCCGCCGACCTCTTCACCACCCCACACTTCGACGGCGACCGCACCGTCCTCGTCCGGCTCGACGCGATCGCCGCCGACGAGCTCGCCGAGGTCGTCGAAGGCGCGTTGCCGGCCCGCGCCTCGAAACGCCTCGCCGCGACCTACCTGGAGGCCCGATGACCGCCGCCCTCGTCCTCGTCCACGGTGCCTGGCACGGCTCGTGGGCGTGGGACTCGTTGCGCACGGAGCTGCCCGACGTCGAGACGATCGCGGTCGACCTGCCGTCCTCGGGCCCCGACCCGGCGTCCCTCGGCACCCTCGACGACGACGTCGCCGTGGTCCGCGCGGCCGTCGCCGCCGTGGGGCGGCCGGTCGTGGTGGTCGGGCACTCCTACGGTGGCGTCCCGATCACGGAGGGCCTGCAGGACGCCGACGGCGTTGCCCGCCTCGTCTACCTCACGGCGATGATGATGGACGTCGGGCACACCGTCGTCGGCAGCCTGCGCGGGCAGTACCCGTCGTGGTGGGACGTCCACGAGGACGAGGGATACCTGGACGCCCGCCACCCCGAACAGTTCCTCTACGGCGACGTCGACCCCGCCGTCACCGAGGCCGCCGTCGCCCGGCTGCAGCACCAGTCGCTCGCGGCCTACACCGTCCCGCTCACCGCGGCGGCGTGGAAGAGCGTCCCCAGCACCTACATCGTGTGCGAGAACGACGCTGCCCTCGCGCCGCGAGCACAGGAACGGCTGGCCGAACGGGCCGGCCGCGTGCTGCGCCTGCCGTCGGCACATTCGCCGTTCCTGTCCCACGCCGAGGACCTCGCGGCCCTGCTGCGCGAGGAGCTGGCCTCGGTCGCGGACTGACGGTCAGCCGGCCTTTCCGACCCGAGGCCGGTCACCGGTTCACGGGGTCGGCCGGCGTGTCGCCGATGGGGGAGCGCCGCGCCGCCGTCTCTGTGAGCTCCGGCCGGCTGACCGCGACCCGTCAGCGGGCGGGCTCGAGTGAGTGGATCAGCGCGGGGGAGCGTTCGATCTGCTTCTTGAGCAGGCCCGCGGCGTACTGGAGCAACGGCAGCCGGGTGGCGGCGAACTCGTCCGGTGAGCGTGTGCCCGAGGCCGCGGCGCAGCTGACCCCGGCGAGCGGCAGCCCGCCGATCAGGATCGGGACGCCGATGACGGTGATGCCCATGTCGAGCTCGTCGACGACCAGGGCGTAGCCCTTCCGGCGCGCCTCGGCGAGCCGCCCACGCAGCTCGTCCTTCGAGGTCACGGTGTAGGGCGTGCGTGCCTCGACGGTCAGGCCGGCGAGGTACTCGTCGAGCTGGCCCTGCGGCAGGAACGCGAGCATCGCCCGGCCGCTGGCGGAGACGTAGGCGGGGACGTGGGCGCCCGGGGTGACGGCGAAGCGCAGCATTCGCTCCGTCTGCACGTGGGCGAGATGGATGATGTCGTCGCCGGACAGGGTCGTGAGCGACACGCTGTCGCCGGTCTCGTCGCGCACCGGCTGCAGGAACGGCTGCGCGACCTCCGCGAGGTTCATCGAGTCGGGATAGCTCGCGCCGATCTCCATCACCTTGGGCGTGAGGACGAACTTCCGGTCGATCTGGCGGAGGTAGCCGAGCTGCACGAGCGTGAGCAGGAACCGCCTGGCGACGGCGGGGTTCAGCTCCGTCAGCGCCGCGACCTGGCTCAACGTGAGCTCCGGGGTGCCCGGCCCGAACGCGCGGAGCACCGCGATGCCGCGCGCGAGCGCGCTGACGAACTGCTCCTTGTCCGGCGGCACGGCGGGACCCGGGGTTGACACTCGCGCCTCCTCGACGCAGGGTGCTGTTCGGCCAGCGAAATCTTCTTCGCTGAGCGAAAATATGTCAAGTCTCGACGAGGAGGCGCCGTGCAGGAGCAATCGAGCAGACCGCCCGTCACCACACGCCGGATCACCACCGCGGTGTCGATCGGCACGGTGATCGAGTGGTACGACTTCTTCCTCTACGGCACCGCCGCGGCGCTCATCTTCCCCAAGCTGTTCTTCCCCGCGGGCGACCCCGCCACCAGCACGTTGCTGTCCTTCGCGACGTTCGCGACCGGGTTCGCCGCCCGCCCGCTCGGTGGGTTCCTCTTCGGACACCTCGGCGACCGGTTCGGCCGCAAGACCGTCCTGATCTCGACGCTGGTGCTCATGGCCGTCGCCACCGTCGGTGTCGGGCTGCTGCCGACCTACTCCCAGATCGGCGTCGCCGCCCCGATCCTGCTCGTGGTCCTGCGCGTCCTGCAGGGCCTCGGCACCGGCGGCGAATGGGGCGGCGCCGCCCTGATGACCAAGGAGAACGGCAGCAGGCGGCCCGGCTTCTTCGGCGCGTTCCTGTCCAGCGCGGTGTTCGCGGGCCTCATCCTCGGCTCTCTCGTCTACACCGGACTCTCCGCCGTACTGACCGACGACGCCCTGCTCAGCTGGGGCTGGCGCGTCCCGTTCCTCATCAGCATCGTGCTGATCGGCGTTGCACTCTGGATCCGGCGCGGCCTCAGCGAGACCACCGAGTTCTCGCAGCTCACCGAACGTGAGGGCCGGGAGAAGGCCCCGATCGTCGAGGCCCTGCGCCGGCCGCGCAACGTCATCGCGATCTTCCTGATGCGCGTCGGGCAGAACGCGACGTTCAACATCGTCTCGGTCTTCGTCCTCACCTACGCGACGACGACGCTCGGTCTGTCCCGCTCGTCCGTGCTGGCCGCGACCGTCGTCGGCGCCGCCGTCGCCTGCGTGCTCGCCCCGCTGTACGGGCACCTCGGCGACCGGTTCGGGTTCCGCCGCGTCATGATCACGGCGCTGATCGTGCAGGCCGTCTTCGCGTTCCCGTTCTTCCTGCTCGTCAACTCCCGCAGCATGGCGCTCGTCGTCATCGCGGTGACGGTCGGCATCGCCGGAGGCTCCGCGGCCTCCGACGCGATCCAGCCCGCGTACTTCACCGCGATGTTCGGCACCAAGAGCCGGATGAGCGCCGTGTCGATCGGACGTGAGGGTGGCACCGCGATCGGTGGCGGTCTCGCCCCGCTGATCGCGGCCGCGCTGCTCGGCTGGGCCGGGGGAGCGCCGTGGGGTATCGCGGGCTGGATGGTGTTCACCAGCCTCGTCGGGCTCGTCGGGGTGTTCATGGCGCGGCCGCCCGCTGCCGGTTCCGAGAGCGTCGTGCGCCCTGACGACACCGCAGAGGTGGCTCGGTGACCGACGCGCAGTCCCTCGTCCGTGCCGCGGCCGGCAGCTCCGTCGTCGACCTCGTCGACGCCCGCGCCCGGTCCCGTCCCGACCGCGTCGCCCTGCAGTCCGGCCCCCGGCAGGTCACCTACCAGGAGCTGGGAGAGCGGACCCGAAGGCTCGCAACGGTTCTCGACCGCGTCGGGGTTCGCCACGGCGACCGGATCGGGCTGGTGTCGGAGAACCGTCCCGAGTACCTGGAGATCATCCTGGCCGCCTCGCGGCTCGGAGCCGTCGTCGCCACCGCGAGCACCCGGGCCACGGCGGCGGAGATCGACGCCTGCCTGGACCTGGTCGCGCCGCGGGTGACGATCCGGTCGGACCGCCACGCGGTCGACGGTCGTCCGGAGCCTGTACTGGTCCTGGGCCCGGCGTTCGAGGCGGACCTCGCGGCCGCGCCTCCGTGGGCGGCTCTCAGCGCGGCCGCGGCCGAGGACCTCGTCGTCATCCTCTACACCAGCGGAACGACGGGGACGCCCAAGGGCGCGTGCATCAGCCACCGCGCCGAGATCGCCCGCTCCATGGCGACGCGCGCCGAGCTCGGCCTCGCCGCCGACGACACCTTCGTCGCCTGGTCGCCCCTGCACCACATGGGCGCGCTCGACAACTCGCTGTCCACCCTGATGTCCGGCGGGAAGGTCGTCGTCGTCGACGGCTTCGACCTCGACACCCTCCTCGACACCATCGCCCACGAGCGCATCGGCTGGTTGCTCGTCATGCCCGGCACTGTCGGCCGGCTCGCCGACGCATTGCGCGACAACGACATCCGCCCTGCCGGCATTCGCGTCTGTGGCGTCATGCCCGACCTGGTGCGGCCCGTCGAGATCGCCGCCCTGACCACCCTTCTCGACGCCCCCTACGCCAACACCTTCGGCGCCACCGAGACCGGCTGCCCGCCATGCTCCGCCGGCGTCATCGGAGTCGGCGTCGAACCGACCGGGTTCGCCAAGGAGCAGAGCGCCTACTGCGAAGTGCGGCTCGTCGCCCCCGACGGCCGCGACGTCCCCGACGGCGAACCCGGCGAGGTCGCCATGCGCGGCCCCACCCTGTTCAGCGGCTACTGGGACAACGAGGAGACCAACCTCGCCGACTTCCGCGACGGCTGGTTCCACATGGGCGACGTCCTGCTCCGACACCCCGACGGCACCCTGTCGTTCGTCGACCGCGTGAAGTACATGATCAAGAGCGGCGGCGAGAACGTCTACCCCGCCGAGATCGAACGCGTCCTCCTGCAGACGCCGGGCGTGCTCGAAGCCGGCGTCGTCCGCCGCCCCGACGACCGCTGGGGCGAGGTCCCCGTCGCCTTCGTCGTCCACGCCGACGGGTCCGTCCCGCAGGCCGAGCTCATCGACGCCTGCCGCGCCCAGCTCCCCGGCTTCAAGACGCCCAAGGAGATCCACTTCGTCCCGAGGGAGTCCATGCCCCGCAACGCCTCCGGCAAACTCCTGCGCCACGAGCTGGAGAAGCTCCTCACCGACGAGAAGCCCTCTCACGTAAAGGACAGCACCGATGACTGACACCCCCGCCCCGGCCCTCGACGTCCGCAGCGACATCTGCTGGAGCGACGAGACCTCCGTGACCGTCCTGGGCAGCGACCTCTGCACCGACCTCATCGGCAAGGTCGACCTCGGCAGCTTCGCGTTCCTCCTTCTCACCGAGCGCATGCCGTCCGACGCCGAGGCCACTCTGTTCAACGCCGCGCTCGTCAGCCTCGTCGAGCACGGCATCACCCCCAACGCCCTCGCGACGCGGCTGACCTACCTGGGCGCCCCCGAGTCATTGCAGAGCGCCGTCGCCGCGGGCCTGCTCGGCCTGGGCAGCCGGTTCGTCGGCACCATCGAGGGCTCCGCGCAGTACCTCGCGGCCGGCGCGTCGTCGTTGGGCACTGACGCCGACGACGACGCGATCGCCGCCGAGGCCGCGAAGATCGTCGAGGGCTTCCGGTCGCGCCGCGAGCACGTCCCCGGCGTCGGGCATCCGATCCACAAGCCCGTCGACCCCCGCGCCGAAGCCCTCCTCGACCTCGCGACCTCGCTGAAGTTCCCCGACGTCCCCGGCCGGCTCCTGCGCGCCGTCTCCGCCGCCGCCTCCGAGGCCTCGGGCCGGTCGCTGCCCGTCAACGTCACCGGCGCGATCGGTGCGTCGGTCGTGCTGCTGGGGGTGGACTGGCGCATCGCCCGCGGACTCGGCGTCATCGCCCGGACCGTCGGGCTGGTGGGGCACCTGCGCGAGGAGCTCGCGGAGCCGATGGCCAACACCATCTGGCGCACCACCGACGACTCCGCAACCCGCCACCTGCACCCGTGACCTCCGGGGCTCCCGCTATCGTGTCGGCGCCGGGGCGGTAGCTCAGTTGGTCAGAGCAGCGGACTCATAATCCGTCAGGTCGTGGGTTCGAGCCCCACCCGCCCCACCGCGTCTCCCGGCTGAAACGCGTCCGGCTCTTGGGAGTCGGACGGCCCCCGTGGATACGAACGAGGGTGGAGCAAGCGCTGTCCACGTGCCCACGTGGCGGTGGTGTCGTCGACAGCAGGTGGGAACCTGGTCACCGGTGCAGCGCGGTGCGGATCGCCGCAGCGAATTCCTTCGGGGCCTCGACGGGCGCGAAGTGCCCCACGCCGTCGAGAAGCTGGAGGGTGGCATCGGAGAACCACTCGTCGATGCGATCGGACCACTCCCGGGGAAAGATCGGATCGAATTCCGGCCACAGCACCGTCGTCGGCGTGTCGATGCGGCGCAGGGGCGGGGTCTCTGCGAGCGAACGGGCCACTGTTGCCGATCCTGCCCGGTACCAGGCGATGGAGGCCGCGAACGCTCCCGGCGCCGCGTAGTGACGGGTGAGGTGGTCCAGCAGTTGGTCGCCGGGACTGAAGTCAGGTCCTGACCAGTGCGTCCAGAAATGGTGGAGGTAGCGGCGCACGACGTCGGGGCGACCATCGATGAGTTCGTCGGCAAGCGGGAGCCGGTGGAAGGTCTGGTACCAGAACTCGCGCTGCGCGTCCTCGTCAAGTATCCGGCGCCCGATTCCGGGAAGCGGTGGGGCCAGTACCAGGCCGGCGACGCGGTCCGGGTGCTCTGCCGCGATGACCTGCGCGATCCGCGAGCCGATGTCGTAGCCGGCCAGCACTGCCCGATCGACGGAGAGCTCGTCCATGAGGCCGACGACGCTGCGGGCCTGGCCTGCCGCCGAGTAGTCGCCACCGGGGTGTTTGTCGGATCGCCCGAAACCACGCAGGTCCGGCCTGATGACGTCGGCATCGAGCAGCGCTGCGACGTCGGTGTAGTCCTCGCTGTCCCCGGGCCAGCCGTGGAGCAGGACTGCGGTGGGGCCGGAGCCGTTGCGAACGTAGGAGAGGTGGAAGCCGTCGACGGGGGAGCGGGAGATCACTGCGACGACGCTACGGCCGTTCCCGACCACGCATGTGTGTCGATCACGGACATGCCGCGATCCGGGACGGATGTTGCCAACGCGGACATCTGCATCTGTCAGCAGGCGGTTCGTGCCAGCCAGCGTTCTGCGTCGATCGCTGCGGAGCAGCCCGACCCGGCAGCGGTGACGGCCTGGCGGTAGTCGTGATCGACGAGGTCACCGCAGGCGAAGACGCCCGGGATGTTCGTCCGGGTCGACGGGGCGTCCGCTCTGACGTAGCCGGCCTCGTCGAGGTCCACCTGCCCCTGAACCAGTCCGCTGCGCGGGTCGTGGCCGATCGCCACGAACATTCCGTCGACGCGCAGCGTCGACGCCTCGCCCGTGGTCGTGTCCTCGAGCGTGACCGAGTGCAGTGCGCTCTCGCCGAGGGCCTCCACGACCCTCCTGCCTGTCATCCACCGGATTCTGGGGTCGTTCCGTGCCCGATCGATCATGATCTTCGAGGCGCGGAAGTCCTCGCGGCGGTGCACGATCGTCACGGTCGCAGCGAAGCGGGTCAGGAAGGTGGCTTCCTCCATCGCCGAGTCACCGCCGCCGATCACGGCGACGTGCCTGTCGCGGAAGAAGAACCCGTCGCACGTGGCACAGGCCGACACACCGCGGCCGAGGAGGGCCTGCTCTCCGGGAACCCCGAGGTATCGCGCGGCAGCGCCCATCGCGAGAACGACCGCTCGTGACCGGTGAGTCACGCCGTTGGCCACCACCAGCTTGTGCGGGCCTGCGAGTGAGACCGCGTCGACGTCCTCGGGGCGCAGGTCGGCTCCGAATCGCGCAGCCTGCCCACGCATGTGGGACATGAGGTCCGGGCCCAGGACTCCCTCGGTGAAGCCGGGATAGTTCTCGACCTCTGTCGTGGTCATGAGGGCGCCGCCGTACTGGGTTCCTTCGAACACGACGGGTTCCAGCTGGGCACGTGCGGCGTAGACGGCAGCGGTGTAACCCGCCGGCCCGGAGCCGATGATGATCAGCTCGTGGAGCTTCTGGTCGGTGTTCAACAGGTTGCCACTTCTCTTGCTCTCGTCACGCCTGCGGTGCGAGCCCGGCGGTGATGTGTGCTGTCGGGTCGGTCCCGACGTCGCG
>MEGH01000026.1:132410-150025 GCA_001725415.1 Pseudonocardia sp. SCN 73-27
GGCGCGGCCTGCCGCGCCGCGGTCAGCTGGGTGTGTGGTTGAAGCCGGGGAGGATCAGGTGGCCGGCGTCGATGGGCATGGCGACACCGGTGATGTCCTTGGCGTCGTCGGATACGAGGAACAGCACGCCGTTGGACAGTGTCTGCGGGTCGAGCAGACGACGGTCCTTCAGCGCGGTCCAGTTCTTCGTCGCGTCGTAGAGATCGGAGTGGCCGGCACCGGGGAAGATCAGCTTGTCGTAGAGGCCCTGCCAGTCGACGATCTTCGTGTTGGCCGCGCCAGGGCAGATCGCGTTGCAGCGGATGCCGTAGCCGCCGAGTTCGAGCGCGATGTTCTTCATGAGCATGACGACGCCGGCCTTGGACACGTTGTAGTGCGTGTACCCCGGGCCGGTCTCGATCGCATTGATCGAGGCGGTCATGCAGATCGCGCCCCGGCCCCGCTCGATCATGTGCGGGGTGACGGCTTTGGCCGCGCGCCACATGCCCGACAGATTGATGTCGATCATCTGGTTCCAGCGCTCTTCGCTCATCTCCCAGAAGTTCTCGATGCTGAGCACGCCGTGGTTGGCCACCAGGATGTCGATCTGACCGAACTCGGACAGACCGGCCGCGACGGCACCGTCGAGTGACTCCTGCGACCGGGCGTCACCCTCGACGGCGATGATGCGACGGTCGAGCTCCTCGACACCCTTGACGGTCTCGGCGAGGTCGTCGCTGCTCGCGAGGTCGTACTCGATGCTGTCGGCGGCGCCGGGCACGTCGATGGCGATGATGTCGGCGCCCTCACGGGCGAGTGTGAGGGCGTGCGAGCGGCCCTGGCCACGGCCTGCGCCGGTGATCAGTGCGACCTTGCCGTCGAGTTTTCCCATGTCACGGTCCTCTTTGTCGGGGATGGAGGGGGTGGGTCAGGCGGGGGTGCGGTCGGTCGCGGTGAACAAGAAGCCGGGGTACTCGTCGTCCTGGGCTGTCCGCAGTTGCTCGGCGTAGGACCCGAGGCCGGCCATGTAGAACATGATCGTGACGGGCTTGCCGGGCACGTTGGCGCCGTTGATCCAGGAGTCCACCTTCGGGAACAGGGTCGAGTTCCCGATCTCGTCGCAGGTCGCGACCCAGGCAGCCTCGGTCTCTGCGGCGGGCTCGATGGTGTCCGATCCGGTCTTCTGCAGGTAGCGGATGGCCTCCGCGATCCACTCGATCTGTACCTCGTCGGCAGGCGGCTGGTTCGTGAACGGCCCCATCGGTCCGAACATGGTGAACATGTTGGGGAACCCGCTGGTCATCAGGCCGAGGTGCGTCTTCGGTCGGTGCGCCCAGTGATCGGCGAGGTCGACCCCGGCGCGGCCCGTATGGGCGATCTTGAGCGTGTTGCCGGTGACGGCGTCGAACCCGGTCGCGAACACGATGACGTCGAGCTCGTACTCGCGGTCCCGGGTCCGGATGCCGCGCGGCGTGATCTGCACGATCGGGTCGGCCTTGACGTCGACGAGCGACACGTTGCTGCGGTTGTAGGTCTCGAAGTAGTTGTCGCAGCACAACGGGCGTTTGGCGTAGAGGTCGGTCGGGGTGAGCATCCGGGCGGTCTCGGGGTCGGTGACGATCGCGGCGATCTTGCGCTTGATGAAGTCGGTTGCCGCGTTGTTCGCGAAGATGTCGACACCGATGTCGCTGAAGGTGGCGAACATGAACTGGAAGCCCCCGCCGTGCTCCCACCAGCGTTCGAAGATCGCCTCGCGCTCCTCGTCGGTGACGCTGCCGGCCGGGGTCGAGCTCTCCTCGAACCCGAAGCCCGTGATCGAGTTGCGCACGCGCTGCCAGTAGCCGTCGTAGTCGGCGTGGATGGACTCGAGGAAGTCCGTGTCGATCGTGCCGTGCCGTGCGGGAACGCTGTACTGCGCGGAGCGCTGGAAGACGGTGAGGTGATCCGCTTCGGGCGCGATCTCGGTGATGACCTGTACGCCGCTCGAGCCGGTTCCGATGACGCCGACACGCTTGCCGCGGAAGTCGGTGCCCACCTGCGGCCACCTGGCGGTGTGGAAGATGTCGCCGGTGAACGTCTCCTGGCCGGGGAAGGCCGGCATGTTCGTCGAGGACAGGAGACCGACGCCCTCGATGAGGAACCGGGCGGCCAGCCGCTCGCCGCCGTCGGTGACGACGATCCAGCGGTTGACGGCCTCGTCGAACGTCGCGCTGAGGACCCGGGTCTCGAGGGTGATGCTGCGGCGCAGGTCGAAGCGGTCGGCGACGTGGTTGAGGTAGGCGAGGATCTCGGGCTGGCGAGGGTAGCGCTCGCTCCAGCGCCAGGAGTCGAAGAGGTCTCGGTCGAAGGAGTAGCAGTAGGCGGTGACCTCGGTGTCGGCGCGGGCGCCGGGGTAACAGTTCCAGTACCAGGTCCCCCCGACGCCGGGAGCGTCGTCGAAAGCCCGGACCTCCAGGTCCAGGTCGTTGCGCAGGACGTGGAGGGCGAGGAGACCGGCGAAGCCGGTGCCGATGACGACGGCATCCAGCTCCACCGGCTCGACGCCGTCGTTGGTGTCGATCGGTCCGCTCATGCCACCGATGGTCGGCGACGGGCGTCACAGTGTGCTGTCCCATTTCGGTACGTGGCCGTGTTCCAGATTCGTACAGGTGCCGGGAGCCCGGGTTCCCTACGGTCGGAGGACAAAGGGGGGACGCGCATGGCGTGGATTCGCGGAACAGGCCTCACCGCATTCGGTCGGCTCCCGGGCCGGGACGCACTGGGCTGGCAGGCGAGCGCGGCGACGCTCGCGATGACCGACGCCGGGGTTCGTCCCCAGGACATCGACGGGCTGGTCGTCGGCTACGCGACGACGATGAACCACCTGATGCCGGCCAACCTGCTGGCCGAGCACCTGGGGATCACCCCGGCGGTGGCGTTCGGGGTCGCCGTCGGCGGTGCGACGGGGCTGGCGATGGTGGCACAGGCCACGGCGCTCGTCGACGCGGGCGCGGCGTCGACCGTGCTCGTCGTGGCGGGGGAGGACCGGGCGAGCGGCCAGAGCACGCAGGCGTCGACGGCAACCCTTGCCCAGGTCGGCCACCACCGCTACGAGGTGCCTGTCGGGGCCACGGTCCCGCAGTACTACGCCCTGCTCGCGTCGGCGTACCTGCACGAGTTCGGACTCACTCCGAGCGACGGCCTCGCCCCGCTGGCCGTCGCCATGCGCACGCACGCGGCCCGCCATGACGGCGCCCAGTTCCGTCGACCGGTGACCGTCGACGACGTCGGGGCCTCCCGGGTGGTCGCCGATCCGCTGCACCTGCTCGACTGCTGCCCCGTCTCCGACGGTGGCGCCGCCGTGGTGGTGGGTGCGGCCGGGAGCGGTCGGGACGTCGAGATCGTCGGTACGGGGCAGGCGCACCTGCACCAGCACGTGAGCGAGGCCGACCTGCACGGGTTCGGGGCGCGTGTGTCGGCCGGGCGCGCACTGGCCGCGGCGGACACCGCGCTCGACGAGCTCGACGTCGTCGGCATCTACGACAGCTTCACGATCACGCTCGCGCTGCTCCTCGAGGAGCTCGGGCTGGCTCCGCCCGGGCGGGCCGGTGCTGCGGCGGCCGAGGGCTGGTTCGACCTCGGCGGACCGGTGCCCGTGAACCCCCACGGCGGCCTGTTGTCGTACGGCCACTGCGGTGTCGGCGGCGGGATGGCCCACCTCGTGGAGGTGGTCACGCAGTTGCGCGGCGAGGCGCACGGGCGCCAGGTCCGGGGTGCCCGGCAGGGACTCGTCCATGCCGACGGGGGCGTGATGTCGGCGCACGTGACGGCGGTCCTGCGTGGCCCGGGAGGGACGGCATGACAGACGACTGGACCGACGGTGAGCCGCGGA
This sequence comes from Pseudonocardia sp. SCN 73-27, assembly GCA_001725415.1. Lineage (GTDB taxonomy): Bacteria > Actinomycetota > Actinomycetes > Mycobacteriales > Pseudonocardiaceae > Pseudonocardia. Next base: position 136,261 of record MEGH01000026.1, read on the forward strand.
TCGTCGTCAGTGTGTGCGACGACTGTGGCCACTGCTGGTACCTGCGGCGGGAACGGTGTCCGCGATGCGCGGGGTCCGCGTCGCCGACGATCGCGTCGGGCGCCGGCACCGTCGTTGCGGCGACAGCGGGGGACCGGGGGGCCATCGCGCTCGTCGACCTCGCCGAGGGGGTGCGGGTGCTCGGGCGGTGCGATCCGTCCCTGCGCCCCGGCGCCGCGATCCGACTGACCTTCCGGGGCGGGGCGGACGACCCCGTTGCGGTCCCCTACTTCGAGGCAGAGAGCCAGTGACCGACCTGTCGTTCTTCCACACCCCGACGTCGGTCGCCGTGATCGGCGCGTCCGACAACCCGGACAAGATCGGCGGCCGGCCGATCACCTACATGACGTCCCTGGACTACGCCGGTGCGCTGTACCCGGTCAACCCGACCCGACCCACCGTCCAGGGGCTGCAGGCGTACCCGGCAGTCGAGGATCTGCCCGAGGTGCCCGACGTCGCGGTCGTCGCCGTTGCGGGGCAGGCGGCGGTCGAGGCGGTCGGCACCTGCGCGCGGCTCGGGGTGCGCGGGTGCGTCGTCATGTCGTCGGGGTTCGGCGAGACACCCGATGCGGACGGACGACGGCAGCAGGAGGAGATGCTGCGCGCGGCACGGGAGACGGGGATGCGCATCGTCGGGCCCAACACCCAGGGGCTGGCGGACTTCGGCTCCGGCGCGGTCCTCGGTTTCTCGACGATGTTCACCGAGCAGCCCCCGGCCGACGGGCCGGTCGCCGTCGTCAGCCAGAGCGGGGCGATGTGCTCGGTGCCGTACGGGATGCTGCGCCGGCGCGGGATCGGCGTGCGCTACGCCCACGCCACCGGCAACGACGCCGACGTCAGCGCGGCCGAGCTCGCGGCGTCCGTGGTCGCCGACCCTGACATCCGGCTACTGATCCTCTACCTCGAGGACATCCGCAGCCCGGCCGCGGTGGAGGAGCTCGCCGACGTGGCGGCACGCCGGGGCGTGCCGGTCGTCGCGCTGTCCGGCGGCCGCAGCGCCGGAGGTCAGCGGGCGGCCGCCTCGCACACCGGTGCGCTCGCGAACGAGACCCGCGTCGTCGACGCGTTCTTCGAGCGACTCGGCATCTGGCGGGCACGCAACTCCGCCGACCTGACCGCCGCGGTCGACCTCTACCTGCAGGAAGGTGCCCGACCCGCGGCCGGGGGAGGGCTGGCGATCGTGAGCAACTCCGGTGCGATCTGTGTGCTCGCCGCCGACGCTGCTGCCGACCACGACCTGCGCCTGGCCACGTTCACCCGGGAGACGCGCGACGGCCTCGTCGCCGCACTGCCCGCGTTCGCGGCGACCGCGAACCCCGTGGACGTGACGGCCGCGCTGATGACCGACAGCACCCTGTTCGGCAAGGTCCTGCCCGTGATCGGCGCCGACCCCGGTGTCGACGCCTGCGTCATCGGCATCCCGGTCGCGGGCCGCGGCTACGACATCCCCGCGATCGCCGCCGACGTGAGCGTGTTCGCCAGGGACAGCGGGGTGCCTACCGCGGTGGCGATCGCCCAGCCCGAGGTGGGCGAGGTCTTCCGGGCCGAGGGTCTCGCCGTGTTCGACGACGAGGACACGGCGGTGGCATCGCTGTCGCAGGTGATCCGGCATGCGGAGCTCACGACCGCGGCCGCCGGTCGACCCCGGCTCTCCGACCGTCGCCCGGGCGCGTCGGTCAGCACCCTCGACGAGGCCGACAGCCTCGACCTCCTCGCCGGTCTGGGCATCTCGACCGTCGCCGCGACGCGGTGCCGGGACGTGGAGGCGACGGTAGCGGCGTTCGAGGCCCGGGGAGGCGTCCCCGTCGTGGTGAAGGGATGCACGTCGGCCGTGACCCACAAGTCCGACCTCGGCCTGGTCCGGCTCGGACTGGCCGACGCCGAACAGGTTGCGGCAGCGACCGCTGACGTCCTGGACATCATGGCGCGCAACGATGTCACGGGCGGTGTGCTCGTGGCGCCGATGGTCCGGGGCGCGCTGGAGGTGATGGTCGGCGCACATCTCGATCCGGTCTTCGGGCCCGTGGTCGTACTCGGCGCCGGCGGAACGGCCGTCGAGATCGCGCCCGATGTGCGGGTACTGCTGCCGCCGTTCACCGCGGACGAGGCGCGGGCGGCAGTGGCTTCCCTGCGGATGGCGCCGCTGCTGGGCCCGGTACGCGGCGAGGAGGCCGCGGACGTCGACGCCTGGGTCGACATGGCGATGCGGCTGGGGGAGGAGATGGTCCGGCCCGGTTCGGCCGTCGTGAGCGTCGACGTCAACCCGGTCATGCTGCGCCGCGGCGCCGGCGCGGGGGCGACGGCGGTCGACGCGGTGGTCCTCGCCGGGGACGGCGCGACGTCGTGACCTGCGCGACCATCGGATCGTGACCGAGCCGCCGTTCCCCAGCTACGCCCAGCTCCTCGTGCGCACCGACGCCCCGCCGGGGTCGGCGTGGGGTGTGTGGGGGGCCGACGACGAGATCGGCACGCTCAACCACCTCACACCCGAGCGGGTGCGCGACGCCGCAGCGCTGGTGCGCACAGGGCAGCGCGTCCGGCTCGACCACCCGCTCGAGGCCTTCGACCCGCCGCCTGCGCCGGCCCGTAAGCCGTTGCAGCACAGAATGTTCGGTGCCAACGACCATCATCGCGACGAGTTCCTGGACGGCTTCTACACCCAGGGCAGCAGCCAGCTCGACGGGTTGCGGCACTTCGCCCATCCCGAGCACGGGTTCTACAACGGCACCGACCCCGCGCTCCTGGAGCCGGGCGCGCCGACGCTCGGGGTGAACCGCTACGCCGAGCACGGGATCGTCGGCCGGGGTGTGCTGGTCGACGTGGACGCCCACCTGCGCTCGCAGGGGCACCTCATCGACCACGACGGCGGGGAGGAGATCGACGTCGCGACAGTGCTGGCGGCCGCGGTCGCGCAGGGTGTCGAGCTGCGGGCGGGGGACATCCTGATGGTGCGGACCGGCTGGGGGCACCACTACCTGCACGAGCTCGGCCCGCGTGAGCGCCGGGAGCTCGTTCCTCTGCGGGCGTCGGGGCTGCGAGCCTGCCGGGAGACTGTCGAATGGTTGTGGGACAGCCGGTTCGCGGTCGTCGCGAGCGACACGTTCGCGGTGGAGGCCTGGCCGGCGCCTCAGGACTCGCCGTTCCTCACCGCGGCCGAACGGGCGGGCGCACCGCGGATCCCGCACAGCGGCCTGATGCACCGGGTCCTGATCCCGTTGCTCGGGGTCGTCCTCGGTGAGCTGTGGGCGCTCGACGAGCTGGCCGCCGCCTGCGCGGCCGACGGTCGCTGGGACTGCATGGTCGTGGCGACGCCGCTCAACCTCACCGGTGGCGTGGGGTCGCCGAGCAACGCGGTCGCGATCCGCTGACGGGCTCATCCTGCGCGCAACCTCACGGCTGCCGCAGCGGCCCGCGGACGACTACGAGGTTGCGACCGGTGTACGGCCGGAACGGCGTCGGCCGCCGTCCCGGTCGGGGACGACGGCCGACGTGCGCGGGTGCGGCTCAGCTGTAGCGCTGGACCAGCCCGGCCAGCTCGTCGAGACGGGCGAGGCTGTCGCTCTCCGACGCCGGCTCGAGGATCACGGCGACGCGTTCGGCTCCGCCGTCCCGGTAGGCGTCGAGGACGGCGAGGTCGTCGCCGCCGGCGCCGAACACGCTCATCGGAGCATCGGGTGCGTACTCCGCGCGCATCTCGAACTGCGCCTTGACCCCGTCGGGGTCCATGGCGCCGCCGTGCAGCCAGCCGTCGCCGTACGCCCGCACGCGTGTGGCCGCGGCCGGACCCCAGCCGCCGACGTAGAGCGGCAGCGGGTTCTGCACCGGCTTGGGCCACGACCAGATCGGGTCGAAGTCGACGAACGTGCCGTGGAACTCCGCCTCGTCCTCGGTCCAGATCACCCGCAGGGCCTGGAGCTGCTCGTCGAGCAGCGCGCCGCGGGTGCGCGGATCGGTGCCGTGGTTGCGCATCTGTTCCTTGTTCCAGCCCGGTGCCACCCCGAACAGCACACGGCCGCCCGAGACCACGTCGAGGCTGGCGACCTCCTTGGCGGTGTAGATGACGTCGCGCTGGGTCATCAGCGCGATGCCGGTGCCGAGGGTGATCCGCGAGGTCACGACCGCGGCCGCGGTGAGCGCGACGAACGGGTTGAGCAACCGGGCGTAGTAGTCCGGCATGGGACCGCCCATCGGGAACGGTGACTCCCTGCTGACCGGGATGTGGGAGTGCTCGGTGACGAACAGGGACTCGAAACCCCGCTCCTCGACCGCACGTCCCAGGACGTCGGGGCGAATGGCCCCGTCGGCGACGAACGCCCCGATGCCGATCTTCATGTCGTCTCCTCGGTCGATCGGTCGTCAGATGCGCTGGAACCCGGCGTCGACCGGCAGCGAGATGCCCGTGATGTAGCGGCCCTCGTCGGATGCGAGGAACGCGATCGCGTTCGAGATGTCCTGCGGCTCGATCCACGGGATGGGGAGCGCGTTGAGGGCGGTGTAGGCGGGGACGCTCTCCTCCCGGGTCGGATTCTCCGAGTCCGGGACGAAGGCCTTGCGCAGCGCAGGGTTCTGGATCATGTCGGTGTCGCAGTTGGTCGGGTGGACCGCGTTGACCCGGATGAAGTGGGGCGCGAGCTCGAGCGCGAGGGTCTGCATCAGCCCGACGACACCGTGCTTGGCAGCGATGTAGTGCCCCGCGCCCTGGACCGGACGCAACGCCACCGCGGTGCTGGTCAGTGTGATCGAGCCGCCACGGCCGCCGGCGATGATGTGCGGGATCGCTGCCTTGCACGTGTGGAAGACGCCGGTGAGATTGACCCCGATCATGTCGTTCCACTGGTCGAGGGAGAGCTCGTGCAGCATTCCCAGGCTCACGATGCCCGCGTTGCCGCAGACGATGTCGAGGCGGCCCAGCTCGGAGACCCCGGTGTCGACGGCCTGCGAGAGTGCGGTCCAGTCACGGACATCGGCCTGGGTGGCGATGATGCGACGGTCGAGCTCCTCGACCAGGCGCACGGTCTCCTTCAGGTCCTGGGGGGTCGACATCGGGTACTCGATCGTGTCGACCTGACCGCAGAGATCGACGGTGATGATGTCGGCGCCCTCCTGGGCGAGCCGGACCGCGTGCGACCGGCCCTGCCCGCGGGCACCGCCGGTGATGAGGGCGACCTTGCCCTCCAGCTTCCCTGGCATGGTCAGCTCACTTCTCGTTGTAGAGGGCGTTGATCGCGACCGGGTCCTTGTAGAACGAGTCCAGTCCGACGATCTTGCCGTCGCGGATCGTGTAGATCTCGGTGACACGGGTCGGCAGCGAGCGGCCGCTGCCCTTGGAGGTGAACGTCATCTCCAGCCGGGACACGATCACGTCGCCGCCGTCGATCAGCGAGTTCGTGTCGATCCTGGGTTCGACGCCGGCCGTCATCTTCTCGATCAGCTTCACGAACCCGGCGGGTCCGGTGAACTTGCCGGAGAAGTCCATGCCGTCGGCCTCGTCGACGATCGCGTCGTCGGCGAGGCGGGTCAGAGCGTCCTCGAGGTCGCCGCGGATGAAGGCGTCGACGAACTCCTTCACGACCTGCTTGTCGGCCTCACTCATGAGGTGCCCACCTTTCGTTCGCATTGTCGGGTCGTCGTCGGCTGTTCGACGATCGACGCTAGGAGCCCGGCTGTCGGGGTTGTTGTGCCACCTTGGGACAAGCGAGGGGTGGGCTCGGCCCGGTCATTCCGTGGGCGCGGGGGTCTCGGGCCTCGAATGGTTGTGGCTGAGGACGTCCTCGAGCTTCGGGGCCCGGACGGCGGCAGCGGCCTCCTGCGCAGCGAGCTCACGGTCGAGGGTCCGGTTGTCGCCGCGCGCTCGGGCCACCCAGGCACGGCCGGCCTCGGGGGTCATGTGGCAGAGGCCGAGAACGTCGGGGTTCCGTGTGCACAACGACGGCTCAGGCGGCGCCGCGGAGGTTCGCCGAGGGTCGTCGCCGGAGGTGGCTCCACGGCTCAGACCAATGGGTGACCAGGCGCGTCGGGCAGATGCTCCGCACGCCGGGCACGCCGCCGCGGCGGGTGGCGGAGCGGCGGCCCAGCTCTCGAACCGTCCGGTGCAGGTCGGGCACACGTAATCGACGAGGATCGCCATCCCGGCAGAGAAGCAGCCCTGGCCGTCGCGGACGTGTACCGATCTGACACAGCGCCCGGCCGGTGTCCCGAATTCACACACCATTCCCGCGCAGGGTCGGCCTACGGTCCCGATTCCATGACCGAGTTCCTGAACCGGGTGTTCGTCGACGGGGAATGGCGGGCCGCGAACGACGGTGCGACGTTCGAGGTGACCAACCCCGTCGACGGGCGGGTGCTGGCGAAGGCGGCCGACAGGGGACTGACGGGCCTCGACCCGGCACCCGTCGGGGACACGCTGATGGCCGACGAGCGGGTCCGGCTCGTGTCGTTCACCGGGTCGACGGAGGTCGGGAAGCTGCCGATGCGGGCGGCTGCCGACACGGCCGGCGGGATCGGCCGCGAGGGCAGGCCGCTGGGCATGCACGAGCTCCTCGAGACGAAGTACGTGTCGCTCGGCGGGCTGTCCTGAGCCGTCGCGGCGCGAGACCCGATCACCGATGAAAGGAAACAGCTGTGCCGTCCCATGCCACGTGCAAGCGCCTGTGGGCGCTCGACTCACCCAGCTTCACCCTCGACGCGTCGACGCTGATGTACGGGCTCAGCGGGGAGCTGACGGTCCCGTTGCCCGCGTACCTCATCGAGCACCCGAAGGGGCTCGTCCTGTTCGACACGGGTCTGGTGCCAGAGGCCCACGACGATCCCGAGGCCGTCTACGGCGAGCTCGCGACGATGACGAAGCTCGCAGTCAAGCCCGAGCAGCGGCTCGACCGTCAGCTCGCAGCCCTGGGCTACAGGACCTCCGATGTCACGCACGTCATCGCCTCGCACAGCCACCTCGACCACACCGGTGGTCTGTCGCTGTTCCCGCAGGCGAAGTTCTACGCGGGCGAGGGCGAGCTGCCGTTCTCGTTCTGGCCCACGAGCGTCGGTGCGGACTTCTTCCGCACCGCGGACATCGAGGCCACCCGGCAGTTCGACTGGAACTACATCCCGGGTGTCGACGTCGACCTGTTCGGTGACGGCAGCCTGACGGTGCTGTTCACCCCCGGCCACACACCGGGTGAGCTGAGCCTGCTGGTCCGGCTGCCGTCACGGACGTTCATCCTGACCGGGGACACGGCCCACCTGCGCGCCGCCTTCGAGCAGGAGGTCCACTTCCCGATCGACTCGAACACGGAGGACGCCGTCCGAAGCCTGCGCCGGCTCAAGCTGCTGCGCGACGCTGCCGACGCGACGGTGTGGATCACCCACGACCCGGACGACTGGGCGGCCTACGGACACGCCCCGCACTGCTACGAGTGACCCGGTTGCCATGACGACGGACGGCCGCCCCCGAAAGGGAGCGGCCGTCCGCACGTCCGGGCGGGGTCAGCCCATCGCCACCTCGACCCACGCGTCGCCACCCCAGGGGGTGACGATCGTGCCGCTGCTCGCGGGGCCCTGCTCCTTGAAGTGCTCGGGCAGGTCGTCGCGCAGGTCCCAGGTCGCGTCGAGCCGGCCGAGACCGACGCAGATCGCGGCGATCTGCCCCAGCTCGACGATCTCCCCCTCGCTGAAGTGCACGCGGAGGTTGTCGTAGACCGCGTCGTCGATCGACAGGTGATCGGTGGCGAGCCGGTCGGCGTAGTCCAGGGCTGCGCGGTCGGCGTCGGTCAGGTTCGGGGCCTCCTCGGGCTTCTCCAGGGAGCACACCAGCGCCTCGTCGACACCGTCGAGCGTCGCGTGGCCGTATCGCATCGCCATGCAGCTGCGGCACTGGTTGTGGAAGGCGATGCGCAGCCGGACCAGCTCGACCAGGCGCGGTGCGAGCGAGGTGTTCGTCATCCAGGCGCCGAAGAACGTGACCAGGGTCTGGACCCGTTCCGGGCGGGTCGCCCTGGCATGGATCTTCATCACGAGCGGCACGTCCTCGCCGATGAGGGGGGCGTACACCTCGGGCGTCGCAGGAGCGATCCGAGCCATGTTGTCTCCTCGTGGACCTCGTCGTCCGGATCGGTGGTTCCGGACCGATGCCCTCATCGTCGGACCCGGGACGGTGACCGGTGGTGTCCCAACTTCGGGCACGGCTACCGCGACACGAGCTCGAGCAGGCCGCCCCACGGAAACCGGCAGTAGACCCACATCCGGCCGGGACCGGCTTCGGGGCCGGGCAACGGCGCGGGGTCGGCGAGCAGGGCGCCGCCGGCCTCGGTCACCCTGCGCGCTGCGCCGTGGACATCGTCGACGAGCACGGCTACGTGCTGGATTCCGAGGTCGCAGAGCCGTGCAGGTCCCCGCTGGTCGTCGGCGGCGATCTCGAACAGCTCGAGTGTCGCGCCGTCGCCGATGCGCACCTGTCGGACCCGGCGCACGAGGGCGCCGGACGGGAGCCCGAGCGCGGTCTCGATCTCCTGTCCCGCAAGGGGCTCGGTGACGATGTCGTGCACGACCGTCGCGTCGAACGCCGCCTGCAGGAACGCGGTGGCGGTCTCGATGTCGGGCACGGTGAGGCCGACGTGGTCGATCCGGCGCGCGCTCATCGCACGAACCGGACGGCGGTGTCGCGGGCTCGGCGCAACCCGTCGGCCAGTGGCAGGGCCCGGTGTTCGGTCGAGAGGATCTCCACGCCCCAGGGGCCGTCGAAGCCCAGCGTGCGGAGCGCGTCGACGGCCGCGGGGATGTCGATGTCACCGTCGCCGCAGTAGCGGCGGTTGTCGATGGTGTCGCTGAACAGGTCCGGTCCGGCGGGCTCGGCGTCGGCGTCGGTGAGCTCGACCGCCCACACCTGACCGGCCGGAACCGTCGCGACCAGCTCCTCCGGCGTCGTCCCGGCCCGGAGCAGGTGCCAGAGGTCGACGAGCAGTCCGACGTTGGCGTGGTCGGCGCGGGTGACCAGCTCGGAGCCGCGCGGGACGGACTCGACCATCGCCACCACGGCCGGCTCCAGTACGACGCGCTGTCCCCGGGCGGCGGCCCGGTCGCCGACTGCCGCGAGGGGCGCGACAAGGGGGGTGAGGTCGTCGATCGGGGTCGCGAACGCGGTGCCGACCTTCACGAAGGCCGCCCCGAGCTCGGCCGCGGCGTCGAACAGGAGCTCCTCGGTCTCGCGCGATGCTGCTCCGGCGTCGCCGTCGCACCACCAGTCGCTGAGGAACTCGACCTCGACGTGGCGGATCCCCGCCCCGTCGAGGCGGCGACGCAGGTCGGCGAACCCGCCGTCGGCACGGATCGCGGCCAGGTCGTGCTGGGTGAAGCCGACCCCGTACCAGCCCTGTGCGGAGAGGATTTCGAGCCGCTCTGCCAGGGGGATCGGGCTGACCCATCGCGCGTCGCGGGGAGTCACGTCGCCGATTGCCGTCCACGAGGTCGCGACAAGCTCCACAGCGGTCGTCATGAGGCCTCCTCGGCCTGGTCGGGTGCGGGTGAGTGCTCGGTGGTGCCGTGATCGCCGGTGTGGCGGACGCCCCGGTCAGTACTGCGAACAGCCACGCGGCGCGGCGCGATGGTCACTGCGCCGCGCGGGCGGGAAGTTGTCCCAGCTTGGGACACCTGTGAACGGGGCGTGACGGGCACGTTGACAGGGCTGTGGCGTCGCTCATAACTTATTGGTCGACAGGCGACAGTCGCCCGCAGAGTGTTCCGAGGAGTTCGAAATGTCCGCAGCACCCGCACCCCCGGCGCCGGCGGTGGCGCCCACGTTCGATCACCGCCGGCTCGACGAGCTGATGGAGCGGGCCGGGCTCGATGCGCTGCTGGCGACGTCGAAGCACAACGTTCAGTACCTGCTCGGCGGTCACCGCTACTTCTTCTTCGACTACATGGACGCCATCGGGGTCAGCCGCTACCTGCCCGTCGTCGTCTATGTGCGTGGCCGTCCGGAGGCCACGGCCTACATCGGTAACGCGACGGAGAACTGGCAGCTGGAGAACCGCCCGCTGTGGGTCTCCGACGTCGACCTGTCGAGCTGGGGCGCCGTCGACGCCGTCGACCGGGCAGTCGCCCACCTGCGACGGGTCCACTCCGGGGCGGTGACGGTGGGGATCGAGCCGTCGTTCCTCCCGTCGGATGCATACCTGCGGTTGTCCCAGGAGCCGGGCGTGACCGTTGGCGACGGCTACCTCGCCCTCGAGCGCCTACGGGCGTGCAAGACCCCCGAAGAGCTCGCTCTCGTCGAGCGGGCGTCGGAGGCGATCGTCGACTCGATGGTCGCGGTGTTCCGCGACCACGGGGAGGGCGCGACCAAGAACGACCTGGTCGAGGCCCTGCGGCGGGAGCAGACCGACCGTGGCCTGATCTTCGAGTACTGCCTGGCCAGCATGGGGGCCAGCTTCAACCGTGGCGTGTCCGAGCAGGCCTGGCGCAATGGCGAGGTGCTCTGCCTCGACTCCGGCGGCAACCTCGGCGGTTACATCGGCGACCTGGCTCGGATGGCGGTCCTCGGGGAGCCCGACGGCGAGCTCCAGGACCTGCTGGGCTACATCGACGAGACACAGCAGGCCGCACGTCGGCCGATCCGGCCCGGCGTCCGGGGGGAGGAGATCTTCACGGCCGCGGAGGATGTCGTCCGTCGCAGCGAGTTCGCCGCCGACACGCACTTCGTCGCCCACGGTATGGGCCTCGTCAGCCATGAGGCCCCCAGGTTGACCTCGACCGGGCCCGTGCCCTACCCGAACGACCACGGTGCACTGCCACTCGAGCCGGGCATGGTCCTGTCGATCGAGACGACGTTGCTGCATCCGACACGAGGATTCATCAAGCTCGAGGACACCGTCGTCGTGACCGAGGACGGACACCACGCCTTCGGCGACGGGGCTCGCGGCTGGTCGAGCGCGGGGGGCTGACGCCGGGCCCGTTGCGTCGGGCGGCCGTGGATGCATCAATTCTCGGACCCGACGACGACTTCTGCCGCACGTGCCCGCCACCCGGCTCTGGTGTGACGGGTGAGGTCGGTGAGCCGACGACGATGCTCGACCGCACGACGTCCCACCGGATGTTCATCGCACTCGCACCGAGGACGGGAGGCCAACGATGTCCACGACCTACGCCCGCCAACTGCGCGCCGCCCGTGACGAGTTCGTCGTCACAGGACACGTGCCCGAACGCTACCGCGCCGCGGTTCGCCCGGAGATCGCCGCGTCGTGGGCACGTTCACGCAACGGGGGAGTGTCCCCCGAGGAAGTGCATCTGCCCGCGCTCCCCGAGGTCGACGAGAAGTGTGAGTTGGCCACGGTCGCGCGCCCGGTGCTGGACCGACTCGCCTCGGAGCTCGACGACCTCGGCGGCGCCGTCTTCCTGGCGAACTCACAAGCCCAGCTCGTGCGCAGCTGGATTCCGGACGAGATGGTGCGGACGTCGCTGCGGCGGATCCTCGCCGAGCCCGGCGCGAGCTGCAACGAGGCGCACGTCGGCACGAACGGGATCGGAACGGCCCTCGCGGACGGGCAGACCAAGATCATCGGAGGTCCGGAGCACTGGGGGGATCTCCATCAGGACATGACCTGCGTGGCGGCCCCGATTCTGCACCCGGTGACGCGGCGGGCAGCGGGCGCGCTCAACGTGACGCTGATGGATCAGCACATCCATCCTGCACTGACCGCCCTCGTCCGATGGGGGATCGAGGAGATTCGTCAGGGCCTGCTCGAGCAGACAGGCAGGGCGGAGCGCCTGCTGTTCGAGCAGTTCATGGCCCGCCGACGGAGCGACCGTCCGTCGTTGCTGCTCAGTCCCCGGTTGTGCATCGCGGACCCGGCCGCTGCGGCGCTCCTGCCCGATCTCGATGCAGCCGAGCTCTGGGACCAGGTCAACCGGTCGCGCCAGCCGGGCGGGGCGACCGAGCTCGAGCTCGCCGACGGCGCGGTGGTCCCCGTGAACGTGACCCCGGTCGAGGAGGGGCTGCTGATCGAGGTCCGACGACAGGGTCGGCCGCCGCGGCGGCGCTCGGCAGCGCGCCCGCGGCCCAGTGCTGCCTTCGCGACGGCACTCGAGGCTGGCGCGGACGCCATCGCGGCCGGCCTGCCACTCCTGGTCGTCGGCGAACCCGGTGTCGGCAAGCTGTCGCTGGCGCGGCGGCTCACCAGCGCGGATCCGGACCTCGACCCACTCGTCGTCATCGACTGCCGGGCCCATCCCGACGAGCCGGAACGACTCGTCGAGGACGTCCGAACGACGGGCGGCGGCGCGCGAGTGCTCGTTCTCCGCCACCTCGACAAGATCGGCTTCCGTGCGGCGAAGCTCCTCGCGCCGGCTCTCGAGGTTCTCGCATCGAACCCCCGCCCACCGCACCTGATCGCGACCTCGACCGCCGGCCGGCAGGGCGACGTCCTCACGGTGGTGTTCGAGCGCTTCGCGACGGTCACCGTCGAGGTGCCCCCGCTGCGTGACCGCGTAGCCGATCTGCCGTCGCTGGTGTCGGCACTGACCGCCGGGCACGACCGGCGAGCCCGCTGGAGCCCGGAGGCACTCGAGGTCCTCGGCCGGCGCGACTGGCCCGGCAACGTGCGCGAGCTGGAGAACGTCGTGCAGCGGACGTTGAGCAACAGCGGCGGCCTGATCCGGGTCGCCGACCTGCCGCTCGACGTCCGTCAGGAGGCCGGGCGACGCAGCTTCACCAGGATGGAGCGGGCCGAGCGCGACGCCATCATGGTGGCGCTGGAGAACTCGCGGGGGAACAAGGTCATCGCTGCGGAGGAGCTCGGCATCTCCAGGTCGAGTCTCTATCGCAAGATCGAGAGATACGGTCTGGCCGACGCAGGTCAGGTCGACGTGCGACTCCGCAGCTGACCTCGGACTCGTCTGCCTGCAGTCGCCTGTCGACTGAATGCTAGGTTCGGTAGCGGTCCATGCGATAGAAGGAGGCGAGAAATGTCCGTGTCCGTCCCGCCATGGGAGTCGCTCGACATGAGTGGGCGGGCACCCCGGAAGGCCCCGTCACTCGCCGACCAGGCCTACGAGGCGCTCAAGCAGTGGGTCGTGGACGGCGACCTGCCGGCAGGTGTACCGCTGAGCGAGAACGACCTCGCACGTCGGTTCTCGATCAGCCGCTCGCCACTTCGTGAGGCGGTGAGGCGACTGCAGGACGAGGGGCTGCTCGAGCCGTCGGGGCCGCGCGGCTTCAGCGTCCCACCGCTGAGTGTCGAGCTCGTACGCGATGTCTACGGGGTGCGCCGCGCCCTCGAGACGGCGGCCGCCGAGACCGCTGTCTCGATCCCACCGGAGGAGATCGTGAGCATGCGTGCGCGACTGGACGACCAGGTCGCGCAGGCCAGGCAGGGCGACTTCGCGCCGTTCAACGAGAACGACTTCGCCTTCCACGACCTCTTCGTGGCCAACTGCGGCAACCGACTGCTGATCAACAGTCTCGACCGCCTCCGGGGAAACCTGAAGCGCATCATCAACTACGCGGGACAGTTCGAGGCCCACACGCTCACGTCCTGCGAGGAGCATCTCGCCATCATGGGAGCGATCGAGTCGGGCAGCACCGCCGAACTGCGCCACACGGTCGACGTCCACATTCGCGGCGTCACGGAGAGGCTGGTCGCGACGTTCGAGGCCAACCAGGGCTGAGCCGCCGTGCCCGTCACACGGATGATGTGCGACGGCCGAGGGCCCCGGAGGCGGCGCCGCCGCCTCCGGGGCCCTC
>MEGH01000026.1:150037-205937 GCA_001725415.1 Pseudonocardia sp. SCN 73-27
GCCGCCGCCTCCGGGGCCCTCGGCCGTGTCGATCCGGTCGTTCGTTACTTGATCAGCGCACCGAGGTCGACCGACATCCGCAGCCCGGTGATGTAGCGCGCCTCGTCGGACGCCAGGAACAGCACGGCATTGCTGATGTCGGTGACATCGAGCCACGGGACCGCGTGCTTCCACGGCTTGGACGGATCCCAGAGCAGGTTCATCGTCGAGGACGCCTCACCGAACTCCTCACGGCTGGGGGAGTGGTCGAGGTCGGGCCGGAACATCCGCTTGAGCGGCTCGTTCTTGAAGTTGATGTCCGTGTCGACGGTCGTGGGGTGGATCGTGTTGACCCGGATTCCGTGCTCGGCCACCTCGGCCGCGAGGGACTGCGAGAGGCCGACGACTGCGAACTTGGCCGCGCAGTACGCGGCCAGGTTCGGCATCGCTTTCAGACCGAGCAGGGAGCTGGTGATGATGATCGAGCCGCCGTTGCCGGCCGCGATCATCCGGGGCACGACCGGACGGATCGTCGCCCAGACGCCCTTGGCCATCACGTCGACGTGGGCATCCCACATCTCCTCGGTGATCTCCCAGGTCCGTGGACCGACCTGGCAGATGCCTGCGTTCGCGCACACGATGTCGACGTGGCCGAACTCCTCGTAGGCCTCGTCGACCACGGCCTGCATCGCAGCGACATCGCGTACGTCCGCGGTACGGGCGAGAATCCGCCGGTCCTGGTCCTCGACGAGCGCGACGGTCTCGTCGAGCTCCGTCTTAGTGCCGAGGGGGTAGCCGAGGTCGTCGATGTCGTCGCAGAGGTCGATCGCGACGATGTCGGCCCCCTCGCTCGCCAGGAGACGGGCGTGCGAGCGGCCCTGGCCACGTGCCGCGCCCGTGATCAGCGCAACCTTGCCCTCCAGCCGGCCCACGTCAGATCTCCCACGGGGTGGTGACCTGCAGGACGGCCTCCTGCAGCGAGTCGCCCCGCAGATGGAAGCCCGACTTGAAGTCGGCGTCGTTGAGCAGGGCGAAGAACTGCTTCGAGTTCGGGTAGCGGACGATCCACACCGCGTCCCAGGACTGCCCGTCCTCGGCGACCATGACGTGCCCGCCCTTGCCGAGATAGACGAACTCCACCCCGAAGCGGGGACCGTGCACCTTGCAGTGCCGGACGTAGTCCTCGTAGGTCTTCTCACCGCCCTCGGTGAACCGGAGCAGGTTCATGAGGATGATCGGCTGGTCCTGGGGGAGGTCGAGCAGCGCGTTGATCGCGTCCTGCTCCGGATCGATGGCCATGGTCGTTTCCTCTCGGGTTTCGCGGGTGCGAACGTCGGTAGGAGCCGGATCGGCGTCGTGATGGACGTTAGAAAATGTCGTCGGGGGGCTGTTGTCCCGCGGTGGGACAGGCTCAGCCGGGAATCGTGAGTACGAGCTTGCCCGTGGTCCGGCCGGTCTCACCCTGACGGTGTGCGTCGGCCGCCGACGCCAGCGGGAACGTCGAGTCGACGACGACCTGGAGCTTCTTCTCGTCGACCAGAGCGGTGAGTTCGGCGAGCCCGGTGCGGTCGGGCTCGACGAGCATCCAGGTCACGCGGACGCCGTCTCGGCTGGGCATCAGCGACGAGTCGAACCCGGGTGGCGGGATGATGCTCACGAGGATGCCGCCTTCGCGCAGGGTGCTCAGCGAACGTCCGGTGACGTCTCCACCGAGGGTGTCGAGTACGACGTCGACGTCGGACACGACATCGGCGAAGTCCTGTGTCCGGTAGTCGACGAGCTCGTCGGCACCCAGTCCGCGCAGGATGTCGTGCTTGGCCGCGCTGGCCGTACCGATGACGTATGCGCCGCGCGCCTTCGCGATCTGGACCGCCAGGTGGCCGACACCCCCCGCCGCGGCGTGGACGAGCACGCGCTGGCCGCTCGCGAGGGCGGCGGTGTCGACGAGCGCCTGCCAGGCGGTGAGGCCGGCGAGCGGAAGCGCTGCACCGTGAACGGCGTCGAGGCTTTCCGGGCGCGCGGTGAAGTGCCGGGCCGGGCCCGTCACGAACTCGGCATATGCGCCGGCCGGGCGGGGGAAGCGCGGCATCCCGATGACCTTGTCGCCGGGCGCGAAGATCGTCACGCCGGGCCCGACGGCCTCGACGATGCCGGAGACGTCGAAGCCGAGGGTGAACGGGGGCTTCTCGTCGTGGTAGAAGTAGCCACGGCCGCGGGTCTTCCAGTCGGTCGGGTTGATCCCTGCCGCCTCCACCCGCACGAGAATCTCCGTGGGCCCGGCCTCCGGTCGTTCGTGGTCGACGAGTGTCAACACCTCGGGACCGCCCGCGCGGTCCTGGCTCATCGCCTTCATCGTCTCGCTCATGGCATCTCCCTGTCGACCTCGGAATGCCGACCGGGCGACGGTCGGCTGTCGACCGGACCGTAGGAGTGGGCTCTCCAGGGTGTCAACGTGCGGGAACGTCCCGTCCCAACTTGGGACAACCCGCTCCCCGGGGTGCCTGCCAGCGTTGCCAGGGTGAAGCCACCACCGTTCAGCTACCACCGCGGCCGCACCGTCGAGCACGCCGCGGAGCTGCTGCGCGAACTCGGGCCGAGTGCCCGGCTGCTCGCCGGCGGCCAGTCCCTGCTGCCGATGCTCAACCTGCGACTCGCCGAGCCGGCACACCTCGTGGACCTCGGTTCCGCACCTGGCCTCGACGTCATCCGCCGCGACGGCGACATGCTGGTCGTCGGTGCCACAGCGCGGCAGGCCGCGGTGGAGCATTCCTCCGACGTCCGCGCGCTCGTGCCGCTGCTCGCCGAGGCCGTCGAGCATGTGGCCCACCCTCCCATCCGGCACCGCGGGACGGTGGTCGGCAGCATCGCGCACGCGTCAGCCGTGGCGGAGCTGCCCTGCGCAGCCGTTGCGCTGAATGCGCAGCTGACGTTGCTCAGCGCCGATGGCGTTCGGACGGTCGGGGCCGAGGAGTTCTTCACGGGCGCCTTCACCACATCGGCACGTGCCGACGAGATCGTCGCCCAGGTCGCGTTCCCGGTGACCGGGCCCGGTACCGGTCAGGCGTGGTCGGAATTCAGTCTGCGGCGCGGCAACTTCCCGGTCGCCGGCGCCGGCGCGAGCGTCACCGTCGCCGACGGCGAGATCGTCGACGTCGCGATCGCGATCTGCGGTGTGTCCGATCGACCTGTCCGGGCCCGTGCCGCCGAGGCGGCGCTGCTCGGAACCAGGCCCGGCCCGGAGGTCGTCGCCGCTGCCGCCGCCGCGTCGATCGCGGACCTCGCTCCGCGCGTCGACGGGGACCTCGCCGCACACATCCTGCCGGTCGTCGCGGCGCCCGTTCCTGCCTGGGGGTACCGCGCATCCGTCGCGAAGTCCCAGGTCCGCCGGGCCGTGACGACCGCCCTGACCCGCGCCGGAGGCGTGCGATGACTGCGACCCACGAATCGGCGGCCGGGCTCGGTGAGATCGACACCGACCCCGCCGCACTGCACCCGATCACGATCACCGTCAACGGCACGACGCACCGGCTGGCGGTCGAGGGCCGTCGGCTGCTCGTCGACGTGTTGCGCCAGGACCTGCGGCTGACCGGTACGCACACCGGGTGTGACCAGGGTGTCTGTGGTGTCTGCACGGTGCGGCTCAATGGCGCCACGGTGAGGTCGTGCATCACTCTCGCCGTACAGGCCGATGGCGCCGAGGTCCGGACCATCGAGGGCGTCGCTCCCGACGCCCGGACGTTGCATCCGATCCAACAGGCGTTCTGGGAGAAGCAGGGCCTGCAGTGTGGGTTCTGCACTCCCGGGATGGTGTTGCGTGTCCAGGAGATCCTGGAGCAGAACCCCTGCCCGACCCGGGCGCAGGTCCGGGAAGGGATTTCCAGCAACCTGTGTCGCTGCACCGGCTACCAGTTCATCGTCGACGCCACGGTCGAGGCGGCCGAGCGGATGGCGGAGGGTTCTTGATGAGCCAGACCACAGACAGTCATGCTGACGTGCCGGCGCCGATGGCCCCGCACAAGGACATGAAGTGGATCGGCAAATCCGTCAAGCGGGTCGAGGACCCCAAACTGCTCCGCGGACTCGGCCGCTACATCGACGACGTCGTGCTGCCGGGAATGCTGCACGCGGCCGTCCTGCGCAGCCCGCACGCGCATGCGCGGATCGTCTCCGTCGACGCCGAGCGGGCCCGTCGGGCACCCGGCGTCGTCGCGGTCCTGACCGGGCCCGAGGCTGCCGAGCAGTTCGGCCCACTGCCCGACTCCGGACCGGCCCCCGACAAGCACGTCTGGCGTGTGCTGGCCGCTGACAAGGTTCACTACGTCGGCGAAGGCGTCGCGGTCGTCGTGGCGGAGAACCGCTACCAGGCCGAGGATGCCCGCACCCTCATCGACGTCACCTACGACGTCCTCGAGCCCGTCGTCGACCCGATCGCTGCGGCCGAGGACACCGGCAACCTCGTTCACGAGGCCTTGGGCACGAATGTCGCGTACGAGCGGACGTTCACGTTCGGCGACGTCGCCCACGACTTCGCCGACGCAGATCTCGTCGTCCGGGACCGGCTGCGCTGGGGCCGTCAGACCGCGCACCCCCTCGACACCACGGCCGCGATCGGCGACTACGACGCGGGCACCGGCGAGATGGTGGTGCACACCAACAGCATCAGCATGACCTGGCTGGCGTTCGGCGCGGCAGTCGCGCTCGGTATCCCCAGCAACAAGCTCGACCTTCGGCCCTACATCTCCGGCGGCAGCTTCGGTTCCAAGCAGTTCTGCTGGCGATCGACGGTCACCGCGGCGATGATGTCCAAGATCACCGGCCGGCCCGTCAAATATGTCGAGGACCGGCTCGACCACCAACTCAACGGTGACCAGCACGGGTCCGACCGCTACTACGACGTCGAGCTCGCGCTGATGCGCGACGGTACGTTCCGCAGCCTGAAGATCGACTGTGTGGACGACTACGGCGCCTACATCCAGTTCGGGGTCGGATCCCATGGGAATGCGCTCGCTCAGGTGACGGGGCCCTACCGGATCACCAGCACCGAGTATCGCGTGCGTGCGGTCCTGACGAACAAGACCCAGCAGGGCGCCTATCGCGGCTTCGGTGCCGATGCCGGGAACTGGGCCCTCGAACGCATCGTCGACAAGGCGGCCGCGGAACTGGGTCTCGACCCGGCCGACATCCGGCGCCGCAACCTGATCCCGCCGGACGCGTTCCCCTACCACATCCCCAGCGGCAACATGTACGACTCGGGCAACTACGAACCGGTGCTCGACCACGCCCTGCAGCGGTTCGACTACGACGGCTGGCGCCGCAAGCAGGAGGCGATGCGCGCCGAGGGCCGCAAGATCGGCATCGGCGTCGTCACCGCGAACGAACGCAGCGTCTACGGTGCCACCGAGTTCTGGTTCTGGTTCGACGACAAGGATGTTCCGGTCAAGACCACCTCCACGCCGGAGGGTGTGTCGATGACGGTGGACACCGTCGGCGCGGTCACCGTGACGCTGTACTCGACCCCGTTCTGGGGCAACAGCTCCGACACCGTTGCGGCGATGCTCGCCGCCGAGGAGTTCGACGTCGACCCGGCCGATGTCAGTGTCGTGCACCACGGCACCAAGGGTGGCCTGCCCGCAGCGGGGCCCGGGGGAAGCCGGCTCACGGTGATGCTCGCGGGCGCGATCACCGGCGCCTCGAAGAAGATCAAGGACAAGCTCCGGCGGATCGCCGCCCACGACATGGAGGTCGACGAAGCCGACCTCGAGTGGGTCGACGGTGGCTATCAGGTCCGCGGGGCCGAGGACTCGCGGCGCAGCATCGGTGACCTCGCGATGCTCGCCTATCTGGTCAAGACCGCCCTGCCGGATGGCGAGGAGAGCGGTCTCGCGGCCGACTTCGTCTACGACCACCCGCACCTGACGATGCCCAAGCCCGACCGCAGCGACCTCGGATCGTTCTACCCGTGTGTCGGGCACGCGTGTCATCTGGTCGCCGTGGAGGTCGACGAGGAGACCGGATCGGTCGACATCCTCGACTACGTCGCCGTGCACGACTCGGGCACGCTGGTCAACCCGCGGTCCTACGACGGCCAGATCGTCGGCGGCACCGCGCAGGGCGTCGGGACCGCACTGGCGGAGGAGATGACCTACGACGCGGCTGGCAACCCGCTGGTCGGCACGTTCTGGGACTACCTGATCCCGACCGCGCTCGACGTGCCCGAGGTGAACTTCGGCCACGAGGAGACGCCGTCGCCGATCACGGCCCACGGGATCAAGGGGGGCGGTGAGGCGGGCCGCCTGATGGCCCCCGGGGCCCTCTCCGCCGCCATCGACGATGCACTGCGCGACCACGGTGTGCGGGTGACCGAGCTACCGGCCACCCCCGAGCGGATCGTCGGCTGGATCCAGGGTCACAGGGGCTGAGATGGGGCGACTGGACGGCAAGATCGCCCTGGTCACGGGCGCCGGCCGGGCCCCCGGTCGCGAGCTGGCCACGCGGCTGGCGCGGGACGGGGCTGCACTGATCCTGGTCGACCACGATGACGACGACCCGTCGGCTGCGGTCGACCTGATCTCGACCGCGGCGGTCGTGCAGGCGCTCGGCGGGCGGGTCGTGACCCATGACGTCGACGTGGTCGACATGTCGGCACTCACCGCCGCAGTGACTGCAGGCGTCCGGCGCTTCGGTGGGCTCGACGCCGTCGTGGTCGGTCCTGTCTTCACAGCGCCGTGCTCGGTCGAGGCGACTGCGGACGAAGCGTGGCACGACGCCCTCGACCGGGTTCTGACCGGAGTGTGGAACGTCTGCTGCGCAGCGCTGCCCCACCTGACAGATGGCGGATCCCTGACCGTCGCAGGCACCGCCGCCGGGCTGCGTGGGTTCGCGCATCTGGCGCACCAGGCGGCGGCCGAGCACGGCGTCGTCGGGCTGGTGCGTTCGCTGGCCCACGAGCTCGCCCCGCGGTCGATCCGTGTCAACAGTGTCCATCCCGTTGCCGACGCCGGCGCGACGCCGGCGGGCGGTCTCGTGGGCAACCTCGTCTTCGTTCCGGAGCCGGAGGTCCCACCCCAGTTCGCGGAGGCGCGAGACGTGTCGGAGACGGTCGTGTACCTGGCGTCGGACGACGCCCGTCTGCTCACCGGGCTGACGGTGCCCGTCGCAGCGGGGCTGGTGTCGCGGTGAGCGCCCCTGTCGAGCCGTTCGTGGTCGCAGTTCCCGATGAGGTCCTCGATGACGTGCGCCAGCGACTCCTGCGCACCCGCTGGCCCATCGATGTCGGCAACGACGACTGGCGCTACGGCGCCAACCGCGCCTACCTGGAGGAACTCGTCGCCTACTGGCTCGACGACTACGACTGGCGCGAGCACGAGCGGCGGATGAACCGCCACGCCCACTTCCGGACCACGATCGACGACGTCCCGATCCACTTCGTACACGAGCGCGGCGTCGGTCCCGCCCCGGTTCCGCTGGTGCTCACGCACGGCTGGCCGTGGACGTTCTGGGACTTCGAGCACGTGATCGGACCGCTCACCGACCCAGCCGCGCACGGCGGCGACCCGGCCGACGCGTTCGACGTCGTCATTCCCTCACTCCCAGGGTTCGGCTTCTCGGTTCCGTTGCAGCGCACCGGGATCAACTTCCATCGCACCGCCGGGCTGTGGGACACGCTCATGCGGGACCGGCTCGGCTACGACAGGTACGCCGCCCAGGGCGGCGACTGGGGCCAGCTGGTGACCTCGGAGCTGGGACACCGCCACGCCGAGCACCTGATCGGGATCCACCTCAACCTGTCGCTGCCGCTGGACTTCTTCGAGGCGGCGCTGCCGGCCGAGGAGGACTACGCCCCCGACGAACGGCACTGGTACCACCACACCCAGGCCCGGATGGCGCATGCGACGAGCCACATCGCCGTCCAGAGCACCGACCCGCAGAACCTCGCCTACGCCATGCACGACTCGCCCGTGGGCCTGCTGGCCTGGCTGGTGGATCGGCGCCGGTGGTGGAGCGACTGCGACGGTGACGTCGAGTCCCGTTTCTCCAAGGACGACCTCATCACCCTCGCGATGCTGTACTGGGTCGGCGAGAGCTTCGTGACGAGTGCCCGCTTCTACTGGGAGGCGCGCAACGACCTCTGGAAGGCCGCGTCGACCGGCACACCCGTCGTCACCGCACCCACCGGGATCGCTGTGTTCCCGCAGGAGCTGCTCGTCATGCCGAAGGCGTGGATGGAGCGCTACTACGATCTGCGGAGGCTCACCTACATGAAGTCGGGCGGGCACTTCGCCCCCGCCGAGGAGCCGGCCGCGCTCGTCGAGGACGTCCGTGAGTTCTTCAGGCCGCTGCGGGCCGGCCGATGAACGGGACGGAGTCGGCAGTGCGCCGTGCCTCGCGGGCACGCCGCGATGCGGTCGCCGGCCGTGTCGTGGGCCGCGAACGGGAGCTGGACCTCGTTCTCGCCGCCGTGTCGGCCGGCCGCGACATCCTGCTCGAGGGCCCCCCGGGCACCTCGAAGTCGACGATGCTGCGCGCGATCAGCCAGAACTGGGGCGTCCCGTTCTTCCTGGTCGAGGGCAACGGCGAGCTGACCCCGGCCCGGCTCGTGGGCCACCACAACCCGGCCCGGGTGCTGCGCGAAGACTACTCCGACGACAATTTCGTAGCCGGACCGCTGGTGCAGGCGATGCAGGCGGGCGGGTTCCTCTACATCGAGGAGCTCAACCGGGCGCCGGAGGACACCCTCAACGTCCTGCTGGCCGCCATGGCTGAGCGTGAGGTCGTCGTCCCACGTGCCGGCACCGTCCGGGCCCTGCCGACCTTCCGGCTCCTGGCCTCGATGAACCCGTTCGACAACATCGGGACGGCCCGCATCTCCGACAGCGTGTACGACCGCTGGTGCCGTCTGGTCGTCGACTACCAGGACGACACCGAGGAGCGGGCGATCGTGTCCACCCGTACCGCTTGCTCCGACGACCTGCTCGTCGCCGACGCCGTTGCCATCACCCGGGCGACGCGGGCTCACCCGGAGCTCCGCCGCGGCTCGAGCGTGCGCGGCGCGATCGACCTCGTCGCGATCGCGGTCGAGCTCGAGGCCCTCGAGACACCAGCAGACCGGAACCGGATCGTGCTCGATGCGGCGCTGCTCGCACTGTCGGCGCGCATCGCGGTCGACGAGACGTCCGAGGCCACCCCGGAGCGGGTGATCACCGAGATCTGGGAGAACCATTTTTTCTCGCACCCCGGCGTGCGGCGCCGGGACCGCACCGCCTGACTGTCGACAACCCCGTCGAGCTGCCGGGGGAACCCGACCGCCCGGGAAGCCCGCTTCGGCGTCGCGCGAAGCGGCTCGCCGAGGCGCCGGCACTCTTCCAGGACGGTGGCGGGACGCCGCTGATCGTCGACGTCGCCGACGACCGCGGCGACGGGAGCGATGAACAGCCGGCGGGCGGTCAGGGTGTTCTGGTCACCTCCCAGCGTGCCCGTTGCCGGGATCTCGACGAGTTGCTCGAGTGGGCACCTTCCGACCCCGAGGTTGCCGCGATGGCCCGCCGGATCGCTCGCAGCCTCACCGTCCGGCGGCGGCCCCGGGTGCGGCGCGGTGAACGAGGCGGGGGTCGCAGCCAACCGTTGCCCTACCGCTACCGCTCCGACGACATCGACATCGACCGCACGCTGGAGGTGCTGGCCGAACACCCTCGGCCGGACGACACCGCGGTCGTTGTCCGCGAGCGGGTCCGGTCGCGTCGTGCCGTGGTCCTGGTTGCCGACGTGTCGGGGTCGATGCGCGGGGAGAAGGCACGCATCGCGGCTGCGGCGATCGCTGCGTTGTCGGCCGACCTGACCGGTGCGGGCAGCGACGACCAGCTCGCGCTCGTCGCGTTCTGGTCCGACGCCGCGCTGGTGACGTCGTTCGACACCCCGCTGCCGGCGACCCGGATGCTCGACCGGTTGCTGCGCATTCCTGCCCGAGGGCTGACCAACGTGTCGTTCGGCCTCGAGGTCGCGCGGGCCGAGCTCGGCCGCTCGCCACTGCGGAAGCGCTCGATCGTCCTGCTCTCCGACGTCGTGCACAACGCCGGCGCGGACCCGCGAGGCGTCGCTGCCCGCTGTGAGGAACTGCACGTGTTGCTCGAAGCCGACGGGGAGCACGACGCCGCGCTGGCCGCCGACCTCGCGCGCCTCGGCCACGGGCGGCTTGCGTCGGTGGCCGGTCACCGCGACGTCGCCCCGGCGCTCAACCGCCTGTTCATTCATTGACGCGTGTCACATTCCGGGACACCACGCGAACAATTGGTCGCTCTACCGTCAGATCGTTCCGTGGGCGGTGCGCCTCGGCGCCATCGCCCATTTCGATGTGACAGGAGCGACGAATAGTGAATCGGGTAGAGGGAAAGGTCGCGCTCATCACCGGCGCGGCCCGGGGGCAGGGACGGGCCCATGCGAAAAGGCTGGCGGAGGAGGGTGCCGACATCGTCGCCGTCGACATCTGCGCCGACATCGAGAATCTGGGCTATCCGCTGGGCAGCACCGAGGAGCTCGCGGAGACCGTACGTCTCGTGGAGAACGAGGACCGGCGGATTCTCGCCCGCCGCGTGGACGTCCGTGACGCGGCCGGGATGCAGGCGGTCGTCGACGAGGCGTGTGCGGAGTTCGGCGGCATCGACATCGTGTGCGCCAACGCCGGGATCATCGACTCGGTGCCCAAGACCTGGGAGATCACCGAGGAGATGTGGGACGCCCAGCTCGACGTGATGCTCAAGGGCGTCTGGCACACTGTGAAAGCGGTCGTTCCGAGGATGATCGCCGCAGGTCGCGGCGGCTCGATCATCATCACGAGCTCGTTGGTCGGGCTCAAAGGAACCCCGCACACGGCGGCGTACTCCGCGGCGAAGGCGGGCGACGTCGGGCTGGCACAGTCCTTGGCCGCGGAGGTGGCCGAGTACGGCATCCGGGTCAACACCGTCCACCCGACGGCCGTCGACACCGACATCCTGCAACGCAACGAACCCATGCAGAAGCTGTTCCGCGCGGACCTCGGTGGTCGGGTCCCGACCCGCGAGGAGTTCGCGGAGGCCTGCGCGCCGATGAATCTCATCCCCATTCCGTGGATCGAGGCGCGCGACGTCAGCAACGCTGTGCTGTTCCTCGCCTCCGACGAGTCACGATATGTCACCGGTCTCCGGATGTCGGTCGATGCGGGCGCGCTGATCAAATAGTGATCCGTGTCCCAGAGCGGGACACCACTGAGAGATTCGTCTCGGCAAACATTCTGTATCCGATCGATAGATCGCCCTGCACTGCTGACCGTTTTCCCTGCCTCCCCGAAAATTCGGCGGCGGCGAGTCCTGAATGGAGGTCGGTGATGCGCTTCCTCGCCTCATCGTCGCGCGTGCGGATCATCATCGCATCGCTGGCGGCCGCAGCGGCCGTCGTCGTCGCCGGATGTGCCCCGCCATCGAGTTCGGAGTCCGGGGGTGGGGCGGCGGTGGCGTCGGGTGCCAACGGTGCCGCGCGGTCCGCGCCGGGTGACATCACGCCGTACTGCCCGTCGGAACCGACGAAGATCGTGTTCATCAAGTCGGCCGGCGGCCAGGTGTGGTCGGCCATCGCGAACGCGGAGTTCGAGGCCGAGGCCGCCAAGTGCCCGAACATCCAGGCCAGCTGGTACAACGGCACGTCCGGTGTCCAGGGCGCGATCGCGGCCACCAATGCCGCCGTCGCGCAGGGCGCCAAGGCTCTCGTCGTGATCGCCGACTTCGGCGCCGCGCAATTGCCGTCGCTGCGCAAGGCCGTGCAGTCCGGCGTGACCGTCGTGACGACGGTCAGCGACGGCGGCGCCCAGAAGGGAACCGACGTCAGCGACTCGCTGCTCTGGGACGTCAACTCCATCGGCGAGAACCAGGCCAAGTGGCTCAACGACCACGTCAAGACGGGCAAGGTCGCCTTTCTCGGAGGCCAGCCGGGCGCGCCGTCCACCCAGACGACGTTCGACGCCTTCAAAGCAGCCCTCACCAAGTACGCACCGGGCGTCCAGCTCGTCCCGGACACCTGGGTCCCCACGAACTGGGACGGTGCGCAGAAGCGTCGCGCAGTCGCCGGCCTGATCGCGCAGAACGGCGACTACGCCGCGTTCGTCAGCGACTACGGTGCCTCGGACATCGGTGCGGTGCAGGCAGTCCTCGACGCGAAGGCGACGATGCCCGCGTTCCTCAACATCGGTTCGTCGCAGGGGTTCGTCTGCACTGTGAAGCAGAACAACATCCAATGGTTCGGTCAGGACGGATCGACCCGCATGACCGCCTCGGCCCTGCGAATTGCTCTCGCCGACATGCAGGACGAGCCCAGCGCGGAGCCGAACCCGTACGTGCTGTTCACATACGCCGACACCGCCGCGGGCAAGATGCCCGAGTGCGACCCGTCGGTCTCACCCGACGCCGACCTTTCCTCGAGCCTGTCGGTGGCCGATCTGAAGAAGGTCCTCGGTGGCTGACGACACCATCGTCGATCTGCAGCCCGCGCTGCGGATCGACCACGTGACGAAGACGTTCCCGGGTGTGGTCGCCCTCGACGACGTCGACCTGACGGTCCGCGCGGGCGAGGTCCACGGGATCGTCGGCGAGAACGGCGCCGGCAAGTCGACGCTCATGGCGGTGGCGTCCGGCGCCCTGGTGCCGGAGGCAGGCTCCGTCTCGGTCTGCGGTCGGTCGCTGCGCCCCGGTTCCACGCACGACGCGCAGGAGCTCGGTGTAGCGATCGTGCTGCAGGAGCCCGCCCTGCTGCCCGACCTCACCGTCGCGGAGAACATGTACCTCGGGCAGCCACCGACGGCGCGGCCACCGATCGGGCAGCTGCGGGCGTGGAGCCGGGACCGGTT
Organism: Pseudonocardia sp. SCN 73-27; assembly: GCA_001725415.1. GTDB lineage: Bacteria > Actinomycetota > Actinomycetes > Mycobacteriales > Pseudonocardiaceae > Pseudonocardia. Next base: position 162,885 of record MEGH01000026.1, read on the forward strand.
GTGCGACTGGAGCGACGACGTCGGCATCGACCCCGACGCACGGATCGAGGAGCTCGAGCCCGAGCAGCGGTTCATCGTCGACATCGTTCGGGCGCTCGCGCGCAGGCCGGCGGTGCTCGTGCTCGACGAGCCCACCGAACACCTCGCCGGTGAGGACGTCGAACGACTGTTCGCGGCGGTGCGGGAGCGGGTGCGCGACGGCGGCGCCGTCGTCTACATCTCGCACCGGATCCGCGAGGTCAAGCAGATCGCCGACCGGATCAGCGTGCTGCGTGACGGCTGTCATCGCGGCACCTTCGACGCGGCCACGCTGTCGGAGCGCGACATCGTCGACCTCATCGTCGGTCGACGGCTCGACGCCGTCTTCCCGGACAAGCCCGGGCCGGCCGGTGGGGACACCCCGGTCCTGGCCGTCGAGTCGGTGAGCGGCCGCGGGTTCGAGGACCTGACGTTCACCCTGCGGCCCGGCGAGATCATCGGTTTCGCCGGAATCGAGGGCAACGGTCAGCGCGACGCCCTGCGGGCGCTGGCCGGGCTCGGCCACCGCAGCGGAGGGGTCGAGGTCGACGGCGAAGGGGTCCGGCGGAGGTCGTCGGCGGTCGCGTACCTGACCGGCGACCGGCACCGCGAAGGTGTGTTCCCCGGGCTGACCGTCCGGGAGACGATCGGCCTGCGCAACCTCGACAGGTTCAGCACCCTCGGCGTGGTCGAGCCACGCCGGGAACGCGAGTTCGCAAGGACCGCGGTCGCGGATCTCGCCGTGAAGACCCCGACCATCGAGACACCGATCGAGTCGCTGTCGGGGGGCAACCAGCAGAAAGCCCTGCTCGCGGGTGTGCTGCGTCGCGACCCACGGGTGCTGCTGATCGACGAGCCGACACAGGGTGTCGACGTCGGCGCCAAGTCCGAGATCTACGACCTGTTGCGCGACAACGCCCGTGATCGGGGGATGGGCGTCGTCGTGGTCTCCTCGGACGGGATCGAACTGGCCGGGCTGTGCGACCGGGTCCTCATCTTCTCGCGCGGGCACGTCGTGGAGGAGCTCGCGGGTGACGACGTGACCGAGGCCCGGATCACCGGGGCGGCACTGACCGCGACGACACATCGCGACAAGGCCGGCGACCGCGCCGGCTCGGTCGTCCGCTGGTTCGCGGGGGACACCGCGCCGATCGCGATGGTCGCGCTCGCGGTACTGGGACTCGGAATCTGGACGTCGTTGTCGAGCGCCTTCTACCTCACGACGCCGAGCATCGCCGGGCTGCTCGCGCTCGTCGCGGTGCTGGGCTTCGTGGCGCTCGGCCAGACCGTCGCACTCACGATCGGTGCCGTCGACCTGTCGGTCGGCCCACTGATGGGCTTCGTGGTCGTCGTCCAGTCGTTCTTCCTGACGGCCGAGTCGATGCCGCTCGACAGGGTGCTGGGCTGGGTGCTGCTGTTCGGTGTGCCCCTGGCCGTCGGCCTGGTGAACTGGGCGCTCGTCGATGTCGTGAAGATGAACGCGATCGTCGCGACGCTGATCACCTTCATCGCGCTCCAGGCGCTGTCGCTGGTGCTGCGGCCTCAGCCGGGCGGGCTGTTCGACAGCCGCATCACCGACGCGTTGACGTTCACGGTCGGACCGATCCCGGCCGCGTTCCTCGCGTTGCTCCTCGTCGCCGGGGCGCTGCAGTTCTGGCTGCGGCGCAGCCGGACCGGCATCGCACTGCGATCGGTCGGCTCGCAGCCCGACGCGGCCCGGCTCAACGGCCTCAGCGCCCCGCGGGTCCGGCTCATCGGCTTCCTGTTGTGCAGTCTCCTCGCAGGGCTCGCAGCGTTGTTCCTGCTGGCCCAGGTCGGCTCGGGTGACCCGACATCGGGCATCGACTACACGTTGACCAGCATCTCGGCCGCGGTGATCGGTGGCGCGAGCATCTTCGGCGGCCGCGGATCCTTTGTCGGCACCGTCGCGGCTGCGTTCCTCGTGACCCAGGCCATCGGGGCGGTGACCTTCCTCGGGCTCGACGCCGCGTGGTCGTCGTACCTGCCTGGGGCGATGACGCTGATCGCAGTGGCCGTCTACTCGCGCACCCGGCACCTCGCACGCACACACTGACACGGAGACGTCGATGAGCAACTCGTTGAGCGACCCGGAGCAGGTCGCCACCGTCGACCTGGATGTGAGCCCACCGCAGCGCAGACCCCGGGTCGCAGGCCCCTACACCGGCATCATCCTGGCGACGTGTGCACTGTTCGTCCTGAGCGCGATCATCGTGCCGAAGTCCCTGTCCGCGCAGTCGCTGGGGGCGATGCTGCCGTTCTGGGCGATCCTCGCGATCATGTCCGTGGGCCAGACCCTGGTCATCCAGCAACGCGGTATCGATCTCTCCATCCCCGGCGTGGTCAGCCTGACCGCAATGGGCTTCGTCGTGTTCGTCGACCGCAACGACACGTCGGTGTTCCTCGGGCTCGTCGTCGTGGTCATCGCCGGTGTCGTCATCGGCCTGGTCAACGGACTGATCATCACCAAGATCAACGTGACGCCGCTGATCACGACCCTGGCGCTCAACGCGCTGCTGGTCGGCGCGATGTTCAGCTACACCAAGGGCGTCGGGTCGGCGGCGCCGGCGAGCCTGCAGGCCTTCACGGCCTCGAGCTTCCTCGGCCTGTCGACGCTGGTGTGGCTCGCGATCGGGACGGTTCTGCTCGTGGGCTTCGTGTTGCGGCAGACAGCTGTCGGGCGGCGGTTCGTCGCCGTCGGGTCCAACCCGGACGCGGCGCGGGCCATCGGTGTCCGGGTCGACGTCTACATCGTCGGTGCCTACATCGCAGCCGCGCTGCTGTTCGCGCTCGCCGCGGTGCTGCTCGCCGGCTATGCCCAGAACCCTGCGCCGACCATGGGCAACTCCTACCTGTTCCAGACCGTGATGGCCGTGGTCATCGGCGGTACGAGCCTCGCCGGTGGACGTGGCAGCGTGTTCGCGACCGCCGTGGCAGCCCTGTTCCTCACCCAGCTCGGACAGGTCGTACTCACACTGGGCGCCAACGCCGCAGTGCAGCTGCTCGTCCAGGCCGTCGCGATGGCCCTCGCGCTGGCGGGTGCCGCGGTGCTCAACCGGCGGCGGGCGCGCTCCACATGACGACGCTGAGCTGCCATCTGATGGCAGGGCTCCCGCCGCCCGAGGTGGGTCGCCGGTTGAGCCGGCCCGTCGGGGGATTCCGGCTCGCCTACGACCGATCCGGGAACGGGCCGGCGGTGATGCTCCTGCACGGCGGGCACGGTGACCGCACGGACTGGGCGGATGTCGCGGTCCAGCTCGACGCCACCGTCGTCGTCCCCGATCTGCGGGGAGTGGGTGAATCCGACCGATGGCCCCACGGCGACGTCTCTGTGCCTGCCCAAGCCGCCAGTGTGGTCGGGCTGATCGACGAGCTGCGCCTCGGTCGTGTGGTCCTCGGTGGCTACGGGGTGGGAGCCGCCGTCGCACGTCTCGTTGCGGCACGACACCCGAGGAACGTGGCGGGGCTGGTCATGACGCCACCTCCGCACGTACCGGCGCGAGCGGTCACCGGGACCGCGAAGGACATCGTGCGCAGAAGCTGGACGAACTGGTCCGCGCCGCGGTTCGTCCCGGACCGAGACCGGCTCGAGCACCTCGCGCAGCAGCACGACCGTCGTCTGCTCGTGATGGCGGAGAACGTTTCCCCACCTCAGGAGGCGGAGGTCGTGACCGTCCCGACGACGATCTTGTGTCCTCAGCTCGACCCACTGGTACCGGCGACGTGGTTCGACCGCCTTGCAGAGCGCTTCCGCCGGGTGAGGGTGCGCGGCCTGCCAGGGGTCGGGCACTTCGTCCCGGTCGAAGCGCCCATGGCGTTCGTCGAGGCACTCAACGCCACGCTCTCGGAAAGGAAAGATCGACATGCAACCTGAGAAGGCGTCGCTCGGTGGCTGGTGCCACCTCGCGTCTCCGTTCTCCGTCGAGCTCATGGCATCGGTCGGGTTCGACTGGTGCTGTCTCGACATGCAGCACGGCACGATCCGGATCAGCGATGTCATCGGAGCGCTGCAGGCTGTCCGGGCTGCGGCCGGAACGGCCTATGTGCGCGTCCCCGGTGACGACGCCGCGCTGATCGGGGCGGTCCTCGACGCCGGCGCCGACGGTGTGTTCATCCCTCAGGTGTCGACCGCCGAGCAGGCGCGGGCGGCCGTCGGGGCCTGCCGGTACTCCCCGGACGGTGCCCGCAGCTGGGGACCGTTGCGTCCGAAGCTCACGACCGCCCGCCCCGACCCCGCAGTCCTGGGCGCCGCGCCCTGCTACGTGATGATCGAGGACCGGGCCGGAGTGGAGAACGTCGCCGCGATCGCCGCCGTCCCGGGTGTGACGGGCATTCTCGCAGGGCCGGCGGACCTCGCGCTGGACCTCTACGGCGACCCGTATCTCGCATCGGACCCACGAACCGTCGACGCCCTGATGCCGGTCGTCGTCGCATGTCGGGACAACGGGATCACCGCGGGCGTCTTCTGCGGCACCGGCAACGTGGACCGCTGGCACACTGCAGGCTTCGCGATGCTGGCCGTGGAATCCGACACCACTCTTCTGCTGACCGCGGCTCGACGGGCGGCTGCGGACGCCCGGGCACAGCTCGACAGTGTCTGACCATCCCGGACGCCGGCCCCGACCCCGATCCCGGGCCGGGGCATGACGGCCTCGGCCGAGCTCGGTGTCGATCTGCGAACCGCGGGCCTCGTGGTCGTCGCGACCCTCGGCATCTACCTGGCTCTCCTGGTGTGTGTACGGGTCTGCGGTCAGCGCAGCCTGGCGGCGATGTCCGCGACCGACGTCGCGTGCGTCATCGCACTCGGCGCGGTCGTCGGGCGGACCACACTCCTGGCGACGCCGACCCTGACGACGGGAGTGATCGCTCTCGCGATGCTCTTCGCCGTACAGCGGTCGTTGTCGCTGCTGCGCCGCAACCGCGTACTGAGCCGGGTTCTCGCTCGTGAACCCGTGTTACTGGTCCGGGCCGGCCTGGTGCAGCGAGACGGACTGCGCCGCGCGCGGATGAACGAGGACGACCTGCGGCAGCGGCTACGAGTAGCGGGTGTGGCGAGGCTGGCCGATGTCGACTGTGTCGTGCTCGAGCGCAACGGAGTCGTGAGTGTCCTGCGGGCAGGTCCGGACGCCGACCCGTGGCTGATGGCCGACGTGCCCGGCTACGACGAGCAGTACCAACATGGGACAACGCGGCCGCAGCGCACCGGCTGATCCTCAACCCGTCGAAGTCGGTGAGGGGAGGACCATTGTGCCGGAGAACGACGCGGTGATGGGGTCGGTGGCCGCGCTGGTCGGTCGCGGGGCGGTCGAGGTGCAGAACTACCCGGTCCCGGCAACGGGGCCGGGCGAGGCGTTGTTGGAGATCCTGCAGGCCAACGTGTGTGGCTCCGATGTCGGCATCTACCACCACCGCAACCCCGTCCTGCGCGATGTCGTGCTCGGCCACGAGTTCGTCGCCCGTGTCGCGGTGCTGGGGGAGGGGCTCACGCATGACTCCGCGGGCACACCGGTTGCGGTGGGCGACCGCGTCGTCGTCGTGTACTTCCGGGTGTGCGGACGCTGCCGGGCGTGCGGACGGGGCGAGTTCAACATGTGTGTGAACTGGGCGGACACGATGGCGGTGCCACCGACGCAAGCCCCGCACTTCCACGGTGCGTTCGCCAGCCACTACCACCTCTCCGCCGGTCGGCACTTCTACGTCGTCCCGGACGGCCTGACCGATGCCGAGGTCGCAGGCGCCAACTGCGGCCTCGCACAGATGCTGTTCACCCTGGAACGGATCGGTGTGCGGCGGGGGCAGAACGTCGTCGTACAGGGATGCGGCGGTCTCGGGCTCTACGCGTGCGCTGTCGCGGCACGGTCGGGAGCGCGGGTGATCGCGGTCGAACGCGACCCGGACCGGATCGCGGCGGCGGCCCGTTTCGGCGCCGGCGATGTCGTCGACATGAGGATCGACGTCAGCGACGGCGACCGGCTGTCGCGGGTCGCCGAGCTGACCGATGGCGACGGGGCCGACCTCGTCATCGAGGTCACCGGTCGCCCGGCGGCGTTCGCCGAGGCCGTCGCCTTCGCACGGACGGGCGGCACGATCGCCTCGGTCGGCAACCTCGGTGTCGGCCCCGGCGCCGAGCTGTCGATCACGCCGGCGTCGTTCACCCGCAAGAACCTCACCGTGCGGGGGTTCCTCCGCTACGACCCGTGGTACCTGCGCCGCGCGCTCGACTTCCTTCTCGACACCCGCGATCTCCATCCCTACGGATCGTTGTCCGATCGTGTCTACTCCCTCGACGAGATCGACACCGCGATTCTCCGGACCGAATCCGGAGGGGCGATGCGGGCCGCCGTCGTCCCGTGACGGCCGGGAGCGCGCGAGTTCCTCCCCGCGCGTGCACGCGTCCGCTCCGAACAGCGTGCGAGGGTCGGGCAGCGATCGTCCCAAGTCGGGACACCTGGTCAGGCAGCTGCGTCCCTAACGTCGGATTCGGATCAACCGATGGTGCCGAGCAATGGCAGCAGGAGGCGTAGGGATGAACAGGAGCAAGAGAGTGACGGAACCGGGTGTGATCCTCGGATACGGCAACCTCGTCGGTGTCTCCTTCGAGGAGCGGGTGGCCGCGGCCGCGGCGGCCGGCGCCGACGCGATCGGGTACTCCGTGTTCGAGTTCCAGGACGCCCGCCGCGCGGGGATCACCGCGAAGGAGCTGGCGGGAATCGCCGAGCGGTCGGGTATCCGGGTCGCGGAGCTGGAGATCGGTCTGGGATTCGACGGCCCCGCAGACGGTCGACGATGGCAACCCACCGGCTTCCCCTGGGATCTGCCCTACATGGACGCGGGCGTCGAGCAGGACCTGATCGAGCTCGCCGGCGCCTTCGGGGCGCACCACGTCGTCGTCGCGGCATCCACGGGTGGCCAGGGGACGGCGTCCACCGCCCGCTTCGCGCGGCTCTGCGACCGCGCTGCCGAGGTAGGGGCGAAGGTGGCCATCGAGTTCCTTCCGGGAACCGACATGCCCGACATCGCAAGTGCGCTGGCCGTGGTCGAGGCCGCCGACCGCGACAACGGCGGGCTCTGCGTGGACAACTGGCACTTCATGCGGGGCAACCGCGACGACGCGGCCCTGCAGTCGTTGCCGGCGGATCGGGTCGTCGTCGTGCAACTCTCGGACGGCCCGGTCGCGCCCCGGACGGACGACTACTTCGAGGAGACGCTCAGACATCGCATGCTGTTCGGCGACGGTGACTGGGATGTGGCGGGGTTCCTCGCGACGCTGCGCGGCACCGGCACGACTGCGCCGGTGTCGATCGAGATCCTCTCCGAACACTGGCAGGGCCGGCCGGTCCTCGAAACGGCCAAGGCGTTCGTGGCAGCCGCTCGTGCGCTCGAGAGTCCTGCCTGACGGGCCTGCCACCCGGGCGGTTCGTCCGAACTCGGGACAACTCGTCGGCCGGCTCGGTCCATAACGTCGGTCACGGTCCGACGAACGGATCCCAGCCCCCATCACCAAGGAAGATCGTCATGCACCGCGCCCGTGTCCCACGCCTCCCGGCGTTCCTCCTCGCGACGGCACTCGCCTCGGCCGTCGCTCTCGCCGCCTGCTCCCCGGCCCCCACCGGAGGCAGCTCGTCCGCGGGCGGAGCCACCCAGCAGGCGGCCGCTGCGGCTCCCGGTGACATCACGTCGCTGTGCCCCTCGGAACCGACCAAGGTCGTCTACGTCAAGTCCGCAGGCGGACAGGTCTGGTCGGCGATCTCCAACGCCGAGTTCCAGACGGAGGCGGCGAAGTGCCCGACGATCGAGGCGAGTTGGTACAACGGCACGACGGGCCAGCAGGGCGCGATCGCGGCCACGAACGCCGCGGTTGCGCAGGGCGCGAAGGTCATGGTGATCAGCCCCGACTTCGGCCCCTCACAGCTGCCCTCGATGCGCAAGGCGATGGAAGCCGGCGTCAAGGTCGTCAGCACCGTCAACGACGTCGCGGGTCTGAAGGGCACCGACTACGTCGAGTCGCTGGTGTGGGACACCGACGCGATCGCACGCAACCAGGCCGAGTGGCTCGCCAAGAACGTGGGCAGCGGCAAGGTGGCGTTCCTCGGCGGACAGCCCGGCGCACCGTCGACCGAGAAGACCTTCACCGCGTTCGCGACAGCGCTCACGCAGTACGCACCGCAGATGCAGCTCGTCCCCGACACCTGGGTGCCGACGAACTGGGATGCCGCGCAGAAGCGACGCTCGGTTGCCGGCCTGGTCGCCCAGAACGGTGACTACGCCGCGTTCGTCAGCGACTACGGCGCGTCCGACATCGGCGCGGTGCAGGCCATCGTCGACGCCGGCGGGAAGATGCCCGCGTTCCTCAACATCGGCTCGTCGCAAGGATTCGTCTGCGCTGTCACGCAGCACAAGATCGCTTGGCTGGGCCAGGACGGGACCACTCAGATGTCGGCGGCGTCGCTACGGGTCGGGCTGGCGTCGCTGGCGGGCAAGGCGAGCGCCGAGCAGGTTCCGTTCGTGCTCTCGATCTACGCCGACACCGCGGCCGGCAAGGTTCCGGCATGCGACCCGTCGATCTCACCGGACGCGGACCTGTCGTCGAGCCTGCCCGTCGACAAGCTCAAGGCTGTCCTCAACGGCAGCTGAGCAGGAACGAACAGGAGGGAGGTCGTCGCGTGGCGAGCAGGCGCAAGGTCGTCGTCACCTGTGCGGTGACGGGTGCGATCCACACCCCGTCGATGTCACCGCACCTGCCGGTCTCGGCGTCGGAGATCGCGGAGGCGGCGTTGGAGGCTGCTGAGGCAGGCGCGGCGATTCTGCACCTGCACGCCCGCGACCCCGTGGACGGACGCCCGTCGCAGGACCCGGCTCACTTCGAGCCGATCCTGCGCAAGCTGAAGGGCCACACCGACGCCATCGTCAACCTGACGACGGGCGGCAATCCGGCGATGACCGTCGACGAGAGGGTGCGGCCGCTCGCGGAGTTCGCACCGGAGATCGCCTCGCTCAACATGGGGTCGATGAACTTCGGGCTCTACCCGATGCTGGAGCGGACAACGACGTTCCGGCATTCGTGGGAACGGCCGGCCCTGGAGGCCTCGCGCGACGTCGTCTTCAAGAACACGTTCGCCGACATCGAACGCATCCTTGCGATCGGCGATGCGAACGGCACCCGGTTCGAGTTCGAGTGCTACGACACCTCGCACCTCTACAACCTCGCGCACTTCCGCGACCGTGGGCTCGTTCGGGGACCGCTGTTCGTGCAGTCGGTGTTCGGACTCCTGGGCGGCATCGGGACGCACCCCGACGACGTCGCACACATGCGGCGTACAGCGGACCGCCTGCTCGGCGACGGGTACGAGTGGTCGGTGCTGGGCGCAGGGAAAGCTCAGATGTCGCTGGTGACGATGGGCGCGACAATGGGAGCGCATGTCAGGGTCGGCCTGGAGGACTCGTTGTGGATCGGCCCTGGCCGGCAGGCGACGAGCAACGCCGAGCAGGTCACGCGAGTTCGCGGGGTGTTGGGCGCCCTGAGCATCGACGTCGCCACGCCCGCCGAGGCCCGAGCCCTGCTGTGCCTGAAGGGCGGGGCCTCGGTGGGCTTCTGACGCGGTCCGCCACAGAACTGGCCGGCTCGCGCGGCGAAGAGTCCGGAGCACGTCAGCGCGTTCGTCGAATCCACGTCGATGTGATGGGCGTCGTCGAGGAGTCAGGGTGAGGCGTGGGCCGGCGGCTCCGCGGAACGACCCGGCAGGGCCGCGACACGGGTGACGAGTTCGGCGGCGATGTCGTCGAGTGCGAGGACCCGGTCGACGACGTGCCGGGCGATCGTGGCTCGGGGCATGGCGAAGTGGTCGGAGGTGGCCTCGTCCGTCGTGAGGACCGTGCCCCCGAAGGCGTGCACGGCCACCGCTCCGGTGGCACCGTCGCGTCCACCGCCGGACAGGATGACCGCGACGATCCGCGGGCCTGCGGCGACGGCGAGGGTCACGAGCAGGAGATCGGCCGAGGGCCGGTACGGCGGCGGACCGTCCGTCGGGATGAGGGCGAGCGTCGCGCCCGGTGTGGCGAGGGCATGCGTCCCGGGCGGGACCACCGCCACTCGGCCTTCGCGGAGGAGGTCGCCGTGCCGGACGGCGTCGACCGGCAGCCGACAGTGCCGGCGCAGGATCGGGACGAGCAGGTCCACGTCGTCCGGACGTCGGTGCTGCACGACGACGACCGCTGCCGGTAGGTCCACGGGCAGGGAGGCCAGCACATGCCCCACCGCCTGGAGCCCACCGGCCGAACAGGCGAGCACGACGACGTGCCGGGGCCAGGCGTGCGGCACCGACGTCGACGACTGCGCGTCGAGTGGCTCCGGCGCGTTCATCGGCGTTCGGCCCCGGGATCGAGGGGATCGTGGAGAGCAGGTCGCTGCGGCGTGGTCGGACACCGTCTCGACACGGTCCGGCCTCGCGCCCTGCCGGGTACCGGGTGATGGGCCGGGGACGTGTCGATCACGGGTTCGTTCGTTTCTCGGCGGCGGAGAACAGCCCGATCATGTTGCCGTCCGGATCGGCGAACATCGCCATGTTGCCCATGTCGCCGACCGGAGCCGGCCCCATGACCCGGTGCGCCCCGAGCTCCTCGGCGCGGCTCAGAGCCTTGTCCAGGTTCTCCACGCCGACGTAGAAGGTGACGTACGGGCGTACGCCCTGCGGTGTCGGGAGCACACCGCCGTTGATCCCGGCCGCGCCGGTGTCGACGACCCCGTAGCCGTTCGCATCGGGCGTGATGGTCCAGTCGAACAGCTCGGCGTAGAAGTGTCGGGCGCGGTCGCCGTCGACTGCGCCGATCTCGAAGTGGATGACGGGTGCGCCCATCGTGTGCCTCCTGGATCGCGGATGTCCGACGAGCCGGCCGGCCCGGCGTCCCTGTGCGGCGGCCGCGCCCCCTGACCGTCGTCGGTCCCGGCGGCTTCCGACAGGGGAGTTTCGGCCCGGACGACCGAGTCCTCCGTCCCGTGACGGCCGGGACCGTCCGGGGAGCCACACCGGGCCGCCCCGTGATCAGGCGAACGGGTCCCAGCGCTGGGAGAGACTGTCGAAAGGTCCCTGTCCGTGGTGCCTTTCGGCCCGACAACGGTCTCGGCTCGATCCGGAGACTGGGTGCATGTCGGTCTCCATCTCCGCCTCCGTCGGCCCGTCCCGGCTCCTCGAGCTCGACCGCGGCGAATGCCTGCGTCGTCTCGCCGGTGTCGCAGTCGGCCGTGTCGTGTTCACGGAGGCTGCGATGCCCGCTGCCCATCCGGTGAACTTCCTGCTGGAGGGTGAGGAGATCCTCTTCCGCAGCGGGCCCGGAAGCGTGCTGTCCGCCGCCGGCCGCGGCGATGTCCTCGCCTTCCAGGCCGACCACATCGACCCGGCCGTGCGGACGGGCTGGAGCGTGCTCGCCGTCGGGCGCGCGTACGAGGTGACCGACATCGCGCGCCTCGCCCACCTCGAAGCCCGACTGCCGACGCCCTGGGTCCCCGGGCGAGCCGGCCACACCGTCGCCGTTCCGGCTCAGCGGCTCACGGGCCGGCTCATCGGCCCGGCCTGACCGTCGGCGTCGAGTCGCTGCGGCGGTGCCGGATGCCGGGCCGATCGACCCGCCCGCCGGAGCGCGAAGGACCCGGACGGTGCGGGCTCTCGCCCCTGTGGACGCGAGCGGGTGCCGGGCCACGCTGGACGTGCGTCCAGGGAGGTCTCATGGTCACCAGCACACCGGTTCCGGTCGTCCCGCGGCGCCACTGGAGTCTGGCCGGTCTGGAAGGTCTGATCGCGCTGTCGGCGGTGTACGGCGGCATCGGGCTGGTCGCGGCGAACGCGATCGGCATGCCCGACGAGTGGCTCGTGGGCACCCCGTTCGGGTCCTGGGCGCTGCCCGGTGTGCTCCTCCTGACCGTCGTCGCCGCACCCATGGCGGCGGCCGCGATGCTCGAGCTGCGGAGATCGCCGTGGGCCGCGATCGGTTCGGTGGCCGCAGGCGCCGCGCAGGTGGGGTGGATCGCCGGTGAGCTGCTGATCATGCAGCGCTACAACGTCCTGCAGCCGGTGATGATGCTTCTCGGGCTGCTCGTCGTCCTCGTGGCGGTGACGGTGCGCAGACGGGAACCGTTGTGGCCGCCGTCGCGATGACGCGCCGTCCGCCGATCGAGTCGGCCCAGGGTCGTCAGGCGTCGGGTGGTGAGCGAGAGCCGAGTGGCGCAGCGATGATCGGCCGGGTCGCGGCGCGGATCGCCGCAGGGGCGTGCGCGCTCGTGCTGGCGGGGTGCGGCGGCACCGGGAGCGGCGCCGGCGCCCCGACGACCGCCCCGACGACCGCAGGCGGTTCGACGGTCGCCCCGACGACAGCGGGACCGGCACCGACGACCAGTGCCGGGCCCACATCAGAACCCGACCGGACGGCCGCGTTCGCCCCGCTCTGGCCGTTCGCCGATGCGAGCGAAGCGGCGGCGTGGCAGCGCGAGTACGCCACCGGCGGTCATCAACCCTGGCACCTCGATCCCGGTGCCACCGCCCTCGCGTTCGCCGCCGCCCTCGGACTGACCGGTATCGACCAGGTGACGTCCAGCCAGGTCGCCGGGGACCAGGCCTGGGCGGGGGTCGGCCATGCCCTGCCCGAGCGCCCGGCCGCGACGGCGGCCGTCGTTCACCTCGTCCGCCTCGGAACCGGCGTCGACCGACCCTGGGAGGTCGTGGGCACCCACGACACCACACTCACCCTCGACACCCCGGCCTACGGGACCGCCGCGGGGTCGCCGGTGGCGGTGGGAGGCGAGATCACCGGCGTCGACGAGAGCTTGCGGGTCCAGGTTCGGTCCGCAGGGGCTGCGCGGCCGCTCGGCGACACCTGTTGTCTGCCCGCCGGTGGTGAGAGGCAACGGTGGGCGACGACCGTCACCGTGCACGGGCGCGGCCTCGCGACGATCGTCGTCTCGACGGGCGGGCACGTGGCCGAGGTGGAGCGTTTCGCCGTCACGGCCGTGCTGCTGCGGTGAGGCCAGGCTCGGCACCGACGGTCGCCGAGAGTCGTCCGCCGGGTGGTCGCCTGCCTGTGAAGAACGCCGAGCCCGGTCCGCGCCGGCAAGCGTCGTCCGCCGCCAGGCGCGGAGGGCCTGGGCGCTCTCGGAGCGGTCGTGGTGGGCGGCCGTGGCGCTCAGCTCTCGGTGAGGAACGTGATCCAGCCGTCGAGGTTCGTCAGACGCTGGTAGTCGTCCTCCTCGATCCGTCGTCCGCTCCGTTGCGACACCTGCGCGACAAGATTCCGGTAGTCCAGGGAGTCGAGCCCGAGGGCTTCCCGGAGGTCTTCGTCGAGGGTCAGCGCGTCGAGTTCGGGACCAGGGGCGATCTCGGTCAACACGTCGACGACCAACGCGTGCGCAGCATCGCGGTCGAGTCCGCGTTCGGTGTCCGGCATGGCAGGCAGTGCCTCCGCGGTCGTGTACTGGGGGATTTCGCCGCGGGGCGTTCGTGAGGTCGTCGCCCCACACCGCGCGGTGCGGGGCCGCTGCCCTGCCGGGCGGCGGCCCCGCGGGCGTCAGGCGTGCCCGGTCGCGGTGGTCCCGGTCGGCGTGTGGTGCGCCTCCTGGAGCTCCCGGACGTGGATGAACTCACCGAGGGCCCACGTCGCCACGATCGCGATCACGAACGCGGCGAGCACCACCCCGTTGACCGTCCACAGCGCCGCGACGCCCAGGCCGACGGCGGCCGTTCCGGTGACCAGCGCAGCGCGCTGTGCAGCACCGGGGGCGAACCACCGATCGACCGCGAGCGCCGCCGCAGCGATCCCGAGCACCAGCCCGACGGCAGCCATACCGCGCGGGTCCTGGACGAAGGGCACTGCGCCCCACACCAGGTAGCCCACGTACGGCACCACGATCGCCGCGACGAGAACCGTCGCCGCCATGTCCTTCCAGGTGAACCTCATGATCTCCACCTCCTTCCTGACGCGCCCAGTGTCGCGGCGCCGGCGGCCGCCCGGCAGAGGCGACCGGGCCGAGCCCGAGGGGGCGGATGTCATCGGGCGGCGAGGCCTCTCGGCCCTGGAGCGTGCGCCGACACGGCGGATGCCGCGACTCCTGCCGGGCAGCACGCGGGGTCGGCGGTCCGCGTCCGAGGTACCCCGGTGAGGTTCGATCGGCGTGCGCGGTCGGGACGTTGGGCCCTGATCAGACGGGCGCAGGTGTTCCTAGTTTCGACCACCGCGCCGTCCTCGCACGACGTCCACCGGTCGGCGGTGACAGGCGGGTCCGTGTCCCGGTCGCCGGGTCGGACGGTCGCACGATCGGCACGGGAGGCCCGTATCCGGTCACCACATCGGATCGGAATCAGAGGAGGCTCGCGATGACGACGACCAGTCGGCCCCGGCTGCAGGAGATCGGTCTGCCGGCGGGCAAACAGACCCGACTGCACCGGATCGTGCACGAGCACGGTCTGCGGAACGGGACGGCGTTGTTCCTGCCCTACGACCAGGGGCTGGAGCACGGCCCGCGGGACTTCACCGAGAACCCGGTCGCGTCGGATCCGCGCTACGTGCTCCGGCTGGCGGTCGAGGGCGGTTTCAACGGAATCGTGCTCCAGGTCGGCCTGGCGCAGAAGTTCGCATGGGAGTTCGCGGGCGAGGTCCCGCTCGTGCTCAAGTTGAACGGCAAGACCGACGTCCCGCCCGCCGACGCGCCCGTGTCCCCGCTGCAGGCGTCGGTCGAGGACGCGGTTCGGCTCGGTGCGGACGCCGTCGGGTACACGCTCTACGTCGGCACGCAGGCAGCGGAGGCCGACTACGCGCAGCTGCGACGTGTCCGTGCCGACTCGGACCGTTACGGAATGCCCCTGATCGTGTGGGCGTATCCACGCGGGTGGGCGGTGGACGAGAAGGGCGGCCGCGACTCGTTCTACGAGGTCGACTACGCGGCCCGGGTCGCGTCGGAGCTCGGCGCGGACATGGTGAAGGTCAACTTCCCCGATCCGGACAAGCACACCGGGGTGCCGGCGGCGTACCGGCATCGGCTGACGGCGCAGGAGGCCATCGACCGGGTCGTCCGTTCGGCGAACCGGACGATGCTGCTCGTCTCGGGCGGATCGCGGCTGGGTGACGACGCGATGCTCGCCAAGGCCCGGATGTCGATGGAGGCCGGTGCGACCGGGCTGATCTTCGGCCGCAACGTGTGGCAGCGAGAGCACGACGAGTCGCTGCGGTTCGTCGAGCACCTCCGCAAGATCCTCGCCGAGTACCCCGACGAGCGGTCGTGACGGTCGACGCGACGCCGCACCTGAGCGATGTCTGTCTGGCGGTCGTCCGCTCCGCCGCGTCGACGGCCCGCCTGCTCGTCCGGGGCGCGCTGACCACCCCGAGGGCGCTGGTGGGGACCGTGCTGCGGGACGCGGACGGGGGCGGATCGACCGTCTTCCGCGAGACCCGGGCCGCGCGGCGTGCGGCCGACAGGGTCCTGCTGGTCGTCGCCTTCCGGCTGCGCTGGGTGGGGAACAGGCGGTGGGCCCATGCGGTGTTCCGCACGACGTGTGTGGTCAACACCCCGTTGTTCGCCGGGTTTCCGGGCTTCGTGAGCAAGCTCTGGCTCACCGATCGGTCGACGGGGGTGTACCGGGGTCTGTACGAGTGGGACGGCGCCTCCGCCGCGAAGGCGTATGTGCTGCGCCTGGCGCAGGTCCTGCGTCTGGTCACGGTGCCGGGCTCGGTCTCGTACGCGGTGGTGGAGGGTGTGGATCGTGCCGAGGTACTGGCCGATCGAATCCAGCTGCCCGCCCCCTCGCTCCGGTGACGCCCGAGGGTCCGACGGGCCGCCGGCTGGGGTCGTCCGACCCCTGCCGACCCCGCGGCGGCGTCATAGCGTCGCCGTGTGAACCAGATGCCGGCGGACGACGCGACGGCCTCGTCGCCCGGCCGAAGCATGACCGTGGACCTCGGTGGGCCGTTGCACTATGTCGACTTCGGCGGCCCACCCGGCGGGTGTGTGCTCGTCCTGGTGCACGGTCTCGGCGGGTCGCACCTCAACTGGGACCTGGTCGCACCGGTGCTGGCCCAGCGGTACCGGGTGCTCGCGGTCGACCTGCCGGGTTTCGGGCTCTCGGCGCCGGGAGGCCGGCCCGCCACCGTCCCTGCCAACGTCCGGCTGCTCGCGCGGTTCATCGACACGGTCGTCGGCCACCCCGTCGTGGTGATCGGCAACTCCATGGGCGGCATGATCGGAATCCTCATGACCGAGCACTCACCGCAGCGGGTGAGCGGGTTGGTGCTCGTGGATCCTGCGCTGCCGTCGCCCTGGCGGTTCCCTGCCGCGGGCGAGGTCGCGATAGCCGTCTCGATGCTGCCGGGGCTGGGGGAGTACCTGACCGCCGCCCGGCGCCGCCGGATCGGGCCCCGGACGACGGTGTACGGGATGCTCCGGCTCTGCGGCGTCGACCCCCGGCAGGTGCCTGCCGAGCTGATCGACCGGTCGGTGGACCTGATCACCCGGCGCCAGGACGTCGCCGGGGCTGATCGTGCCTTCCTCACCGCCGCCCGGTCTCTCGCATGGGTGCTGATCCGGGCGGGGGACTACCGGAGTGCGATGAGGACGATCCGCGTCCCGGTGCTGCTCGTGCACGGCGACCGGGACGCCCTCGTCCCCGTCGGCGCCGCGCGGACCGCGGCACGGGACAACCCGGTGTGGACCTACGTCGAGCTCGCGGGTGTCGGGCACGTCCCCCAGCTCCAGGTGCCGGACCGGTTCACGTCCGAGGTGCTCGACTGGCTCGACGGCGTTCTCGGCGCCGGCCTCCCGAGCCGCGACGAGGGCCACTGAGGCCCCGCTCGCGCGCGTCTGCGGCGATGTGCGGAGCGGAGCCGGCGAGGGCGTGCACCTGCCCCGGTCGGGACCACTGCGCCCGGAGGCCGTGCCCTTCGACCCTGTGGAGCCCGCGCCGGCCCCACGACCGTGGGAACGATGACACCGTCGCGGATCCCCATGACAGCCGATGACGCGGTCTGGCTACGGCTCGACCGACCGGAGAACGTCATGTCGGTGGTCTCGGTGCTCTGGACCGCCACGCCCGTGGACGCCTCCGACCTGCGGCACGTCCTGCGCGACCGGATGCTGGACCGGCACCCGGTCTTTCGGTGCCGTCCGGTGGTACGGGCGTGGCCGTTCCCGTCGGAGTGGGTGCCGGAGGAGCACTTCGACATCGACCGTCACGTCACCTGCGACGGGCCGTCGTGCACCACGGCGGGTCTGCAGGCTCTGGTCGGTGGGCTGCGGTCGGAGACGTTCGCCCGGGCCCATCCGCCCTGGCGTGTGCGGATGGTCCCGTACGGCGACGGCAGTGCCGTGGTGCTGCAGGTCCACCACTCGATCACCGACGGGATCCGGCTGACCCAACTCATGGTGGACCTGCTCGACCCGGCCGAGCCCGGCGACCACCTCACCCCGGCCGGGACCCACATGGCCGACAGCACGAGCGTCCGCGATCTGCTCGATCCGCAGCGGGCCCTGGAGGCGTCCGCCGAGCTGACGCGAACCGCGTTCCGAACGGTGACGAGTGTCGCGACGCTGATGACCTGGTCCAACCCGCACACCGCCTGGACCGGCCGCGCCGGCGTGGCCAAGCACGCGGGCTGGGGCCCACCCGTGTCGCTCGCCGCGCTGGCAGACCTCGGCGCCCGCCACCACGCGACGGTCAACGAGGTGCTGCTCGCGTTGCTGGGCGGGGCCGTCGGTCGGGTACTCGACCGGCGGGGCGGCAGTCCGGATGACCTGGCATGGATGGTGCCGGTCAACCTCGAACCCTTCGACCCCGCGTTGCCGACCCGCCTGGGCAACCGGTTCTCGCTCGTGCTCGCCGTGCTCCCGCTGCACGGTGACCTCGCAGAGCGGATCTCGATCGTCCACGACCGGATCACTCGCATCCGCGGCTCGTGGGAGGCGTGGCTCACCGCGGGCACCCAGCGCCTCATCGGCGCCGTCCCGCCCGCTGCCGGTGAACCGATCTCCCGGTTCTTCGCCGACAAGGCCGTCGGTGTGCTGACGAACGTCCCCGGCCCTCCCGCCCCCATGGACCTGTGCGGCGCTCGGGTGCTGGGCAGTGTCGGCTGGGCGCCGTGCAGCGCCGACCAGGCCGTGACGGCGTGCGTCTTCAGCTATGCCGGCGACGTGTTCACCGGCTTCGGCACCGATGGCCGTCTGGTCGGCAGCGCGGACGCGCTGGTGCACGCCTTCGCCGCCGAGACGAGCGCAGCACTCGGAGACACCGCACCATCCCGTCCCGTCGTCCCGGCGAGGAGCACGACATGAGTCTCAACCTGGCGATGATGCTGCGCGAGGCCGCGCACACCCATCCGCACCGGACCGCGATCGTCCTGGACGACGAGCGGCTCGGATACGCCGACCTCGATCACGCCGCGGACCGGTTCGCCGCAGGGCTCGTCCGGCACGGCATCCGGCCCGGTGACGTCGTCGCGGTCCAGCTGCCCAACGTGCCGCAGTTCGCCGTCGCGCACTTCGGGATCCTCAAGGTGGGTGCGGTCGTCGTCCCGATGAACGTGCTGCTCAAGGCGCGCGAGGTGGCCTACCTGCTCGGCGACTCCGGAGCGCGCACACTGATCACCTGGGGCGCGGTGGCGGGGGAGGCCGCGAAGGGCGCCGCCGACGCCGGGGTGAGCGACCTCGTGGTGCTCGGCGACCCCGGTCCGGGGACGAGCATCGGCGGGGTCCTGCGCTTCGAGGAGCTGCTGGCCCATGACGACGGTCCGGTGCTCGAGCAGCGTGACCCGGGCGACGTCGCGGTGATCGTCTACACGGCGGGCACCACGGGTGTGCCGAAGGGTGCGGAGCTGACCCATTTCCAGCTGTTCATGAACGCGGACACCCCGGGCCGCCTGTTCGGCATCCGCGACGACGACGTCGTCCTCGTCGCGCTTCCCCTGTTCCACGTCTACGCGCTGTCGAGCCAGCTGCACGTGTGCGTCCGCTTCGCCGCGACGATGACCCTGCTCCCGCGCTTCGACGCCGGCCGGGCGCTGGAGGTGATCGAGAGGGACGGCGTGACCGTGTTCGAGGGCGTTCCCACCATGTACATCGCGCTGCTCACCCACCCCGAGCGGGCCGCCCGGGACACCTCGTCGTTGCGGGTCGGCATCTCCGGCGGCGCGCCCATCCCGGCCGAGGTGCTCGACGAGTTCGAGCGCGAGTTCGGGGTGGTGATCCTGGAGGGCTACGGGCTGAGCGAGACGGCCTCGACGACCACCTTCAACGTCAGCGCCGAGGAACGACGGGTCTACAGCGTGGGCAAGCCCGTCTACGGCGTCGAGATCCGGATCTGCGACGAGTCGGGGCGGGAGCTCCCGCCCGGACGGGGGAACGTCGGGGAGATCCTGGTGCGCGGGGTCAACGTGATGCGCGGGTACCACGGCCGGCCGCGCGCGACGGCGGAGGCGTTCGCGGGCGGCTGGTTCCACACCGGGGACCTCGGTCACATCGACTCCGACGGGTTCCTGTTCGTCGTGGACCGCAAGACGGACCTGATCATCCGAGGGGGGTACAACGTCTATCCCCGCGAGGTCGAGGACGTGCTGTACACCCATCCGGCAGTCCGTGAGGCCGCTGTGATCGGGGTCCCGGACCCCAGGCTCGGACAGGAGGTCAAGGCCGTCGTCGCGCTCCGCGAGGGGAAGCACGCCACCGAGGCGGACCTCGTCGAGTACGTGCGGGAACGGGTCGCGTCCTACAAGTATCCGCGTTCGGTCGAGTTCCGCGACACCCTTCCGAAGGGCGCGGGCGACAAGATCCTGAAGCGTGCGTTGTGAGCCCTGACCGGATGACGCCGCTGGACGCGGCGTTCCTCCAGGCCGAGGATGCCGAGCCTGCTGCCTCGCTGGCCATCTCCTCGACCGCGGTGTTCGCCGGGCCCCCGCCGTCGTTCGCGGAGTTCCGGGACCACCTCGCGGGGCGGCTGCGGCTCATCCCGAGGTACCGCCAGCGGGTCGTGCCGGTGCCGCTGGATCTCGGTGCGCCGGTGTGGGCCGACGACCCGGACTTCGACCTGGATCGGCACCTGGTGCGGGTCGCCCTCCCGGCCCCGGGAGGCGACGGGGAGCTCGCTGCGTTGATGGGGCGGGTGATGGGCACACGGCTCGACCGGGACCGGCCGTTGTGGCGGTACTGGTTCGTCGAGGGTCTCGCGGGGAACCGGTGGGCGCTGATCTCGACGGTGCACCACAGCATGGTCGACGGGGTGTCCGGCACCGACCTCTACCGCGTCGTCCTCGACCGGGAGCCGGCACCGGTGCCGCCCGAACCGGACGACTGGCAGCCGCGCCCATGGCCGTCCTCCACCACGCTCATGGCGAGCGCGGCCCGTGACCTCGCCGTGCTGCCGCTGGCCGGGCTGCGGGCCGCGGCCGGGGCGCTGCGGGACCCACGACGGCTGTGGGCGGCAGGCCGGGGGGCTCTGGCACTGGCGGCCAGCATGCCGCCCGTGTCCCGCTCGTCATTGTCCGGGCCCCTGTCACGGCCACGGCACGTCACCTGGACCCGATGCCGGATCAGTGACGTGCGGGCGGTCCGGCACGCGTTCGGCGGCACCTTCAACGACGTCGTCCTCGCCGCGATCACCGGGGGGCTGCGGGAGCTGCTGCTGGCCCGGGGTGAGACGCCGCGGCCCGGTGCCGTGCGCAGCCTGGTACCGGTGTCGGTCCGGGCGCCGGGGCAGGAGGGTGTGCGCGACAACAGGGTGTCGCTCCTGCTGGCCGACCTGCCGACGCACGTCGCCGACCCGGTCGCCCGGTTCCTCGCGACGCGGGACGAACTGGGCCGATGCAAGGCCGCCGGAGAGGCCGAGGCCGGCGCCGCGGCCGTCGGGATCGCCCGACACGAGCCGTTCCCGATCGTGGCGGCACTGGTCCGGGCAGGCTGGAGCGTGCCGCAACGCACGATCGTGACGGTGACGACGGACGTCCCCGGCCCGCGTCACACGCTCTACGCCCTCGGGTGTGAGCTGCAGGAGATCATTCCCTACGTCCCGATCGCGAGCACGCTGCGGATCGGGGTCGCGATCATGAGCTACCGCGACACGGTCACCGTCGGGCTGACCGGCGACGACACGGTCACCGACCTCGGGGTCCTCGCCGGCGGGATCGACACCTCGCTGCAGAGCCTGCTCGCGCTGGCCGAGGCCGAACGGGGGGAGCAGCCGGAACCCGACCGTTGAGAAGGACGTTCCGGAGCAGGCCGCGTGCTCGGGCACGTGGAGCCGAACTCCCGCCTCAGGTGCCGGACGCACCGGTGTCCGGGGGGTCGGTCGCGGCGTGGAACGCCGCGACCGCCGTCGGGATCGTCGGGTACAACCTGGCGGGGTCGAGCGCCCCGAGCACCCCGCCGGCCTGCAGGTCCGCCACGAGCTCTCGCTTGGCGCGGGCCGTGGCGAGAACCACACCGTCCTCGGTGAGCTCGCGGGCCACCGCACACAGTGCATCGGCGGCGGTGAGGTCGAGCTCGGTCACAGCCTCCAGATCGAGCACCACCCACCGCACAGGGGCGAGGCCGTTCGCCTCGTCGACAGCCCGGTGGACGCTGCGGCGGAAGTCCTCCGCGTTGGCGAAGAACAGTGGTGCGTCGTAGCGGTGGACCACGAGACCCGGCACCGGCTCCGTGCCGGGCAGGTGGGACAGGTCGTGCATGCCGGCGACCCCGGGTGCCCAGCCGAGAGCGGCCGCGTGGGGGCGGGCGATCCGTCGCACGAGGTCCAGCACCGAGAGCGCGACAGCGACGAGGACGCCGAGGAGGACGCCGAGGCCGAGCACCGCGGCGACCGTGGCCAGCGTGAGGAGCAGCTCGGAGCGTCGGAACGCGGCGATCCTGCGGAACTCGGCGACGTCGATCAGGAGGACCGCGGCGTAGACGACCAGTGCTCCGAGCGCCGCTCGGGGCAGACTCCGCAGCGCCTCGCTGCCGACGAGCAGCACCGCGACGATGACGACGAGCGCGACGAGCGAATGCAGCTGCGAACGGGCTCCGGTCGCCTTCCCGAGCGCCGTGCGGCTGCCGCTGCTGCTGACCGGGAACCCACCGAGCACGGCGGAGGCCGCGTTGGTGCCGGCGAGCGCGAGCAGCTCCTGGTCGGCGTCCGGGGCGTCGGATGACCGCCGGGCGAACACACGTCCGGTGAGGACGACGTCGGAGAAGGCGACGACCGAGACCCCCAGGGCGGGCACGACGAGAGACGTGTACTCGGCGAGGCCGAGCCGGGGCAGGCCCGGGACCGGTAGGCCGCTCGGGACCGGGCCGACCGTCGCTATGCCCGATGCGTGCGGGCCGAGCAGGGCGACTGCTCCGGCCGCGAGCAGCACCACGACGAGCGGGACCGGGGCGCGCGGGACCAGCCTGGCACCGGCGAAGAGCAGGGTGAGCGTCGCCAGCGACAGCACGAGCGTGGGGACGTGCACGCTCCCGAGCTCCCGCGCGAACCCGAGGACCACCTCGTACGGCGCGTCCCCACCGACCCGGACCCCGGTCAGCGATCCGAGCTGCCCGACGATCATGATCACCGCGATACCCGCCATGTAGCCGACGAGCACGGGACGCGAGAGCAGGTCGGCGAGGAAGCCGAGGCGGGCGATCCTGCCGAGCAGGCAGACGAGTCCGACCACCAGTGCCAGTCCGGCGGCCAACGTCGCGTACCGGCCGGGATCGCCTGCTGCCAGGGGGCCGATCGCGACGGCGGTGAGGATGGCGGTCGTCGACTCCGGGCCGACCGACAACAGACGGGAGGTACCGAGGAATGCATACACCGTGAGCGCGCCGAGGGCCGCCCACAGCCCGCTCACCGGGGGCAGGCCCGCCAGGACGGCGTAGGCCATCACCTGGGGCACGAGGTACGCAGCCACGGTGAGCCCGCCCACCAGGTCGCCGCGCAGGGCAGTGCCGTCCCTGCGGCGCGCGGCTCCCAGCCCTGGACCCAGACCGGCGAGGAAGGTTCGGCGCCCCCGGTCCGCCATGGCCTCTCCTCCGATTCGTGCCCGATCCTCGCGCTCGCGTGGTCGCCTCAGCAGGGTCCGTGGACCCGCCGGCATCCACCCCCGTCGTGGCGGGGGCGGGCCGGAAGGCCCTTCTCGGTTCGTTGCCGGGGGGCTAGATCCTGGAGGGACGAGGAGGACTGGATGCGCAGCCAGGATCAGAGGTACGAATCGGGGTTGGTCGAGCGGGTCTGGATCGGCGAGTGCCCGCGATGCGGGGCCCAGGTCCGGGCCCACCACCCCACGCAGGCCCGGGGTTGGGAGACGGTGCACGCCCGGTCCGGCTGCGGTCGCGCGCTGGTGCCCGACGAGTCCGGCCGCGGCTGGCGGCCCCGGGACGGGTGAGGGTCGGCGAGCCGTCGTGTCGCTCGTGCGCCCACGGTGAGGTCCTCCTGCGCCCACGGTGAGGTCGGGACGTTCGGTCCGGCCGCTTGGGGTCGGACTGCCGGGGCGGGACGTGCGAGCGGGCCGCGACCCTGAGGACATGGTTGCAGAGTCTTCCCAGCAGACGCCGTGCGCACCCGGTCCCCGGGTCGAAGAGGCCTGCCTGCGCCCTCTTGCGCTGGTCCGTGCCACCGACGCGAACCAGGTCGGGGGCAAGGCCGCCAACCTCGGCGAACTCCTCGGCGCCGGGTTCCCCGTCCCCGACGGCTTCGTCGTCCCCGCAGCCGCCTATCTGGCGGCGATGGACGAGGCCGGTGTCCGGGCCGACATCGCGACCCTGCACGCCGAGGCCCTGAGCCATGCGGACGACACGGACGCGACCGATCTCCGGTGCGCGCGGATGGCGGAGCTGATCCGCAGGGCGGGCCTCGGCACCGTCCTGCAGGACCGGGTGGCCGCCGCGTACGCGACGCTGGCCGGTGACCGCCCCGGCCCCGTCACCGTGGCGGTGCGCTCGTCGGCGGTCGGGGAGGACGGCGAACGGGTGTCGTTCGCCGGCGTCCACGAGTCGTTCACCAACGTGCGGGGCGACGCCGAGCTGACGGCCGGCATCGTCGCCTGCTGGGTGTCCGCCGTCTCACCCCGGGCGGTCGCCTACCGCGCCGAACGCGCCGTGGCCGGTGAGCCCGCGGTCGCCGTCGTCGTCCAGGTCATGGTGAACGCCCAGCGGTCAGGTGTCGCGTTCACCGCGGACCCGACCACCGGTCGACGCGACCGGGTGGTGGTCGAGGCGGCCGTCGGGCAGGGCGAGACGGTCGTGAGCGGGGCCGTCGAACCAGACACCTATGTCTTCTCCGCCCCGGATCTCCATCTCGTGTCGCTACGGGTGGGACACCAGACGCACGAGATCGTCCGAGGTCGGGACGGTCACGACCTCACCCTCACCCTGGACCCCGAGAGAGCCGCGGCGCGCGTCCTCGACGACGCGGACGCCGAGGCCGTCGCGCGCCTCGCGCTGCGGGTGCAGGAGCACTACGGCTGCCCGCAGGACGTGGAATGGGCCATGGTCGCCCGCCAGATCCGGCTCGTCCAGACCCGGCCCGTCACGACCCTGCCGGAACCCGGCGCAGCGGCAGTACCTCCGGCGGCTGCGGGCGAGTCGGCCGGCCTGGGGGACGCGGGTCGGGGCGACGTGCTCGCCTCGGGGCTCACCGGCGCTCCCGGCCGGGCGAGCGGCCGGGTCCGGCTCCTGCATGATCCGCGCGACGGCCGTCGGCTCCGCGACGGAGACGTCCTCGTGGCGCCGCGGACGGACCCGGACTGGCTCCCGACGCTGCGGCGAGCCGCTGCCGTGGTCACCGATCAGGGCGGGGTGACCTGCCATGCCGCGATCGTCGCCCGAGAGCTCGGAATCCCCTGTGTGGTGGGAGCCCGGTCCGCGACGTCCGATCTTCCGGAGGGCGAGACGGTCACCGTGGACGGGACCACAGGCGAGGTGCGGCGAGGCGCCACCCCCGCGACCGCCCGCCCGGCTGCGCCGCAGACGACCCCTGACGCGGGACGGGCGCTGTCAACGACCGGGACGGAGCTGCACGTCAACCTGGCCCTGCCCGACGCGGCCGAGCGTGTCGCGGCACTCGAGGTCGACGGGGTCGGCCTCCTGCGGGCCGAGGTCGCGCTGACCGCCGCGCTGGGCGGGCGGCATCCACGGGCGGTGGTCGCCGCGGGAGAAGCCGACGGCTTCGTGGCGGCGATGGCGGCCGCCGTCGGCCGGATCGGCGTGGCCTTCGCACCGCGGCCCGTCCTCTACCGGACGACGGACCTGCGCAGCAACGAGTTCCGCGGTCTGGCCGGTGGCGACGAGTTCGAGCAGGTGGAGCGCAACCCGATGATCGGCTACCGCGGTGCCTACCGGTACCTGCGTGAACCGGACCTGTTCGCGCTGGAGCTCCGCATGCTGGCCGAGGTCCGCGAGCGGACGCCGAACGTCCACCTGATGATCCCGTTCGTCCGCACGCGGTGGGAGCTGGCCGCGGTGCTGGAGCTGGTGGACGCGAGCCCGCTCGGTCGGCAGCGCGGCCTGCAGCGCTGGTTGACCGCGGAGGTGCCCTCGGTCGCGCACTGGTTGCCCGAGTACATCGGGCTCGGGATCGACGGGGTCTCGATCGGCAGCAACGACCTGACGCAGCTGATGCTCGGTGTGGACCGGGACGCCGAACGGCTCGCCGAGCTCTACGACGAGTCCGACCCGGCCGTGCTCGACGCCATCTCCACGATCATCGAGCGGGCGAGCCGGCTCGGCGTCCCGACATCGCTGTGCGGGCAGGCGCCCAGCCGGATCCCTGGCTTCGTGGAGTTCCTCGTCCGGGCGGGCATCACCGCGGTGTCGGTCAACCCCGACGCGGTGGGGCGGGCGCGGGCGGCGATCGATGCCGCGGAACGCCGGCTGCTCCTGGAAGCGGCCCGACGCGCGACGCCGGTTCGCCGGACCGACTGACGCCAGGAGGCCTGCACAACCGGTGACGATCGGCGGTGCGCGGCATGACCTTCGCACCTGACAGCCACACACGGACAGCACAGAAGGTGCCGTCATGAGAGGCACGGGAGGACCCCGTGCTCGACAGAGGAGGAACGATGAGCGAGACGTCGAGCAGGCAACAGTCACAGCAGAGCGAGAGACCTGCAGGGTACGGGGGCGACGGGTCGTTCCGGGTGCCGGTCGCGACCGGAGGTGGAGCCCGGGACGAGGCATCGGGACCGAGCCTGTTCGCAGGGGCAACCCTGTTCGTGGTGGGTGTCTTCCAGGCCATCGAAGGTCTCATCGCGCTGCTGCGGAGCAGCTATTACGTCGTCGGCAGTGACCAGCTCGTCGTCCAGGTCGGTTACCCGGTCTGGGGCTGGGTCCACCTGGTCCTCGGCGTGCTGCTCGTGGCCGTGGGTGTCGGTGTACTGGCGGGGAACGCGGCGGCCCGGGTGACCGGCATCGTCCTCGCCGCTCTGAGCGCAATCGTCAACCTCGCCTTCATCGCCGCCTATCCGGTCTGGGCGATCATCGTCATCGCGATCGACATCGTCATCATCTATGCGCTGGCCACCGCGTCCCGCCCGGGGAACCGGCCGGCCTGAGACCGGGCAGCCAGGGGGCACGTGCGGTTCGGCGGGCCCGCCGTCCGCGACGTCAGGTGCGTCGCGGACGGCCCCGGCCCGTCACCGCGGCCGGCGGTCCTCGTCGTCTCCCACCTCGTCGTCTCCCACCTGGTCGTCTCCCACCAGGAGGTCCGGCTGACCGAGAACCCGGCCGATCTCCCGGAGCAGGCGCGAGCCGGTGGCGCCGTCGCTCGCCCGGTGGTCGGCCGCCAACGAGATGTCGACCACCGCGCGCGGAACCACGGCGCCGTCGACCACCCAGGGCCGGGTCCGTACGGCTCCGATCCCGATCAGCGCGACCTGCGGTGGATGTATCACCCCGACGACCGTGTCGACACCGAGCTCGCCCAGGTTGGTGACGGTGGCGGTCGCACCGCTGACCTCGGACGACCTCAGGTGCCCGGCGCGGGCACGGCCACCGGCGTCGGCCAGGGCGCGCATGAGGGCGTCGAGGCCGAGAGCGTCGGCGTCGCGCAGCACGGGTACGGCGAGGCCCCCGCCACGGAGCGAGACCGCGACACCGAGGTGCACACCGTCGCCCGGCCTGAAACCGTCGTCGATCCAGTGTCCGTTGAGCTCCGGAACAGCGCGCAGGCCGAGCGCGACCGCGCGCAGCAGCAGGGCCGCCGGCAGGACCCGGTCGGGGACCGGGATCGCACGGTTGTGCGCCCGCAGGGCGTCGAGGGCGTCGGTCAGGTCGACCTGAGCGCCCAGGTAGTAGTGCGGGATCTCCCGCTTGGACCGGGCCATCAGCTGGGCGGTCGCATGTCGCGGATCTGCGTGGGCGGCAGGACGAGGGGAACGTGTGGCCGCGGGAGCTGCCCGCGGCAGGTCCCGGGCGCGGACGAGCCCGCGGCGTCCCGACCCCTGGATCGTCGCGAGATCCACTCCCCGTTCGGCCGCGAGCCGCCGCGCGTACGGCGTTGCGCTGATTCGGTGCGGAAGGGTGGGCGGCTGCAGGACACGGTCCAGGTCGGACTGGGTGATCCGGCCGCCAGGGCCGGTGGCGGGCACCCTGCGCAGGTCGATGCCGGCCTCGGCCGCCCGCAGCCGGACCAGGGGTGACCGCACCCGTGGTTCCACGGCTGTGGCCGGACGTTCTGGTGACGGCGGGGACCCCGGCCGCGCGGGCTCGGATGCGGGGATCGGCGACGACGCGCCGGAGGGCGGCACCGCAGCGGCGTCGTCGGTGGCGATGACGGCCAGCGGGGTGCCGACGGGAACCTTCTGACCGACGTCGACCAGGATGTCACCCAGGACGCCGGACTCGAAGCACTCGACGTCGATGACGGCCTTCTCCGTGTCGACAGCTGCGATCACGTCGCCACGACGGATCTCGTCACCGGGCGAGACCAGCCATTCGACGACCGTGCCCTCGGTCATGTCGGCGCCGAGCGCCGGCATCGTGAACTCGGCCACGGTCACCCCACCGCCCGGCGCGCAGCTGCGGCCACCTGCGAGGCCGACGGCAGCGCCGCCTCCTCCAGATGTCGCGGGTACGGAACGGGAACCTCCACCGCCCCGACACGCTCGACCGGCGCGTCGAGCTGGTCGAGCGCGAGCTCGGCGACCCTGGCGACGACCTCGGCACCCGGGCCGCCGCTTCGCCAGGCGTTGTCCACCACCACGAGCCGGTGCGTGCGCGACACCGACTCGAGGACCGTGGACGAGTCGAGCGGGCGCAACGCGCGCAGGTCCACCACCTCGGCGGACACGCCCTCCGCCGCCAGTTCCGCGGCCGCGTCGAGTGCAGGGGCGAGAGTGCCGCCGTAAGCGACCACGGACACGTCGGTCCCCCGCTGCCGGACGGCCGCGCCGTCCAGGTCGACCGGCCCGGCATCGACGGACAGTTCGCCGCGGACCCCGTAGAGCCCGATCTGCTCGAAGATCAGCACCGGGTCCGGGTCCACGAGCGCGGCGGCGAGCATGCCGCGAGCGTCGGCATGCGTCGCGGGGGCGACCACACGCAGGCCCGGGACGTGGGCGAACCAGCCTTCGAGGGTGTGGGAGTGTTGCGCGCCGAGCTGGCGGCCCGGGCCCGTCGGGATCCGCAGGACGAGCGGGACGCTGAACTGGCCACCGGACATGTGCCGCAGCGTCGCCGCGTTGTTGACGATCTGGTCGAGCGCCAGCAGGGCGAAGTTGACGGTCATGATCTCCACGATGGGCCGGGTGCCGCCCAGGGCGGCCCCGATCCCCGCCCCGACGAACGCCGACTCGGACAGCGGGGTGTCGCGTACCCGCTCCTCGCCGAACTCCTCCAGCAGCCCCTGGCTGACGGCGAAGCAGCCGCCGTAGCGGCCGACGTCCTCGCCCATGAGGAACACACGCTCGTCGGTGGCCAACGCCTCGCGCAGCCCCTCGCGGAACGCCTCCCGGAAGGTGACGGTCCTGATGCCGGCGGTGGCGGTCACGAGCCGTCCTCCGTCGCGGTCGTCACGAAGCGGGTGAGGTCCTCGACGGGCTCGAGCGGTGCGGCCCCGGCCGCGCGGACGGCGTCGTCGATCTCGCGACCGACGGCCTCCTCGAGCTCCTTGCGTCCCGCGTCGTCGAGCAGCCCGTCGGCGGCCAGAGCTGCGGCGGCCAGCTCGACGGGATCCCGCGCGCGCCACGCCTCGAGCTCTGTCCGGTCGCGGTAACGGTCGGCGTCGTACATCGAATGGGCACGGAAGCGGTAGGTGCGCAGCTCGAGGAAGCACGGCCCGGCCCCCGCGCGGGCGGTGTCGGCGGCCAGCTCCGTCGCCTCCTGTACCGCGACGGCGTCCATGCCGTCGGCGGCCCAGGACCGCACGCCGTACGAGCCGGCCCGCAGCGCCAGGTCGGTCTCGGCGTGGCTGCGGGCCAGCGCGGTCCCCATGGCGTACCGGTTGTTCTCGCACAGGAACACGAGCGGCAGCCGCCACAGCGCCGCCAGGTTGATCGACTCGTGGAACTCGCCCTCGGCGAACGCCCCGTCGCCGAACAGGCAGGCGGTGACGCGGTCGCGGCCCCGGAGCCGGTCGGCGAGGGCAAGGCCGACGGCCACCGGTATGCCGCCCGCCACGATCGCATTGCCCCCGTAGAAACGGCGGCTCGCGTCGAACAGGTGCATCGAGCCGCCGCGCCCACCACTGCAGCCGGTCGTGCGGCCGAACATCTCGGCGAACAGCGACTCCATCGGGATGCCGCGCGCAAGGGCATGCCCGTGCTCTCGATAGGTGGAGACCACGCCGTCCTCGGGTCCGAGGGCTGCGAGCACGCCCGCGGCGACCGCCTCCTCCCCGATGCACAGGTGGAGGAATCCGTGGATGGTGCCTGCGCTGTAGAGCTCCACACACCGCTCCTCGAACCGGCGGACACGCAGCATCGTCGTGAACAGGGCACGACGCTCCGCGCCGGTCACGAGACCACCACCTCGACGGCCGCGGCGTTCTCGAGCGTCGACAGGTCCCCCTCGGGCAGCCCGAGCTCGCGGGCCCGCAGCAGCCGGCGCATGACCTTCCCGCTGCGCGTGTGCGGCAGCGCGGGAGCGAAGGCGATGGACCGGGGGGCGACGGCCCCGAGCTCGTGGCGGGCGAAGGTGAGCAGCTCGCGGTTGAGCCTCGCGGTCGGTTCCGTGCCGGCGCGAAGCGTCACGAACGCCTTCACCACCTCTCCTGCCGTGGCGTCCGGGACGCCGATCACGCCGACCTCGGCCACGGCGGGATGACGCATCAACGTGCTCTCGACCTCGAAGGGGCCGACGAGGTGTCCCGCGGACTTGATGACGTCGTCGGCGCGGCCGACGAACCGGTACCACCCGTCCTCGTCGCGGCGGACGACGTCGCCGGTGAGGTACCAGCCGTCGGCGAAGCACGCGGCGTACCGTTCGGGCTCCGCGAGGTAGCCCCGGAACATCGAGGGCCACCCGGTCCGCAGCGCGAGCTCCCCCTGCGTGGCGCCCTCCAGGACCGTGACGTGGCCGTCGTGACCGACGTGGGCGCGACCGTCGCGTCCCTGGGCGAGGAGCCCTGCCTCCACACCGGGCACCGGGCGGCCCATCGACCCCGGCCGGATCTCCGATCCGGCGAAGTTCGCGATCATGATGGCGCCGGTCTCGGTCTGCCACCACGTGTCGTGCACAGGGCGTCCCAGGGTGGCGTTCGCCCAGACGACCACCTCACCGTTCAGCGGTTCGCCCACGCTGGCGATCACCCGCAACGCGGACAGGTCGTGCCGCGCGGCCTCCTGAGGGCCCGCGGACATGAACATCCGCAGCGCGGTCGGCGCGGTGTATCAGACCGTCACCCGCTGGTCGGCGAGCACCTGGTACCAGCGCCGGACGTCGAAGTCGCGGCTGTCGGCGACGAGAGTGGCGCCGACCACCAACGGGGCGATCACACCGTAGGAGATGCCGGTGACCCAGCCGGGATCGGCCGTGCACCAGTAGGTGTCGTCGGGGCGCAGGCCGAGGACCGCGCGGGCCGTGGCGTCGTGGGCGACCACGGCGTCGTGGACGTGCAGCGCGCCCTTGGGGGTGCCGGTCGTGCCGCTGGTGAAGTGCAGCAGCGCGGGGTCCTCGGGGTCGGTCGGGGCGATGATGTGGTCGACGCCGGCGGCGGCGAGCAGCTCGTCGAACGACTGCTCCCCGGCGACGCCCTCGCCGACGATCAGGATGTGGCGCAAGCCGGGCAGCTCGCTGCGGATCGGGGCGACGGTCCGACGGAACAGCGCCGCCGTGGTCACCAGCACGGCGGCGTCGCCCAGCTCCAGCCGCCGGCGGACCGGCTCCGGCCCGAACCCGCTGAACAACGGCGACAGCACTGCGCGGGCCTTCAGCGTCCCCAACGCGGTGACGTAGAGCTCCGGACACGGCCCCAGCAACGTGAACACCCGTTGTCCCGCGGACACCCCCAGCGCGTCGAGGACGTTCGCGAACCGGTTGCTGCGGTGCTGCAGCTCCGCGTAGGTCATCTCCTGTGCGGAGCCGTCGCGGTCGATCACACGAACGGCGGTCCGGTTCCGCCGCCCGGGATGGGCGGCGTGGCGGTCGACCGCCTCGAAGGCGATGTTGAGACCCCCGGCGGGAAGGCCGGTCAGGTCCGCGCGGGCATGTTCCCAGCTGAACTCGCGACGGGCCTGCGCGTAGTCGCCCACGAGCGCGGCGCGTCGTTCGTGGTCCGTCGTTCCGATCGCGGGGTAGACCATCCCGCCAGGCTGGCCCGCGGCGCCGAGGGCGCGTCAGGGCCCTGGGGCCCGCGCCCGCGGGACCTCCGCCCCGGGTTCCCCCAGGCCGGCGAGCAGCGTTCGGGCGTGGTGCGCGGCGTCGACGACGTTGCGCGAGAACGCCTTCCCGGGTTCGGAGGGCTGCGGCGTCAGGACGCGGTAGGCGCGGGGCACGTGCGCGGCGGCATCGTTGGCCGGAGCGGCCTCGATCGCCCGGACGAGCTCGGAGAGCGCGTCGACGAGCCTGGCGACGGTGCGTTCGAGGGTGCCGATGCGTTCCGGTGAACCGGCCGGCGGCGTCGGGGCCGGCGCGTCGTCGTCGGGCGCGGACGTCACCGGCCGTCCGCTTCGTGTTCGTGACCCGGGTGCGCCCGCGTCGGGAGCCACGAGCTCACGCAGCGATGCGGGCAACTGCGTGAGGAGGTGGTCGGTCTGTCCGGGCGCCCAGCGACGGTCCAGAGCGGCGGTCACGAGAGGAATGACCCGTCTCGCCTCCACGGGGTCCACGCCGGCCTCGGCGGACACGCGGGACACGAGCTGTTCGGGGCCGAACTTGACGGGTACGACCGAGGGCCGCCAGCCGTCGTACCAGATGCCCCGCAACAGGAGCGGGAGCTGGGCACCGAGATGGGCCGCCCCGTCGACCTCGAGCCGGTCGCGCACGGCGTGGAGCCAGGCGCGCAGGAGCCGGTACGCAAACCCCTGGTCCGGGGTGCCGACGGTGTCGGCGACGGTGTCGATCCACTCCAGGGCGGTGCGTTCTGCCTGCCCCAGGGCGTCGATGGCGGTGACGGGTCGCGGGTTCGTGGCGGCGGCCATGGGGACGCTCCTCGCAGGACGAACGGGTGTTCAGTGCCTCAGGCTGGGTCGCGTGCCCTGACCGGGTAAGGGGCGGAGGTCCCGTGCGAGTGCTCCGGGTGGCCCGTGCGGGCGTTCCTCGTGGCTCGGGACCAATGACCGCACCGGATGGTCATCTCGGCCCTGGGCCGGTCGCGCCCGGAGGCGATGTGATGTGTGTGGCGGGTGCTCGGTCGTCGTCCCCTCGGCGACCCACCCTCAGTCGGCCATGCCCGCGACCACGCGGGCCGGGAGAGGACGCAGGATGCCGAGAACGCTCGAGGTCGTGGCCCGAGAGGTCGTCAGTGCAAGGACCGACTGGTCCCCGGCACGGCGCGCTGCGGTCACCGTTGCCGCGGCCCTTCAGCTGGGCCTGCTCGCCGCCGCGTTGCAGGACGTGCTGAGACGCCCCGCGGACCAGCTCACGGCGCCGAAGGCGGTCTGGACGGCTGCATGCTTCGTCAACTTCGTCGGCCCGCTGTCCTACTTCGCGTTCGGGCGCAGGCGCTGACGCGGACACACCCCGTCGGCGAGGTCTCAGGGCGGAGGCGGCCCCGGCTGTGACCGCAGGTGGGGTCCCGGCAGACCGTGGGCACCTTCCCGGCCCGAGCGTGCGAGGTGCTCGAGCCTGTGCGCGAGACGCTTCACGAGCAGGTCCACGGCGTCGCGCGGCCGGCTCGCGTCCGCGTGCACCACGACCGTGGTGCCGTCGAGGTCGACGACCACGCGCGCGCTGACCGGTCGTGCCACGGCGGGGTCACCGTGCCGGACCACGTGCAGCCTCGTCGGGGCGGCCGGCCGGCCGCGCCGGGAGAGCAGATCGCTGAGCTGCTCCCGGGCGTACGCAGCCAGATCGGGCCCGATACCGGTGCCCAGTTGCACGATCGGTTCGGAGGTCCGGCCCGGGACCTGTGGGTGGTCGGTACGCGACTCGCTCATGACACGAGCGTCGTCGCCCGTCGGGCGGCGGACCACAGGTCTTGGGGCCTGTCGTCGCCGCCGGTGGTCCCGGCCCGGCCGGTACCTCTCATCCCGGCAGCGCTGCCGGACCGGGCATCCCGGCCGGACCCGGGTGCCTGCGTGCCCCTGCGACGGCCACGGCGAACTGGACGCCCTGGAACACACCCTCCAGCCAACCGACGAGCTGTGCCTGGGCGATGCGCAGTTCGGCGTCCGTCACGACCGAACCCACACGTAGGTGGGGGGCGATGCCGTCGAGCTCGGCGCGCAACGTCGACGGCACCGCCGCCTCGATCTCGGCCAGCATCGCCTCGTGCGCGTCGACGAGCCTGGCGCGGCCCGCGGTGTCGAGCGGCTGCGCATGCAGCTCCTCGAGCAGCTGTTTGACCATGCTGCCCAGTCGCATGAGTTTCGCCGGGTCGGTGATCGACTCGTCGTCGGGGGCCGCCATGACGTCAGGCTGGTCGTTCTGGTCGCGACTCATGCCGGCGGACGTTAGGTCCGAGGCGGCTCCTCCGGAACGGCCGGTGGTCCCTCGGCGGCCCGCCACTCGTCCCGATCGTCGCGTGGTGCGGAGCCCGATGGTTGCTGGGCGAGGGCGAAGTACTCCTCCTCCTCCTGTGCGAAGTGCAGCTGCAGGAGGGCGTGCAGGCCGTACATCGTCGCGAGCAGGTCGTCGACCTGGCCGTGCTCGAGTCCTCCCGCGGCGGACGCGAGCTCGAGATGAGTGGCCATACGTCGGGCGAGCCGGTCGATCTCCAGGTGCGTCCTGCTCATCGGCGCGGTGGCGTCCGCGCTCCCCAGCGGGCCGGTCAGGGTGGGATAGAGCTGGGCCTCCTCGGCGTGCTCGTGGGGGAGCAGCCGGTCGGAGAGGGCCCGGTCCGCCTCGCGGAGACCGTCGAGCGCGTCCGGTGTGGCTCCCTTGTCGGCCAGCAGGTCTGCGGCGTCGCGCAAGGTCGAGAGCGCATCGGCCAGCTCGAGGTGCTCGGCCTCGAAGCGGTGGACCAGAGCCTCCGCGTCGGCCGGCAGCGAGATCGTGTCGGAACGCCCCGGTCGCAGGGCCCGGAGTGCGTTGAGGATGACGGCGACGTCGATCCCTTCCTGGAGCAGGGCGCCTGCCGCGGGTGGCAGCAGCCCGGCCGCGGCGGCGGCCATCGCGGCCAGCGACAGTCCCATTCCGACGAGCGCGCTCTGGACGGCCAGGCGGCGGGAGCGGCGGGCGATCCCCATCGCGTCGGCGAGCTTGTCGAGACGGTCGACGGTCAGCACGACGTCGGCCGCCTCGGACGCGGCCGTTGCGCCACGTGAGCCCATCGCCACGCCGACCGTCGCCGCGGCGAGGGCCGGGGCGTCGTTGACGCCGTCGCCGACCATGACGGTCACTGCGCGGGCCCGCTCTGCGCGGACGGCGGCGACCTTGTCGGCCGGTGACTGCTCCGCGCGGACGTCGTCGAGGCCGAGCATCGCGCCGACCTCGCGTGCGGGAGCGGTGCGATCGCCGGTCAGCAGCACCAGCCGGTTCAAGCCGGCCGCCCGCAGGCGGCGCAGGGTCCGTGGTGCGTCGCGACGGAGCGGGTCCCGCAGCAGGATCGCGCCGACGACGTCGTCGTCGGCTCGACCCCCACACCCGACCCACACGACCGTCGCACCGTCGAGGAGGGCACGGGACGACACGCTGCGCGTCCAGGATGCCGTGGGTGGCGGCGTGCGCTTGCCGACCTGTACGCGCGTCCCGTCGACCACGGCGGACACGCCCCGGCCGGGCTCCTCGGCGACGTCGGCCGGCACGGACAGCGCCATCCCGCGTTCGCGGGCGTGCGCCACGATCGCCGCGGCCAGCACGTGCGGTGACACCTGATCCGCCGATGCGGCGAGCCGGACCACCTCCGAGGGCGACCACCCGGGTGCGGCGGCGACGTCGATCACCCGCGGACGGCCCTGGGTGAGGGTGCCTGTCTTGTCCAGCACCAGGGTCCGAGCGCGCCCGAGACTCTCCAGGGCCCCACCGCTGCGGACGACGACACCGCGCTTCGTCGCCCGCGACAGTCCGGACACGATCGCCACCGGAGCTGCGAGCAGCAGCGGGCAGGGGGTCGCCACGACGAGTACCGCGACGGCCCTCACCGCCGACCCGGCAAGAACCCACGCGGCCGCCGCCACGACCAGTGCGAGCGGCACGAACCAGGCGGCATAGCGGTCCGCGAGTCTGACGATCGGCGCGGTCTCCGCGCCCGCCTCCTGCGCGAGGCGGACCAGGCCGGCGTAGGTGCTGTCGGCTGCCGAGGACTCGACGAGGACCTCGAAGGCACCCCCGGCGTTGATCACACCGCTCCGCACCGGCTCTCCGACGGGACGCTCGACCAGTACGGACTCCCCGGTGAGAACGGACTCGTCGAGCAGCGCCGCGGTGGTGCGGACACGTCCGTCGACCGGGACCACCTCGCCCGGTCCGACCACCAGCAGATCGCCGACCTCGACGTCGTCGAGGGGGACGACGTCGACGACGTCGCCGGTCCGGCGGCGGGCGGTCCGCGGCAGGTGCTCCGTCAGGGCACGCAGGTCACGAGACGCGCGCCGCTCGGCCGCGGCCTCCAGCTCACGCCCGGTGGCCACCATCACCGCGATCAGCGCGCCGGCGAGGTACTCACCGACGACCAGCGTGCCCACCAGCGACAGCACGGCGAGCAGGTCGACACCGATCCGACCCCGCAGCAGCGCCGAGCCGACCCACACCAGTGACGGGAGCAGCGCGGCCACCGTCCCGACGCCCCAGGCGATCTCCGCTGCCTGCGCCGCGCCCATCCATGACGCCACCAACCCGGCGGCGAGGGCGAGGAGCGTGAGGGGCAGCAGCGATGCGGCCGGCCACCGCGACGGTCCCGAGGTGGCATCCGACCCGCCGCCGGACGAACGGTCGTCACGGCGCTCAGCCGGTCGCTGCGTCACACGCCGCGAACCTCGTCGTCGAGATGGGCGTCGGGGCCCGGGAAGAACAGGGATTCGTGGCCGTCCTGCCACCGCACCTGATAGTGCTCGTGCCCCTCGCCGGTACCGAGCACCGCGATCACCGTTCCCCGGCGAGGTGCCGCGTCCAGGACGCTGTTCGCGACGACGATCCGATCTCCCACTTCTGCGTGCACCGTTCCTCCTCGGTCGGCGTGCCGAACCTGCGAGCGTGCGGGTTCGGGTCGGGTGGCCGCCTGAGGCTTCCGGCACCGCGGCGGAGGACCTCCGGCCCGGCCCGTCGCGTGAGCCCCCGTCGAAGGCGCACACGACCGTCGGAGCGAGCCACACGGGGCACCTCCGCCTCTGCGGAGGCATCCGACGCCCGGGCCGGTTCCTCGCGACCTCGGCGACGGGGGACCTTCGTCCCGGGCCGATCCCGTCGACGGCCTCTGGAGCAGGGTGCTCGTCCACGTGAGGCTGAGACGAACCGGAGCACGCGTCGTCATGGAGGCCGAGATGTCCGACAAGCACCGACCCCTCCCCGTCGTCGTCGGTGTCGACGAGTCCGCGTCGTCACGTGTCGCTCTGCACTGGGGTGCGGAGCTCGCGTCGGCCATCGGCGCACCACTCGTGCTGCTGCACGCGCAACTCCACGGTTCAGCTCGGCTGGCCTCCGCACCGCAACCGCCCTACCTGCGTGAGCTGCTCGCCGATGCCGGGCGGAGCGGGGTCGGGCACGCGTCGGTGGAGGTCGTGCACGGCAACACGGTGGACCTGTTGCACAACCGTGCCCGGCACGCCCGCCTGCTCGTCGTCGGCAGCTACGGCGACGGGGCGTGGTCCGGCACGCTCGTCGGGCACATCGCACTCGGGTTGGCAGGCAGGGTGGGATGCCCGGTCGCCGTCGTCCGGGGTGCGACGCCGGGGATGCCTCCCTCGCGCGGCGGTCCGGTGGTCGCGGCGGTGGAGGACCTCAGGACCGGCCCGGACGTCCTCGACTCCGCGTTGCTGCTGGCCCGCGCGTGGGGTGCACCGCTCCTCGTCGCGCACTGCGCAGGCGGCCGGGACTCCTCGGGCACGGTCTCGCGGGAGGACGACGCCGCGGCCCGCGGCCTGGTCGACTGGGCCATGCGCTGGGTGGCCGACCAGGACGCCGGCGTCGCCGTGGCCGGCGAGGTGATCGAGGACCACGCCGGGCAGGGCCTGGTGGACCTCGCCACGTCGGCTCGCGTGATCGTCGTCGGCCACCACGATCAGCCACCCTCGGCCCGGTCGACGATGCGTCAGCTGATCGAGTTCGCGCCCTGCCCGATCGTCGCCGTTCCGGCACTCCTCGACCGGCACGTCCCGGCGGCGCCGGACCGTGCGGCCGCAGACGTCGCAACGGCCCCGTCCTCACGGTGACCGCCTCCTCCGCTGCGCGACCGGCGTCGTCGCGCAACGGGGACACGCCGGTGGTGGCGGCTCGCCCGGTCGACGCGTGGACGGTTGTCTTCGACGGGTTCGACCCCCGCGACGAGGGGCGTCGTGAGGCGTTGTGCACCACGGGCAACGGGTACTTCGCGACGCGAGGAGCAGCACCGGAGTGCACGGCCGACGGCATCCACTATCCGGGGACCTACGCCGCGGGGGTCTTCAACCGCCTCGACGACGAGATCGAGGGCCGGATCGTCACCAACGAGAGCATGGTGAACCTGCCCAACTGGTTGCCCACGCGCATCGCCGTCGACGACGGCGACCGGGTGGGCGAGTGGATCGACCCGCTCGGCCCGGCCGCGGACCTGACCGAGCACCGGGTCACGCTCGACCTCCGCCGGGGGCTGCTCAGCCGGCAGATCCGGTTCGGCGACCGCGAGGGGCGACGGTTCACGGTGAGGCAGCGACGCTTCGTCCACATGGGTCTCCGGCAGCTCGCCGGGCTGCAGACCGTCGTCACCGCGGAGAACTGGTCCGGGCGGCTGCGGATGAGATCCGAGGTCGACGGCACGGTGACGAACGCCGGAGTGGCCCGTTACCGCGAGATGGCGGGCCGGCATCTCGCCGTCGACGAGTGTCGCGAGGTCGACGACGAGACGGTGCTCCTCGCCGCGCGGACGATCCGGTCCGGCATCCTGGTGGCCGTCGCCGCGCGGACGCGCACGGACCTGGCGGCCGAGCGGTCGCTCGTCGACGAGCGCGACCGGGCCGGGCACGAGATGCGGGTGGACCTCGTCGAAGGTTCGTCGGCGACGCTGGAGAAGATCGTTGCGATCGCGACGTCACGCGACGTCGCCATCTCGCATCCGGCGGTGTCGGCCACGGACCGGCTCAGCGACGCCGGCGACTTCGACGAACTGCTGGCCTCCCACGAGATGGCCTGGGCCCAACTGTGGCGGCGGTTCGACGTGGAGCCCGCCCCGGGCGGCGGCCCCATGGTCGACGAGACCCTTCGGACCCTGCGACTCGGTCTGTTCCATCTCCTGCAGACGGTGTCACCGCACAACCTGGATCTCGACGCCGGGATCCCGGCGCGTGGCCTGCACGGGGAGGCCTACCGCGGACACGTCTTCTGGGACGAGCTGTTCGTGTTCCCCGTCCTGACGCTCCGGATGCCCGTCCTTGCCCGGGCCCTCCTGCACTACCGCGTGCGCAGGCTCGACGCGGCGCGACGGTCCGCGCGTGCGGCCGGGTTCAGGGGCGCGATGTTCCCGTGGCAGTCGGGCAGCGACGGCCGCGAGGAGTCGCAGACGGTGCACCTCAACCCGATGTCCGGCCGGTGGCTACCCGATCACAGCCACCTGCAGCGACACGTCGGTCTGGCCATCGCCTACGACATCTGGACCTACTACCAGGCGACCGCGGACCTGGAGTTCCTGGCCGAGCACGGGGCGGAGACGATGCTGGAGGTCGCCCGGTTCTTCGCGGACCTCACCAGCCACGACTCCCGGCTCGACAGGTACCGGATCCGGGGGGTGGTCGGGCCGGACGAGTACTCGACCCGGTACCCCGGCGCCGACGAACCGGGAATCGACGACAACGCCTACACGAACGTGATGGCGGTCTGGCTCTTCCGCCGGGTCCGCGAGGTCCTCGACACACTGCCGTCCACGAGACGGGTCGAGCTCGTCGAGCGGCTCGGGCTGACCCCCACGGAACTGCTGCACTGGGCGAAGCTGACCCGTCGCATGTACGTGCCGTTCCTGCCCTCCGGCGTCATCGAGCAGTTCCACGACCACCACCGCCTGGCCGAGCTCGACTGGTCGGACTACCGGCGCCGCTACGGCGACCTGCAACGCCTCGACCGGATTCTGGAAGCGGAAGGCCGCTCCGTCGACGACGTGCAGGTATGCAAGCAGGCCGACGTGCTGATGCTCTTCTACCTGATGTCGGCCGACGAGCTGCGTGAGCTGCTCGGCGGGCTCGGGTACGCGCTGCCGCCTGCTGCCATCCCGATGACCATCGATCACTACCTCGCCCGCACGGCGCACGGGTCCACGCTGAGTGCGCTGGTGCATTCCTGGGTCCTCGCCAGGGCGAACCGCGAGGCCGCGCTCGAGCACTTCGAGAGAGCGCTGAGCAGCGATCTCGCCGACATCCAGGGCGGTACGACCGCGGAGGGGGTCCACCTCGCCGCGATGGCCGGGTCCATCGACCTGCTGCAGCGCTGTTTCGCCGGGCTCGAGACCCGCGAAGACGCCCTGTGGTTCAACCCGCACTGGCCGGAGCGGTTCGGAGCGCTCGAGTTCGCCGTGCAGTACCGCGGTCTGTCGCTGCAGGTACGGGTCAGCGGCCGGGAGGTGCGCGTGTCCGCGGCGCCTGGCCCCGGCAGCCCGATCACCGTCGGGTGCGGCTCCGACCTGCGTGTTCTCGGTCCCTCCGACTCGGTGGTGTTCCTCGCGGGCGCGACGCTGCGGACGACGTTCGTCCCGCAGGGCGGCCGGCCGTGAGGAACGGTCCACAGGCCGGCGGGCTGCCGGGTGGGGACACGTCGTCCGACTCCCATCCGGGGTTCTTTCGGCCCTGACCGGACCTGTCCGACCCGCGGAAACCTGGGCGCCGACGCGACGCGACAGACGGGGGCGTGATGCAGCAAACCCTCGCCCGCTCCGAATCGGGGGGCGAGGGCCCGCCGGCACGGGAGCGTCGCAATCGATCCGCACGGACCGGAGGTCCGAGCCCGAGCTGGAGGACATCGTGAGTCGACATCGCAGTGGGTCGGTCGTCGTCGGAGTGGACGGCTCGAGGTCCGCGTCGGACGCGGTGGCCTGGGCCGCGGCCGAAGCGGCACTGACCGGCGTGCCCTTGCGACTGGTCGCTGCGCTGGGGCCACCGCTCGCCCGCCGGACGGACGACGGCGACCTCGAGGAGGCCTCGGGGCGTCACCTCGTCGTGTCCGCCGACGCCGCGCTCGACATGGCCACCGAGCAGGCGACACGGGAGCACGACGGCATCGTCGTCGACCGGGAGGCCAGGCAGGGCTTCGCGGTGCCGGTCCTCGTCGACGAGTCCCTGCACGCCACCCTGCTCGTGACCGGGAGCCGTGGGCTGGGCGGGGTGCCGGGGCTGTTGCTGGGATCGGTGTCGACGGCGGTCGCGGCGAAGGCCGAGTGCCCGGTGGTGGTCGTGCGCGGAGCGCGACGCAGCCCTGGCGACGACCGCCCGGTCGTCGTCGGTGTCGACGGGTCCGAGATCAGCGACCCCGCCGTGGAGCTGGCCTTCGCAGCGGCCTCCGAGCGTGGTGTGCCGCTGATCGCCGTGCACACGTGGTCGGACCAGATGCTGGTCCAGCTCGGACCGATCGTGGACATGGACGCGATCAACGCCGACGAGAGGCACCTCCTGTCGCAGCGGTTGGCAGGGTGGCGCGAGAAGTACCCCGAGGTCGAGGTCCGCACGGTGGTGCGTCGGGACAAGCCGGCCCAGGTGCTGCAGGAGCTGTCGGCGAACGCACAGTTGCTCGTCGTGGGAACGCGTGGGCGTGGGCGCGTGTCGGGCCTGTTGCTCGGCTCCGTCGGGCACGCACTCCTGCACACCGCCGAGTGTCCGGTCCTCGTGGCCCGGTCCTGACTCTCTCCGGGCCGAGGGCGTCCTGCGGCGCGTCAGGTCGATCGCGGACCGGGGGGACCGAGTGGTCGCGGGTCCCCGGACGGAGGGTCGGACCTCCTACCGAAGCGAAGGAGAAGGCGATGTCCGTCACCATCACACGAAGAGTTCCGCCTCAGGGGCTGATCGACGCGATCAATCCCGTCGTGCGCGGGCTGGCGAGGTCCCGGCTGCACAGCCTCGTCGACGCGCAGGTGCTGGTACTGCACGTGACCGGCCGACGCACCGGTCGTCGGTACGACATCCCGGTCGGCTTCACCGATCTCGGTGATGCACTGCTGGTCGTCACCCAGCACCGGTGGCGGGTGAACCTCCGCGGTGGAGCGGAGGTGATGGTCACCCACCGGGGCCGGACCCGGCCGATGACCGCCGTGCTGACCGAGGAGCCGAACGCCGTCGCCACGGTGCTGTCGCGCGCGGTCGACCGTGTCGGGCGGGCGGAGGCGCAGCGCCGTTTCGGGCTCACCCTCCCCGAGGATGTCGACGCGGAGGACCTGGAGGCAGCAGTGCGGGAGTACTCGCTGGAGACGATCACGTTGCGAGACACATGACCGAGCCGGCCGCGCCGGCGGACGCGGTCGTCCTCGCGATCCAGACGGGCTCGCAGGTTCCGCTGCAGATGGGTGTCGTACTGGAGCTCGACGGTCGTCCCGACGCGGGGACTCTGGGCGACCTCGTCGTCCGGCGTGCAGGCGCGGTGCCGCAACTGTGCCGGGCGGCGGTGCGGCAGCCGCTGCGCCGCCTGCGATGGCGGCCGGTCGCCGACATCGCCGACCGGGTGACGATCGTCGATGCGGAGCCCGGCGAGGATCTCGTCGACCGGGCCACTCGCACGGTGCTCGAACCCCTGTCCCCGGACCGTCCGATGTGGCGGGTCGTCGTGGTGCGCGGCCGGCACACCGCGGTGATCGTCGTACTCAACCATGCCGTCGCCGACGGACTCGCCGGTGTCCAGGTCCTCGGCCGGCTCCTCGACGGGCCGGCGGACCCGCCCCGGGTGTCCGGGCCCGACCCGGCTCCGGGTTCACGGCGGCCACGGATGCCGCGCGCGCCGACCCGGTGGGCGCTGGTCGCCGCGATGCGCGCGGGCGGGGGCATCCACCCGCGGCGGGCTGAGCCGTGCTCGCTGCTCGCGCCGACGGGCTCCCGGCGACGGAGCGAGGTGGTCGACGTCGACCTCGCCACCGTGCGGGCCGCCGCGCACGCTGCCGGCGGAAGTGTCAACGACGCCCTGCTCGCGGTGGTCGCCGGCGCACTGGAGGAGTTGCTGGAGACACGCGGTGAGCACATCAGGACGCTGGCGGTCGGGGTACCGATGGCGACGGGGCCGCGCGAGCGGACCGCGGGGAACGCCAACGCCCCTCTGCTGGTGGAGATCCCTCTCGGCGCGGCTCCGCGCGAGCGGATCCGGGTGGCCGCCGCGGCCGTGGCGTCGCGAGGGATCTCCTCCAGCAGAGG
>MEGH01000026.1:205945-217111 GCA_001725415.1 Pseudonocardia sp. SCN 73-27
GGGCGTCGGAGCCACCCGCCGCGCCGATCACGCTGCTGCGGCCGGTCGTGCCGTTGCTCGTACGGCTGGGTCTCTATCGTCGCTACCTGCGGCGTCAGCGACGGCTGCACACCATCGTCAGCATGGTGCGCGGCCCGGCCGGACCCGTGACCCTCGGCGGCGTCCCGGTGACCCGGATGATCCCGTTGGCGCTCGGCGACCAGGGCTCCATCACGGTCACGGTCGTCGCCCTCGCCGCGCTCGGACGGCTCGTCGTGACGATCCACGCCGACCCGGACCGCACCCCCGACCTCGACCGGTTGGCGGAGAGCGTCCGTGCCGGGTTCGACGCTCTCGTGAACCTGGACGCGCGCGGCGCCGAGACGACCTGGTCGGGTCGGTGAGGGACTTCCGCGCGTGCGGGGCAGGACCACCGCCCCTGCCCTCCGGCGCTCGCCGCGCCGACGCTGAGGGCGACGGCGCGACCGGCGATCAGGCCACCGCGCGGCGGCCGGAACGCGGCGGCTCGTCGTCGTCGATCGCTGATCCCGGGCTCGCCGCCCGGGCGGACGAAGGGAACCGAGATGAGCACGGACACCGGACCGAGCCACGAACCCACGACACCCGACGCGGATCTGCGCGACCGGGCCCGACGCCGGATCGAGCAGAAACGCGGCTTCTGGCTGCACCTCGCGATATATCTCGCCTTCAACGGCATGCTCGTCGTGGTCTGGGCATGGACCGGGGCGGCGTTCTTCTGGCCGCTGTTCCCGATGGTGCTCTGGGGGATCGGGGTGGCCGCCAACGCATGGGTGGTCTTCGCCGAGCAGACGGTCAGTGAGGAGCGGGTCCAGCGGGAGATCGACCGGATGCGTCGGTGACGACCACGGGAACGACCTGGGTCCGGACCCGCAACAGCCGGAAGTCCCGTCGGCGGAGCAGCCGCAGGAGCAGGGCCGGCAGCACGGGGAACGCCGCGAGACCGGCGTCGGTGCTGCAGGGTTCGACGGCATCGACGGCGTACGTCCGGCCGCGGTGGACGACGGTGCATCCGCCGGCGGCGGTGATGTTGCGGTACCAGTCCACCGTCGGCCCGTAGGTGAGCTCGGCGACGAAGCCGGTGGGTGTGCGCGCCAGCAGGAGCGGCGTCTCGTAGGGCCGCCCGCTCCGTCGCCCGACGTGGCGGACCACGCTCCACGGTCCGCGCCCCGACCTGGCGAGAGGCGTTGTCACGCGGTTCAGGCTGTGGCTGATCAGCCACAGCCACGCCCGCCGGCCCCGCGCGGCGGTCACACCGGTGTCCCGCGGCGGCGCGTGTCGGCGGCGCCGTCGACCGGCCCGGACGTCGTCGGTCCCGACCGCACCCGCCGGAGGCCGGGTTCGCTGTGGAGCGTGGACACGTCCGGCACCATGATCAGCGGGCAGCGGACGGTCGCCACCATGTCGCCCACCGGGGCGCCTGCCACGGTCCCCGCGGTCGTGCCGCGCACGGAGCGCCCGAGGACGAGCAGCTCCGCGTCCGCC
The DNA here is from genome assembly GCA_001725415.1 of Pseudonocardia sp. SCN 73-27. Classification (GTDB taxonomy): domain Bacteria; phylum Actinomycetota; class Actinomycetes; order Mycobacteriales; family Pseudonocardiaceae; genus Pseudonocardia. The sequence goes on from MEGH01000026.1 coordinate 207,449, forward strand.
GCGAGGGCGACCAGCAGCGGCGCGGGGTCGTCGCGGACCGTGAGCAACCTGATGCGCCCACCCGTGTTCTCGGTTCGCCACGGTGTGAGGGTCTTCTCGAGGTCCCGCCGGACCCGGGACAGGGCGAGGTCCCACTTGGCCAGCGTGTCCGGGAGGAGCCGGCCGAGATCCGAGTCGGGACCGCCCCAGACCCGCACCGCGACGAGCTCGGAGTCACGGGCGACCGCCTCGCGCACCGCGATGTCGAGAACCGCCGGAGCGGTCCACGGGGCGACGCCGACGATCACACGGCCGGCGGGCGGGACGGTGCGCGGCACCGTCGCGACCGGGCATGCCGCCTCGTCGAGCGCAGGGTGGCCCGCTGCGGCGGTGACGACCACCAGCTCGGCAGTGGCACTGATCCGGCGCAGGTCGGCGCCGAGCGGGTCCGCGACCCGGCGCGTGGTCACGGGGACATGCGGCGACGACCGCCGGAGCCGGCGCGTCGTACGGGTCCGGCCGACATCGTCGCCGGTTCCCACGACCTGCACGGGTGCGTGCAGCCGCTCCGCCTCCGCCAGGGCCCACCCGGCAGTGACCAGGTCGTCCGCAGCGAGCACCACGGGCCGGGCGGTCATGGCCGCACCGGTGCGGTGTGCACGGGTGGTCCGAGGTCGGCGTGGCGGGGCCCGGCGCGATCGGCAGGTTCCGTCGGTGGGGCACCCACGGTCTCCTTCTCCGTCATGCCCGGCAGCGTCGCTTCGGACCGCCTTCGCGCGGCAGGGGCAGGCGACCCCCGCACTCGCGCCGAACGGCCGTGCCGGACGCATCGATCGGCCCTGGCCGGTCGCCGGCCGCGGCTCGATGCTCGGTACGGAAGCGGACGACAGAGGAACCGGACGACACCGGACGAGACGGAGCCGATGTGCACACCGACGACACGAAGACCGATGCCCTCACCGCCGAGGACGTGATGAGCGCACCCGTGGTGACCGTGCGCGCGGATACACCGATCGAGCCCGCTGCCGCCCTCCTGGCGTCGCACGGCTTCACGGCGGCCCCGGTCCTCGACGGTGACGACCGGCTCGTCGGGATCGTCACCGAGGCGGACCTGCTCCGCAGCCGGTTCCTGCCCGCGGCTCTGCCGGCCGCAGCGAGGCCGACGCTCGTCCACGAGGTCATGACGTATCCGCCCGGGGCCATGTATCCCGACGACGACCTCGCCGCCGTCGCGTCCGCGATGCTGGCCTCGCACGGGCGATCGGTGCCGATCGTGGACGGTGGGGCCCTCGTGGGCATCGTCACGCGCCGAGACCTGCTCCGTGTTCTGGCGCGCGGTGAGCGGACGTCCACCGAGGTGCGCCGGCGGCGCGGTCTGTCCGACTGACGGGCCGCAGCCCCTGGAGCACCGCCCCTCTGGATCAGCAGCGAAAGGAACGTGGGGATGAAGGTCCGGGACGTGATGCGAGCAGTGGATGTCGTCCAGGCCGACACGCCGATCCAGACCGCGCGTCGTGTCCTGGCCGCAGGCGGTGTCGAGGCCGCGCCGGTCGTGGACGGTGACCAGCGCGTGGTCGGACTCGTCACCTGCGCCGACCTGGCCGACCCGGTGCTGCCGAACGGCTGGCAGATCGAGCTCGACCCGGAAGCGGTCGTCGCGGCGGTGATGGTGCACCACCCGACCACAGCCGGGCCCGACGACGACCTCGTGGGGGTGGTCGCCGCGATGCGCGAACGCGGGCTCCCGGCCGTGCCGGTCGTCGACGGCGACCGGGTCACCGGGGTCGTGCTGCTGACGGACGCCGTGCACCTGGTCGGGGCGGTCTGACACGGCCGACTTCCCCCGTCCGGAGCCGGTCCCGCCGGGCGTCGTCGCGTCCGGCGGCATGCCCTTCGAGGTCAGACGGTCGGATCCGACCCTGTCGTGTCCTGGGTGGCGACGACGCGCACGGCGTCGAGCGGGTCGTCGGTGCGACCGAGCGGGTCGGCGGAACCTGTGGTGTGCGGCTGCAGCCACAGATGGTCGGGGTCGCGGGGGAGGGGCGTGGGCGGGGCGGGATGCTCGACCCTCTGCCGGTTCTCCTCGTGCACCCTGTCGGAACGATCCTCGAAGAAACGCAGCAGCTCGACCGGGAACGGCATCACCAGCGTGCTGTTCTTCTCCGCGGCGACGTCGGCGACGGTCTGCAGCAGGCGCAGCTGGAGCGCGCCCGGGGTCGCGGACATCTTGCCCGCGGCAGCGGCGAGCTGCTCGGAGGCCTGTCGCTCGCCGTCGGCGGCGATCACCCGGGCGCGTCGCTCGCGCTCGGCCTCCGCCTGACGCGACATCGACCGCGTCATCTGCTCGGGCAGCGAGATGTCCTTGAGCTCGACCAGCTCGATGCGCACCCCCCAGGGCTGTTCGGTCGGCGCGTCGATCACGGTCTTGAGCTCGGCGCTGATCCGTTCGCGGTCGGAGAGCAGGGTGTCGAGGTCCGCGCGGCCGATCACCGTGCGCAGCGACGTCTGGGCCACCTGCGACACCGCGTGCTTGTAGTCCTCGACGTTGACGATGGCCTTGACCGGGTCGACGACACGGAAATAGACAGCGGCGTCGACCTTCACCGTGACGTTGTCACGGGTGATCGCGCCCTGCGCCGGTACCGCCAGGACGACCACCCGCGTACTGACCTTCTGCATGCGGTCCGCGATCGGCACGAGAACCCGGAGCCCCGGGTCCCGCACCGTGTGCAGGACCCGGCCGAAGCGGAAGACGACACCGCGCTCGTACTGCTGAACGAGGCGGAGGGTGAGCAGACCCACGACGACGACTGCGACGGCACCGCCGAGCAGCCACAGGTAGATGGTTGGCATACGGCGACGGTCGCGCTCCGAGTCCGTTCGGGGAAGGTGCCGAGCGACCCCGCCGCCGGTGACGACGGGCCGGGCAGTGCATCAGGCCTTCCGTCCCGCCGCGGGGGAGGCCGGAGCCTCTGTCGCGGCTCCGGACCGGACCGGACTCTCGGGCCCATGTCGAACACTCCTCGGCCGGCCCACGTGTGCGGCGGCCTCGATCCGCAGCTGTCGCGGGAGACGTGGCTCGTCACGTGGTTGCCGTTGGTCCCGCACCTCGGGCACAGCGCGTACGGCGCACCGGAACCGTCGACGGGCCGCGGGTCGGTCGGGGTGCAGCTGCCGGTGCCGGGGCTCGCCGTGGCCAGCAGTGGTCGGCGGACGGCGCAGGAGGTGTCGCGGTGATGTGGGGGTGGGGTGCCTCGTCGGCGGTCTGGATCGTCGAGCTCGTGCTCGTCGGGCTGGCGGCCGCGGGTGGCGCGGCGGCGGCGGTGCTGACCGTGGCGCGTCGGGCCGGGACCTGGGCGGACGGCGCCCGGGGCGGGCGTGCTCGCAGCATCCTCGACGAGCGTCTCGCCGCCGGCGAGATCGAGGCGGACGAGTACGAGCGGCTCCGTGCGGTCCTGGAGGACGAGGCCCGGCCTGATCGTTGAGCACGCCGGACATCCCCCGGCGGGACTGCGCGGTCGGGTCGGTGCTCCGGCGACGGCGCGACCGAGGGCCCTCGCCGATGTCCTGGCTCCGACCGGGCCGAAAGGCCTCGATCCGTGGGCCGATCCGCCGCAGTCCGTTGCCGCGTCGCGCTGCGACGGTGGACACAGACACCTCGAGGAGGCACCGATGAGCGGTTCGGACAGGTCCCCCGACGTCGTGCGGACGGTCGTCGTCGGGATCGACGGCTCGCCACACTGCGCCGATGCCGCGGTGTGGGCCGCGCGTGAGGCGGATCGGCGCGGCCACCGGCTCCGCCTGATCGAGGTCGTCGAATGGCAGGGCGAGGTGGCGGGGCATCCCGCGGCCGCCCGGGCGGCCGCGCAGGTGCGCGCCGAGCTGCGGGACATCGCCCGCAGGCACGTCGACAGCGCCGCGGCACTCGTCGAGGGACGGATCGCCACCGCGGACGTGTCGGCGGAGGTCTGCGAGGGCGTGCCCGCCGACGTGCTCGGCGACGTCTCCGAGGTGGCCGAGATGGTGGTGCTCGGGCGGCCGGTGGGAGGCTTGGAGGGCACCCTCCTGGGAATGGCCCTTGCCGGCCGGTCGGCCTGCCCGCTCGTGTTCGTCAGCCGGATCCCGCAGGCGGCTGCCGATGCCCCCGTCGTCGTCGGGATCGACGGGTCACCGGACTCCGACGCCGCGCTGGAGACCGCGTTCGGCGAGGCGCGTGACCGGGGGACGTACCTCCGGGTCCTGCACGCATGGAGCGACGTCCCGCTCGACACCGCCGGCGGGCCGGCGATCGAGTTCGGCGCCTTCTCCGCGGACGTCCGGGAGCCGGTGTACGAGCGGGTCGCGCGCCTCGCCTCGCGCCATCCCGACGTCGAGGTCCGGCACAGTTCGACCCGCGACCACCCGGAACGAGCGCTACGGGAGCTCTCGTCGGACGCCCACCTCGTCGTGATCGGTGCCGGTGGGCGGTCGGGGGGGCTGGAGCTCGGACGGGTGGGGCGGCGCCTGATCACGACCGCGCGGTGTCCGGTGATGGTCGTCGGCCCGCGGGCGCGGGCACGTATGACGTCGGCACTCGCCGGTGACCGCAGCTCCGTGCACTGATGTGCGAGGTGCCCACGGCACACCGGACCGTGAAACGGGGGTCGCGTCCGACGGACACGACCCCCGTCGGGGATCGGCGACGATCAGGTGGTGACCGGCACGGTGACCGGCTCCGGCGTCTCGGGCGCTGCCGGGATCGGTACCCGGACCTCCAGGATCCCGTCCCGGTAGGTCGCGCTGATGTCGGTCTCGGACACACCGTCGGGCAGCGGGAGCGTGCGCGAGAGTGCGCCGTACCGCATCTCGTGACGGGTGTAGCCCTTGTCGTCGCGGTCCTTCTCGATCCGCCGTTCGGCCTTGATGGACAGCATGCCGCCGGCGGCGGTGATGGTGACGTCCTTCTGCGGGTCGATCCCCGGCAGTTCGGCCTTGATCACCTGGACGTCGCCGTCGCGGTACTCGTCGACGCGGATGAGGTCCTCACCCGGCCAGTCCCACGCCAGCCCGAACGGGCGGCGCATGGGCAGGGAGCGGAACCACTCGTCGAAGAGGCGGTCCATCCGCCCGAACGGTACGGCCTCGGTGCTGCGGTCTCGTCGAGAGAGCGTGCTCATCGATGTCTTCCTCTCGGTGTCTCGTCGGTGGTCGACGCCATCGAGGTTCCGCCTGTGGCCCACGGCCCACAGGTGCCGTGCGGCCCCATCCGTGTGGACAGAGGTCCCCCGCGCGTCGGTGCGTCCCACGACGTCATGGGGGTCGGCCGACCCTGACCGCGCCCCGGGCCGGGCACTTGGCTCTCCCCATCGCCCACGACGAGAAGGAGCGGACATGCCGGTCCTGCACAACCGGACCCCGGTGACGAGCCCAGCCGGCGTCACGGTCGATCCTCGGGAACCGGTGACCCGGCTGCTCCGCGACCTCCGGGTCGACGAGACGGGGTTGTCCGCCGCGGACGCCGCGAGGCGGCTCGAGCGTCACGGCCCGAACGTGTTGCCGCGCGCGGCCCGGGCGGGCCTGCTGTCTGCGGTGGTCCGTCAGTTCACGCACCCGCTCGCCCTGCTGCTCCTCGCGGCCGCGGTGCTGGCAGCCGTGTCCGGGACGACGGAGCTCGCGTGGGCGATCCTCGCCGTCGTCGTGCTCAACGCCGTCTTCGCTCTCGTGCAGGAGCGACAGGCGGGCCGGGCGGTCGACGCACTCGGCCGCTACCTCCCGCCGCACGCCCGCGTGCGGCGGGACGGCGCCGTCCTGTCGCTGGCGGTCGCCGAGATCGTGCCGGGCGACATCGTCCTGCTCGGCGAGGGCGACCGGGTACCCGCCGACTGCCGCCTCGTCTCCGGGGCCCTCGAGGTGGACGCCGCCGCGCTCACGGGGGAGTCGGCCCCGGTCGACCGGGATGCGCTCGCGTTGGACCGCGCCGGACGGGCCCTCGACTCGCCGGTACTGGTCTGGAGTGGCACCGCCTGCGTGGGAGGTTCCGCGGAGGCCGTCGTGCACGCCACCGGCAGCGACACCGAGATCGGCCGGATCGCGGCACTGACCAGGCGCCGCGGCGTCGAGCAGAGTCCGCTGGAGCGGCAGGTGCGACGGGTCGCGTACCTCATCGCCGCCATCGCGGTCGGGGTCGGGATCGCCTTCCTCCCACTCGGAGTGATGGCGGGGTTGAGCTGGACCGAAGCGGTGATCTTCGCCGTGGGTCTGCTGGTCGCCAACGTCCCCGAGGGCCTGCTCCCGACCATCACCCTGGCGCTCGCCGGCGGGGTTCGAGCCCTCGCGCGGCGCGGCGCGCTGGTCAAGCGGTTGTCGGCCGTCGAGACCCTCGGGTCCACGACCGTCATCTGCACCGACAAGACCGGCACCCTGACCGCCGGTGAGATGTCGGTCCAGGAGATCCGCGACTCGACCGGAGCGGTCCTCGACGGTCCTGGGCCGGAGCTCGTCGACGCGGTCGTCGCCTGCTCGACCGCCGACCTCGCTGCCCGGATCGGCGATCCGACCGAACTCGCTCTGCTGGAGATGGCTGCCGCGGCGGGAGCCGACGTCCGTGCCGACTCGCGCGACCGTCGCCGGCGTGCGCTCTTCGCGTTCGACCCCCGGCGGCGTGCGATGTCGACATTGGACGCCGTCGCCGACGGACACCTGCGCGTCCACGTCAAGGGGGCCCCCGAGTTCGTCATTCCGCGCTGCGGGAAGGACGTCGCCGAGAGCGGTCCGGTCGTCGCGGCGATCGACGAGATGACCGGCGGGGGGCTGAGGGTGCTCGCGGTGGCGGCGCGGGACTGGCCGGACTCGCCGGCGCCGGGCCGTGACGAGGCCGAGGCATCGGGACTGCGGCTGCTGGGCCTGGTCGGATTGCTGGACCCGCCACGGCCCGAGGTGCCCGCCGCGGTCGAGGCCTGTCACTCGGCCGGAATCCGCGTCCACGTCGTCACCGGCGACAACGGCCGGACCGCTGCCGAGATCGCCCGGCGGGTCGGCCTCGGTGTGGACCGCGTCGTCGACGCGAGCACCCTCGACACACTGCCCACCGACGAGCTGAAGGCGCTGCTGGCCGGGACGGGCGAGATCGTGTTCGCGCGCACGGCACCCGAGACCAAGCTGCGGATCGCCGACGCCCTCCGGGCCGACGGGCACACCGTCGCGATGACCGGCGACGGCGTGAACGACGCACCGGCCCTGCACCACGCCGACATCGGCGTCGCCATGGGCCGCGGTGGCACCGACGTCGCTCGCGAGGCCGCGACCATGATCCTCACCGACGACAACTTCGCCACGGTGGTCGCCGGCGTGGAGGAGGGCCGCCGGGTCTACGACAACGTGCGGAAGTTCGTGCTGTACATCTTCGCCCACGCCGTGCCCGAGGTCGTCCCCTTCCTGCTGTTCGCCTTGTCGGGCGGACTCGTCCCGCTGCCGTTGACCGTGCTGCAGATCCTGGCGGTCGACCTCGGGACCGAGACGTTGCCCGCGCTCGCGCTCGGACGGGAACGTGCCGAGCCGGGGCTGATGGAGCGGCGCCCCCGCAGGCCCGGCGAAGGCGTCGTCGATCGCCGGATGCTGGTGCGGGCGTGGGCACTCATGGGCACGGTCTCGGCCGTACTCGGAGTCGGGCTGTTCCTTCTCGTGCTGGTCCGTGCCGGGTGGACGCCGGGTGCGGACACCAGCACGGGATCACCACTGCACCACGGCTACCTGCAGGCGACGACGGCGAGCTTCGCGGCGATCGTCGCGTGTCAGGTCGGGACCGCGTTCGCGGCACGCACGGACCGGACGTCCCTGCGTCGCGTCGGGCTGACGAGCAACCGGATGCTCCTCTGGGGCATCGCGTTCGAGCTGGCGTTCGCCGCCGCGCTCGTGTACGTGCCCCCGCTGCAGGACGTCTTCGGCACTGCGGCGCTCCCGGTGTGGGTCTACCCGTTCCTGCTGGTGATGCCGGTGATCGTGTGGGGGGCCGACGAGCTGTTCCGGTGGGCGGGCCGCCGCCGCGACCGTGGGCCGGCTGCGAGCGCCGTGACGGGGCGCGCCGGGTCGCGAGCCGGGACCCACGAGCCGGGCCGGGCCTCCCGCTCGTGGAGCGGCGAGGCCCGGCCCGGGCAGCGACAGGCGTGAGTCGTGTCAGCCCCGGTCGCCGATGAGGTGGCCGATGCGCACGCCGGCGAAGTCGACGACCGCACGGTCGGGGCCCGCCGCCACTGCGCCGATGTGGATGCCCGAGAAGTCGCGCACCTGCCCGTGCTCGTCCGCGACGCCGATGCGGATCCCGCTGTCGTCGACGACGACGGCGACGGCGGCCCGCACGGAACCGGCGGCCGCGCCGACGGGAGCTGCTGTGGTGGTCATGGTGGTCTCCTTCGGAGTCGAGCCCGGGTGTGCGGGCGGTGCCCCCACGGTTCGCCGGTGCAGCCGGCCCGGCCAGGGTCGGACGGCGCGGTGGGGCCGGGCCGTCGGACCCGGTGACGAGCTGCCCGACACCGACTGTCGGCCCGCGCGCGCAGGCCGATGGGCTCTGCCGGGAGCCGTCGCAGCAGCCGGACGATCGGGGAGGCGATCGACGGTCGCCGGGCGACACGAGGAGGAACCATGCGTGCCGAGACCGAGCTGATCGGCCCGGGCGACCAGGTCCGACGTGTCATGCACGTCGTGGTCGCGACGGTCGCCGAGGAGTGCAGCGCCCGCGAGGTCGCCGAGGAGCTGGTCGCCGACGAGGTCGGAGCAGTGCTGGTCACGGGGTCGCACGGTCCCGTCGGCATCGTGTCCGAGCGTGACGTCGTGACCGCCTTGGCGATCGGGGGAGACCTCGACCGTCTGCAGGCCGCCGATCTCATGACCACGGACATCCTGTGGGCGGACCCGCACGACGGGATCGGCGAGGTCGCACGGCGGATGCAGGAGGCCCATGTCCGGCACGTGCCGGTGCGGGGCGACTCGGGGGCCGTCGCCGGGATCGTCTCCGTGCGCGACGTCCTGGAGTGCCTGGCCGGGCCGCTCGGCTGAGGTGGCCAGGATGCTGGTATGGGTGGTGGATCGGCCGGGGCCCGTCGCCACCTCGACGCCGCTGGTCCGGGTCCGGCGGCCCGAGCCGGAGCCGGGCCCGGGCGAGGTGCGGGTCCGCGTGTCGGCCTGCGGGGTGTGCCGGACCGACCTGCACCTGGCGGAGGGCGACCTCGCGCCCCGGCGGCAGGGAGTCGTTCCGGGACACGAGGTCGTCGGAGTCGTCGACGCCCTCGGTACGGGCGCGGGCCGGTTCGCCGTAGGCGACCGTGTCGGGGTCGCCTGGCTGCGCCAGACGTGCGGGCGGTGCCGGTTCTGCCGGTCCGGGCGGGAGAACCTGTGTCCGGATGCGCGGTTCACCGGGTGGGACGCCGACGGCGGATATGCCGAGGTGTGCGTGGTGCCGGAGGCCTACGCCTACCGCCTGCCGCCCGAGCTGGACGACGTGTCGGCAGCGCCCTTGCTGTGCGCGGGGATCGTGGGGTATCGGGCGCTGCTGCGGGCGGACCTGCCTGCGGGGGGCCGGCTCGGGCTCTACGGGTTCGGGGCGTCGGCGCACGTCGTCGCCCAGGTGGCTCGCGCGCAGGGTGCGGTCGTCCACGTCCTGACGAGGTCGGAGCGGGCCCGCGAGCTCGCGCCCTACCAGAACGCCACCGG
>MEGH01000026.1:217133-245669 GCA_001725415.1 Pseudonocardia sp. SCN 73-27
GGGGCGGCGTCCGCGGGCCCTGCCGACGGTATGCCACCCGAGCCCCTGGACTCGGCGATCCTGTTCGCCCCGGCGGGCGAGCTCGTGCCGGTGGCGCTGCGTGCTCTCGACGCCGGCGGCACGCTGGCGGTGGCGGGCATCCACCTGACCGACGTCCCGGCTCTGGACTACCAGCGGGATCTGTTCCGCGAACGGCAGGTCCGCAGCGTCACCGCCAACACGCGCACCGACGGCGAGGAGTTCCTGCGACTGGCCGCCGCCCTGGGTGTTCGTCCCCGGACCGATCCCCGCCCGATGGCCGCTGCGGACGCGGCGCTGGCCGATCTCGCCGCCGATCGCGTCGTCGGTGCCGCCGTCCTCGTGGCGGGNCTGACGTGGACGCCCGCCACGTCACCGATGCCCGCAGGGGCGCAGGCTCCGGGGGCCGGGTGCCGAACGGCCTGGCCGGACCCGGGCTGTCGATCCCTGCACGACGGTCGTTCTGCCCTGCCCGCGCCCGACCGTCCGATCGGAGACTCGTCGACATGCCCGTACAGGAGATGACGGCTCTCGAGCCGCCGCACGTGGTCACGCTGCTCGACGAGGTCGAACTGGCTGCTCGTTGCTCGGCACAGGCCGCGGGACCGATCCCGTGGTACCTCGACCCGGTGCCGGACGGCGTCGCGTTCCGGCTGTTGGTGCGCCGATGGGCGGACTCGGCCTCGAAGGACGCGGTTCTCGCGAGGATCGGGTGCGGAACCGCGTTGCAGGCGTCGAGCCTCGCGATCGCCGGGCTCGGGCGCCGACCGGTGACGTCGTTCCCCACGGAGCCGGGCGTGCTCGCCGTGCTGCGTGTCGGTGAGCGTCGTGAGCCGTGCTCGGAGGAACTGGCCATGCTGGCCGGCCTACGACACTCCGGAGTGCCACGCCGCCTCGAGCCGCCGGTTCCCGAAGCCGGCCTGATGCCGTGGCTGCGTCGAGCCGCAGAACGACAGGGCGGATGGGCACGCCGGTCCGACACCGTGCTGGACGAAGGAGTGGGCCCGGCGTGGCCCGACGGCCGGACGGTCACGGGCCGCCCGGCGACGATGATCGTCGGTGCCGACGGTGGGCCTCCGCTCGCCGAGGTCCGGCTCGGACGAGTGATCGAGGCCGTCCGGCTCACCGCTGCGGCGTTGGGCTGGTGGACGCGGATCGCCGCGGCACCGGCGGACGAGGACCGGCTGCGCCGTACGTTGCGAGGCGGTACGGCCCAGGCCCTGCTCGGGGCGCCTCGGCGTGGCACCGCCCTGGCAGTCCTGGAGCTGCGCCCGAGCCAGTGCCTCAGCGCCGGCTGACGCCGGCCGCACGCACGGATCCCGGGGCGCCCGGCGGGACCTCCACCGGCCGACCGGCCGGCACGATCAGCACGGGGCAGCCGGCCGATCGGATCGCGGAGCGCGCGAGCGGGCCGAGCGCGAACCGAGCCCCGCCGGCACGGCTCACCACGACGAGCGCCGCCCCGTCCGACCCCGCGAGGGCCGCCGCCGCCGACCCGGGCGTCACGACGCTCACGACCGGTACCGTCCCCCGTGGCCCCGCCGCCGAACGCGCCTCTCCGAGCACGTGCGGGTCCTCGTGACCACGATCCATGAGAGCGATCACCGGCCCGTCCACGCTACCTGTGCGACGGACGACCACGACGCGGCCGGTGGCTCGTGCGGCGACCTCCACCGCCGACGACCCCACGATCGGGTCCGCACACCGGCCGCGCTCTCCGAACCCGACGACCAGTGTGTGCACGAACCGGGACACGCTGGTCAGTGCGGCGACCGGATCCGTCTCCACCAGCGCCGTCGTGACCAGCAGCCCCGGGGCGCAGCGCAGTGCCGTCGTTCGGGCGTGATCGAGCAGGCGCCGCGCATGCGGCCGGTCGCCGTCCTGGACCGCCCCGTTGAGGTCCGCGGCATACAGGACCGTCAGGGGCAACGATCGGGTCGCTGCCTCGGCGGCAGCCCAGGCGACGGCGCGCAGGCTCCCGTCCGAGCCGTCCACTCCGACGACGACTCCGGGCGAGGTCGCGCTCGACGGCAGCGGCCGGGACGTGGTGCCGACGACGTCGGTCGTCATTCGGCGGGGAGGGTGCGCGACATCAGCCCGAGCAGATCCGCCACCCGTTCCGCGTAGCCCCACTCGTTGTCGTACCACCCGAACACCTTCACGAGGCCGTCGACGACGCGGGTCAGGCCGAGGTCCATGAGGCACGAGGCCTGCTCACCGATGACGTCGCGGGACACGATCGGTTCGCTCGTGCACCGCAGCACGCCTTTGAGGCCGCGGTCGGCCGCGGTGACGAAGGCGTGGTTGACCTGCGCCGCCGTCACGGATGCCGAGAGCCGGACGGTCAGGTCGACCAGCGACACGTCCTCGACGGGCACCCGCAGCGCCAGCCCGTCCAGCCGGCCCGCCAGCGCCGGGAGCACGGCACCGATGGCCTTCGCCGCCCCCGTGCCGGTCGGGATGATGTTGACCGCGGCGGAGCGGGCGCGCCGCGGATCGTGGTGCGGCCCGTCGACGAGGTTCTGGTCGGCGGTGTAGCTGTGCACCGTGGTCAGCAGTCCGGTCTCGATGCCGAACGCCTGATCCAGGACGTAGGCCATCGGCGCCGCGCAGTTCGTCGTGCACGAGGCCGCCGACACCACGTGGTCGCGGGTCGCCTCGTACTCGTCGTCGTTGACCCCCATCACGATGGTCGCGTCCACCCCCGACCCCGGGGCGGTGAGCAGCACCTTGCGGACGCCGGCCGTCAGGTGGGCGGCGGCCGAGTCACGGGTGCGGAACCGTCCCGTGGCGTCGACCACGATCTCGACACCGTCCTCGGACCAGTCGATCTCGGACGGGTCCCGCCATTGCGTGACGCGCACGGCGTGGTCGTCGACGGACAGGTAACCGTGGGACAGCTCGACCCGGTGCGACCACCGGCCATAGGTGGAGTCGCGCTCCAGGAGGTTCACGACCTGTTCGGCGCCGGCGATGTCGTTGACGCCGACGATCTCGAAGGGACAGTCGGGTCGATCCGTCGCTATGCGGAACAACGCCCGGCCGATCCGTCCCATGCCGTTCACCCCGACACGTGTGCGCATGGAGGGCTCCTCTCGTAGGTGGGCCCCACCGTCCTGCCGGGTCCCGTCCGTTCGACAGGGCCCGGAGGTCGGTGAACGGCGGGCCCAACGACCCGAACAGCCGAGCGGCAGGGGTCCCCGTCGCGGTCGGTAGGTGGACGTCGGGCCCGCGAGTGGGGTCCTCCGGCCCCCGACCGCGGGCCGGATGGCGTCTGCGCACGTGGGCCCGTCGCCGTCAAGGTGGTACCAGGACGAGTCGAGGGAGGACCGATGAACGCTCGGCAGGCTCGCGCCGTCGTCGTCGGGGTCGACGGGTCGGCCGCAGCGCTGGACGCCGCACGATGGGCCGCAACGGCCGCCCGGAGCAGGGGACTGCCCGTGCGGCTCGTCACCGCGACCCACTGGGCGGTCGGCACCCCGGCCGAGAGGCGTCCGAACAGCGGCCCGGGGTTGCGCGAGGCCGTCATCGAGACCGCCGAGGACGCGCTGGCACGGGCGGCCGCGGAGGTTCGCCGGGTCGCACCGGGGAACGAGGTCCGGACCGAGGTGGTGTCCGGGCCACCGACGCCGGCCCTGCTCGTGGAGTCCCGCGACGCCGCCATGATCGTGCTCGGATGCCGTGGCCTCGGCGGCTTCGACGGACTTCTCGCGGGGTCGGTGACCATCGGCGTCGCCGCGTCGGCGGAGTGCCCGGTCGTCGTCGTACGCGGCATCGCCGGCCCGCCCGGCCGGCTACCGGTCGTCGTCGGGGTCGACGGCAGCACCTGCAGCGAGGCCGCACTCGCCTTCGCCTTCGCCGAGGCGTCGATCCGTCGAGCTCCGCTCCTGGCCGTGCACGTCTGGAGCGACGCGATGATCGACCCGATCGCCGCCCATGCGATCGACTGGGCAGCACTCGCCCTCGAGGCGCAGGAGGTGCTCGCGGAACGCCTGGCGGGCTGGGGCGAGAAGTACCCCGACGTGGAGGTGGGGCGGCGCGTCGTCCGCGACAACGCGGCCTCGACTCTGGTCGAGATGTCCGTCGGCGCGCAACTGGCCGTCGTCGGCAGCCATGGCCGCGGCCCGTTGCGCGGCGCGTTGCTGGGTTCGGTGAGCCAGGCGCTGCTGCGGCACAGCTCGTGCCCTGTCGCCGTCGTTCGTGAGGAGGAGTCGTGAACACCACCGCCGATCAGGACGCCCACCCCGGTGTCGTGTGGCGTCTGCCGGTCGTCGCCGGCGTCGACGGTTCGTTCGCGGCGCTCGCCGCCGTGGAGCGGGCCGCGGCGGAGGCTGCGGCGCACTCCACGAGCCTCCGGCTCGTCGCCGCGGTGGAGTGGACCACCTACCGGGCGATCGGGCTGCCCCCGCTGGGGGAGAACCATCTGCGCGACGTCCTCGTCGAGCAGGCGCGCGGTCACCTCGCCACGGCCGAGGCACGCGTCGCCACCCTCCACCCGGAACTCGAGGTCAGCGGTGAGGTGATCGGTGGATCCGCCGCGGCGGCGCTCGAGCGCGAATCCGACGGCGCCTCCCTGCTGGTGGTCGGAGGCCGCGGCACCGGGGGCTTCGGCGAGCTGCTGCTCGGCTCGGTCGCACTGGCCCTGGCTGCGCACTCGCGGTGCCCGGTGGCGGTGGTTCGTGACGTGACGCCGGAAGGTGCGCCCGTCGTCGTCGGTGTCGACGACTCCCCGGGCCGGGACGAGCTCCTGCGGCTCGGCTTCACCGAGGCGGCGGCCCACGGCTGTGAGCTCGTCGTCGTCCACGCCTGGAACACCGCGACGCTGGATCCCGTCGCACTGCCGGTCCTCGACTGGGCGCTCATCGAGTCGACCGCCCAGGACCTCGTCGCGACGTGGACGGCGCCGTGGGAGAAGGAGTTCCCCGAGGTCTCCGTCCGGCGGCTCTTCGTCCGAGACGGCGCCGCGGGCGCGCTCACCACCCTCTCGGCGAACGCCTGGGTGGTCGTCGTCGGTAGCCGACGCCGTGGTCCGGTCCGCGACTTCGTGCTCGGATCGGTCAGCCGGGCGTTGGTGCATCACGCGAAGTGCTCGGTCGTCGTCGTCCCGACGCCGACGTCCGACACCCACAACCCCTGATCACGTTCCGACACACCGAGAGGAGCATCTCCATGAGCGTCTACACCCTTCGCCGCACGCTGGTCCGCGACGTGATGACCACGAAGGTCCTGTCCGTCAGCACGGACGCAAGCTTCGACGAGGTCGCCCGCACGCTCCTCGACAGCGGTGTGCGGGCCGTGCCGGTGGTGGAGGACGGACGCCCGGTCGGTGTCGTGTCCGAGGCCGACCTGGCCCGGACGGCCGAGCTCGGAGACCCACGCGCGGTTCTGAGGCCCCGCAGACCCTGGGCGCGTCACCACGTGGATCGCCCCAGGACGGCGACGGAGCTGATGACCAGCCCGGTCGTAGCCGTACGCCCGACGGCCTCTGTCGCCGAGGCCTTCCGCCTCATGCGCTCGCGGAAGGTGAGCTGGCTCGCGGTGGTCGAACCCGATGAGCAGGACATCGCCCGCCTCGTGGGAGTGCTGGGGCGGTCGGACCTGCTCGGGGTCTTCCTGCGTGACGACGACGATCTGCGGCGAGAGGTCGTCGACCAGGTCTTCACCAGAATCCTGTTGATCGACCCGACCGGTGTCGAGATCGCTGTCCGGGACGGGGTCGTGACCCTGGCCGGTGAGGTGCCCAGCCGATCGGACGCCGAGCTCGCGGTGAACCTGGTGTCACGGCTCGAGGGGGTCGTGGCCGTCGAGGACGGTCTGGTCGTCGAGGACGGTCTGTCGTACCGGTTCGCCGAGAAGGCGAACGGGCCACTGCGGGTCCCCTTGTTCTGAGAGGCCCTGGGGACACCGGACCACGGAGGAGAAGCTCGGCCGATGAATGCGCAGCCCGATCCCGCGCTCACGGATGCGCGGACCCGGCGGCGGGTGTCCCGGGACCGCTCGCCCCGCCCCGGAGACTGCGACGCCGGGGTGATCCTCGCGCTCCACGGCGACTGGCCCGAGTGGGACACCGATGCCGGATCTCTGCAGCACGAGCAGGTGCGCCCGGCCGACGACATGCGTGGGGACGACGACGAAGCGAGGACGACGATGATGCGAGCGCAGCTCGGCGACTGGCTGGTCATACAGCCGCCCCCGAACAGTCATCACGTACGGCGCGGTCAGGTGATCGCACTGCTCCATGCCGATGGCTCGCCCCCCTACCGGGTGCGGTGGCTCGACGACGACAGCGAGACGTTGATCCACCCGCCGCCCGACGCTCGACTGGAGCACCACGACGGCTCACCGGGCGATCGACCGACGTCGTCGCGCCCGTCCGGAGACCCCGTCGAACGCACCACCGGCGCGAACGGCCGTTCGTAGCCCGAGCCGGCCCGGGCCCGATCGGTGTGGGCAGGAGCCAGTCCGGCCGCGCAGGACTTCTGACCTCCCCGGCGCGGGCCGTCGGACCGGGGCCGGGGGGACCGTCAGCAGTGGCCCGCGCCCGGAGCGCGACGAGACCGTGGACGACAACCCGGAACGGGAGGAACCGTGAACGATCAGAAGCCCCGTTGCGTCGTGGTGGGCGTCGACGGGTCCGACGCGGCGACAGCCGCGGTGCGGTGGGCTGCCGAGGAGGCGTGCCGGCGCCACATCCCGGTGCGGCTGGTCACCGCGGTCGAGACGGTCACCCCGATCCGCATCGGCGCGACCGCCTTGGAGCCACCGTTCGTGCGCGACATGATCGTCGCCGCGGCGGAGGAGAGGCTCGCCGAGGCGCGCGCGATCGCCACGGACGCCGCCGGGGACGTCGAGATCGTCACCGAGGTACGCGGCGGCCCCCCGGTGGCCGTGCTCCGCCAGGAGTCCGCCGATGCCTCGGTCCTCGTGGTCGGCAACCGCGGCGTCGGCGGGTTCGCCGGGCTGCTCGCGGGGTCCGTGTCCGTGGGGCTGGCCGCGTCGGCCGCGTGCCCCGTCGTCGTCGCCCGGGGCACCGTGACCGCAGGCGGTCCCGTCGTCGTGGGCATCGACGGCTCGTCCGCCGACGACGCCGTGGCGGCATTCGCGTTCGACGCCGCCGGCGCGAGGAACGCCCGGCTGGTCGTCGCCCACGCCTGGAGCGACGCCACGATCGACGAGGCCGGCTGGACGCTCCTGCAGTGGGACGAGATCGAGGCCGAGCAGCTCGGCATCCTGGACGCCCAGCTCGCCGGCTGGTCGGAGAAGTACCCCGACGTCGAGGTGACACGGATCGTCGAGCACGAGAACGCCGCCAGGATGCTGATCGGCCGATCGGCCACCGCGCAGCTCGTCGTCGTCGGCAGCCGCGGTCGCGGGGCGGTCCGCGGTGCCCTCCTGGGATCGGTGGGGCAGGCGGTCCTCCGCCACGCCGACTGCCCGGTCGCGGTGGTCAGGCCATGACCCCCGCCGGACGCACCGTCCTGCAGCGCGGGCTCGTCCGTGACGTCATGACGACCGACGTGGTCTCGGTGTCCCCGGGCACACCCTTCGACGACGTGGCCAGAACACTTCTCGGCCGCTCGATCCGGGCCGTACCGGTGCTCGACGGTGGCACCGTGCTCGGGGTCGTCTCGGAGGCCGACCTCCTCCGGACCGCCGAGGAGCGGGACCCCCGCCGGCAGGGGGAACCGGCGCGGTCCAATCGCGACACCGACGTCGAGCCGCCGGTCACGGCGGCCGATGTGATGACCGCGCCGGCCGTGTGCATCCGCAGCGACGAGTCGATCGCCCAGGCCGCCCGCACGATGCGCTCGCACCGGGTGGGCTGGCTGCCCGTGCTCGACGCCGCCGGTGACCGGGTCGTCGGCGTGCTGGGACGGGCCGACGTGCTCGCCGTGTTCCTCCGTACCGACGACGACCTGCGCACCGAGATCGTCGACGAGGTGTTCGGTCACTTCCTGCGGGCCGAGCCGGGCGCGGTCCATGTCGAGGTGCGCGACGGGGTCGTCACCCTGCGAGGGTGGCTGGCACGCAGCTCCGACGTCGAACTCGCCGTCGCGCTGGTCGCACGGCTGGAAGGAGTCGTGTCCGTGATCGACGAACTCACCTCCGGGTCGGCTGCAACGCCCGCGTCCGAGGCCGCCCGGGTCGCGGCCCCCACCGTCCGCGACGACGCACAGACCGGCGCGGTCGTCGTCGGCGTCGACGCGAGCGCCTCGGCAGGTGCGGCGGCGCGGTGGGCAGCCGATCTCGCGGCGGCCCGCGGCTCCCGACTGTGCCTGGTCCACGCCGTCCGGCCCGAGGACGGCCGCGACAGCCCCACGGCCGACGTCCTGCGCAGGCTGTGCACCGAGGCCGAGTCCGTCGGGGTACGGGACGTGCGCACCGCGATGGTGCCGGGAACCCCTGCCGAGGTCCTCATCGCGCAGTCGTGCGACGCGGGAATGCTCGTCCTCGGCAGCGCGGGTACACGCTTCGGGCCCGGGCTCACCGGCCCGCTGGCCCGCCTGCTCGCCGATGGCGTGACCTGCCCGCTCGCGGTGGTCCGCGGCGCGACGCCACAGCTCCCGCCTCCACGGCAGGGCCCGGTCGTCGTCGGGGTCGACGGCTCGGAGCCGGCCCGCGCGGCGGCCGACACGGCTGTCGGACTCGCCGCGGCGTGGGCGGCGCCGCTCGTGCTCGTCCACGCCTGGAACGAGCTCACGACCAGCGGTGACGGCGACCTCCACCTCGGCAGCGATCACTGGGCCGAGCGGGAGGCCGCGGCACGCCGGCTCCTGGACGAGGAGGTCGCGCGAGTACGGGCGCTGCGGCCGGGTCTCGCCGTCGGCACGGAGCTGACCGAGGACACCGCCCTCGCCACCCTGCTGCACCACGCGCGAGCCGCGCGGACGGTCGTTGTCGGCCACCGGGATCGCATCGTCTCCGGAACGACCGAGGCATCCGTGCTCCAGGGACTCATCGCATTCGCCCCGTGCCCGGTGGTCAGGGTGCGCTGACGGGGTGTGCACGCCGGGCCGAGGCGGTGACCGGGGGCAGCCGGATGCAGGCGAGGTGTCCTGCTCGGGACCGTCCGCCCGGACACGGGGGACCTCCGGCGGGCGTCACGGACCGCTCGGCCCTACGACGGCCGTGTGCCGGTGCGGTGTGCTCGTCACCGACACGCCCGGCGCCCGCGCCCGACACTCTCGGCGCCGACCGGCACCACGGGAGGACACCATGCGCACCGAGCGGCAACCCGGTCGCCGGACGGGCCGGCGCCGCCCACCTCGCCGGCGCAGCGACCGCGTCGAGACCCTGACGACATGGCTGTTCTGCGCAGTGGCCGCAGCCCTGCTGGTCGTGACGGCGGCCGTCGGGACCTGGGTGCACGCCGCCGCGTGGGACACGGTGCGCCAGAGGGCAGCCGACCTCGTACAGACCTCGGCGACGACACTCTCCGACGTCCCCGCAGCCCCGCGGGACGGTGGGCTCGCCTCCGTGTACGGCGGTGTCCGCTGGACCGATGCCCACGGGACTGTGCACACCGGGTTCACACAGGTCCCCGCCCTGACGAAGGCGGGCCGGACCGTCACGATCTGGACGGATCGACAGGGCGACGTCGTCGGACCCCCGCCCGGCCCGGAGTTCCCGCCGATCATGACGGCCGTGAGCGTGTTGGGCATGCTCGGCGCAGGTGGAATGGTGCTCGCTCTCGCCCTGTGGTCCGAACGACGGTGGCTGGACCGGCTCCGGGCGGCCGAGTGGGCCTGCGAGTGGCGCCGGGTCGAGCCCGGCTGGAGCGGTCGGGAAGGCTCCGGCCGGCATTGACGCGGACGGTCGTGGCGGCGTCCCGAAGGTCCCACGACGCTGTGACCCGCCCGGGTGGCTGCCGTAGGGTGTGTCGCCGACACGTCGGGAATCGACGGTCGGGTGCGGGCCGGACCGATGCCGGCCCAGCGGAGGCGGGATGACCGCGAACGAGCCGCCCGACGAGGGTGGGGATGTCCGGCCTGCGGCGGAGCCCCCGGAGCTGACGTTCCCGGACCTGCCCCGTCTCGAGCTCGACGAGCTCCTGGGGCAGCTCGTCGACCGGGCGGGCGAGGTCATGGCCGCACAAGGACGGCTGCGTGGCCTGCTCAAGGCGAACCAGGCGATCACCGCCGATCTCGCGCTGCCGGTCGTGCTGCGCCGGATCGTCGAGGCTGCACGAACCCTCCTCGACGCGCGCTATGCCGCGCTGGGTGTACTCGCACCCGAGGGTGGGCTGGCCGAGTTCGTCCACTCCGGCATGGACACGGACACCGTCGAGAAGATCGGCGACCTGCCGAAGGGCCGGGGGCTGCTCGGGGCGGTCATCGACGAGGGTGATCCCATCCGGATGCGCCGGATCGCGGCGGACCCCCGGTCGTCGGGTTTCCCGGACGGGCATCCCGCGATGAGGAGCTTCCTGGGTGTTCCGATCCGGATCAGGGACGAGGTCTTCGGCAACCTCTACCTGACCGAGTGCGCGCGGGGGGAGTTCAGCTCCGAGGACGAGGAGCTCGCACGCGCCCTCGCGGCGAGCGCGGCGGTCGCGATCGACAACGCACGACTGTTCCATGCGACCACCGCGCGAGGCGAGTGGATGGCGGCGACCGCAGCAGTCACCCGGCAGATGCTGGGCGGGACGGGCAATCACGCGCTGGAGTTGATCGTCGAGCGCAGCCGGGAGCTGGCCGAGGCGGATCTCGCGGTCCTGGTCCGCGCCGACGACGGGGGCCACGACGAGCTGCGGGTGGACATCGTCGACGGCAGACCCGGGCTCGACGAGCTACTCGGCAGTCTCCGGGGACGTCGTTTCCCGATGCGCGGTTCCGTGGCGGGTGAGGTGTTCACGTCGTCCGTCCCGCTGCGGCTGACCGCACCCGGCGACCGTCCCGATCTCACTCCCGCGCTCGTGGCCGGATATCTCGATGCCGGCCCGATGCTGGTCGTGCCGCTCGTCGGACCGTCCCGGACCGACGGGGTGCTGGCGGTGGTGCGTGTGCGCGGCCGGCCGGTGTTCCGCGAGAGCGACCTCGAGATGGTGTCCGGGTTCGCCAATCAGGCGGCTGTCGCGCTGGAGCTCGCGGAGGCCCGCGCGGAACGTGAACGTACCCGCGTGCTCGACGAGCGTGAGCGGATCGCGGCGGACCTGCACGACCACGTCATCCAGCGGCTGTTCGGCGCCGGGCTGGCGGTACAGAGTGTCGCTGTGCGGGTCGCCGAACCCGCGTACGCCGAGCGGCTCCGCGGCGTCGTCGGCGACCTCGACGACACGATCGCGCGGATCCGGACCTCGATCTTCGCGCTGCAGCAGACCGACGCCGACGGCCTCCGCGCGGCGGTCCTCCAGGTCGTCGACGAGGCCGGCCAGGTCCTGGGGTTCAGGCCGATGCTGCGGTTCACCGGCCCGGTCGACGCGCTGGTGGACGACCCCGATCTCGCCGACGACCTCGTGGCAGTGCTTCGTGAGGCGCTCGCCAACGTGGCCAGGCACGCCCACGCGTCCACGGTGGAGGTCGACGTCGTCGCCGAATCGCGACGCGGTGTCGTGGTCGAGGTTGCCGACGACGGCGTCGGGCCGGGGCCGGCCGGACGTCGCAGCGGGCTGGAGAACCTGCGGCGGCGGGCGGAGCGTCGGGGCGGCACTTTCTCGCTCGCGCCCGGCGACGAGGGCGGGAGCCGGTTGAGGTGGGCGGTGCCGGCACCGTGAACCTCCGGAGCCCGGCGGGCGGATGACGCTCGGCTGCGGACCTTCGGCCCGGCACGGTGATCGGTGACGCGCGGCCGATGAGCGTGCCGGTGCTGCGGGACGACCGACTACAGGTCCTGTGGCCCGGCCGGCGGGGGTCTCCCGGACCGGACTGCCGGTCCCTCCGGCCCTGGGGCCTCCTGGTCGCACCGGGAAGCCTGGTCACATGGTTCCCGGCAGCGCAACCACCGGCAGCGACGCGCACGCGACGCTCGACGGGGGTACGCCGGGGCGGCGCGGCGCACCTCGTCGGGGAGCACGCTGAGATGCCCGAGGGTCTCGCCGGGCGTGTCTGCATCGCCGGCGTCGGGTGCACCCGGTTCGGAGATCTCGCCTCGGCACCCGGCACCGGAGGTCCGACGCTGCACGAGCTGGCCGCAGCAGCCGCCCGCGAGGCACTCGAGGACGCGGGCATGCGCGGCCCCGACGTCGGGGCGCTGTACGCGGGCGGCGTCTCGCTGCCGACCTCGCACCCGCGGTCGACGGCTGCCGATCTGGCCGCGTGGATCGGTATGAGGCTCTCGCCGGCCGTCCCCGTCGATGCCGCCGGCGCGACCACCAGCGTCGGAGTCGGGCTTGCGACCGAGGCGATCGCGTCAGGGGTGATCGACACCGCTCTCGTCGTCGGTGTCGGGGCCGGCCGGAGCACGCCGAGGGGCGGCAGCCCGTACGAGTGGGACGCGCTGCCCGCGCGTCGGCCATCGGGCCGGGACGGCACGCGCCCCGGTCGGCTCCTCGCGATCCGGCAGGGGCAGGACGCGGTCGCAGCCGACAACGGCATCGTCGCCCAGGGGTACATGCGACGGCACGGGGTGTCGCCGAAGGACTACGACCGGGCCATGTTCGAGCTCTGCCGCACCCAACGGCTGCACGGCTCGCTCGACGCGCGGGCGATCCTGCGGGCGACCCTCGAGGAGCAGGCCGGCGAGCGGGGGTTCGGCGGCCCGTTCGAGTTCTGGCAGTCCGACCTCAACCCCTTCGTCGCGTGGCCCTCCCGCCGCCTGAGCACGGCCACGGCCGCGGACGGGGCCTCCGCCGTGGTGCTGGTCCGCACCGAGGCGACCGCCGGCCTGCCGAGCCGGGCGGTCGCCGTCCGTGGCTTCGCGGCGGCGACCGCCACCGCTCCCGGATACCTGCTGGACCCCACCGAGTGGCCCCACATCCGTGTCGCGACGCGCAAGGCATACCGGATGGCCGGGATCCGCCGCGCCGACGTCGACCACCTCCATGTGGACGACTCGTCGCACGTGATGGGCATCGTCACCGCCGAACAGATGGGCTACCTCGGGTTCGGGGACGGACTCCGCGCCGCACACGACGGGCGTCTGCGGTTCGACGGGGACCGGCCCATGACCACCCACGGCGGCCGGCACGCGTTCGGCGACGCCGGCGCGGCGAGTGCCGGGTCGGACATCCACCACGTCGTGCGGCAGATCCGCGCCGAGGCCGGTCGGGCCCAGGTCCTGCCGCCGCCCCGGCTCGCCGTGATCGCGACGCACGGCCACATGGCGATCAGCCACACGCTCGTGCTGGAGGGCCTGTGAGCACGGCATCGTTGGTCGCACGCCACGTCGACGCGCTCCTGGCGGGCCGTCTGCTCGCCCACCGGTGCTCCGAATGCCGGCAGATCACCTTCCCGATGACGACCGCGTGCACCGGCTGCGGAAGCTTTCACCATGAGGAGATCTCCCTGACCGGTCGTGGGCTGCTGCTGTTCGCGACCCACGCCGGCGCGCCCCCGGCGGGGCCACACCCCGCCGAGACGGCCCCGCACGTGTACTGCCACGTCCTGCTCGACGAGGGGGTACCCGTCCACGCGATCCTGCTGGACGTCGCCGCGACGCCCGAGGCGATGGCGGACCTCTACGAGCGACGCAACGTGATCGTCGACGTCGCGGTGCCGGCGACGGCCGACCCGCTGCCCCTTCCGGCGTTCCGGCTGCGCAGGCCCGGTCGGTACTGACGTGGACGGATCGGCGCAGTCGTCCCCGGCGTCCCGACGGCGGGAACGAGTCACGAGGTGCTCGAGCGGCGCCGCTCGGATCCTCGTGACATGTGGTTTGATCACGGTGTTTCTGTCCTGCGTCGCCGTGGCAGGGCCTACGCTGCAGGTCCCGGCCACGATCCGGGCGCCGGCCGGTTGGACCGCTCCCGTCGCGGACGGGGGCGAGCGTCGCCCCAGCGTCCTCCCGGACGCTGCAGCCGCTCGCGGCAGGGTCGTCGTCCTGCGCGACCACCGCTCTCCTGTCGGCGCCCGGGATCGACCGGCCTCCGGCGAGGCCGTCGATCGCACGGGGGCCGGCGCCGTCGCTCCCGCGCCCTCGCGTCGACTCGGGTGGTCACTCGCGCCGGCCAACGACAACGTGCCCACCGTCCCCCGGGCGCTGCTGGCTCTCGTTGCCCTCGCAGCCGGTACCGGGCTGCTGTTCTGCATGGCCTGGCTCGCCCGGCGCCGGGGCGGACGACCGGGTGAGCAGCGGCGCTCCGTGTGGAAACGGGTCGGACGGATGTGGGGCCGTCTGCACCGGGAACCGCGCTCGGCCGGCGCGCGGGACCGGCGTGGCGCGGACCGGTCGACCGGAACGGACCGACGACGCCCATGAGCAGTCGGCGTGGCCGCGTGTACATCGGTGTGGCAGGCCGGCGGAGGAACACGATGCGGACGACGTCCCCACGGCGGTGGTCGGGCGCGAAGACGCTACGGCGGACCCACTGGTCGGTGATCGGCATCGAGGCGGTCGTCGCGGTGTGCGCGCTCTACGCGGGGGTGGCGTCGATCCTGCACGACGTGATCGGTTCCGGCACATGGCCGATTCGGACACCCCCCGCGAACGGGGTCGCAACGGGCGTGGTGCTGATCCTCGTCGTCACCGTGCCGATGACGGCCGCCGCCGCGATCGAACTGGCCCGCTCGGTGGCGGCACCCCTCGCGTCGATCCTCGCCGGAGGGGCGCTCGTCGCGTGGGTCGGTGGACGGATGATGGTCACACAGCGTCTGACCGTGCTGGTGGTCCTCCTCCTCGTCGTCGGGCTCACGGTCATGGTGCTGGCGGTCGCGGTCCGTCGGCACGAGCCCCTCGTCGACCCGACACGGCGTCGTGAGTAGCACCGGGGCAGCCTGCCGCCGCACCATCGACGCTCCGTGCAGCTGCACGGACGACCTGCGGCTACTCGTCGGGCCTCAAGAGCTCGACCTGGTCGGCCAGAGCTCGGCGGGGCGTCGACACGGGGGGCCCGGCGGTCGGCTCGAACGTCGGCTCGCCGACGCGCACGAACAGCTGGGGGCACGTCGATCCGCGAAGCACCTCGGCCTCGACCAGCCCTCGCGCGACGTCGGTCTCGAGCGGCTCGCTCAACGGGCACGTCGCGAGCCCGAGCTTCGTCGCCGCGAGCAGCACCGCGCTCGCCGCCTCGCCTGCCCGCAGCCGCGACAGACGGTCGTCCGAGGAGGTCGCGAGCAGGACGAGAACCGCACCGTCGACCGTCGGGCCCTGCCATCCCCGAACGGTGCCCGCGCCGGCCGTGCCGGTCGGGCCGTCGCCGTCGACCCAACTGTGCAGCTCGGTCACGTACCCGGCCGACGTGTGCTCGGCGGCGGCCGTGCGTTGTGCCAGTTCGACCACGCCCGCCTGGGCGTCGTCGTCGACGACGTGCAGATGGACACCCTGTGACAGGGCCGCGGCAGTGAGGGCGGCGAGATCGGCGGCCGGCAGGGGTAGCCGGCGGAAGGGGCGGTGGTCCGACCGTCGCCGCAGGATCGCCGGAGCCAGACCGGGATCGACGGTCGTGTCGGTCGTCGATCCGGGCCGGACGCCCACGACGGCGAGCAGGTCGGGCACGTCCTCGTCCGGTAGCCGGCGCACGACGGTGCTGTGGCCGCGAGCGGCGAGCGCCACCCGCAGGTGATGGAGCGCGGCGCCGCACCCCAGGAGCAGGTCACGTCCGTCCGGATCGGTGGCCGGGAGCCAGCGTTCCAGGTCCGCCCAGATCTGGACGACGCCGTCGCCGATCCGCCACCACCAGGGCTGACTGTTGTGCACCGACGGGGCGCGCCGGGCGAGGTCGAGCGCAGCGACGATCTCGCCGTGGTCGACCAGGTCGTCGGTACCCGCGATGTGGCCGACGTCCGTGTGGGGCCCGGTGTTCACCGTCGTGCCTTCGCCCGGCGGCGGGACGTCGCCCCGCGCAGCAGCGTGCCCGGCAGCGGGATGACGCAGGCTCCGACCACGAAACCGAAGTCGTAGAGGTGGCCTGCGTTCGGCACGGCGTAGACGGCCACCTGATCGGAGAAGAGCGAGACGAGGAAGGTGATCGGCAGGATCATCCCCTGCCAGACCCCCAGCCAGAAACCCGGCGCGTCCGCGACCGGGCCGGCCGCGCTGGTGGCCGCGCATCCGGCGAGCAGGAGGGTCGCCACCAGGGCGGCGGTGAGGGCGACCGCCGGCCGGCGGCACCGGGTCGTGCTCGTTCGGAACATCGGTGGCTCCTCTCGTCGACGAGTGATGGAGGTCGAACCCCGCTGGTGTCAGTCGAGGCCGGTGGGCGGCCCGTCCGCGGGCGACCCGGCGCGGTCCGGGGCGGTGACGTGCCGGACGGCCGCGCGCTCCCACGCCGCGAGGGCGCGCGCCACGGACGAGTCCGGGGACCCGGCCGTCGGAATCCCGGTGGCGGAGGGCCACGGGTCGGCGGTCGCCCGGAGTGCGGTCGCGATCTCGGGTGTGGCGTCCGACGCCGAGCCCCGGCGTCGGCGTAGCCGCTCGTCCGCGACCTCCGGGGGGACGGTGCACATCAGCTCCACGAGGTCGGCCGCCGCCGCGGTCGCCGCGGCGCCGGCGTCCCGGCGGGCCGTCGCGCTCGACCACGACGCGTCGAGAACGACGGACTCACCCTCCGCGAGCAGTACCGCGGCCCGACGCAGCAGCTCGGCGTACACCACCGCCGTGCGGTCGGCGGTGTAGAGACCTTTGCCGAACGCCGCGCCGGCCGGTGTGAGCGGGTCGATCCCGGCGATCTCCTTGCGGGTGCGGTCGCTCGACAGCAGGACCGCGCCGGTGCGGTCGGCCAGCGCCCCCGCCAGCGTCGACTTCCCGGTGCCCGGCATGCCACCGACCAGCACGAGGCGTGGTGCAGCCCGTCGCAGGTGCTCGAGACTCAGCCGGAGGAGCCGGGCGGCCTCGGTGTCGGCCCCGACGGCCGGGTCCTGGGCATGGCGCAGGCAGGCCACCTTCGCCCGGACCAACGCACGGTAGGCGATGAAGTGGTGGGCGAGTGCCTGCGGCGCCGGGTCGCCGGCGAACTCGGCATAGGCGGCGAGGAAGCGTTCCGCCGCGCGCGGTTGCCCGAGCCGTTCGACGTCCATCGCGAGGAACGCGGCGTCGTCGAGTCCGTCCACGTGCCGCAGGTGCGGGTCGAAGTCGAGACAGTCGAGCATGCGTGGTCCGTCGTCCAGGAGGAACACGTCGGCGGCGGTCAGATCCCCATGGCCGTCCACGACACGACCGGCTGCGGCGCGGCGGGCGAACATTGCGTCCCGCCCGGCCAGGAACCTGCCCGCGAGGTCGGCCGTCGCGTCCAGCGTCGCGCCGTCGAGAGGATCCCCGCGGAACGGGTCGATCTCCGTCAGGTTCGCCGTCCAGCGGGCGCGTACGGCCGGGAGCCCCCCGTCGGCGGTGATCGCGTCGGACCGCTCCGCACCCGCGTGGAAGGAGGCGAGGTCTCGAGCGAGCCTGCGCAGGCCCTCGGTGACGTCGGCCCCTGCGGCGACGAGGCCGGACAACCGGCGGTCGCCGGGCATCCGGCGCATCACGAGCACCGGTTCCGCGCAGTGGCTGCCTCGCAGCTCGGCCGTGCCCAGGTAGACATCGGGTGCGAGGCGTCTGTTGAGCCGCAGCTCGCGTTCGACGGCCGCACGGCGCAGAGCAGGTGTCGAGAAGTCGCAGAACGCGGTCCGGACCGGCTTCTTGACCTTGAACGCCCGATCGCCGACGAGCACGACGACACCGAGGTGCGTCTCGCACACCTCGGCGGAGGGACAGACGCCCGCGGGGGCCGACACGAGCCCCGTCACACCGTCATCTCGGCGATCACGTCGTCGAGCGAACGCCGCGGTGTCCGCGGCAGCGACCCGGGCGGAGGCCATCCGACGCGCAGCGCCACCTGCGGCATCGCGGCACCACCCAGGACCCCGTCGCGGAGCGCCACACGCGTCGCCGGGACCTCCAACGGCGCGCTCAGCGGGCACGACGCCAGGCCCAGATCGACCGCGCGCAGGGCGATCGCACTGAGGGCCTCGCCGGCCCGGAGCCAGGACAGTGCGTCGTCCGACGAGGTTGCGATGATCAACAGCTCGGCGGCGTCGTCGGACCGGCCGGGGGCCGGCGTGACACTGCCGGGTGCGAACCGGCGGGACGCCGGGCCGCCCGCCGCGGGATCGTCGAGCAGGTTCGCCGCCGGCACCCCGTCCGGCCCGGCGACCGCTCCACTCCACAGGGCCAGCTCCGTGTCGTAGCCGGGCTGGGCGGACTGCACCGCCTCCGCCTCCCGGATCGCCCGCACCACTGCCGGTCGTTCGCCCGGCTCGACGAGGTGGACGAGGGCACCGCGCCCGTTCCCGGCGGCGACGAGCTCGTCCACGAACGCGGCCGGAACCGGCCACGAACCGTAGGGCCGCCGGTCGCTGCGGCGGGCGGGAACGGCGTTGACCAAGGAGAGGTCGGCGTCGGCGTACTGGTTGCTGCGCAGCTCGACGGCGGCGAGATGGTCACCGTCCGCGGGATTCGGCAGCCGGTGCACGGCCGGGCGATGGCCGCTCGCCTGCAGTGCGATCCGGAGGTGGTCGAGTGCGGCGCCGCAGCTGATCACCATGTCGCGGCCGTCGGGGTCGGTCGCCGGCAACCATCGGCGGAGATCGGCGTAGAGATGCACGGTGTGCGGCCCGACCAGCCATCGCCACGGCTGGCTGTTGTGCACGGACGGCGCCATGCATGCCAGGTCGATCGCGGATCGGACGGTCGAGGCGGGGCTGAGGTCGAGCATCGTGGTTCCTGTCTGGTCGAATCGGTCCGTGCGGTGGGCGCGATCAGCCGCGCGCAGGCGGGTCCGCGGCGCGGGCGGAGCTGCCGACGAGCCGGGCTGAGCGATCAGCGGTGCCGGCCGCCGTGTGGGTGACGACCATCGGGCACCTGCTGTTCCATGCGAGAGAGCGGGTCGTCGAGCCGAAGAGCCCACGCTCGCCACGGTGGCCGCCCGGGCCGCCGACGACGAGCATCCTGGCGCCCTGCGACATCTGGGCGAGTACCTCCGCCGCCTCTCCCGCCACGGTCCTGACCGCGACGTCGACGGACGGGTAGGGCGAGGACCAGAGCCGGATGTCGTCGTACAGATCGTCCGGCGTCGACGACGCGCCCCGGTCCGGGACGTGGACGACGGTGAGGGGGATGTGATGCGCCGCCGCGGCGGCGAAGGCGGTGGCCAGGACGGCCGAGGCGTCCGTGTGGGGCCCCACCCCGGCGACGACGACGGTGCCGTCGACGGTGTCGGGCGGACGCACGACGGCGACCGGGCACGACGCAGGCCCGAGCAGGTCCAGCCCGACCGATCCGAGGATCGACTCGACGAGCGTGGACGACGGCAGGCCCGTCACGAGCAGGACCGCGTCCTCGGCGGCCTCGAGCAGGGCTGTGGCGGGTTCGTCGTCGACCTGCACGGTCGACACCCGCAGCAGCGGATGGGTCTCGCCCACCGCGGCCCGGGCCGCGTCGAGGACCTGGTGACCGTGGGACGGCCACGTGCCGCCCTCGGCGCGGGCCGCGGCGCGCACGATCGACAGCGCGCAGTCCCGCGCCGACGCCTCCGCGGCTGCCCAGGTCACCGCCCGCAGCCCGGCTGCGGTGTCGTCGAGGCCGACGACGATCCGAGGTCCGTTGTCGGTGGACGTCACGTCGGCACCACATCCTCTCGCGCCGGTCGACGTCCGCGGGCCCGGGCACGCGGCACGTCGTGCCTGCCGTCTCACGACGGTGCCGGGAGCCCGGGACGGCGCGCCGGAGGCGAACGTCCTCCGCATCGGGTCCGGTCGGCCCCTTCGGCACGCCTCGGGCTGGATCGCGCCGATCCTCCGGGTGCGGCGCGCCGGCCGGGCAACGGCAGTAGGGACTTCGGACCCGCCGACGCGTGACGGCCGGCCGCAGCGACCGGGTGGCCGGCCCGGCCATCGTGGAGGGGACCATCCGAGACGAGGAGCGGCATGGACATGCGAGGAGATCAGCCCGTCGTCGTCGGCGTCGACGGGTCGCCGGAGTCGCTCGAGGCCGTGCGCTGGGCGGCTGCCGAGGCACATCGCCGACACCTGCCGCTCCGGTTCGTGTCCGCGGTGCAGTGGTTGCGGCCGGGCCCGGTCGGCCTCACCGCGTTGGCGTCGGTGCGCATCCACGACGTCGCTGTGCAGTCCGCGGAGGCCAAGATCGACCTCGCCCGGTCGGTGGCCCGGGACACGGTCCCGGACCTCGACATCCGGTGGGAGGTGCGGGACGGGCCGGCGGCGTCGGTCCTGCGCGACGAGGCCGACTCGGCTGCGATGCTGGTCGTCGGCAACCGCGGGACGGGTGGGTTCGGTGACCTGCTGGCAGGCTCGGTGTCCGTGGCGGTCGCGGCCCTGGCGCGATGTCCGGTCGTCGTCGTCCGCCGGCGGCCCGGCCCGGCCGACCGCACCGACCGGCCCGTCGTCGTCGGCGTCGACGGCACGCGAACGAGCGAGAGCGCGCTGTCGTTCGCCTTCGCCGAGGCGTCGGCCCGGCAGGTCGGGCTGGTCGCGGTCCACGTCTGGAGCGACGACATGATCGACCCGTTCGCCGGGCCACTGGTCGACTGGGAGGCGCTCGCCGTCGAGGCGAACTCGGTCCTCGCCGAGCGGCTCGCCGGGTGGGGGGAGAAGTACCCCGATGTGACGGTCACCCGCGACGTCGTGCGGGACAACGCCCCGGCGGTCCTGGTCGACCGGTCCCGCGATGCGCAGCTCGTCGTCGTCGGCAGCCATGGACGCGGACGCCTGCGCGGCGTCCTCCTCGGCTCCGTCAGCCAGGCGATGGTGCGGCACGCGCACTGCCCGGTCGCGATCGTGAAGCCCTGAACGACGTGCTCAGCCGGTGCGCCGGGTGAGGTCCTCGAGCAGGTCCCGCGGGTCCCGCCTGGGGGTGCGTGGCACCGGCCAGCCGTGGCCGATCCGCAGCACGACCTGGGGTGGCCTGCGGCCGCTGACCAGACGTTGCAGGCTCGTGCGTGCCTCCGGAACCTCGACGAGCTGCGACAGGAACGACACAGCCAGGCCCTCGACGGTCGCGGTGAGCAGGACCCGCTGGAGCGCCTCGCCCGTGCGGATCTCCTCGCGCGGACCGTCGTCGTGGGCGCTCAGGACCCCGATGACAGGATTCGCCTCGTAGGCACGCCCCTGCGCCCCACCGCCGCCGCTGAAGTCGCGCAGGACCCACGTCGAGTTGGGCGGCGGCAGGGGGCCGCCCGCGTGAGCGGGGACGCCGTCGGTGCGTTCCTCGGAGTGCCCGGTCCACGCCTGCAGCTCCGCGACGAAAGCCGGATCGGCCATCTGCTTCTCGTGGGCCGTCCTCGCCAGCCGGCTCAGGGCCCACCGGTCCTCCGGGTCCGTGACGAGATCGAGCCAGGCGCCCTCCTCGACGGCTGCGCGACGGAGCGCGTGACGCGCCTCGGTCGGGACGCGGCTGTCGGAGAACGGCCTGCGATTGGTGCGCCGAACCGCGATGGCCGGCGCGAGCCGACGCACGACGGGGCTCGGCCGGCGGTGGCCGCTGCTGCGCACCTCCGCGATCAGGTCCGGGTTCCCGGGGTCCGGCAGGACGTTGACCGTCGGGCGGACACCGAGCTCGAGGAGCGCGAGCCGGAGGTTGAACAGGGCCGCACCGCAGGCGAGGCGGAGCTCCTTGCCGTCCGGGTCGGCCACCGGCAGCCGCCGGGTCGGGTCCGCGTACAGCTCGAGGGCGTCGGTCGTCGCGCGGAACCGCCACGGCTGGGTGTTGTGCAGCGACGGCGCGAGGCCTGCTGCCCGCACCACCTGCACGAGCTGGGACGCCGTCAGCCCGAGTGAACCGGCAGTCTCGATCATCGCCCTCCTCCGGCCTCGTGACGACCCGTCGTCAGCTCGTGGGACGGGGTCAGCGTGCGAGGGAGCGGGCCGCCGCTGCCACCGGCGAAGGTCCCGGGGATCGGGGGCGCACGTCCCGTTCGGTCGAGTCCTCCGACCGGACGCACGGGTCGCGTGGCGCCTGTCACAGTGCCTCGTGGCGCGTGGCAGAGCGGGAACACGGGAGCCCGACCGGCCGGGGACGGAGTCGAGCCGGGTCCACCCCGGAGGTCGGCACGACGATGCGGAGCCGCGCCCGGGACGCCTGCAGCGGGTCCTGGACGCGGTCGTCGCCGTCATGTCGGAGGGCGACCCGCACGCCGCGCTGCACGTCGTCGTCGAGCGCGCCGTCGACCTCGTCGATGCCCGGTACGGGAGCCTCGCCGTCCTGGACGTGGGCGGCGGTGTCACCCGCACCATCGGCGCTGGTGGTCCACGTCCCGGAGCCGACGGGTCCGACGGCACGCAGGCCGCGGATGTCCGCTCCTCCCAGCCCTCGGCGCTGCCCGCACTGAGCGTGCCGATCGGCGCCGGGGATGCCCTGCTGGGCACGCTGGACCTGCACGGCAAGCGCGACGACGGCGAGTTCACCGCGGACGACGAGACGGCTCTCGAGACCTTCGCCACCGTGGCGACCGGCGCGCTGCGCAACGTCGCCCGCGTCGAACGCAGCCGGTTGCGTGAGCGGTGGTTGGAGGCGCTCGGTGACGTCCGCAGCGAGGTCATGGCGGGCGCGGACGACGACGACGTGCTCACACTGGTAGCGACGCGGCTGGTCCAGCTCACCCGCTCCACCGGCGGCGTCGTCCTGCTCGGACCCGATGACGACGGCTGCTACCGCCGCACCGCCGCGTCGGGCGTCGTGCCCGTCACGGGGCCGGACCGGTGGCGCGGTGGGCCCGAGCTGGTCGAGGTGTCGGAGAGCCGGGGGCCGTTGCTCGGTGCGGGGGGCGTGAGCCTCGCGACCGGGTCGCAGGCGTGGCCCGGTCCCTGGATCGCGGTGCCGATGCGCGACGGTGAGAAGGCCGTCGGCGCGATCGTCGTGGTCAGGCCCACCGGTGCCGCGGCCTTCACCCCGGCCGACGTCCCCCTGGCCATGTCGTTCGCCGACGAGGCGGTGCTCGCCCTCGACGTCGCGGACAAGACACGGGCGCAGCGGCGGCTCGACGTCGTCTCGGAGCGGGAGAGCATCGCCCGCGACCTGCACGACCACGTCGTGCAGCGACTGTTCGCGGCAGGCCTGCGACTGCAGACGACCCTGCGACGCGTCGAGGACGACGAGACCCGGACCCGGATCGAGACCGTCGTCGCGGAGCTGGACGACACCGTCCGACGGATTCGCTCGGTGGTCCTGGACCCGCACGCCCCCGACGGGGGCCCCGGCCTGCGCAGGCGGCTGTCCGATCTCGTCGCCGAGGCCGCGACGATCACCGGCATGCGGGGACGCCTGCGCGTCGACGGGCCGGTCGACGCCATGGTGGGCCCCGGACTGGCACTCGACGTCGTGGCCGTCGTCGAGGAAGGCATGTCGAACGCGGCGCGGCACTCCGACGGGCGCTCCGTGGCGGTGACCGTCGACCTCGCCGACGAGCTGGTGGTGCAGGTGCTCGACGACGGCGTCGGGATACCGGACTCCGCGACGCCCCGCGGCCTCGGCTCCCTCGCGGCCCGTGCACGCGCTCTCGGGGGCGAGATGTCGGTGCGTCGCCGACCCGGTGGCGGCACCCGCCTGCTGTGGCGCGTCCCCCTCACCGGAGGTGAGCCCGCGGAGTCGCGGGGCGACGGGAGGTGAGGGCCGGTGGCCACCGTGCGCCGGGACATTCGGCCCAGGTCGTCGGGACGGAGAGCCGCAGCGGCCGGGCCGTTCTCAGCGCCAACGTGTGTGCAACCGACGGACAGGAGAGAACTCGTGGACACGCACATCGACGGCAGGATCGTCGTCGGCATCGACGGATCCGACAACTCCCTCGCCGCCGCGCGCTGGGCGGCCGTGGAGGCGCGCCGGCGCGACCTTCCGCTACGGCTCGTCTCGGCCTTGGCGTGGGCCGGCTACGCCCCGGTCGGGCTGCCGGCACTGGGGGAGGAGTACGAGCGGGGTGTGCTGCTCGAGGCGGCCAGGTCCACCGTCGACCTGGCTGCCGCCGCAGCGGCCGAGGCGGCGCCCGGAGTCACGGTCGACGTCGAGGTCAGGGGCGGGAACCCGGCGCACGTGCTCGTGGACGAGTCGGCCCGGGCCACGTTGCTCGTCGTCGGGAGCCGGGGCACCGGCGGGTTCACCGGGCTCCGGGTCGGGTCCGTGGGGGTGTCCGTCACGGCGCACGCGACGTGCCCGGTCGTCGTGGTACGTGGAACGGAGGATGGTGCCGACCGTCCCGACAGCCCCGTCGTCGTCGGCGTCGACGACTCGGGTGGCACCGAACCCGCGCTGGAGTTCGCGTTCGAGGAAGCGGCCCGCCGCGGCGTTCCGCTGCTGGCGGTCCACTCGTGGCTGGAGCAGGTGATGGACCCCTACGTCGTCCCGTACATCGACTGGGACGCCGTCGCCGTCGAGGAGGAGCGGGCCCTGACCGACACCCTCGCCCCCTGGGCCGCGAAGTTCCCCGGCGTCGAGGTGCGGAGGTCGGTCGTCCGTGACGGAGCCGCCCGCGCGTTGGTGACGGCCGCCGAAGGGGCGGCCCTGGTCGTCGTCGGCTCGCACGGCTACGGGGCGTTCCGGGGCCTGCTGCTCGGATCGGTCGGCCAGGCCCTGCTGCAGCACGCGCCCTGCCCCGTCGCCGTGGTCCACACCGCCCGCCACGAGGACGACGAACCCGCGGACCGGCCGTGACCGAGCAGCTCCCGGTCGACGTGCGGGGGCTCGTCAAACGGTTCGGCCGGACGACCGCGCTCGACGGACTCGACCTGCGCGTGCGCCGCGGCGAGGTGCACGGCTTCCTGGGGCCCAACGGTTCGGGGAAGACCACCACCCTGCGCGTGCTGCTCGGACTGCTGCGTCGTGACGCCGGGGTGGCGCGCCTGTTCGGTGCCGATCCGCGGCGCGACGCGGTCGAGCTCCACCGACGGCTCGCCTACGTACCGGGCGACGTCGCACTGTGGCCGGAGCTGACGGGCGGCGAGACCATCGACTTCCTCACCGCCCTGCGCGGGGGTGTGGACCAGGCCCGCCGCGACAGCCTGGTCGACCGGTTCGCCCTCGACCCCACGGTTCGTGGACGGGCCTACTCGCGGGGGAACCGGCAGAAGGTCGCACTGGTGGCGGCACTCGCGTCCGACGTGGAACTGCTCGTCCTGGACGAGCCGTCCGCCGGCCTGGACCCGATCGTCGACGCCGAGTTCCGGCGCGCGATCGGAGAGGAACGCGACCGTGGCCGGACGGTGCTGCTGTCCAGCCATGTGCTCTCCGAGGTCGAGGCCCTGTGCGACCGGATGACGATCATCCACCGTGGCCGCACCGTGGAGTCCGGTTCCCTGCTCGAGCTCCGCCACCTCACCCGCACCACCGTGATCAGCGAGCTGGCCGGGCCGGTTCCGCGCCTCGACGACCTGACCGGGGTCCACACCTCCCAGCTGGACGGGCGCCGGGTCGTCTGCGAGGCCGAGCCGGCCGCGATGCAGGAGCTGATGCGGCGTCTCGCGTCGACCGGAATCGTCCGCCTCGACGTGCGGCCGCCCACCCTCGAACAACTGTTCCTCGCCGACATCGCACGCGACACCGGGGTGGAGACGTCGTGACGCCGGGATGGCCGTCCGGGACAGGTCTCCTGCTGCGCCGGGCCCTCCGACGGGACCGGGTCCGCCTGCCCGCGGTGGTCCTCGGCCTCGCGGGCACCGCCGCCCTGTCGGCCGCGGCCACCGCCGCCCTCTACCCGGCCGCCTCCGACCGGGCCGGTGCCGTCGCCGCCGTCCGCGCGACACCGGCCCTGGTCGCCGTCTACGGGCCCCTCACCGGCGCGGGCTCGGCCGGGGCGCTCGCCCTGTGGAAGCTCGGCACCCTCGGCGCCGTCGCCGCCGCCGTCGTCGCCGTCCTCACGGTCGTCCGGCACACGCGGGCCGAGGAGGACAACGGACGCGCCGAACTCGTCGCGTCCACCCCGGCCGGCCGCCTCGCGCCCCTGGTGGCCGCTCTGCTGGCCGCGGCCTGCTTCGCCGCAGCGCTGACGGCCGCGACCGCCGCGGGGCTCGTGCTGACCGGAGTGTCGTGGGCGGACGCCGCCGCGTTCGCCGCGGTCTGGGGTTCGGCCGCCCTCGTCTTCGCACCGGTCGCCGCGCTCGCCGCCGAGCTCGCGGGATCGGCGCGTGGGGCGATCACCGCCGCGGTCCTCGCCCTGCTCGCGGCCTACGTCGTGCGGGCGATCGGTGACGCCGACGATCCGCAACGGTCCTGGCTCGTGCGTGTCTCGCCCCTCGGCTGGGGTGAGCTCGTCGAGCCCTTCGGTACCCACCGCTGGTGGCTGCTCGTGTTCCCCGCCGCTGCAGCGGTGCTGTGTTCGACCGCGGCGCTCGTCGTCCACGGACGTCGCGATTTCGGGTCCGGGTGGCTGCCCGCCCGGCCGGGTCGGGCGCGCGGGTCGCGGCTGGTGCACGGACCTGCCGGCCTCGCGTGGCGGCGGGAGCGTGGTCTGTTCGCCGCATGGACCGCGGGGTTCGTCGTCGTCGGTGTCCTGTGCGGGAGCGTGACGTCACGGGTGGGTGGGCTCGTCGACGGTCCCCGGATGCGCGAGGTCGTCGCCGCGCTCGGCGGGCCACAGGCGGTCACGGACGCGTTCCTCGCGGCCGAGTTCGGTCTCCTCGCGGCAGTCGCGGCGATCGTCGTGGCCGCGGCGGTGCTGCGCGCCGCGAGCGAGGAACGGGCCCGTCGGGCGGACCTGGTGCTGTCCGCCCCGCTCTCGCGGACACGCTGGCTCCTGTCCCACCTCGTCGTGGCCTGTGTCGGTGGCGTGGTGCTCCTCGCCGCGGCCGGGGTGTCGGTCGGCCTCACCTACCGGCCGGGCAGCGCGTCCCCCCTGGCCGAGGTCGGCCGGTCGACCGCGGCGGCACTCGCCCAGGCACCCGCGGTGGTCCTCGTCGCGTGCATCGCGGCGGCGTTGTACGGGGTCGGCCGAGGCGTCGCGGCCGCGGTCTGGCCCGTCCTCGTGGCCTTCATCCTGGTGGCGGAGGTCGGCCCGGTGGTGGGGGCTGCGCCCTGGGTCCTCGACCTGTCTCCCTTCACGCACGTCGCACATCTGCCCGGCGGTACCTACGACGTGATGTCCACACTGTGGCTGACCGCCATCGCGGCAGGCCTCGTCGTCGTCGCCGTGGCCGCCTTCCGGCGCCGGGACCTGGCGTGAGCCCGACCGACCACCCGCACGGCGGCACCCGCCACCGCGACGGCAGCAGGCGGGGGAGCGTCGTGGTGGGTGTCGACGGCTCGCCCTCGGCGACGGACGCGGCGCGGTGGGCGGCTCGCGCGGCCGCCCTACGGGGCCTGCCGGTCCGACTCGTCGCCGTGATCCGGCCACCGTCCCACGATCCGCGCCGGACGGGTCGGGTCCGCGTGGACGGACGCGCTGCCCAACGGTTGGCCGCGGCTGCGGCGGAGGTCGCGGCGACGGCGCCCGGCGTCGAGACCTCCCGGGTGATCGCCCGGGGCTCCATCGTCACCGTCCTCAGGCTCCTGGCGCGTGACGCGGAGCTCGTCGTGGTCGGGTCCCGCGGCCGGGGGCCGGTCACCGGGGCGCTCCTCGGGTCCGTCGGCGTGGCCGTCGCGGAGAGTGCCGCATGCCCGGTGGTCGTCGTCCACGAACGTGGCGGATGGGGTCTCGACCCCGACGACTCCGCTCCCGTCGTGGTGGGGGTCCGGACGCCGGCCGACGCAGCGGTCGTGCGGTTCGCCGTCGAGGAGGCCGAGCGACGCGGGGTGGCACTCCACGCCGTCCACGCCACCGGCCCCGGAGCGGCCCGCCTCCCGGAGGCGGTGGAAAGGCTCGTGCGCGACGTCGGCAGCCGTCATCCGACGGTCGAGGTCGTGACACGCGTCGTGCGGGACCAGCCGGCCGCCGCACTGACCCGGCTGTCCGCGACGGCGCAGCTCGTCGTGACGGGTGCACGCGCCAGGAGTGGCCTGGCCGGACGTCGGGGCGTGGTGCACCGCGCCCTGCTGCGCCACGGACGGTGCCCGGTCGCGGTCGTCGCCGCGCACCGGACCCCGTCCTGACGCCCTCGCACCGCCGGTCCGCGTCACTCCCTCGCGCGACGGCGCTCCGCGTAGACAGCGGCCTCGGTACGGCGCGAGAAACCCAGCTTGTGCAGCAGCGAGGAGACGTAGTTCTTCACCGTCTTCTCGGCGAGATGCAGCTCGGCGCCGATCTGCCGGTTGGTCATGCCGTCGGCGATCAGGTCGAGGATGCGCCGCTCCTGCGGCGACAGCCCGGCATACCGCGGGTCCTCGGCCTCCACGCCACGACGCAGCCGGTCGAGCACCTGCGACGTCGCCTTCGCATCGAGCAGCGACCCGCCCGCCGCGACCGTGCGGACCGCGCCGACGAGGTCGGTGCCCGCGACCTGTTTGAGCAGGTAGCCGGCTGCCCCGGCCATGATCGCGCCGAAGAGCGCCTCGTCGTCGGAGAACGACGTC
>MEGH01000027.1:0-51347 GCA_001725415.1 Pseudonocardia sp. SCN 73-27
CCGCCAGCGTTCGTCCTGAGCCAGGATCAAACTCTCCAACAAAACCCTGACAAACAAACACGCACCCACACCCGGACGGGACCGGAATGCGAGCACAAACAAACTGGCACAAACCGCCAATTCAAAAAACAAGCTCGACACACTGTTGAGTTCTCAAAAGACATCCGCGCACCATCATCACCGCTGACGCGGTTGATGTCTGGGGCTTGTTCTGTCAGTTTGCCACACGGACCGTGTCCGGAGCAACTTTGTTATGCTACCTGGTCCGAGTCGCGGAGTCAACTCTGCTCGTCCCACGCCCTCAGGCCGACACCGAGGTGTTCGTCCTTACCGGAGGTTGTCGCCGTCATGGGGGCTGACTCTGGGCCGGAGAACCGTCCCGGTCTGTCGTGCTGCCCGCTGGCGACTTGGAGAAAGTTACACGAGGCGAAAACCCTGGTTTCACGGGGGTCCCCTTTTGATGTTCCCCCTGGTCAGCGGCCTGCTGCGCGTGCGCCGGCCAGATTGCGCTTGCCGCGGCGCAGGACGAGCCAGCCGCCGTCGAGGAGATCCGTCGCGCTCGGCGCCCACTCCTCGTCGGTCACCTTTGCGTTGTTCACGTAGGCGCCGCCCTCCTTCACCGCACGGCGCGCGGCAGAACGGCTGTCGGCCAAGCCGCTGTCGCACAACAGGTCCAGGATCGTGGGCGGCGCGTCGAGGCCGAAGTCCGCCGTCGGGACCTCCGCCATGGCGGCGTCGAGGGTCGACGCGTCGAGGCCCGTGAGCTCTCCCCTGCCGAACAGCGCCTGGCTCGCCGCCACCACCTGCTGCGTGTGGTGCTCGCCGTGGACGAGCGTCGTCAGCTCCTCGGCCAGCCGTCGCTGGCCGGCGCGCAGGTGTGGTCGTTCGGCCACGTCGCGGTCGAGCTCGGCGATCTCGTCCTGGCTCAGGAACGTGAACAGCCGCAGGTACTTCCCCACGTCGGCGTCGGCGACGTTCACGAAGTACTGGTACCAGGCGTACGGCGAGGTCATGGCCGGGTCGAGCCAGATGTTGCCGCCCCCGGTCGACTTCCCGAACTTGCGGCCCGACGAGTCGGTCACCAACGGGGTGGTGAGCGCGTGCGCCGATGCCCCGTCGACGCGGCGGATCAGCTCCACTCCACCGACGATGTTGCCCCACTGGTCGGAGCCACCGATCTGCAGCCGGCAGCCCTGTTCGCGGTACAGCCGCAGGTAGTCCTGGGACTGCAGCAGCAGGTACGAGAACTCGGTGTAGGACATCCCGTCGCCCTCGAGCCGTCGCTTCACCGTCTCGCGGGCGAGCATCACGTTGATCGAGAAGTGCTTGCCGACGTCGCGCAGGAACTCGAGCACCGACTGGGGCCCGGTCCAGTCCAGGTTGTCGACGATCGTCGCCCCCGTGGGCGAGCCGTCGAACTCCACGAACCGTTCGAGCTGGCCGCGGATCCGCCCTGCCCAGTCGGCGACGACGTCGGCGGTGTTGAGCGTGCGCTCGCCCTGGTCACGCGGGTCGCCGATCATCCCGGTGGCGCCACCGGCGAGCACGATGGGCCGCGCGCCGGCCTGCTGGAAGCGGCGCAGCGTGAGCAGCGGCACGAGGTTGCCCGCGTGCAGGCTCGGCGCCGTCGGGTCGAACCCGCAGTACAGCGTCAACGGGTCGGGTCCCGACAGGTCCGTGCGCAGTGCGTCGCGGTCCGTCGTCTGCGCGATGAGGCCGCGCCATTCCAGCTCGTCGAGGATGTGCATGCTCACGTCGTCGATCCTCCCCGTGACTCCACAGTGCCCGGCCGCCGGGGTCGGCAGCCGGGCACCGGTGGTACCGCGTGCGAACGGTCGTGTGATCAGCCGAGCTTCGCGGCCAGCTGACCCGGCAGGGTGTCGAGCACGGACGGCAGGCTCAGCGCGCTGCTGAACGACAGGGCGGCCGACTGCTGGTCGTCGAGGACGACGACCTTGCCCTCCTTCACCGCCTCGAGGTTCGCGTACCCGGGCAGCGACTCGAAGGCCTGCCGCTCCTGGGCCGACGAGGTGATCAGCACGAGGACGTCGACCTGGTCGAGCCTGGAGAGCTCCTCGGTGCTGACCGTCGCGTAGAACTGGTTGCCGGCGAGGGTGTTGAACTCGGCGGGGGTGACCATGCCCATCGCCTCGAACGCCCGGGCGCGCAGATCCTGAGAGCCCCACACGAAGAAGCTCGCGTTGTCGTTGCTGCTCGGGCGGACGCCCGCGACGGACTTGCCGACGAGCGTCGGGTACTGCTGCTTCACCTGGGCGAAGCGGGCCTCGAGGTCGGCGACGAGCTTGTCGGCCTCGGCGGCCTTGCCCAGCGCCTGGCCGGTCAGCCTCGTGGCGTCCTGCCACGGCGTGCCGTAGTCGACGAAGCCCGCGGGCTGCGCGATCGTCGGGGCGATCTTCGAGTAGGTGTCGTAGGTCTCCTGGGTCAGGCCCGCGGAGATGCCGACGATGAGGTCGGGGCGCAGGGCCGCGATCGCCTCGGTCGAGACGTCGCCGACGGGCAGGACCGTCGGGGTCTGGCCGGCCAGCTTCGGCTGCGCCCATGGCCAGGTGGCCGACGGCTGGTTGCCGGTGAACTCGCGGATGCCGACGGGCACGACGCCGAGCGCGAGGATCGCGTCCTGGTCGGTGTAGCCGAGGGAGACGACGCGCTGCGGGGCGGCAGGGATGGTCGTCGTGCCGAACTCGTGGGTGACCGTCGCCGGGAAGGCGCCGCCCGGTCCGCCGGTCTCCGGCGAGGACGACCCGCCCGCGGAGCCGGAGCCGCACGCGGCGAGGACGAACAGTGCGACCAGCGAGGCGGCCACGGCGGACGGACGTAGTGCGCGAGTGCGCAGAAATCGGACGATCACGCAGGTCAGGTTAGGCTGCCCTACTGTGCTCGTCCAGGCTCGATTGCGTGACGGTCGCGGACCCGTCCGGGCCGGTAGGCGCTCACGGCACACGAGGCGCCGTCCCAGAACCGCCACGACAGGTCGGCCGCGGCGGCCACCCCGACACGCGGTCCGGTCATCACCCGCCCGGGCGGGACCCGTTCACCCGTGAGCAACCGAACGGGCGACGCCGCATCCGTCACGTCGATCCCGTTGTGCTCCTTACGAAGTCCCATCAGGGAGGCGAGGCGTGCCGGTCCGCGGGCGAGGTCGTCGTCACGACGGGCGGTGGGCCGCCGGGTGCGCGCCACCCCGAGGTCGGACACGACCTCCCCCGCGCGCAGCAGCACCGCGCCCGCTTCCCCGTCGGGGAGGCAGCTCACATTGGCGCAGAAGTGCATCCCGTAGACGAAGTACACGTACAGCCGGCCTGCGGGGCCGAACATGACGGCGTTGCGCGGCGTACGGCCGCGGTAGCTGTGGGAGGCGGGGTCGTCGGCGGCGCGGTAGGCCTCGACCTCGACGATCCGTGCGGCGACGGGCCCGTCGGCGGTGTCGGCCTCCAGGACGGTGCCGAGCAGCCGGGGCGCGACGGTGAGGACGTCCTCGGTGAGTTCGGCACGGGTGACGAGCACCTCCGGGCCGGAGCGTGCGGACGTCGCCCCGGTGGGGTCACCGGTGCGACGTCCGCCGTTCGCCACGATCAGGCCTTGGTGCCTGCGCGGGCCAGCGCCAGCCGCACGCAGGTGACGACACCGGCCATGGCGCCCTCGACGTCGGCCAGCGGGGGCAGCGTCGGCGCGAGGCGGATCAGCGCGTCCCGCGGATCCTTGCCGTACGGGTGGGTCGCGCCGGCCGGGGTGAGCACGATCCCGGCGTCCTTGGCGAGCGACACGACCTGCGAGGCGAGGCCGTCGGGCACGGTGAGGGCCACGAAGTAGCCGCCCTTGGGCGTCGTCCAGCTGACGCCGGGGGTGTCGGCGAACGCCTCCGTGAGCAGCTTCTCGACGACGGCGAACTTCGGGGCGATCAGCTCACGGTGCGCGGCCATGTGGGCACGCAGGCCGTCGCCGTCGCGCAGGAAGAGCGCGTGCCGGCGCTGGTTGACCTTGTCAGGGCCGATGGTGCGCTTCTCGGTGAGCTTCAGCCACCAGGCGACGTTGGCCTCGGACGCGCCGAGGAACGCCACGCCCGCACCGGCGAACGTGATCTTCGACGTCGAGCCGAAGACGAACGGCCGGTCGGGGTTGCCGGCCTCCGCCGCGAGGGCGAGGACGTCGGCGAGCTCGGGCTCCTCCTCGGTCAGGTGGTGCACCGAGTAGGCGTTGTCCCACATGATCCGGAAGTCCGGGGCGGCCGTCGGCATCGAGGCGAGGCGGCGGACGACCTCGTCGGAGTAGATCGCGCCGTCGGGATTGGAGTACTTGGGCACGCACCAGATGCCCTTGATCGACGGGTCGTCGGCGACGAGGCGCTCGACCTCGTCCATGTCGGGGCCGTCGGCGGTCATGGGCACGCTGACCAGGTCGATCCCGAGGCGCTCGCAGACAGCGAAGTGCCGGTCGTAGCCGGGGACGGGCGCGAGGAACGCGACCCGGCCGGCATCGACCCAGCGCACGGGGGCGCCCGGCAGCGGCGACAGCAACGCGTGCACGAGGGTGTCGTGCATCAGCTCGAGGCTCGAGTTGTTGCCCGCGATCAGCTGCGCGACCGGGACCTGCAGGAACGGCGCGAACAGCTCACGCAGCTCGGGCAGGCCCTGCACGTTGCCGTAGTTGCGCGTGTCCGAGCCGTCGGCTGCGCGGACGAGCTCGGAACCGGGCAGGTCGAGCATCGGCGCGGCGAGGTCGAGCTGTGCTGCGGACGGCTTGCCGCGGGTGAGGTCGAGCTTCAGGCCGGCGGCCTTCAGCTCGTCGTAGTCCTGCTGCGGATCGCTCATCGCGAAAGCCACTCCCTGGCATCGGTGACAGTTGTACGCAGGTCGGCGAGCTGTTCGGCGACCCGCTCCCCCGCCGTGCCGCCTCGGGCGTCACGGGAGGCGATGGAGCCCGACACCGTCAGCACCTC
Source organism: Pseudonocardia sp. SCN 73-27 (assembly GCA_001725415.1). GTDB lineage: Bacteria > Actinomycetota > Actinomycetes > Mycobacteriales > Pseudonocardiaceae > Pseudonocardia. The sequence continues at coordinate 4,958 of MEGH01000027.1, forward strand.
GCGCACCTGTGGGGTGAGCGCGGGATGGACGGCGGCGAGCTCGTCGTCGGTGAGGTCCTCCAGACCGGCGCCGCGGGCCTCGGCGGCCCGGACACAACCACCCGCGGCCTCGTGCGCGACGCGGAACGGCACACCCTGGCGGACGAGCCACTCGGCGATGTCGGTGGCCAGCGTGAAGCCGGCCGGGGCCAGCTCGGCGAGCCGGTCGGTGTGGAAGACGAGCGTCGCGACCATGCCGGCGACGGCGGGCAGGAGCAGGTCGAGCTGCTCGACGGAGTCGAACAGCGGCTCCTTGTCCTCCTGCAGGTCGCGGTTGTAGGCCAGCGGCAGGCCCTTGAGCGTGGCGAGCAGGCCGGCGAGGTTGCCGACGAGCCGGCCCGCCTTGCCGCGGGCCAGCTCGGCGACGTCGGGGTTCTTCTTCTGCGGCATGATCGAGCTGCCGGTGGAGTAGGCGTCGTCGAGGGTGACGTAGGAGAACTCGGCCGTCGCCCAGACGATGACCTCCTCGGAGATCCGGGAGAGGTCGACCGCGACCATGGCGAGCACGAACGCGGCCTCGGCGGCGAAGTCCCGCGAGGCGGTGCCGTCGATCGAGTTGGCTGCGCTGCCGGTGAAGCCCAGCTCGGCGGCCACGGCCTCCGGGTCCAGCCCCAGCGACGAGCCCGCGAGCGCACCCGAACCGTACGGTGAGACCGCGGTGCGGCGGTCCCAGTCGCGCAGCCGGTCGACGTCGCGCAGCAGCGCGTGCGCGTGCGCGGCCAGGTGATGGCCGAGCAGGACGGGCTGTGCGTGCTGCAGGTGCGTGCGGCCCGGCATCGGGGCGTCGGCGTGGGCGGTCGCCTGCTCGACGAGGGCGTCGACGACGTCGAGCACGCCCGCCGCGACCCGGCGAGCGGCGTCGCGCAGCCACATCCGGAACAGCGTCGCCACCTGGTCGTTGCGGGACCGGCCTGCGCGGAGCTTGCCGCCCAGCTCGGGGCCCGCGCGTTCGATCAGGCCGCGCTCGAGCGCCGAGTGCACGTCCTCGTCGTCGGGGGCGGGGCCGAACGCCCCCGTGTCGACGTCGGAGGCCAGCTTGGCGAGGGCGTCGAGCATGCCGGCGAGCTCGTCGTCGGTGAGCAGGTCCGCAGCGTGCAGCACCCGCGCGTGCGCCATCGACGCCCGCAGGTCGTAGGGGGCGAGGCGCCAGTCGAACTGCGTGGACTTGCTCAGGGCGGCGAGGGCGTCGGCCGGGCCGCCCTCGAACCGTCCGCCCCACAGAGCCGACCCAGCCATCAGTCGGTCCCCGCTTCGAGCGCGGCGACGTCGAGGGCCGCGTCGTCGAGCACGGCGCCGGGGTCGTCGTCGGCGGGCTCGTCGGCCGTCGCGATCGAGTCGAACCCGCCCGCGGGCAGCTCACCGAACAGCGTCCCGTGCTCGACCAGGACGGTGCCCTGGTCCTGCGGCTGGCCGGCGTAGGCCTCCAGCTTGGCGCGGGAGTCGGCGATGTCGAGGTTGCGCATCGTGAGCTGGCCGATGCGGTCGAGCGGCCCGAACGCGGCGTTCTCGACGCGCTCCATCGACAGCCGCTCCGGGTGGTAGGAGAAGCCCTCGCCGCGGGTGTCGACGATCGAGTAGTCGTCGCCGCGGCGCAGCCGCAGCGTCACGGTGCCGGTGACGAGCGAGGCGATCCAGCGCTGCACCGACTCGCGGACCATCAGCGCCTGCGGGTCGAGCCAGCGGCCCTCGTAGAGCAGCCGGCCCAGCTTGCGGCCCTCGTTGTGGTAGTTCGCGACCGTGTCCTCGTTGTGGATCGCGTTGACCAGCCGCTCGTAGGCGATGAACAGCAGGGCCATGCCGGGCGCCTCGTAGATGCCGCGGGACTTGGCCTCGATGATGCGGTTCTCGATCTGGTCGGACATGCCCAGGCCGTGGCGGCCGCCGATGGCGTTGGCCTCGAGGACGAGCGCGACGTCGTCGGCGAAGCGCTTGCCGTTGATCGCGACCGGGTAGCCCGACTCGAACGTGATGGACACGTCCTCGGTGCCGATCTCGACCGACGGGTCCCAGAACTTGACGCCCATGATCGGCTCGACGGTCTCCAGCGACACGTCGAGGTGCTCGAGGGTCTTGGCCTCGTGCGTGGCGCCCCAGATGTTGGCGTCGGTGGAGTACGCCTTCTCGGCGGAGTCGCGGTAGGGCAGGTCGTGCGCGGTGAGCCAGCGGCTCATCTCGTCGCGCCCGCCCAGCTCCTCGACGAAGTCGGCGTCGAGCCACGGCTTGTAGATGCGCAGCTCGGGGTTGGCCAACAGGCCGTAGCGGTAGAACCGCTCGATGTCGTTGCCCTTGAAGGTCGACCCGTCACCCCAGATGTTGACGTCGTCGGCCTGCATCGCGCGCACCAGCAGCGTGCCGGTGACCGCGCGGCCCAGCGGGGTGGTGTTGAAGTAGGTGCGCCCACCGGAACGGATGTGGAACGCCCCGCACGCGAGCGCCGCGAGACCCTCCGCGACGAGCTGCGGCTTGATGTCGACGGCCCGGGCGATCTCGGCCCCGTACTGCTTCGCGCGCGTCGGGACGCCGGAGATGTCGAGCTCGTCGTACTGGCCGAGGTCGGCGGTGTACGTGCACGGGATCCCGCCCTTGTCGCGCATCCAGGCGACCGCCACGGACGTGTCGAGCCCCCCGGAGAACGCGATGCCGATGCGTTCACCCACGGGGAGGGAGGTCAGGACCTTGCTCACGGGTTGGTGCTCCTTGTCGAAGTCTCGCGGGTCTCACGCAGGGTCGGGGGCCGCCGCGACGGGGTGGTACGGGTCAGAGCTCGCGCAGCCGCGCGACGAGCTCGGCGCCGGTGAGCGGCTCGCGGGCCACCACCAGCAGTGTGTCGTCGCCCGCGATCGTGCCGACGACGTCGTTCAGCGCCGCGCGGTCGAGTGCGCTCGCAAGGTACTGCGCGGCACCCGGCGGGGTGCGCAGCACCGCAAGGTTGCCACTCGCGTCGGCCGACACGAGCACCTCCCCCAGCAACCGCGCCAGCCGCGCGGTGCCGCCCTCGACACCGCGGACGGGGCTGCCGTCGTCCGGGATGACGTATGTGGCGGAGCCGCCGTCGGCGCCGCGCAGCTTCATCGCCCCCAGCTCGTCGAGGTCGCGCGACAGCGTCGCCTGCGTCGTGGCGATGCCGTCGGCCTCCAGCAGACCGAGCAGCTCGGTCTGGCTGTGCACGGCCCGGTCGCGGATGAGCTCGGCGATCCGGGCCTGCCTGGCCGGCCGCGACGCGGCGCCGCTGCGCGCGGCCGTCATCGCGGCGCCCGCTCCGATCCCGCACGCTCGGCGGCCGACTTCGCGAGGAGCCAGGTCAGAAGCGCCTTCTGGGCGTGCAGCCGGTTCTCCGCCTCGTCCCACACCGCCGACGCGGGGCCGTCGATGACCTCGTCGGTGATCTCGTCGCCGCGGTGTGCGGGCAGGCAGTGCAGGACGATCGCGTCGTCGGCGCCGCGGGCGAGCAGCTCGGAGTCGAGCTGCATGGCGCGGAACGGTGCGGCGCGGTCGAGGCCGTCGTTCTCCTGGCCCATCGACACCCAGGTGTCGGTGACGAGGACGTCGGCACCGTCGGCCGCGGCGTGCGGGTCGGCGACGACGTCGACGCTGCCGCTGGTCTCGGCCGCGCGGGCCTTGGCGTCGGCGAGGAACTGCGGGTTCGGGGCGAAGCCCTGCGGCGCGCAGATGCGCACGTGCAGGCCGGCCGTCGCGCCGCCCAGCAGCAGCGAGTGCGCCATGTTGTTGGCGCCGTCGCCGAAGTAGGTCAGCGTGAGCCCGGCGAGGCGGCCCTTGCGCTCGCGGATGGTCTGCAGGTCGGCGAGGACCTGGCAGGGGTGGAACCCGTCGGTCAGCGCGTTGACGACGGGGACGGTCGCGGCGGCGGCCATCTCCTCGATGCGGGTCTGCGCGCCGGTCCGCCACACGACGGCGTCGACGTAGCGCGACAGGACGCGGGCGGTGTCGGAGATCGTCTCGCCGCGGCCGAGCTGGCTGGACCCGGCGTCCATGATCAGGGGGTTGCCGCCGAGCTCGGCGATGCCCACCTCGAACGACACCCGGGTCCGGGTCGAGGACTTGTCGAAGATCACCGCGACCGAGCGCGGACCCGCGAGGGGCTTGTGGGCGTGCCGGTCGGCCTTCATGGCGTCGGCGAGGTCGAGTACCTCCCGCTGCTCGTCGGGGGTGAGGTCGTCGTCGCGAAGGAGATGGCGGATCACGAGGAGGGTCCGTTCGCGGAGTCGAGGAGCCCGGGCAGCGCGGCCAGGAACTCGCCGGCCTGGGCCTCGGTGAGGACCAGCGGCGGGGCGAGCCGGACCCGGTCGGGCACGGCGTTGTTGACGAGGAACCCGGCGTCGCGGGCAGCGTTGGCGACGTCGGCCGAGGCCGGCTGCGTCAGCGCGATGCCGACGAGCAGCCCGGCGGCATCGACGTGGTCGACCAGCGGGTGGCCCAGCCCCCCGACGCCGGTGACGATCTCCTTGCCGACGCGGGTGACGTGCTCGAGCAGGCCGTCGGACTCGATCGTCGACAGCACGGCGAGCGCGGCGGCGCAGCTGATCGGGTTGCCGCCGAACGTCGTGCCGTGGTGGCCGGGTTCGAGCAGGTCGGCGGCCGCGCCGATGCCGATGCAGGCACCGATCGGGAGTCCGCCGCCGAGGCCCTTCGCAAGCGTCACGACGTCGGGGACGATGCCCAGCGGCTGGTGGGCGAACCAGGCCCCGGTGCGGCCGATGCCCGTCTGCACCTCGTCGAGGACGAGCAGCGCGCCCCGCTCGGCGGTGATCTCGCGCGCGGCCTGCAGGTAGCCGTCGGGCGGGATGACGACGCCGGCCTCGCCCATGATCGGCTCGAGGAACACGGCGGCGGTCTCGGGGTCCACGGCCTTGTCGAGTGCGTCGACGTCGCCGTAGGGGATGTGCGAGACGCCTGGGACGAGCGGCTCGAACGGCGTGCGCTTGGCGGGCTGGCCGGTGAGCGCGAGCGAGCCCATCGTGCGGCCGTGGAACGCGTTCTCCGCGGCGACGACCTTGGACCGGCCGGTGCGGCGCGTGATCTTGAACGCGGCCTCGTTGGCCTCGGCGCCGGAGTTGCCGAACAGAACCCGCGCACCGGGGACGCCGATCAGCTCGACGAGCTTCTCCGCCAGGGCGAGCGCCGGCTCGTTGACGTAGAGGTTCGACGTGTGGCCCAGCGTCGACACCTGGCGGGTCACGGCCTCCACGACGGCCGGATGGGCGTGGCCCAGGGCGTTGACGGCGATGCCGCCGAGCAGGTCGAGATAGCGGCGGCCGTCGGCGTCCCAGACCTCGGCGCCGTCGCCGCGCACCAGCGCGAGCGGCGGGGTGCCGTAGTTGTTCATCATCGCGGCCTGCCACCTGTCGGCGTAGGCCCGCGTCGATCCTGTCTGGGTCATGGGATCACCATCGTTCCGACTCCATCGGACGTGAACACCTCGAGCAGCACCGAGTGCGGTATCCGCCCGTCGATCACGTGTGCCTGACCGACCCCGTCGCGCACCGCCCGCAGGCAGGCCTCCATCTTCGGCGCCATCCCGCTCTCCAGCGTCGGGAGCATGGGCTCCAGCTGGTCGGCGGTGAGCTCGCTGATGATCGAGTCGGGGTCGGGGTAGTTCTCGTACAGCCCTTCGACGTCGGTGAGCACCACGAGCTTCGTGGCGTCGAGGGCGCCGGCCAGCGCCGCGGCGGCGCTGTCGGCGTTGATGTTGTAGACCTGCCCGTCGACGTCGGGTGCCACGCCCGCGACGACCGGGATGCGCCCTGCGGCGACGATGTCGAGCACCGCGTCCGGGTTGACCCGCACGACGTCGCCGACGAGGCCGATGTCGACCTCCTCGCCGCCGACGAGCGCGGTGCGCTTCTCCGCGGTGAACAGGCCCGCGTCCTCGCCGGACAGACCGACGGCGTAGGGGCCGTGCTGGTTGATCAGCCCGACGAGCTCACGTCCCACCTGGCCGACGAGCACCATGCGCACGACGTCGACCGTCTCGGGTGTGGTGACGCGCAGGCCGCCGCGGAACTCCCCCGGCAGACCGAGCCGGTTGAGCATGGCGCTGATCTGGGGGCCACCGCCGTGGACGACGACGGGGTGGATGCCTGCCAGCCGCAGGAACACCATGTCCTGCGCGAAGGCCTGCTTGAGCTCCTCGTCGATCATGGCGTTGCCGCCGTACTTGACCACGACGATCTTGCCGTGGAAGCGCTGCAGCCACGGGAGCGCCTCGGTGAGCACGCCGGCCTTCTCACCGGCGTGCTCGAGCCGGGCGGCGGCGGAACTCCTCGCGGTGTCAGGAGGGGTAGGCACTGTTCTCCTCCACGTACGCGTGCGAGAGGTCGGTCGTGAGGATCTCGGCCTCGCCATCGGCCAGCCCCAGCGCGATCTCGACGACGATGTCCTCGCCGGACAGGTCGGCGTCGGTGCGCCCGCCCGCGGCCACTCCCCCCGCGCACAGCAGGACGCCGTTGATGGTGATGTCGATGCGATCGGGGTCGACGTGGGCGTCGGAGTAGCCGACGGCGGCGGCGACACGTCCCCAGTTGCCGTCGGACCCGAACAGCGCGGTCTTGACCAGCGAGTCGCGGGCGACGGTCCGGGCGACGGTGACGGCCTCGTCCTCGGTGCGGGCGCCGGTGACGCGCACCAGGATCCGCTTGGTGACGCCCTCGGCGTCGGCCTGCATCTGCTTGGCCAGATCGCGGCAGACGGCGGTGACCGCGACGGTGAGCGCCGCCTCGTCGGCCCGCACACCGGAGGCGCCCGAGGCCAGCAGCAGGACGGTGTCGTTGGTCGACATCGAGCCGTCGACGTCGAGGCGGTCGAAGCTGACCCGGACCGCGGCGCGCAGCGCGTCCTGCAGTGAGGCCGGGTCGACGACCGCGTCGGTGGTGACGACCGAGAGCATCGTGGCCATCGAGGGCGCGATCATGCCGGCGCCCTTGGTGAGACCGCCGACGCTCCAGCCCGCCGGGTCGGTGTACGCGGCCTGCTTGGCGACGGTGTCGGTCGTCATGATCGCGCTCGCGGCGGCGAGGGCGGCGGCCTCGGTGTCCGCCAGTGCACCGGCGGCCTTCTCCACACCCGCGAGGACGGTGTCGCGGGGAAGCTGCTTGCCGATGAGCCCGGTCGAGCAGACGGCGACCTCGATCGCGCCGCAGCCCAGGACCTCGGCGGCCTTCTCGGCGGTGGCGTGCGCGACCTGGAAGCCCTCCGGGCCGGTGCAGGCGTTGGCACCGCCGGAGTTGAGGACGACCGCGCGCAGCGCGCCGGTGCCGAGAACCTGCTCGGACCACAGGACGGGCGCGGCCTTGACCTTGTTGCGGGTGAAGACGCCTGCAGCGTGCTGGTCGGGGCCGTCGTTGACGACGAGGGCGAGGTCGAGCCGGTCGTCGGACTTGATGCCGGCGGCGACGCCTGCGGCCCGGAACCCGCTCGGGGTGGTGACGGTCATGTCGGGGAGTCCTTCGGGGACATACGCGGGGAACGTGCGGGTCAGGGAGCGACGCCGGTCAGCGGGAGACCGGCGGTCTCGGGCAGGCCGAGTGCGATGTTCATGCACTGCACGGCCGCGCCCGCGGTGCCCTTCGCCAGGTTGTCGACGGCGCCGACGACCACGACGCGTCGGGCGTCGGCGTCGACCGCGACCTGCAGGGCCACGACGTTGGAGCCGAGCACCGCGCCCGTCGTCGGCCACTGGCCTGCGGGCAGCAGGTGCACGAACGGCTCGTCGGCGTAGGCCTTCTCGTAGGCGTCGCGGACGGCGTCGGCCGCGCCCGCGGCGTCACCGGCGAGCGGGGCCGAGCAGGAGGCGAGGATGCCGCGCGGCAGCGGCGCGAGGACCGGGGTGAAGCTCACCGAGACCGGCCCACCGCACGCGGCCGACAGGTTCTGCATGATCTCGGGCGTGTGCCGGTGCACGCCGCCGACGCCGTAGGCCGCCAGCGACCCCATGACCTCGGCGCCGAGCAGGTGCGGCTTGAGCGACTTGCCCGCACCCGACGTGCCGGTGACCGCGGTGATCACGACGTCGGGCTCGATCAGGCCCGCCACCAGCGCGGGGACGAGCGCGAGGCTGGACACCGTCGGGTAGCAGCCGGGGACGGCGACCCGCTTGCTGCCGTGCAGCACGTCGCGGACACCGGGGAGCTCGGGCAGGCCGTAGGGCCAGTGGCCGGCGTGCTCGCCGCCGTACCAGCGGTCCCACGCGTCGGAGTCGGCGAGCCGGTGGTCGGCGCCGCAGTCGACGACGAGGGTGTCGTCGCCGAGCTCGGCGGCGATGGCCGCGGAGTGGCCGTGCGGGAGGGCGAGGAAGACGACGTCGTGACCCGCGAGGGTCTCGGCGGAGGTCTCGGCGAGGACGCGGTCGGCCAGCGGCAGCAGGTGCGGCTGCAACTCCCCGAGTCGCGTGCCGGCGTTGCCGCCCGCCGTGAGTGTTCCGATCTCGACGCCCGGGTGCGCGAGGAGCAGCCGGAGCAGCTCGCCTCCCGCGTACCCGCTCGCCCCTGCCACCGCTGCCCTGATCACGTGGATGATTATGCACAGGCTCGAATGACGATGCAACGCGGTTGTGTCGGTGCCCGACCGTAGGGTGCGCCACATGACGGACGCAGCCTCCGACCTGGTCGCCGCCGCCCGCGCAGGCCTCGCCGATCTCGGCGACCCGGCCGCGGCCGCCGACATGCAGCGCTACATGAAGTCGGAGATGCCCTTCCACGGTGTGCCCGCCCCGGCACGGGAGACGTTGCTGCGCGCGCTGGTCGAGGCCCACCCGCTCGGCGACGACGAGGTCGGTCCCGCGGCCGACGCGCTGTGGGACGGCGCGACCCGGCGCGAGGAGCGCTACCTCGCCACCGGACTCGTCGGGCACCGCCGCTACGCCCACCTCGTCGACCCGTCGTGGGTGCCGCGGCTGCGGCACTGGATCGTCACCGGCGCGTGGTGGGACCACGTCGACGAGATCGCGTCCCGGCGGGTCGGGCCGTTGCTGCGCGCCCACCCCGACACCCTGCGGCCCGTCGTCGTGGCCTGGTCCACCGATCCCGACCCGTGGCTGCGCCGCACGTCGATCATCTGCCAGCTGCAGTCCAAGGGCGACACCGATCTCGACCTGCTCACCGACGCGATCGACGCCAGCATCGACGACCGCGACTTCTTCCTGCGCAAGGGCATCGGATGGGCGCTGCGCCAGTACGCCCGGACCGACCCGGGCTGGGTGCGGGCGTTCGTCGACAGCCGTCCGCAGCTCTCACCGCTGTCGCGCAAGGAGGCGCTCAAACACCTGTGAGCAGCTACCGGGTGGGTGAGGGCGATCACTAGTGTCCGGTCCATGACCCCAGAGGGCTCCGCGAAGGCCACGGATCAGGCCACGGAACAGTCCGCGGCGGAGGCCGAGCGCCGGGCCACCATCGCTGCCGAGATCGCACGCGGCGCCGCGGAGCGCCTCTCGTTCTTCTCCGACGCCGTCGTCGCGATCGCCATCACGCTGCTGGCCATCGAGCTGCCGGTACCCCAGGGCGACACCGACGCCGCGTTCCTGCACAGCCTCGGCGAGGAGTCGTTCGCCTACATCACGTTCCTGATCAGCTTCATCGCCATCGCGAACCACTGGGCCGCTCACCACCGGGTGTTCCGCTACGTCGGGCGGGCCGACCGGGGGTTGGTGCTGCTCAACCTGGTGTGGCTGCTGCTGATCGTGCTGACGCCGTTCATCACCGAGGTCGTCCGCGAGGGCGACGACCTCACCTGGATCCGGTTCGGGCTGTACTCCCTGACCCAGGCGCTCCTGCTGTTCGTGCTCGCCGTCATGGTCTCCCGGATGTCGACGCGCGGCCTGTTCGTCGACGGGACACCGGAGTCGCTGGCGCGGCGTGGCTGGATCAGCATGGCGCTGACCGGCGCGGGGTTCCTGTTGTCGATCCCGTTCTTCCCGCTTCTGCGCGCCTGGAGCTTCGCGCTGTGGATCGCCCTGCCGATCGTCTTCAACCGCATCGCCGTCGCGGTCGGTCTGGTGGCGCCGCACCGCCACGGCGAGGACGACTGAGCCCCGTCACGACGACGTGCGTGCCTCCCACGCCGCGTCGAGGGCTCTGCCGAACAGCTCGACCGGCTGCGCGCCGGACACCGCGTGCGTCCCCCCGAGCACGACGAACGGCACACCCGTGACGCCGAGCTTCGCGGCGCGGACGATGTCGTCGTCGATCTCGTCGCCGAACTTGCGGGCGTCGAGCACGTCGCGGGCGGCATCGGCGTCCACGCCGGCCTCGGCGGCCAGGCCGACCAGGGTGTCGTGATCCCCCACGCGGGCGCCCTCGGTGAACTGCGCACGGTAGAGCCGCTCGACCATCGCCGCCGACCGCCGCGACTCCCCGGCCAGGTGCACCATCCGGTGCGCGGCCCGCGTGTTGGCCATCAAAGCCCGGTCGAACCGGAACTCGATGCCGAGCGCGGCGCCCTGTGCGCGGATGCGGTCGTGCATCTCGTCGGCCTGGGGGCCGGCCGCGACGCCCTTGGCCGCGAGGTACTCGGCGACCGGGACGGCCGTGTCCTCGGGCAGGTCGGGATCGAGCTGGAAGCTGCGGTACCGCACGTCGACGGCGTCACGGTGCGCGAAATCCTCGACCGCACGGCCCAGCGCGGCGTGGCCGAGACAGCAGAACGGGCAGACGACGTCCGCCCAGACGTCGATCACCATCGGGTCGTCGTGTCCGGGTGCCATGTGGCCCACCATTGCAGGCCGGCCGGAACAAACCACGCGCCCGGGCGACTTGGTGCGGGCATGGAGATCGGCGTCACCACCTTCGCGGACGCGTCGCACGACGTCGCGCCGTCGCAGCGGCTGCGCGAGACCGTCGAGCAGATCGCGCTTGCCGACGAGGTCGGCCTCGACATGTTCGGCGTCGGCGAGCACCACCGCGCCGACTACCTCGCCTCCGCGCCCGCGATGGTCCTCGCCGCCGGCGCCGAGCGGTCGTCGCGCATCCGGCTCAGCAGCGCCGTCACGGTGCTGAGCAGCGACGACCCGGTCCGCGTGTTCCAGAACTTCGCGACGCTCGACCTGCTCTCCGGCGGGCGCGCCGAGATCATGGCGGGCCGCGGCTCGTTCGTGGAGTCGTTCCCGCTGTTCGGCCACGACCTCGCCGACTACGACGAGCTGTTCGCCGAGAAGCTCGACCTGCTCCTCGCGCTGCGCGACGACCCCCGCGTCACGTGGTCGGGGCGGCACCGGCCGGCGCTCACCGACCAGGCCGTGTTCCCACGACCCGTGCAGGACCCGCTGCCGGTGTGGGTGGCCGTCGGCGGCAACCCACAGTCGGTGGTGCGCGCCGGGATGCTGGGGCTGCCGATGGCGCTGGCGATCATCGGGGGCACGCCCGACCGGTTCGTGCCGTTCGCCGACCTGTTCCGGCGAGCCCTCGGTGAGTCGGGGCACGACGTCGCGACCCCGCTGTCGCTGAACATGCACGGGTTCGTCGCCCGGACCGACGCCGAGGCCGCCGACGGGTACTTCCCGCCGCACTCGCGGGTGATGAACCGGATCGGCCGCGAACGCGGCTGGAGCCCGACCAACCGGGCGGCGTTCGACGCCGCGACGACCATGCAGGGCCCCTACGTCGTCGGCAGCCCCGAGCGGGTGGCGGAGAAGATGCTGCACCACCACGAGCTGTTCGGTCACGACCGCATCGCGCTGCAGCTCGCCATCGGCGACATCGCGCACGCCGACGTCCTGCGGGCCATCGAGTTGCTGGGCACCGAGGTGGCGCCGCTGGTCCGCGACGAGGTGGCGCGGCGCCGAGCCGCACCCGCGGCTGTCTGAGCCCCGGCGCGCTCGCGACCCCGGGTCGTGAGCGGCAATAGTCGCGATGGCGACCATTGCCGCTCACAGGCTCTCATGCGCGGAGTTCGGCGCCGACCCGCCGGCCGGCGAGGGCCACTGCCGCGTCGCGCGCGGCGTTGGCCTCCTCGCTGGTGAGCGTCCGGTCGTCGGCACGGAAGCGCATCGAGAACGCCAGCGAACGGCGACCCTCCCCCACCTGCGCGCCGCTGTAGACGTCGAACAGCCGGACCTCCTCCAGCAGCTCACCGCCACCCTCCTCGAGGGCGTCGGCGACCTCGGCGACCGGGACGTCGTCGCCGGTCACCAGTGCGACGTCGACCGCCACCGCCGGATAGGGCGACACCCGCGGCACCGGCCGCAGGTCGGCCAGCGGGATCAGGTCGAGATCGAGCTCCATCGCGCACGTGCGCGGCGGCAGCCCCAGCGCCTCGACGACCTTGGGGTGCAGCTCGCCCGCGTGCCCGGCCGGGAAGTCACCGACCCGCAGGACCGCGGTACGTCCCGGGTGGAACGGCGCCAGCTCGCCCTTGGTGACCCGCAGCTCGACGCCCGCGACCCGCCCGACCAGCCGGGCCGCCTCGACGGCGTCGGCCCATCCGGCATCGCGGCCGCCGCCCCACCAGCCGCGCGGCTCGCGCTCACCGGCGAGGACGGCCGCGACGTGCATCGGCTGCGCCGGCAGCGCGGCGTCGATCTGCTTGTACTCGTTCGCACTCGGCCGCGCGCGCACCGCGGGCTCGGGCATCACGACGGGCTGCGCGTGCGGCAGCACGACCTGCCCGAGGTGGAACAGGGCCACGTCCTCCAGACCACGGGACCTGTTGCGCACCAACGCGTCCAGCAGGCCGGGGAGCAGCGTGGTCGACAGCGTGTTGCGTTCGGCGTCGAGCGGGTTGACCACGGTGACGGTGCGGCGGCGGACGTCGTCGGCGGCGAGGCCGAACGCGTCCCACACCGCGTCGCCCACGAACGGGAACGGCAGCACCTCGACGTAGCCGGCCTCGGCCATCGCCCGCGACACCGCGCGGCGACGGCGCTGACCGGCGGTGAGCCCACGTCCGGCGGGCGCGGCGGGCAGCACCGACGGGATCATGTCGAGGCCCTCGAGGCGCAGCACCTCCTCGACGAGGTCGGCCGGCATCGTGATGTCGGGACGCCAGGACGGCGGCGTCGCCACGACCACGCCCTTGCCGTCGTCACCGGTCTCCAGCTCGACGGACGCGCCGATCCGGGTGAGCTGCTGCACCGTCGCGCCGCGGGGGTAGGCGACACCGGCGGTGCGGTCGGGCAGGTCGAGCGGCATCCGCACGGGCACGGGTGCCGGGGCGGCGCCGACGTCGGTGCGGCCCTCGACGATCCTGCCGCCGCCGTGCTCCACCAGCAGCTGGGCGGCGCGCTCGGCCGCGACCGGCGGCAGCTGGGCGTCGACCGCCCGCTCGAACCGTCGCGACGCCTCGCTGGGCAGCTTGTGCCGGCGCGCGCCGCGGGCGATCGTCGCCGGGTCGAAGTGCGCCGCCTCGATGAGGACGTCGATCGTCGCGCCCTCGGCGTGCTCGGCCGGGATCTCGGTGCTCGCCCCACCCATGACGCCCGCGAGGCCGATCGGCCCGGAGTCGTCGGTGATCAGCAGGTCGTCGGGGTCGAGGACGCGCAGCGCGTCGTCGAGCGTGCGCAGCTTCTCCCCCGCCCGCGCGCGGCGCACGACGATGTCGCCCTGCAGCTTCGTCGCGTCGTAGGCGTGCAGCGGCTGGCCCAGCTCGATCATCACGTAGTTGGTGACGTCGACGGTCAGCGAGATCGGGCGCATCCCGGCCGCGAGCAACCGGCGGCGCATCCACCACGGGCTGGGCGCGTTGGGGTCGACCCCGGTGACCCGGCGGGCGACGAACCGGGGGCAGCCCTCGGCGTCGTCGAGACGCACCGGCCACGACGACTCCTGCTGCTCCGGCACGGCGACGCGCGCGGCGGGGTCGGTGAAGTCGCGCTCCAGCGACGCCGCGAGCTCGCGGGACAGGCCGCGTACCGAGAAGCAGTAGCCGCGGTCGGGCGTCACGTTCAGCTCGATGACCGGGTCGTCGAGGCCCAGGACCGGGCGGGCGTCGTCGCCGGGCTCGGCCGTGCCCTCGGGCAGGACGAGGATGCCGGAGTGGTCGGCCCCGATGCCCAGCTCGGCGGCCGAGGAGATCATTCCGTCGGAGACGTGGCCGTAGGTCGTGCGCGCCGCGATCGCGAACCCGCCCGGCAGCACGGTGCCGGGCAGCGCGACGACAACGAGGTCGCCGACGGCGAAGTTCCGTGCGCCGCAGACGATCCCGCGGGAGCCGCCGGCCTCGTTCTCCGTCGCCTCGTTCTCTGCCGGGCCGACGTCGACGCGGCAGTAGCGGATCGGCTTCTTGAACTCGGTCAGCTCGGTGATCTCGAGGACCCGGCCGACGACCAGCGGGCCGGGGATCTCCTCGGCGCGGTGGATCTCCTCGATCTCGAGGCCGACGCGCACGAAAGCCTCGCCGACGTCCTCGGGATCGGCGGGCAAGCCGCCGTCGACGTGGTCGGTCAGCCAGGACACGGGGACGCGCACGACTTCTCCTGTGTGGTTTCTACGGGGCCGTGGTTCTGCAGGCCGGGGTCAGACGCCGAACGCCCGGCTGAACCGGACGTCGCCCTCGACCATGTCGCGCATGTCGGGCAGGCCGTTGCGGAACTGCAGCGTCCGCTCCAGCCCCATGCCGAACGCGAACCCCGAGTACACCTGCGGGTCGACCCCCGCGGACAGCAGGACGTTGGGGTTCACCATGCCGCAGCCGCCCCACTCGACCCAGCCGGCGCCGCCCTTCTTCTCCGGGAACCACACGTCGACCTCGGCCGAGGGCTCCGTGAAGGGGAAGTACGACGGGCGCAGCCGCGTCCGCGACTCCGCACCGAACATGGCGCGGGCGAACGCGTCGAGCGTGCCCTTGAGGTGCGCCATCGTGATGCCCTTGTCGACGGCGAGGCCCTCGACCTGGTGGAACACCGGCGTGTGGGTGGCGTCGAGCTCGTCGGTGCGGAACGTGCGGCCCGGGCACACCACGTAGACCGGCAGCTCGCGCTCCAGCAGCGCGCGGATCTGCACCGGGGAGGTGTGGGTGCGCAGCACCATCGCCGACGTGTCGGCCGAGTCCTTGCGCTCCCGCAGGTAGAACGTGTCCTGCATGGTGCGGGCGGGGTGGTCCTTGCCGAAGTTCAGCGCGTCGAAGTTGAGCCACGACGCCTCGACCTCGGGGCCCTCGGCGACCTCCCAGCCCATCGCGACGAACACGTCGGCGATCTGCTCGGCGATCTGCGTGATCGGGTGCCGCGCCCCGCGCGGGGCGCGGTCCCATGGCAGCGTGACGTCGACCGACTCCTCGACGAGGACCTTCTCGTCGCGCTCGGCGACCAGCACCTCGCGGCGGGCGTCGAACGCGTCCTGCACCCGCACCCGCGCCGCGTTCACGCGCTTGCCCGCGTCGGCCCGGTCCTTGCCGGGCAACGACCCCAGCTCACGACGGGCCAGCAGCAGCGGCGCCCGGTCGCCCAGGTGCGCGGGCCGCACGGCCGCGAGCTCCGCGAGATCGGCCGCGTCGGCGAAAGCCTTCACGGCCGCGTCCGCGGCGGCGTCGAGGGTGGCGGCGTCCAGCGGGCCGCCGGCGGGGACCGTCTCCTGCGTGCTGTCACTCATGGTCCGCCGATCCTAGGCCGGGGCCCGTCACCGCCCGAGGCCGACCTGCGCCGCGAGCGCCCGGAACCGGGAGTCGTCGACCGTCCGGGGCGGCGGGCGGCCCGTCTCGACCCACCGGGCCTGTGACGAGCGCAGATACGTGTCCGGCGCCGGGCGGTCGGCGACCACGGCCGCGGCGTACGCGACCGACGAGTCGGGGGTCGTGGTCGGACGAGATCGTCCGGTCGCCGGGGTCGGGTGCTCCCAGCCGGGCCGGCGCGCCGAGGAGCCCGCTCCCGCTGCTGCCGTGCCCGGATCGATCAGGCGTTCGAGGAGGCGGCGATCAGCCTGGTCCGGGCCGCGACCGAGCCGTAGAGGCAGATCGCGGCGGCCGTCGCCAGGTTCAGGCTCTCGGCGCGCCCGTGGATGGGCACCGAGACGCGGTGGTCGGCGGCGGCGAGGACCTCGGCGGGGACGCCGTGCGCCTCGTTGCCGAACACCCACGCGACACGACCCCCGAGCAGCGCGTCGGCCGCGGGATCGTGCAGGTCGACCTCACCGTGTGCGTCAGCGGCCAGCAGCACCAGCCCGGCGGCGCGGCAGGCGTCGAGCACCGCGGCGGCGTCGCGGTCGCGGGCCAGCGGGAGGTGGAACACGCTGCCCGTCGACGCCCGGACCGCCTTGCCGTTGTGCGGGTCGACGGTGTCACCGGCCAGCAACACGGCGTCGGCGCCCGCGGCATCGGCACAGCGGACGACGGTCCCGACGTTGCCGGGATCGGCCACCCCGGCCAGGACGGCCACGAGCCGCGGCTCGTCGGCCAGCGCGGCGGGGAGCATGACGTCGAGGAGATCGCAGACGGCCACGAGGCCCTGCGGGGTGACGGTGTCCGACAGGCTCGCGGCGGCACCGTCGGTGACGTCGACGACCCGGACGCCCGCGGCGTGGGCGGCGCCGACGAGATCGGGGTTGCGCTGCGCGGCAGCCGGCGTCACGAAGAGCTCGTGGACGACCTGCGGTGCGGCCAGCGCCTCCCGGACGGCCTGGGCGCCCTCGACGAGGAAGCGACCGGCCCGTTCACGACCCGCGCGTCGCAGCAGCTTGCGGGCTGCTGCGACGCGCGGGGTGCGTTCCGTTCCGAGCACCGGCTCGCTCAGGCGGCGGTGTCCTTCTGCGTGTCGTGGGCGGGCACGTTGGCACGGGCCAGCTCGACGAGCGCGGTGAAGGCCGCCGGGTCGCTGATCGCGAGCTCCGACAGGTTCTTGCGGTCGACCTCGACACCCGCGGCCTTGAGGCCCTGGATGAAGCGGTTGTAGGTCATGCCGTTGGCGCGGGCGCCTGCGTTGATGCGGGTGATCCACAGCTGCCGGAACTCGCCCTTCTTGGCGCGACGGTCGCGGTAGGCGTAGTTCAGCGAGTGGAGCATCTGCTCCTTCGCCTTGCGGTACAGGCGGGAGCGCTGGCCCCGGTAGCCGCTCGCCTGCTCGAGGGTCGAGCGGCGCTTCTTCTGGGCGTTGACCGCGCGCTTCACGCGTGCCATGGGTGTGGTCCTGTCTCTCGATCGGCCGGGCTCGACGCGGGTGCGCGCCGGGACCGGCCGGGGTCAGCGGGGTGGGAGGCTCAGCGCCCGAGCAGCTTCTTGACGCGCTTCACGTCGGCCTTGGCGATCGGCACGGTGCCGGACAGGTCGCGCGTCTCCTTGCTCGACTTGACCTCGAGCCGGTGCCGCAGGCCGGCCTGCTGGCGCCGCAGCTTGCCACTGCCGGTCACCTTGACCCGCTTCGAAATCCCGCTGTGCGTCTTGTTCTTGGGCATGGCTGATCCGTTCACGTGTGACGTCCCGGGGGACGTCGGGGTTCCTGTCGTACGGAGGTTCCGGTAGCGGGCCGTCAGGCCTGCTGCTGCTCCTCGGCCGGAACGTCCGCATCGGCGGTCGCCTCCGCTGCCGGGGCGGGCCGCTTGGCCGGCTTCTTGAGCGGAGCGATCACCATCGTCATGTTGCGGCCGTCCTGCTTCGGCGCGGCCTCGACGACACCCAGGTCCACGACGTCCTCGGCCAGGCGCTGCAGCAGCCGGAAACCGAGCTCCGGACGGGACTGCTCGCGGCCACGGAACATGATCGTGACCTTGACCTTGTTCCCACCTTCGAGGAAGCGCACGACGTTGCGCTTCTTGGTCTCGTAGTCGTGGGTGTCGATCTTCGGCCGGAGCTTCTGCTCCTTGATCACCGTGAGCTGCTGGTTGCGGCGGGACTCGCGGGCCTTCTGCGCGCTCTCGTACTTGAACTTGCCGAAGTCCATGAGCTTGCAGACGGGCGGGCGGGCCTGAGCCGCGACCTCGACGAGGTCGAGCTCGGCCTCCTGCGCCAGCCGCAGGGCGTCCTCGATACGCACGATGCCGACCTGTTCACCGTTCGGCCCGACCAGTCGGACCTCGGGAACTCGGATTCGGTCGTTGATGCGCGTCTCTGTGCTGATGGGGTCTCCTCGTATAGGCGTCGTGTGCTCGGCGACGACAAGAGAGACCCGTGATACGACGACGAGGCTGATGACGCGCCGCCTCGGCACCGGACCTGGACCCGGCCACCTGGGGTGACGTCGGGTGGGAGCGGGGCTCCACTTGAACGCCCTGAGCACGTGCTGCTGATGCACACAGCATGCTCAGCAGTCAACGTGCGACAGGGTGGTCGCATTCCGAAGGGTACACGAGGCCCCCGGAGCGGACACACGGGGCGTTCGGCCCTGGCTGCTGCAGGGGTGACAGCGGTCCGGCAGCACCGCCGCCTCACCGCGCCTCGTCCGATCGTCGATCAGGTCGCGACGAGCGTGTTCTGCCGGGCCGCGATCCACCAGCGGCCCTCGTCCTTGGTGAGGACGTACAGCGCCGACATCGTGTGGTCGAGGTCGAGGGGCTCGCCGTCGGCGGTGATCGCGTGGGCGTGCTTGCGCACCAGGGCGACGTCAGGGCGCACGAACCGCACGTCGACGACCTCGTAGCGGGCGTACTGGTCCTGGAGGAACCCACCCGGACCGACGGCGGCGACGTGCGCGGCGTCGAGCGCCGCACGGCCGACGTGGGGCACCCCGTTCACGCCGACCGCGACGGCGTCGGCCGCGAAGTGCCGTGTCATCAGCTCGGGGTCGTTGGTGTTCATGCCGGTCTCGACGTCGGCGATGATCTGCCGGACGGCGACCTCGTCGGCCGCGGCGGACGTCGCCGGCTCGTGTGTGACGGTCATGCGCAAGAGGGTGCGACCTCGACCCGGCTTCAGGTCAAGGCCGCACCCAGCGCAGATCAGCTCGCGGCCGCGGCCTTCCGGCGGGCCGGCTTGCGGGTCTTCGGGGCCTCCGGCGTGACCAGGTCGCACAGGAAACGACCGGTGTAGCTGGCCTCGACCGCCGCGACCTGCTCCGGCGTGCCCTCTGCCAGCACCGTGCCACCGCCCGAGCCGCCCTCGGGGCCCATGTCGATCACCCAGTCCGACGTCTTGATGACGTCGAGGTTGTGCTCGATGACGACGACGGTGTTGCCCTTGTCGACCAGCCCGTTGATGACCAGCAGCAGCTTGCGGATGTCCTCGAAGTGCAGACCGGTGGTCGGCTCGTCGAGGATGTAGATCGTGCGGCCGTTGGACCGCTTCTGCAGCTCGCTGGCCAGCTTCACACGCTGCGCCTCGCCACCGGACAGGGTCGGCGCCGGCTGCCCGAGCCGGACGTAGCCGAGCCCGACGTCGACCAGCGTCCGCAGGTAGCGGCTGATCGAGGAGATCGGCTCGAAGAATTCGGCCGCCTCCTCGATGGGCATGTCGAGGACGTCGGCGACCGTCTTGCCCTTGTAGTGGACCTCCAGCGTCTCCCGGTTGTACCGGGCGCCGTGGCAGACCTCGCACGGCACGTAGACGTCGGGCAGGAAGTTCATCTCGATCTTGATCGTGCCGTCGCCCGAGCAGCCCTCGCAGCGGCCGCCCTTGACGTTGAACGAGAAGCGCCCGGCCTGGTAGCCGCGGACCTTCGCCTCGGTGGTCGACGCGAACAGGGTGCGGATCTTGTCCCACACGCCGGTGTAGGTGGCCGGGTTGGAGCGCGGGGTGCGCCCGATCGGCGACTGGTCGACCCGCACGAGCTTGTCGAGCTGGTCGACACCCGTGATGCGGGTGTGCCGGCCCGGGACCTGGCGGGCGCCGTTGAGCCGGTTGGCCAGCACCGTGGCCAGGATGTCGTTGACCAGCGTGGACTTGCCGGAGCCGGACACCCCGGTGACCGAGACGAGCCCGCCGAGCGGGATGTCGACGTCGATGCCGCGCAGGTTGTGCTCGCGCGCGCCGACGACCGTCAGTTTCCGCTTCGGGTCGAGCGTGCGGCGCTCGGCCGGGACCGGGATCGAGCGCCGTCCCGACAGGTACGCGCCGGTGAGCGACGTGTCGTGCGACTCCAGCCCTTCGACCGGGCCGCTGTGCACGATGTGCCCACCGTGCTCGCCCGCGCCCGGCCCGATGTCGACGGTCCAGTCGGCCGCGCGGATGGTGTCCTCGTCGTGCTCGACGACGATCAGCGTGTTCCCCAGGTCGCGCAGCCGCGTGAGCGTCTCGATGAGCCGGCGGTTGTCGCGCTGGTGCAGCCCGATCGACGGCTCGTCGAGCACGTACAGGACGCCGACCAGGCCGGAGCCGATCTGGGTGGCGAGCCGGATGCGCTGCGCCTCCCCGCCGGACAACGTGCCGGCGGCACGGTCGAGCGACAGGTAGTCGAGCCCGACGTCGAGCAGGAAGCCCAGGCGGGCCTGGACCTCCTTGAGCACGCGGCCGGCGATCATGGCCTGGCGGTGATCGAGCACCATCCCGTCGAGGAACGCGGAGCACTCGGCCACCGACATCGCCGACACCTCGGCGATCGACCGGTCGCCCTGGTCGCGGTGGGCGAGCGTGACGGCCAGGACCTCCGGCTTGAGCCGGGCGCCCTTGCAGACGGGGCACGGCACGTCGCGCATGTAGCCCTCGTAGCGCTCGCGCTGCGAGTCGGACTCCGTCTGGTCGAGCCGGCGCTCGAGGAACGGGATGACGCCCTCGAAGTTGGCGTAGTAGGCGCGCTCGCGGCCGTACCGGTTGCGGTAGCGGACGTGGACCTGGTCGTCGCTGCCGTGCAGGACGGCCTTGCGGGCCGCGTCGTCGAGCTTGCGCCACGGCGTGTCCATGCGGAAGCCGACGGCCTTGGCCAGCCCCGACAGCAGCCGCCCGAAGTACTCCGACGTGTGCCCGGTGGCCCACGGCGCGATCGCGCCGTCGGCCAGGCTGAGGTCGGGATCGGGGACGACCAGCTCCGGGTCGACCTCCTTCTTGATCCCGATACCGCTGCACGCCGGGCAGGCGCCGTAGGGCGAGTTGAAGGAGAACGTGCGGGGTTCGAGCTCGTCGAGGCCCAGGGGATGCCCGTTGGGGCACGCCATCCGTTCGGAGAACCGGCGCTCGCGGTTCGGGTCGTCCTCGGGGAGGTCGACGAACTCCAGCACGGTGAGCCCGTCGGCCAGGCGCAGCGCAGTCTCCACCGAGTCGGTCAGCCGCTGCTTCGACGACGGCCGCACCACCAGCCGGTCGACGACCACGGAGATGTCGTGCTTCTCCTGCTTCTTGAGCGTGGGGGGCTCGGCCAGCGGATGGACCGTGCCGTCGACGAGCACACGCGAGTAGCCCTGCGCCTGCAGCGCGGAGAACAGGTCGACGAACTCGCCCTTGCGGGTGCGCACCACCGGGGCGAGCACCTGGAAGCGGGTGCCCTCCTCCATCGCGAGGACCTGGTCGACGATCTGCTGCGGCGTCTGCTTCTCGATCACGTGCCCGCACGTGGGGCAGTGCGGCACACCGGCCCGCGCGTAGAGCAGGCGCAGGTAGTCGTAGACCTCGGTGATCGTGCCGACCGTCGAGCGCGGGTTGCGGTTCGTGGACTTCTGGTCGATCGACACCGCGGGCGAGAGCCCCTCGATGAAGTCGACGTCGGGCTTGTCCATCTGCCCGAGGAACTGCCGCGCGTACGCCGACAGCGACTCGACGTAGCGGCGCTGGCCCTCGGCGAAGATCGTGTCGAACGCGAGGCTCGACTTCCCGGAGCCGGACAGGCCCGTGAACACGACGAGGCTGTCCCGCGGGATGTCGAGGTCGACCCCTCGCAGGTTGTGCTCGCGCGCGCCCCGCACCACGAGACGGTCTGCCACGGTGTGCGCCTCCTGAATGTTCCCGGGCCCGACGGCCCACGATCCAATGCTAGGCGGGGGGTCCGACAAGAACCGCTCGCCCGGTCGTCGCGCGGCAGGTGACCGTCGCAGCGCGCCGAGCGCTCGCGTGCAGGTCCGGGCCGTCCCGACGATGCCGTTACGCCGTGCAACGCGATCCGCTGCGCCGACCATCCGACGCCGGTGGATCGTCACACAGGCTCGCACACATGTTCGACACCCTGCGCGGCGGGGATAAGGTGATGCCCGTGGACGTCCTCGACGAGTACACCGGTCACACCGATCCCGGCGGTGCCGCCATCCGACGTGATCTCGGCCCGCTCACCATCACCAAGGTCTCCGTCGGTCCGATGGACAACAACGCCTTCCTGCTCGTCTGCACGGCGACGCACGAGGCCTTGCTGATCGACGCGGCGAACGAGCCGGAGCGGCTGGCCGACCTGGTCGGCAGCGGTCCCGACCGGCCCGAGCTCAAGCACCTCGTCACCACGCACCGGCACTGGGACCACTGGCAGGCCCTCGGCGCCGTCGCCGGGATGTTCCAGCCGCGGCTGATCTCGCACCCGCTCGACGCGCCCGAGCTGCCGGTCCCGATGGACGTCGTCGTCGACCAGGGCGACACGGTCGCCTTCGGCGACATCGAGCTCGACGTCGTCCACCTGCGCGGGCACACCCCGGGCTCGATCGCACTGATCTACCGCGGTGCCGACAGCACGCACGTCTTCACCGGCGACTCACTGTTCCCGGGTGGCCCGGGCAAGACCGACTCGGTCGGCGATTTCACGTCGCTGCTGGACGACCTCGAGTCGCGGGTGTTCGGCGAGCTGCCCGACGACACGTGGGTGTACCCCGGGCACGGCGACGACACGACGCTCGGCAAGGAGCGGCCGTCGCTGCCGGAATGGCGCTCGCGCGGCTGGTAGACCCTGCGGCACCCACCGCACGACCGGACGTCACGAGCCCGGCTCCCGAATGGGGCCGGGCTCGTTCGCGTCCGGCGCCGCTCCCGCGCCACGGAACTCCGCCGGTACCGCCACCTCGTCGGCAACGGCGTCCTCGATGCAGTGACGTTGCGGTCACGAGTCGTTGCGGCCCGGCGTCGGGAACTCGGCGGAGGAACGCGGCGGACACCCGGCCGCACCGATCGGTGCGGCCGGGCCCTTTCACCAGTTCTTGTTCGACCCCGCGATACCGGAGGTCGTCGAGAGGTGCATTCCTGTCGTCGTTCTCGCGGTCCGACTCAACGCGCACCACCCTTCCCGCAATCCGGTACGACCCGCTCGCCGTACCGAAGGGTCCACTCTGCATCAGCGGCGGATACATTCGTAGCCGAACATCACTCCGCCACTCGATCAGGTGACGCCCAGATGCCGTGAGCAGCCCGAACACCACTATCCCGACCGACCGGACGGGCGGTCGGCGGTCCGCCGGGCCCACCCCGGGGGCCGGTGCCACGATGGGCCCATGGCAGAGCCCCAGGCACCTGACACCACCGCGACAGCGGAACGCATCGAGGTCTCCCGCACCGTCCGCGCCGCCCCCTCCGCGGTGTTCGCCCTGCTCACCGACCCGCAAGGGCACGTCGCGATCGACTCCTCCGGCATGCTGATGGGCGCCGACGGCGAGCGGGTCAACGCCGCGGGCGACACCTTCGTCGTCCACATGGACCGCGAGGCGTTGGGCGACGTCCCACTCGGCGAGTACGACGTCACCGTCACGATCCGTGACTTCCAACAGGACCGGCTGATCTCCTGGTCCGTGCTCGGCAAGGTGCGGCCG
This sequence comes from Pseudonocardia sp. SCN 73-27, assembly GCA_001725415.1. Lineage (GTDB taxonomy): Bacteria > Actinomycetota > Actinomycetes > Mycobacteriales > Pseudonocardiaceae > Pseudonocardia. Next base: position 28,510 of record MEGH01000027.1, read on the forward strand.
CCGATCGGGCACGTCTACGGCTACCGGCTCACCCCGGTGGACGACGGCACGGAGGTCGTGTCGTTCTACGACTGGTCCGGCATCCACCCCGAATGGCGGGCACGCGACATCTTCCCGGTGATCTCCGAGGCGTCACTGAAGGCGACGCTCGGCATCCTCGCCCGCACGGTCGCGCCGTACCGTCGCGAGGACCGCAGCTGAATCCGCTCGGAGGCCGGCGTCGGCACAGGTAGCGTCGCGCCGTGACCTGGACCTCCTACAGCGCCTTCCTGCTGATCGCGGTCCTGCTGGCCGTCGCCCCCGGGCCCGACACGCTCGTGCTGGTGCGCAACGCGCTCGCGGGCGGCCGTCACGGCGGGATGTGGGCGTGGACCGGGATCACGCTGGGGAACCTCGTGCAGGGCTCCGCCGCCGCGCTCGGCCTCGGTGTGCTCATCGCCCGCTCGCAGACCGTGTTCACGGTCCTGCGCTGGGTCGGCGCGGCGTACCTGCTGGTCCTGGGCGTGCAGACGTTGCGGGCGGCGAGGCGTCGCGACCGGGCGGCCATCGAGGCGATCGCACAGCGCCCGGGTGGCAGCTTCCGCCGGTTCCGCGAGGGCTTCCTGTCCGACGTCACCAACCCGAAGGTGCTGGTCGTCTACCTGTCGGTGCTGCCGCAGTTCCTCGTCCCGGGCGTCACGACGACGTTCGACGCACTGCTGCTCGCGTACACCGTCGCGGCGGTCGGTGCCGTCTGGCTGCTGGGTGTGGTCGTCGTCGTGCACCGCGTCCAGGACTGGCTGGGCCGGCGTCGGGTGCGCCGCGCGATCGACACCGCGACGGGCACCGCACTGCTGGGTTTCGCCGCCGCGATGGTCATGGAGTGACGATCCACTGACGGAGCGCCACCGAGCGTGATCATGAGTGCCACAGGTCACGTCTGCTCACTCGCCAGAGCCTGCGCGGCACCCCGCCGTATCCATAGAGTGGCCGACATCGACCGTGCGACGCCCCCGGTTCGCGTCGCCGCGTCGGATCCCGCACCGAGCACGGACCGCGGGGTCTCGGACACGTGGCGAGGGGCAGGGACAGGGTGCGGCGGGCATCGGGCGCTCGGCGGCGGTGGGGGCTGGCCGGCAAGGTGCTGGTCACAGCGGTCTCACTCGTCGTCCTCACCGCGGCCGGCTACGGCTGGTCGACGTTCCGTGCGCTCGCCGGCTCGATCGTCACCAGTGACGTCCTGAGCGACAGCACACCCCGGTCGGGTCCGCCGTCGCGGACGATCACCGCGCTGGTCGTGGGCGTCGACAGCCGGACCGACGCCCAGGGGCGGCCGCTGCCCCAGGACGTGCTCGACAAGATGCACGCCGGCCCCGACGACGGGCAGCTCAACACGGACACGATCATCCTGCTGCGCATCCCGGCCGACCCCGGCAAGCCCGTCGTGGCGGTGTCGTTCCCGCGCGACTCCTACGTGAAGCTCGCGGGCGACTACGGCACCCACAAGATCAACTCGGCGTACGGCCGCGCGGTCACGTCCACGACCCGCACGCTGCAGGAGCAGGGTCTCGACGCCGACACCGTCCGGAAACGGGCGCTCGATGCCGGCCGCAAGGCGCTCGTCGCGACCGTCACCCAGCTGACCGGGATCGTCGTGGACCACTACGCGGAGATCAACCTCGCCGGGTTCGTCGAGCTCACCGACGCGATCGGTGGCGTTCCCGTGTGCCTCACCGAGCCCGTCGACGACGCCCGGTACTCGGGCGCCGTGCTTCCTGCCGGACCGCAGACCCTCGACGGCGCGAACGCGCTCGCCTTCGTGCGGCAGCGCCACGGCCTCGAGGGTGGCGATCTCGACCGGATCACCCGTCAGCAGGCCTACATGGCCGGACTCGCGAACACGCTGCTGGGCGGCGGCCGGCTGGCCGACCCGGCGACGGTGCAGCGGCTGCTCGGGATCGTCGGCCGCTACGTCGTGCTCGACCAGGGCTGGGACCTCGACCAGATCGTCGGGCAGGTCCGGCAGGTGTCGGCGTCGGAGGTGGAGTTCCACACCATTCCGACGATCCGCCCCGATCTCTACACGCCCTACGACGGTGTCGCTGTGGAGGTCGACGCCGACGCGGTGCGGACCTTCGTGCGCTCGACCCTCGACGGGCTGCCCGTGCCGACCACGAGCGTGTCCGCGAGCGGCACGCGCAGCGCCCCACCGACGACGGGCACGACCGCGCCGCGGACGACGATCCCGCGCACGACCGCCCCGATCACTCCGGCCGGGGGCACGCCGGCCGGGGGGGCCACGACCACCGAGCCGCAGCCGATCACCGGCGCGACGGTGCCCTGCGTGAGCTGAGAGCTCTCAGTCCCCGCGCGCGATCCGGTCGGCACGCTCCCGGATCTGTTCGACGGACCAGCCCGCGACCTCCCGCAACTGCTCCACGATCGCCACCTCGACGGCGGCGTGCACCGCAGCGGGCGACACCTGCGGGTCGACGGAACGGGCGGCCGCGAGCGAGCGGCCGGACAGGTACAGGTTGATCATTCGGAACGACTCCCCTCATCCTGAGATCCGGATGCAGTCCACTCCCCGCCAACGGTGTGTCCCTCGTCACGACACGCTCCCGATCGGGTGCCGGGGACGAACGGTCACCGTCACGGGTGTGGCGGCGCCACGGAGTCGGCGAACGGGCAGACTGATCCACCGTGACCGACAGCTTCCCTCGCCGGCAGGCCCGAACCCGGCGGTTCACCCTGGGCGCCCCGCGCGGCGCGGTCCTGTCCCCCGACGGCCGGCGCGTCGCGTTCCTGCGCAGCCGCGGCGGCACCGATCCCGTCACGTGCCTGTGGAGCCTCGACCTCGACACCGGCGACGAGCGGCTCGTCGCCGACCCGCGGGTCCTCGACGGAGCGGGCGCCGAGGAGGACCTGCCTCCGCAGGAGCGGGCCCGCCGCGAACGGGCCCGGGAGCAGGCGGGCGGCATCGTCGCGTTCGCGACCGACCGGCCGGTGACGATGGCGGCGTTCACGTTGTCGGGCAAGCTCTACGTCTCCGAGTTCGCGTCGGGGCTGACGCCGCGGCTGATCGAGACGCCGGGCGGGGTCGTCGACCCGCGGCCCGACCCGCAGGGCCGGCGGGTGGCGTTCGTCGCCGGCGGCTCGCTGTACGTGCACGACCTCGTCCCCCGGCTCACGACGCTGGTGGTGCGTCCGGACGACGAGGATGCGACGTGGGGCCTCGCCGACTTCGTGGCGGCCGAGGAGATGGGCCGAATGCGCGGCTACTGGTGGGCGCCCGACGGCGACCGGTTGCTCGTGGCCCGCGTCGACGACGACCCGGTGCGGCGCTGGCACATCGCCGACCCGGCCAATCCCGACCGTGAACCGGTGCGGGTCGCCTACCCGGCCGCGGGCACCCCGAACGCCGAGGTGACGCTGCACCTGGTCGCGCTCGACGGGATCCGGGTGCCGGTGACGTGGGACGCGGCGGCGTACGAGTACGTGGTCGACGCGACGTGGGACGCCACCGAGCTGCTGCTGACGGTGCAGTCGCGCGACCAGCGGGCCCTGCGGGTGCTGCGCGTCGACCAGAAGTCGGGGGCGACCACGGAGGTCGCGGCGCTCGACGACCCGGACTGGGTGGACATCGTCCCGGGGGTGCCCGCCCACCTGGTCGGCGAGCTCGTCACGGCGGGGGCGCACGAGGGTGCCAACCGGCTCTGCGTCGGCGGTACCCCGGTGACACCGACGTCGCTGCAGGTCCGGGCGTTGCTCGACATCGACGGCGACACCATGCTGTTCAGCGCGTCCGGCGAGGACCCGGCGTCGACGGGGCTGTGGTCGTGGTCGCGCGACGACGGCCTCGTCGAGCGGGCGACCCGGCCGGGGGTGCACTCCGGACGGCTCTCGGGCGGGACGCTGCTGGTGACGCGCGCGTGCCTGGAGTCGGAGGGCACGTCGACGGTGGCGCACCTGCCGTCGGGGGCTGCGCGGACGATCGACTCGTTCGCCGACCCGGCCGGGCTCGCACCGCGCCTCGAGCTCACCACCGCAGGCGCCCGGACGTTGTCCACGGCGCTGCTGCTGCCCTCGTGGTGGGAACCCGGCACGCCGCTGCCGGTACTGATGGACCCCTACGGCGGGCCGCACGCCCAGCGCGTCGTCGCGTCCCGCAACGCGCACCTGACCAGCCAGTGGTTCGCCGAGCAGGGGTTCGCGGTCGTCGTCGTCGACGGGCGGGGCACGCCCGGCCGTGGGCCGGCGTTCGAGCGTGCGGTGCACGGCGACCTCGCGCAGCCGGTGCTCGACGACCAGGTCGACGCCCTGCACGACCTCGCGACGCGCCATCCCGACCTGGACCTGGACCGCGTCGGCATCAGGGGCTGGTCGTTCGGCGGCTACCTCGCGGCGCTCGCGGTGCTGCGCCGCCCCGACGTGTTCCACGCAGCGGTCGCAGGCGCACCCGTCACCGACTGGGCGCTCTACGACACCCACTACACCGAGCGCTACCTCGGCACCCCCGACGGCGACCCCGACGCCTACGCCCGGTCGTCGCTGTTCGATGACGCGGCGGCGGCCCGCACCCCGCACCGGCCGTTGCTGCTGGTCCACGGTATGGCCGACGACAACGTCGTCGCCGCGCACACGTTGCGGCTGTCGTCGGCGCTGCTGGCGGCGGGGCGTCCGCACAGCGTGCTGCCGCTCTCGGGGGTCACCCACATGACGCCGCAGGAGGTCGTCGCCGAGAACCTGCTGCTCCTGCAGGTGGAGTTCCTGCGCTCGGCGCTGGGGGTGCCGGCGCCGCCCGCCGAGGGCCCGTGACGGTTACTGGTGCTGGTGGGCGGTGTCGAGCGGGACGGCGACCGCGTCGGCCGCGCGCCGCCCGGCCCGCAGCTCCGCGATCGCGATCCCGAGCGCGGCCAGCACCATGACGACAGCCGCGCCCAGCGCCACGGCCACGGCCGTGTGCAGCCGTCCCGGGTCGGAGCCGAGCACCGAGTAGAAGATGCCGGTCAGTGCCGCGGTACCTACGGCCGCACCGATCCGCTGCCCGGTCTGCAGCGCCCCACCGGCCGACCCCGCCATCCGCACGGGGACACACCGCAACGTCATGGTGAGGTTCGGGGAGATGACGAGCCCGCCGCCGATCCCGCCCACCAGCATCGGCGGGATGATCACGAACCCGGCTACGTGCGACGGGACCGTCGCCAGCAGGACCGTCGTGGCTCCGAGGCCGACCGCGACCCCGCACAGCCCCGCGACGGTCAGCTTGCGGCCGAAGCGGTCGACGACCCGCCCGGCGACCGCCGAGGAGATCGCCGACCCGGCGGCGAACGGCGTCACGGCCAGCCCGGACTGCAGCGGTGTCCAGCCCAGCCCGTTCTGGAAGAACAGCGCGAACACCAGCCAGATCCCGCTGAACCCGACGAAGTAGACCATCCCGAGTGCCGCGCCCGAGGAGTAGCCGGGGGTGTCCGACAGCAGCCGCAGGTCGATCAGCGGTGCGCGGTCGCGGCGGAGCTCGCGACGCTCCCACCGCACGAACGCCACCCCGAGCACGATCCCGACGACGAACAGCCACCACAGCCGGCCCAGCCCGCCCGACTCGGCCTCGACCAGCGGCAGCAGGACGGCGAGCACCGCGCCGCCGAGCAGGACGACGCCGACGTGGTCGATGTGCCCCGGACGCGTGGACTGCCGCAACGGCGGCAGCAGCCGGGCCGCGAGGATCAGCGCGACGACGCCGATCGGAACGTTGACGTAGAAGATCCAGCGCCAGCCGTTCTCCTCCCCGGCCAGAGCGAGGATGACCCCGCCGACGATGGGGCCGACCGCCGTCGAGATGCCGACCGTCGCCCCGAAGAACCCGAACGCCCGGCCCCGCTCAGCGCCGCGGAACAGGTCCTGGATGAGCCCCGAGTTCTGCGGGGCCAGCATCCCGGCCGCCAGCCCTTGGGCGACCCGGGCGACCACGAGCAGCAGCGGCGTCGGCGCCGCCCCCGCCAGCGCGCTGAACAGCACGAAGCCTGCCAGCGCGATCAGGAACATCCGGCGCCTGCCGAACGCGTCGCCCAACCGCCCGGCAGGAACCAGCGCCAGCCCGAACGCCAGCGCGTAGCCCGACACCACCCACTGCACCTGCGCCGGGCTCGTCCCGAGACCGTGCTGCATCGACGGCAGCGCCACCGACACGATGCTGACGTCGAGGAGCCCCATGAACCCCGCGACGAGGGTGACGGTCAGTGCTCGCCAGCGCCTCGGGTCCGGTTCGTAGGTCTCTTCGGTTCGGGACTGCGGCACGCACCCCAGTCTGTGCCGCGCCCTCCCGCGACGCGACCGCAGCGACCCGGTCTGGCAGGGTGGTGGGCCCCACGGCACCGGACGTCCGGTGCACCCCGTGATCGAGAACATGAGAAGGAGCGCCCGTGGCACTGCAGAAGCCCGAGGTCGAGCCCATCGACGGCGACGCCCCCACCGACCTGCGGGTCACCGACGTCACCGTCGGCGACGGCAAGGAGGCGACGGCGGGCTCGTTCGTCAGCGTCCACTATGTCGGGGTCGCGCACTCCACCGGCGAGCAGTTCGACGCGTCGTTCGACCGCGGCATGCCGCTCGAGTTCCCCCTCGGCGAGGGCCGCGTCATCGCCGGCTGGGACCAGGGCGTGCAGGGCATGAAGGTCGGCGGCCGCCGCCGCCTGGAGATCCCGCCGCACATGGGCTATGGCGACGCCGGCGCCGGTGGCGTCATCAAGGGCGGCGAGACGCTGATCTTCGTCGTCGACCTGCTGGGCGTGCACTGACCACGACGCTGCTCGTCCTGAGCGACACCCATGTCCCGGGCCGCGGCCGCGTCGTGCCGGCCGCGGTCTGGGAGGCGGTCGACGCCGCCGACGTCGTCGTCCACGCCGGTGACTGGGTGGGCGCCGAGCTGCTCGACCGGCTGGAGGCCCGCGCGGCCGGGCTCGTCGGCGTGTACGGCAACAACGACGGCCCCGACCTGCGCGCCCGGCTGCCCGAGGTCGCCCGCGTCGAGATCGACGGGGTGCGGCTCGCGGTCGTGCACGAGACCGGCCAGGCCGGTGGCCGCGAACGGCGGATGGACCGGCTCTTCCCCGGCACCGACGTCCTCGTGTTCGGGCACAGCCACATCCCCTGGGACACCGTCAGCCCGGCGGGGATGCGGCTGCTCAACCCCGGCTCCCCCACCGACCGGCGCCGGCAGCCCACCCATACGTGGATGACGGCCGCGATCCGCGCCGGAGCGCTGTGCGACGTCGTCCTGCATCACCTGGAAGGCCCACCGGGCGACTCCGGGCGGTGACGACCGTTGCGACGCTCGGCGATTCGCGTGCCGCACGAGGTGACCGGAGCCACGTCGATGCACGAGGATCACCGTCATGGTGCTCGAGATCGCCGACTTCGACATCCGCCCCGGGACCGAAGACCAGTTCGCCGCCGCCTATCTCCAGGCGCGCGACCTGCTGGCCGCGACACCCGGGTTCGTCTCCGCGCGCATGACCCGCGGGATCGAGTCGCCCAGCCGCTTCGTGCTGCTGGTCGAGTGGCAGAGCGTCGAGGCGCACACCGTCGGCTTCCGCGAGTCCGACCGCTTCCCCAAGTGGCGGGAGATCATCGGCCCGTTCTTCGCGGGCACCCCGAAGGTCGAGCACGCGCAGGACGTGCGCTGAGAGTGCGCTGAGGGCCGCTCACCGGTACCCGACACGACTACGCATAACGTCGTCGTGTGCCCCGACTCCCTCGGAGCGTGCGTCCGCGCGCGCTCGTCGCCGTCGTGGCCGTCCTCGTCGTCGCCGCGGGAGTCATCCTGTTCGCGACGACGCGCGGCGGTTCGAGCGACCCCGACGTCCGCACCTCCGAACAGCGCATCGAGGTGAGCGGCGGCCCCGGGGTGGCCGCGCCGGTCAGCCTGGACACCACGCTCTACCTGCCGGCGCGCACGCCGGCGCCCGCGGTGCTGGTCGCCCACGGGTTCGGCGGCAGCAAGGCCTCCGTCGACGCCGACGCCCGCGACCTCGCCGCCCGCGGCTACGTCGCGCTGGCCTGGTCGGCCCGCGGCTTCGGCACCAGCGGCGGGCAGATCGCGCTCGACTCCCCCGACTACGAGGTCGCCGACGCCCGCAGCCTCGTCGACTGGCTCGCCCAGCGCCCCGAGGTCGCACTCGACGGTCCCGGCGACCCCCGCGTCGGCGTCACCGGCGGCTCCTACGGCGGCGCGCTGTCGCTGCTGCTCGCGGGCTACGACAAGCGCGTCGACGCCATCGCCCCCGTCATCACCTGGAACGACCTCGGGCAGGCGCTCTTCCCCGACGCCACCGGCACGCCGCCGCCGGGCGACACCCCCGCGGCGCGGACCTTCGGCACCGACGGCGTGTTCAAGCGCGGCTGGGCGGGCGTGTTCTTCTCCGCCGGGGCGTCCCCTGCCCAGTCGGCGCAGGCGTCCGTCCTGGGTCGCGGGAACACCGGCTCCGACGACGCGGCCGCCGGTCAGGGCACCACCGGGCAGGGCCAGGACGCGCCGCCCGTCGCGACCGACCCCGGTCAGGGCGTGACGCCGCAGACTCCGCCGGGCATCCCGCTGACCTGCGGACGCTTCACTGCCCAGGTGTGCGCCGCCTACACCGAGGCCGCCACCACCGGGCGCGTCTCCCCCGCGACGGCCGACCTGCTGCGCCGCTCCTCGCCGGTGTCGGTCACCGACAGGATCACCGCGCCGACGCTTCTCGTCCAGGGCGAGCAGGACACCCTGTTCGGCCTCGACCAGGCCGACGCCAACGCCCGCCAGATCGCGGCGGCGGGCGGCACCGTGCGCGTCGTCTGGTACGCGGGCGGCCACGACGGCGGCGCCCCCGGCACCTCGGTGCGCGACGACATCGCCGAGTGGTTCGACCACTACCTGATGCGGACGGGCCCCGCACCCTCCTCCGGGTTCGCCTACGCCGTGCAGAGCGGCGTCCGCGCGGGCGGCTCCACCCCGACCGGGCGCACCATCGTCGCCGACGCCTACCCGGGCCTGCCCGGCAACGCTCCCGTGACCGCGCAGCGACTGCGGCTCACCGGCGCCCCGCAGGACGTCGTGAACCCGGCTGGCGGCAACCCGGCCGCGATCACGTCGCTACCCGGGCTGGGCGGGTCGCTCGGCAGCCTCGCGGGCCGGCTCTCGGCGTTCACCTCGGAGCTGCCCGGCCAGTCGGCGCAGTTCCGCACCGACCCCTTCCCCGAGTCGACGACGCTCGCCGGCTCCAGCCGTGTCACGCTGACCGTGGCGCGTTCGCCGGGCCAGCCGGCGGGGTCCGAGGCTGTGCTGTTCGGCAAGATCTCCACTCTGTCCGCCGATGGACGTCGCGTCCTGCTCGGCTCGTCGGTCGCGCCGATGCGCGTGCCCGTCCCCGTCGACGGCTCGCCCACGACCGTCACGGTCACGCTGCCCGCGGTCGTCGCGCCCGTGCAGGTCGGCGACCGGCTCCTCGTCTCGATCAGCACCACCGACCAGGGCTACGCACCCGCGAACGACCCCGCCGTGTGGCGGATCGGGCTCGCGGACACCGGCGCCCCGGCCACCCTCACGGTGCCGTCGGTAGCGGGGCGGGCCGTCACCGAGAACACCGTGCCGATCGGCTACCTCATCGGCATCGGCGTCATCCTCGTCGGCGCGCTGCTGGCCTGGGTCGTCGCGCGGGCGCTGCGCCGCCGCCGGCTCGCCCCCGCGCCCGACCCGGCCGCTCTCCCGCTGGAGATCCACGGCCTCGCCAAGACGTACAAGGGCGGGTTCACCGCCGTGCGCGACGTGTCGTTCGAGGTGCGGCCCGGCATGGTGCTGGGCCTGCTCGGCCCCAACGGCGCCGGCAAGACCACGGTGCTGCGGATGCTGATGGGCCTCATCCGGCCCAGCGCGGGCACCATGCGCGCCTTCGGCGAACCCATCGGCCCCGGCGCGCCCGTACTGGCCCGGATCGGCGCGTTCGTCGAGGGACCCGGCTTCCTGCCGCACCTCTCCGGTGCCGACAACCTGCGGCTCTACTGGGCCGCGACAGGCCGCCCGCCCGCCGACGCCCACGTCGAGGACGCACTCGCCATCGCCGGGCTCGGGTCGTCGGTCGACCGCAAGGTCGGCGCCTACAGCCAGGGCATGCGCCAGCGGCTCGCCATCGCCCAGGCCATGCTCGGCCTGCCCGAGCTGCTGCTGCTCGACGAACCCACCAACGGGCTCGACCCGCCCCAGATCCACGCGATGCGCGAGGTCCTGCGCCGCTACGCCGCCGACGGCCGCACCGTCCTGGTGTCGAGCCACCTGCTGGCCGAGGTGGAGCAGACCTGCACGCACGTCGTCGTCATGCACAAGGGGCTCGTCGTCGCCGACGGCACCGTCGACGACATCATCGCCGGTGGCGGCGCAGCGAGCTTCACCGTCGACGAGCCCGCGCAGGCCGCCGAGGTCCTGACGGGCCTCGACGGGGTGCGCGACGTCGCCGTCGACGGCACGCTCGTGCACGCGGAGCTCAACGGCATGCCGCGCGCCGCGGCCGTGCAGGCACTCGTGACCGCCGGGGTGGGCGTGCAGTCCGCCGGACCCCGGCGCCGGCTGGAGGACGCGTTCCTGCAGCTCGTCGGAGAGGACGCGACACCGTGACCACGCCCGATCCCCGCACGAACGGCTCCGTCCCGGCCACCGGGACCGCGGTGGATACCGCGATCCAGGCCGCCGAGGCGTCGACGCGGCGCGGGCATGTCGGCGGGTTCTCCGCACCCGTGCCCACCGAGCCCTACGACGTCGCCCGCACCATGCCGCTGCGCATCGAGCTGATCCGCCAGCTCAAGCGCCGCCGAACCCAGGTCGCGTTCGCGCTCGTGGCACTGCTGCCCGTGATCCTCTGGATCGCGTTCAGCCTCGCCTCCGACGGCCCCCCGGGCGCCACGGTCAACCTCGTCGACCTCGCCAAGGACAGCGCCGCCAACTTCGCGGTGTTCGCCCTGTTCGCGTCGGCGAGCTTTCTGCTCGTCGTCGTGGTGGCGCTGTTCTTCGGCGACACCGTCGCGTCCGAGGCGAGCTGGTCGAGCCTGCGCTACCTGCTGGCCGCGCCGATCCCCCGGGCCCGGCTGCTGCGGCAGAAGGCCGTCGTCGCGGCCGGGCTGTCGCTGGCCGCCCTGCTGCTCCTGCCCGTGGTGTCGCTGATCGTCGGCTCCATCGCCTACGGCCCCGACGCCCTGGTGTCCCCGACCGGAGAGTCGCTGTCGTTCTGGACGGCCGTCGGCCGCGTGCTGCTGGGCGCGATCTACCTGGCGCTGTCCATGAGCTGGGTCGCCGCGCTGGCGATGCTGCTGTCGGTGAGCACCGACGCCCCGCTGGGGGCCGTCGGCGGTGCCGTGATGACGTCGATCGTCTCCCAGATCCTCGACCAGATCACCGCGCTCGAGGACCTGCGGAACTACCTGCCGACGCACTACGCCAACGCATGGTCCGACCTGCTGTCGAGCACGATCGACTGGGGCGACATGACCCGCGGGGTGTTCTCGTCGTTCTGCTACGCCGCCGTGTTCGGCGCCTTCGCGGTGTGGCGGTTCCAGCGCAAGGACATCACCAGCTGAAATCCCATACATGTAACTCACCGGCCCGGAGGTCACCCCTCCGAGGTACAAGGGCTAATTGATCTTGTAGTAGCGTCCCGGCGTCGACATCGGCGTGCCCCGACAGGCCGATCCGATACCCCCGAGAGAGACCGAAAGGACCGTCCGGCTGTGGCCCAGACGCTTGAAGACATCCTCCTGAACCCCGCCAACCGCCCCACGGTGATCACCGACCTGCAGCAGCTGGTCGACGCCGAGGTTTCCGACAAGAACGGCGTGTCGGGCGCGGTCATCAAGACCGGTTACACCGCGGTGAAGAAGATCAAGCCCGGCATCGTCGAGTCGGCCATGAACCGGATGCTCCCCGAGTTCGCCGACGCCCTGGAACCCTTCTACGGCGAGTACAAGGCCACCGGCGGCAACGACTTCGGCGCCTTCCTCACCGCCCGCTCCGACGCCGCGGCCGACGCTCTCCTGAACGTCACCGACGAGCGCGCGCAGCACACCAGCAGCGACGCGGCCAAGAAGGTCTACGCCAAGCTGCGCCCGAACGGCAAGAAGAACGTCGAGGAGGCCCTCCCCCGCCTCGGCCGGTTGATCGACCGGCACGCGTCCGCCTGACGCGACCCGCGCCTCGACGGAGGGCGGCGACCCCGGCTCGGGGTCGCCGCCCTCCGTCGTCCTGCACGCACGGCACAGCGGGGCAACTCAGCTGCGCGACAGGGCCGTTCGTTCGGTTCGGGGTGCCGGGGCGGGGTGTTCCTCGGCTTCCTCCGACGTCGGCTCGTCCGCGGGTTCCTCCGCCGTGCCGGCCTGTGCCGCGGAGCGGGCCGAGCCCAGCAACACCCCGCCGACGACGACCGCGCCCGCGACGAGCTCCACGATCCCGGGCCGCTCCCCCAGCACCAGCGCCGCCGACGACATCCCGATGATCGGCACCAGCATCGAGTAGGGCGCCACGACGCCGGCCGGGTAGCGGCGCATCAGAGCGGTCCAGATGCCCGAGCCGATGATCGTCGCGAACACCGCGAGGTAGACGACCGCTCCGATGCCCACCCAGCCCGACGGCGTGAACGCCGTCCGCAGCGCTTCGAGGTCGGCCGCCGGGCCCTCGGTGGCCAACGACAGCGCCAGCAGCGGGATCGGCGGCACCACGCACGCCCACAGCGTCAGGTGCATCGGCTCCGGCGGCGCGGCCAGCCGGGCACACAGATTCCCGACCGCCCAGCTCAGCCCGGCCATCAACGTCAGCAGCACCGGCACGAGCGCCGCCGACTGCGACTGCGCCGCCGCGATCGCCGCCAACCCGAGCGCGGCCGCGCCGATCCCGATCACCTGGCGCCTGCTCGGCCGCTCCCGCAGCAGCAGCACCCCGAGCACCACGGTCAGCGGTGCCGACGACTGCAGCACCAGCGACGCGAGCCCCGTCGGCATCCCCACGTTCATCGCGACGAACAGGAACACGAACTGCAGCGTGCCGAAGCCGATGCCGTAGCCGAGGAACCAGCGCAGCGGGACGGCGGGCCGCGGCACGAACAGGATCGTCGGGATCGCGATGAGGGTGAACCGTAGGCACGCCAGCAACATCGGCGGAAAGTGGGTGAGGCCGAAATGGATGGCCAGGAAGTTGACGCCCCAGAGGACGGCGACGACGGCGGCGAGGAGGCGGTCGCGGGGTCTCACCCGTCCACCGTCGCCCGCGACGTCGTGGAAGTCGATCGAAAAGAACTGAACCGATCGTTCAGAATTGCTTCATGGACGTACAGCGCCTCCGGGTGCTCCGGGAGCTCGCCGATCGGGGCAGCGTCACCGCCGTCGCGGCCGCACTGTCCTACACCCCGTCGGCAATATCGCAGCAGCTCAAGGCGCTCGCGGAAGAGGTCGGCACACCGCTGACCGAGCCCGCAGGCCGCGGACTGCGGCTCACCGACGCGGGCACCGTCCTGGTCGAGCACGCCGAGCAGGTGCTGGCAGCGATGGCCCGTACCCAGGCCGCGATCGACGCGCTGCACTCCGAACCGGCCGGAGACGTGACGGTGTCGTTCTTCCCGTCCGGTGCGCGGATGATGCTGCCCGGGCTGCTCGCCCGGTTCGCGACGGGCCCGATCCGGATCCGCGCGGCCGTCGTCGACATGATGCCGGGCGAGGTGCCGGCGCTGACGGCGGACGCCGACGTCGTCGTCACCCACCACGACGAGCTGACCCCGCGCACGGACCACGACGTCCGGCGCTGGGTGAGCGTGCCGCTGCTACGGGAACCGCTCGATGTGGTGCTGCCGCCCGGGCATCGGCTCGCGCGGCGGCGGGGGCTGCGACTGGCCGACCTCGGTGGGGAGGACTGGATCAGCGTGAACATCGGCTGGCCCGTCGACGACGTGCTGCGCACCATCGCGCTGCGCACCGGCACCCGGCCGCGGGTGGTGCAGCGCATCAACGACTTCGCCGTCACCGAGGAATTGGTGGCGGCCGGCCTGGGCATCGCGCTGCTGCCCCGCTACTCCACCGACGACCGCGGCGGCCGCCGGCTCGCGCGGCGGCCGTTGCGCGGGGTGCGCGCCGCCCGCCGGGTCGAGGCCGTCTCGCGGGCCGCGACGGCGGCCCGTCCGGCGGTGGCCGCCGTCCTCGACGCGCTGAAGGCGGAGGCCGACGCGGTCGTGGCTCGAGGCTGAGCCCGGAGCGGCCCCGCCCACCTCCGCCGAGCTCGACGTCGGACCGGTTCGATCATGTTCGGGACACGACCCCTGACGAACTCTGCGGGCTATTGGAGGCAGAACTCGTTGCCCTCCGGGTCCTGCATGACCAGGCACCAGCCGCCGGGCTCGTCGACGACCCGCAGGAGCGTGGCGCCCGCCGCCTCGAGGGTGGCCTGGTGGGCGCGCGCCGCGGCCTGACGGTCGTCGCTGCCGGCGCCGACGTTGACGTCGAGATGCACGCGGTTCTTGGCCGCCTTGTCCTCGGGGACCTTCTGGAAGAACAGCCGCGGCCCGGCACCGTCGGGATCGACGAGGGCGGAGGCCCGATCGTGCTGGTCCTCGGGGATGCCGATGGACACCAGGAACGACGGCCAGTCGTCGAAACCCGGCGGTGGCGGCTGCACGACGTAGCCGAGGGCCAGCGCCCAGAACTCGGCGAGCTTGCCGGGATCGTGCGCGTCGAAGGTGATCTGGACTCCGATTCCCATACGCCCACCCTGGCACGCGGGTCCGACATTTCCGGCCCGGACCATGCGGCACGGGACGGCCTCAGCTCGGGCGCTTCGACTTCGGCAGCTTCGCGACGACCGCGTCGTAGCTGGCGTCGACCAGCTCGCACAGCTCGTCGTCGGGAATCGCGCCGGCGGCGGCGTCGATGTCGACGGTGTTCCAGCCGTACCGGCCGATGTACGCCATGATCGACACCGCGTCCGGGTAGCGCTCCCGCAGCTCGGCGGCCTCGTCGGCGTCGCGGCCGCACTTCACCCCGAGCCCGGTACCGCCCAGGAACGCGAAGATCTTGCCGCCGACCTTGGCGACGGTGTCGCCCTCCCACGGCTCGTCCTCCGTCGCGCCGGGCTTGGCCAGCGCGTAGGCGACGAGCTCGGAGTGGTCCACCGCGGTCAGGCCTCCGGAGTGGGCGCCGAGGCCGCGAGCCGGCGTTCTCGGCCCGGCCCGTACTGCCACCAGCCGACCGCGAGCAGCACGACCGCGACGATGACGTACGTCGCCCCGGCGACCTGCTCCCAGCCGTTCCACTGGGCCTCGCGGCCGTCGTCGTGGGGCAGGAACCGGAACGGCGCCACGTAGAACGCCACCACCAGCACCGCGGACACCGCCGCCCAGCCCGCCGACCGGTCGCGCAGCGCGTGCGCGATCGTCACGACCAGCGCCGGCGCGATCCACACCCAGTGGTGCGACCACGACGTCGGCGACACCAGCAGCGCGAACGCGGCGACGGTCACCAGCGCGAGCGGCGCGTCGCCGCGTCGGACGACCGGCACGATCAGCGCGAGCAGGATCAGCGACGCGAGCGCCCAGATCGCCGTCAGCGCGAACCCGGCGACGCCCATCCGCGCGAGCACGGCCTGGATCGTCTCGTTGGTGTAGAACAGCGAGCCGCTCACACCGGCGGCCGGGCCACCGAACCAGTAGCGCGCCGACGACGCCGGGTCGACCACGAAGCCCAGCCCCGTGGCTGCGGCGGCCGTGACCACGGTGACCGCGGCAGCCTTGTAGTCGCGGCGCAGCAGGAAGTACAACACGAACGCGGCCGGGGTCAGCTTGATCGCCGCAGCGAGGCCGACGAGCAGGCCCCGCGGCCAGCGGGTGCGCACCGTCAGGCAGTCGACCGCCACCAGCGCCATGAGCACCAGGTTGACCTGGCCGAACTCGAACGTCTCCAGGACCGGTTCGATCCACAACGCCAGCGGCAGCCCCAGCGACGCCGCCGCGAGCGCCCCGCCGCGCCCACCCGCGGGCCAGCAGCGCAGCGCGACGACGTAGAGCGTCACCGCGAGGCTCACGAACGACACCGCGAACAGCGCGATCCATGCCACCGCCCACGGCACGAGCGCCAGCGGGGTGAGGACCATCGCCGCGAACACCGGGTAGATGAACGGCAGCGCCAGCCCGCTCACCGTGGGCGGCAGCGGGCCGTACATGTCGCCACCGGCGAGCCAGGTGTCGACGCCGAGCCGGTAGACCTCGAGGTCGATGTGGTAGCCGTGCGTGTGCAGCAGCAGCGCCGTGAGAGCCACGGCGAGCATCGGCACAGTGACCACGAACGTCTTGCGCGGCACCGTGAGGCGGCCACGCAGCCCCTCACCGAGCGCAGCCGCAGCCGACGGCATGCTCGAGACGGTCACGCAGGTCCTCCGGCCGTTGACGCGGTGCAGGTCACGCACCACGGTAGCCAAGACCCGTCACGGCCGGTCGCACGGGGCGAGCAACGCGGCGCTGCGCGTCACCACGCCCTGGCCACACGGCGATCACCGAGCGTCACTTGATGCCGGCCGCGTCCATCCCCCGCATCTCCTTCTTCAGGTCGGCCACCTCGTCGCGCAGCCGCGCCGCCAGCTCGAACTGCAGGTCGCGCGCGGCGGCGAGCATCTGGTCGGACAGCTGCTGGATGAGGTCGGCCAGCTCGGCGCGCGGCAGGTTGGCCGTGTCGCGACCCGCGACGATGCCCGCGCTCGCCGACGCCCGGCCCGGCTCGCCCGCGGCACGCTTGCCACGCGACTGGTTGCGGCCCGACCCGCCGACGGGGACCTCGCCCTCCTCGGCCTCGCGATACACCTGGTCGAGGATGTCGGCGATCTTCTTGCGCAGCGGCTGCGGGTCGATCCCCTTCTCCGTGTTGTAGGCGACCTGCTTGGCGCGACGCCGGTCGGTCTCGTCGATCGCGTGCCGCATCGACTCCGTGATCGTGTCGGCGTACATGTGCACCTGGCCGGACACGTTGCGCGCCGCACGCCCGATCGTCTGGATCAGCGACGTACCCGACCGCAGGAACCCCTCCTTGTCGGCGTCGAGGATCGCGACGAGCGACACCTCCGGCAGGTCGAGACCCTCACGCAGCAGGTTGATGCCGACCAGCACGTCGTACTCACCGGTGCGCAGCTGACGCAGCAGCTCGACGCGGCGCAGCGTGTCGACCTCCGAGTGCAGGTAGCGCACCCGGATGCCCAGCTCCAGCAGGTAGTCCGTCAGGTCCTCGGCCATCTTCTTGGTCAGCGTGGTGACCAGGACGCGCTCGTCGCGCTCGGTGCGCAGCCGGATCTCGTGGACCAGGTCGTCGATCTGGCCCTTGGTGGGCTTCACGATCACCTCGGGGTCGACCAGGCCCGTCGGGCGGATGACCTGCTCGACGAACTCACCGCCGGTGCGGGAGAGCTCGTAGTTGCCGGGGGTGGCCGACAGGTAGATGGTCTGCCCGATCCGGTCGGCGAACTCCTCCCAGGTCAACGGCCGGTTGTCGACGGCCGACGGGAGCCGGAACCCGAACTCCACGAGGTTGCGCTTGCGTGACATGTCGCCCTCGTACATGCCACCGATCTGTGGCACCGTCACGTGCGACTCGTCGATGACCAGCAGGAAGTCGTCGGGGAAGTAGTCGAGCAACGTGGCCGGTGCCGTGCCCGGGCCGCGGCCGTCGATGTGGCGCGAGTAGTTCTCGATGCCCGAGCAGAACCCGACCTGGCGGATCATCTCGATGTCGTACTGGGTGCGCATGCGCAGCCGCTGCGCCTCCAGCATCTTGCCCTGCCGCTCCAGCTCGGCCAGCCGCTCCTCCAGCTCGGCCTCGATGTCGCGCACCGCGCGCTCCATCCGCTCCGGGCCCGCCACGTAGTGCGTGGCCGGGAAGATGCGGACCGTGTCGACCTGGCGCACCACGTCGCCCGTGAGCGGGTGCAGGTAGTACAGCGCCTCGATCTCGTCGCCGAAGAACTCGATGCGGATGGCGAGTTCCTCGTAGGCCGGGATGATCTCGACCGTGTCACCCCGCACCCGGAACGTGCCACGGGCGAACGCCATGTCGTTGCGGGTGTACTGCACGTCGACCAGGGCGCGCAGCAGCTGGTCGCGCTCCACCTCGGTGCCGACGTCGAGCTGCACCGACCGGTCGAGGTAGGACTGCGGCGTGCCCAGGCCGTAGATGCACGACACCGACGCCACCACCACGACATCGCGCCGCGACAGCAGGTTCTGCGTCGCCGAGTGCCGCAGCCGCTCGACGTCGGAGTTGATCGACGAGTCCTTCTCGATGTAGGTGTCGGTCTGCGCGATGTACGCCTCGGGCTGGTAGTAGTCGTAGTACGAGACGAAGTACTCGACCGCGTTGTGCGGCAACATCTCCCGCAGCTCGTTGGCCAGCTGCGCCGCCAGCGTCTTGTTGGGTGCCATCACCAGCGTCGGGCGCTGGACGCGCTCGATCAGCCACGCCGTCGTCGCCGACTTACCGGTACCGGTGGCCCCGAGCAGCACCACGTCCTGCTCGCCCGCGCGCAGCCGACGCTCCAGGTCGTCGATCGCCGCGGGCTGGTCGCCCGCCGGGCTGTACTCGCTGACCACCTCGAACTGCCCGCCGGTGCGCGGGATGTCGCCCACCGGGCGGTGCTCGGAGTGCGCCACGGGCATGCCCTGCCGGATGTGCGTGTCGGCGGCGCTGCCGGGGACCTCTGTCGCGAATGCCACGATCCCAGGGTACGAGCCGCCACCGACGTTTTCCCGCTCGCGCCGGACCTCACGGGATACAGCGAGGCCGGGTTCGGCTGCAAGGATCGAGGCGTGCACCCGCCGAAGATCCAGACCTTCGACGTCGACGCCGCCGTCAACACCGACAACAAGGGGTTCGTCCGGGAGGTCGCCACCTACCGGGTCGAGCCGTTCGGGCTCTACATGAGCCGCGCCATCGTCGACCGTCCCAGCGCGACCTGGATCCGGCAGTGGCTGCTGCCCGACCTGGGGATCGGGGTCGCCGTCTGGGAGTGGACCCCCGACCACGTCCGCGACCAGGACTTCTACCTCGACATCGCGAGGATCGAGCCCGGCACGTCACGCTGGACGATGACCGACCTGTACCTCGACGTCGTCGTGAGGACGGGCCGGGAGACCGCCGTGATCGACGTCGACGAGTTCGTCGGGGCCGTCGCCGCGGGGGTGCTCGACCCCGCGCTCGCCGAGTACGGCATGCAGCGCGCCTACGCCGCCGTGGCGGCGCTGGCCGCGCACGGCAACGACCTCGACGCCTGGCTCGCGACCGAGGAGGTCACGCTGACCTGGGACTAGCCGACAGGAACGCCGGCCGCGCCGTCCGCAACGCCGGCAGCCGGCGCGGTCGTCCGAGGAGCAGTCCGGCTCGCCGACGAGCGGGGGGCCGTCGTCGTCGGCGGCGCGACGGTGGTCGGCGCCACCGTCGTCGTCTTCGGCACCGTCGTCGTGGTCTTCGGAACGGTCTTCGTCGTGGTCCGCGGCGCGACCCGGGTGGTCGTCGTGGTCGTCGGCGCGGTCGTGGAGACGACCGGCGCCGGCGGCGCGAGGACGGCACCCGTGGGGAGCGGCCCACCCGGCGCGGCGACGGTGTCGGGCTGCGAGGCCTGGGCGACGGCGGTGATCCCGCCGAGCGCGCCGACGGTGATGACGGCGGCCGCGGCCGCGGTGCTGGCGCGGTTCAGCCGGCCCGCGCGGCGGATGACGTCGTCGACAGACGGGAGAGCGACCCCCGCGGCGAGCTCGTCGTCGAGGCGGCGGAACTCCTCGTTCACGCGGCGGAGCGGATCAGTCACGGTCGTCCCCTACCTCCGCACCGAGGATGTCGAGGAAGACGTCCCCCATGTCCTCGGTGACGGCGAGCCTGGCACGGCCGAGCCGCGCCTCGATCTTGCGTTCGGAGCGGCGTTCGAGCGCCGCGATGTCGGGGACGGGCATCCCGACCATGTGGTGCAGCACGACGGCCCGGCGCTCGGCGGGCGAGAGCCGCTGCAACGCGCCGACGAGTGCGGCGGCGCGGGGTTCCATCGTCTCGATCTCGGGCGGGCGGCGACGGGCGAGACGTCCGACCATCGCGCTCCAGCTGCGCATCGACGTGGAGACGGCGACGCGACGGACCCAGTCGGCCGGTTCGCCGCGGCGGACGATCTCCGACCAGGTGCGCCAGGCGCGGGCGTAGGCCTCCTGGACGAGGTCGTGCGCCTGGCCGGCGTCGAGGGTGATGGCGTAGAGCTGCGCGACGAGGCGGGGGTAGTGCGCCTCGAGGTGGCGCCCGAACTGGGCGCGCTGGCGGCCGACGGGCGCGTTCTCGGCGTCCTGTTCGGCCTCGGCGTAGCGGCCGCCCGATCCGGGGTCGGCCTCGACGGGCACGTACCCGGCGTCGCGCTCGCTGTAGGGCGCGTCGTCGTCGGCGTCGTACTTGCCGTACCCGTCGTCGTCCTTGCCGTACCCGTCGTCGTCACCGTGGTCGTAGGTGTCGTACTGCTCGTCGGTGGCTGCCCGGTCGTACGGCGCGTCGGCGATGGCCGACGCGTCCGGACCCGTGCCCGCGGGCCATGACCCACGGCTGCGTGCAGGGTCGCCGGGGTCAGAGCGATGGTCCACGAGGGCGCTCACGACCGTGGTCTTCCCTTTCGTCTCGGAACAGCGGACCGTGCGCAGGCCGGGGAGCTCGCACGATCCACCACCTGACCATCGGGGGGCGTCCCGATGCCGTTACATCGGCCGACCCGTCACATCGGCTGGAAGGCCCGTTCATCCTAACGACTGCACCCAGCCGGTCGACACGGCCCACCTCTCGGCCACCTCCACGGCCTCGCGGGACCACCCGTCCGGGGGCTGCCAGGACGCGCCCGACTCGTCCGGTTCGGCGCGGAGCCGGTCGCGCACGAGGAGCTCGACGCGCAGCGCCGGGTCGTCGGGGGCGAAGGCGCGCAGGCGGGCCGGGCGGCCGGGGTCGGCGCTCGCCCAGCGGGTGGCGCCGTCGGGGAGGAACCCGATGCGGGCGAACGCGGAGCCGAGTTCGGTGGCCGGGTCGTCGAGCACGAGCGCGAGGTCGACGACGTCGGGTGCCGGGAACCCCGGGACGGCGCCGGGCCCGACGTGCTCGACCCCGCGAGCGTGCTCCCCCGCCGCGGCGGCGACCCGGGCCACGAGCCGGGCGACCGACGCGGCATCGGCTGTCGCCGCGGCGTCGGAGGCGGCCGGGGCCGCAGCGATCATGTTGTCGCGGAACGGGACCAGCCGCCGCGACCACAGGTCGTCGACCTGCGCGCGGAGCTCGTCGGGGGTGCCGGAGTTGTCGAGCCAGACGTCGGCGGCCGCGCGCCGCTGCTCGTCGCTCGCCTGGGCGCGGATGCGGGCGCGGGCATCGTCCTCGGCCATCCCCCGGCTGCCGACGAGCCGCCCGACGCGGACCTCCTCGTCGGCGTGGACGACGACGACCAGCGCGAACCCGGCACCCATGCCGCCCTCGACGAGCAGCGGGACGTCCTGGACGACCACCGACCGGGGCGGGGCAGCGGCGACGAGCTCGGCGGACCGGGCGCGCACGAGCGGATGGACGATGCCGTTGAGCGTCTCGCGGGCGCCGGGGTCGGCGAAGACGGCGCCGGCCAAGCGGGGTCGGTCGAGCTCGCCGTCGGGGCCCGCGAACTCGGGCCCGAACGCCTGAAGGATCCGGGCCAGTCCCTCGGAGCCCGCGGCCACCACCTCTCGGGCGATGGCGTCGGCGTCGACGAGGACGGCACCGAGCTCGGTGAGCCGCCGCGCGACCGTCGACTTGCCCGATCCGATCCCACCCGTGAGACCCACCATCAGCGCGACGTCCGCCACGGGCGTCACGCTACCGATCACCGGCCGAGCGCACCGGCCGCGGGGTCGCGACCGGGTGTGGTGGTGCCGGTCGTGGCCGGCGTCGCCGGTCCCGGCGGCGCGGTGGAGGACGGCGGCATGGTGGCGACGAGCGTCGGGATCATCCGCCGGGCGAGGTCGACGAGCACGTCCTGCGGTGCGCGGCCGCCGCCCTGCGCGGCCGGGAGGATGAAGGTGAGGGTGTCGAGCCGATAGGTGACGAGCATCGTCGTGTCCTTGGGCCGGCTGATGACGACGGCCGTGGCGTCGCCGATCGCGATGTCGCTCGCGGTGGCCCCGGCGCGCTCGGCGTCGGAGTTGACCTTCCACTGGTTCCGCGCGGCGGCCTCGTCGGTGTAGCGGCCGATGTTGACGTCGACGAGCGGCGCGCCGGCAGAACCGTTCTCACCGGCGCGGCTGTAGGTGCAGGCGACGCGTTCGACGCGGCCGACGGCGGGGGCCGGGACACCGCGGATGGTGCGGACGACGACCGTCCCGACGGGCTGGGCGAAAATCGCCCCGAGGTCGTCGGCGGCCATCAGGCCGGAGCAGTCGTCGGGCAGCCCGTCGTCCTTCTTGGCTCCGGCCGCGCCGGCACTGGTGGTCGATCCGGGGAACGTGGGCACGGCGAGCGACCCGGCGTCGCCGGGGCCGCGCGCGCAGCCGCCCACCCCCGCGAGGGTGAGGGCCGCGACCAGGGCGACGCCGGCGGTGACCAACCGCTGACGCCACGTGTACCGCACGCCCTAGACGTTAGGGGGCGAACAAGATCAACACACCAGACGCGCCCGACCGATGGGCGATAGCCGCCCAATCGTGACCGTTTCTTTCGTATCCGAACGGCACGAGCGGATGCGCGGTGCTGCAATCGGTCGACGCCACACAGCCACCTGGAGTCACAGGCTCCGACGAGCGCACGGCGCACGAACGACGGCGGCCCCGGTGATCACGAGGATCACCGGG
>MEGH01000027.1:51370-84905 GCA_001725415.1 Pseudonocardia sp. SCN 73-27
CCGGGGCCGCCGTTTCCTCATCGGACGGTCACCCGCCCGATGAGGAGACGATCACGCTCCGCCGGAGAGCTTCTCCCGCAGCGCCGCGAGCTGCTCGTCGCTGGCCAGCGAGCCGCCGGACTCGGCCGGCTCCCCCGCCTGCGAGGAGTAGTTGGTCGCGCCACCGTCGGCAGCGGCCTCGGCGTCGGCCTCGGCCGTCTTCTTGATCTGCGCGATGTGCTGCTCGTAGCGCGTGTGGGCCTCGGCGTACTCCTTCTCCCAGGCCTCACGCTGCGACTCGAAGCCCTCGCGCCACTCACCGGAGTCGACGTCGAAGCCCTCGGGGTAGATGTAGTTCCCCTGGTCGTCGTACTCGGCCGCCATGCCGTAGCGGGTCGGGTCGAACTCGGTCTCGGCCGTCATGCCCTCGTTGGCCTGCTTGAGCGACAGCGAGATGCGGCGACGGTCGAGGTCGATGTCGATGACCTTGACCATGCAGTCGTCGCCGACCTGGACGACCTGCTCCGGGATCTCGACGTGGCGCTCGGCCAGCTCCGAGATGTGGACCAGGCCCTCGATGCCCTCCTCGACGCGGACGAACGCGCCGAACGGGACGAGCTTGGTGACCTTGCCCGGGACGATCTGGCCGATCGCGTGGGTCCGGGCGTACAGGCGCCACGGGTCCTCCTGCGTCGCCTTGAGCGACAGCGAGACCCGCTCGCGGTCGAGGTCGACGTCGAGAACCTCGACCGTGACCTCCTGGCCGACCTCGACGACCTCGGAGGGGTGGTCGATGTGCTTCCAGGACAGCTCGGAGACGTGCACCAGGCCGTCGACACCGCCGAGGTCGACGAACGCACCGAAGTTGACGACCGAGGAGACGACACCCTTGCGCACCTGGCCGCGGGCCAGCTGGTTGAGGAACTCGCTGCGGACCTCGGACTGGGTCTGCTCCAGCCACGCCCGGCGCGACAGGACCACGTTGTTGCGGTTCTTGTCGAGCTCGATGATCTTGGCCTCGATCTTGCGGCCGACGTACGGCTGCAGGTCGCGCACGCGGCGCATCTCGACCAGCGAGGCGGGGAGGAAGCCCCGGAGCCCGATGTCCAGGATCAGGCCGCCCTTGACGACCTCGATGACCGTGCCCTCGACCGGCTCGTCGGCCTCCTTGAGAGCCTCGATCGTGCCCCAGGCGCGCTCGTACTGCGCGCGCTTCTTGGACAGGATCAGCCGGCCTTCCTTGTCCTCCTTCTGGAGGACCAGGGCCTCGACGAACTCGCCGACCTCGACGACCTCTGCGGGGTCGACGTCGTGCTTGATCGACAGCTCCCGCGAGGGGATGACGCCCTCGGTCTTGTAACCGATGTCGAGGAGGACCTCGTCACGGTCGACCTTGACGATGGTGCCTTCGACGATGTCGCCATCGTTGAAGTACTTGATCGTCTGGTCGATGGCGGCGAGGAAGTCCTCCTCCGACCCGATGTCGTTGATCGCGACCTGCGGGGTCGAGTTGGTCGGGGCGGCGGTGGTGTCGGTGGACATGTAGTGGGTTGCTCCGGTGCTGGATTTCGGCGTGGTCGTGGTGACCTGGGTGGTTGTGTGTCGCTGTGACGTTGTAGCTGTCACCCTTTGAATCGGTGGGTCATGCAGATCATGCTGGATGGTGCTGACGCCGCGGTGGGCGGTCCCCGGGCACAGGCCCTGCGGTGTCCGCCGCGTTGACCACGGTCTGTGGTTCATGCTACGCGGCGCCGTGAGATCAGGGCAACGCGGGTCCCCCCGGTGCGGACCGGACTAGCTGGGACGATGTGCCCGTGTCCACCCGACCTCCGGCGTCCGTCGATCACAGCCCCTGCGGTGACGTTCCGTGAGCGACGATGAGCAGGGTGTGAGCCCCGGCGCGTCGGCGGAGGCTCTCCTCGGCACCGCCGGGATCGCGCGCCGCGCCGTCGGGTCCGCCGAGTCCGAGCGGGCCAGCCGCGCCTGGTGGGACGCCGACGCCGACGACTACCTCGACGAGCATCTCGCCGACATCGGTCAGCTCGACTTCGTGTGGTGCCCGGAGGCGCTGCACGAGGCCGACGCCCGTCTCCTCGGCGACGTCGCGGGCCGCCGCGTGCTCGAGGTGGGCTGCGGGTCCGCGCCGTGCTCGCGCTGGCTCGCCACGCAGGGCGCCTTCCCCGTCGCGCTCGACCTGTCGGCGTCGATGCTGCGGCACGCCCGCGCAGCCGGGACCGGGACCGGCGTGCCGGTCCCCCTCGTGCAGGCCGGCGCCGAACACCTTCCTTTCGCCGACGCCTCGTTCGACATCGTGTGCTCGGCCTTCGGCGCAGTGCCGTTCGTCGCCGACCCGCGGCAGGTGATGCGCGAGGTGTGCCGGGTGCTCAGGCCGGGCGGCCGCTGGGTGTTCGCCGTCAACCACCCGATGCGCTGGGTGTTCCCCGACGACCCGGGCCCCGACGGGCTCGTCGTCGGCCAGTCCTACTTCGACCGCACCCCTTATCTCGAGGTGGACGACGACGGCACCGCCACCTACGTCGAGCACCACCGCACGGTGGGCGACCGGGTCCGCGACATCGTCGCCGCCGGGCTCGTCCTCGACGACGTCGTGGAGCCGGAGTGGCCGGAGGGCCACGAGCGCGTCTGGGGTCAGTGGTCGCCGTTGCGCGGCAGGCTCTTCCCCGGCACCGCGATCTTCGTGACGCACCGCCCCACCTGACCGGCGAGGCGTCGGACCGTCGGTGGCCCGTGGTGTGATCACGTGCGTGCTCGACGTGACGTGGCGGCAGGTGACGCGGTGGCGCGCCCGCCGCACCTGGTCGGTGTGCGGCACCCTGTACCTGCTGCCCGCCGACGAGCTGGGCACCTGGTGGGGCGCGCTCACCGCGCGGGAGGGGCGTCGGAGGTTCCCGCCGTCGTGGGAGCGCGCGCACGGCGTCACCCCTGCACAGCTGCACGCCATCACCGACGCCGTCGGCGAAGTACTGGGCGCGGAACCGTTGGGGCGCATCGAGCTCGCCGACCGCATCCAGGCCCACCTCGGCGACCCGACCGTCACCGAGGCCCTCTCCACGGGCTGGGGCCAGCTCCTCAAACCGGCCGCGGCGCGAGGCCTGCTGTGCTTCGGCCCCACCGACGGCACCCGGTCCACCTTCGTGTCCCCCACCGGGTGGCTGGGCCGCACGATCCCCCATGTCGACGCCGTGGAGGCCGACCGGGCGTTGCTGCTGCGGTTCCTGGGTGCCAACGGGCCGGCCACGCTCGCCGACGTCGCGCACTGGTGGGGCGAGCAGCCCGCGCCGGCGCGGGCCCGGTTGCGCGCCAACGCCGACGCCCTCGTCGGCGTCCGGGTGGAGGGCGAGGAAGGGTTCGTCGTGGCCGCCGACGACGCCGAGGAGCTCGCGGGCACCGACAGCGGCCCGGACGCGGCCGACCCGCCACTGCTCCTGCCCGGCTTCGACGTCTGGACGATCGCCCCGCGCAGCCACCGCCGCCGCGCGGTGCCCGAGGGGATGGAGAAGCACGTGTCGCGGACCGCGGGCTGGATCTCGCCGGTCCTGGTCGACGACGGACGGATCGTCGCCACCTGGGAGCACGAGGTCCGCGGCGACACCCTCACGGTCACGCTGAGCCCGCTGGGCGACGGTCCGCTGCCCGACGTCGCCGAGGCGGCCCGGGCGTGGGCCGCCACGCTCGGGACGGGTGACGTCGTGATCGGCACCGGCCCGTCACTCGCATAGGGTCCGGCCGTGCCGATCGACCCCGCCGACCTCGACTCCCTCCCCGGCCCCCGCATCGACCCCGCCGAGCTGCTCTCGACACGCATGGGCATCGAGATCGTGTCGATGTCGCTGGAGGAGGTGGTGGGACGCATGCCCGTCGCTGGCAACCTGCAGCCGTTCGGCCTCCTCCACGGCGGCGCCAGCGCCGTGCTGGCCGAGTCGCTGGGCTCGACGCTGTCGGCGCTGCACGCCCTGCCGGAGCGCTTCCCCGTCGGACTCGAGCTCGCCTGCACCCATCACCGCGCGGCGACGTCCGGCTTCGTGACGGGCACGGCCCGGCCCCTGCACGTCGGCCGCAGCACCTCCACGTCGGAGATCGTGGTCGTCGACGAAGAGGGCCGACGGACCTGCACGGCCAAGCTGACCTGCCTGCACCGGGACACCCGCCCGGCCGCGAAGTAAGCGCTCGCTCCACGTCCGGTCCTCCGGCCGCCCACGAATTCACCCTCACGAGGTAACGGCCGGCGGGCGTGTCCCGATCACGACTTGGACACAACAGTTCAAGGCATTCTGTCCACCCCAGCGGCGCG
This sequence comes from Pseudonocardia sp. SCN 73-27, assembly GCA_001725415.1. Lineage (GTDB taxonomy): Bacteria > Actinomycetota > Actinomycetes > Mycobacteriales > Pseudonocardiaceae > Pseudonocardia. The sequence continues at coordinate 55,662 of MEGH01000027.1, forward strand.
GGACTACTTTTCGCGGCTATGCCTCGCCCCGATCGGTGGCGGGGCCTCGGCCAGCCTGTCGCCCGGGGGGTGCAGGTGCGAGGAGGTCAACGTGGCTAGAGCAAGGCGCATCGCAACGATCGCGAGCGCGGCGGCACTCGCCGTCGTTCTCGCCGGTTGTGCGGCGAACACCGGCGGGTCGAGCGACACCGGGTCGGGGGGCCCGTCCAAGGTCGACGTGCCCGAGGTGACCACGCTGCCGGTGCCGCCGAACGCGGTGAAGCCGGCCGGCAACGGCCAGGCGCAGTGCGCGTCCACCACCACCATCGCGTTCGCCGGCGCGCAGTCCGGCGCCAACGCCCAGCTCGGTATCAACATCCTCAACGGTGCCCAGCTGGCCGTGAACCAGCACAACCAGGCGAACCCCGGCTGCCAGGTGCAGCTCAAGAAGTTCGACACCGAGGGTGACCCGGGCAAGGCGCCCGGCATCGTGACGCAGCTCGTCAGCGAGCAGCCCACCATCGGCGCGATCGGCCTGCCGTTCTCCGGTGAGTCGAAGGCCACCGGTGCGATCTTCGAGCAGGCCGGCCTCGTCCACCTCACGCCGTCGGCGACCAACCCGAGCCTGACGCAGAACGGCTGGAAGACCTTCTTCCGCGCCCTGGGCAACGACGCCGTGCAGGGCCCGGCGGCCGCGAAGTTCATCACCGGCAAGCTCGGCGCCAAGAAGGTCTGTGTCATCCAGGACGACTCGGACTACGGCATCGGCCTGGCCAAGACCACGAACGACGCGCTCGGCGCCGTCGCCGCGGACTGCCAGGACAAGGTCACGACCGGTCAGAAGGACTTCTCGACCGTCGCCAACAAGGTGATCGCGGCCAAGCCCGACGCCGTCTTCTACGCCGGCTACTACGCCGAGGGCGCGCCGCTCGACCAGCAGCTCGTCACCAAGGGCTTCACCGGTGCCTTCGTCGGCCCCGACGGTGTCAAGGACGACAAGTTCATCCAGCAGGCGGGCGACGCGTCGAACAACGCGTTCTTCACCTGCCCGTGTGTCCCGGGTGAGCTGCTGCCCGAGTTCGCCGACGCCTACAAGGGCGTCAGCGGTGGCCAGGCCCCCGGCACCTACTCGCTCGAGGGCTACGACTCGGCGACGATCCTGCTCGCGGGCATCGACTCCGGCATCAAGGACCGCGCCGGGCTGCTGAACTGGGTCACGAACTACGACAAGGACGGCTTCAGCAAGCACTTCAAGTGGGACGGCACCGGCGAGCTCGCGGCCACCACCGTCTACGGGTACAAGGTCCAGGGCGGCAAGATCGTCTACGTCGGGACGATCGGCTGATCCTCGTCATCCATCCGCACGACTGCTCACGGGCATGCCCGCCGATGACCTCCACGGTCGTCGGCGGGCATGCCCGTCGCACATGAGGGACGTGTGCCCGTGATCTCGACAATCCTGCTCGCGCAGGGGCATGACCTGCTCGCGCAAGGCCCCGACTGGATCAAGTTCGACGTCGGCGCATTCCTGAGCCAGTTCTGGAGCGACACCATCGACGGCCTCGCCTACGGCGCGATCTACGCGCTCGTGGCGATGGGCTACACGATGGTCTACGGCGTGCTGCAGCTGATCAACTTCGCACACTCCGAGGTCTTCATCGTCGGCGCCTACGCAGTGTTCTTCACCCTCTCCGCGCTCGGCTTCGGAACCTCGGCGCCCAACCTGGGCATCGCCGCCCTCGTCGGGGACCTGGTGCTCGCGATGCTCGTCGCGATGCTCGTCTCCGGCCTGGTGGCCGTGCTGCTCGAGAGAGTGGCGTACCGACCCCTGCGCAGACGCAACGCTCCCCGCCTCGCCTTCCTCATCACGGCGATCGGTGCCTCGTTCGCGATCCAGTACGCGATCTTCGCCTGGCGCGGCCCGAACCCCGAGCCCGCGATCATCATGTTCCGCCCGCAGCCCGTGTTCGACATCGGCGGCGTGATCATCACGAGCCAGCAGCTGGTCATCTTCCTCGCCGCGATCGTCCTGATGATCGTCACCGACCAGTTCGTCAACCGGACGCGGCTCGGCCGCGGCCTGCGCGCCGTCGCCCAGGACCCCGACACCGCGACCCTGATGGGCGTCAACAAGGAACGGGTCATCGTGCTGACGTTCCTCATCGGCGGCGTCCTCGCCGGCGCGGCCGCGCTGTTCTACATGATGCGGGTGCCCGCGGGCGCCCAGTTCAACGGCGGCTTCATCCTCGGCATCAAGGCGTTCGCCGCGGCCGTCCTCGGCGGCATCGGCAACATCCGCGGCGCCCTGCTGGGTGGCCTGCTCCTCGGTGTCATCGGCAACTACGGCGCGACGCTGTTCGGCAACGGCCAGTGGATCGACGTCGTCGCGTTCGTCGTGCTCGTCGCCATCCTGATGGTCCGGCCGACCGGCATCCTCGGCGAGTCCCTGGGGAGGGCACGGGTATGACGACCACCTCCGACCGACCGAAGGCGTCGGGCTCCACGCCCGCCACCTCCGGCAGGATGTCGATGCGCGACAGGTGGAACAGCCTGCCCCGCCCGCAACAGTGGTTGCTGCTGATCCCGGTCGTCGTGCTGATCTACGCGCTGCCGGTGCTCAACCCACCGCTGCTGACGACGGAGCCGGGCACCAACTTCCCCCTCGCGCTCTTCGACGCCGCCCGCTTCGCGCTGATCGCGATCGGCCTCAACGTCGTCGTCGGGCAGGCAGGTCTGCTCGACCTCGGCTACGTCGGCTTCTTCGCGATCGGCTCGTACGTCGCGGCGCTGCTGACCAGCCCCGACTCCGCGCTGTGGCACATCCCGTACCTGTGGACGCTGCCCCTCGCGATGGTCGTGACCATGTTCTTCGGCCTGGTGCTGGGAGGGCCGACCCTCCGACTACGCGGGGACTATCTGGCGATCGTCACGCTGGGGTTCGGTGAGATCGTCAGGCTCCTGGCGACGATCGTCGGACCCCTCAAGGGCCAGGTCGGCTTCCAGGGCGTGGGCAGCCCGCCCGGCACGAACTCCGCGGGCCAGCCGATCTTCACGACGTCCAACGGCACCGCCTGGTACTGGCTCGTCGTGACGATCACGATCGCCATCCTGTTCCTGGTCGGCAACCTCGAGCGCAGCCGCGTCGGCCGCGCCTGGATCGCCATCCGGGAGGACGAGGACGCCGCCGAGATCATGGGCGTCGCCACCATCCGCTTCAAGCTGTGGGCGTTCGTCATCGGCGCCGCGATCGGCGGCCTGTCGGGTGCGCTGTTCGCCGGGCAGGTCGGCTTCGTCAACAACCAGAAGTTCGACGTCCCCACCTCGGTGCTGTTCCTCGCCGCCGTCGTCCTCGGCGGCTCGGGCAACAAGGTCGGCGTCGTGCTGGGCGCGTTCGTCGTGTCCTACGTGCCCAACCGTTTCGTCGAGCTCGCCGCCTACAAGTACCTGATCTTCGGCATCGCGCTGATCATCCTGATGATGTTCCGCCCGCAGGGCCTGCTCGGGGCCCGGCAGCGCCTGCTCGCCTACGGTCGGCAGGCGTACCTGCGGCTGGTCGGCAGACCCGAACAGGTCAGCTCGGACAGCTCGCTGCGCGGTGAAGGGGAGAAAGCCGGATGACGGACGAGACACGCGCTTCCGGGACCGGGTCCGACGGTCCCGGGAAGCACGCGGCGGATTCGACGCCCGGTACGACGCCCGACGCCGCCCCCGCGGCGACCGCTGGGGCGAGCGGGGCGAGCAGGGCCGCCGGTTCGTCGGAGCCCGCGCACTCCGCCGACGACACGACGGTCACCCTCGACGAGCAGACCCGCGAGCACGCCGTCGAACGCGCGGACGAGCACACCGACAACCTCGCCGCCGAGGGCCCCGGCCTGATGCCCGACGGCGAGGGCAGCATCGTCGAGCAGCTCGAGCACATGACCGAGGAGGAGCTCGCCGAGCGCGCGGCCGAGGTCGCCGAGGTCGTCGCCCCCGACCGTGAGATCAGTGTCGCGGTCGGCGACACCCTCCTCGCCATGGACGACGTGACCATGCGCTTCGGTGGTCTCGTCGCGCTCGACTCGGTGTCGTTCGAGATCCACCGCGGCGAGATCCTCGGCCTCATCGGCCCCAACGGCGCCGGCAAGACGACGTGCTTTAACGCGCTCACCGGCGTCTACCGGCCGACCTCGGGCCGGGTGCTGCTCGAGGGCCAGCCCCTCGGCAGGCGGTCGCGCCACCAGATCACCCGGCTCGGCATCGCCCGCACCTTCCAGAACATCCGCCTCTTCGGCGAGATGACCGCGCTGGAGAACGTCGTCGTCGGCGCCGACGCACGGCACCGGACGAGCGTCATCGGCGCGCTGCTGCGGCTCCCCCGCCACCACCGCGAGGAGCGGGCGGCGATCGACCGGGCGATGGCGCTGCTGGAGTTCGTCGGCATCGCAGGCCGGGCCGCCGAGAAGGCCCGCAACCTGCCCTACGGCGACCAGCGCCGGCTGGAGATCGCCCGGGCCCTCGCGACGGAGCCGAAGCTGCTCTGCCTCGACGAGCCCGCCGCGGGCTTCAACCCCGCCGAGAAGGACAACCTCATGGGGTTGATCCGCAAAATCCGCGAGGACGGCTACACGGTCCTGCTCATCGAGCACGACATGCGGCTGGTCATGGGCGTCACCGACCGCATCGTGGTGCTCGAGTTCGGCCGCAAGATCGCCGAGGGTCTCCCCCACGAGATCCGCGAGAACCCGGCCGTCATCGCCGCCTATCTGGGGGTTCCCGACGATGCCACTGCTTGAGCTCGACGCGCTCAGCGCGCACTACGGGCGCATCCAGGCGCTCGACGACATCACCCTGCACGTCGACGAGGGCGAGATCGTCACCCTCATCGGGGCCAACGGCGCCGGCAAGACCACGACGATGCGCGTCATCTCGGGGATCCGGCCGGTGTCGTCGGGAACGCTGCGTTTCGACGGGCAGGACATCAGCTCGCTGCGGGCCGACCTGCGCGTGGTCCGCGGCATCTCCCAGTCCCCCGAGGGCCGCGGGGTCTTCCCCGGCATGACGGTTCTGGAGAACCTCGACATGGGCGCCTACACCCGCAAGGACCGCAAGTCCCTGGGTGAGGACCTGGACCGGGTGTTCGAGCTGTTCCCGCGGCTCGCCGAACGCCGGAGCCAGGCCGGTGGCACCCTGTCCGGCGGCGAGCAGCAGATGCTCGCCATCGGCCGGGCGCTCATGGCCAAGCCCCGGCTGCTGCTGCTCGACGAGCCGTCGATGGGCCTTGCGCCGCAGTTCATCCAGCAGATCTTCCGGATCATCACGGAGATCAACTCGCAAGGCGTGACGGTGCTGCTCGTCGAGCAGAACGCCCAGCAGGCGCTGCAGCGTGCGCACCGGGCCTACGTCATCGAGACGGGCCGGATCACCAAGTCGGGCACCGGCGAGGAGCTGCTCGCCGACCCGGCGATCAAGGAGGCGTACCTGGGCGTCGCCTGACCCCCTGCGCCGAGCACGACGACGCCGCCGCGACCCTGGGTCCCGGCGGCGTCGTCGTGTCACACGTGCCGCGTCACCTGGACTCGGCGAGACCCTCCACGACCGCGTCGGCGACGGCCTTCATGGTGGTCCGGCGGTCCATGGCGGTCCGCTGGATCCAGCGGAAGGCCTCCGGCTCGGTCATGTTCTGCTTGGTCATCAGCAGGCCCTTGGCCCGGTCGACGACCTTGCGGGTCTCGAGCCGCTCCGACAGCGTCGCGACCTCGTCCTCGAGGGCGCGCTTCTCGGCGAACCGGGACACGGCCAGCTCGATGGCCGGGACCAGCTCGTGGCGGGCGAACGGCTTCACCAGGTACGCCATCGCGCCGGCGTCGCGCGCCCGCTCGATGAGGTCGCGCTGGCTGAACGCCGTGAGCATGACGACCGGCGCGATCCGCTCCTCGACGATCGTGCCCGCCGCCTCGATGCCGTCCTTCTTGGGCATCTTGATGTCCATGATCACGAGGTCGGGCTTGAGGTCACGCGCCATGTCGATCGCGGCCTCGCCGTCGCCGGCCTCGCCCGCGATCTGGTAGCCCTCCTCGGAGAGCATCTCGGTGAGGTCGAGACGGATCAGCGCCTCGTCCTCGGCGACGAGCACCCGCCAGCCCGGGGCGGGTCCCGCTGCCTCTGCGGCGTCGTGGCCGTCCTCGGAAACCTGCTGAGCCACCGGGTCACTCCTTCAGCGTGGGGCGATTTCGAAGGGGCAAGGTTATCCGGCTAGGCTTCGGGCCCGACGAACGATCTCCGTTTCGTGTTCGGAGACACGTCGTCGCGGGCGCCCCCGTAGCCCAATCGGCAGAGGCAGCGGACTCAAAATCCGCCCAGTGTGCGTTCGAGTCGCACCGGGGGCACCACATTCTTCGTCATCCCATTCCCACCCGGCTCGCGATGACCGTCGAGTTCGACGTGACACTCGCGTCTTTCCGGGGCCGGTGGAGCAGCCTGCTGTCGAGCCCGGCGCCGGTGTGACGGGACGCCTCGAGGCGCGGCGTGGGACGCTCGGTGACGCGGCCGTCACGGTGAATGTTGGCTCGGCAATCGGGTGGCCTGCGCGGGAGCCGTCCACCTCGCGAAATTCGTCCGCACTTCACCCGTTCAGCGGCCAACCTCAGGGCCTTCCGCTGCCCGGTCCACCCACATGCACCTCATCAGCACCATTCGCCGGCCGACGCTCTGTAACGCCTCTGTCACGGCCCTCGAAATCACCTGCGCAGTCCCGCTCCCCACGTGACTGAAAATGCGGATTGAGAGAGACATGACTTCACATCGAGCAGCCTCCCCTGCGCGCCCGGCACGCCGACGATGGACGCGCAGCCGTCGGCGGCAGACGTTCGTCGCCGCCGCTGCCGTCGCGATCGGCGCGGGTTTCGCCATCCACGGCGTCGCGTCCGCGGCGGCGCAGACGCTCAGCGTCGGCGCCACCGGCTCGTACAAGACGATCCAGTCGGCGCTCAACGCGGCGAAGGCCGGTGACACCGTCGAGGTGTCGGCCGGCACCTACGCGGAGGCGCTGAGGTTCCCGACGAGCGGCAGCGCCTCGGCCGGGTACATCACGTTGCGCAGCAAGGCGGGCGCGAAGGTCGTCGTCGACGGGAAGAACAGCCTGAAGAGCGGCAACGGCCTCGTGAGCCTCGACGGCCGCTCGTACATCAGGATCTCCGGGCTGACGATCACGAACTCCCCGACGCACGGCATCTACGGCAACCAGGCGTCGAACATCCAGATTTCCGACACCGAGGTGTCCAACACCCGCAACGGCGGTCTGGTGCTGCTCAACGGTGCCAACGCCGTCATCGACGGAAACGACGTCCACCACACGAACCAGGCGGGCACGTCGGCGTCGAACGAGGCGATGAGCCTGGTCAACTACGACACCGTCGACATCAGGGACAACGAGGTGCACGACAGCGGCGAGGAGGGGATCGACGTCAAGTACGAGACCCGCAACGCCCGGGTGCACGGCAACCGCGTCTACAACAACCGCGGCCCGAACATCTACGCCGACTCCGTCCACGACGTGAAGATCTTCGACAACATCGTCACCGGCGCGACGAACACCTCGAAGCCCGGAATCCTGGTGGCGGTCGAGTCGTACTCGCCGACCAAGCGGCTGTCGAACGTCGACATCTGCAACAACGTGCTGGTCGGGAACGCCGGCGGCGGAATCGGGCTGTGGAAGGAAGGTGGCGGCACGATGTCGAACATCCGCATCCTGAACAACGTCGCGTACGACAACGAGCGCGCCGGGATCGTGTTCAGCACCAGCGGGTTCAGCGGCACCAACGTCATCCGCAACAACATTCTGACGGGCAACCCGTCGGCGATCAGCGGCGGCACCGGCGGGTTCACCGTCGACCACAACCTGACGACCGGCGACGCCAAGTTCGTGAACGCGGCGGGCGGCGACTTCCATCTGCAGACCGGCTCCCCCGCCATCGACGCGGGCGTCGCGACGACGGCCCCGACCGTCGACATCGCGGGCACGGCCCGGCCCAGGGGCGCAGCCGTCGACCTGGGCGTCTACGAGCGCTGACCTCCGCGGTCGCCGTGGTCCCGCAGGGCCGCGGCGACCGCGCCCGCGTCTGTACCGCGTGCCCCGGATCGGCCCGGCACCGCGTCGGCTGACCGGCGCGCCGCCCCGACACGCCCGCGCGTCGCCGACCACGCGGTCCCGGACGGTCACGGAGGGTCCCTTTCCGGAGGGATCCTCGGTATTTTCACGTCCGTCGACGAGGAGGTCGTGGTGGGCAGCATCTCCGTGTTCCTGGTCGACGACCACGAGATCGTCCGCCGCGGTGCGGCGCACCTGCTCGACCGCGAGGACGACGTGACCGTCGTCGGCGAGGCCGCGTCGGCGGCCGAGGCGCTGGCGCGTATGCCCGCGGCGCGTCCGGACGTCGCGGTCCTCGACGTGCGGCTCCCCGACGGGGAGGGCATCAGCGTCTGCCGCGACATCCGCTCGTTGCTCGACCCTCCCCCGGCGTGTCTGATGCTCACCTCGTACAGCGACGACCAGGCGTTGTTCGGAGCGGTCGTCGCAGGCGCGGCGGGCTACCTGCTCAAGGACGTCGCCGGGGCCGGGCTGGTGGCGGCGGTGCGGACGGCGGCGGCGGGTGGCAGCCTGATCGACCCGGAGACGGCGGCCCGCGCGCTGGAACGGCTGCGCACCCCGACCGATCCGCGGTACGAGTCCCTGTCACCGCAGGAGCGACGCATCCTGGAGCTCATTGCCTTGGGGCTGACCAACCGCCAGATCGGCGACGAGCTGTTCCTCGCGGAGAAGACCGTGAAGAACTACGTGTCGTCACTGCTGCACAAGCTGGGGTTCGCGCGGCGCACGGAGGCCGCGGTGTACGCGGCGGGACGACGGCGGCCGGGTCACCTGCCGCCCACCGACGGACGCCACGCGTAGCCACGGCGTGGGACCGTCGTCGGCCATGGATTCGGCCCAGGAGCTGCGCACCGGCGGGGATCACGTCGAGCTGCGTGTGCACGGTGTGGCCGGCACGCCGCCCGCGGTGATGCTGCAGCTCGTCCCGCCGGTGCGGGTGGACCGGCCCGACGACACGGGTACCGACGCCGACGGCGCGATCTCGGAGTGGCGGCGCCCGCCGGAGCGGCCGGAGCTGCGGGCGTGGTCGTGGGGCTCGCTGACGTCGGGCCGCTGGTACCAGGCGTTCTACGTGGTGCTGCTGCCGTTCATGCTGGCCAACGTCGCGGGCTGGGCGCTGCTCGCGGGTCCCGACTCCCCCACCGGCGCGACGCCGCCGCGGCGCGGGGCGCGGGTTCGGGCGGGGGTGCTGCTGGTCCGGGTCGCGGGCCTGCTGGTGACGGTGGTGTTCGTCCTGTGGGCGCAGCTGATCGTCGCGGACCTGGCGGCCTACCAGTGGCTGGTGCGCCGGCTCGGGACGCCGGTCTGGACGGTGGGCATCGGTCTGCTCGCCGCGACCGGCGTGCTGCTGCTCGTGGTGTGGCTGAGCCGCATCCGGCAGCGGCCGGCGACGCGGCACGTGGATCCCTGGTCGGTGTGGACGGACCCGGCGGGGCGGGTGTCGCTGCACCACGACCAGCGGCCGATGTGGGACAGCCCGGGCATCAACGTGGCGCTGCGGCGGCTGCACCTGGGGGCGGCGCTGGGCGTCGTCGGGGTGGTCGGCGGCTGGCCGGGTGCCGGCCGGTCCGGGGTGTGGGAGCTGCTGGGCCGCATCGGGTTCTGGGCGGCCGTCGCCGGGCTGGCGGTGGTCACGGCACTGCTGTGCGCGGTGAGCCTCGCCGACGGTGCACCCCGTGACGAGGCACCCCGTGGCGAGGGAGGTGTCCGCGGACGCGGGTTGCCTCCCGTCGCGCTGGTCCGGCACGGCTCGTGGCCGTTGTCGGCGGTCGCGGTCGTGCTGTCGGCGGTGTCGTCGGCGGGGATCGCGCCGGCATGGGTGGCGGCGACGCCGTTCCTGCCCGCGATCCGCGGGTCGGCGCTGTGGCTGACGGCTGGCCTGCTGCTCGTCGTGGTGGCGGTGGCCGTGGTGGGCGGACCGGGGCGGCGTCGCGACGGCCGGGCCCGCCACGGCGACCTGCGCCGGGCGAACGCGCCCGCGATCCTGCTGATCGCGGCGGCCACCGGGGCGTCACTGGGTGCCGGGCTCGCCGAGCAGGTGGCGCGGCTGGCAGGCGGCGGGCTGGTGGTCGGTGAGGCCGTCGGCTGGATGGCGGTGGCGTTCACGACGATCCTCGCCGCGACCGGGCTCGTCGTGGCGTTCGCGTGGCTGGCGCTGCGGTTCGTCGGGGTGGGCAGGCGCCGGACGTTGCCGGCGCCTGTCGCGTTGCGCGCGTTGACGATCCGTGCGTCCTGGCTGACGGCGCTGCTCGCGGTGCTGGGTCTCGCGGTCGCGGGCACGGGGGTCGGGTCGGCGCTGGCGCGCGGCCAACTGCCGCCGATCGCGTCGATCCCGCGGGTGGTGTCGACGGGTGTCGTCGTGACCCTCGTCGTGCTGGCGCTCGCGGGGATCGTCGCCGCCGCCCGGCACCGCCGGTTCGGTCCCACCGGGTGGGCGGGCCTGACGCTGGTGGTCACGGGGGTGGTCGCGCTGGTGGTCGTGGCGCTGCGGGAGGGGTGGTCGGCACAGCTGCTGGGGGTGCCGGTGCCGCCCCGTACCTTCTCGGATCTCTCGCTGGCGCTGGCCGTCCTGCTGCCGACGCTGGTGCTGTTGCGACGCATGTACGCGGCGGTCCGCAGCGTCACGGTGCGGCGTGGCATCGGGGTGCTGTGGGACGTCGGCACGTTCTGGCCGCGCTGGTTCCACCCGCTGGCTCCGCCGACGTACTCCGACCGGGCCGTCACGGGTCTCGCGCAGCGGGTCGCCGCCGGTGCCTCCGTCGGTGCCGCCGCCGGGGAGCCGCTGGTCGTCGCCGCGCACAGCCAGGGATCGGTCATCGCGGGCACGGCGCTGCTGCTCACGCCCGCGCCGCTCGGCCCGGTCGCGCTCTTCACCTTCGGCTCACCCTGGCACCACCTCTACGGCGAGTTCTTCCCCGCGTACTTCGACGCGGCGGCGACGACGGCGCTCGACCGCCGGCTCGGGGGCCGCTGGCGCAACCTGTGGCGCGACACCGACCCGGTCGGCGGCCCCGTCGACGACCTCATCGAGGAGCCGGGCGCGCAGTCGGGTGCCGACCCGGCCGTCGACCCCGGCGTCGACCTGGCGCCGCTGCCCGACCCGCACGACCGCGTGCACGGGGACTACTGGCTGGAACCACAGTACGACGCCGCCGTCGCACGGCTGGTCCGTTCGGTGCGGCGCGACGAACAGGCACGCATCACCCTGCAGGAGGACCGGGGGGAACAGAACGTCCGGTCTACCCGTTGACCCACCCATGGCGACAGTTGAACTGACCACCGACAACTTCGACGAGGTCGTCGGCGGACCCGGCACCGTGTTCGTCGACTTCTGGGCGAGCTGGTGCGGACCGTGCCGTCAGTTCGGGCCGGTCTTCGAGGAGGCCTCCGAGAAGCACGGCGACATCACGTTCGCGAAGGTCGACACCGAGGCCCAGGTCGAGCTCGCGCAGGCCTTCGGCATCTCGTCGATCCCGACGGTGATGGCCGTGCGCGACGGTCTCGTGATCTACGCCGAGCCCGGCGCGCTGCCGGCGCCCGCGTTCGAGGACCTCATCGGCAAGGTTCGCGAGGTCGACATGGACAAGGTCCGTGCGGCCGTGGCGGAGCAGCAGACGCAGGCCGGCAACGGCGAGCCCACCGCCTGACCACTTCTCTCGCACCACGACAGGCCCCGGGACCTCGGTCCCGGGGCCTGTCGCAGGTCCGGGGTCAACCGACGCGGGCGGTGCCCGGGCCGGGCTCGTCGAGCTCGCCCGCGACGCCCTCGGCCGCGCGGCGCAGTAGCGGCACGGCGCGGTGGATGAGGGCGTCGGTCATTCGCGGCGAGGGTCCGGAGATCGAGAACGCGGCCCGGGGGGTGCGGCCGGGTACCGCGACGGCGACGCAGCGGACGCCGATCTCCTGCTCCTCGTTGTCGACGGAGTAGCCCATCTCGCGGACGCGGGCGAGCTCGGCGTGGAAGCCGTCGAGCGTGACGATGGTGTGCCCGGTCTGCGGCGTCATCACCGAGCCGCGGACGATCAGGTCGGCCTGGTCGCGCGGCATGAGCGCGAGCATCGCCTTGCCGACGGCGGTGCAGTGCACCTGGGCCCGCCTGCCGACCTCGGTGAACATCCGCATCGCGTGGGTGCCGGGCACCTGGGCGGTGTAGACGACATGGTCGCCGTCGAGCATGGCGAGGTTGGCGCTCTCGCCGATCTCGTCGACGAGGTCACGCAGGTAGGGCATGGCCCAGGTGCCGAGCAGGCGTGAGGCGTGCTCGCCCAGCCGCATCAGGCGGGGGCCGAGCGCGTACTCGCGCGACGGCTGCTGGCGCACGTAGCCGAGGTCGACCAGCGTCCGGACGAGGCGGTGGATCGTCGGCAGCGGGAGGCCGAGGCGGGTGGCGAGCTGGGAGAGCCCCGCGGTACCCCCGAGGTCGCTCATGGCCTCGAGCAGCTCGAAGGTGCGCTCGACCGACTGCACGCGGCCGCTGCCGCGCTCCGCAGCCGGTTCGGACTTGCTCGGCATCTCGTATCCCACCTGTCGCGCGGTGTGCCTCGTGGCCGGTCCGCGTGCGCGTCCTGGCCGACCGGCACCCACCGTCTTCCGCCATCCGGAACGATACCCAGCACCCCGAGCCTGGGCGGATTCCCCTGGCCCGCATGCGTCTCCCCTCGGGGCACCTGCACCGAATTCCGTACTGCGGAAACTTTACGCCGTTGGGTGGAAACTTGGCGGAGCGGATCGCCCCGATTCGAGCGACGCACATCACACCAACGTCCTGTCCGACACGACTTCCGGGCCCCGTAGCCGGCCTGTCGCTGCCGGACCACCCGCCTTGACGCGCCAGTTCTCCCAGGTCGCGGGTTTGACACCCCTCAGGGGCGCCCCTAAAGTTCTCTCGAATAGAAGTTGTCTTCCGCAATACGGAAAGTCAGGAGGAACCGGCGGATCATGGCCTTCCCCGCGATGCGCTACCTGCCCAACTGCTCGCTGCTGTTCGCCGAGCTCCCGCTCCTCGAGCGGCCCGCCGCTGCCAAGGCGGCCGGGTTCGACGCGGTCGAGTTCTGGTGGCCCTTCGCCGAGCCCGCCCCTGCCGATGCCGAGGTCGACGCGTTCGTCGACGCGATCACGGACGCGGGCGTCGCCCTCGTCGGGCTGAACTTCTTCGGCGGCAACCTGGCCGGCCCGGACGCCGGCGTGCTGTCCATCCCCTCGCGCACGAACGAGTGGCGCGACAACGTCGCCGTCGCCGCGTCGATCGCCGAACGCCTGAACGTGCGCGGCCTCAACGCGCTCTACGGCGTCCGCGTCGACGACGCGACCCCGGCCGCGCAGGACGAGCTCGCGATCGAGAACCTGGTGCTCGCCGCGAAGGCCGTCGAGGCCGCCGGCTCCACCGTGCTGATCGAGCCGCTCAGCGGCCCGAAGCCCTACCCGCTGCGCACCACCGCCGACGCCATGGGGGTCGTCGACACGGTACGGGCCGCCGGCGTCCGCAACGTCGGGTTCCTGTTCGACCTGTTCCACCTGGCCGGCAACGGCGACGACCTCGACGCGGCGATCACCGCCCACTTCGGCGACATCGCGCACGTCCAGATCGCCGACGTACCCGGCCGCGGCGAGCCCGGCACGGGCGAGGTCGACCTGACCTCCCGGCTGAAGGCCCTGCAGGACAAGGGCTACGACGGCTGGGTGTCGCTGGAGTACAAGCCCTCGACCGGCGACACCGCCGCGAGTCTCGAATGGCTGCCGCGCTCGCTGCGCGGCGCCGCCTGACCGCCCGAACCCCCGAACACACCCGGAGCGAAGCGAACATGAGCAGCAAGACCACCGTCGCGTTCATCGGCCTCGGCATCATGGGCAAGCCGATGTCGATCAACCTCGTCGACGCCGGTTTCGACGTCGTCGGCTACAACTTGTCCCCCGAGCCGATCGAGGCGCTCGTCGCCGCCGGAGGCCGTGGCGCGGGCAGCATCGCCGAGGCCGTCAAGGGGGCCGACGTCATCGCCGTCATGGTCCCCGACTCCCCTGACGTCGAGGAGGTCCTCACCGGCGCCGACGGCGTGTTCGACAACGCATCCGAGGGCGCGCTCGTCATCGACTTCTCGACGATCCTGCCCGACGTCTCGCGCCGCATGGCCGAGCTGGGTGCCGAGCGTGGCCTGCGCGTCCTGGACGCCCCTGTCTCCGGTGGCGAGGCCGGTGCCGTCGAAGGTGTGCTCTCGATCATGGTCGGCGGGCAGCAGGACGTCTTCGACGCCGCCCGGCCGGTGCTCGACGCCGTCGGCAGGACCGTCGTGCTGGTCGGCCCCGCGGGCTCGGGCCAGACCGTCAAGGCCGCGAACCAGCTCATCGTCGCGGGCAACATCGAGCTGCTCGCCGAGGCGATCGTCTTCCTCGAGGCGCACGGCGTCGACACCGAGGCGGGCGTCAAGGTCCTCGGCGGCGGCCTCGCCGGCAGCACCGTGCTGGAGCGGAAGGCGGGCAACATGCTCACGCGCGAGTTCGCGCCGGGCTTCCGCATCGCCCTGCACCACAAGGACATGAAGATCGTGACCGATGCCGCGCGAGCCGCCGGAGTGGTGATCCCCCTCGGCTCGCACGTCGCACAGCTCGTCGCCTCGCTCAACGCGCAGGGCCACGGCGGTCTCGACCACTCGGCCCTGTTCAAGACCGTCGAGGAGCTCTCCGGCCGCGCCGGCTCCTGATCGAAGAGAGGACACGTCATGGCTCGCACGAGAACCGTCGACGCGGCGGTCGCGATCCTGCGCCGCGAAGGCATCACCAACCTGTTCGGACTGCCCGGTGCGGCGATCAACCCGTTCTACTCGGCGGTCCGCGCCGACGGGGGGCTGCGCCACACGCTGGCCCGCCACGTCGAGGGCGCGGCCCACATGGCCGAGGGCTACACCCGTGCCGCCGCCGGGAACATCGGCGTCTGCGTCGGCACCTCCGGCCCCGCCGGCACCGACATGATCACCGGCCTGTACTCGGCCGCGGCGGACTCGATCCCGATCCTGTGCATCACCGGCCAGGCGCCGGTGTCGACGCTGCACAAGGAGGACTTCCAGGCCGTCGACATCGCGTCGATCGCCAAACCGCTCACCAAGATGGCCGTCACGGTCCTCGAGCCGGCGCAGGTTCCCGGTGTGTTCGCCCAGGCGTTCCACCTGATGCGCTCGGGTCGTCCCGGACCGGTCCTCATCGACCTGCCCATCGACGTCCAGCTCGCCGAGATCGAGTTCGACATCGACTCCTACGAGCCGCTGCCGGTCTACAAGCCGGCCGCGTCCCGTGGCCAGGTCGAGAAAGCCCTCGACATGCTGGCGGCCTCCGAGCGCCCGGTCATCGTCGCCGGCGGCGGCATCATCAACGCCGACGCAGCCGACCTGCTCGTCGAGTTCGCCGAGCTGACCGGCACCCCGGTCGTCCCGACGCTCATGGGCTGGGGCTCGATCCCCGACGACCACCCGCTGATGGCGGGTATGGCGGGCATCCAGACCTCGCACCGCTACGGCAACGCGACCATGCTCGCATCGGACTTCGTGCTCGGGATCGGCAACCGGTGGGCCAACCGCCACACCGGTGACCTCGACAGCTACACCGCGGGCCGCACGTTCGTCCACGTCGACATCGAGCCGACCCAGATCGGGCGCGTGTTCGCCCCCGACTTCGGCATCGTGTCCGACGCCAAGGCCGCCCTCGAGCTGTTCGTCGAGATCGCCCGCGAGCGCACCGCCGGCGCGGGCCTGCCCGACCGGTCCGCGTGGGCGCGCGAGTGCGGCGACCGCAAGGCCACCATGCTGCGCAAGACCCACTACGACGAGGTGCCGATCAAGCCGCACCGGGTCTACGAGGAGATGAACCGGGCGTTCGGGCCCGACACCCGATACGTCACGACCATCGGTCTGTCGCAGATCGCGGCCGCGCAGCTGCTGCACGTCTACAAGCCGCGCAACTGGATCAACGCAGGCCAAGCGGGTCCGCTGGGCTGGACCGTCCCGGCCGCGCTGGGTGTCGTCGCCGCCGACCCGACGCAGAACGTCGTCGGCATCTCGGGCGACTACGACTTCCAGTTCATGATCGAGGAGCTGGCCGTCGGTGCGCAGTTCAACCTGCCCTACGTCCAGGTGCTGGTGAACAACGCCTACCTGGGTCTCATCCGGCAGGCGCAGCGTAACTTCGACATGGACTTCTGCGTCCAGCTGTCGTTCGACAACATCAACGCCGACGACGACGCGCTGCCCGGCCTCAAGGGCTACGGCGTCGACCACGTCAAGGTCGCCGAGGGCCTGGGCTGCAAGGCGATCCGCGTGTTCGAGCCCGAGGGCATCGAGCCCGCGCTGGTCGAGGCGCGCAGAATGGCCGACGAGCACAAGGTCCCGGTCGTCGTCGAGATCGTGCTCGAGCGCGTCACCAACATCGCCATGGGCACCGCGCTCGACACCATGAACGAGTTCGACGGCATCACCTCGGACACCGCCGAGGCGCCGACGAGCGTCGTCAGCCGGGCGCTCTGATGCGTGTCGTCGTCGCCCCGGACAAGTTCAAGGGCTCCCTGACCGCCGTCGAGGTGGCCGGGCACGTCCGGGCCGGCCTGCGTGCGGTCGCCCCGGCGGTCGACGTCGTCGCCCTGCCCGTGGCCGACGGCGGCGACGGCACCGTGGACGTGACACTCGCCGCGGGGTTCGACGTCGTGCAGGTCACGGCGTCGGGCCCCACCGGCGAGCCCGTCCGCACCCGCTGGGCTCGGCGTGGCGATCTCGCGATCGTCGAGATGGCCACCGTCTGCGGCCTGATGCGGCTGCCCGACGGTGTCCCGGACCCGTTGTGCGCCAGCAGCATCGGCCTCGGTGAGGCCGTCGGTGCGGCGCTGGCGGCAGGCTGCACGCGGATCGTGCTCGCGATCGGCGGCAGCGCCAGTACCGACGGCGGCGCCGGGATGCTCGCGGCTCTCGGCGCCGTCGTCCTCGACGCCGACGGCAGGCCGCTGCGGCTGGGCGGGGCCGCGCTGGCCGGCGCCGAGTCGCTCGACCTGTCAGGGCTCGACCCCCGGCTGGCCGGCGTCGAGATCGTCGTGGCCTGCGACGTCGACAACCCGCTGTGCGGTCCGAACGGGGCCGCCGCGGTGTACGGGCCGCAGAAGGGGGCGACCCGCGCAGACGTCGCGACCCTCGACGCCGCGCTCGGCCACTGGGCCGACCTGGTGGCCGAGGCCACCGGGGCCGACCGCCGTCACGACGCCGGTGCCGGCGCCGCGGGCGGTGTCTCGTTCGCGGCGTCCGCCGTGCTCGGGGCGACCCTGCGGCCGGGCATCGACATCGTGCTCGACCTGCTGCGGTTCGACGAGCAGCTCGCGGGCGCCGATCTCGTCGTCACCGGTGAGGGCGCGCTCGACGAGCAGACCCTCGCCGGCAAGGCTCCCGCCGGCGTCGCGGCCGCCGCCCGGGCGGCCGGTGTCCCCGTGGTCGCCGTCACCGGGCACACCACGCTCTCGTCGGAGCGGCTGGCGTCGGCCGGTATCGAGAGGGCCTACGCCCTCACCGACATCGAGCCCGACGTCTCGCGGTGCATCGCCGCGGCCGGGCCGCTGCTGGAGGAGCTGTCGCGCGGCCTGGCCGCCGACCGGCTCCCCCAGGCCGTGATCGGCTGACGGGACGAACGCTTCCCGGCGACGGCCGGGCCGCCTCGGTGGCCCGGCCGCGGTCGTGTCGGCTGTGGCCCTCAGATCGTGTCGTCGACGGGACCGAACTGGTACCCGCTGCGCGCCGAGAACTGCGCGGTCACGGCGAAGCGGTCACCGCGGACCAGCGTGTGCCGCCACTCGACCGCGCGCAGGCCCACCTTGCCGAGCCGCTCGATCGAGAACGCGGCGACGCCCGTCGGGATGCCGAGCAGCTCCCGTTCCGACGCCACCGGCACCACCGCGCGGATGTGCTCCTCGCCGCCCGAGAGCCGCACGCCACAGCGCTCGGCGTACTCGTCGTAGAGGGCGGTGTGGGTGAAGTCGACGTCGAGCAGCGGCGCGGCGAGCGACTCCGGCAGCCACACCCTGTCGACCGCCAGCGGCGACGACCCGGCGAGGCGCAGCCGCTCCAGATAGACCAGCGGCGTGGACTCCTCCAGCCCCATCCGGGCCGCGACCACGCCGTCGGCGCGCACGTCGAGGGTGCGCACGACGCTGCGCTGGCGCAGGCCCGTCGACTCCACCGACGCGAAGAGGCTGTAGAGCGCGCCGAGGGGCTGCTCGATCTCGACGGGCTCGGCCAGCCGCGGCGCGCGCCCGCGGGCGGCGACGACGGTGCCCTCGTCGCGCAGCCGGCGCAGCGCCTCGCGGACGGTGTGGCGGCTGACGCCGTACTCGGCGACGAGCGCGAGCTCGCCGGGGAACGCGGACGCGAACGCGCCGTCGCGCAGCCGCCGACGCAGGTCGGCCAGCAGCTGCGACCACAGAGGTTCGGCGAGGGTGCGGTCGAGCGGGGCCGCCGCGAGCTCGCCGGTCGCGTTCATGCCGTGCCCCTCCCGCGGCCCGGTCTCTCCGCGCCCGTCCGGGTGCACGCTACCTGCGCAGTCGTGGCGACGTGACCGATGGTGACCGTGTCGGCGAGTGCGACGGCGAGCGGTGACGGCGCGTCCCACTCCGCGACGCCCGCGACGGCGCGGACCCACTCCACCCGCACCGCGTTGCACAGCAGCATGCCGTCGGCGGCGGCGAGCTCGTCGAGCCCGACCGGGACCACGTCGTAGGGCACCCGCAGGGAGTCGAGCGCGTCGAGGACGGCCTGGCGGGCGGTGCCGGGCAGCAACCGGCCGTCGAGTGGTGGCGTCGCGAGCCGCCCGTCGCGCACGACGGCGAGGCACGCCCGCGTCGCCTCCAGAACCGTGCCGTCGGCGCCGACGAGCAGCGGCACCGTACCGCCCGGCACCTGCTGTTCGAGCGCGTCGAGCCAGGCGCGGTCGGCGAACTTGTGCGGCAGGCCCCCTGTCACGGGGACCGGGGTGAGGACGACGCCCGGCTGGTCGGCGGGCGGCACGGGCGCCTCGGTCGGCGTGACGACGACCCGTACCTCGCCGGGACTGTCGGGCCGCGCGTCGACCCGGACCCTGGCGTACCCGCCGGTCCCCACGACCGCGGCACGGATCGCGGCGGGGACGTCGGCGCGCAGCGGGACACCGAAGAGCTCCCAGAAGGAGCGGTGCAGCCGGCGCAGGTGGTCGGCGAGGCGTTGCGGCGCACCGTCGGCGACGAGCAGCGTCTCGAAGATCCCCTGTGCGGGATCGGCGACGCCGGCCCCGGGTGGGCCGGCGTCGGCACCCGCCGTCTCCGGCAACGTCGCCCCCAGCACCCGCAGCAGGGGCGCCGCCTTGGTGAGGCACTCGCGCCACTCCTCCGCGGGCGAGGAGTCGACGGTGACGCCGCCACCCACGCCCAGGTGGGTGCGCCCGCCGGGCAGGACCTCCAGCGTCCGGATCGTGACGGCCAGCTCCAGCCCCGCCAACGGCGACGCCCACCCCATCGCCCCGGTGAACAGCCCGCGCGCCACCGGCTCGCGCTCCTCGATGATCTCGACGGCACGGATCTTCGGCGCGCCCGTCACCGACCCGGGTGGGAACGCGGCGGTGAGCAGCTCGCCGTCGCCGATACCCGGCGCCAGCTCGCCGCGGACCTCCGACACGAGGTGCCACACCCCCGGGTGCGGCTCGACGGCGAGCAGCCGCGGCACCGTGACGGTGCCGGTGGCGCAGACCCGCGACAGGTCGTTGCGCATCAGGTCGACGATCATGACGTTCTCGGCGGCGTCCTTCGCCGACGCCGCGAGGGCGGCGCGTTCGCGCTCGTCGGAGGCCGAGCCGGTGCGCGGGCGGGTACCCTTGATCGGCTCGGTGCGGACCGTCGTCCCGTCGCGGTGCAGGAACACCTCGGGGCTCGCGCCGACGGCGGTGCAGCGCGGGTCGGCGACGAACCCGGCCCGCGCGGGGCCGAGGGTCTCGCCAAGGCGCGCCCAGGCGTCGGCGGGTGGGCCGTGCAGCTGCAGGTCCAGCCGGGTGGCGATGTTGGCCTGGTAGATCTCGCCGCGCCGGATGGCCTGGACGCAGTGCTCGACGACAGCGACGTGCTGCGCCCGGTCCGGGACGCGCGTGACCTCCAGGCGCGCGGGGTCGAGTGCGGCGGGGCGCAGCAGGTCGGCGACGAGCTCGTCGTACCGGAGACCGGCGGCGGTGGCGTCGAAGGAGGCGTCGGAGCAGGCGTCGGAGCAGGAGTCGGAGCAGGCATCGAGCAGGGCCTCGTACCACCAGCGGGTGCCGTCGTGGCGCAGGACGTCGCGGTACCAGGCGAGCGACCAGGCGGGCACCTCGTCGTCGCCGCGGCCCGGCGCCCCGGCGTGGAAGGCGAGATAGCCGAACCAGCCGCCGCCGACCGCCCCGGGCTCACGTGCGTCCACGTCGGACACCGCGGGCAGGTCGCCCATGAGCGCGAACGGGTCCGCGTCCGCCGCCGGCTCGGGGCCGGCCGGGTCGCACGTCACGAGCGCACCGCGCGACCAGCTGCCCGACCACGCCGTCACCCGGGTGCGGTGGGCGAGCCTGCGGACGGCGTCGAACACGGACAGTCCGTCGAGCGACGCGGGGAGCGGGCGGGCGTGCAGCCGCAGGACCGTCTCGCCCACTGGACCCTCCGCTCGCCGGCCGGACGGCCCCGGACGGGGGACCCGGACAGGGCCAGGCGACCCCGGACGAGTCCACCGACGGCCGCGCGCGTTCATTCTCCACCGCCGGTCCGGTGACGCGACACGGCAGGGGGCCGCCGTCGCGCGTCCCCGAACGGAGCACCGACCACCCGGTCGGGTGGATCACGAATCCGGCGGTAACGCCGCTTCGGGGACAGACCGATACGACCATCGGAGTGATCTCCGGAAGGCAACCGAAACGCAACCCGAACAGGGCGTTTCCGCGACGTCGGCCTGCGATCATCTTCCGGCGGACCGTCCGGGGTCATGGTCGCGGCGACAGCCCGTGCCGCGACACGACCGGGCGAGGGGGAACGACGAGGGGGATCGGCCGTGGCCGAGCGTGCACGAAAGACCGGGGGACGACCCGCTGCCGGAAGCGGCAGGCGGCTCGCGGCGCTGATCGCCGCGCTGGTGGCGACGGTGCTCGTCAGCGGCTGCGCGACGGCCGCCGCCCGCGCCACCCACGAGCAGCGGCAGGCGCAGCAGACCGCGCCCCCCGTGCCCGCCTCGCTCTCCCCCGCCGACGGCACCGCCGACGTCTCCCCGAAAGCCGATGTGAAGGCCGACGGCGGCTCCGGCACGCTGCGCGACATCGCGCTGACCAACGCGAAGGGCGTCGCCGTCACCGGCGAGCTCTCCGCCGACGGCAAGCAGTGGGCGCCCACCGAGCCGCTGGGCTACGGCGGCACCTACACCTGGTCGGGCACCGCGGTCGCCACCGACGGCACCACCACCCCGCTCGCGGGCTCCTTCACGACGGTCACGCCCACGCGCACGGTCAAGGCCACCACCAACATCGGCGACGGCGCGACCGTCGGCGTCGCCGCCCCGATCGAGGTCCAGTTCAACCGCGACCTCGACCAGACCGCCAAGGCCGCCGTCGAGAAGACGCTTAAGGTGACGACGTCGGTGCCCGTCGAGGGCGCCTGGGCGTGGCTGCCCGACGACCAGCAGGGCTCCCGCGCGCACTGGCGCCCCAAGGAGTACTGGCCCGCCGGCACGCAGGTGACCATGACCGCGTCGGTGTACGGCGTCGACATGGGATCCGCCGGCTACGGCGCCGCCGACCTGAGCAGCGAGTTCACCATCGGCCGCAGCCAGATCGTCAAGGCCGACGTCACCAGCCACCGGATCGTCGTGATCCGCGACGGGCAGCAGGTCCTCGACCTGCCCGCCTCCTACGGCCTGGAGACCGACCCCAACCGCGTCACCCGCAGCGGCACGCACATCGTCATGGGCAAGTCCGAGACGGTCCTGATGACCAACCTGGCCTACGGCTACGAGAACATCCCGGAGAAGTGGGCCGTCCGCATCTCCAACAACGGCGAGTTCATCCACGCCAACCCGGCCTCGGCCGGCGCCCAGGGCAACCGCAACGTCACCCACGGCTGCATCAACCTGTCGCTGAAGAACGCGAAGACCTACTTCGACACCGCGATGTTCGGCGACCCGGTCGAGGTCACGGGCAGCAGCGTCAAGCTGTCGGCGGCCGACGGCGACATCTACGACTGGGCGGTCGACTGGAGCACGTGGCAGTCCATGTCGGCGCTGTCGAGCTGACCCTCCGGCTCACGAGGCCGTCCATCCCGGCGAAACCGCCCTTATCGGCCCGGCGGGGCGGCCGCCTGTGCGGCATGACATGTTCTTGTGTGTGCTCGCGCTCGACACCTCGGCGGTGCGTCTGGTCTCGCCGTGGTTCGTCGGCGGCACGATCGCCCTCGCGGCCGTGCTGTGCGTCGTGGTCGTCGCCGGGTGGCGACGCTGGCGGCACCGCCGGGCGGGCCGCACCGCGTCCGTCCTCGCCGCGACCGCGCTCGTCGTGCTCGCGCTGGCATCGGTGGCCAACGCCTCCGGGAGCTTCTACCCGACGCTCGGCTCGCTGCTCGGCACGTCGGCACCCGCGGTGTCCACGGCCGGTGCCCGGGCCGAGGTGACCGGGCCGGGCAGCGTCCGCACCGTCGCGGGCCCGCACGGGCCGCTGCCCGTCTACCTGCCCGCCGCCGCCACCGCGCCGGGTGCTGGGGACGTCCGCTTCCCCGTCGTCGAGTGGCTCGGCTCCCTGTCCACCGGTGACCCACTGGTCGCCGCGCTCGACCGGGCCGTCGCCGAGCACCGCTCCCCACCCGTCGTGGTCGTCGCCGCCGGGCCCGTCGATGCCGCCGAGGCCGCGGCGCTGCACGACTGGGCCGCCGGCGCCGCGTCCGGGCTGCCCGTCCGCGGCGACCGTGCGGGATGGGCGATCGCCGGCCCGACCGCCGCGCGGAGCTGCCCGCTGGGGATCGCGCTCGGCCGCCCGTCGGACTGGTCCGCCGCCGCCGGCACCCCCTGCGGGCTCACCGCCCCGGCCGGTCCGGACGCGCCCCCGGCCCTGCTCGCGGTGACGATCGGGACGGGCGTCGCAGACGTGACGTCGCAGGTCTCGCCCGCGCCCGTGACGGGCTACGTTCTCACCGACGCGGCAGACGCACCCGCCGCCGTCGTCGGCTGGCTCGGGGCCCGGCTCCCCGGACCGGTGCACGCCCCCGTGACAGGAGCCGACAGTGTCCCGTCCTGACTCCCCCGCCACCGGGGACCCGGGCGACACCCGGACGCGACCGTCGAAGACGGTGCGCCCCGATCCCTCGGCGCGCCGACGCAGGCTGGCCGGTGCCGCCGCGGTGCGTGCCGTGGTGTGGACGGCCCGCCTCGTCGCGCTGGTGACGGTCGTCGCCGCCCTCTTCCCGGCGCCGCGGCGGGCGTTCATGGCGTCGCTGCGCGAGAGCCTCGGCCTGCCACCGGCCGTCGGGCTCGCGGGCGTCGTGATCTCACTGGTCGCGGCGGTCGGGCTGTGGCTGCTCGGCGCAGGGCTGCGGCGGCGCAAGCGACGCGCGTGGGCGTTGGCGATCGTCGTCGGCGCGGTGCTGACCGTCGTGAACGTGCTGCACGGGCTCACCACCGGGAACGGCTGGATCGCGGCCGCGCTGACGCTCGCGCTGCTCGTGGCACTCGTCGCGTGCCGACGCCGGTTCGTGGCCCGGCCCGACCCGGGCGGGCTGGCGCGCGGCGTCGTGATCCTGGTCCAGCTACCGGTCGCCGGGTTCGTGCTGGTGTGGCTGCTGCTGGCGCTCAACCCGCGACGGCTCGTCGGCTCGCCGGGAGTGTGGCAGGAGGCCGGGCACGCGGCGTTGTCGCTGGTCGGGGTGTCGGGGCCGGTGCAGTTCCGGGCGGCCTGGCTCGACGACCTGACCTCGGCGGTCGGGCTCGCGTTCGGGGTGGCGGCCGTGCTGGTGGCCGGCTACCACCTGCTTCGCTCCCCCGAGCCCGAACCGCAGCTCTCCGGCGACGACGAGGACCGGCTGCGCGCGCTGCTCGACCGGCACGGCCGTCGCGACTCGCTGGGCTACTTCGCGCTGCGCACCGACAAGGCCGCCGTGTTCTCCCCGACGGGCAAGGCGGCGGTGTCCTACCGGGCGCTGGCCGGCGTGGCGCTGGCGTCGGGCGACCCGCTGGGCGACCACGAGGCGTGGCCCGGCGCGATCGAGATGTTCCTCGGCGAGTGCGCATCCTACGGCTGGGTACCGGCCGTCCTGGGCTGCTCCGAGCTGGGCGCCACCGCGTGGGCCCGCGCCGGGCTCGACGTCCTCGAGTTCGGCGACGAGGCCGTCCTCGACACCGCGACCTTCACCCTCGAGGGCCGGGCGATGCGCGGCATCCGGCAGGCCTCGGGGAGGCTCGCCCGGGCCGGCTACACCGTGCGGGTCGAGCGCCTGCCCGACCTCACCGACGAGGAACGCGCCGTCGTCGCCGACCGGGCGTCGCGGTGGCGTGGCGACGCCGTCGAACGCGGCTACTCGATGGCGCTGTCACGCGTCGCCGACCCGCGCGACGCCGGGGCCGTCGTGGTGCTCGCCGAGCAGGAGGGCGAGGTCAGGGGGCTGCTGCAGTTCGTCCCCTGGGGTGGTGACGGGCTGTCGCTGGACCTGATGCGCCGCGACCCGGCATCGGACAACGGGCTCAACGAGCTGATGATCGCCGAGCTGATGGCGGCGGCACCGCGGCTCGGGGTGGCGCGGGTGTCGCTGAACTTCGCGGTGTTCCGGGCGGCCCTGGAGCGTGGCGAGCGGATCGGGGCCGGTCCGGTGGCCAAGGGGTGGGCGAAGCTGCTACGGGCGGCGTCGCGGTGGTGGCAGATCGACAGCCTCTACCGGTTCAACGACAAGTTCCGCCCGGAGTGGGTGCCGCGCTACGTGGCCTATCCGGCGGTGCGCGACCTGCCCCGGATCATGGCCGCGGCCCTGGAGGCCGAGGGCTTCGGCGGCCGCCCGCCCGCGGTCCTGCGACTGCTGCGCCGGTAGACCCTCGTGAGCGGTACTGGTCGCTACAGCGACCATCACCGCTCACAGGCTCTTCGAGGTGCCTGTCACGATCGCCAGCATCTCGGCGACGGCCGTCCGCAGGTCCGCCGCGGCGGCCGGGTCGCCGGAGAGCTGCCGCAGCAGCGCCTGCTGGAAGATGCCGTCGAACATCGCGTAGGCCACGGCCGTGCCGCACACCGGCGGTGACCCGGCGAGCTCGGCGTAGCGGCTCACCACCCGCTCGATCATGCGCTCCAGGCTCGCGTCGATCTCGGTGACGTCGGCGCGGAACGACTGCTCGAACAGCGCCTGGGAGCGCAGGTCGTACCAGAGCCGGTGCATCACCGCGTCCTCGACGAGCGTCGCCGCCATCGCCACGGCGAACTGCTCCGCGAGCCGCGTCGCGGTCGCGGCGGTGGTGACGACGTCGTCGTAGCGCTGCACGCAGACCGCCTTGTAGCGCCGCACGCAGTAGGTGATCAGGTCGACCTTGTCGTGGAAGTAGTAGTGCAGGACGCCGTGGGAGAAGCCGGCGTTCTGAGCGATCTCGCGCAGGCTCGTGCGGGCGTAGCCGAGTTCGGACAGGGTCTGCAGGGCGGCATCGGCCAGCTCGCGCCGGCGCTCGGAGAACTTGTCGACCTGGCGTCGCGCGATGCGGTCGGCGCGGTCGCCGGTCGTGGTCGCGGATCTCGTCACGGGTGCTGCTACCGCCTCGTCGGGGGACCCGTCCGGTCCCGTCGCAGGATACGGTGCCCCACTTCTTGGGCGTTCGTCCAAGAAAATCTTGACACTCGTCCAAAATCGTTCCTAGGTTGTGGGCCGCATCACCTACGCCGCGGGGCCGGTCCGGTGCCGCCGAACAAGGAGGTTCGATGGGTGGGATCGACCTGACCGGTCGCCGGGCGCTGGTCACCGGAGGGGCGCGCGGGCTGGGCGAGGGCATGGCCAGGGCGCTGGCTGCGGCCGGCGCCACCGTGATGCTGGCCGACGTGCTGAAGGACGTCGGCGAGAAGACTGCCGCCGACATCGAGGGCGCACACTTCGTGGAGCTCGACGTCACCGACGACGCCGGCTGGGAGTCCGCGATCGCCCACACCGTCGCCGAGCTCGGCGGGCTCGACGTGCTGGTCAACAACGCGGGCGTCGAGGTCACGCAGCTGATCGTCGACACCGAGCCCGATGACGTCCGCAAGATGCTCGACGTCAACATCCTCGGCACCATGCTCGGCCTCAAGCACGGGATGCGGGCCATGCGTCCGGGCGGTGCGGCGGGCAACGGCGGCGCGATCGTCAACATCGCGTCGGTGGCCGCGACGATCGCGTTCCCCGGCATCGGCGGCTACTCCGCGACCAAGTCCGCCGTCGACCGGCTCACCCGCGTCGCCGCGATGGAGTCGGGCAAGCTCGGCTACGGCGTGCGCGTCAACTGTGTCTACCCCGGCCTCGTGCCCACCGACATGGGCATGAAGCTCGCCGTCGAGACCTCCGGGCTGGGCCTGTTCCCCGACCCCGAGGCCGCCGTCGCCGCGGTCGTCGAGCTGACCCCGTCCGGGCGTCTCGGCGAGGTCGCCGACATGGCCGACGCCGTCGTGTTCCTCGCGTCCGACCAGTCCCGGTTCGTCAACGGCGCCGGCCTGCCCGTCGACGGCGGGATGGGGATGTGACCTGCTGATGTCGCTCACCGCCTACCTGGACAAGGGCGCGTCGCTCGGACGGGACGCCCCCTGCCTGCAGATGGGCGGCCGGGTGCTGTCCTACGGCGACGTGCAGGACCTGAGCCACTCGGTCGCCCGGGCGCTGCGGCGCTCGGGCGTCGCACCCGGCGACAAGGTCGGCATCCTGTCGGGCAACGACCCCGTCGCGTTCGCCTGCGTCTTCGGCATCGCGCGTGCCGGGGCGGTGTGGTGCCCGATCAACCCGCGCAACGAGGCCGCGGAGAACCGCGAGCTGCTCGACCTGTTCGAGTGCAAGGCGCTGCTGTTCACCCGGGCCTACGCCGGGGTCGTCGACGCCGTCGCCGGGACGTTACCCACGCTCGACGTGCTCGTCTGCCTCGACGCCGAGCTGCCCGGCATCCCTGCGCTGCAGGACTGGCTCGACCGGGCCGGGACCGTCACCGGGCCGGTCGAGGTGGAC
The DNA here is from genome assembly GCA_001725415.1 of Pseudonocardia sp. SCN 73-27. Taxonomy (GTDB): domain Bacteria; phylum Actinomycetota; class Actinomycetes; order Mycobacteriales; family Pseudonocardiaceae; genus Pseudonocardia. Next base: position 82,958 of record MEGH01000027.1, read on the forward strand.
CCGCCGGGCGACGTCGTGATGATCGTCGGCACCGGTGGGACGACGGGCCGTCCCAAGGGCGTCGTGCTCAGCGGCCGGTCGCTGGAGACGATGACGGCCATCACGCTGATGAGCTATCCGTTCGACGGCCGGCCCGCCTACCTGGCGCTCGCACCGCTCACGCATGCGGCCGGGGTGCTGTGCTTCCCCGTGATGGCACTCGGCGGACGGATCGTCGTCATGCCGAGGCCGGACCTCGGCGAGTTCCTCGGACTGGTCGAGCGCGAGCACGTCACGCACACGTTCCTGCCTCCCACGTTGATCTACATGCTGCTCGACCACCCGGACCTCGACGGCACCGACATGTCGTCGCTGCAGTGCCTGTTCTACGGCGCGGCCCCGATGTCGACGGCCCGCCTCGCCGACGCGATCACCCGCATCGGTCCCGTACTCGGGCAGCTGTTCGGCCAGTCCGAGGCGCCCATGATGGTGTCGACGATGGCACCCGCCGACCACCTGCACCCCGACGGGACGCTCGCCACCGAGCGGTTCTCCTCGGCAGGACGGCCGACACCGCTGGTCACCGTCGCGATCATGGCGGAGGACGGCACGATCCTGCCCCGCGGCGAGCGCGGCGAGATCGTCGTGCGCAGCTCACTGGTGATGGACGGCTACCACCGCAACCCCGAGGCCACGGCCGAGGCGTCGCGTTTCGGCTGGCACCACACCGGCGACATCGGCTTCCTCGACGCCGGGAACTGGCTCTACATCGTCGACCGCGCCAAGGACATGATCATCACCGGCGGGTTCAACGTCTACAGCGCCGAGGTCGAGCAGGCACTCGCGGCGCATCCGTCGGTGCGGGAGTGCGCGGTGGTCGGGCTGCCCGACGAGAAGTGGGGCGAGCGCGTCGTCGCCGTCGTGGAGCTGCACCCGGGCGCCGCGGCGACCGAGGACGAGCTGGTGACGTTCGCGAAGCAGCGCGTGGGCAGCGTCAAAGCACCCAAGCAGGTGCTGACGTGGACGGACCTGCCGCGCTCGACCGTCGGCAAGGTCGTGAAGACGGAGATCCGCGCACGCCTCACCTCCTGATCAGCGGGCCTCCCCGACGACCTCGCCGTCGACGATCCCGTCGAAGTTCTCGGTACGCGTGCCGTCGGTGCGCTCCCAGTGCAGGAAGCGGTCGGTCTCGGCCAGCACCGCGCCGCCGAGCCAGAGCGCGACGACGGCGTCGTCGACGAGGCCGAACACGTTGAACACGATCTCGGGCACGAAGTCGACCGGCGAGACCAGGTAGACGGCGGCGAGCACGAACAGGAAGAGCCTGCTGGTGGTCAGCCCCGGGTAGCGCCCGGTGACCGCGGCGCCCGCCATCCGCGGGAACGCGCGGAGCATGTCCCCGACGCCGGGTGCGCCGGGTCGTCGCGCCTGGCGCAGCAACGTCCAGAGGGCACGGAACGCGGCGAGCCTGCGCGGTCCGAACCGCCCGGCCACGCCCGCGACCCCCGTCGCACGAGCCCCTGCGCTCCGAGCCTTCGTCCCGCTGGTTCCGGCCATCGCCATCGTCTCCTCGTGGCGCCCCGGGCGGAGCGCAACACCGTAGGACGAACGGGACGGGTGGTTGTGTTCCCGGCGCGGTCGTGTCGGTGACGCAGGTCTCTCCCCGCAGTCCATGGTTGCATCGCGATGTAGTAGCGATATATCGTGATGGCACGCGAGCTGATCGGATGGCTCGCATCCGATCGCATCCCGGCCCCCGGCCGGAGATGCCCACGTTCCGAGGAGAACACCCATGAACGCCATGAACCCCCCGTGGGAACACCCCTTCGCCGGCTTCGCCGGTGGTCGCGGCGGACGCGGCGGCCGGGCCGCCTTCCGCGCAGCGATGGCCGCCGAGCGCGGCGCCCCGCACGAGCGCCCCGACGACGGTGGCGACGATCCACGCCACGGCCCGGGCAGGCGCGGCGGC
>MEGH01000028.1:0-54128 GCA_001725415.1 Pseudonocardia sp. SCN 73-27
CTGCGACGACAAGTACGGCAAGTGCGACGACAAGTGGGACGGCGGCTACGGCGGCAAGAACGACGACTGGTCCTACAACAGCTGAATCCGATGACCACGCGAGATGCGCGTCCGGGCCGAGAGCCCGGGCGCGCATCTGCGTGTCCGGATGTGCCCCGTGCACGTGGGCCCGGTTCAGCCCTCGACGGGGGAGACCGCCACGACCTCGCCGCGCACCGTCGCGGTCAGCATGCCGCTCTGCCGGTGCTCGTTGCTGACGTAGATGCCGACGTGGTCGGCGGGCCGGGTCGGGAAGCCGAACAACATGTATGTCGACGTCGGGTCGCTGACCCGCAGCCGCTCCGGGGCCGTGGCCAGCAGCGTGCGCATCGCCGCGTCGTCGACGGTCGCGAGGTCGACGAGTGGGCCGTCGAGCTTCCGGTTGCCCGTGAGGTCGCTCGCCGATGAACGCGGCGGGTACATCACCGAGCGGGTGTGCCGGGCGTCGTCGGGCTCCATGATCTCGATCCGCGCGTACGTCGGATAGACGGTCGCACCGACGACGACGGTCCCGCCGTGCTCCGACCGCAGCCACCCGAGCATCGCCTGCCAGCCTGCCGCGCCGAAGAGGTCCGTCTGCGCGGAGGCCCCCGCGCCGGCGGTGCCGGGCACCGTCGAGTCTGCAGGTCGCGAGCTCGCGATGCCGCACATCGTCACGACGAGACCGACGCACAGGACCACGGCGACGCCGACCAGATAGACCCGCGGCCCCGGACCGTTGCGCGGCGGAGGAGGCGTCGCGACCGGCGTCGATCTCTGCAGGTCGGTGGTGAGGGCTGCGAGCTCGGCCAGCGTCGTCGCCGTCATCGCCGCCGAGATGCGCTCCCGGTGCTCGACGGTGTCGAGCTGCCCGTCGACCAGCGCGTCGTCGAGGATCGCGCACGTCGCCGACCGGTCGGCGTCGCGCGCACGCGTCGCCCGGCGCGACACCCCGCTCACGACAGGCTCCGGCTGCGGTCGGGCAGGTTCGCGATTCCCACTGCCGCCACCGCGAGCATCCACAACGAACACCCGACCAGGTAGACGCGCTGCGCGACGCCGAACGCGCCGTGCAGGTCGGCCGCGAGCACCGCCACCACGGCGACGACGAGCCCCGCCGCCGCGAGCGGCGCCCACCGCCAGCGCGGTGACAGTGCCCGCACCGCGAGGACCGCGGCCAGGGGCAACGCGAAGAACGCGACGTTGCCCAGGACGTCGTGCACCAGCCCGGTCGATGTCGCCGCACCCGCCGAGTCGATCGGGAAGAACGCCTGCACCAGCTTCGCCGCGCCGAAGATCGCGAGCACGACCGCCGCCGGCCGCGTCTGGCTGCGCACCGCCCACGCCAGCGCCGATGCGCCGAGGCCGACGACCGCCGTCGCCACCCCGGCCGCCGCCCCGTACGCGCCCAACGCGTACTCGCTCGTCGGGCGCGTCAGCGGATCGACCTCCGGGCGCGCGATGTGGAACACCGCGAGGACGACGAGATCGACGATCGCCGCGACGATCGTGACCACCAGGAAGGGCATCGTCGCAGCCCGGCGCGAAGGAGACATATCAGCCTTTCGAGACCGGCTGAGGATATGCGCAGGTCCCTCGCGCGACGGCAGTGCGGTACCGGGCTCAGCCCTCGCCGCGCTCCACGTCGGGACCCGGGTCGACCGGGTGGCCGAGGAGCGGCTCGGGCAAAATGGGCGACATGTCCCCGATGAGTTCCGCGCTGGGATGCGGTCTCACCCGGTATGAGCCCCGCATCTCCTGTCGCGCTGCCCCGTGACGTCGTCGACGCCGCGGTGTCCGCCGAGCGCCGCCGCCTCGCCGACCACGTCGCCGCCCTGACCGACACCCAGCTCGCGACCCGCTCGCTCTGTACCGAGTGGACGGTCCGCGACGTCCTCGCCCACCTGACCACGACCACCCGGCTGTCGGTGCCGATGATCGCGGCGGCAGCGATCCGGGCCCGTGGCTCGTTCGACCGGATGGAGGTCGACCTCGCCGCCCGTCGCGCGGCGGCGTTCACCACCGACCAGCTCGTCGCGCAGCTGCGGGAGAGCGCGGAGTCGTCGCGGCGCTTCCCCGGCAGCGCCCCCATGGACCCGCTGATGGACCTCGTCATCCACGGCCAGGACATCTCGCGCCCGCTCGGCGTGCCCTACGGGTCGCCGCCGGCGGTCGTCACGGCGAGCCTCGACCACGTCGCCGGCAACAAGCTGATGGGCGGCCCGAAGCGGCTGGCGGGGGTGCGGCTGATGTCGACGGACTCGGCGTGGACCCGCGGCGACGGCGCCGAGGTGCGGGGCGCGGACGTCGACCTCCTGCTCGTCGCCTCCGGGCGGGCGGCCGGGCTGGCGGGGCTGGAAGGACCGGGTGTCGAGGTCCTGGCCGCGCGGCTGGGGGTCACGCCGAGCTGAGGTGGGCGCGGATGGCGTCGGAGGCGCGGTAGGCCAGCGCGCAGATCGTCGCGGTGGGGCCGGTGCCGGCGCTCTGCGGGAACGCCGAGCCGCCGACGACCCACACGTTCTCGGCCTCCCACATCCGCATCGTCGTGTCCACGGTGGACGTCGCCGGGTCGGCACCCATGATCGCGCCGCCGGTGTTGTGGGTGCTCTGGTAGCGCGTCGTGTCGAAGTGGGACTCGAGGTCCGCGGGTTCACCGACGATCGTCGGCCCCATCTCGTGCAGGATCTCCGAGAGCCGCGCGCGCAGGAAGCCGTGCAGGGCACGTTCGTTGGGCTTCCAGTCGAAGGTGATGCGCGCCAACGGGTCGCCGAAGGCGTCGCGGTAGCCGGGGTCGAGGTCGATGGTGTGGTCGCGGTAGGGGAGCACCTCGCCGTGCCCGACACCGAGGACGACGCGGTCGTGCCACTGTCGCAGGGCGCGCGTGAACTCGTGGCCCCAGCGCGGCGTGCCGGGCGGCAGGATCGCGCCGCCGATCGGGCCGGTGACGTGTGCGGCCGACCAGAGCATTCCACCGCCGACGAACCCGAGTCCGGTGTGGTCGACGTTGTCGGCGTTGAAGTCCGCGACGTACTCGGCGGCCCCGCCTGCGCCGATGTGACTCGCCATGCGGCGGTCGGCGAAGAAGGCAGCGCCCGTCGTCAGCAGGTTGTAGGAGTAGTTGGCGCCGACCGTGCCGCTGCCGGTCGTAGGGTCGTACGGCGTGCCGAGGCGGGAGAGCAGCAGGAGACGGACGTTGGTGAACGTGTACCCGGCGAGGACGACGACGCGTCCGCGCTGGTGGTGCACCTCGCCCGCGGCGTCGCGGTAGACGACGCCGTCGGCACGGCCGTCGCGGTGGGTCACCCGGACGACCGTCGAGTCGCAGCGCAGGTCCATCCGGCCGGACCGGAACGCGACGGGCAGGACCGTCGCGAGTGCGTCGGCCTTCGCGCCGATCTCGCAGGGTGTGCCGATGCAGTAGCCGCAGCGCGTGCACGCGGGCCGGGAGATGCCGTCGGGATTGGTGTAGGGCAGGGGAAGTGTGCCGTTGGGGACGGGGAACGGGTGCAGGCCGAGTCGGCGGGCGGCGTCGGCGAACAGGGTCGGTCCGGGCGTCGGGGGCAGTGGCGGCATCGGGTACTCGCCTGTGCGCGGGCCCTCGAACGGGTTGGCGCCCGCCTTGCCGGAGACGCCCGCCATGAGCTCGAAACGGTCGTAGTCGGGGGCGAGGTCGTCGTAGGTGATGCCCCAGTCGGCGAGGGTGGAGTCCGCCGGGATCGCGGCGGCGCCGTAGCGCTGCGTGAGTGCGGTGCGGGCGACGAAGTCGTGCGGCTGGAGTCGTTGCAGCACACCGCCGTAGAGCATGCTCGACCCGCCGACGCCCGTCCCCGGCGTCCACGCGCCGGCCTGGCGCAGCGGCAGCGCCTGCTCGGTGCGGTCGTGGCGCAGTGTCCAGGTGTCCGTGGCCGTGTCCTGGGTGTGGGTGAGCCGGCGCGGCAGCATCTCGTCGTGGCTGCCCGCGACGTCGGCCCGGTCGCGCCACGGCCCGCGTTCGAGGACGACGACGTCGGCGCCCGCCTCGGTGAGCTCGGCGGCGAGGATGCCGCCGACCCAGCCGCAGCCGACGATCACGACGTCGGTCTCGGGGCGCTCACGCGTCATCGGGTGCCGCCGGCGTAGCCGATCCAGCGCCAGGCCGCGCCGTCCGCGTTACCACCGTGCCGCGGGTCGGCGAGGACACCTTCGAGGACGAGCGTGCAGACCAGCGCGAACGCGGCGCGGGCCATGTCGTCGCCGAGCCGGCCCGCCTCCAGCTCGATGATCCGGGCGGGGAGGTCGTCGTCGCCCAGCACCGTGAGGAGATGGTCGACGCCCTGCGCCGGTGTCTCCGGCCACTGCCAGCCGTGGCCGGCGTGCGCGGGCTGCACGAAAGGCGCTGCCGCGTAACGGTTCTCGCCGCGTCCGCGTGGGCCGTCGAGGGTGGCGCGGACATAGTCGACGGCACCGAGCTCGCTCGCGGACCCGAGGCCGTCGGTCGCCGGGAAGATCGTGTCGGCCAGGGCGGCCAGGGCGTCGGTCATCGTGGCGCCTCGACGGGGTTGCTCAACGTGCCGAGCCCCTCGACCTCCACGGTCACGACGTCGCCCGCCTGCAGGTAACGACCCGTCGCGAGCGCGACCCCGGCCGGGGTGCCGGTGCAGATCAGGTCGCCGGGCACGAGCGGGATGCGCCGCGACACGGCGGCGACGATCTCGGAGATCGTGAAGATCATGTTCGACGTGCGGTCGTCCTGGACGGGCGCTCCGTTGAGCGAGGTGGTGATCCGCAGGTCGGGGTCGCGGTCGAACTCGTCGGTGGTGACGAGGCACGGGCCGCAGGGCTTGAACGTCGGGTGCCGCTTGGCGTGGGCCAGCGCCTCGATGTCCCAGGGCTGCGACGCCATGGCGCGCAACTGTTCGGTGCGTTCGGAGACGTCGTCGACGATCGTGAGGCCGGCGACTGCGTCCCACGCCGCGACGGGGTCCAGGTCGGCGGCAGCCCGGCCCATCACGACGGCGATCTCGCCCTCGTAGTCGACGCGGGCTGCCGCGTCGGCGGGGAGCCGGATCGGGGCGCCGGGATCGTCGATCTCGCCGCCGGGGGCGGGCAGGAACGTCGGCGCATCGGGGCGGGGCTGACCGGCCTCGACGACGTGGTCGGCGTAGACGAGCCCGTGCAGGATCACCTGGCCGGGGCGCTTCACCGGCGAGCGCGGTAGCGCCTCGGTCAGCGGAACCCGTGAGCGGATGCGGGCCGTTGCCGGATCGGAGTCGCCGTCGAGCAGCAGCGCGCCGATGTCGGGGTGCGGGAGGTCGAGGACGGCGAGCTCGTCGCCGTCGAGCCGCGCGATGCCGGCGTCGATCCGATAGAGCCTCATGCAGCCCCCTCGCGCGTGCACCCGATGCGACCGACTGGTCGGTCGGCTCTGGGAATCTAGGCGCGCGGCGGCAGCGTCGGCAAGAGGTCGATCACGACGTCCAGGCGTCGAGGACCGCGCCCGCCCGGGCCCGCATCCGCGCCTCGTGCCTTCGGCAGGGAAGTCCCTGTCGACGGCGACGTCGGCGGTCGTCACGGCGTAGCCCGCCGGTCGGCTGAGGGGTCGGCCGTCGTGTACGCGCGGGCCTGACGACCGATGCGAGTTCGCGCGGCGACGACCAGAGGTCATTCGCGCGAGCGCAGGCACGCCGCCGTCGACGAACGCGCGCAGCAGCGCGAGCCGCGGATCGGTCTCGGTGACGGGGGAGTCGTTGTGCTGCAACGTGTACGCCGCGACGACGACAGCGCGCAACGGCCCGCTCGTAGAGCTCCATGTCGATCCCCACCCTCGCTCACAGGGTTGCTGCCAGCCAGGAGTAGACCGCGCCGGCCCAGAGCTGCTGGCCCAGGCCGGCGCAATGGCCGTCGGCGCCCTGGTCGGCGGTGAACCGGACGAGTTCGGTCGGCCCGGAGATGGCGTCGGCCAGACGCCGGCCGGAGCCGCCGGCGAAGTCGTGCTCGGCCTCGACGATCAGCGTCGGGCAGCTGATGTCCCCGGCGAAGGAGAGCATGGAGAAGCGATGCAGCTCGGCGAAGTAGTCCTCGATCTCGGTGAGGCCGTGGGTCGCCATGCGGGCGCCGAAGAACTCGCGGCGGCGGGCGTTGAGCCGCATCTGCTGGCGGACGATCGGGGCCGCGACCCTGGCGATCGCACCCTCGGGCAGCCGGTCGGCCATCTCGGGCTGGGCGGGGTCGCAGACGAGCGCGGCGATGCGGTGCTCGAACGCGGCCGCGCGGGGGGCGAGGTAGCCGGCGAAGGACCGTCCGAACAGGACGACCCGGCTCACGTCGACCTCAGGGCGGGTGAGCAGCCAGTCGAGCACGGGGGTGAGGACGTTCTCCCAGTCGGGGCGGAAGAACCGCCGCTGCTCGATGAGGACGCCACCCTGGCCCGGGCCCTCGAAGACCAGGACGTTGTAGCCGCGGGCGAGTGCCGCCGGGACGTCGGCCCAGCCGTACTCGGCGGTCGAGTCGTATCCGCAGAGCATGACGATCGTCGGACGCGGGGTGCCGGAGGCGTCGGGGGCGAACACGTAGCCGCGCACCGTCGTGTCCTCGTAGGGGATGCGGACGGCCGCGGCGGGGTGGTCCATCAGGGCGGTGGCGGCGACGAAGTCGTCGACGTGGCGGCGGAAGCCGTCCTGGACGCGCGGGTCGTCGAGGTCGGATCGCAGGAAGTACCAGCTCTGCCGGCGGTACTCGCTCGCGCGCAGCCAGGCGTCGCGGGCGCTGATCGGGTCGCCGGCCTTGGTGGCATCGGTCGCGGCCCGCTCGGCGGTCTCGGCGGCCTGCGCCCAGCTCGTGTGCCAGGCGTCGCGGTCGGGGTGGTGGACGCGGCGGGCGGCGGCCATGGCCTCGCCCAGGTCGGCGCCGTGGACGACCGCCATCGACAGTGTCCGGGCCAGCTGGCCGTCGTAGTCGGCGTCCTTGAAGTGGATCGGAGCCGGGTCGTCGCTACTCATCGTCGTCATCCCCCTGAAGGTTCGCGGTGGAGCTCAGCCGCTCCACCGACGCGAGGAACTCGAGGCGCCCGGAGAAGGCGACCGCGTCGGCCGAGCCGGGGGCGCGCACCGTTCCGGTGAGCCGCCCGTCCGCCTCGGCGGTGACGTCGACCAGGAGTTCCATGGAGTCAAGCATGGCCGCCGGAGGTCGCGGGGGTCCCTGGGGCCGATCCCTGGTCGCGCGCGCCGTGCAGGCGCGGGGACTGGTCGTCGAGGTCCCCGTCGAGACGCCGGCGCAGGATGGCCGCCCACGAGTCGGGCAGCACGTCGGGGGTGGCGAGCAGGCGGCGCGCGGCGGGCAGGTCGTCGCGGTCGATGTTCAGCACGCGATGCACGTCGGCTGCCGTGATCCCGTGCTCGGGCACCCGGACCGCCTCGACGACGTCGCCGGCGCCGATCCGGCCGGGCTGCAGCACGCGGGCGTAGAAGCCGGTGCGGCCGGTGTTCTGCACGCGGACGGCCATGTCGCGGATGCCGTGGTGGGCGGCGAGCTTGAAGCACGGGCGACGGGGCTGGGACACCTGCAGCACCGCCGTGCCGACGGAGTACACGGCCCCGATCACGGCGTCGGACTCGAGGACGCCCTCGACGGTGAGGTTCTCGCCGAACGCGGGCCGGTCGACGTCGTCGGCGAGGTGCTCCCAGGCCCTGTAGTGCTCGCTCGGGTAGAGCAGGACGGCCTTGTCGGGTCCGCCATGGTTCCTCCGGTCGGCCTGCTCGTCTCCGGTCAGCCCGAGCGTGCCCACCGCCACGGGGCCGCTCACCGGGACCTTCGCCATGGCGGAGGGCACGGCGCGCCCGTTCCAGTGCAACGGGTTCGCGTCACCGACGGACACGATCAGCACCCGCATCGCGCATCTCCTCCCACCTGTCGGGCCTCCCCGAGGGCCGCCCGCAGCTCGCGGCGCGACCGGATGCCGAGTTTTCCGTACACGTTCCCGAGGTGGTACTCGACCGCCTTGTCGCTGACGTAGAGCTCCGCGGCGGCCTCGCCGTTGGTCATGCCGCGCACCACGAGTGCGACGACGTCGCGTTCGCGGTCGGTGAGGTCGGTGGGGGAGCGGCCCACGCCGCGGGGGGCGTGGATCCCGGCGGCCTCGAGGTCGGCCTCGACGCGGGCGACGAACGGGGCCGCGTTCCTCGACGGCTGCGCGCAGGAGGCCGAGCTGGGCGCACCGGGGGTGCCGGCCGCCGCGGCCTGCGCGCGCGCCCGGATCGCCGCCAGCTCCGACGCACGCCCGGCGAACGCGATGCCCGTCGCGACCGTCATGCGTGATTCGTCCCCCCATGAACCCTTCGGTGATCCTCGCCGACCGAAGGCGCCACAGGCATCGGCCGGACGGGCGGTCACGCCACGCTGCCGATCCGGCGGACGTGGGCGACGCTGATCGACGATGCCCCTCACCACCGCCCTCGACGAACGCGGGCTCCGCCGCGTCCTGGTCGTGCTCTGCCTGACCCAGATCGTCGGCTGGGGCGTCCTCTACTACGCGTTCCCGGTGCTGGCACCGTCGATCGCGGGGGACACGGGCTGGTCGGTCGCCACCGTGACCGCGGCGTTCTCGGGCGGGCTGGTGGTGTCGGCGCTCGTCGGGATCTGGACGGGCCGGCTGCTCGACCGCGTCGGGCCGCGGCCCGTCATGACCGCCGGATCGGTCCTCGCCGTGCCCGCGGTGGTCGGGGTCGCGTCCGCGCCGACGTTCCCGCTGTTCGTGGCCGCGTGGCTGGTGGCGGGCGTCGCGATGTCGGCGACGCTCTACCCGCCCGCGTTCGCGGCGCTGACCCGCTGGTGGGGGCCACGACGGGTCACCGCGCTCACCGCCGTCACGATGCTGGGCGGGCTCGCGGGAACGGTCTTCGCGCCGCTCTCGGCGACGCTGCTCGACGATTTCGGCTGGCGCCACACCTACCTCGTCCTCGCCGTGGTCCTCGCCGTGGTCACGATCCCGGCGCACGCGATCGGGCTGCGCGGACCGTGGCCACCAGCGGCACGCAGCGAGTCGTCGATCATCGGCGCCCCGGCTGCGATCGCCCGCAGCCGACCGTTCGTGCTGATCGTCGTCGCCGTCGCGCTCGGCACGTTCACGTCGTTCGCCGTGCTGGTCAACCAGGTGCCGCTGCTCATCGAGCGCGGCCTCTCCACCCACGCCGCCGCCTGGGCGCTCGGGCTCGCCGGGATCGCGCAGCTCGTCGGACGGCTCGGCTACCGACGCATGACCGGCCGTCTCACCCCGCGCACCAAGGCCGTCGTCGTCCTCGTCGCCGCCGCCGCGACCACCGCCCTGCTCGGGCTCGTTCCCGGGCCCGCCGCGCTGCTGTTCGGGGCGTCGCTGCTGATGGGCGTCAGCCGGGGGATCGTGACGCTGCTGCAGGCCACCGCCGTCAGTGACCGCTGGGGTGCCGCCCACTACGGCCGGCTCAACGGGATCGTCTCGGCGCCGGTGACCGTCGCGACCGCCCTCGCCCCCTGGGCCGGCGCCGCGCTCGCAGGCGTGTTCGGCGGCTATCCGCCGGTGTTCGTGCTGCTCGCGGGCTGTGCGGTGCTGGGTGCGGTCCTGGCGCTGGGGACGTCGACACCGGATCCGGACCGGGCATAACGCTCGCGTCGTCGCGAGCGATTGATCAGTCACGATCGACACCGAGCCCCGCCACCGGTCCGGCGCGCGACGCCGGCCGCCCCGCACACCTGGAGCGACCCATGTCCGTGTCCCGCCGTGCCCGCCTCGCCCTGCCCCTGGTCGCCGCCGCGCTGGCGTTCGCCGTCACCGCGTGCGGTGGATCCACCCCCGGCACCGGCTCCGCCAGTGATCTCGAGGCCGCGAAGGCGACCGCGAGCGAGCTCATCGGCAGCGGCGGCGCCCCTGTCGACGCCTGCGCCCTGCTGAAGCCGGCCGACGTGCAGGCGATCATCGGCACCACCGTCGAGGGCAAGCCCGACACCGCCCCGGGCGACGCCGGCGGCTGCACCTGGGAGAACCAGGAGAACTACTACTCGGTGACGGTCAGCGTCGGCGGCTCCGGAACCGCCCCGGGCGGCACCCTGCCCGCCGCCCAGCCCGAGCGCGGCACCGTCACCCCGATGTCGGGCGGCATGCGCGGGCTTTCCGGGGGGATCGTGCAGTTCGTCGCCGACGAGCGGCTCTGCGAGGTCCAGGTCGCCACCAACAGCGGCGCGCAGGACCAGCAGAAGGCCGCAGGCGTCGCGAACAAGGTCAGGGCCGCGCTCTGACGCCGGGCACCGCCACCAGCCTCACGGCTGCCGCGACCAGGAACAGCAGGCGCGTCAGGTGGGCCATGGCCCCGACCCGCCCCGATTCGCGTCGTCGCCTCTCGAAGCGTCGGCGCTTCGGCTAGCGTCGGCCGGGGAGAGCCATGGGGAGGCGACGCATGACGACGACGGCCGTGACCGAGCCGGTGGCCGAGCGACCCGGGCGTGGAGCGCGGATCGCCGACCAACTGATCGACCGGGTCTGGAAGCTGCCACCCGGCGGCGACTACACCGCCACCTACGGCCTGCGCGCCCCGATGCGCGACGGCGTCGAGCTGCTCGGTGACCTCTACCGCCCCGCCGGTGGCGCGCCGCTGGGCACGATCCTCATCCGCGGCCCGTACGGGCGCAGCCAGCTGGTCAGCCTGGCGTTCGCCCGCGTCTACGCGGCCCGCGGCTGGCAGGTGCTGCTGCAGAGCGTGCGCGGGACGTTCGGCTCCGGCGGGGTCTTCGAGCCGATGCGCCGCGAGATCGAAGACGGTCACGACACCGCCGCGTGGATGCGCGACCAGCCGTGGTTCACCGGCAGCTACGCGACGCTCGGCCCGTCCTACCTGGGGTTCACGCAGTGGGCGCAGCTCATGGACCCGCCGCCCGAGCTCGCCGCGTCGGTGGTCATCGTCGGGCCGCACGACTTCAACCGGTCCGCCCACGGCATCGGCTCGTTCTCCCTCGCCGACTTCCTCGGCTGGAGCGACATGGTCGCCCACCAGGAGGAGGCGGGCATCCTGCAACGCCTGCTCCGCGAACGCTCGACCCAACGCCGGCAGCGCGCCGCGATGGACGGCATCCCGCTCGTCGCGTCGGGCGAGGCGCTGCTCGCCGGCCAGGCGCCCTGGTACCGCGACTGGGCGTCGAGGCCCGACGCGAGCGACCCCTTCTGGGAGCCCATGCAGCTCTCCGCCGCGCTCGACCGCGTCCGGACCCCGGTGCTGCTCATCGGCGGCTGGCAGGACATCTTCATCCGCCAGACCCTCGACCAGTGGGCCCACCTGCACGAACGGGGCCTCGACGTCGCGATGACCGTCGGCCCGTGGACCCACACCGACGCGGCCGTGAAGGGTGGCGGGCGGGTCACCAAGGAAGCACTCGACTTCCTCGGCGCCCGGATGGCCGGCCGGCCCGAAGGCCGCCCGACGCCCGTGCGCGTCTACGTCACCGGTGCCGACGCCGGGTGGCGCGGCTCGGCCGACTGGCCACCGCCCACCACGCCGCAGGACCTGTACATCGAGCCCGGCCGCGGTCTCGCGGCGACGCCCTCCACCCGGCCCGCCGCGCCCGTCATCTTCACCTACGACCCCACCGACCCCACCCCGGCCCTCGGCGGGCCGCTGCTCGACGGCAACACCGCAGGCGTCGTCGACAACGGGCCGTTGGAGGCACGCGCCGACGTCGTGACCTTCACCGGTGAGCGGCTGGCCGAGACGCTGGAGGTTGCCGGGACGATCGTCGTCGAGCTCGCGCACTCCAGCGACAACCCGCACGCCGACCTCTTCGTCCGCGTCTGCGACGTCGACGAGCGCGGCCGGTCGTTCAACGTCACCGACGGTTTCGTCCGGCTCACCGACGCCGACCGCGACCAGGTCGTGCGCGTCGAGCTGGCCGGCACCGCCCACCGCTTCGGCCCCGGGCACCGGGTGCGGCTGCAGATCTCCGGCGGTGCCCACCCGAGGCTGGCCCGCAACCTGGGCTCCGGCGAGCCCGCCGCCACCGGCGCGACCCTGCGCCCATCGACGAGAACCCTCCCCGTCGACGGCCGCTCCCGCGTTGTGCTGCCGGTGGTGGCCCCCAGCTGAAGACGAAGCACATAGCTGGGGCGAATGCGGGCGCGCGCGTGCTGGTAGCGACGACGTCGTCCTTGTCGTTCTCGATCGTGCAGGTGACTGCTGTACCGCCCTTTGTCGATGATGACGAACGCTCAAGCTCGGTCGCGCGTCATCGCCCCACTTCGCTGCATCGACGACGAGCCGCAAGGAGATCGTGCGGGTGCGGGCAGATCGGTACAGCGAGCCGGTGACGGCCGTCGAGAACTCCAGGAGCCGGTCGGTGCTGCCCACCGGGTCGCCGACGAACGTCACCCGCCACCTCGGGTCGGTCCGGCCGGCCTCAGCTCCCGTTGGGTGGGATCGGGGGCGCGTCGTTCGGCACGATCACCGCGGCGACCTTGCGCCAGATGTAGTCCGCGGAGTTCTTGGGCTGGGCATCGGGGGTGGCGAAGGCCTCGGGCTCGAAGGTCGTGGCCACGGCGATGGCCACCTTCTGCCCGGGCAGGTAGGCGTAGGCGCCCGCGTACCCACCGAAGAGCGGGTTCTGGAGCAGCCAGTCGCCCGAGGAGATGATGCCGAGCCCGTACGCGTAGTCGGTCGAGTTCGGGAAGCACGTCACGCAGCCGTCGACCTTGGTGGTCCTGCCGATCAGGTCCTTCGTGGTCATCGCCCGGTAGGACTCGGGTGAGAGCAGGGTGCCGGTGCCGATCGCGACGGCCGTGGCCTCGGCGTCGCGGATGTCGGTCGTCTGGATCGCGCCCCGGGTGAGCGTCCAGGACGGGTTCCAGTACGTGGACTCCTCGGAGAACGGGGTGCCGTCCGGGACGTGCAGCGCCAGCCGGCGCTCCGAGGTGAAGGCGTGCAGGACGGGCTCCGGAACGGCCGGGGTGCCGGGGTCGGTGGTGTTCGACAGGCCGAGGGGACGCAGCACCTTGTCCTCCAGGAGCCGGTCGACCGGGGTGCCGGTGATCTTCTCGAGAGCGAGGCCGAGGATCACGTAGTTCGTGTGGGAGTAGTTCCAGTTGGTACCCGGCTCGTAGAGCAGCGGGTGCTTGGCGGAGATCGCGATCAGGTCCTCGGGCGTCCACGTCCGGAACGGGTCGGTGTACTGCTGTGCGGCCAGCTCGTCGGTGTTCACGTAGTCGACATAGCCCGACGTCATCTGGGCCAGCTGGCCGAGGGTGACCCGGTCGCTCCAGGGCACGTCGGGCAGCCACCTCGATACGCGGTCGTCGAGGGACACGACCTTCTCGTCGACGAGCTGCAGCAGCAGCGTGGCGACGTAGGGGATGGCCATGGCGCCGTTGCGGAAGTGCATGTCCGTCGTGGCGGGGACCCCGGTCATCGACTCGCCCCACGCCTTGGTGACGACCTCCTGCCCGTCGACGGTGACGCGCAGGATCACCGCGCGGACGTGCTCGCTCGCCATGACCTGTTCCACCACGGCCTCGGCAGCGGCGACCGTCGCGGCGTCGACGGTCTTCGCGGGCGCTGCGGCCCCGTCTCCCGGCCCGGCACATGCTGCGCAGAGGGTGAGGGCGACGAGGCCGAGTGCAGCGCGCATCCGCGCCGGTCGCCGTCGTGGCCTGGGTGCCTCGCTGGTGTCGAGAGGTGCGTTCGGCATGACTGCAACTTTGCACTCCATCTCCAGTTTGACAAGTACTTGTCAAACTGACTGATTCGGTCAAATCAGCTGGGACGCTACGATCGACGGTCATGGTCAGGGAGATGGAGGAGCTCTACTACGAGCTGTTCGAGGCCGCCGGCCAGGGACGACGGGTGGGCGAGGAGATCGCTGCCGGTCAGGGCCAGACACAGTCACGATGGCAGACGATGTGGACGATCGAGGCGAGCACGGCGCTCACCGTTCCCCAGATCGCCCGGCGCCTCGGCATGTCCCGGCAGAACGAGCAGCGGATCGTCACCGAGCTCGTCGACGAGGGGCTCGCGGAGCTCGTCGCCAACCCCGATCACAAGACCTCGCCGCTCGTCAGGCTGACCGCGAAGGGTGCCCGCGTGCTCGACGCCATCAACGCCGCGGCCGACGACAGCCATCAGGCGATCATCGCGTCGTTCCCGCCCGCCCGGGTCGAGCAGCTCCGTCAGCTGCTCCGCGACCTCACCGCCGCGACCAGCCAGGCCCACGGCACGACCGCACCCGGCTGACCGCGACTGACACGGAACGGCGCCGTCCCGCAACGGGTCAGCGCGCGGTGCGCAGGTCGCCGATCCCGAGGTCGCTCCTCGCGGGTGTCGCCTCCTCGGCCGCGGCGTCGGTGCGGGCGGGGGGCGGGTCGTCGAGCATCGCCGCGGGCGGCACGAAGAACAGGCCGCCGGTGACGGCGGTCGAGAACTCCAGGAGCCGGTCGGTGCTGCCCACGGGCTCGCCGACGAACATCCGGCGCAGCATGCGTTCCGGGACGTCGGGGTCGGCGGCGTAGCCGATGAAGTAGGTGCCGTACTCGCCGCGGGCGATGGAGCCGAAGGGCATGTTGTCGCGCAGGATCTCCCGCTCGGTGCCGTCCTGCTCGACGATCGTGGTCAGGGCGACGTGCGAGTCCGGCGGCTGCGTCGCCTCGTCGAGCTCGACGTTGTCGAGCTGCCGGCGCCCGACGGCGCGCTCCTGGGCTTCGACGGACTGCGCCTGCCAGCCGGTGAGGTCGTGCAGGTACTTCTGCGTCATGACGTAGGAGCCGCCGGCGAAGTCGGGGTCCTCGTCGCCGATCAGCACGGCCGCGGCGGCGTCGTCGCCCACGGGGTTCTCGGTGCCGTCGACGAACCCCAGCAGGTCGCGGCGGTCGAAGTAGCGGAAGCCGTGCACCTCGTCGACGACCTCGACGGCGCCGCCGATCCGGTCGTGGATCAGCCGGGCGAGGTCGAAGCAGGGGTAGAGGCGCTGCGCGCGGACGTGCAGGAACAGGTCGCCGGGTGTCGACGGCGCGTGGTGCCGCGCGCCCGTGACCTCGACGAACGGGTGCAACGCGGTGGGGCGGGGGCCGTCGAAGGTGCGGTCCCACAGGTCGGATCCGATGCCGAGGACGCAGGTCAGGCCTTCGTCGGGGAGCCGGAAGCCGACGGAGCGGACGAGGCCGCCCAGCTCGGGCAGCAGGTCGCGGACGGTCTGCTCGCCCCCTTCGGCCACGGTCAGGGTGAGGAACACCGCGCTCTCGGTGAGCGGCGTGAGCACCGCCTGCGGCTGGGGGTCCACCGGCACCGTGCGCCTCCGATCGTCGGACGGCCGGGCCCGCCCCGGCGACCGCGGCTGATCATGCCGCTGCACGGTGACGCCGTCGAGACCGACACCAGCGCTGCCCGCCGGTCGGGAGACAGCACTCCTGTCGGTCTCGGCGGGGTCAGGATGCCTTGCGCACCGCGGCGGCGAGCTCGTCGCGGCTCATCGAGGAGCGACCGCGGATGTCGAGCTCCTTGGCCAGCGCGGTGAGCTCGGACCTGGTGGCGCCGTCGAGGTCCGGTGCCTTGTCCGCCTTCTTCTGAGAGGTCTTCTTCTTCGCCGGGGCCTTCTTCGCGGAAGACTTGCCGGCGCTCGGCTTGCGCCCCCGTGCCTGTTCGACGCTGCGTTCCAGCGCCGCGAGCAGGTCGGACATCTCCGTCGCGTCCGGCGGCTCGGCCTCGACGACGGTCTCGTTGCCGGCCTTCTTGTCGTCGATCAGCTTCTCGACGCGGTCGCGGTAGGTGTCGCGGTACTGCGTGGGGTCCCAGTCGGTGCTCATGGAGTCGATCAGGCTCGTCGCCATCTGCAGCTCCTTGCCCTTGATCTGGATGCGGCCGGGGACGTCGAGGTCGCCCGGGTCGCGGACCTCGTCGGCGAAGAACATCGTCTGTAGCAGGAGGAGGTCGCCGTCGGGGCGCACCGCGGCCAAATATTCCTTGCCCCGCATCACGAACGTGCCGATCCCCGCACGCCCGGTCTCCTCCATGGCACGGCGCAGCAGCGCGTACGGGCGGGCGTACTGCTCCTCGGTGGGGGCGAGCCGGTAGGTGCGGTGGTACCAGATCGGGTCGATGTCGGAGAGCTCGACGAAGTCACTGATCTCGAGGTTGCGCGACCGGCCGGGCGCGATGTCGGCCAGCTCGTCCTGCTCGATGACGACGTGTTCGCCGTCGCCGATGTCGGCGCCCTTGACGATGTCGTCGTACTCGACCTCGTCGCCGGTGCGTTCGTTGACGCGCTTGTTGCGGACGCGGTCGGAGGTGCCGCGTTCGAACTGGTGGAACGAGACGGTGTGGTCGCCCGTCGCCGTGTGCAGGCCGACGGGGATCGACACCAGCCCGAACGTGATCGAGCCCGTCCAGATCGCGCGCGCCATGACCGGTCCTCCTCCGTGGCCGTTCCGTCCGCATCGGACGTACCCGCAACGGGACCCGTTCCACACGTGGGCCGTACCGTGCCGCAGGCGAGTCCGCACGGCACGAGGAGCAGGACGCGATGACGCTGGAGAACTGGGCCGCGCCGATGCCCGAGGTCCCGCTGTCCGTGGCGGCGGCTGACCGGCCGCCGCCGCCCGGGCTGACCCGTTCGGTCGCACTGGCGTGGCGCGCGCGGGTGCGGGACTCTGTCGGCGCCATCCGCTGGGCGTGGTGCTGCTCGCCCATCGTCCTGGTGCGTGCGGTGCGCGGGAAGCCATGGCGCGCAACGCCTGGGCCGATGCGGTGGCCGGTTGGCACAGAAAGACCTCGCGCCGACCGACCGGACGGTCGTGTCGTGGTCTACTCTCGCGGCTCCGAGAGACCATCGCGGGTGAAGTTGAGGAGGGGACCATGAAAGCGGCGCCCCAGGGGACCGCACGGCGTGACGAGATCGTCGCCGCCGCGGCCCGGCTGTTCGACGAACGCGGCTACCACACCACCTCGATGGACGACATCGCCGCGGCGGTCGGCATCAAGAAGCCGACGCTCTACCACCACGTGCAGAGCAAGACCCAGATCGTCATCTGGATCCACGACGAGCTCGTCCACGACCTGACCGACCGGCTCGAGCAGCGCGTCGCCGACAAGCTCCCGCGCGCCGAGATCCTGCTGCGGATCATGGACGACATCCTCGGACTGCTCGAGACCCGCCCCGGGCACCTGCGGGTCTACTTCGAGCACCACCGCGAGATCCCCGGCGAGGAGGGGCGCGTCGCCCGCGAGATGCGCGACCGCTACACCGAGACCGTGCGAAAGATCATCGAGGAGGGTGCGGCGGCGGGAGAGTTCCGCGTCGAGAACCCAGGTCTGACGACGTTCGCCTTCTTCGGCATGTGCAACTGGGCCTACCAGTGGTACCGCCCGGGGGGCCGGCTCACGCACCAGTCGATCGCCCGCTACTTCTGGCAGATCTTCATGACGGGCATCGCCACCGGCCCCGAGGTCCTCGAGGGCCACGCCGCCAGCCTCGACGCCTGACCCCGCCCGTCAGGGAGGGGTCTCGAGGGGCGGACCCGAATCGAGCGCAACCACACTGCTGTTCCGGCCGCGAAAGACTGCAGTGTGGTTGCGCTCGGTTCCTCAGGGCCCGCCGACGGGGAGGACCGCGCGGGCGGACGTCATCACGGCGGTCACCGCGTCCCGGTCCAGGGCGGCGATGCCCGCGGCGATCTCCAGGGCCCTGGCGGTCACCGTGCCCGGCTCGGCGAGCCGGCTGACCAGTCCGATGCGGTGGGCCTCGGCGCCGGTGATGCGCCGGCCGGTGAGGAGCATGTCGCGGGCCGGGGCCTGGCCGAGAGCGCGGACGATCCGGTGGATGGCGCCACCCCCGGCGAGGATGCCCAGGGTCGCCTCGGGCAGGCCGAGCCGGACGTCGGGGGAGACGACGCGGATGTCGCAGGAGAGTGCGAGCTCGAGGCCACCACCGAGGCACGCGCCGTCGATCGCGGCGATCGTCGGGACGCCGACATGGTCGAACGCGCCATAGACCTCCTGACACAGTTCCACATAGGACACTTGGTCGTCGAGGTCGGCCCGGGCCATGTAGGGGATGTCGCCACCGGCGGCGAAGATGCGCGGCACCGCGCTGCTGACGACGACGGCGCGGGTGCGCGTGGGAACGCCCGCGAGTGCCTCTCCCAGGCGTTCGAGGAAGGGCCGGTCGAAGGCGTTGACGGGTGGGGCGTCCATGACGATCCGGGCGACGTCGCCGTGCTGTTCGACGCGGATCATGTGAACCTGGGGGTCCGCTTCTCGGCGAAGGCGGAGAGGCCTTCCTGGGCGTTGGCGCCGTCGCGGACGGTGCGCCACGAGGAGAGTTCCGCGGTGAGGCCGTCGGCGTAGGAGTCCTCTGAGGCGCCGAGGGCGAGGCGCTTGGTGGCGGCGAGGGCTTCGGGGGAGAGGGCGGCGATGGTCGTCGCCAGCTCGAGGGCGTCCGTCGAGGCCGATGTGGACAGCCGGGTGACGAGCCCCCAGGCGAGGGCGTCGTCGGCGGCGACGGGTCGGCCGGTCAGGAGCATGTCGCGGGCGACGCCCTGCCCGGTGGTGCGGACGAGCCGCGCGACGGTGCCGCCGGCGGGCAGCGTTGCGGCGTTCGGCGCTGCTGCGGCGACGACGACGTCGACAGGGGCGACGCGGACGTCGCAGCACAGCGCGAGGTCGAGGGACGGACCGCTGCAGTGGGCCCCGAGGAGGGCGACGGTGGGCAACGGCAGGGCTTCGACGGCCGCCAGGCCGCGCTGCGACCCGGTCGGGTCGGGGGCGGAGCCGGGGAGCCGGAGCAGGACCGCGCGGATGTCTGCGGACAGCGCCGACAGGGCCGTGACCAGCGCGTCCAGGGAGGAGTCCCCGATCTCGACGACGGCGACGGCGCCCTCGCGAGCAACGGTGGGAGCGGAGGACATCTGATCCTTCCCGGGCACGGGCTGAGCGCGAACTGGGCACGAACGGAGGTGGACCGACCGGTCGGTCGAGAGGGTGTCCCGACGCCGCGTGCGGTGTCAAGGGCGGTCGGCGTGGGGTGCCGGAAGGGCTGTGTAACAGGGTCGAAACGCGACCTTGACGGTTTTCTGTGACTGCCCCTACAGTTTCGGGCCACGGCACCCGACCGACCAGTCGGTCGTGCTCTTCCTACCCCCGGAGGACGGTAATGACGCGGTGGAGAAACCGACTGGGCGTCGCGGTGGTGGCCGCGACGGCACTGGTGCTGACGGCCTGTGGCGGCGGCGGTTCGTCGTCGGGAACCGGTGGGTCCGGGGCCGACAAGCAGACGCTCGAGTTCGCCGTCGTCGCCGAGATCACCGGTAAGTACGCGCCCTACGGCCTGCAGCTGCAGGCGGGCGTGAACGAGGCGGTCAAGGACCTCAACGCCTCGGGCGACTACCCGTTCACCATCCAGCCGAAGTTCTACGACTGCCAGTCCGAGCAGGCGATCTGCGTCTCCAAGACACGCGACGCGGTCACCAGCGACAAGATGCCGCTGGTCATGGGCCCGGTCGTCAGCCTCGACATCCTCCCGGCCGCCGAGGTCACGCAGCGGGCCAACACCCCGCACGCGGTGTTCGCGGTGCTCCCCGACATCACCGACAAGTACACGAACACGTTCCGCTGGAGCGCGCAGAACGACGTCAACAACAAGACGGTCGTCGACTTCGTGAAGGCGAAGCTGCAGCCGGGCGAGACGGTCGCGATCGTCCACGCCAACACCGACTTCGGCAACGGCGGCGCGAAGCAGCAGGCCGACGGCCTGGCCGCGGCCGGCATCACGCCGGTCGCCAACATCGGCCACGACCCGTCGCAGGCGGACTACACGCCGGTGATGGTCGAGCTGAACGCCAAGAAGCCCAAGTACATCCTGCTGTCGGACTCCGACCCGGCCGACGTCGCGAAGCTGTTGCGCCAGTCGCGGGAGAACGGCGTGACCGGGCAGTGGGTCGGCGCGGACGCCTCGGGTGCCATCCAGCTCGCCGGTGACGACGCCAAGGGCTACATGATCGTGTCGCCGTGGTTCCCGAACAACGCGACCGACCCGAACTCGGTCGAGCTGTCGAAGCGCTTCGTCGCGGCCGGCATCAAGGACCCGGGCTGGATCGCGGCCATGGCCTACGACGCGACCAAGGGCGTCGCCGAGTCGGCGAAGGCCAAGGGCCTCACCGCCGCCGACATCACCGCGGGCATGGAGTCGCTGACGGACATGCCGGGCAAGGCGGTCAAGTCGTGGACGTTCACCAAGGACAACCGCCGCGGCCTGACCACCTCGACCATCGGTCAGTGGGACGGCACCGGCTTCACGACGGCGTGGCCGCAGGGCTGACCCGACCGGCTCGACACTGAAGGACCGACGAGGACGGCCGCGGGCACTGCCCGCGGCCGTCCGACCGGGAGGCGGAGCGGTGAGCACCCCCAGTACGACCCCGGCCACGCCGGACACCAGGCCCGACGGGCCACCCGACGACGACCCGCAGCCGCCGTCGTTCACCGCGGAGCGCCACGTCGCCCCGCGGTGGGTGCGCTGGGGTGTGCCGGTGGCGCTCGCGATCGTCGCGATACTGCTGCCGTTCGTCGGCATCGACAGCGCCCAGCAGTTCCTGTTGGCCTACATGGCGATCATCGCGTTGCTCGCGGTGTCGCTGCACTTCCTGATGGGTATCGCCGGCCTGTTCAGCCTCGGGCAGGCGGCCTTCTTCGGCGTCGGCGCCTACGTCGGCGTCGTGCTCATGGACAAGCTCGGCTGGGACGGCGCGATCGCGCTGCCGCTGGTCGCGGTGGCGGGTGCTCTCGTCGGGCTGCTGATGGCCGTCGCGACGTTGCGCGCGTCGGACCTCTACCTCGCGCTGACGACGCTGGCGTTCGGGTTCGTCGGCGAGAACGTCGTGCGCAACATCGACTATCTCGGTGGGGCGCAAGGGCTCGCGGGTTTCGACCTGCACTTCTTCGGGCTGACCCTCGACGATCCGCTGCTGATCTACTGGATCGGCCTGGGCTGCCTGATCCTGTTCGGCGTCATGATCACGAGCATGCGCCGCAGCAAGCTGGGGCGTGCGCTCATGGCGGGCCGCGAGGGGCCGATCGCGGCGCGCAGCATCGGCGTCGACACCGGGCGGTACCGCTTCCTGGCGTTCGGGCTGTCGGGTGCGTTCGCGGCGATCGCGGGCTCGCTCTACACCGCCTACGCCTATGTGCTCGACCCGTCGGTGTTCAGCCTCGGTCTGACGACGACGGTGCTGACCATCGCGATCGTCGGCGGCCTGCGCTCGCTGCCCGGGGTGCTCGTCGCGGCGGTCGTGCTGACCTGGTTCCGCAGCGCCGTCGACGGCGAGGCGATCTCCGAGTACGTGCTGCTGATCTACGCGGCGCTGGTCGTCGTGACCCTGCTGTTCCTGCCCCAGGGCATCGGCGGCGCGATGTCCACCCTGTTCCGACGACTGGCGAACCGGAAGGGGCGCTCGTGAACGAGCCACTCCTGCGTGCGCAGGGCCTGACCCGACGGTTCGGCGGTCTCGTCGCCGTCGACTCGGTGTCGATCGACGTCGCCGACGGCGAGGTCCACGGCCTGATCGGCCCCAACGGGGCCGGGAAGACCACGCTGGTCAACATGCTCACGGGCGTCGACCGGATCGACGACGGCACAGTGCACTTCGCCGGCGAGGAGACGACGGGGCTGCCGTCGCACAAGCTGGCCTCGCGCGGCATCGCACGGTCGTTCCAGACCTCGCAGCTGTTCGAGGACGAGGACGTGCTGGCCAACGTCATGGCCGGCCGGCACCGCCACCTGGGCTACCGCTTCCCGAACAACGTGCTGTTCACCCCGCGGACGTCGCGGGAGGAGAAGGCCAGCCTCGTGCGCTGCGCGGAGCTGCTGGAGATGCTGAAGCTCGCCGACGTCGCGCACCGCCACGTCGGTGAGCTGTCCTACGGGCGGCGCCGGCTGGTCGAGATCGCCCGGGCGCTGGCCACCGAGCCGCGGCTGCTGGTGCTCGACGAGCCGGCCGCCGGCCTGTCGGGCGCCGACGTCGACCTGCTGGAGGGCGTGCTGCGCGACCTGTCGGCGGCGGCGTACACGATCCTGATCATCGAGCACAACATCGGGCTGGTCATGGGCATCTGCGACCGGGTCACCGTGCTGGCCGAGGGCGCGGTCCTCGCGCAGGGCCCGCCCGCGGAGGTCCGGGTCATGCCCGAGGTGATCACCGCCTACCTGGGCAGGAGCGCCGCATGAGGCTCGACGTCGAGAACCTGTCGGTCGGCTACGGCGACGTCTCGGTCGTCCGCGGCGTCGACCTGCACGTCGAGGTCGGCGAGGCGGTGTGCCTGGTCGGACCCAACGGGGCCGGGAAGACGACGACGCTGCGCGGCATCATGGGGCTGACGAAGCCGACGTCCGGGGCGGTCCGCTGGGACGGCACCGACCACGCGTCGAAGGCAGCCTGGTCACGGGCCCACGCCGGGATCGCGCTCGTGCCCGAGGGCCGGCACGTGTTCGGCCCCTTGACGGTCGTGGAGAACCTCGAGGTCGCGGTGCGGGCCGTCGGTGGCAAGCGGGTCGGCGCGCGCATCGACGCTGCGATGGATCGCTTCCCGCGGCTCCGGGAGCGTCGCAGCCAGCTCGCCGGGCTGCTGTCGGGTGGTGAGCAGCAGATGCTCGCGATCGCCCGCGCGCTCGTGCAGGAGCCGCGGCTGCTCGTCATCGACGAGATGTCGCTCGGGCTGGCGCCGGTGATCTACGAGCAGGTCGGCGAGGCCGTGCGCGGCCTGGTGTCCGACGGGCTCGGGGTGCTGATGGTCGAGCAGAACGCCGCGCTCGCGATGTCGCTGTGCAGCAGGGGATACCTGATGGCGGGCGGGGAGATCCTGCTCGGCGGCACGGTCGAGGAGATGTCGCACGAGGACGCGGTCGCCCACCTCTACTTCGGGGCGGTGTGAGGGTATGGACAAGCTTCTCCAGCTGATCGTCGCCGGTCTGGTCACCGGCTCGATCTACGGTCTGATCGCCACCGGCTACGCCGTCATCTACACGGCGACCGGCTTCGTCAACTTCGCGTTGGGTGCACAGGCCATGCTCGGCGGGTACCTGGCCTACGTGTACTTCCCGGGCCTGCCGCAGTCGCTGCGCATCGTGATCGCGCTGGTCGTGGGCGCGCTGGTGTCGGTGGTGTCGTGGCACCTGCTCTACAAGTGGGCCGCGAAACGGGCGATGCTCGCCGCGGTGATCATGTCGTTCGCGTTGGCGATCGTCTTCGAGGAGATCATCAGACTCTCGGCGGGCGGGGTCAACGTGCCGGCCCCCTCGCCGTTCGGGCGCACCGTCTTCCAGCTCGGGGCCGTGTCGATCTCGGCGCACCAGCTCGCCGTCGTGGTCGTGTCGGCCGTCCTGTTCACCGGTCTGGTGCTGGTGCTGGGCAGCAAGCGGGGCGCGGCGGTCCGCGCGATGTTCTCCGACGCCGAGACGGCCGAGGTGCTCGGCATCCGCACCGCCCGGCTGACGACGATCCTGTTCGCGGTGTCGGGCGTGTTCGCCGCGGTCGCCGGCATCTTCGCGGCGCCGCTGCTGACGCTGTCGCCCTACATGGGGCTCAACCTCGCGCTGATCGGCTTCGTCGGCGCGATCCTCGGTGGCCTCGGCCGGATCGGTACGGCGATCGCCGGCTCGATCGTGCTCGGGCTGCTGGAGGCGTTCTTCGCCGGCTACGTGTCGGCGGACTTCCGCACCGCCCTGGTCTACGCGGTGTTCGTCCTGGTCCTCGTGATCCGCCCGGCCGGGCTGCTCGGCCGGGTGGCGAAGGTGAAGGTATGACGCAGACGTACGAGACGATCTCCGTCGAGCGCGACGGGGCGGTCGCCCGCATCACCCTCGACCGCCCCGACAAGCTCAACGCTCTCGACCCGGTGATGCTCGAGGAGCTCCTCGACGCCGTGGGTGGGCTCGGCGCCGACGACGACGTCGCCGCCCTCGTCCTGACCGGGCGCGGGCGGCTCTTCTCCGCGGGTGTCGACCTGTCGACGCCGTTCTTCATGGAGGCCCTCGACGAGAAGCAGTCGTCGACGGTGTTCTCCGGCAAGCGGCTGCTCGACTGGCAGCACCGCATCATCGCCGGGCTGTACGAGCTGCCGTTCCCGACGATCGCCGCGGTCAACGGCGACGCCGTCGGCGGTGGCGGGTTCGGCCTGGCGATGGCCTGCGACATGCGGCTCGCGGTGCGCGGGGCCCGGTTCTGGATGGTGCCGGGGACGCTCGCGGTGGTGCAGGACTTCGGCCTGTCGTGGCTCACGCAGAAGGCGATCGGGCCGTCGCGGACGCTGCAGATGGCGTTGCTGGGCAAGCCCGTCCTCGCCGAGGTGGGGGAGGGCTGGGGCCTGGTCAACGAGGTCCACGACGGTGTCGAGGCCCTTCGGAAGAGGGTCGACGAGGTCGTCGCACAGCTCAACACCATGGGCCCGGACGCGATCCGGATGCTCAAGCTCGTCATCCGCAACGGCGCGACGAGCCCGTTGCGCGAGCAGCTCGCGATGGAGGCCGTCTCCAACGGTCTGACGTTCCAGTCCGCGGAGTTCGCGGCACGCAAGGCGGCCTACATGGACGGGCTCCGTAAGAAGGGCTCCCGGTGACTCTCCCACGGACCATGCGGGCGGCCCGGCTCCGCGAGATCGACGGCGCCGTCCGGCTCGTCGTCGACGAGGTCGACGTGCCGACCCCCGGCCCCGGCGAGGTGCTGATCCGGGTCCGGGCGTGCGGGCTCAACCAGGTCGACCTGCTCACCCGCGACGGCAAGACCCCCGCCGACGTCCCGTTGCCGCACGTCTCGGGCACCGAGGTCGCGGGCGACGTCGCCGCCGTCGGCGAGGGCGTCAGGAAGTGGCGCGGCGGCGAGCGTGTGGTCGTCGATCCCGTGCTGAGCTGCGGGGAGTGCGCGTTCTGCCGCGTCGGACGCGACAACATGTGCCTGCGTGGACGCATCTACGGCGTCCAGACCCACGGCGGGTACGCCGAGTACGCGATCGCCCCGGCCGCGCAGTTGCTCCCGCTGCCCGACCACATGGACCACTCCACCGCCGCGGCCGTCGCGGTCACCGGCCCGACGGCCTGGCACATGCTGCGCCGCCGTGCCGACGTCCGCGTCGGCGAGGACGTCCTGGTCATCGCCGCGGGTGCCGGGATCGGCGTACTCGCCGTGCAGATCGCCCGGCTCGCGGGCGCGCGCGTCATCGCGACCGCGGGCAGCCCCGACAAGATGTCGCGCGCCGTCGACCTGGGCGCCGACCACGTCGTCAACCACCGCGACCCCGAGTGGGCCGATCAGGTCCGGACGTGGACCGGCGGGCGCGGCGTCGACCTGGTGTTCGAGCACGTCGGTGCGGCGACCTGGGAGGGCAGCCTGCACGCCATGGCCCGCGGCGGGCGCCTGGTCACCTCGGGCGGGCACTCGGGCTTCACCGTCTCGCTCGACCTGTGGCACCTGTTCGTCAAGGAGCACACCGTCATCGGGTCGTTCGCGGGGTCGCGCCAGGACCTCGTCGACGTCCTCGACCTGGTGGGGCGCGGGGAGATCCGGCCCGTCGTGCAGGACACCGTCGGCCTCGACGGAATTGAAGGGGCGCAACGACTTCTGGAGGACCGCGGCGTGTTCGGCAAGCTGTTGCTGGACCCGACGCGCTAGATCGGGGGATCTGGATGAGCACGATTTCCGAGCGGGTCGCGGACTTCACCAGCGGCCTCACCACCGACGCGCTGCCTGCCGACGTCGTCGAGAAGATCCGGGTGACGCTGCTGCACAACCTGGCCGTCGCGCTGGCCGACGACGTCGTCACCGGGGTGTCGTTCCGCTACGCCGACGCCGTGGGCGACGGGACCGGCGCGCGGCTGTTCCGCACCGGCGCCGCCGTCGCACCCGACACCGCGGCGTTCGTCAACGCGACGATGATCCACGCCCGCGCCCAGGACGACGTCTACTTCCCGGGGCTCACCCACGTCGGTGCGACGCTGACCCCGGCCGTGCTGGCGCTGGGGGAGGAGCTCGACGCCTCCGGCGAGGAGCTGATCGCCGCGCTCGCCGCCGGGTACGAGACCGCGGGCGCGCTGTCGCAGGGCTTCGCGCCCCGCACCACTCCGCGTGGGTTCCGCGCGACCGGCGTCTACGGCGTCCTCGGTGCCGCCGCGGGCGCCGCTCGGCTGCTGGGGCTCGACGCCGCGACCACCACGAATGCGATCGGCATCGCGACGAGCCTCGCCGGTGGCACCAAC
Source organism: Pseudonocardia sp. SCN 73-27 (assembly GCA_001725415.1). Lineage (GTDB taxonomy): Bacteria > Actinomycetota > Actinomycetes > Mycobacteriales > Pseudonocardiaceae > Pseudonocardia. The sequence continues at coordinate 26,233 of MEGH01000028.1, forward strand.
CAGACGTGGGTCGCGGGCAGTCAGGAGTGGCTGTTCCAGGTCGGCTTCTGCGCGCGCAACGGCCTGCTCGCCGCCCGACTCGCCGCGGCCGGTGGGACCGGTGCACCCGACGCCTTCGAAGGGTCCCAAGGCTTCTACCGCGCCCTGCTCGGCGAGGAGACCGACCTCGCCGCCGTCGCGACCGACCTCGGATCGTCGTGGCGGGTCCGCGAGGTGACCTACAAGCCGCTGCCGGTGTGCGCGATCCTGCAGTCGCCGGTCACCGACGTCCTCGGCCTGCGCGACAAGCACGAGCTGACCCCCGAGCTGGTCGGCGCCGCCCGGCTCACGCTCTCGCCCGGCGAGGCCGCCTACCCCGGAACCGACTCCGTCGGCCCCTTCCGCGGCGCCGGCGACGCGCTGATGAGCGCTCAGTTCTGCCTGGCCGTCGCGCTGGAGAAGGGCACCGTCACCGCTTCGGACCTGCTGCGCACCGACGACTCCGCACTGCTCGACCTGGCCCGGCGGATCGAGATCGTCCCCGACCCCGCGATGGAGTCGCGGTCGTTCAAGCTCGAGATCGACCTGCGTGACGGCGGCCGCGTCGAGCACGTCAGCGAGGACGGCGCCGCCGACTTCAACTGGGACCGCGCCGCGCTGCTCGCCCAGATCCAGGTGATGGCGGGCGAGCTGCCGTCGCCGGACGTCGTCCAGGGCCTCGTCGACACCGTGCTCGACGTCGAGAACCGGTCGGTGCGCGACGTCGTGTCGGCGACGGTGACGCGATGACGGCCGCCATCGACGAGGCGTACGAGAGGGCGCTCGCGGGCGTCGGCAAGGTCCAGGAGATCCGGATCGGCGTTCTCGACGAGCGTGCACTGCAACGGTTCTCCCTGGTCGTCGGGCACACCGACGCGGCACATCAGGACCCGGCCGCGGCCGCCGAGCTCGGGTACGACGGGCTGCTCGCCGCACCGCTGTACCTGTCCGCGGTGCTCGGCTGGGACACCGGGCCCGCCGAGTCGGACCTGCTCGCCGACGGCAACTCCACGACCCCGCTCGGCGACGTCGACGTCGCCGGGCTGCGGCTCATGGGCGGCGGCCAGGACCTGACGTTCCACGAGCCCGTCGTCGCCGGGCTCGACGTCACGATGCACGCGGAGGTCACGGCGGTGACGCGCAAGGAGGGCCGGTCAGGCCCGCTGCTGGTGCTGGAGGTCCACCGGCGCTACGTCGACGCCGGCGACGGGCGGCTGCTCGTCGAGTGCCACGAGAGCTTCCTCGCCCGATGAGCGGCACCTACCCCGAAGCGGGCGACGTGAAGGTCGGGGACACCGTCGGCGAGCTCGTCGTCACCCCCACCGAGATCACCCTGTTCCGGTTCAGCGCCCTGACGTGGAACCCGCACCGCATCCACTTCGACACCCCCTACGCCGCCACCGAGGGCTACCCGGGCCCGCTCGTGCACGCACACCTGCACGGCTCCTACCTGGCCCGGCTCGTCGTCGGGTGGGCGGGGCCGCGGGCGCGGCTCACCCGTTTCCGCTGGCAGAACCGCCAGTACGCGATCCCCGGCGACGAGCTGCGCGTCACCGGGACCGTCACCGCGGTGAACGGGCGGCTCGTCGACTGCGAGCTGGCCGAGACCAACCAGCGCGGCGAGACGTGCGCTCCGGGCTGGGCGACGGTAGAGCTACCGGAGAAGAACTCGTGACCCCACCGCGACTCGTGCCGACACGGCGAGGAGAAGACCCGTGCACGACCTGATCGGCGACCGGACCCTGCGCGACCTGCTCGACGAGCGCACGGCCCGCAACCCGGAGAAGCCCTGGATCGTCTACGAGGACGCCGAGGGCACCGTCACCGAGTACAGCTACCTCGAGATGTCGCGGCGCGTCGACGAGCTCGCCGCCGGGCTCGCGGCACTCGGCGTCGGCAAGGGCGACCGGGTGACGATCCACCTGCGCAACAGCCCCGAGGTCATCGAGGCCTGGTTCGCCCTTGCGACGCTGGGCGCGGTGTTCGTGCCGTCGAACGTCGCCAACACGGCGGGGGAGATCCAGCACGTCGTCTCCTACTCGGAGTCGGTCGCGGTGATCACCCAGCCGCTGTTCGCCGACGTCGTCGCGGCCGCGGTCGCCGACTGCCCGTCGGTGCGCCACACCCTGATGGCGCGCACCGGTTCCGCGCCCGAGGGCACCCTGCTGCTCGACGAGCAACGTCTCGCCGGCGCCACCCCTCCCGACAACGGCGTCACCTCCGACGACGTCGTCGAGATGATCTTCACGTCCGGCACGACGGCCCGGCCCAAGGGTGTGCTGCTCACCCACGCCAACGCGCTGCACTCCGGCGAGCGCTCGTCGCGGGCGCTGCTGCTCGACTCCTCCGAGCGCTGCCTGACGTCGCTGCCGGTGTTCCACGTCAACGCCCAGTCGCTGACGGTGCTGTCGTCGCTGACCGTCGGCGGCACCGCGATCGTGTTGGAGGAGTACCGGGCCACCCGGTTCTGGGACCAGGTCCGCGCCCACAGGGCCACGCAGATCAGCCTCGTCGCGATGCAGGCCCGCACCCTCCTCGCCCAGCCGCCGCGCGACACCGCCGAGCACGACGTCCGCCGTGTCTTCTACGCCCTCAACATCACCGTCGACGAGCGCGACACGTTCGAGAAGCGCTACGGCGTCGAACTCGTCAACGGATACGGGCTGTCCGAGGCGATGACGCTCGTGACCGTCGCGCCGGTGTTCGGGCCCAAGCGCTGGCCGTCGATCGGGGTGCCGCTGCACGACCGGGTCGTCAAGCTCGTCGACGCCGAGGGCAACGAGGTCCCGCGCGGCGAGGTCGGCGAGATCGTCGTGCAGGGCCGGCCCGGCCGCACGCTGATGCTCGGCTACCACAACGACCCGGAGGCGACGGCCCGCACGCTCGTCGACGGCTGGCTGCACACCGGCGACAACGCCTACGTCGACGAGAAGGGCTACTTCTACTTCTTCGACCGCGGCAAGGACATGATCAAGCGCGCGGGCGAGAACGTGTCGACGGTCGAGGTCGAGTCGGTGCTGCTCGACCACCCGGAGATCGTCGAGGCTGCCGTGATCGGCGTCGTCGACCCGATCCGCGACGAGGCCGTCAAGGCGTTCGTCGCGCTCGCCGCGGGCAGCACGCTCACCGTCGAGGCGATCCAGGAGCACTGCGCCACACGGCTCGCCAAGTTCAAGGTGCCGACGATCGTCGACATCCGCGAGGAGCTGCCCAAGACCTCGATCGGCAAGATCGAGAAGAAGCTCTTGCGCGGCGAGGGGTAGGGCCGACGCGTGGACGGGGGGTCGTCGCGGCACCGGGAGATCGTGCAGGCGGCCGCGCGGCTGTTCGACGAGCGCGGCTACCACCACACCTCGATGGACGACATCGCCACGGCGGTGGGGATCAAGAAGCCGACCCTCTACCACCACGTCCCCAGCAAGGGCCGCATCCTCGTCTGGATCCACGACGACCTCGCCGACCGGCTGCTGGGCCGGCTGCGGGACCGGCTCGGCTCCGGCGCACCGCCCGCGGCGATCCTGCTGGGCGTGCTCGAGGACCATCTCGAGCTGCTCGACCGCGAGCCGTCCAACCTGCGCTGCTACTACGAGCACCGCCGCGAGCTGCCGCCCGAGGACCAGGCCAACTCGCGGGCCCGCCGCGACGAGTACTTCGCCGCGACGCTGAAGGTCGTCGAGGACGGCGGGGCCCGCGGCGACTTCGCGGTCACCGACCCCCGGCTGACGACGCTGGCGTTCTTCGGCATCTGCAACTGGTCGTACCAGTGGTACCGGCCGGGCGGCGTGATGTCGGCGCACGCGATCGCCGTCAGCTTCTGGCAGTGCTTCCTGTCCGGGATCGCGGCGACCTGTACTGGTCCTGCTCCCTGAGAGGTACATCTCCCTCGGTGCGGTCCCACCTGGGGGTATGTTGTCGTCGTCATGACCCGACCGACTAGTCGGTCGAGTACTTGGAGGGGAACCCGATGCCCGACGCCCACCGCGCCACCGGCCCCGTGGGGCTGCCCACCGTCACCGCCGACGACGTGGCCCTGCGCGACGCCCTCGTCGCGGGCAACATCCCCACGCTGCTGCTCGTGCTGCGCACGCTCACCGGCGACCCCCGTTGGTTCGAGCCGCCCTTCCGGCCCTCGCGCACCATCGCGATGAACGACAACGACACCGGCGGCCTGCCCGACGACATCCAGCAGGAGATCCGCGACGCCGTCCTCGACGTGCTGCGCGACCTGCGCGACGGCACCGGGGTGCTCGCCCCGCCGCCGCTCGACGGCGAGCTGATCGCGATGCTCAGCGAGTCGCTGGGGGAGCAGGTCCCGGCCGAGTACGCCGAGTCGATGGCCGAGGACGCCGGCTTCGTCCCCTCCGACGTCTTCGACGGCCCGCCGCTCGGTGCCGACCTGACCGTCGTGATCATCGGCGCCGGCATCTCCGGCATCTGCGCCGGCACCGCGCTGCGCCGCCTCGGCGTGGACGTGACGATCCTCGAACGCAACGACGACGTCGGCGGCACCTGGCTCGACAACGACTACCCGGGCGCGGGCGTCGACACCCCGAGCCACCTCTACGCGTTCTCCTTCGCGCCGTGGGCGAGCTGGACCCGCTACTACGCCAAGCAGCCCGAGATCCTCGACTACCTGCGCCGCGTGGCCGACCAGGAGGGCCTGCGGTCGGTCATCCGGTTCGGTACGGAGGTGCTGGGGGCGTCGTGGGATGCGGCGTCGTCGGTATGGCGGGTTCGTGTGCTCTCCGGTGGGGTCGAGTCGGAGATCGTGTCCGACGTGCTCGTCAGCTCCGTCGGCCAGCTCAACCGGCCCGTGATCCCCGCGCTGCCCGGGCTCGACACGTTCCCCGGGCCCGCCTTCCACACCGCCGAGTGGGACCACTCCGTCGACCTCGCCGGCAAGCGCGTCGGCGTCGTCGGTACCGGGGCGTCGGCGATGCAGGTCGTGCCGACGATCGCCGAGCAGGCCGGGTCCGTCGTCGTCTTCCAGCGGTCGCCGCAGTGGGTGGCGCCCAACGGGAACTACCTGCGCGAGGTCGACCCCCGCACCCAGCTGCTGTTCGAGCAGGTCCCGTACTACCGGCCCTGGTACCGGCTGCGGCTCATGTGGATGTTCCAGGACAAGCTGCACCCGACGCTGCAGCGCGACCCGTCCTGGCCCGACGCCGACCGCTCGATCAACGCGATCAACGACAAGCACCGCGAGTTCTTCACCCGCTACCTGCGCGAGCAGCTCGGCGACCGCGACGACCTCGTCGCGAAGTCGCTGCCCGACTACCCGCCCTACGGCAAGCGGATGCTGCTCGACTGCGACTGGTTCTCCACCCTGCGCCGCGACGACGTCTCACTCGTCACCTCCGGCGTCGCCGCGATCGACGGCGCCACCGTGGTCACCGACGACGGCGGCCGCCACGACGTCGACGTCCTCGTCTTCGCGACGGGCTTCTCCGCCCGGAAGATGCTGCACCCCTTGGACATCCGCGGTAGGTCGGGGGAGTCGCTGCGCGAGCGCTGGGGTGACGACGACGCCTGGGCGCACCTGGGCATCGAGATCCCCGACTTCCCCAACCTGTTCCTGATGTACGGGCCCAACACCAACCTCGGCCACGGCGGCTCGACGATGTTCCACGCCGAGTGCCAGGTGCACTACATGGTCGAGCTGCTGCGCGAGATGGTCGCGGCCGACGTCGCCGCCGTCGAGGTGCGCCAGGAGGTGTGCGACGACTACGTCGCCCGCGTCGACGCCGCCCACGAGAACATGATCTGGACTCACCCCGGGATGAGCACCTGGTACCGCAACGCCGCGGGCCGGGTCGTCACCAACAGCCCCTGGAAGCTGCTGGACTACTGGACGATGACGCGACGCCCCTCCCTCGACGAGCACCTGGTGACGCCGGCACGTCAGAGCTCGTCGAAGGGTGTGGCGTAGCGGAACGCGCCCCGCGGGGCGTCGCCGTCGAGGGCCAGGACCTGGAAGTGGACGCCCCACATCGGGTCCGGCGCCTCGATACCGGCGGTGCGCGAGTCGACGAACCCGAAGCGCCCGTAGAAGTTCGGGTCGCCGAGCAGCCCGATCAGTCGTTCGTCGCGGTCGCGCGCAACCGCGACGGCGGCGTTGACGAGCGCGCTCCCGATCCCGGTGTTCTGCGCGTCGGGGAGCACGCCGATCGGCCCGAGCCCCAGCGCCTGCTGCCCGCCGACGTCGGCGCGCGTGCAGATCACGTGCCCCACGACCCGGCCGCCCTCCTCGGCGACCAGCGACAGCTCCGGCAGGTACCAGGGGCCCTCGCGGAGACGGTCGGTCAGGCCGGCCTCGACCGCCTCGCGCTCGTCGTCGGGTCGCCCGTCGGCATCGGCGAAGGCGATCAGGTGGACGTCGCGCACGGCGTCGTAATCGGCGGGGGTCTCGGGGCGGATGCGCACGTGTGGATGGTCGCCCGGTCCTGCCGGGGTGTCGACCGGAATACGCGCCCTCCCGCCCGGCGCCGGGCGCACCGGGCCGGTCGTGAGCGGCAATGGTCGCCATAGCGACCATTGCCGCTCACAGGGTCCTACGGGGTGATGACCACCTTCAGCGCCTGGTTGGCGGCGGCGTTCTTGAACACGTCGTAGGCCTCGTCGATCTGGCCGAACGTGAACCGGTGGGTGCCCATCTTCTCCGCCGGGATGCGGCCGCTCGCCACCATCTTCAGCAGCGTCGGGATCGACACCGTGTCGACGAGCCCCATCGTCAGCGTGACGTTGCTGATCCACATGTCCTGCATCGGGATCTCCACGGGCGTCCCGTGCACGCCGACGTTGGCGATCGTGCCGCCGGGCCGGACCAGCGAGGCCGCGGTCAGCAGCGTCTCCGGGTAGCCGACGGCCTCGATCGCGACGTCGACGCCCAGACCGTCGGTCAGCGCGGTGACGTCGCCGACCGTGCCGGGGCCGACCTCGACGGCGTCGGTGGCGCCGAACTCCAGGGCCTTCTCCAGCCGGAACTTGTTGGAGTCGATCGCGATCACGCGCGACGCGCCCCAGAGGCCCGTCGTCAGGACCGCCGACAGGCCGACGGCGCCGGCGCCGACCACCGCGACCGTGTCGCCCGGGCGGACCCGGCCGGCGAGGACGCCGACCTCGTAGCCGGTGGGCAGCGAGTCGGCGAGGAAGATCGCCTGCTCGTCGGTCACGGTCTCGGGCACCTTGTACAGGGAGGTGTCGGCGTAGGGGACGCGGACGAACTCGGCCTGGGTGCCGTCGATGAGGTGGCCGAAGATCCAGCCGATCCCGCCGACCGTCTGGCAGTGCGACGGCATCCCGCGCTGGCAGTATTCGCAGCGACCGCACTTGGTGATGGCGGGGACCAGGACGCGGTCGCCGACGGCGAACCCGCTGACCGCCTCGCCGACGGCCGTGATCGTGCCGACGGCCTCGTGGCCGAGGATTCGCCCGTCGGTCACGGCGGGCACGTCGCCCTGCAGGATGTGCAGGTCGGTGCCGCAGATCGTGGTCGTGTCGACGCGGACGACGACGTCGGTGGGGTCCTGCACCGCCGCGTCGGGGACGTCCTCCCAGGCCTTGTCGTCGGGGCCGTGGTAGACCAGTGCCTTCATCTGCTCACTCCGTCGGTCGCAGGGGTCGCCGTGGGCGTCGGCGTCACCGACGCTAGTGACGCGGCACACTGATCGATGTCCCGTTCTGGGACCATCTCCGCGTCCGCGCGGGGGGCTCCGGACAGCGAGTGACCCGGGACCGGGACAGTCAGCCGATGTAGGAGATCCCGAACGCGTCGATCTTGCGGTACAGCGACGAGCGCGCGATACCGAGCATCTCGGCGGCCTTGTAGCGGTTGCCGCGGGCCTCGTACAGCGCCTGGATGATCACGTCGCACTGCGCGGCCTCGAGCATCGACATCCGCGGCGCCCGGTGCGCGAAGCACGACGGCGGCAGGTCGGGCGCCTGGATGACCCCGACCGGCTTGCGGGCGACGACGTAGCGCAGCACGTCCTCCAGCTCACGGACGTTGCCCGGCCACGCGTAGCCCTCCAGCACCCGCACGACCTGCAGGCTCAACGTCAGCGACCGCCCGCCCGCGAGCCCGTGCAGGATCGACAGCGCGATGTCGCCCAGCTCGTCGGCGCGGTAGCGCAGCGCCGGCACCCGGACCGTCTCGTGGAAGTGCCGCAGCAAGAGACCGTAGGGACGCGTGGCGTCGACCGACGCGGTGTCGATGCACCCCGCCACCACCAGCGGGTCCGGCATCGCCACCAGCGTGCGCAGCGACTCGTCGAGACGCCGCGCGGCGACGGGGGACAGCAGGTTCATCTGGCGCAGGACGAGCAGGCGCGGGCGGTCGCCGAGCTCGCGGGCGACCCGGTCGAGCGGATCGGGGCCGCCCGTCGAGTCGCCGATCCGGGAGCAGTCGACGACGTGCACCATCGCTGACGGGTGCGCCCGCCGGAACTGCCCCACCGCGAGGGTCTGCTTGCCGACGCCCGCCTCCCCGATCAGCAGCTGGTGCCGTCGGCGCCCGACCGCGGCCGCGACCTCGTGCCGCGCCCGCAGGTAGGGGCTCAGCAGCTCGCGGTTCGCGCGCATCCGGGCCTCGGCGTGCAACCGTGCGGAGTGGTCGCCGCCGCGCAGGTCGGCGGCGTAGTCGCGACGCGTCGTCGGGGCGACGTGCGAGCCCTGGCGGCGGACGGCCTCGGGGACGCTCGCGCGGGTCGCGTGGTCGATGGGCCCGCCCGCGACGACGCAGCCGACGACGACCCCGCCGTCGACGACCGGTTCCACGGCGAGACCTGCGCAGTGCCCGGACGGCAGGTCGACGTGCCGGTCGCCGGTGTCGGCCTCACCCAGGACCGCGGCGGCGAGAACGAGGTCGGCGAGCAGCCCCGCGAGCGCGGTCGTCGTGTCGGTGGCGTGAGCGACATGGCTCAGCACGACGACCGCGTCCGGGGGCGCCCCGTCGTCGCGGTGGACCATCGCAGCGGCCTCGGACAGCCAGGTCAGCTCGGGATGCAGGTGCTCGGGCCCGTCGACCCGTACGACGGCCGCGGCACCGGGGAGCAGCGCTGCGGCCGTCGTGCCGACGTCGGTCTCCGTGTAGCGGAAGCCCGGCGTGAACAGCACGCCGTCGAGCAGGGCCGCCAGCGCGGGATCGCCGTCGTGGCGGACCCGGACGACGCCGTCGTGGTCGACCAGCGCCACCGAGCACCGGGGGCGCGGGGTGAGGGCGAAGAACGTGCCGAACACCTCGTCGGCCTCCGCGACCGCCGAGCGGCCGGGCTCGTGCCCGACGTAGCAGGCCTCGACGGAGTCGAGCCGCACACCCGCGTCGACCGTGCGCAGCCACGACGCCAGGACCTCGGGCCGCACGGCTCCGGACGCGGGGTCGATGCGACCCGTGCGCCGGAACCGCTGGGCGGCCGCCTCGACGCCGGTGGGGTCCACCTGCCCAGGCTATGGCCGCGAGCACCCTGATCCGGCGGACTGTCGCAGGTTGCGACGGACCGGGTCGTGAGCGGTGATGGTCGCCACAGGTTCTCCGGGGCGGACAACGACCGGGTACCGGCTTGTCCCAGTGGGACAGCGTCGCCCTGGAGCGCCGGAGCTACCGTCGGAGGTCGGCGGCGGAGGGAGCCACGATGGCGGGCAGCGGTGCGCTCGGAATGATCGAGACCCGGGGTCTGGTCGGCGCGATCGAGGCGGCGGACGCGATGGTGAAAGCTGCGAACGTCGAGATCGAGGGCTACCGGACGCTGCGCAACGGCCAGGTGTCGGTGCTCGTGCGCGGCGACGTGGGCGCGGTCAAGGCCGCGGTCGACGCCGGTGCCGCGGCGGCCGCCCGGGTCGGGGAGCCCTGCAGCGCGCACGTCATCCCGCGCCCGCACGGCGACACCGAGGTCGTCATCGGCCAGTCGGTCGTCCCGCTCGGCTGACGCTCCCGGGTCAGCCCGGGTCGGCGCCGTCGTCACCCGCCGTCTGGTTGACCTGCAGCAGCCGCAGCGCGAAGTCGGCGCGCATCCGGTCCTCGTGCCGGCTCAGGTCCAGCCCGGTCAGCTGGCGGATGCGTTCCAGCCGGTACCGCAACGTCTTGTGGTGGACGAACAGCCGCTCGGCGGCGACCCGCTGCGAGCAGTCGGCGTCGAAGAACGCGCGCAACGTCCGGATGAGGGCGCCGTCGTTGTCGCGGTCGTAGGCGACCAGCGGACCGGTGACGTCGTCGATGAACGTCTGCAGGTCGGGGTCGTCGCCGGAGCCGAGCAGCAGCCGGACGATGCCCAGCTCCTCGTAGAGGAACGCGTTCTCCCCGCCGAGCCGCCGCGCCGCCGACAGGGCGGTGCGGGCCTCGTTCAAGGCGCCGGGCAGGTCGACGACGTCGTGGTGCTCGCGGCTGATGCCCCAGGTCATGCGCAGGTCGGGCCACTCCGTGCGGACGGCCGCGGAGAAGGCGTTGACCAGGTCGCGGGCCTCGCTGCGGCCGAGGTCGGAGGCGATCGCGACGAGCAGGTCCCCGCGCAGACTCGCGAGGCCCAGCCCGCGGCCGTCGTCGAGGGTGCGGACGGTGCGCAGCACCTGCCGGCGCAACCGTTCGGTGCCGGAGGTGTCCCAGCCGTGCTCGGCGGCGAGCTCCTCGACGTTCTCGATTCGCCCGTGGACGACGCGCAGCGCCCCGGTGAGCGCGAGCCCCAGCTGCTGGGCGCGGGTGCGGGCGGCGAGCCGGTGCTCGACGGGGCCCTGCAGCAGGTCCCACAGCACCTGTTCGATGGCCTCGGCGCGGGCGCGGCTGGCCGCGCGTTCGCGCAGCAGCGCGAGCGAGCAGGCCATGGCGACCTGCCCGGCGGTGGCCTCCATCATCTCGTCGGAGCCGCCGCCGGGGAGCAGTACGACGTGCCCGACCTGGTCGCCGTCGGCGTAGACGGGCCGCACCCAGCTGCGGTCGGCGACCGCACGGCGCCGTCGCGTCGGACGCCCGACGGTCGCGGGCAGCGACGACACGAGGCGGCGGCCGCTGTGGGAGGCGAGGAGGGTGCCGTCGGGTCCGTAGACGCCGATCTCGCAGTCGAGCTCGGCGGCGACGGTGCGCGCGATCGAGGGCAGGCCGCCGCCTTCGACGACCGTCGTGAGCAGGTCGTGCTGCAGCCGTGAGCTGCGGTCGAGTACCGACACCTGGTGCTGCAGGGCGTCGCGGGCGCGTTCGGCGTCGGCCCGGGCGGCTGCCTGTTCGTCGTGGAGGCGGGCGTTGTCGATCGCGACGGTCGCGAAGTCGGCGAGGGTGACCATGCGGCGGACGTCGCGGTCGGTGAAGGTCGACCGCCGGCGCCGCCACACCTCCAGGACGCCGACGAACTCGCCCTGCAGCCGCATCGGCACGGCCAGCGCCGACCGGGTCTCCTCCTTCTCGGCCAGCGACATGAAGTCGTTGCTGATCGTCTCGTCGTCGAGGTAGGAGTCGATCTTCGACGGCTCGCCGGTGAGGAACACGAGCCCGGCGACGCCCTGACCCCGGTGCATCCGCAGCCGGGCGGTCTCGGCGACCCGGTTGCCGACGCACGCGCGCATCCGCACGACGTCGTCCTCGCGGAGCATGACGCCGCAGATGTCGGAGTCGAGCAGCCGGAGGGTGCGTTCGGCGATGGTGTGCAGGGCCTGGTCGACGTCGCGCGCGGTCAGCAGCTGGGCGACGACCTCCCGCACGGCCTCGGCCTCGGCGTCGGAGTCCTCGACGCGGCTGCCGGCCGACCGCCCGGCCACGGCGAGGGACAGCCACACGCAGGTCTGGCGGAGGAGCCCCCGGGTGCCGGCGTCGACGTCGAGGTCCGGGTCCCAGCAGAGCGCGACGGTGGTGCCGGGTGGTGCGACGAGCCCGCGGCGGTCGGCGCGCCGGGCGGGTGGTCCGGCCGGGGGCAGCCCGGCCAGCCCGGTTCCGGCGCCGGCGAGGGCGCGCCAGCCGTCGTCGGCCCAGGCGGCGACGGTGACGGGGGTGCCGATGAGCAGCGACGCGTGGGCGGCGACGTCGCCGGCGGCTCCCGCGATGTCGGTGGGTGCCGACTCCAGCAGGGCGGCGAGGCCGGGCCGGCCCGCGGTCCGGGGGGCCCGGAGCTGCCGGGATTCGGCGGATGTCATGTCACCCCCGGCCCGGTCAGGTCGCGATCAGCGTTTTGAGCGTACGTCGCTGCGCCATCGCCCGATACGCGTCGGGGACGTCGTCGAGCCCGACGGTCCCGCTCGCGACGACCGTCGGGTCCAGGACGCCGGATGCCACGAGGGCGACGAGGGCCTCGCCGTCGCGCATGAGGTCGCCGATAGCGAAGCGCAGCGTGAGCTCGTCGGCGAAGGCCCTGGCGACGGGGAGCGCGAACTCAGCGCCGGTGTGGACGCCGACCGAGACGATCGAGCCGCGACGTCTGACCAGCGAGAACGCGGTGTCGAGCCCGCGGGGGCCGCCGACCGCGTCGATCACCGCGTCGGCGCCGCGGCCGTCGGTCAGGCCCGTGACGACGTCGGCCGCCTCCGACGGGTCGGCGACGACCGCGCCCTCCCCGCAGGCCAGCGCGCGTCGCTCGGCGACGGGTTCGACGAGCACGACCGTCCCGGCACCACATGCCTGGGCGGTCAGGCTGGTCAGCTGTCCGACCGGCCCGCCCCCGACGACGACGACGGTGTCGCCGGGGGTCAGCCCGGCGCGGCGGACCGCGGCGAAGCCGGTGGCGAGGGTGTCGCCGAGGAACACCGCGGCGTCGAGCCCGATCCCGGCCGGTACCGGGCGCAGCACGGTGTCGGCGAACGGGACGCGCACCAGCTCGGCCTGGCTCCCGGCCAGCGGGGGGCCGTAGGCGGCGCCGGTACCGAAGAAGCGCCGGTGCGGGCACTCCCAGTGGTCGCCGCGCCGGCACCACCAGCACGTCCCGCACGCGGTGAAGTCGGCACCGACGACGAGGTCCCCGACGGCGTGCCCGCGCACCGCGGGCCCGGTCTCGACGACCTCGCCGACGAACTCGTGCCCCATCACGCTGCCGCGGGGGAGGTGCTCGCCGTGGGCGACGGCGTGCAGGTCGGTGCCGCACACCGCTGCCCGCCGGACGCGGACGACGGCGTCGGCGGGGTCGTCGAGCAGCGGTTCGGCGACCGACTCGACGCTCACCTCGCCGTTGCCGGTGTAGAGGACGGCCTTCATGTCGGTGCCAGCGCGCCGAGGCGTTCCCGGATCCGGTCGGCGGCCTCCCGCAGCGCGGCCAGCTCGGCGGGTCGCAGGTCGAGCTCGACGATGCCCTGGACGCCGCGACGGCCCAGCCGGGCGGGCAGCCCCACGTAGACGTCGCGGATGCCGTAGCTGCCGTCGGCGAGCACCGCGGCGGGCATGACCTCGCCGCGGTCGGCGACCATCGCGAGCACCATCCGCGCCGCCGACGTCCCGGGCGCCATGAACGCGCTGCCCGACCGCAGCAGCCCCACGACCTCCGCGCCGGAGCCGCGGGCGCGGTCGACGGCGGCGTCGAGGTCGGCGGGCCCGACCCGCTCCAGTATCGGCCGTCCACCCGCCGTGGCCTGAGACAACGGGATCACCATCTCCTCGCCGTGGCTGCCCAGCGCGAACGCGGCGACACCGTCCGCGGGCCCGGCACCGGCGAGCGACGCGAGCGCCTGGAACCGCGCGGTGTCGAGCACCCCCGCCATCCCGACGACCCGCTGCGACGGGAACCCCGACGACGTCCACGCGTGCTGGGTCATCTCGTCGAGCGGGTTGGTGACGACGACGATCACCGCGTCCGGCGACGTCCGCGCCAGCCGGGACGCGACGTCTCCGACGATCGCGGCGTTCGTCGCGATGAGGTCGGAGCGGCTCATCCCGGGCGTGCGGGGCTTGCCGGCGGTGAGGACGACGTAGTCGGCGCGGCCCGCCTCCTCGATCGTCCCGACGCCCCGGATGCGGGTGGTGAACCCGCTCAGCGCGGCGGTGTGGGTGAGGTCGAGCGCGATGCCGGCGGCGCGCCCCTCGTCGATGTCGACGAGCACGACCTCGTCGAACACGTCGGCGTCGGCCAGCCGCATCGCGGCGATCATGCCGACGTTCCCGGCACCGACGACGACCACGCGCCCGACCCTTTCCGCGTGTCCGGGGACGCGCGCCGACGACCGGGCGACCGGTGCGCCCCGGCGGTACAGCGCCCCGGACGGCGGGCCGACCCGTCGCGGCGCGTTGCCGAGCCGGGCCGACACCGCGGCGGGGTCGGGGAGCGAACGTGTCGGAGCGGGGACCGGCGGCAGCGACACCACGGCAGGAGCGGGCGCGGGGGTGCCGACCACGATCTCCACCCCCAGCTCACGGGCCCGTTCCCGGGCCAGCGGGGTGACGACGTCGCGCGTCCCGACGTGCACGACCCCGGCCCCGCCGGAGACGACCTCGTCGACGGCCGCCGCACCCCACACCGTCATCGCCTGTCCTCCCGGCCGTGCATGTCCTGCAGCGCGGCGACGGCCGCGTCGCGGGCCGTCTGCACATCGCTCTCGCTGCCCGACAGGAACATCCGGCCGAACCGGCCCACCGCCCGCAGCTCGATCACCGTGATCGACGCGGCCTTCTCCGCCTCGTTGGCGGCGACGGAGATGTAGGCGGCCGGCGCGACCTCCATGACGAACAGGCTCTGCCCCGGCATGAGCATGGATCCCTTGCGCCACTTGTTGAGCAGCTGCGCCTGATAGGGATGGACGTTGGTGATGAACTGCGTCGAGGCGATGGTCGGCTTGATGCGGTCGGCCTCGGTGAGCCCCAGCTCGTCGAGCACCGCCTGCCCGGAGGCCAGCACCTCGGCCTGCTGCTCGGAGTGGATCTCCAGCAGCCCGAACTCACGCTCGATGATCTGCAACGCCGGGCGCACCCCGGCGGCCTTCAACGCGATGTCGGCGGCGCGGAACACCTCGTTGCCGGGCGCCATCTCGATGTAGAGCTCGGCCATCCCGGCGAGGGGGACGTCGCCGGGGCTGGTGGCGGCGATGTGGGCCGCGCACTGCGGCTGCATGCGGTCGACGAAGGCGTAGGTGCGCAGCGTCGGCGCCGGGTTCGAAGTGCTCACGGGGCCGACCTCGCGATCCCGACCGGGGTGATCAGCAGCGCGTGCGGGTACGTCACGACGGTTCGCTCCAGGTAGCCGGCCAGCACGTCGCCCGCGCCGGGGATCATCAGTGCGCCGCCCGCGAGGTGCAGCGGCAGGTCCTCGTGCCCGACGGTCAGCGCGCGCACGTTCTCCGCGATCCGCTGCAGGCCGGGCACGAGCACGGGCAGGGCCTCGCGCGGGTTCGCACGCTTGTAGGGCTCGGCCTCCTCCAGCGGGACGCGCAACGCGCCCGCGAGGACGAGGTCGAGGTGGTGCCCGCCGCCGGCGCGGTCGTCGAGACGCACGAGCTCGCCGTCGCGGTAGACGCCGACACCCGTCGACCCACCGCCCACGTCGACGACGACGCCGTGCCGCACGTCGAGGGTCCGCTGGGCGGCGGCGACCTCGTCGACGAGTGCGACCTCGTCGAAACCCGCTGCCTCGCAGACGAACGTGCAGGCGCGGGCGTCGGCGACGGGGATGCACGGGGGATAGGCGGTGGCGGCCGCGCTCAACGAGACGCCGAGCGCGTCCTGAGCCGCGTCGCGCAGTCCCCGGACCGTGGCCACCGCCCGCGCGAAGTCGACCACGACACCGTCGGCCAGCGCGCCCGACGGGCGGCTGTCGACCCACACCGGCCGGCCGCCCGCCAGCACGACGACCACGCAGCCGGCGGTGCCGAGGTCGACCCCGACCTGCAGCGGCCCGGCACCGACGTCGCCGGGGACCCCGCCCTCGGCGACCTCGGCCGCGTCGTCGAGAAGGCGGTGCACGGTGTCCACGAGCATCTACAGCTCCACCGGGTCGTAGACCGTCCGCCACGGCCGCACCTCGTGCGCGATCCGCTTGATGTTGATCAGGTGCAGCGGCGTCACGTTGTCCGAGCAGATCGAACCGCTCCACGTGCCCGTCCCGAGCTGGAACGAGGGGTCGACCTCCGTCGAGAACCCCATGCCGCCGAACAACGCCGGGGTGTTGACGACGATCCGCCCCGCCGGCAGCGCCCCGAACGGCGCGATCTCCTCCGGGTCCGACGCGTGTACCGCCGTGGTGTGCCCCTCGCCGTCGAGGGCGAGGATCTCACGGCACCGACGAAGGCCCGCAGCGGGATCGGCCACCTGGTAGACCGACAGGACCGGCCCGAGGATCTCCCGCGACAGCGGGGTGTCCGCGCCGACGGTGTCGAGCTTGCAGGCCAGCACCCGCGTCGTCGACGGGACACCGAACCCGGCCAGCTCGGCCAGCTTGATCGCGGTCTGCCCCACCGAGTCCGGCCGCAGCGCGCCGCGCTCGTCGAACAGCACCCGCACCAGCGCCGTCTGCTGCGGGGCGTTCATCCAGTAGGCACCCCGGGCCTCGAACGCAGCCAGGAACGCGGGCGCGATCTCGTCGACGACGACCACCGACTGCTCGGCGACGCACGCCGTCCCGTTGTCGAAGGACTTCGAGGTGATGATCATCTCGGCGGCCTCGGCCGCGTCGGGCACGCTGGCGCCGACGTAGGCGGGCACGTTGCCGGCGCCGACCGCGATCGTCGGCTTCCCGCTGGAGTACGCGGCCCGCACCATCCCGGGCCCGCCCGTCGCCAGGACGAGCGCGATCTCCCTGCGGCTCATCAGTTCGGCGGTCGCGGGCAGGGTCGGGTTCTCCAGGCAGGAGATCAGCCCCTCGGGCGCGCCCGCCTTCCGTGCCGCCTCGGCCATGACCTCCGCGGCGCGCAGGGTGCAGCGGGCGGCACGGGGATGCGGCGCGAGCACGATCGCGTTGCCCGACTTCACCGCGGCCAGGCACTTGAACAGCGCCGTCGACGTCGGGTTGGTGACCGGGATGATGCCCGCGATGACGCCCATCGGGCAGCCGACGGCCGTCACCCGGGCCTCGTCGTCGACCCACAGGACCCCGACCGCGCGACGCTCCAGCATCCAGCGCGCCACGAACCCCGTGTTGTAGCGGTTCTTGTGGATCTTGTGCTCGTAGACGCCGTACCCGGTCTCGTCGACGGCGAGCCGGGCCAGTTCTTCTGCTGCGGCGGTCCCGGCCAGGGCCATGGCCCGAACCCAGGCGTCGAGGGTGTCCTGGTCGGTGCCCTCGAGCTGCTCGAACGCGCGCCGCGCGGCGCGGGCCTTGACGCGGACGTCCGCGAGGCCGGCCAGGTCGGCGTCCAGTGCTGCGGTCATCTCCCACCTCGGGGTCGGACGGAACTGAGGGCACGGCGGCCCGCGGGACGCCGGTCCGGCGACCCGCTGTCGAGGCGCCGGGTCAGCCCTTCGGGCGGGTGAGGACGGCGAGGATGCCCTCGGTCTCGCCGTGCGGGCGGGGGATGACGTGCACCGACACGACCTCGCCGGCCTTGCCCGCGGCGACCGCGCCGGCGTCGGTCGCGGCCTTCACGGCGCCGACGTCGCCCCGCACCATGACCGTCACCAGGCCGCCGCCGATCTCGCGGTGCCCGACGATCTGAACGTTCGCGGCCTTCACCATGGCGTCGGCGGCCTCGATGGCGCCGACCAGGCCCTTCGTCTCGATCAGGCCCAACGCCCCCTGCTGCTGCGTCACTGGTGCGGCAGGGGTTCCCGCGGGGGTGGTGGCCATGTCGTCCTCCATGTCGGTGGTGCTCGTCGTTGCAGCTCAGGCCTTGCGGTAGCGGACGGTGTCCGAGCGGATCACGGTGTCGGCGATGGCGACGACCGCGCGATCGGTCGGGACGTCGGCACCGGCGGCCACCCGTGCGGCGCCGCCCGTCGCGACCAGGACCACCTCGCCCACCCCGGCGCCGACGACGTCGACGGCCACGTAGGCCGCCCCGCTCGTCTCCTCCGGGTCGTCGTCCTCGGCGTCCTGCACCAGCAGCAGGGTGAACCGCGCGAGTCCGGGGTCCTTCACCGTCGAGACGACCTGGCCGAGCACCTTGGCCAGCTGCATGCCCGGTCACCCCCGTCGGTCGGCGGGCCGCACCGAGCGGCTCCGCTGGCCGAACGGTAGGGCGGCCCGCGACGGCGCTGCGTTATCCCGGACGGACAACGTCTCCGGGTGCCGTTGTCCCCGGACGCACTGGCCGCGGCACCCGGACCGGCCAGACTGGACGGACACGACGCCCCCGTGCCAGGAGGTTCACCGGTGATCCGCCCCGAGGACGCGCAGTTCCACGCCCCCACCAGCGACGACCCCCTGTGGGCCGAGACCAACTACTTCGGCCTCTACGCCGGCCAGGACACCGACCGGCCCATGAACATCGGCGTCTACGGCCTGTTCCGCGAGCCGCTCGGCGTCGTCGGGTCGACGGTGTCGGTCAACAGCCGCCGCGTCACGATGCCGTGGGCCGCCGACTACTGGGACGCCTGGGAGCACCTCGTGGCCCCGGCGAGCCTGCTGGACTATTCGCTGGCCAACGGCCTGCACGTCGTCTGCTCCGAGCCCAACGAGGTCTGGGACGTCGACTACTCCGACGCCGCCGCCGACCTCGAGCTGCACTTCCGCTACACCGCGCTCATGGAGCCCTACGACATCAACGACCCGACACAGGACCCCAAGGCCGCCGGCCGGGACATGGACAAGACCTGGGGTCACGCCTACGCCGGGCACTTCGACCAGACCGGGCACTTCGAGGGCGAGATCCGGTTGCGCGGCAGGACCACCCCGATCGACTGCGTGTCCACGATGGACCACAGCTGGGGTGTCCGTGCCGAGCGTCAGACGTCGCGGCTGAGCTGGATGCACGCCCACGTCGGCCCCGACCTCGCCCTGCACGCGCTGTTCGACTTCGACACCGCGAACGGCCCCGACGGCCCCTCCCCGCTCACGATGACCCACGGCTACGTCCTCGACAACGGCGTCGTCCGCGGCCTCGCGTCCGGCTCGGGGGAGACGACCCGGTCCGGGCTCTACCCCGAGCACGTCGAGATCAGCGTCTCCGACGCCGAGGGCCGCACCTGGGAGGCCGTCGGCGACGCGTTGACGACGTTCCCCTGGCAGTCCCAGCCCGGCGTCGTCGGCCACAACGCCCTGCTGCGCTGGACCCTCGACGGCCGCACCGCCCACGGCGAGTGCATGGACTTCGTCGGCATGGGGGAGCTGGGCCGCGTCTACGACCGCGTGCACGCCGCCGCGGCGGGCGTGTGAGTCCACGGTGAGCGCCCCGCCGGTGCAGGCGGTGATCTTCGACCTCGACGGCACCCTGGTGCAGACGCGCATCGCGTCGTGGGAGGTGTTCGAGAAGGTCAACCGGCGCCACGACCTCGGTGTCGACGAGCCCGAGCGCTACTTCGACCTGTTCCGCGGCAACATCTACGACTCGATCGCGAAGCTGTGCCGCGACGAGGCGCACGCCGCGCTCGTCCGCGACGAGTTCCTGCACCTGCTGCGCACCGAGTACACCCCGCCGCTCGTGCCCGGTGTCGCCGACGTGGTGCGCCGCCTCGCCGGCTCCTCCACGCTGGCGGTCATGTCGTCCAACGCCATGCAGGTGCTGCGGCGGGTGCTCACCGCCAACGACCTGGCGTTCTGCTTCGCGCACGTCTTCGGTGGCGACGTCACCCCCGACAAGCGCACCGCCATGCGCACCTTCCTCGCCGACCCCGGCAGCGGCTTCGGCCGCCGCTGCGCCGCCGACTACGACGAGGCCGGCGTCCGCCCCTTGCCCGACCCCGCCGCGACCGTGCTGGTCACCGACACCGCCGGCGACGTCCGCGACGGGCTGGAGGTCGGCATCCGCGTCGTCGGGGTGGCGTGGGGGATGCACAGCGTCGAGGAGCTGGCCGAGGCGGGCGCCGAGTTCGTCGCGCTCTGGCCGCAGGAGATCACCGCACACCTGTTGGGCGACAGCGCCTCCGAGCCCGCAACGGGCGCCTGCGCACGAGAGCCTGTGAGCGGCAACGGTCGCCATGGCGACCATTGCCGCTCACGAGGGACGGACGAGCGCGCCCGTGCGGCCGAGGTGCGCCGGTCGCGTCGCCGGGCCGCGGCGCCGCTCACCCCTGCTGCCGCTCCACCTGCCGCCGCGTCCTCCGCCGCCGCCGAGCTCCTCGACGCCGTCCGGCGGGTGGTGCGCCGATGACCTCGTCCCCAGCGGGGAGCGGGCTCGACGGCGCCTTCAACTTCCGCGACCTCGGCGGCCTGCGCGCCGGCTCCGGCTCCCTCGTGAGGCGAGGTGTGTTGTTCCGCAGCGACACCCTCCAGGCCCGCACCCCGGCCGACGTCGCCCACCTCACCGAACGCCTGCGCCTCGAGCTGATCGTCGACCTGCGGATCGGCCCTGAAGCCGTCTCGGAGGGGCGCGGCCCCATGGCCGAGGTGCCCGTCAGCTACCTCAACGCCCCGCTGCGCGACCTCCCCGTCTCCGACCTGCCACCCCACGAGCAGAGCCTGCGGTTCTACATCGAGCACCTCGAGTCGCCGACCTCGGTGCTGTCCACGGTCGTGCGCATCGTCGCCGCCATGGCCGGGCGCCCGGTGCTGCTGCACTGCGCCGCGGGCAAGGACCGGACCGGACTCGTCGTCGCCCTGCTCCTGCGCCTGCTCGGTGTCGACGACGAGGACATCGTCGCCGACTACCTGCGCTCGGGGCTCAACATGCCGCGCATCAAGGAACGGTTCCTCGGCTGGCCGCGCTACCGCGACCACATGGCGACGGTGCCCGGCGAGGTCTACGACGCGCTGGAGTACACGATCCGCGGCTTCCTCGCCGAGCTCGACGCCCGCTTCGCCGGCGCCCGCGACTGGGCCCACGAACGCGGCATCGCCGACGCCGACCTCGACCGCCTCCGCGCCGGCCTGCTCACCGAATCCTGACGACCCCCGCGAGGGTGTGCCCCCGGCCGGCGGACCCTCCACCCGCGCGCGACCGCACCGTCGTGATTCGGGCTGGGGCCGACAGTGAGGTTGCGCCCGAGAAGAGGTCCAGCTGCGGTGCGTCACTGCGCGCCACGGGTGGACCCGGCCGCGGCGGCCAGGGCCCGCGCGCAACCTCGCTGTCCTGATCTGGGCGCCGGACGACAGGGATGTTGCGCCCGGTTCGCACGTCCCGCCGTAGGGCGTCATCTCGGCACGGGGCTACCGCAGGGCGGCCTTGCCCAGGGCCAGGCGCATGGGGCGGACCTCGCCGGCATCGACGGCGAAGCGTCGGAAGCCCAGATCGTAGAGCTGCGCGACCATCCGCTCCGAGACGCGCCCCGACAGCCGCATCCCGACCCGGCACCCCGCGTCCTGCGCCGCGGCGACCCGGGCCAGCAGGTCCTCGACGGCCGGATCGAGTTCCACCCGCGGGTCACAGGAGAGCATGCCGCGGCGGAGGTAGTCGTCGAGCGGTTCGGCGGTGAGCAGGTGCCGGGCGGGGATGCCGAAGACCGAAGCCTGCAACGTTCGGACCTCCACCCACAGCACGTCGCCTGCGGCCGCGATCTCCTTGGCCGCGAAGGCCGCCCGCGGCCCGGTGAGATACGCGCCCACCCCGACCGACGAGCCCTGCCCGAGCTCGCGCAACGCGGCGGCCTCGGCGGCATCGGTGACGTGCCGGACGGCGAGGTGCACCCGCGACGAGCCGGCGGCGCGTTCCAGCCCGCGCAGCTGCGCCTCGACGAGCGCGGGCCGCCCGAGCGGGACGGTCAGCTCGGGGTGCCGGGTCGTGACGGCGGTCTGCTGCAGCAGCTCGCGGGCCTCGTCGGCGACGAGGTCGATCGAGCGGACCCCGATCTCGACGTCGCCCGCGGCCGCGAGCAGTCCCGCGAACTCGGCCGCGACGAGGTCGGCGACCCCGTCGAGAGCTGTGCCCCCGTCGTCGGCGAGCAGATGCGTGACCAGCCCGTCGAGGTGCCCGGTCGCGACGAGGACGTCGTCGACCGCCGTGACCAGCCCGGACGCGCCGGCTTCCCGGGCCACCGCGACGTCGGCGGGCAACGTCACCCGCGCGAGGACCTCGGCGCCGTCGGTGGCCATGGCCAGCAGGTCGCCGAGGGCCCCGGTGGCGGCGGCGGGCGTCGACACCGCGAACCGGCCGGCGAACAGCTCGCCGGTCGCGCCGTCGAGGGAGACCTGGTCGCCCTCGTGCAGGGTCCGGCCGTCGACGGAGAGGGTGCGGGCGGTCTCGTCGACGCGCAGCGCCCCCGCGCCGACGACGCAGGTCGTCCCCAGCGCCCGGGCGACGACGGCGGCGTGGCTGGTCGAGCCGCCGGTGGCGGTGACGATGCCCTGGGCGGCGATCATGCCGTGCAGGTCGGCGGGGCTGGTGACGGTCCGAGCCAGCACGACGTCGTCGCCCGCGGCGGCGCGTTCGCCCGCCCGGTCGGGGTCGAGCACGAGCACGCCGCTGACCTGGCCGGGACAGGCGCCGATGCCCGTCGTCAGCAACCGCCCTCCGGTGCGGGCGGCCGCGACGTCGCTGTCGGCGAACCCGGGCCGCTGCACCTGCCGCACCTGCTCGACGGTGACCCCGCGCAGCGCGGCGGCGGGCGTCGCCAGTCCTTCGGTGACGAGGTCGGCGGCGATGCGGACGGCGGCCTCGGGGGTGCGCTTGGCGCTGCGCACCTGCAGCAGGTAGAGCGTCGCGCGTTCGACGGTGAACTCGATGTCCAGGACGTCGCCCTGGGCGCGTTCGAGTCCGTCGCAGGTCGTGCGCAGCTCGGCGAGCACGTCCGGGGCAAGGGCCTCGGCGACAGGGTCGGGGGTGCGGGTTCCGGCGACCACGTCC
This sequence comes from Pseudonocardia sp. SCN 73-27, assembly GCA_001725415.1. Lineage (GTDB taxonomy): Bacteria > Actinomycetota > Actinomycetes > Mycobacteriales > Pseudonocardiaceae > Pseudonocardia. The sequence goes on from MEGH01000028.1 coordinate 49,012, forward strand.
TCGCCCTGGCTGTGCGCGAGGTACTCGCCGAAGAGGCCGGGTTCGCCGGTGACCGGGTTGCGGGTGAACACGACGCCGGAGCCGGAGTCGTCGGACAGGTTGCCGAAGACCATGGACTGGACGACGACGGCGGTGCCGAGGTCGTGCGCGATCCCGTGGTGCTCGCGGTAGACACGGGCGCGGCGGGTGTTCCACGAGCGGAACACGGCCTCGATCGCGCCGATCAGCTGTGCGTGGGGGTCGCGGGGGACGGACTCGTCGGTCAGCGCCTCTTCGCACGCCGCCCAGACCCGGTCGTACACGGCACCCGGGTCGTCGCCCGGGTCGACGGCGTCGACGAGGGTGTCGATCCCCGAACCGGGGTCGAGCGCGTCGAGCACGGTCTCGGCGTACATGGCGTGGAAGCGGGCGACGACGTCGGCCATGAACCGGCTGTCGCCGGTGACCTCGGCGAGCGCGACGGCGGCCGACCGGTCGAGGCCGAGGTTGAGGATCGTGTCCATCATCCCGGGCATCGAGATCGGCGCACCGGAGCGGACAGACAGCAGCAGCGGGACCGGGCCACCGCCGAACGTCTTGCCCGCCTTGGCCTCCAGCGCCGCGAGCCGGGAACTGACCTCGTCGACGAGCCCGTCCGGGAGGGCGGAGTCGCCGAGATACGCGCGGCACGCATCGGTCCCGATCACGTACCCGGGCGGCACCCGCAGACCCTGGCGCGTCATCCGTGCGAGGCCGGAGCCCTTGCCGCCCAGCCGGTCCACGTCGTCCGGGTCGGCCTCGTCGAACGTGACGGTGAAGGCGGTCATTCGGTGCGTTCCCGGCCGAGGGTGCGCAGCAGGTCCTCGTGGAACTCGAACCACACGTTGTGGACCGAGTCGAGCGTCGGCGACGACACGTACTCGTGCTCGCCCCGGTCGATCCGGTCGACGGCGGCCGCGAAGCGCGCGGGGTAGGTGCCGAACCGCGCGTCGTGCCCCGCCAGTGCCTCGAGCAGCGGGCCGAGCCGGGCGATCAGCTTGTCCAGCCGTGCGATGACCTTGTCGTCGTACTCGGAGTCGGAGTGGTCGTTGGCGACCTTGCGGCCCCCGACGTCGATCTGCTGCCACGACGACATCGTCGTCAGGAACTGGGAGTTGACGGTCTCGAAACGGTCGACGAGCCCGCCGATCTCCGCGTCCTCGCGTACCGCGGCGTACCGGACGCCGGCGGCCGTGGCGAGTGCGGGTTCGGCACCGTCGGTCGGCAGCGCCGCGCCCCCGGCGACGACGACCAGGCCCTGTGCGGCGAGCCGGTCGAACGTGGCCTCGACGTCGGCCTGCGCGACCCCGCAGGCCGCGGCGACGACCTGCGCGGTGGCCATCTTCTTCAGTGCGACGACGTTGAGGACGTCGTAGTCGGTCTTGTCGGACACGGTCGCGCTCATGGATGCCCTCTCACAGCAGGACGGGCGGCGCGGCGGGGGGATGAACATCCGCCAGGTCTATCCGCCGCGCCGCCCGTCGGGAACGGACTACAGCCAGCGGCCCTTGGAGTTGCGCAGGCTCGCGCCGTCCGGGAAGGGCAGGTAGCCGGCGCCCGAGAAGATCTTGGAAGGCACCGTCTCCTGGGCGAAGCCGCGCTTGGTGATGTCGTAGTAGTAGTTCGCGACGCGCTGGTCGATCTCCCACAGGTCGTAGTCGCGGCAGGCCTTGTCGTAGGTCCCGGCCAGCCGCAGGTGCGGGAGGATCATGTCGATGTAGTAGACGTACTGGCCGTTCCAGATGAGGTCGCGACGGCACATCTTCGACGTCTTCGTGTAGAGCTTCAGCGTCGCCTGCTGGACGCGGCCGAGGTGGTCGCCGAGGTTGTCGATCTTGATCGGGTACACCTCGCCCATCGGGGTGTTCCACTTCTCGCGGGCGAACACCGCGCCCCCGACGATGGCCTCGATGTAGTTCTTGGGCCGGGTGAACGTCGTGGAGATGTCGTTGACCCGGATCTCGTCCAGGGCCATCTTCTCCGGGTCGATCTCCAGGGCGAGGGTGTAGCAGTGCGGCAGGCCCGCGTCCTCGCAGACGTCGCTCCAGTGGAAGACCTCCTCGTTGACGAAGAGGTCGCGCAGGATCAGCAGGTTGCCGTTGGCCAGCTCGTAGGGCCCGGTGTCACCGAGGCCGAGACGGCAGTCGTAGTGGTCGAGGAACGACAGCAGCTCGGCGGCGGCGTTGAACTGGGTGAACGCCGAGTGCTTCGCGCTACCGTGCTCGATCGGCTCGAGCTGCCCGACGAGCTGGTCGAGGAAGTCCTGCTCGTGGATGCGGCAGCGGTAGCGGTCCTGCGAGTTGAGGATGTAGCCGTCCTGGCGCTTGCCCCACAGCACACGCTGCATGAACTTGAGGATCTCGTTGGACTCGCCGACGTAGTCGCCCGGTCCGATCGCCTCCAGGGCGAGCAGGCCGCAGCGGCCCATGCCGAAGCCGACGGCGCCGATGCACCAGTCGTGCACCGCGTTGACCTTCGTGCCGATCTCACGACGCGCGGTCGCGCCGATGTCCATGATCCCCTGGCCGCCGCCGACCTCCTCGGTGGTCATGCGCAGGATCTCGGGCCACCGGTAGAACTCGTGCATGAAGGCCAGGATCTCGTACTCCTGGCGGGGGATCATGCCGCTGACGCCCTCGGTGGCGCGCATGACGAGCACGTCCCAGATGTTCCAGGCGAGGTAGTTGTTGAGGTCGTTGAGCTCGTCGATGGTGAACTCGTCGCGCAGCACGTCGTCCTTGGACACCTTCTCCAGGACCTTGCTCTTGGCGCGCGACTTCATCATCTTGTCGCCCTTGATCCCGTCGGTGACGGGCTCCATGCCGACGAAGTTGCCGGTGTAGGTGAGCGACTGGAACCGGATGCCGTCGTCGCCCTCCTCGTACCGCTGCTTGTAGCTCGCCCGCTTGCCCTCGGTGGTCGTCATCGTCTGCCCCTCCCTCAGTCGTTCGCCACGACGCGGCCGACCTCGTGGTCGGTACAGTCCAGCCGTACGTTGCGCCCGTCGAGGGCCTTCGCGATCTCGTCGAAGTGCGACGGGTCGGTGTTGCCGACGACGTAGCGCGAGTCGCTGGAGGTCAGGTACGCGGTCATCACGCACGGGGTCTGGAACTCGCGGGACAGGATGCCCAGGTGGGATTCCGGGGCCCCGGACATCGTGATGACGCCGATGGCGCCCATGCTCAGGGCCGGCGCGAGGAACGTCGTGGTGCCGCCCTGGACCAGCAGGATGTGCTCGGCGAGCTTCCCCGACTGGATCAGGCTGATGACGTCGGCCGGGGACTCCAGGTACTTCACCGTTCCGCTGGGGGATTTTCCGGTGTCGAAGACGTTGTAGCCCTCGGCCAGCACGTCGGCCATGGATGTTCCTCCTTGAACTGGTGGGTCGCCCCGGCAATGCCGCCCGCAGGTGAGCGTGCGGGGCCGCGCCTGTGGCCACGCGGGGAGTTGCCTCCGTCACAGTGCCGTGGATCACCAGCGTCGCCGATGGACCGCGCGGATAGAACTGTCCGAGGGCGTTGTCCGGCCCGGATAGCGGAACGTCGCGGCCCGACCGCAGGTGGCGACGGGCGCGCGTCGCCCACCGACCACGGCGGGACGACCCGGACGGACCCGCACCCGAGGCACAGGTCCGCCCGCACAGCAGCGCCGAGCCCGACGTGGTGTCGGGCCCGGCGGGGGATCGTGCGTTACGGGGCCAGGGCGGCCGTCAGGACGGGTTCGATCTCGTCGGCGGCTTCGGCGCCGTGGGCGTCGCGCAGGCGGGCCAGGTCCTGCACCGGTGAGAGGGTCCACTCCTGGGCGCCGTCGGTCTCCAGCACCAGTGTCGCGATCAGGGTGCCGAGCTGCGCGGCCCGCTCGACCGGGAGCCCGCCGTCGACACCGGCGAGGAACCCGGCGCGGAAGCCGTCGCCGACCCCGGTGGGGTCCTTGATCGTCCGGGCGGGAACGACGGGCAGGGACAGGTCGGTCCCGTCGCTGCCGACGAGCCGGACCCCCTTGTCGGACAGCGTCGTGACGCGCAGGCCGACGCGGGAGGTGATCTCGTCGGCGTCCCAGCCGGTCTTGCGGGTGAGCAGCTCCCACTCGTACTCGTTGCTGAACAGGTACCGCGCGCCGTCGACGAGCGAGCGGCACTGGTCGCCGTCCAGGCGGGGGAGCTGTTGGGAGGGGTCGGCGGCGAACGCCAGTCCCAGGGCCCGGGCCTCTTCGGTCTCGGCGACCATCGCGTCGGGGTCGCTGGCCCCGACGAGCAGCAGCTCGATGCCGTAGCGGTCGACGATCGGGGTCAGCGCGATGTTCTTCGCCTCGGTCATCGCGCCGGGGTAGAAGGACGCGAGCTGGCACTGGTCGTCGTCGGTGGTGCAGGTGAAACGGGGGGTGTTCGCCGAGTCGACGACGAGCACCGCCCCGGTCTCGACGCCGTGCCGGTCGAGCCAGGAGCGGAAGTCGTCGAAGTCGGAGCCGACCGCCCCGACCAGTACCGGGCGCTGGCCGAGCACCCCCATCCCGAACGCGATGTTCGCGCCGACGCCGCCGCGGTGCACGACCAGGTCGTCGACGAGGAAGCTCAGCGAGATCCGGTCGAGCCGCTCGGCGACGAGCTGGTCGGCGAAGCGGCCGGGGAAGTGCATGAGGTGGTCGGTCGCGATGGAACCGGCGACGGCGGTCGTCCCGACAGGCATCAGGCTGTGGCGGGAGCGGCGTCGGCGGACAGGCCTGCGGCCTGGCGCAGGGCGTCGGCACGGTCGGTGCGCTCCCAGGGCAGGTCGACGTCGGTGCGCCCGAAGTGCCCGTAGGCCGAGGTGGGGGAGTAGATGGGGGCGTGCAGGCCCAGGTAGTCGCGGAACGCGGCGGGGCGCAGGTCGAAGTGCTCGGCGACGAGCTTCTCGATGTTGGTCCGCGAGACGCGCTCGGTGCCGAAGGTGTCGACGAGCACGGACACCGGCCGGGCCACGCCGATCGCGTAGGCGACCTGGACCTCGGCGCGCTGCGCGAGCCCGGCGGCCACGATGTTCTTCGCGACGTAGCGGGCGGCGTAGGCGGCGGAGCGGTCGACCTTCGACGGGTCCTTGCCGGAGAAGGCGCCGCCGCCGTGG
>MEGH01000028.1:54152-72086 GCA_001725415.1 Pseudonocardia sp. SCN 73-27
CGCCGTAGGTGTCGACGATGATCTTGCGGCCGGTGAGGCCGGCGTCGCCGACGGGGCCGCCGATGACGAACCGGCCGGTGGGGTTGACCAGCAGGCTCGAGCGCAGCTCGTCGGCGTCGTAGAACTCGGCAGGCAGCACCTGGGTGACGACCTGGTTCCACAGGTCCTCGCGGATCTGGTCGTTGGTGGCCTCCTCGGCGTGCTGGGTGGAGATCAGCACGCGCTCGACGCCGACGGGCACGTTGTCGTGGTAGCGGACCGAGACCTGGGTCTTGCCGTCGGGGCGCAGATAGTCCAGGCCGCCGCGGCGGACCTCCGCCAGGCGGCGGGAGAGCCTGTGCGCCAACGCGATCGGCATCGGCATCAGCTCGGGGGTCTCGTCGGTGGCGTAGCCGAACATCATGCCCTGGTCGCCGGCGCCGGCCTTGTCGAGCTCGTCGTCGGACAGCTTGCCGCGGTGCTCGTGGGCCTGGTCGACGCCCTGGGCGATGTCGGGGGACTGCTTGTCGAGCGCGACCAGCACGGCGCAGCTGTGGCCGTCGAACCCGTAGCGGCCGTCGTCGTACCCGATCTTGTTGACGGTGTCGCGCACGATCTGGGTGTAGTCGAGCTGGCCGGGCGTGGTGATCTCGCCGGCGAGCACGACCATCCCCGTCGTGATCAGGGTTTCGCAGGCCACGCGCGAGTAGGGGTCGTTGGTGAGCGCGGCGTCGAGGACGGCGTCGGAGATCGCGTCGGCGATCTTGTCGGGGTGGCCCTCCGTCACCGACTCGGAGGTGAACAGGTAGTCGTGCGACTCGTGCTGGGTCATGCTCAGGCTCCTCGGGCGACGGACTCGGGCGTCTCTGCGTGTTCCTCGTGTGGTGACTCGTTCGAAGCGTCGGAGGCGTTCACCGGCGCCGGTGCGATGCGGGGGGTCAGCTCGGCCCGCACGGCTGCGGTGCCGGCGACCATGGCCTCCAGCTTGGCCCGTGCGACGGCTCCGGTGACGTTGCGCAGCCCACAGTCGGGGTTGACCACGAGCCGCTCGGCCGGGACGAGCTCGAGTGCGCTGCGGATCCGGGACGCGATCAGGTCGGGGGTCTCGACCTGCGACGACTTCACGTCGACGACCCCGAGCCCGATGGTGCGGTCCCAGCCGAACTTCTCGATCACCGGCAGGTCCTCGTAGCCCTTGCGCGCGAACTCCAGCACCAGCTGGTCGACGGTGGCGTCGAGGACCGCGGGGAACAGGAAGTCGTAGTGGCCCTGCCAAAGCGGGCGGGCGTAGCGGTTGCCGTAGCAGACGTGCAGCCCCCAGGTGACGTCCACGCCGTCGGTGACGATGTTGACGGCCTCGATCGCGGTGCCGACGGCGTCGGGATAGCCGGCGAGGAACGGCTCGTCGATCTGCAGCAGCTGCGCGCCGCGGTCGGCGAGTGCGTGGGCCTCGGCGTTGAGCACCCGCGCGATCGCGAGGACGAGCTCGCGACGGTCGGTGTACACGGAGTCGTGGATCCGCCGCGACAGCGAGAACGGTCCGGTGAAGGAGAACTTGACCGGCCCGGAGGTCTGCTCGGAGGTGAAGGCGAAGTCGTCGGCCAGGCCGAGCGGTGACGGGTCGAACCGGTCGGGCAGCGGCGCCGGCACGCGGGCCTCGTAGTAGTCGAAGTAGAACTCCTTCGCCGTCTGCGGGATCTCCACGCCGGGCATGCGGGCGAGGAAGTAGTCGACGTCGTTGTCGCGGCGCAGCTCGCCGTCGGACACGATGTCGATCCCCGCCAGCTCCTGGTCGCGCAGCGCGGCCTTGATCGCCATCTCGTGCAGGTCGGTGAGCTGGGCGTGGCTCATCCGGTTGCGGTAGTAGTCGGTCTTGAGCCGCTCCATCCACTCCGGGACCGGGTAGGAGCCGACGACGGTCGTGGGCAGCAGCGGGACCCGCTCCATCAGGGCCGCGTTGCGTGGAGCAGACATCAGTCCCTCACCTGCGCCGTCATCGTGATGATGTTGCCCCCCGAGCGGTGCGCGAACGGGGCGTAGTGCACGTCGAAACCGTGCCGGCGCCCGACGTGGGCGAGCAGCGGCCCGTTGACCCAGTTGACCACGGACCCGTCGTACTTGCCGGGCCCGCGGAAGTTGGCGCGGTAGGCGGCGACGTCGGTGACGAACAGGTCGTGGCAGATCAGCGTCCCGAAGGGGTGCAGCAGCTGCAGGCTGTCGACGAAGCTGGCCAGCGCCCCGTTGTTGACGTGCATCCGCACGTCGGCACCCGACTCCAGCAGCGGGCGCAGCATCTCCCCGCTGACCGCGGGCTCGCCGTTCGACGCCGGGGTCAGCTCGTAGAGGTCGAGCCCGGCGAGGGGGACGTAGCGCTCGTCGAGACGCACCGCGCTCCACGCCGCCCGCCAGAACGCGACGGCAGCGTCGGTGTCGGCGACGTGCGTGGGTGCCGCCTCGGCCAGCAGCGCCGGGCCGAGCCGCAGCAGCTTGTGCACCAGCGCGGCGAGGTCGTCGGTCGTCGTGTTCGCCTGGTCGGCCAGCGCCGCGGCCTCCTCGGGAGGCAGGTAGGCGCGCGTCTGCACCTGGTAGGTCCGCCCGCCGAGCTGGGCGACCTCGTCGGTGGGGAGGTTGTCGTAGACGTTGGAGATGTAGACGAGGAAGACCTTGTACCGCAGGAACCCCAGCGAGGTGCGCGGCTTCGTCGCGTCGAGGGTGAACGAGCTGACGTGCGCGAGGTGCTCGGCCACGGTCTCGCGGGCGAGGTCGAGGACGTGCTGGGAGTAGTCGCACATCAGGTAGTGCAGCCGCCGGTAGTAGCCGCGGCCGTGCTCGGTGTCGAGGGCGCGGAACTCGTCGAGGAACACCTTGGCCTGGCTGCCGTTGCCCACACCCAGCTCGACGACGTAGAGCTCCTCGGGCAGCGCACCGGTGTCGGCCAGCGGGTCCCACACGGCGAAGAGCTTGCGGATCAGGTCACGGGCGGCGTCGTGGTTGCGGGCGTCGCTCTCCCCGCCCGGCAGCGCCTGCTCGTAGCCGCGGCCCGTGGACTTCTCCCACAGCGCGAGGTCGGCCCAGTAGCGGGCGTTGAACGACCAGATGCAGCTCCGCGAGCCCGCGCCCCAGTCCTCCAGCAGCACCCGCCCGCCCGTGCCGCCCGCGGCACGTTCGCGCAGCAGCTCGGCGGTGTGCTCCTTGAGCGGCAGCTCGGCGCTGCGCCGCACGTCGACGGCGACCTCGAGGTCGTCGTCGCGGACACCGGCGGGCACGACGACCGGGTCGTTGCCGGGCAGCCGTTCGGGGCGGGCGAGGATCGGGCGCAGCGCAACGACGTCGCGGAAGTTCTCCTTGTACTGCACCCAGTCGCAGACGAGCCGCACCTTGGAGAGATCCGTCGAGTCCTCCGACAGTGCCTCCACGACCGGGACCAGCGCCGTCGTGATGTCGATCGGCGTGGTGCCACGCAGCCGGGAGTGGGGCCGGAAGTCAACCAGCATGTCCGAGTCCCTCCATCGACACTGCAGGCCGCGGGGTGATGCCCGCGCGTTCCAGGATCCCGGGTACCCCTCGCTCGTACCCGAACGCCATGACGTGCACGCCCGCGACGCCGGGGATCGCGGCGACCCGCTGGATCGTCTCGACGCACATGGTCACTCCCTCGTCGGCGACGCGGTCGGCGGGAACCCCGCGCAGCCGGCGCTCGACCTCGTCGGGGACGTGGATACCCGGAACCCCGGAGCGCAGGAACTCCATGACGCGCAGCGACCGGATCGGCCCGACGCCGGCGAGGACCTTGCATCCCTCGGTGACGCCCAGGTCGCGCAGCCGGGCCATCCACGCCGCGAACACCTCGACGTCGAACACGTACTGGGTCTGGGCGAACTCGGCGCCCGCCGCGACCTTCTTGGCCAGCCGCCGGGCCCGGAACGACCGCGGCGGCGCGAACGGGTTCTCGACGGCCCCGACCAGCCACCCCGGGCGTGTCCCGATCTCGCGGCCCGACGCGAGGACGCCCTCGTCGCGCAGGGTCCGCGCGGTCCGGACGAGCTGGGTGGAGTCGAGGTCGAACACGGGTGCGGCGTCGGGGTGGTCGCCGAAGCGGGGGTGGTCGCCGGAGAGCAGCAGGACGTTGGGGATGCCGACGGCGCCGGCGGAGATCAGGTCGGACTGCAGGGCGATGCGGTTACGGTCGCGGCAGGTCAGCTGCATGACGGGCTCGACCCCGGCCCGCATCGCCAGCACGCTGCCCGCGAGGCTCGACATGCGCACGTGGGCGCCCTGGTTGTCGGTGACGTTCGCGGCGTCGACCCAGCCGCGCAGCAGCTCGGCCTTACGCGTGATCGCCTCGGGGTCGGCGCCGCGGGGCGGCCCGATCTCCGCGGTGACGGCGAAGCGCCCGGCGTCGAACGCCTCACGCAGACTCATCGCACTCCCTCGCCGGGGTTCGGTCGGCGCTGCGCGCGGACGCTGTGTCGATGATTCGCTCGCTCACCGTTCCCCCACCGGCGTGAGTCCCAGCTCGCGCCCGGCCAACGGCGTCGCGGTCCACAGGTCGTCGTCGCGGCCCTGCCAGTAGTTGACCCACGAGCTCTGGTCGCGCATCCGATGGTCGATCGGTCGGTGCAGCATGTCGAGGTCGGCGCCGTGCCCGGCGGCCTCGGCCCGCTCGATCGCGACGACCCACACGCAGGTCAGCTCGGGGTGCACCTCGCACGCGCCGGTGGGGGAGACCCCGCCGCACGGGCCGTTGCGCAGCTGCTTCGGGCACGTCATCGGGCACGTGTAACCGGTGGCCGGCAGGGCGCACTGCCCACACATGCGGCAGCCGAACAGCTCCTGCTTGGTGACGCGCTCGGCCGCGGTGAACGCGCGGTAGGCGCGAGGGCGGCGTTCCAGCCAGGTGGCGAGGCGCGCGTAGAGGCGGTTCTTCGCGAGCCCGGCGTGCAGTAGGTAGCCGAGCCGGGCGCCCAGGCGCGGGCGGAACGGCCGCGGCCACGAGTCGTTCGTCGTCACACCTGGCCTCCCTCGCCGGTGAACCCGTCCGACTTCGAGGTTCGCAGCTCGTGGGGGGTGCGGTCATCGTGGCAGGCGGCCAACGTCCCCACCGGCTCGTTGTGGTCCGGCACAGCGTTCGTCACGTTGATCATCTTTTCGGCGCGGCGTTCCTTCCTGCGATACAGCCCCCTTGCGTGCGCCGCTGGTGGAGCGGGTCACAACCGGGTGCGGCCGCGCTTGTGTCCAGCGACAACCGGCCACGGGGTCGTTGTGTCCCGCCACAGCCCGCAGGTACGGTCCGCGCATGGCGGCCCCCGGTTCGACGGCGAGGACGCCGTCGTCCGTGCCGGTGCGCCCCACTCCGAGCGCACGGCGCTTCGGTGGTGTCGACGAGGCCGCGATCCTGCGCCGGGTCGTCAGCATGTGCGGGCACCTGTCCGCGCTGGCCTCCCAGAACACCGAGCTGGCCGACGTCGTCGCCCTGCTCGCCGACGGCGCCGCCGCCGGCGTCGTCGTGCTCGACCGCCGCCTCGACGTACTGGCCCGGGCCGGCGTCGGTGATCGCGACGTCGTCTCCGCGCTGCGCGACCAGGCCGGCGTCACCGGGCTGCGGACGGTGCTGGCCGCGGCGGCCCGCAACCGGCGTGCGCTCACCGTCCCCGGCACCGCCGGCGCCGGGTCGGCGACGATCGTCGCGCCCGTCTCGGTCGGCGAGGACGTCGCCGGCTACCTGGTGACGACGACACCCTGCCCGTCGGCCGTGCCCGCGTCGGGCGTGCCGGGCGGGGAGCTGACCGAGGACATGCGGCTGCTCGTCACCGAGCACGCCGCCATGGTGTGCGGGGTGGTGCTGGGGCGTGAGCTCGTCGTCACCGCCGCCGCGGGCCGGGCCCGTCAGGAGCTGGTGGAGGGGCTGCTGCTGGCCCGCGACCGTGACGACCCGGAGATCGACCGCTGGGCCCAGCACCTGGGGTTCGAGCCCGGCCGCGGGTACTGCGCCGTCGCGATCGGGGCCTCGGGCGACCGGGCGCCGGTGGTGTTCGGGACGGTCGAGGCCGCCGCGGCGCGGCTGGTGCCCGACGCGATCGTCGCCACCCGGACCGACGAGGTCGTCGCGCTCGTCCCGGCGCCGCAGGGCGGTGGGTCCCCTGTCGACGCCGCACGGGCGCTCGCCGCGGGCTGCCTCGCCGCCACGGCGGGCCGGATGGGGATGCGCACGCCGGTCGCGGCGGGCGTCGGCAACCCGTGCACGAGTGCCGCGGAGATCGCCCGTTCCTACGCCGAGGCCCGGCACGCCCTGCTCGCCGGGGAACGCCTCGGCGGCACCGGCAGCGTCACCGCGTTCGCCGACCTCGGCATCCACCGGCTGCTGCTGCGGGTGCCCGACGTCGCCGACCTGCGGGGGTTCGCCGAGGAGGTCGTCGGCGCGCTCATCGCGGAGGAACGCAACGGCGGCATGGAGTACCTGGCGACCTTGTCGGCGTACTTCGAGCACAACAACTCCCCGCGCCGCGCGGCCGAGAAGCTGCACGTGCACCCCAACACCGTCAGCTACCGGATCCGCCGCATCGAGGAGATCACCGGGTTGTCGCTCGACGTGCGCCGCGACCGGCTGATGGCCGAGGTCGCGGTGGAGATCCTGGACGCCCTCGGAGGCCGGCGATGACCGTCCGGGACCTGCTCGCCACGTCCGTGCTGGTCGGCGACGGCGCGATGGGCACCATGCTGCACGCCGCCGGGAACTCCCTCGACCAGGCGCTGCCCGCGCTCACCCTCACCGAGCCCGGGCTCGTCCGCACCATCCACGACAGCTACGTCGGCGCCGGGGTCGACCTGGTGCAGACCAACACCTTCGGCGCGAGCAGGCTGCGGCTGGCCGAGTACGGCGCCGCCGACGACGTCGCCCGCATCAACGCTGAGGCCGCCCGCCTCGCGCTCGAGGCCGCGGCCCGCGCCGACCGGCCCGTGTTCGTCGCCGGGTCGGTCGCGCCCGCGGTGAGCGTGCACCAGCGCCGCCGCGTCGGGGCCGACGAGCGCCGGGCCGCGGTCCGCGAGCAGGTCGAGGTGCTGGTCGGCGCGGGTGTCGACGTCGTCATGCTGGAGACGTTCGGGCACCTCGACGAGCTCGTCGAGGCCTCCGAGGTCGCTCTGGAGGTCGCCCGCCGCACGGGCGACGTGCCCGTCGTCGCGCAGGCCACCTTCGGCACCGACCATCACACGCTGTCCGGGCACACCCCGCACGAGCTGGTCGCCGCACTGGCCGGGCTTCCGCTCGCGGCGATCGGGGTCAACTGCACCCTCGGCCCGCAGGGCTGCCTCGCCGTGCTGCGCGAGCTGCGGTCGCACACCGGGCGACCGCTCACGGTGCAGCCCAACGCCGGGCTGCCGCGCCGCGTCGCCCCCGCCCGGTTCGAGTACGACATCGACGCCGACTACTTCGTCCGCTACACCCGCCAGCTGCTCGACGCCGGGGCGGCGCTCGTCGGCGGCTGCTGCGGCACCACGCCGGGCCAGCTCGCCGCCGCGGCCGCGGCCGTCGCCGAGTACCGCGCGCAGCAGCCGGTCACGGTCGTCGAGACCTCACCGTCGCTGCCGGTCCAGGTGTCGAGGCCGGGGCTGTTCGACGCCGCCGGCCCGCTGGTCGGGGTCGAGCTCCCGCCACCCACCACCGGAGGTGTCGACGAGACCGTCGCGCTCGCCGCCGACCTGCGCGAGGCCGGTGTCGGGCTGGTGTGCGTGCCTGCGACGTCGGGGCCCCGGGCGCAGGTCAACTCCGTCGACCTCGCCCTGCACCTGCACGACCGCCTCGGCGTCACGACGCTCGCCAGCGTCACCACCTGGGACCGCACGATCATGGCGCTGCAGGCCGACCTCCTCGGCGCGCACGCACTCGGCGTCCGCGGCGTGCTGTGCGAGACCGGCACCCCGCCGCTGGTCGGCGACTACCCGCACGTCGACGGCATCTGGGACGTCGACTCCCTCGGCCTGATCGAGCTGCTCGCCGGGCTGAACGAGGGCACCGACTACCACGGCCTGCGGCTCGGGACGAAGACGTCGTTCGACATCGGTGCGCGGGTCAACCCGGGCAGCCGCGACCCCGGCCGTGCCGCCGCCGGCGCCCTGGACAAGATCGCCGCGGGCGCGCAGTTCCTCATCACCCGGCCCGTCTACGAGCCGACCGGGCTGGAGCGGGTCGTCGAGGCCGTCGACGGACGCGTCCCGATCCTGGTGGCGATCCGCCCGCTCACCGGCTTCGACGAGGCCGACTACCTCGCCCACGAGGTCCCCGACGTCACGATCCCCGACGAAACCCTGGCCGCACTGGCCGACGCGGGTCCCGACGCCGCGGCCGCCGGTGTCGACCTGGCGCTGGCCCTGGCCGAGCAGGTCCGTCCGCTGACCCGCGGCATCGTGGTCACCGGCGACTCCGACGTCGCGGCAACGGTCCGCAGGCTGACAGCCTGTGAGCGGTAATGGTCGCCATGGCGACTCGATCCGGCAGTAGCCGCGCTCGTCCATGCTCGCGAGGTCGCCGGTGTGCAGCCAGCCGTCGTCGTCGACCGTCGCGGCCGTCTGCTCCGGGTCGCCCACGTACCCCGTCACGACGTGGTAGCCCCGTGTGCACAGCTCGCCGACGACGCCCGGCGGGACGGGTGTGTGCCGGTCGACGGGATCCATGATCGCGACGTCGATCGCCGGCAGCGGACGGCCCAGCGTGGTGGACCGGTCGTCGGCGGAGTCGGCGTACGGGGGGGGTCATGGTGATGCCGGGGGAGGCCTCGGTCTGGGCGTGGATGATCCCCATCGGCACCCCGAACGTCTCCTCGACGCGACGGACCAGTGCCGGCGGCACCGTCGCGCCACCCGAGAGCGCGACCCGCACCGACGACGTGTTCGTCGTGGCCATCGCGGGGTGGTCGAGGGTGGCCGGCAGCATCGTCGGCACCCCACCGAACAGGATGCTGCGCTCGTCCTCGATCAGCCGGAGGTGGAGGGCGGGGTCGAACCACGGCTGCAGCACGTGGGTCGCGCACGTCCCGATCGCCGACAGGGTGGCCAGCACCGACCCGGCGGTGTGGAACATCGGCATGACGTTGACGATCGGGTCGCCGGGGCGGATGCCGAGGAGCTCGCCGTAGGACAGGCAGGCGCTGTTGACCTGGCCGCGATGGTGCAGCATCGCCCCCTTCGCAGGCCGGTGGTGCCGGAGGTGAACTGGATCTGGGCGGTGTCGTCGGGGCAGACGTGCGGCAGCGCCGCCGCGGGGTCGCCGGTGTCGACGAACTCCGCCCAGTCCTCGAACAGGACGGCCCCGCGCAGCGCCGGGAGGTCGTCGCGCAGTCCGGCGACGGTCTCGGCCATCGGGTTGCCGCGGTACTCGCGCACGAGGAACACCCCGGTGGCCTCGGACCGGCCGAGGACGTGGGCGACCTCGTTGCGGCGCAGCGCCGGGTCGACGGTGACGAGCGTGAGCCCGGCGAGCGCGGCACCGGTCTGCAGCAGGAGCCATTCCGGGATGTTGTTGGCCCATACCGCGATCCGCTCGCCCGGAGCGAACCGGCCGAGCAGCGCGCGGGCGGCGCGTTCGGCGTCGGCGAGCAGCTCGGCGTAGGTCCAGCGGCGCCGGGCGTCGCGGTCCGGGATGCCTTCGACGAGCGCGACGGTGTCGGGGGCCGGCATCGCGGCCCGCTGCAGCAGGGAGCCGACGGTGAACTCGCCGACGCGGTCGGCCCCGATCCCCGTCCACAGTGACCGACGGGTGTCGCCGGGGGTGGGCGACTGCGCCGAGAGCGTCATGCGAGCGGTCTACCGAGCGCCGGGTCGCGCCGCCAGGGTCCTCCGATCGCCCTCGAGCCGAACGGTCACCGGGAACGGCGTCGTGAGTGGCGATGGTCGCCATGGCGACCATCGCCACTCACAGGCTTTCAGGCGCGGGCGGTACTCAGACGATCGGCGGCGTCGGCCCAGTCGACGACGTTCCACCACGCCGTGACGTAGTCGGGCTTCACGTTCTTGTACTGCAGGTAGAACGCGTGCTCCCACATGTCGAGCATGACGATCGGGACCTGCCCGGCGGGCAGCTGCGCCTGCTGGTCGTAGAGCTGGTGGACCAGCAGCCGTGAGCCGAGGGTGTCCCAGCCGAGGATCGCCCAGCCGGAGCCCTGGATCGTCGTGGCGGCGGCGGTGAAGTGGGCCTGGAACTTCTCGAACGAGCCGAAGTGCTCGTCGACGGCGGCGGCGAGGTCGCCGGTGGGCTTGTCGCCGCCCTCGGGGGAGAGGTTCTTCCAGAAGATCGAATGGTTGACGTGGCCGCCCAGGTTGAACGCGAGCGTCTTCTCCAGGCCGACGATCGCGCCGAAGTCGCCGGACTCGCGGGCCGCGGCGAGCTTGTCCAGCGTCTGGTTCAGGGCGGTGACGTAGGTGTTGTGGTGCTTGGAGTGGTGCAGCTCCATGATCTCGGGCGCGATGTGCGGGGCGAGCGCGTCGTAGTCGTACGGCAGGTCGGGGAGCGTGTAGTCGGCCACGGGTCCTCCATCGTCGATCAGCTTGTCGCCACCATCTTGCAACAGCATTCCTCTCGCCGTTGGTTGGCATGCCTGCTGCTGCAATAGCTACACTGTTGCCAGTCTCCTGCAACAAGTCGTCCGAGGAGCAGGGGTCCGCGCCGGTGATCGTTCTGGCAGCTCGACGCCGCGCGGGGTGGCGCCGGTCCCGTCATCGGGACCGGCGCGCCCGTCTCGTCCCCTGCCGTCCCATCCGGCTCCCCGGCCCCTCGCGACACGCCGCCCTCGTGCGTTCGCGAACGGCACAGCACGTGACAAGGTCACCTGGTCGGCTGACGGGCGAGGGGGCGGATGGTCGAGCAGCTCGTCAAGCGCGCCGACCCGCAACGCGTCGGCGCCACTCGTGCGCGCTCGGCCGCGGTCCCCTACGCCCCCGGGCTCGACGGCCTTCGCGCCATCGCGGTCCTCGCCGTCCTCACCTACCACCTCGAGCTGCCGTGGGCCGGTGGCGGCTTCCTCGGCGTCGAGGTGTTCTTCACCCTCAGCGGCTTCCTCGTCACCCAGCTGCTGGTCGGCGAGCTGCGCGCCCGCGGGCGCGTCGACGCCAAGGCGTTCTTCCTCGCCCGTGCCCGCCGCCTCGTCCCCGCGCTGGTCGCCTGCGTGGTGGCGACGGTCGTCGTCTACCGGCTGCTCCTTCCCGGCGACGTCGGCGAGCTGCGCGCGGACGCGCTGGCCTCGCTCGCCTACGTCCAGAACTGGCACCTGGTCATCGCCGGCGTCCCTTACGGTGAGGCGTTCGCCCGGCCGTCGCCGATGCTGCACATCTGGTCGCTGGGAGTGGAGGGCCAGCTCTACCTGATCTGGCCGCTGCTGTTCGTCGGCGTCCTCGCCATGGTCGCCCGCCGCCGTGCCGCCGCGTTCGCGCTGCTCCTGGCACTGTCGTCGGCCGTGGTGATGGCACTGCTGTTCGACCCCGACTCCAACATCCGCGTCTACTACGGCACCGACGCCCGCGCGTCGGGCTTCCTCGTCGGCGCCGCGCTCGCCCTCGTCTACGGGCCGGAGGCCTGGTCACGACGGCTGACCGGCCCCCGCCGCACGATCATCGACGTCGCCGGACTCGCCGCCCTGGTCGCCCTGCTGGTGGCGTTCACCGCGGCGTCGGAGTTCGACACCGACCTCTACACCCACGGCGGGTTCCTGCGCACCGGGCTGCTCGCCGCCGTCGTGGTGGTCGCCGCGGCGCGCAACGGGATCGTCGGCGCCGTGCTCGGGCGCGGCCCGCTGATCTGGCTCGGCCGCCGCTCCTACGGCATCTACCTCTACCACTGGCCGATCTTCGTCCTGACCAGACCGGGCATCGACATCCCCGCCCCGGCGTGGCTCGTCGACACCGGGCGCATCGTCGCGACGCTGCTGGTGGCCGAGCTGTCCTACCGGCTCCTGGAGACGCCCATCCGGCGCGGTGCTATCCGCACGATGCTCGCGCGCGCCCGCGCAGGTACCGCCGCGGCCCTGACCTGTGGCGTCCTGTGCATGGCGCTCACCGCGTGTGGTGTCGTCGCCGTGACGGGAACTCCTGTCGGTGCGCCACCGCCGTCGTCGGCGACCGACCAGGACACCGAACCGCCCGTCGGCGCCACCGACCCCGCCGTGGACCCGACCACCGAACCCGCGCCCACCACGGGACCCACCGCCGGGCCCGGCCCTACCACCGCGCCACCGGCCGGCGGGCCGGTCGCCGGGCCGGTGCTCGTCGTCGGCGACTCGATCACCCTCGGCAGCGCCGGTGCGCTGCAACAGGTCCTCGGCCCGCAGACGACCGTCGACGGCAAGGTGGGCCGCCAGTTCAGCACCGCACCCGACCTCGTCGCGAGCTGGGCCGCCACCAACACAGGGCCCGTCGTCGTCGACCTCGGCGCCAACGGCACCATCTCCGCCCGCGACGTCGACGCCGTGATGAGCGCAGCAGGTGAGCGCCGCGTCGTGTTCGTCGGCATCTCCGTGCCGCGCCGCTGGGCCGACGGCAACAACGCCACCCTGCGCGACGCCGTCGCCCGGCACGCCGCGCAGGCCCGGTTCGTCGACTGGGGCGCCCACGTCACCGAGGACCCGGGCCTCGTCGGCCCGGACTCGGTGCACCCCACCGTCCGCGGCCGCACCGTGCTCGCGACCGCCATCCGGGACGCGCTCACCGGGCCCTGAGGCCCGGCGAGCACGTCACCGGCTCACCAGATGCGGACGCGCTCGCCCGGAGCGGTGTAGAGCGAGTCGGACTCCTGCACGTCGAACGCCTCGTGGAACGCGTCGAGGTTGGTGACGACGGCATTGCAGCGCAGGTCCGGCGGCGAGTGCGGGTCGATCGTCAGCCGGCGGATCGCCTCCGCGTCGCGGGTCACGGCCCGCCACACCTGCGCCCACCCGAGCAGCACGCGCTGCAGGCCGGTGAACCCGTCGAGCTCCGGGGCCTCCGCGTCGCCCAGGGCGATCTTGTAGGCCTTCAGCGCGATCGTGAGCCCGCCGAGGTCGCCGATGTTCTCGCCGACGGTCAGCGCGCCGTTGACCTTGTGGTCGGCCAGCCCGATGGGGGACAGGGCGTTGTACTGGTCGATGAGGGCCTGCGCGCGCCGCTCGAACTCGGTGCGGTCGGCCGCCTCCCACCAGTCGGTCATGTTGCCGTCGCCGTCGTACTTGCTGCCCTGGTCGTCGAAGCCGTGGCCGATCTCGTGACCGATGACCGCGCCGATGCCGCCGTAGTTGGCGGCGTCGTCGGCGTCGGGGTCGAAGAACGGCGGCTGCAGGATCGCGGCCGGGAAGACGATCTCGTTCATCCGCGGGTGGTAGTAGGCGTTGACGGTCTGCGGCGTCATCAGCCACTCGTTGCGGTCGACCGGCTTGCCCAGCTTCGCGAACTGGAAGTCCGACATCCACTCACCGGCGCGGCGGACGTTGCCCAGCAGGTCGGTCGGGTCGACCTCCAGTGCCGAGTAGTCCTTCCACTCGTCGGGGTAGCCGATCTTGGGGGTGAAGCGGCCCAGCTTCTCCAGCGCCCGCTCACGGGTCTCCGCGCTCATCCAGTCGAGCGACGAGATCGACTGCCGGTAGGCCTCGACCAGGTTGGCGACGAGCTCGACCATCCGCTCCTTGGCTGCGGGCGGGAAGTGTCGCTGCACGTACAGCTGCCCGACCGCCTCGCCCAGCGCGCCCTCGACGAGCCCGACGCCGCGCTTCCAGCGCTCCCGCAGCTCCGGGGTGCCCGACAGGGTCCGGCCGTAGAAGTCGAAGTCGGCCTCGACCAGCGCTTCGGTCAGGTAGTCGGCGCACGAGGACACCGTGCGGATCGCGAGCCACGCCTTCCACTGCTCCAGCGGACGGTCGCGCCACATCGCCGCCGCCACGGTGACGAACGTGGGCTGGCGGACGACGACCTCGTCGAACGCGTCGGCCGGGCCGCCCAGCGCCTCCTGCCAGACGTCCCACTCGAAGCCCGGCGCGTTGGCGGCCAGGGCCGCACCCGTCATCAGCGTGTAGGTCTTCTCGGCGTCCCGGTTGGTGACGCGGTCCCACGACACGGCCGCGAGCGCCGTCTCCAGCTCCATCACCCTGGCCGCCAGGGCCGCCGGCTCCTCCAGGCCTGCCAGCTCGGCGAGCCGCTCGAGGTGGGCGACGTACTTCTCCCGGATCTCGGCGTAGGAGTCCTCGCGGTAGTACGACTCGTCGGGCAGACCGAGACCGGACTGCGACAGGTGCACCAGGTAGCGCGACGAATCCTTCGCGTCGGTGCTGACGAACGCGCCGAACAGCCCCGCCCGGCCCTCCCGCTGCCGACGGCCCAGCACCGCCGCGAGCGCCGCCGTGTCGGCCGCGTCGGCGACCTCGGCGAGCAGGGGTTTCAGCGGCTCGGTGCCCAGCTTCTCGATGCGCTCGACGTCCATGAACGACGTGTAGAGGTCACCGACGCGGCGGGCCTCGGACCCGGGCGCCGCATCCGCCGCCGCGCACTCCTCGACGATCGTCCGCACGTCGGCCTCTGCGTTGTCGCGCAACGCGTGGAACGCCCCGTCCTGCGACCGGTCGGCCGGGATCTCGTGCGTGCGCAGCCACTGCCCGTTGAGGTAGCCGAACAGATCGTCCTGCGGGCGGATCCCGGTGTCGACCCAGCGCAGGTCGAGCCCGGACCGCTGTGAGGTCGGGGAGGACGGGGAGGTCGTCATGGCTGCATTCTGCCCCGGCCCCACGACATTCGGCAGCGATCGGCGTTCGCCTACGGTGGACGCATGGCCGAGGCGGAGGCAGGTCCGTCGGCACGTCCGGAGCCGGCGGGGCTGCAACGCCCCCTCGCGCTGCTCGTCGCCGGCGCGTTCTTCATGGAGATCCTCGACGGCACCGTCATCGCCCCGGCCGCCCCGCACATCGCGGCCGACCTCGGCGTCGCGGCCGTCGACGTCAACGTCGCCATCACCGGCTACCTGCTCACCCTCGCCGTGCTCATCCCGATCAGCGGGTGGCTCGCCGACCGGTTCGGTGCCCGCCGCGTCTTCACCGCCGCGCTCGTGATCTTCACCGTCGCCTCGGCGGGCTGCGCACTCGCGCCCACCCTGCCCGTCCTCACCGCGACCCGGGTCCTGCAGGGCGTCGGCGGCGCCATGATGGTGCCGGTCGGGCGGCTCGCCGTGCTGCGGACGACGCCCAAGCGGGACCTGGTGCGCGCCATCGCGTTCCTCACCTGGCCCGCGCTCGTCGCACCCGTCATCGCGCCGGCGCTGGGCGGGCTGCTCGCCAACTACGCGTCGTGGCGGTGGATCTTCGTCATCAACGTGCCGCTCGGGATCGCCGCGCTCGTCCTCGCCCTGCGTATCGTCCCCGACGTACGCGGGCCCCGGCGCTACCCGCTCGACCGGCGCGGGTTCCTGCTCACCGCCGGTGGCGCGGCGGCGCTCGTCGTCGGCCTGGAGAGCATCGGCGCGGCCCGATGGGGGAGTGCCGTCACCGGGCTCGTCCTCGCCGCGGTGCTGCTCACCGTGGCCGTGCTCCACCTGCTGCGTGCCCGCCGCCCGCTGCTCGACCTGCGGGTCCTGCGCGTCGCCACGTACCGGCTCACCGCGGCCGGCGGCTCGGTCTACCGGATGGTCATCACCGCGATCCCGTTCCTGCTGCCGCTGCTGTTCCAGCTCGGCTTCGGCTGGTCGGCCGCACAGGCCGGGCTCGTGGTGATCGCGCTGTTCGTCGGCAACGTCGGCATCAAGCCCGCGACGACGCCGCTCATGCGCCGCTTCGGGATCCGCACCCTCGTGCTGTTCTCCGTCGCCGCGTCGGCGGCGTGCCTCGTGGGCATGGCGTTCCTGACCGAGGGCACGCCGCCGGCCGTCGTACTGTTACTGCTGCTGGCCAGCGGCATCGTCCGCTCGACCGGGTTCACCGCCTACAACAGCGTCGCCTACGCCGATGTCGAGTCCGACCGGATGACCGGCGCCAACACCCTGATGTCGACGCTGCAGGAGCTCGGCGCGGGCCTCGGCGTCGCGGTGGGCGCCCTGTTCGTGCGGCTCGGCGACCCCATCGGGCAGCTCACCGGCATGGCCGACGCCCCCGCCACGCCCTACCGCGTCGCCTTCCTGCTGCTCGTCCTCGTCCTGCTGGTCCCCGCGGTCGAGGCGCTGCGGCTGTCTCGCACCGCGGGCGACGCCGTCACCGGCCGCGCGTCAGCCCACTGAGCGCGCGAACGGCACCGCCGGGTCGGGCGCCGGGGTGTTGACGGCCAGGTGCACCGTCGGCACCTCGCCCGCGTTCCAGTTGCGGTGCGGCACACCGGCCGGGAACACCACGAGGCTGCCCGCGGGCGCGTCGAACTCCCGGCCGTCGACCTCGATGCTCATCGTGCCCTCGAGCACCCAGAACACCTGGTCGACCTCGTGCACGTGCAGCCCCGCCGGTGACCCGCCGCCCTGCGGCGTCCGGATCCAGTCGACGTGACACGTCGACGCGCCCGTCGCCCGCCCGATGAGGTTCTGGGAGAACCGGTCGCCCACACCGGTTGCGGCCAGCGCGTCGGCGTCGACGCGGCGCAGGTACGGGTTCTCGGTCATCGGCGCTCCTCGCGGTCGCGCCCCCGCACCGGTGCGGGGGCCACGTCCACCCTCGCACCCCGCGCCGCCCCGCTCGTGTGACGACGGTCTCGGAGCCGGCGCCGCAGCGCCCGGTTCAGCGCTGGTTGACCGACTCCTCCGCCGTCTTCAGCCACTCACGCCACTGGTCGGCCTGCTCGCGGGCCTGCCGGGCCCGCTTCGCGTCGCCCACCGCCTCGGCCTTCTCCGCCTGGGACTCGAACTGCGCCACCCGGTCGCGGAACTGCGCGACCCGCGCCTCGGCCTCCGGGTCGGTGCGCCGCCACTGCCGGTCGACCGCCTCGCGAACCCGCTCCTCGACCGCACGCAGCGCCGACTCCAACGGCCGCATGTCGTCGCGCGGGACCTTGCCGATCGCCTCCCAGCGCTCCTGGATGTCGCGCAGCGCCGCGCGGGCCGAGTCGGCGTCGTCGGTGTCGATCTTCTCGGCCTCGACGAGCAGCGCCCGCTTCGCGTCGGCGTTCGCGCCGAACTCGGCGTCGCGCTCGTTGAACACCTGGGTGCGGCGGGAGAAGAACTGGTCCTGGGCG
The DNA here is from genome assembly GCA_001725415.1 of Pseudonocardia sp. SCN 73-27. Taxonomy (GTDB): domain Bacteria; phylum Actinomycetota; class Actinomycetes; order Mycobacteriales; family Pseudonocardiaceae; genus Pseudonocardia. The sequence continues at coordinate 71,283 of MEGH01000028.1, forward strand.
CCGCGGAACCGCTGCCACAGCGCGTCGTCGGCGTCCTTCTGGGCGCGGCCCGCCGCCTTCCACTCCGCCATCAGCTCGCGGTAGCGCGCCGCCGTCGGGCCCCAGTCGGTGGACTCGACGAGCTGCTCCGCCTCCGCGGCCAGCTCCTCCTTGCGCGCCTTGGCCGTGGCCCGCTGCCGGTCGAGATCGGCGAAGTGCGAGCCGCGGCGGCGGTTGAACGCCTCACGCGCCCGCGAGTACCGCTTCCACAGCGCCTCGTCGGTACGGCGGTCGATGCCCTTGATCGTGCGCCACTCGTCGAGGATCGCCTTGAACCGGTCGCCCGCCTGCTTCCACTGCGTGGCGTCGGCGGCCAGCGACTCGGCCTCGGTGGCCAGCGCGTCCTTGCGCGCCACCGCCGCCTCACGCTGCGCGGAGCGGGCCGAGCGCGCCGCGCCCACCTGCTCCTCGGCCAGCGTGACCAGCTGCGCGACGTGTGCCGACAGCGACTCCACGTCGCCGACGACAGCCGCCTCCGGCAACGAGTCGCGCAGCGCGGTGGCGCTGTGCAGGGCCTGCTTCGGGTCGCCCCCGCCGGCGGCGAGCCGGTTGGTGAGCAGCTCGGCCTCGGTGCGCAGGTCGTCGAAGCGGCGGGCGAAGTGCGCCAGGCCCTCCTGCGGCGCACCGGCCTGCCAGGACCCCACCTCGCGCTCACCCGACGACGTCACCAGGAAGACACGGCCCTCGTCGTCGACCCGGCCCCAGCGGGCGGGATCGACGCTCGCCTCCGCCACCGCGATGGACTGCGCCGCAGGCACCGCCGCG
>MEGH01000029.1 GCA_001725415.1 Pseudonocardia sp. SCN 73-27
CCCGACGATCCGCTACCAGCGGATCATCAGGCCATGACCACCTGTCTCACATGTGTTGAGACAAACCTGTCGCACATGTGCTGAGACAGAACAGGTCGCTATAGCGACCATTACCGCTCACAGGCCCTGAAAGGCCTGCGTGGAGCGGCGTTGGACGGGCGTTGGACGGGTCCGGCGCACCGTCGTGGCAGCGGGCGGACCCACCGCCCCCACCACGGAGGACCGGGTCATGAGCACCCTGAGCATCTGGAAGTTCGACACCCCCGAGGGCGCCGAGACCGCGCTGCGCACCCTGGAACGCCTGCAGGCGCAGCGGCTCGTCGTCGTCGACGACGCGTCCGTCGTGTCGTGGCAGGAGGGCAAGCGGCGCCCGAAGACCTACCAGGCGGGCAGCGTCGCCGGCACCGCCGCGCTGTCGGGCGCGTTCTGGGGGCTGCTGTTCGGGCTGCTGTTCCTGCTGCCGATCGCGGGCATGGCGATCGGCGCCGCCGCGGGTGCGGCGATGGGCCTGTCCAGGCTCGGGCTGTCCGACGAGTTCCTGCAGCAGGTCCGCGACAACGTCACCCCCGGGACGTCGGCGCTGTTCCTGCTGACCCGCGACGCCGTCGTCGACCGGATCGCCGAGACCTTCGAGGGCACCCACGCCGACCTGCTGGTCACGAACCTCGGCCGCGAGGAGGAGGCCGCCTTGCGGGCCGCGTTCTCCGCGAACGAGACCGAGGAGGCCCCCGTCGCGTCCTGAGCGCGGACGGTCAGGCGGGTGCCGACGCCGTGACGTCGAGGCCCGCCACCACCTCTGCGAGCGTCAGCCGGGAACCCTCGGCCCGGGCCTGGTCGACCTCGTCGTCGGCCAGCGCCCGGGTCACCTGGTCGAGCAGCGCCGTCGACCCCTCGACGGCGGGCCACCGCAGCCCGTTGCGCAGCGCCTGCGTCCGCGCCGCCGCGTACAACCGGGCAGCTTCGTACGGCTCACCGGCCATCGCGACGACGACCGCCCGCAGCTCCAGGGCGACGGGCCCGTCGGACGACCCGAGGACGAGCCGGTGCGCGATCATCCGGTCCGACCACGTCAGCCCGGTGGCGACGTCGCCGGCGCGGATCGCGGCGATCACCCCGACCCCCGACGTCAGCAGGGCGACGTGCAGGTTGCCCAGGCGGGCGGCCCGCTCGTGCAGGTCGTCGACGTCGATACCGGTGAGGTCGCCCGCGTTGCTGCCGGCCATGGCGTCACAGGTGTCGGCGAGCAGCCGCAGGTCGGGGTCGTCGGCGGCGTCGGCCGCGACCGCGACCCGGGCGCCGACCTCCCGTCCGCGGTCGGCGGCGTCGGCCATGAACAGCGAGTGCGCGAGCAGCATCGCCCCCTCGGCGACGACCCGGCTCGTCCCGGCCCGGGCCTCGTCGACCAGCGCGAACGCGCGGTCCATGTGCGGGGCGGCGAGGTCGACGCGGTCGGCGGAGGCGAGATGGTGGGCGAGGGTGAGCCGCACCAGCGCCGCCGACATCGGATCGGCGAGGTGTTCCAGGCCGAGGGCGCGTTCGGCCCACGTCCGGCCCTCGATGCTCTTGCTGCGGAAGTACCAGTACGGCCCGAGCCGGGCGACGAGCTCCACCCCGGCAGGCCCGGGCGCGTCGACGAGCAGGTGCTGCAGCGTCGCCCGCAGCGTGGGCAGGTCGTCGTCGAGGACGTCGAACCACTCCGACTCGGCGGCGTGTCCCAGCGGCGGTTTCGTCCGCACGACCGTGCGGACCCAGGCGTCGCGACGCTCCTGCAGTGTCGTCGGGTCGCCGGCGGTGTGGGCGGCGTGCCCGCGGACGGTCGCGAGCTGGCTGAACCGCGACGGTCCGCCCGGCCGGCCCGGACCCAGCGGCACGAGCAGCGACCGGTGCACCAGCCGGGCGACGACGTCACCCACGTCGGCGGTGTCGTCCGCGACCGCGTCGGCGGCCGTGACGGTGAACGCGCCCCGCAGCACCGACACCGCCCGGTGCACGGCGGCCTCGTCGGGCGGGAGCATCGCGTAGCTCTGCTCGATCGCCGCCCGGACCGTGCGGTGGTGGTCGCTGCCGCGGCCGATGCGGGCCAGCGAGCTGGGGTCGGTGGTGACCTGGTGGGCGATCTCGTCGAGGCTGAACGCCCGTACCCGGGCGGCGGCCAGCTCGAGCGCGAGCGGCACCCCGTCGACGGCCGCCGCGATCTTCACCGCGTCCCCGATCACGCCGAGGTCGGTGACGTCGGCACCGGCCGTGGCCAGCCGTTCCAGCAGCAGCGACACCGCGGGGGAGCGGGTGACGTCCTCGTCGCCGTCGGGCAGCGGCAGCGGCCCGACCGGGTGGACGTGCTCCCCGTAGACCTCCAGCGGCTCCCGGCTCGTGACCAGCACGGCCGCGCCGGTGGGGGCGTCGAGCCACTCCTCGACCAGCTCCGCCACCGGGTCGAGGATCTGCTCGCAGTTGTCCAGGACGAGGAGCACCCGCCGCGCCCGCACGACCGAGGCGAGAGCGTCGCGGGGGTGGTCGCCGAACTCGGCGGCCGGCCCGAGCGCCGTCGAGATCGCGGCGACGACGTGGTCGGCGTCGGTCGCGGCGACGAGGTCGACGAAGTAGGCGCCGCCGTCGAACGTCGGGGCGGCGGTGCGCGCGACCTCGATCGCCAGTCGCGTCTTGCCGCAGCCGGCGGCGCCGACGAGCGTGACCAGCGGCGTCGTCGTCACCAGGCCGGCGAGTTCGGCCAGCTCCTCGGTCCGGCCGACGATCGGGGACACCCGGTGCGGGAGCCGGACCTCGGCCCGTTCGAGCGGGTCGGGCTCAGGAGAGCGCGGCGCCGGGACCGTCCGCGGCGGGCCGGCCAGTGCCGGGTCCTCGTGCAGGATGCGGGCCTGCACGTCGCGCAGCTCGGGGCCGGGCTCGATGCCGAGCTCCTCGTCGAGCAGTCGGCGGACCCGCCGGTACGTCGCGAGCGCCTCGTCGGCGCGGCCCAGCCGGTGCTGCGCGAGCATCCGCAGCGCCCACAGCCGTTCGCGCATCGGGTTGTCGGCGACGGCCGTCTCCAGTTCCAGCAGCGCCCGGTCCGGTGTGCCCCCGGCCAGCAGCGCCTCGACCAGCAGCTCCCGGACCTGGTCGCGCTGCTCCTCCAGGCGGGCGACCGCGGGGGCCGCCCACTCCTCGTCGGACAGCGGGGCGAACGGACGGCCCCGCCACAGGCCGAGCGCCTCGTCGGCGCGGTCGCGGGCGTCGGCGGGGCGACCGTCGGCGAGCAGGGCGCGGGCCTCGTCGGCCAGCCGGGAGAACCGCAGCGAGTCGACCGCAGCCGGGTCGACGACGAGCCGGTAACCGCCGGCCTCGTGCAGCAACACTCCCGACGGCGCCCCACGGCCACGGTCGGGTTCGAGCGCCTTGCGCAGCCGCCACACGTGCGAGTCGAGCGTCGACGGCGAGCGCGGGACGTCGCCCCACATCGCCGCCATCAACGCCGCCGACCCCACGTGCCGGCCCGTCCCGATCAGCAGCAACGACAGTGCGGCCATCAGGCGGCCACCGCCGAGCGCGACAGGCTCGCCCGCGCGCGCGACCTCCAACGTGCCGAGGTCGCGGAACCGCAGACCCCCCGGCGCCGCCGCGACGCTCCCCACCATCGCCCTCCCGATCACCCGACGACCAGCGAATCGGGCAATCTTCCACTCGCACACCGCCGCTCGGGTGTTACGCACCGGCACCGGCGCACCGCGGCCCGTCACCGGGCTTCTGTGCGGACGCCGTTGGCGAGATCGTTGGAGAGGGATTGGAGACAACGGTGCGAGCGTCCTCGCAGACACCGCGGAACACACAGACACCGCACTGCGAGGAAGGACCACCCCGATGACCGCACCCGCCCCCGGCCTCACGCGAGGCTCAGCAGCAAGACGACACGGCTGGATCGCCGTGCTCGTCGTCGGCGCGGTCCTGTTCGTGGTGGTCGAACGAACCCTCGTCGGTACCCAGAACCCCAACTTCGTCCCGTCGGCGATCCTGCTCGGCGCGGCGATCGTGCCCGCCGCGTTCATCGCCTTCGTCTACGGACGGCGGCTGCCCTACGACGTCGGCGGCGCCGCGATCGGGCTGTCCGCCCTGTTCGGGGGCATCGTCGGCACCGTCGTGGCCGGGACGCTGGAGTACGACGTCCAGCGTGATCTCGGCGTCCTGCCCATGATCGGCGTCGGTCTCATCGAGGAGGCCAGCAAGCTGCTGGTCCCACTTGCGGTGCTGCTGTTCGTGTCCCGCTTCCGCACCCGCGCCGACGGCCTGCTCCTCGGCGTCGCCGCGGGCGCCGGGTTCGCCGCGCTCGAGACGATGGGCTACGCCTTCACGACGCTCATCCAGTCCAAGGGCAGCATCACCGACACGATCGACGTGCTCATGTTGCGCGGCATCATGAGCCCTGCCGCCCACATGTCGTGGACGGGCATCACCGCCGCCGCGCTGTACGCCGCCGCCGAGTCGGGCTGGGCCGGCCGCAAGGTCGGGATGTTCGTGGGCGCGTTCGTCGTCGCCGTCGGCCTGCACACCGCGTGGGACAGCTCGCCCAACCTGTTCTGGACCGGCGCGGTCGCCGTCGTCAGCCTCGGGCTGCTGGGCTGGACCGTGCACCGCACGGCCGTCGACACCCGCGCCCGCCTGCACCCGCACGCCGCGCACGCCCGGGTGGCCTGACGTGGACACCTACATCGAGAACCTCGTCGAGACCCTCCAGCGGGCCGGCGACCGGACGGTCCTGCGCCGCGACGGCGTCGGCACCTCCGCCGCCGACCTGCTCGCCTCGATCCACCGCTACGCCCGGGCGCTCGACCGGATGGGTGTCGGCCGCGGCGACCTCGTCGCGATGATGGCGCCCAACCGGCCCGAGGCCCTCGCCGTCCGGTACGCCGCGCACCTGATCGGCGCGGGCGCGGTCTATCTGTCGGTACCGCCCGATCCGCAGCGCCGGGCACGGATGATCACGCAGTTCGACCCGCGGTTCGTCGTGGTCTTCCCCGACACGGTCGCCCTGCTGCCGCCCGGCATCCCCGAACCGGTCGTGGCCGTCGGCGACGTCCCGGGTGTCGACGTCCGGCTCGACCTGTTCGCCGCCGCCGAGTCGTCGGAACCCGTGGCGTGCCGGGCGCGGCCCGAGGACCTCGCCGTCGTCATCTCCTCCGGGGGGACGACGGGCGTACCCAAGGGCAGCCGCCGTGACTTCGCCTCCTACACCGCCGCCGTCGTCGTCCCGAGCCCGCCGGGCCGCCGGCAGCTGGCCAACGGCAAGCTCGCCTACCTCACCCAGATCCTCGTCGACACCACGCTGCTCGGCGGTGGAACCGTTGTGCTGCAGGACTCCTACGAGCCCGTCGCGACGCTGCGGGCCATCGAGGACGAGCACATCACACACCTGTTCCTCGTCGAACCGCAGCTGTTCGACCTCATGGACCACCCTGCCGTCGACGACCACGACCTCACCTCGCTGCAGGCAGTCACCCACATCGGTGCGCTCGCCCCGCCGGTGCTGCGCGAACGCGCCCGCGCCCGGCTCGGCCCCGTCGTCATGCACACCTACGGCGCCAGCGAGATCGGCATCGTCAGCGCGCTCAGCCCGGCCGAGCACGACCGGCCCTCCCGGTTCCGCTGCGCCGGCCGCGTCGCCCCGGGTGTCGACGTCCGCTTCCGCGCCGCCGACGGCACCCTGCACCTGACGGCCGGGCACGTCGAGGTGCGCTCGCCCGCGATGGCGCAGGGCTACCGGCACCGAGCGAGCGAGGAGGCGGAGAACTTCGTCGACGGCTGGTACCGCACCGGCGACCTCGGGGAGATCGACGACGAGGGCATGCTCCGCATCCTCGGCCGCGCCGTCGACATCGGGGAGGTCGGCGACGTGACGCTCGCCGACGTCATGGACACCCTGTGCCGCAGGTCCGACGTCCGCTACGCCGTCGGCGTCATGGACCCCGACCGGGGGGTGCGGATCGCGGCCGTCGAGGCGTGGCCCGGGGGCACTGTGGACGTCGACGGCTGCCGGGCCACGGTCGCGGAGGTCCTCGGGGCCGATGTCGCCGACCATCTGCAGGTGCTGCCCGTCGAGACGATTCCCCGGACCGAGCAGGGCAAGCCCAACCGGCCGGCCATCCGCGAGGCGGCGCTCCCGACAGCGTGAGCGCCTTCTGACCTTCGTCTGCCGGACAGCCGTCCCGCCGAGTTCGACAACGGACTGGTACGAGGCGCCGGTGACTCGCGGCACAGCGCCACCCGAATGGACGGTGACGGTCTTCGACCGCCTCGCCATAGTAGGGCCACTGGTCAGACCAGTAGCCGAGGTGGACGTCGAGCGAGCCCGGGGAGCGACCCGTGAACGACGGTGGGACCACGAACACCACGAGGGAACGGCCGGAACCGCGGACCGACGCCGTGGCCGGGGCCGCCGGGATGCGTGCCGTGCGCGAGATCGCGACACGTTACGGCCTGGTCGCGGTGTGGATCGCCATGATCGTCGCGTTCACGATCCTCGCCCCGGGCCGGTTCCTGGTGGCGCAGAACATCGGCAACATCTTCGGTTCGCAGGCGGTCCTGCTGATCCTCGCGCTCGGTCTGATGTTCCCCGTCATCGCCGGTGAGTGGGACCTGTCGGTCGGCGCCATGCTGGGGCTGTCGCTCACCGTCGTCGGCTTCTTCAACGCGGTGCTCGACCTGCCGGTCTGGGTCGCGATCCTGGTCGCGCTGGTCATCGGGCTGGTCGTCGGCCTGCTCAACGCGTTCTTCATCGTCGTCGCCGGGGTGCCGTCGCTGATCGCGACGCTCGGCATGGCGACGCTGCTCGGCGGGGTCACCTACGCCATCTCCAACTCGACGATCTCCGGGCTCGACCAGGGGTTCGTCGACATCGGTCAGCACTCGATCCTCGCGATCCCGACGCCGTTCTACGTCGCGATCGTGATGGCGCTGATCGCCTGGTACGTCCTGCGATGGACCCCGGGCGGGCGGTACCTGTTCTTCGTCGGGTCCAACCGCGACGTCGCCCGGCTCTCGGGCATCCGCGTGGGTCGCGTCCGGGTCACGGCGCTGGTCGTCTCCGGCGTCGTCAGCGCATTCGCCGGCGTCGTGCTCGCTGCGTCGCTCGGCGCCTCGGGTCCGACGATCGGTGCCCCCTACCTGCTGCCCGCGTTCGCCGCGATCTTCCTGGGCGCCACCGCCGTCACCCCCGGCCGGCTCAACGTCTGGGGCACGGTCATCGCCGTCTACTTCCTGATCACCGGCGTCACCGGCATGCAGCTGCTGGGCGCTCCGTCGTGGGTCCAGGACGTCTTCTACGGCGCGATCCTGCTCGCCGCCGTCGCGCTGAGCCTGCTCGCCAGGCGGCGCCGATGAGCCGGCCGACGAGCCACCCGAACACCGAGCCCGGCCCGGCGCCGGGCCAGGAGCACGTCCCCGTCCGTCCCGGTGAGGAGCAGCAATGAGAACAGGACCGCAGCAACGACGCCGCGGCGCGACCAGGGCGTTCGGGGCACTCGCCACCGCCGCCGCACTGACCGTCCTCGCGGCCTGTGGCGGCCAGAGCGGCGGCGGATCGGGCGGTGGCTCCGGCGCCGCGGCCGATCCGGCCGCCGTGCAGAAGGCCACCGACTCCACGACGGCGCTCAGCGCGCCCCCGGAGTTCGGCCTCACCGACGCCGACAAGGTCGACCCCGCGGGCGCCTCGGGCAAGAAGCTGTGGATCATCGACATCTCGTCGTCCATCCCTCTCGTCCAGGTCAGCGACGCCGCCACGACGCAGGCCCTCGGGCTGGTCGGCGCGACCGTCAAGACCTACGACGGCAAGGGCTCGGTCACCGAGTACACCCGCGGCATCCAGGCCGCGATCGCCGACAAGGCCGACGTCATCGCCCTCTACGCGATCGACCCGAACCTCGTCGCGGGCCCGATCCAGCAGGCGGCCGACGCCGGCATCAAGGTGATCGTCGTCCAGTACGGCGACCCCGGCGCGCCGCTGCCCAAGAACGTCGCCGCCCAGGTCACCTACCCCTACACCGACGCCGGCGCGGCGATGGCCAACTTCATCGTCTCCGACTCCAAGGGCGCCGCGGTGGGCGTCGAGTTCATCTCGGCCTCGGACGTCAGCAACTCGAAGGCGATCGTCGGCGGCTTTCAGGACACGCTCGAGGCGGCCTGCCCGAACTGCTCGCTGACCGTCGACGACGTGCCCGTCGCCGACTGGCAGACCAAGATCACGACGCAGGTCAACTCGACGCTCAACAGCCACCCGGACATCAAGTACGTCGTCCCGGTCTACGACGGCATGGCCACCTTCGCCGTCCCGGCCATCAAGACGTCGGGCAAGAAGGACGTCAAGCTCGTCAGCTTCAACGCGACGAAGTCGATCATGCAGAACCTCAAGGACAACGACACCGTCGTCGCCGACGTCGGCTCCCCGCAGGCATGGGAGGGCTGGGCGCTCGCCGACCAGTTCATCCGCGTCGTCACCGGCAGCAAGCCGCTCGACGACACCAAGGTCGGGCTACGCATGTTCACGGCGCAGAACATCGGCTCGATCGACCTGTCCGCGCCCGAGTCGACCTGGTACGGCGTCGACTACGAGAGCGGATACAAGAAGCTGTGGGGTGTCGGCCAGTAGTCACCCCACACGGACAGGAACGCACGCATGAGCGACCCGGGCCCCTTCAGCCAGGTCAAGCCGGTCAGAGCGTACGAGGCGATCGTCGCGCAGTTCGACGAAGCGATCCGCTCCGGCGCGATCCGGCCGGGCGACCGGCTGCCGTCGGAACGCGAGCTGATGCGGCAGTTCGGGGTCGGGCGCTCCACGGTGCGCGAGGCGCTGCGTGTCCTGCAGAGCAACGGGATGGTCCGGTCCCGGCCCGGCGACAGGCGCGGCCCCGAGGTCGTGTCGTTCTCCACCGAGCTGTTGCACCGGCCGATGGAGGCACTGCTCAACGTCGGGCAGGTGACGCTCTACGAGTTGATCTTCTTCCGGATGGTGACCGAGGGCAGCCTCGCCGGCCTGGCGGCGACGCGCTCCGACGTCGACCCGGACGGCGTCGCGCAGCTCTGGTCGCTCGTGCAGGACCTCAAGGACGGCGCGGCCCGCGGGATGCAGCACTTCCTGAAGGCCGACTCGGCGTTCCACGAGGGGGTGTCGCGGGTGGCGGGCAGCAGTTTCCTGGCCGTGCAGAACGACGTCGTCCGTATCGCCGCCCGCAACTACCTGGCGACCAACATGGACACGCCTGTTCGCAGGTCGGACTACATGACCAGGGCGATCGAGAGCCACGAGCTGCTCGTCCGGCACATCGAGGCGGGCGAGCAGCACGCGGCCACCCGGATGAACCACCACACGATCCTGGCGCACTACTCGGTGTTCTTCAGCGAGGACGAGGCCGCCCGGCTGCGGGCGTTCTTCCTGTCCGGCGAAGGAGGGTGATGGGCGAGATCCTGCAGGTCACCGACCTGACCGTGCGGTTCGGCCCGACCACCGCGCTCGACGGCGTCTCGCTGACGCTGCGTGGGGGTGAGGTGCACGGACTGCTGGGACACAACGGTTCCGGCAAATCCACGCTGATCAAGACACTTGCGGGCGTGAACACCCCGGAGTCGGGGACGGTCACCTCGAACGGCGAGGACCTGGCGCTGCCGGTGAGCCCGACGGCCGCGCGGGCGAGCGGGCTGGCGTTCGTCCACCAGGGACTCGGGCTCGCCGAGGACCTCAGCGTCCTGGAGAACATCGCCGTCGTCGCGTTCGACACCGGCCGCGCCGGGCAGATCCGGTGGGGCCACGAGGCCCGCAAGGCGCGCGAGGAGCTGGCCCGCTTCGGCGTCTCGGTCCGGCTCGACACCCTGGTGCGCGACCTGCCGCCCGTCGAGCAGGCGATCGTCGCGATCGTGCGGGCGCTCGCCTCGGTCGAGGGCCCGCCGGGTGGCCGGCTCCTCGTGCTCGACGAGCCGACCGTCTACCTGCCGCGTGACCAGGTGCAACGGCTGTTCGACGCGGTGCGCGGCTTCGTCGCGGGCGGCGACGCGGTGCTGTTCGTGTCGCACCGCATCGACGAGGTCCTGACGTTGACCGACACCATCTCGGTGCTGCGCGGTGGCCGGCTCGTCGCGACCGAACCCACCAGCGCGCTCGACGAGCGCCGCATCGTCGGGCTGATCGTCGGCCGCGAGCTCGCCGCCGCCGCGCCGGACACCCACCACGCCACCGGCGAGGTCGCCGCCACGTTCGACGATGTCGCCGGAACGGTGCTGCGGGGCATCTCGTTCACCGTCGCCCGCGGGGAGATCCTGGGCGTCACCGGGCTCGCCGGCTCGGGCTTCGACGAGCTGCCCTACGTCCTCGCCGGCGCCCGGCGCGGCGCGGGCACCGTCGCGATCGGGGACCGGCGCATCGACGTCGCCGGCCTCGACCCGCGCGGTGCCATCACCGCCGGGATCGTGCTCATCCCCGCCGACCGGGCCCGCCTCGGCGTGATCGGCGAGGTCAGCATCCGGGAGAACGTCGCACTGCCCCGGATGCAGCGGTTCTTCCGCAACGGCCTGCTGCGCGAGGGCTCCGAGCGTGACTGGGTGCGCGCGCTCGTCGACGGGTTCGGCGTCCTGCACGGTGGCGTCGACCGCGAGATGAACACCCTCAGCGGCGGTAACCAGCAGAAGACGGTGCTGGCCAAGTGGCTCGCGGGCGACCCCGACCTGATCCTGCTGCACGAACCGACCCAGGGTGTCGACGTCGGCGGCCGCTTCGACATCTACGCCCAGCTGCGCGAGGCCGCCGACCGTGGCGCGGCCGTCGTCGCCGCAGGTGAGTCGCCCGAGGAGCTCGCCGAGCTGTGCGACCGGGTGCTGATCGTCAAGGACGGCGCGCTCTTCGGTGAGCTCCGCGGTGCACGGGTCGAGAAGCACGCGATCGTCGACGCCACCTTGTCCGAGACCCCACTACCGCTGTGAGCGGCAACGGTCGCCATGGCGACCATTGCCGCTCACGACCGACTCGACCTCGTACGAGAAGGAGTGACCATGCTCGACCTCGCGCTCACCGGCGGCCTCGTCGTCGGACCCACCGAGACCTCCGCGCTCGACGTCGGCATCGCCGACGGCCGCATCTCGATGCTCACCTCGCCCGGTGGGCTGCCCGAGGCCCGCGAAACCGTCGACGTCTCCGGGCTGACGCTCGTGCCCGGCGGCATCGACCCGCACGTGCACTGCGACCTCGCGATCGAGCACGAAGGCCACGAGCCGGCAGTCTCGTTCGGGCCGGACGTCGTCGGCTCCGCGGCGCTCATCGGCGGCACGACGACGCTGATCGACTTCGTCTGGCTCAACCCCGGCGAGGCCATCCCGGACGGGATCGAACGGTTCTCCCGGCGCTGGGAGGAGGTCAGCCCGATCGACTTCTCGTTCCACGTCGTGCTGCGCGGCGGGGTCGGGCGCGAGCTGCTGGCGCAGATGCCGGGCGCGATCGAGGCAGGTTTCCCGAGCTTCAAGGTGTTCACCACCAACGTCTTCCCGAGCGCGCCGATCGGCGGCATCCCGCTGATGGTCGACTTCGGGTCGCTGCAGGAGATCCTCGAGACCGCTGCCGAGAACGGTGGCATCACGATGATCCACTCCGAGGACGACGACATCGTCCAGCACATGTACCGCAGGCTCCTCGCGGACGACCGCATGGAGTACACGAACCTGCACGAGGTCCACAACTCGCTGTCGGAGGACCTGTCGTTCCGCCGCGCGATCAGGTTGGCGCACAAGGTCGGCGACGCCCCGATCTACTTCGCCCACGTCAGCGCCAAGACCGGCGTCGACGCCATGGCCGAGGCCCGTGCGGAGGGTCGCCCGGTGTTCGGCGAGACCCTGCACCAGTACGCGCTGCACACCTACCACGACTACCGCGAGCCCGACGGGATGAAGTACCACACCTACCCGTCGCTCAAGGACCACGAGGACACCGAACGTCTGTGGTCGGGCATCGGCCAAGGCGTCCTGTCCTGCTTCGCCACCGACGCCCAGGCCACCACCTACGCCGTGAAGACGCAGGGCCGCCGGGTCGACGACGTCGTCGGCGGCAACACCGGCCTCGAGCCGCGGATGGCGCTGCTCTACACCGAGATGGTCGGCAAGCGAGGCATGACGTTGCAGCAGTACGTCGAGGCCACGTCGGCCAATGCGGCGAAGATCCACGGCCTCTACCCGCGCAAGGGGTTGCTGGCCGTCGGGTCCGACGCCGACATCCTCGGCCTCTCGACCGGCGTCGAGCGGACGATCACCCACACCGACCTGCACGAGTCCGACTACACGCCGTGGGAGGGCTGGAACGTCACCGCGTGGCCGCAGCTGACCCTGTTGCGCGGCAAGGTCGTCGCCCGCGACGGGCAGTTCGTCGGCGACCCGACGGGCGGCCAGGTCGTTCCGCGCACGATCGCCGACGCGATCACCACCGGCCCCCGGTACGCGTGATGGGCCTGCCCCGCATCGGGATCGCCGCGTGCGGCGGGACCATCGCCGCGACCGCTTCCGGGGACGGCACCGCGACGCCCCGGCTCGGCGCGGCCGACCTGCTCGACGCCGCGCCCTGGCTGCGTGACATCTCCGATCCACAGGCGCGCACCGTCATGACCAAGGCGTCGCCCGACATCACGGTCGACGACGCGCTCCGGCTGTGCGCCGAGCTCGTCGATTTCGTCCGTGACGAGCGGCTCGACGGCGTCGTCGTCACGAGCGGGACCGACACCCTGGAGGAGGTCGCGTTCACCCTCGACCTCCTGTGGGACGCCGATGTCCCCGTCGTGGTGACGGGCGCGATCCGCAACGCGAGCAAACCCGGTGCCGACGGGCCGGCGAACCTGACCGCGGCCGTCGCCACGGCGGCGTCCCCGGCGGCCCGCGGGCTGGGCGCGCTGCTCGTGATGAACGACCAGATCCATGCCGCGCGATACGCCCGCAAGGGCAACTCCGGCAACGTGGCTGCGTTCGTCTCGCCGACGATCGGGCCGGTCGGTTACCTCGCCGAAGGGGTCCCGGTGATCCCGATGCGGGTCTCGCGGACGCCGCGCGTCGAGACACCGGCTGTTCCGGTGACGGCGCGGGTCGCGCTGCTCACCACGTTCATGGGCGACGACGGGGCCCTGCTGCCCGCGGTGGTCGCGGGCGGGTTCGCGGGGCTCGTCGTCGGCGGGTTCGGGGGTGGTCATCTGCCCGCGGCGGTGGCTGAGCACCCCGCGTTCGAGGAGCTGCTCGCGACGGTGCCCGTCGTGCTCGCGTCGCGGGCCAACTCCGGGGAACCGTTGCGCGCCACCTACAGCGGCTTCGCCGGGTCGGAGACGGAGCTGGCTCGCAGGGGCGTCATCAGCGCCGGATCGCTCGACGCCCCGAAGGCCCGCGTCCTGCTCACCCTGCTCACGGCCGCAGGACAGTCGCCGGACGGGGTCCGCGCGACCTTCCGCCGGTTCTCCGCACTCCCGTAGTCCCTGTCTTGGAGGACACCCGCATGCGCACCCACAACGTCGCCGTCATCGGTGGCGACGGCATCGGCCCCGACGTCACCGCCGCCGCCGTCGCGGCCATGCGCGCCGCGGCTGACCGGTTCGGATTCACCCTGTCCACCAACGACTTCGACCTCGGCGCAGCCCGCTACCGTCGCACCGGCGTCGCGCTCGACGACTCCACGGTGGAGCAGCTCCGGGGCCACGACGCCATCCTGCTCGGTGCGATCGGCGACCCCGACGTCGCGCCGGGGATCCTGGAACGTGGCGTCGTGCTCGCGCTGCGCGTCGCGCTGGCGCAGTCGGTCAACATCCGCCCGGTCCGGCTGTACCCGGGCGTGCAGAGCCCGGTCCGCGGGATCACGCCGCAACGCTGCGACATGGTGATCCTGCGCGAGAACACCGAAGGTCTCTACGCCGGCGGCGGCGCCCTCGTGCACGAGGGCGGCGACAACGCCGTCGCGCTCCAGCAGTCGGTGACGACGGCCGGCGCCACCCGCTCGATCGTCGACGTCGCCTTCCGGCTCGCCGCCGCCCGCCGGGGGCGGCTGGCGTTGTGCCACAAGTCGAACGTCCTCACCTACGCCGGGAGGCTGTGGGACGAGGTCGTCGAGCAGGTCGGCGCGCAGTACCCCGACGTGGAGCGCGACTACGTCCATGTCGACGCCATGTGCCAGCACCTGCCGCTGAGCCCGGAGCGGTTCGACGTCGTCGTCACCGACAACCTGTTCGGCGACATCATCAGCGACCTCGGCGCCACCGTGCAGGGCGGTCTCGGGCTCGCGGCCAGCGCCAACCTCAACCCGACGGGCTCGGCGCCCAGCATGTTCGAGCCCGTCCACGGCTCGGCGCCCGACATCGCGGGCAAGGGCTGGGCCAACCCGGCGGCGGCCGTGCTGTCGGCGGCCCTGTGCCTGGCCTCGCTCGGGGAGCGCGACGCCGCGCTGGCCTGCGAGGCCGCCGCCGCGAACGTCGTCGCGGAGCTGCCGGCGCTCTCGGGTGCGGCCATGGGCGCGTCGACGGCGGAGGTGGGGGAGCGGATCGCCGCCCGCGTCGCGACGGCCGACCCCGTCACGATCGGCGACCCGGCGACGTCGCTGATGAGCGCGATGGCGGCGATCACCCCGGCGGCGGCCTGACGGGTTCGGGCCTTGTCAGCGAGCCGCGCGGGCGCGAACCTGCGCGGGTGGACGGCGTTGCGGTCCTGCTGCTCGGGCCGGTCGCGGCAGAGGGCGGCAGCCGGCCCGTCGACCTGGGACCGCAGCGTCGGCGGGCGGTGCTGGCCGCGCTCGCGTCTTGCGCTGGAGGTGGCGGCCCGGGCCACACAGGAGGCGGTGTCCGTCGATCTCGTCGCAGCGACGACAAGTGGCGCTGACGTGGACGAAGCCGTCGCCGGCGCCCTCGGCGTGCGCCCCGAACCCGGTGCGGCCCCGCGGGACACGATCGTCGCCGCACTCGGCGCCCGGGACGTCCTGCTCGTGGTCGACAACTGCGAGCACGTCGTCGACGCGTGCGCCGCCGCGGTCGGTGCGCTGCTCACCGCGACCCCGGCGCGGGTCCTCGCGACGAGCCGGGAGGCACTCGCGGTGTCCGGGGAGCACGTGTACCCGGTGGCGCGCTTGGCCTGCGCCCGTCCCGGAGCCCCGGCCGAGGAGATAAGGCGGAGCGACGCCGTCGCCCTGTTCCTCGCCCGTGCGGCGACCGCCCGCCCCGGGTTCCGCACCGACGATCTCACCGGGGTGCTCGACGTCTGCCGCCGCCTCGACGGGCTGCCGCTCGCAGGCGCCGGGATCGGGGTCGTTGCTGCGTCGCCTCGACGTCGAGGTCCCCAACCTGCGGGCCGCGCTGACCTGGGGATTCGGCGCGACCGGCGACCCGTCCGTCGGTGTCGCGCTCGCCGGGTCGTTGTGGCACCACTGGGACCTGCGCGGCGCCCGCGCCGAGGGCCTGCGCTGGACCACGGCCGCGCTCGCCGTCGTCGACGACCCGGCCGGGCGGCTGCCGCTGCTGTCGGCCGCGGCGCTGCTGCACGTCGGCCGCGCAGAGTCGACGCGACCGACGCCGCCGCCCGCGAACAGCTGACCCTCGCCCGCCGCCTCGGCGACCGCGCATCGGAGGGCGACGCCCTCGGCATGATCGCGACGACCGCGTGGGCGCGCGACGCGCTGCCGACCTCACCGCGCGAGCCCGCGAGCACTACCGCGCCGTCGGCTACCGGGAGGGTGAGGCGTCAGCGCTGCAGCAGTCGGGACGGCTTGCCGCCGCGTCGGGCGACGACGCCGCGGCACGTCGCGCGTTCGGTCAGGCCCGACCTCGTCCCCGGCCTGCCGACGCCCACGACCGGCATCGGGCTGCAGGCGCTGCGCGGCGCGGCGGCACGGGTGGCTCCCGACGCCACCGCGTTCCTGCACCGCTCGCCGCGCCACGACCTGCTCGTCCTCGCCCAGTGGCCCGATCCCGCCGACGACGAGCGCGTCGTCGGCTGGACCCGGACCGCGTACGAGGCGCTGCGGCCGAACCTCGACGTCGCCGTGTACGTCAACAATCTGGGTGTCGAGGGGCGGGACCAGGTGCGCGCGGCGTTCGGCGCCAACCACGACCGGCTGGTCGCACTCAAGCGTCGCCTCGACCCCGGCAACGTGTTCCGGCTCAACCAGAACGTCGCACCCTGACCACCGCTCAGCGGTCGTCGGGCCGGTCCTCCAGGACCGCGACGCACAGCGCGGGCTCGACGAACGCGAGCAGGTCGGTGGCGCGCAGAGGTGCACCGCAGTCGTCGAGCAGCCCGCGGAGCAGGCCGAGGTGCAGCGCGCAGACGACGTCGGGGTGCTCGACGGCCACCTCCCGATAGGGGCACGCGTTCAGCCGGACGCGCGGCCCGTCGACATCGGGTTCGAAGCCGAGCTCGGTGAACAGCGCGACGACCCGGTCGAGGGCCTCGGGGCCGGTCGCCGGCGGTGTGCCCGGAGCGGGGGCGTGGGCGGCGGCCATCTCCCGGCCGGCCTGCTCGGCCCGGTCGCGGCGCTCGTCCGGGGTGGGGGCGAGGTTGCCGGCGAGGGCCGCGGCGAGCGCGGCGTAGGGTCCGGGGTTGGCGGCGTGCGTCGCGGTGTAGACGGCGCGCGGCCGCCCACGGCCGGTGGTGGACGCGAAGTCCTTGCGCGCGAATCCGGCCTCGCACAGCACACCGAGATGGAACCGGACGGTCGTGAGGTGCAGGCCGGAGGCCGTGCCGAGCTCGTGGACGTCGAGGGGGCCGCCGGCACCGCGCAGCAGGTCGAGCAGGAGGACGCGGCTGGGCACCGAGAGCGCCTCGTGCCCGCGAACACGCGAGGACGGAGCCTGAGAGGACGGCTGCGCAGGGTTGGTCATTGTGGCGCTATCCGAATTTAGAGGACCGTCATAGTGTCGGACCGGTGCGCGGTCAGTGCGGACCGGAGCGGGCCGGTCCGCGACACCGCCGCGGGGAGGCGTCATGGGCCGAGCCGGGACGATCGACCTCCGCGCCACGCGTGCAGCCTGGGAACGGTTCGCCGCGGGCGACGACGACGTGCGCGGTGTCGACCCCACGATCCTCGCGTCCTGGTACCGGTGCCGTGACCTGCACAACGTCGACCCGCGGCACCACCACCCTGCCGACGGCGACCCCCGCATCCGGGACGACGTCGACGCCGGCGTGTTCGCGCGGCTCGGGTGCGTGGCCGGCACCGTCGCCGACCGCGACGACCGCCTGCTCGCCACCGTCACCGACGGGACCGGGCACATCGTCGCCTGGTGGGGCAGCAGCGCGGCCCGCCGCCGCGGCGAGCGGGCCCGGCTCGCACCGTCGTTCGGGTGGGCCGAGCGCGCGTCCGGCACGAACGGGATCGGCACGGCGCTGGTGGAGGCCGCGTCGGTGTCCGTGCAGGGCCCCGAGCACTGGTGCGAGGCGTTGCATGCCTGGAGCTGCGCAGGTGTCGCTGTCCGCGACGAGGTCAGCGGGGCCGCCGTCGCGACGCTGAACGTGGCGGCATGGTGCGGCACGGTCCCCGTGCTGCCCGCCGCGGCGCTCGCCGAGCTGGTTGCGATCCGCGCGGAGATGCACGAGCGGGCGGTGCACGACGGCACCGTGCTCGCCGACGCGTTCGCCGCCGCGACGGGCCCGGACGTCGCGCTGCTCGCCGTCGACACCGCCGGTGGGGTCGTCGCCGCGACGGGGACCGCCCGCCGCTGCTTCCCGGACGTTCCCGTCGGTGTGCGGGTCGATCCCGCCGAACGCTGGCGCCCACCCGGCGACACGCTGCGCCCCCTGGTGACCTCCGCGGTCGAGGCCGCCCGCGCCGACGCGGGCTGGACGGGCATCGCCGAGCTCGGTTCCCGCCTGGGCGGCGCACCGGAGCTGCTGCGGCTGGTCCCGGTCCCGGTCGCGGTCGGCGGCCGGGTCGCCGGGCTGCTCGTCGCCCCTGACCTGCGCGAGGCCGACGAGGAGCCGGTCGAGGTCGAGCGGGCGACGAGGCTGCCCGTCCCCGATCGAGTCGCCGCAGTCTGCGACGGTCGGATGCTGCTGCTCGCGCCCGCGGAGATCCGGTTCGCCGAGGCGGACGGACACGCCGTCTGGCTGGCCACCGACGTCGGCAGGGTGCGGGCGGTGACCCGTGGCATCGACCGAGTCGCCGCCCAGCTCGCACCGTTCGGGTTCGCCCGCATCCATCGCAGCTACCTCGTCAACGTCGCCCGGATCCGGGAGGTCAACGACAACGGCCGCGGTGCGCTGACCGTCAGCACGCAGCTGACCCGCAACGAACGGATCCCGGTCTCCCGGCGCAACGCCCTCGTGCTCCGGGAGACCTTCGGACTCTGAGACCCGTCAGGCGACCGGCGCCGCGATCGTGTCGACGGTCTCCATGTCCTTGCCGAACGGCACGAACTCGTCGTCCATCAACGCGCGCGGGTCGAACGAGGGGTGGGCCATGATCCCGTGGACGCGGCGGCGTTGCATGCCGAAGTTGCCGCCGTCGTAGACCGGGAGGATCGCCGCCTCGCGCAGGTGCTTCTCGAACTCGTGCTTGCGGTCGACGCTGTTCACACCGACGACCTGCAGGCACTTGTAGACGGCGTCGAAGAGCAGCTCGGTGCAGAACGTCTTGTTCATCGCGCCGATCAGCTCACCGTGGTAGTCGTGCTGGTCGATGTAGTGCGCGGCCTTCCAGCAGAAGTACCGGCAGGCCTCGATCTTCGCGGCGACGTCGCCCAGCACGTAGCCGACGTACTGGTGGTGGATGATCGGGTGCGGGCCGCCCGCGGTGAACGTCTTCGCCCACGACAGTGCCGCCTCGTAGGCCGCGCGGGCGACACCGACGGCCGCGATCCCGGCGACGGGGCCGGACCATGCGAAGTTGCGGTTGATCAGCAGGTCGCCGTTGCCCTTGGTGCCCTCGACGATGTTCTCGACCGGCACGCGCGCGTTGTCGAAGATGATCTCGGAGTTGGGCGTGAGCCGGTGGCCCATGGTGTCGATCGTCGAGAACGTGACGCCGGGGGTGCCGCGGTCGACCATGATCGCCGACAGGCCCTCGGTACCGCCCTTCTCCGGTGCGGTGCGCACGACGTAGAGGCTGGTGTTCGCGCCCTGGCCGTCCCAGCCGCCGACGTTGCACGGCCAGTACTTGCGCCCGTTGATCACGTAGGCGTCGCCGTCGAGGCGGGCGGTGACACCCATACCGGCCGGCTGGGGGAGCGGGGTGTCGAAGTTGGCGGTGCCGCCGGGACTGCCGGGCGGTTCGCTCGCGCCGTAGCCGACGATGTACTCGCCGGTCGGGTCGGACGTCGCCGCGCCCAGCACCTCGGACTTCTGCTTCTCGGTGCCCCAGTACCAGACCGGCAGCAGTCCGAGCCCGTTGACGAGGACCGTGCAGGCGAAGCCGGGGTCGACAGCGCAGATCTCCTCGGCGGCGATGATGAGGTCGACGTTGGAGAGCCCGCCGCCGCCGTACTGCTTCGGGATCATGCAGAACGCGATGCCCGCCTTGTAGGCCTCGACGTAGGCGGGCTTGGTGAGCTGGAAGCCCTTGAGCGGGTCGGGCTCGCGGTCGGCCTCCCGTACGACCGGGGCGAGCACGCCCTCGGCGAAGTCACGGGCGTTGTGCTGGAGCTGCTTCTGGTCGGTGGTCAGGGTGAAGTCGATCGCCATGCCTGCCTCCTCGGATGTCCGCCCGAGCAGTCTTCGACCGGGCGGACGTTCCTGGAAGGCATCGCGCACGAGCGGTGTCGGGCCGCGCACGACCGGTGGCCACCCCGGCACGAGCCGGGCCCATCGCGTCAGCGCAGGCCGACGATCACCCGGTCGTCGCCCTGCTGCCACACGGTGCCGGTCTCGGTGAACCCGGCGTCGCGCAGGAACTGCAGGTAGTCGTGGACGGTCGGCTTGTCGTCGACGACGTGGTCGAACCCGCCGGCGCGGGCCTCGACGAGCGCGGCCAGCTCAGGGGCCTCGTCGACGGCACGCCACCACGCCTGCCAGTCCTCGGGCCGGTCGATGCCGGTCCGGGCGGACTGTCGGGTGGTGAGGACCTTGGACAGCGCGTCGATGCGGGGTGCGGTCTCGCCCTCGTAGAGGTGGTCGCCGTCGACGAACACGCCGCCGGCCGCGATCTCGGCGCCGCAGCGTGAGATCAAGGCGCGCAACGGTTCGCGGTTCATCCAGTGCAGTGCGGTGGTGCTGACGAACGCGTCCGGCGCCCGCTCGAGGCCGAGCGTCTCGAACCAGCCGTCCTCGCGGAGGTCGCCTGCGACGGTGCGCAGCCGGTCGGAGCCGTGGGCGAGGTCGGCGAGGCCGCGCAGCAGAGGGTCGGCGTCGATACCGACGACGCGTGCGCCCGGGATGCGCTCCAGCAGCCGCACGGCCAGCGACCCGGGCCCGATGCCGAGGTCGACGACGAGCGGGTCGGGCCGGTCGACGACGACCTCGACGATGTCGGCGATCACCGCGAACCGCTCCTCGCGGTCGGGCATGTAGTGCTCCTGCTGGCGGTCCCAACGGTCCAGCCAGTACAGGGCCCGTTCGCGGGTCAGCATTCTGCGACTCCCCTCCGCCTGAGTGACCCAGGCGACACCTGATCGGATGCTCAATTGGAACATTCTACGATTCATCCGTTCTCGTCGGAGTCGCCCGGAGGTTCCTGTGCCCGTTTCCCGCCGTACCTTCCTCGCCGGCGTCGCCGGCGCGGGTGCAGTCGCCGCCACGCTGGCGGCCTGCGGCACCGGTAGCGGTGGTGGGAGCGGCTCGGGAGAGCGAGGCGGCCGGCTGCGTGCCGCGTTCGTCGCCGGCGGGTCGACCGAGACGCTCGACCCGGCCAAACTGCCGCAGTTCGTCGACCAGTCCCGGGCCAAGGCGTGCTTCGACACGCTGGGCCGCTGGGAGCAGGACATGTCGTGCACGCCGCGGCTCGCGGAGTCGTGGGAGGCCGACGCGACCGGCACCCGCTGGCGGATCACGCTCAAGGACGCGAAGTTCCACGACGGCCGCCCGGTCCGCTCTGCCGACGTGCTCTACACCTACCGCCGCGTCGCCGACCCGGCCACGACCGCGAGCGCGGCCGCGCTGTTCAGCAAGGTCGACTTCACGGCCAGCCGCGCGATCGACGACCGCGAGCTGGAGATCGTCCTCGGCGCCCCCGACTTCCTCTTCTTCGTGGCGCTCGGCGCGCTCGGCAGCGAGATCGTCCCCGAGGGCACCACGAACTTCGCCGCTCCCATCGGCTCGGGCCCGTTCCGGTTCGTGTCGTTCACGCCGGGCGGCCCGGCCCTGTACAAGCGCAACGACGCCTACTGGGACGGCGCCCCGCTGCTCGACGAGCTCGAGTTCGTCCCGATCGCCGACGAGAGCGCCCGCGTCGGAGCCCTGCTGTCCGGGCAGATCGAGTACGCCCACGACATCCGTGCCACCAGCGCCCAGCAGCTGGAGTCCGACTCCCGCGCGAAGGTCCTCGTCGCGCCCCTGGCGGCGTTCCAGTTCCTCTACGTCAAGCACGACCGGCCGCCGTTCAACGACCCCCGGCTGCGCGAGGCCCTGGTGCTCGGCCTCGACCGTGAGGCGCTCGCCCGCGTTGCGCTGCTGGGCCGCGGCCGGCCGGGCAACGACATGTTCGGCAAGGGCCTGCAGTACTACCCGAACGCGGTGCCGCAGCGCAGCCGCGACGTCGAGCGCGCGAAGTCGCTCGTCCGCGAGTCCGGCGTGACGACGGTCGAGCTGTCGACGGGCGTCACCGACCCGTCCTGGGCGTCGGCGACCCAGCTGGTCGTCGCGCAGCTCGCCGAGATCGGGCTGACCGTCCAGGTCAAGACCGTGCCGCCGGAGACCTACTTCGCCGACGTCCGCAAGAACGCGACCATGCACTTCGGCCGCACCGGGACGCTGCCGATCCAGAACTGGATCGCCACCACCCAGCTGTCGACGATGATCAACAACAGCTTCGGCAAGGTGAACGACCCCGAGATCGACCGGCTCTACAACGAGGCCCTGGGCAGCGCCGACGAGGCGGCGCGCAGCGCCGCGATCGGCACCGCGCTCACCCGCATCCACGACTCCGTCGCCGCGCCGATCTGGGGCATCAGCGACTGGAACGTCGGCGTCAGCGCGAACGTCAACGGCCTGGCCGGCTCCCGGCCCAACACCTACGACTGGGCGAACTTCAGCAAGGCGTCGCTCGGGTGACCACCCGTGCCGGGGTCCGGATCGGCATCGCGCTGCTGCAGCTCGTCGCCGTCTCCGTGGGTGTCTTCGTCCTGACGACGTTCCTGCCCGGCGACACGGCCGAGGTCGTCCTCGGCCCACTGGCCACCGTCGACCAGATCGACACGCTGCGCGCGCAGCTCGGCCTCGACCGCCCCGTCCGGGAACGCTTCCTGGACTGGGCGGGCGGGCTGTTGCACGGCGACCTCGGCACCTCGCTGGCGACGGGACGACCCGTCGTCGACGACATGGGCGACCGGCTCTCGGTGACGGTGCTGCTGGCGGTGCTCGCCGTCGTCGTGCTGGTCCCGCTCGCCGTCGCGCTCGGCTGCTACGGTGGCCGCCGGCCCGGCTCCCCGGCCGACCGGATCATCACGGCGACGTCGACCGTGGCCCAGGCCGTCCCCGACTTCGCGCTCGGGCTACTGCTCGTCGCGCTGTTCGCGCTGCAGCTCGGCTGGCTGCCCGCCACCGCGGCGGGGACCGTCGGGCTGACCGGGCTCACCGTCGCGATGCTGGTCCTGCCCGTCGCGATCCTCGTGTCCAACCAGCTCAGCCGCCTCGCCCGGCAGGTCCGGATCGGCGTCGTCGAGACCGACACCGCCGAGCACGTCGTGCACCTGCGCCGGCTCGGGCTCGCCGAACGCACCGTCGTGCTGCGCCACGTGCTGCCCGGCGGGGTCGTGCCGTCGGTGCAGCAGTTCGCCCGGACGGTCGACGGGCTGCTCGGTGGCGTGATCGTCGTCGAGGCGCTGTTCGCGTTGCCGGGCATCGGGTCCGGGTTCGTGCAGGCGGTGCAGACCCGCGACCTGCCCGTCGTCCAGGGCTACGCGCTGCTGTTCGCGCTGACGACGGTCGTGGTCAACCTGGTTGCCGACCTCGTCTCGGCGAAGCTCGTCCCGCAGGCGGTGCGCCTGTGACCGCCCTCGGCACGCAAGCCCCTCCCGTCGTACCCCGGCGGGCGCGGCGGCGCGGCACGGTCACCCGCCGCACGCTGCGGGCGCTCGGGATCGTGCTGCTCGCGATCCCGCTGCTCGCCGCCGTCGTCGGTCCCTTCCTCGCCCCGTCGACGGCCGCAGGCGGCATCCCGCTGCAGGGCCCCGGCTCCGAACACCTCCTCGGTACCGACGTCCTCGGCCGCGACCTGCTCGGCCTGCTGCTCCGGGGCGGGACGACCGTCGTCACCCTCACCGCGGCGGCCCTGCTGCTGGCCTACCTGGTCGCGATGCCGATCGGGCTGGTCGTCGCCGCGCGGGGGCGCATCGTCGAGACGATCACGATCGGGCTGCTCGACGTGCTGCTCGCGCTGCCGTCGCTGCTCGTGCTCATGGTCCTGGCCGCGACCGGCCGGCGCAGCGTCGTCTGGCTCGTCCTCGCGGTGGCGTTCGTGCAGCTGCCCCACGTCGTGCGGCTGGTCCGCGGGGCGGCCGCCGCGCCCGCGTGCGTGGCCGCGCTCGAGACGATGACGATGACCGGTGAGCCCTGGTGGCGGGTGCGGATCGTCGAGACCGGCCGCCGCGTCCTGCCGCCGACGATCGTCGACGCCACCACCCGCGTCTCGGGTGTCGTCGGGCTGCTGTCGTCGGCCAACTTCCTGGGGGCGGGGCTCGACCCGCTCGTCGTCGACTGGGCGGTCGTCGTCGACCAGAACATGACGGCCCTGTTCCTGAGACCGTCGGTGGTGCTGCTGCCCGCCGGACTGCTCGTCGCCCTGTGCGCGGGGACGAACCTGCTGGTCGACGACCTGCTGGAGCGTCGCTCATGACGATCCTGGAGATCGAGGGCCTGTGTGCCGACGCGGGGGAGCACCGGCTGCTGCACGACGTCGACCTCGTCCTCGAGCGGGGCGAGGTGCTCGCCGTCCTGGGTGAGTCGGGCGCCGGGAAGAGCACACTCGGCCTGGCGCTGCTGGGCGAGTCCGCTCCCGGCGTAACGCTCTCTGTGCGCGGCAATGGTCGGCACAGCGACTGTTGCCGCGCACGACCGAGCCGAGGCGTCGCGCTCCTGCCCCAGCACCCCGGCACCGTTCTCGATCCCGTCCGGCGGGTCGGGTCGGTGCTGCGCGAGCTCGCCGCGCTGCGGCACCGCGCCCGCGCGGGCCGCGCAGCCGCGGTCGCCGAGGCCTGCGAGGCCGCCCGGTTCGACCCCGCCCTGTTGCGCCGCTTCCCCCACCAACTCTCCGGCGGCCAGCAGCAGCGGGCCGCGCTGGCGCAGACGCTCGTCACCGGGCCCGACGTCGTCGTCCTCGACGAACCCACCACCGGCCTCGACCCCACGACCTCCGCCGAGCTCGTCGAACGCCTCCACGCCTTGCGCGCGAACGGGACCGCGCTCGTCCTGCTCACCCACGACCTCGACGTCGCCCGCGCCCTCGGCGGCCGCGCGATGCGGCTGGAACACGGTCGCGTCGTCGCCCGCGGCACCGTCGCCGAGCTGCTCGGCCCCGCTGTGCCGCACGCCATCCCGACGGGCCGGCCCGCCGGCGACGTCCGGCTGCGGGTGCGCGGCCTCGCGATCGCCGACCGCGCCGGACGCGCCGTCCTGCACGGCGTCGACCTCGACGCCGGCGCCGGTGAGCTGCTCGGCGTCGTCGGGCTCTCCGGGGCGGGCAAGACGACGCTCGGCCGCTGCGTCGCCGGACTGGCCTCGGCGCGCGGCACGGTCAATGTCGACGGCGCGCTGCTGCCCGCCCGGATCGGGCGCCGCAGCCGCGCCCAGCGCCGCGCCGTCCAGTACGTCCACCAGGACCCGCGCGCGACATTCCTCGCCCACCGCAGCGTGATCGACCAGGTCGCCCGCCCCGCCGTGCTGCTGCGCGACGTCCCCGCCGCCGCGGCCCGCGACGAGGCCCACGAGCTGCTGACCAGGCTCGGCGTCGCGCCTGAGGTCGCGGCCCGCCGCCCGACGACCCTCTCGGGCGGCCAGCTGCAACGGGCCGCCGTCGCCCGCGCTCTCGTCGCCCACCCCGCGGTGCTGGTCTGCGACGAGGTCACCTCCGCCCTCGACGCCGCCCACCGGGACCATCTCCTCGCCGCGATCGATGCCCTGCGCCACGACCACGACACCACGGTCCTGCTGATCTGCCACGACCTGTCGCTGGTCGAACGCGTCGCCGACCGGATCGTGGTCGTCGAGGACGGGCGGGTCCGGATCTAGACGGTGTCCGCCGCCACCAGCGGGCCGCGACGACCGATCGCCCACACCGTCAGCGCGAACGCGCTCGCCACCGCGCCCGCGACCGAGATCGCCGTCCAGCCGCCCGCCGACCACAGCACCGTCGCCGCCGCCGACCCGATCGCCCCGCCGACGAAGTTGCCCGCCACCAGCGCCGTGTTGAGCCGGCTGCGCGCCTCGTGGGAGATCGCGAACACCCGCGTCTGGTTGAGGATGTTCTGCGCCTGGATCGCGACGTCGAGCAGCACGACCACGAGCAGCACCAGCACGATCGAGTGCCCCGCGAACGCCGACACCACGAACGTCACCACCGTCAGAGCCCACGCCACACCGCTGGCCGGCAACGACCAACCACGGTCGTGCAGCCGCCCCGCCCGCTGCGCCGCCAACGCCCCCGCCAGCCCGGCGAGGCCGACCAGCCCGATCACCGTCACCGGCAGATGGAACGGCGGGCCGCTGAGCAGGAACGTCAGCGCCGTCCAGAACATCGAGAACACGCCGAACCCGGTCGCCGCGATCACGAGCGTCCACCGCAGCACCCGCTCGTGCACGACCGCCCGGCCCACCGAGGCGATCAGCGCCGGATAGGGCATGCGCGTCTTCGGCTCCAGCCGCGGGATCGCCCGGTACAGCAGCACAGCCAGGACGACCGTCAGGACCGCCGCCGCGGCGAAGATCGCCCGCCAGCCCGCGACCCCCGCGACCAGCCCGCTGATGGTGCGCGACACCAGGATCCCCGTCAGCATCCCCGAGATCACCGTGCCGACGACCCGCCCCCGCACCGCCGGATCCGACAGATCGCCCGCCAGCGGCGCGAGAATCTGGCCCGCGACCGTCGTGACCCCGAGCAACGCGATCGCCACCAGCAGGAACCCCATCGACGGCGCCGACGCACACGCCACCAGCGCCGCCGTCGCGCACAACATCATCAACGGCACCAGCCGCCGCCGGTCCAGCACGTCGCCCAACGGGACGATCAGCAGGATTCCCGCCGCGTACCCGATCTGCGTCGCTGTCACCAGCCAGCCCGCCAGCGCCGTCGGCGAGTGCAGGTCCGCGGCGACGAAGTCCAGCAACGGCTGCGCCCAGTACAGGTTGCCGACGGCCGCGCCGCCTGCCACCGCGAACAGGAACGTCAGGCCGCGCGACATCACGGCCGGAGCGTCGGGGCGGACGGGGAGGCCGCTCACGCGGCGATGCTCGACGACGTCACCCGTCGATCCTGCGCCGACAACCGTCCGTGCGCCTCGTGGGCTGCGGCACACACGCTCCGCATCCGACCCGCGGCCGGGCGTCGACCAGCCGGGTAGTTCACCCGAAGATCCTTTGCGGAGGCCTTCCCGCCGAGCAGAACCGGACATACGCTCGCCGCGGGTCGGGGGGACCGCTCGGGAGGCACCATGCCGTCACGTCGTCGTCTGGTCCGTTCGCTCGCGGCCCTCCTCGTCGCGCCCCTCGTCCTCGTCGCGTGCACCGACACGCCCACGGAGGGGCCGGGAGCACCGCCGCCGTCCGCCCCGCCGTCCGCCCCGCCGTCGGTACCCGCGGGCGGCATCGACCCGGCGACGGCGTTCACCCCCGTCACCGCGACGACACTCACCACCCCGGCGCCCGTCACCGGCACCGACGGCAAGACCCACCTCGCCTACGAGCTGCTGCTCACCAACGCGAGCCCGGCGACGTTGCGGCTCGACAAGGTCGACGTCCTCGACGCTGCCGACCAGAACATCCTGCTCTCGCTCAGTGGCGCGACGCTGGGCGCATCGAGCAACCTCATCGGCGCAGCCGCGGAGGAGGGAGCGCCCCCACCGACGGCCGCCCCGCCCGTCCCCGGAGCGGCGACCGTCATCGTGTGGCTCGACGTCACCGTCGACGGTGCCCCGCCGGCCGCGCTCACCCACCGCGTCAACGTCACCATGACCACCCCCGCCGGCGACCGCGCACTGGTGTCGACCGTCGGCCGCGTCGACGTCAGCACCGCGAAGGCGCCGGTGCTGGGCCCCGTCATGGCGGGCGGACCCTGGTATGCCAGCGACGGCTGCTGCGCCGACGAGTCGCACCACCGCCGCGGACTCGCCCCCCTCAACGGGAAGCTGCTCGTCCCGCAGCGCTACGCCATCGACTGGTACCTGCTCGACGACCAGCACCGCGCCTGGACCGGCGACCCCAGCAAGCTGACCAGCTTCTACGCCTACGACAAGCCCGCCCTCGCCGCCGCCGACGGGGTCGTCGTCGACGCGACCGACGGCTTCCCCGAGACCACGTCGCTGCCCGAGCCGCCGCCGATCCCGCCGATCAAGGAGACCGTCGGCAACCACGTCACCGTCATGATCGCCCCCGGCGTCTACCTGCTCTACGCGCACTTCAAGACGGGCAGCGTCGCGGTCAAGACCGGTCAGACCGTCAAGCGCGGCGACGTCCTCGGCCACATCGGCAGCTCCGGCAACTCGACGGCGCCCCACCTGCACTTCCAGGTCATGACCGAGGGGACGTTCTTCCCGACCGACAGCACCCCCTTCGAGTTCGAGTGCTTCACCGTGAACGGGCAGGTCACCGAACGGATCTGGGACGACGTCCTCGCCCTCCAGCCCAACCCGGTGCTGCCCTACACGGCTTCGACCGACACGAGCCGGCGTCACGGGCAGATGCCCTTGGACCGCAACGTCATCACCTTCTGCTGAGCTACGGTGGTCCGGTGGGGGACGAGGTTGCTCCGCGCGACCTGCGGGTGTCGCACGCCGAACGCGAGCACGTGTCGCGGCTGCTGGCCGCGCACCTCGAGGCCGGCAGGCTGAGCCCCGACGAGTACGAGACCCGCAGCGCCGCCGCCGTCGCCGTCACCCGTGCCGACCTCAACCAACTGCTGCTCGATCTGCCCGGGGCCGAGGCCGTCCGCTCGCGCGAGATACTCGAGTGGACCAGCAACCACGGCGACCTCGAACGCAGCGGCGAATGGCTCGTCCCCTCACGGATCGTCGTGCGCTCGCATTTCGGCGACGTCAAGCTCGACCTGCGCGACGCCCGCTTCATGACACCCGTCGTCACCCTCGACGTCGACATGTGGGTCGGCGACGTCGACCTGCGGCTCCCGCCGGGCGGCACCGTCGACGTCGACGAGGTCCGCGTCCACGTCGGGCACGTGACGAACACGATCACCCCGGCGGTGCACCGGGGTGATCCTCATGTCGTCGTCCGCGGCAGGCTCTACGTCGGGGACGTCAAGACCCGCTGAGCTCACCGCCACGTCGGCTCCTCACCGGTGAACGACGGTGCCGGCGGGAACCCGGCGTCGTCGAGCGGGCGGCGGCCCGTCCGGTGGTCGTGCATCCGGCTGTCCAGCAGGAACAGGATCGCCGACAGCATCAGCAGCCCGACCGCCACCGCGACGTGCAGCGTCGCGGCACAGACGATCGCCACCCCCGCCCCGACCAGCAGCGCCGCCAGCCGGACACCCGGGTGCCGACGCGCCGGCTCCGGCGGCTCGCCCTGCGTGCCGGTGGTGACAGGGGGCGTGACGGTGGCGTTCATGACGCGGTCTCCTCGCTGGTCCGGGGGTCTTTCCCGATGCCTCCAGACTCGCCCGGTTCGGTGCGCCGCACCGTCGGCCTGCCGGAGGAGGCAGGGGACGACGCGCATGTCCGTCGATCGGAGGACACCCCGGACATGCCTCGGGCCCGGCACGAGGCCGGGCCCGGAGAGGCGGTGCACCATCAGCGGACGGTCGGAAGGTTCCCGGCCATCGGGGCCGACGGGCGGAACTGCTCCATCCGCAGCGGGCGACGCCCCGAGCGGTGACCCTGCACGACCGCGCCGACGAGGAAGAGCAGCGCGGCGAGCATCAGGACCGAGACAGCGGCGGCGGTGTGGACGCTCGTGCCGAGCGCGACGGCGAGACCGGCGCCGACGAGGAGCGCGACACCGCGGGCGGCGTTCTGGCCCACGGTCCGGGTGGAGGTGGAGCCGCTGCGGTCGATGGGGGCGAAGGGGTTGGTGGGGGTGAAGGGCGTGTCCATGATCCGGTCTCCGATCCTGTGGCCCGGGGCTGTTTCCCCGATGCCTCAAGGTTCGTCCCGAACGTGCCTGCGCACCCTCGGTCGGCCGATGGGTGCGGGGGACGACGCCGCTGTCCCCCGAGCGGCCGACGGTGCCCGACGCGCGCGGACCGGACAGCCTGTCCCGGCCGGGGGCATCCCCGAGGCCGGGATCGGGGTCGTTCCCGGATGTCCGGGACCCGCTGCGTCCCTGGCGTTCTTCCCATGACGGACGAGATCGCACCCCAGGACCTGCGCGTCTCCCACGAGGAGCGCGAGCACGTGACGAAGCTGCTGGCGGCCCACTTCTCCGAGGGGCGTCCGACCGTCGACGAGTACGGCGAGCGGACGGCTGCCGCCGCGGAGTCGGTGACCCGGGCCGACCTGAACCGGCTCCTGCTCGACCTTCCCGGCGCCGAGGGGCGCGGACCCGTGAGGTGCTGGAGCTGTCCAACACGGCGGGCGACCTGAAGCGTGGCGGCACGTGGATCGTGCCGCCGAAGATCGGGCCGTCGGCGGAGCGGGGGATGCCGCACGTGGTGGTGCGCGGCGGGTCGTGGATGGGCAACGTGCGGGTGCGCTGAGACCGGCGACGGTTCGCGCGTCAGTCGGCCGTTGCGTCGCCCAGTCGGCGGTCCAGTTCGTCGGCGAGGTGGTCGAGTGCGGCGGCGGCGCGCCGGGAGAGGTGCCGGCCTGCTGGGTACATGGCGACGACGTCGGCGCGCGGGGTGGGGACCTCGTGCAGGACGCGGACGAGGACACCGTCGCGCAGCAGGGGGCCGACGTGCCACAGCGAGCGCATGAGCAGTCCGTGCCCGTCGACGCACCAGCGGGTGGCGACGTCACCGTCGTTGGTGATCATCGTGCCGGGGACGCGGACGGTGGTCTCGGCGGCATCGTCGCCGAAGCGCCACACGGTGTGGTCGGTGTCGATCTCGCGGATGACGATGCACTGGTGCTCGGCGATGTCGGTGAGGCAACGGGGGGCGCCGTGCTCGGTGACGTAGCCCGGCGAGGCGCAGACGACGCGGCGGTTGGGCAGCAGCGTCCGGCAGAGCAGGGCCGAGTCGTCGCGGTGGCCGACGCGGATCGCGAAGTCGAAGGGGCTTCCGGCGACGTGCAGCGGCAGGTGTGAGAGTTCGAGCTCGACGGAGACGCCGGGGTTGGTGGCGGCGAAGGCGCCGAGGGCGGGGGCGACGTGGGAGCGGCCGAGGCCCATGGTGGCGTGGACGGCGACGCGTCCGCGCAGGGCGCCGCGGCGTCGGCCGACGTCCTCCTCGAGGTCGCTGATCAGGGGGAGCAGTCGGGCGGCCCCGGCGGCGTAGCGGTCGCCCTCGTCGGTGAGGCTGAGCCGGCGGGTGCTGCGGCGGACGAGCTGGGCGCCGAGGCGGCGTTCGAGCGAGGCGAGGCGTTTGCTGACGGCCGATGTGGACACGCCCCAGCGCCGTGCGGCCTCGGTGAGGGTGCCGGCGGTGGCGATGCCGTCGAAGAACTCCAGATCGTCGAGGTCGGGGAGGTCCACCTCGGCACGCCTTTCTTTCGAGCGACGCAAAGGTCTTGGGTCGAATCGCGCCTGGAACCGCAGTTTTGTGCCGCCTAGGCTACAGACGGCAGGGTCGCCGATCCAGGAAAGGAACGTTCGTGACGAAACACCGCATCGCTGTGATCCCAGGTGACGGCATCGGCAAGGAGGTCGTGCCGGAGGGCGTGCGGGTCCTGCGAGCCGCGGCGGCCACGTTCGGCTTCGATGTCGAGCTCGCGGACTTCGACTTCGCCTCCGCCGACTACTACCAGCAACACGGCGCGATGCTGCCCGACGACTGGTTCGAGACGCTGCGCGACTTCGACGCGATCTTCTTCGGCGCCGTCGGCTGGCCGGAGGTCGTGCCGGACCACATCTCGTTGTGGGGCAGCCTGTTGCAGTTCCGGCGCCGCTTCGACCAGTACGTCAACCTGCGCCCGGTCAAGCTGCTGGAGGGCGTCCGCAGCCCGCTCGCCGACCGCAGGCCCGGCGACGTCGACTTCCTCGTCGTCCGCGAGAACACCGAGGGCGAGTACTCGAGCGTCGGTGGCAAGATGTTCGAGGGGACCGACCGCGAGACGGTGCTGCAGGAGACGGTCATGACGCGCGTCGGCGTCGACCGGATCCTGAAATACGCCTTCGAGCTCGCGCAGGCCCGCCCGGCCCGGCACCTCACGTCGGCGACCAAGAGCAACGGCATCTCGATCACCATGCCGTACTGGGACGAGCGCGTCGTCGAGGCGGCCGCCGGCTACCCCGACGTGCGCGTGGACAAGTACCACATCGACATCCTGACGGCCCAGTTCGTGATGAACCCCGACCGGTTCGACGTCGTCGTGGCCAGCAACCTGTTCGGCGACATCCTGTCCGACCTCGGTCCGGCCTGCACCGGCACGATCGGCATCGCGCCCAGCGGCAACATCAACCCGGAACGCACCTACCCGAGCCTGTTCGAGCCGGTCCACGGCTCGGCGCCCGACATCGCGGGCAAGGGGATCGCCAACCCCGTCGGCCAGATCTGGTGCGTGTCGATGATGCTCGAACACCTGGGCGAGTCCGAGGCCGCGGCCGCGGTGATGCGTGCGATCGAGACGGTGCTGGGCCGTGGCGGCGACATCCTCACCCCCGACATGGGCGGCACCGGGACGACCTCGGCGCTCGGCGCAGCGGTGGCCGCAGAGCTGGCCTGACCGGGCAGGATGCCCGCATGGACGACCGGGCGGGCTTCGCGGGCGCCGTGACGGGCGCGAGTGCGGCCCTGCTCGGTCTGCTGGTCGCCGCGTCGTCGATGATCGCGTTGCTGATGCTCGTCGCGTCAGGCCGGGTCGTCGGTCTCCTCGGGGTCGTCGGCGGTGCCGGTGGTCTGCGCCAGCTCCGCGCCCAGTACCGCCGACACGACGAGCAGCACCCCGAGCACGACCAGCCACGACAGCACCACGGTGGCGACGCCGAGCAGCCCGAGCCGCTCGGCCGCCCGGGACGCGGTCACCGGCACGATGAACCCGGACGCGGTCACGAGCAGCGCCTGACCGGCTCCGGTGACCGCCGCGCCGGGCAGCAGCGCCTGCCAGCCGACCCGGCCCCGCAGCAACAGGAACTGGATGGGCCACCACAGGATGAGCGCGGTCACGGCGTAGGCGACCAGCGACACGACGGGACTGCCGACCAGCCAGCCCAGCAGCGGTGCGAGCAGCACCAGCACCGCGAGCTCCAGCACGAGCGCCGCGGACACGAGGAGGCTGCGCGCGTAGCCACGGATGCCGGTCGACGGCAGGTTCCACGCGGCGCTGTAGGCCCGTTGCAGCGAGCGCACGAAGCCCAGCACCGAGACCACGAGCAGAACCCAGCCCAGTGCCGTCAGGGAGTGGTCGGCGGAGGGCCGTTCGAGGAGGCCGCCGACGGTGTCGGCGGCCGACGGGGAGAAGCCGAGGCTGCTCGCCAGCTCCGTCAGCCGGCCGGAACCACCGAGCCCCTCGGAGATCACCAGTATCGCCGGGACGAGCGCCACGAAGGCCTGCGACGCCAGCGCGAGCGCCCGGTCGTAGCCGCTGATGGCGGTCATGCGGCGCATCACCCGCACGACGAGCCGGTCGCCCACGAGCGTGGTGACGCGCCGGACCAGCCGGTCAACCAGGTGCGACGTCATCCCGCGGTTCCTCGACGGTCGGTGGCGCGGCCTCGACGGCCGCGGGCGCCGGGGCCTTCGGAAGGCTGCCCCCGGTGAGCAGCCCCGACATCCACCGTGTCCCCGGGTCGGCGTCGACGAGCAATGCCTTGGCCAGCAACGTCAGCGGGATCGCGAGGACGGCGCCGATCGGCCCGACGACGAACGACCAGAACACCACCGACAGGAACGTCAACGTCAGCGAGAGGTTCACCGTGTTGCTGACGTACTTGGGCTGGATCACCGAGGCGAAGACGAAGTTGAGGACGCAGTAGCCGACGATCACGAAGATCATCAGTCTGGGCCCGCCCGCCAGCAGCCCGAGCAGCGCGGGCGGGACGAGCCCGATGATGAAGCCGATGTTCGGGATGTAGTTGGTGACGAACGCGAGCAGCGCCCACAGCACGGGCAGCGGCACATCGAGGATCACGAGCAGGGCCCCGTCGAGGACGGCGATGATCAGCCCGAAGATCGTCGAGACGACGAGGTAGCTGCGGGTACCGCGGACGAACCCGCGGATCGCGAGCGCCATGTCGGACCGCGACTCCCCGGCCTCCTCCATCCGCCGGGAGAACGTCGCGGCGTCGATCCCCATGAACACGACGACGAACACGATGAACACCAGGTCGGTGAGGACGCCGACGAGGCCCGTCAGCAGCCCGGTGACCACCCCGGCGAGCCGGCCGAAGTCGAACTGCGACAACACCGACTGCAGCTGCTCCTGGCCGACGCCGAGTGTGCCGAGCCAGCGGCGCAGGTCGCCCAGCAGGGACGCGAACTGGCTCTGGTAGGTCGGCAGGACGGTGGCGAGCTGGGCCACCGCGAGGGCCAGCGACAACGCCAGGCCGACGATGATCGCGAACGCCACGATCATCGTGACGACGACCGCGAGCCATTGCGGCACACCACGTCTGCGCAGCGCGCCGGTGAGCGGGTGCACCCCGATCACCACCACCAGGGCCAGCAGCACCGGTGCGACGACGCCCGACAGCTCTCTGAGCGCCAGCACCGACACGAGCAGTCCGGTCGTCCCCAGCACGACGACCAGCCCTCGCGGAAGCGTCGTCAGGGCCGCGACGCGGCGCGGGGCGTCGCCTGATCCGGTGTCCGCCATCGCGTCCCCCCGTGGGCCGTGCCGGCGGCGTCTGCCCCGGATGATCACCCGGCAGCGTGGCATCGACCGCCCCCGATGTCACGCTTCGCGCGCCCGGCGGGAGGTGTTCAGGCGCGGACCTCCGGGCCCAGCGCGGCGACGTCGTCGTAGCCCACGGCGCCCGGTGCCGCCGACGGCGCGTACTGCAGCCGGACGACGCCCGTCGGCAGGGCTTCCGTCGACAGCAGCCGCAGGTGCTGGTGCTCGTCGCCCTCGTCGAAGAGCCGCTTCCCCGTCCGGGCGGCGACGGGGTGCACGAACAGTCGCAGCTCGTCGAGCAGCCCGGCAGCGAGGAGCTGGCGCACCACGGAGATCGAGCCGGGGATCAGCACCCGGCCCAGCGTCTCGTCGGCACGCAGGGCGGCGACCGCGTCGGTGAGCTCGCCGTCGATCAGCTCGGAGTTGCGCCACGTGAACTCGAGGGGTGACCGGGACACGACGATCTTGCGCCGGTCCCCGAGCGACGCGGCGAACTCGGCGTCGTCACCACCCGCGGCCTCCCGGTCGGGCCAGGCCCCGGCGAAGCTGTCGTAGGTGACGCGGCCGAGCAGCAGCGTCCCGACGCCCTCGTAGTCCTCCGACACGGCCCGGCCCATGTTCTCGTCGAAGTACGGGAAGTGCCAGGTCTCGCCGATCTCGGCGACGCCGTCGAGGCTGATGAACAGGGTGGAGACGATCGTCGTCACGGTGGGTCCCTCCGGGTCCGGGTGCGGTCACCGGTTACGACCGCCGGACCCGGAGGAACTCATCGCTCGGGTCGGCCGACGGCGGCGGTCAGTGCCTCGACGTCGGCGCCGGAGAGATCGACGGCCGCGGCGGCGACGTTGTCCTCCAGGTGCGCGACCGACGACGTGCCCGGGATCGGCAGCATCGCGGGGGAGCGGCGCAGCAGCCCACTCCCCTGTGCGCGGCAATGGTCGCCATGGCGACTGTTGCCGCGCACGACCGCACGAAGACGTTGCGGCGCAGGATGAATCGGATATCGACGACACGACGGGCGACTTCGGGCGCGGTCGCCGGGCTTCTTTCGGGGCCGCGGTTCCGCGGCCACGTCCCCGCTCTTCCTCGTAGCCGATCAAGGAAGTCACGCAGGCCGCGACCGTGTACGAGTTCCCGGGAACGGACGTGGCCGCCACGATCCACGTCGTGTCCGCGGCCGCGCAGATGTACTCGGGCGGGAGCACCCGGTGTTCGCGACCCCGCCGGACCTGCTCCCGTAGGGATGCCCGTTCAGCAGGCCCCCGCGCCCGCCAGCGCGACGGCCCTCGGGTCGCCGCCGGCCGCGCGGTGGGCCGCTGTCCACGGGAAGGCGTCGGCCTTCGAGCGGATGCCCTGCACCGTCCGGGAGCGGTTGGGCTCGTCGAGCTCGGCGAGCAGGTCGGTCGACAGCGCCGCCAGTGCCACCAGCCCGGCGGGGTCGAGCCACGACGGGCGCAGCGCGAACAGCAGGTCCTCGGTGGAGGTGTTGCCGCTGGCGCCGGGGGCGAAGGGGCAGCCGCCGAGGCCGCCGAGGGCACCGTCGACGACCTGGGCCCCGGCGGCGACGGCGGCGAGGGTGTTGGCGACGCCCTGACCCCAGGTGTCGTGGCCGTGGAACACGATCCGCCGGCCGGGGGCATCCCGGGCGACGCGGCCGACCAGCGCGGACACCTCGGCGGGCGCGGCCTGGCCGAGGGTGTCGCAGAGGACGACGTCGGCTGCACCGTCGGTGCGCGGGTCGTCGACGATGGCCAGCACCCGGTCGGGGTCGACGGGCCCGTCGAAGGGGCAGGTGAAGGCGGTGGCCAGGCAGAGCTGGACGCGTCCGCCCGCGGCGAGGGCCGTCTCGACGGCCTCGGGCATCGCGGCGAGGCTGGCGTCGGTGTCGCGCCCTATGTTGGCGTTGTTGTGGGCGTCGGACACCGAGAGGCAGTACTGCAGGTTGAGGGCCCCGGCGTCGACGGCACGGGCGACGTGGCGTGGCGTGGCCACCCAGATCCAGCAGCGCTCGAGCTCGTCGGGCGTCAGCGCGGCGACCACCTCGAGCGTGTTGGCCAGCGGCGGCACCAGGTCCGGCCGGGCCAGCGACCCGATCTCCAGACTGGGCACGCCGAGCGCGAGCAGCTCACGCACGATCTCGACCTTGCGCTCGGTCGGCAGCGTCTTGCCGGTGAGCTGCAGGCCGTCGCGCAGGGTGACGTCGCGGAGGAGCACGTCGCGCTGGGGCACATTCGGGGTCATCGGGCACCTTCCGGCTGGTCGACGGGGGTCACGCCGATCTCGGCGAGCACCTCTGCGGTGTGTTCGCCGAGGTCGGGTCCGAGGTGGCGCACCGGCAGCGACCGGTCGCCGATGACCGGCACGATGCCCGGGAAGCCGACGCGGCGCGGGGTGTCCTCGCCGGTGTCGACGTCGAAGTACTGGATCATGTTCCGCGCCTTGTACTGCGGGTCGTCGACGATGTCGCCGGCCGTGTAGATCGGGCCTGCGGGGACGCCGGCCTCCTCCAGGGCGGCGAGCACGTCGGCGCGGGGGAGGGTGGCCGTCCAGGCGCCGATGGCGTCGTCGAGCTCGTCACGGCGGGCCCAGCGCTCGGCGTTCGTCTGCAGCGCCGGGTCCTCACCCAGGTCGGCTCGCCCGGCCGTGGCCATCAGCCGTCGGTAGATTCCGTCGCCGTTGCCGGCGATGACCACCGACGCCCCGTCCGCGCACGGATAGGCGTTGGACGGGGCGATGCCCTCCATCCGCCCGCCGACGCGCTGCCGGTCGACGCCGTAGGCCAGATGGTCGGGGACGAGCGACTCCATCACCGACAGGACGGCCTCGTTGAGCGCGACGTCGATCGTGCGCTGGACCAGCGCGGGCCGGTCGTTGCCGCGGGCCTTCTCGCGCTGGAACAACGCCATGACGACGCCGAACCCCGCGTAGAGCCCGGCGATCGAGTCGCCGATCGAGACGCCGGTGCGCGACGGCGGACGGTCGGGCTCACCGACGAGGTCGCGCAGCCCACCCATCGCCTCGGCCACGGCCGCGAAACCCGGCCGTTCCGACAGCGGCCCGGTCTGCCCGAACGCCGACACCCGCGACAGGATCACGTCGGGGTTGACGGCGTCGAGCTCCGCGGGGCCGAGGCCCCACTTCTCCAGCGTGCCGGGCCGGAAGTTCTCCAGGACCGCGTCGCAGGTCGCGACGAGCCGCAGCACCGCGTCGCGGCCCTCGGGGCTGCGCAGGTCCACCACGATGGACTTCTTGCCGCGGTTGATCGTCCGGTAGAGCATCGAGGTGTCGCCCGCGTAGAGCCGCCAGTTGCGCAGCTCGTCGCCGGTCCGCGGGCGCTCGACCTTGATCACCTCCGCGCCGAAGTCCGCGAGCAGCCGTCCTGCCGTGGGTGCGGCGATGTAGTTCCCCAGTTCCAGCACCCGAACCCCCTCGAGCGGCAGGGTGGAGCCTTCGGCGACGGACATGGATCTCCTCCGGTGGTGCGGATGCCCCGCGTCGACCGGGATCGGACGACGCGCGACAACGGGATGATCAGAGCGATGGCGGCGACGGACGCGGCCGAGACGCCGACCGAGCAGGCTTTCAGTGTGCCCCTCGTCGTCTGCCCATCAGTGACTACTGCTCGCCGTCGAGGGGAGTGGTTGGCGCCCTTCGAGTAAGTCGTATCGTGAGTACGTCATTCACATTGTGGGGCGATTTGGTCGCTCTGACAACATGGAGCTGTGGTCGCGGGTTCCTCGTACCTCGACGCGGAGCCGATGCCCGCTCTCCGTTCCCTCGCGTCGTCGGTGTGGATCCAGCAGGTCGGCGACGCGCCGCTCGCGCAGCGGTCCGTCCCCCACGGCGGCGCCGAGGTCCGCTGCGTTCTCGGCGAGGTACCCCGGTTGCTCGGCCCGCTGACCACGGCCGCACACCTCGACATCCCCGCCGGCGGGACCGTCGTCGGCATCCGGCTGCGCCCCGGCGTCGTCGGAGGGCTCGCCGGGATGCCCGCCGACGAACTCGCCGACACCGACGTCGCCGCCACCGACCTGTGGCGCGACCTGAA
Source organism: Pseudonocardia sp. SCN 73-27 (assembly GCA_001725415.1). Classification (GTDB taxonomy): domain Bacteria; phylum Actinomycetota; class Actinomycetes; order Mycobacteriales; family Pseudonocardiaceae; genus Pseudonocardia. The sequence goes on from MEGH01000029.1 coordinate 38,263, forward strand.
CCGGCTCACCGATACCCTCGGCGACGCCCCCACCCCGCACGCCGCCCTGGACCAGTTGCAGCGCTTCGTCGGACGGGCCGCGGGCGAGGCCGACCCGGTCGTCGACGAGGCCGTCCGACGCCTCATGCCCTGGCGCGCAGGCGGACCGGCCGTCCTGCCCGACCTGCTGTCGATCTCCGAACGCCAGCTCCGACGACGCTGTCGCGCCACCGTGGGCATGGGGCCCAAGGAGCTCCAGCGGGTGCTGCGCTTCCACGGCTTCACCGCGCGAATCCAGGCCGCGGTCGACCGGGCCGAACCCGGTGACCTCGCAGGCTGGGCCGTCGAGGCCGGCTACCACGACCAGGCCCACCTCACCCGCGAGTGCCGTCGCATCGCGGGCGTGACGCCGGGGGAGTTCCTGGCCCAGTACCGCGCCGCGTGCGCCGGTGCGGACGACCACGACCACGTCGCGGCGTACCGGCCAATGCTCCTGGGGGATGGCCGTTCTGTACAAGCGCGGGTTCTGCGCCCGGCCTAGCGTCGCGACCATGATCCTCGTGACCGGCGGGCTCGGGTCGATCGGCTCGCACACCGCGCAGGCGCTGCTCGACCTCGGCGAGCAGGTGGTCGTCACCTCGCACCGCACTGTGCGGGTCCCCGACTTCCTGGCCGGCGCGTCCCGTGTCCTCGTCGAGCCACTCGACACCACCGACGCCGGGGCGTTCCTCGACATCGGGAAACGCCATCCGATCACCGACGTCGTGCACCTCGCGGCGTCGCCGTTCGACACCCCCGATCCCGTCGCCTACCTGCGAGCCGAGTCGACCGCCCTGCTCAACGCGCTGGACGCGGCCCGCGTGTGGGGCGTCCGACGGTTCGCGGTGGCGAGCTCGATCGGGGTGTACGCCGGGCTCCCTCCGGCCGCCTACAGGGAGGACATGCCGCTCCCGGGCCTTGCGCCGCACCAGATCCTCGTCTTCAAGAAGACCGCCGAACTGTGGAGCACCCTCGCCGGACCCGGCGTCGTCAACCTCCGCATCGGGACGATCTGGGGCCCGCTCGGGCTGCCCGACTCACCCTTCTTCGCACTGCCCCGGCTCCTCGGTGCGGCCGTCCGCGGTGAGGACCCCGACCTCGTCCCACCCCGGCCGTCCGCACACGCCGACGACGCCACCGACCTCTGCTACGTCAAGGACTGCGGTCGGGCGATCGCGATGCTCGTGCTCGCCGATCACCTGAACCACGACACCTACAACGTCTCCAGCGGCCGGCTGGTGCGCTATGCCGAGGTCGTCGACGCCATCAACGCCGCCGTCCCCGGCGCGAACCTGGCCCTGCCGCCCGGGCTCAGCCCCGACCGGCCGTCCGGACACCTCGACATCACCCGGCTCCGCCAGGACACCGGGTTCGAACCCGAGTACGACGTCGAACGCACGGTGAGGGACTACGTCGCCTGGCTGCGCGACCACGAGGCATGAGGAGCAGGACGATGACACGGGTCGTGATGCACGCGGTGGTCTCCGTCGACGGGTTCATCGCCCTCCCGGACGACACCGTCGGACCACTGTTCGACTGGTACTTCACCGGCGACACCGAGGTCACGGCCCGCGCCAGCGGCTGGACGTTCCAGGTCTCGCAGGCCTCCCACGACTACGTCCAGCCGTTCTGGGACCGCATCGACGTCACCCTCATCGGCCGGCACCTCTTCGACACCACCAACGGCTGGGACGGCAGACCCGCCGCCGGCGAGCAACTCGTCGTCGTCACGCACCGGCCGCTGCCCGAGGACTGGCTGGCCGCGCACCCCGACGCGCCGTTCCACGTCGCCGACTCCGTCGAGGCCGGTGTCGCGCTCGCGAAGGAACTCGCCGGTGACGACGGCCTGGTCTGCGTCACCGCCGGCGATCTGGGCGGCCAGGCCTTCACCGCCGGACTCGTCGACGAGGTCGCGATGGACGTCGCGCCCGTCGTCATGGGGGACGGCGTGCGGTACTTCGGCTCCCACACCGGAACCGTCCTGCTCGACGACCCCGACCAGGTCGTCCAGGGCGACCGGGTGCTGCACCTGCACTACACCGTCGCCAGGTGACGAACCTTTTTCCGGGCCTTCTTGCGCAGCTTCTCTCCACGACGGGTGATGTCGGAGGCGGCGTCGCCGATCTCCTTCACCTTGAACCCCTTGCGCAACCCACGCCGCACGTCGGCCTGTCGCGGGAGGAGCAGCGTCATCGCGCGCTTCCACAGCTTCACCGCGAGGAACCCCAAGGCAATCCCCAACGGGAGCAGGATGATCGTCACGCACAACACCAGCGCGACGACGAACGACAACGTGCCCAGCACCATCAGCAGGACGGCGCCCGCTCCCCGCAGTGCTCTCATCGTCAGCCACCCCCTCGGGGCGGCCCGTGACTACCCGTCCCGGACATGACGCAACCACTCACGTCCGGTGGAGACCCGTCAGGCGGCGAGATGACGCTGCAGCGCGCGGAGGTCGGCGGTCTCGGCGCGGACGACCAGCTCCTCGAACAGACGCTCGCACAGCTCGGGCGCCGTGATCTCGAGCAGCACCTGACCGTCCTCGAGATCGAGGGTGACGCCCGCCGGCAAGCGGTCGGCGAACGCGCACAGCGCCGGCGCGGCCAGCGGGTCGAAGGTCAGCAGGAGACGCTCCGGCGCGAGACGCTCGGTGTCGCGCAACCACCGGGCCAGGACGATGTCGAACTCAGCCGGCATGACGGCATTCACGCTCATACCCGGGGAACCGGCCGGGCGAGCGCTCTGTTCCCCGGCGAACGGTGTCACCCGCCGGACGGCCGCGACGACAGGAGTGCAGGTGGTGGCCGAGGGGGCTCGGCCACCACCTGCGGGGTCCGTCGTGCCATGTCTGCGCGGTCGGGGGACCTTCGGCCGCGCGTGTGCGTGCGGTGACGCTCACCCCCTCTCCTCGGCGGGCTGACCGGTGGGCATCGGCCGTGCGGCGCCGTCAGGGCATGCCGTTCGGTCGGTCTCGCAATGACGACTGCGAGGTCAGCGTGCGGCGGCGGGATGCGGCACGTCGTCCAGGTGGAGGTCGGTGACCGGCACGGCGACCGCGTCAGGGTGTCCGACCGATGTGGGCGACCCGCTGCGGAACGAGGCGAAACCGAAGCGGGCCGTGGCCGGGCCCTCGGCACGGGTGGACACGACCCCGGCCACGTCGAGCTCGTCCAGCTGCGCGAGCAGGCGCGCGAGGGCCGTCGGCGCCTCGGTCGGCTCGTCCTGCGACTGCGCCAGGGTGCGATGCAGGGAGCCCGTCCGCCAGCCGTGGCGGTCGCCGGCCCCCGACGGGGTCGGGACGACGACGTCGATCAGCCATCGTGGTCGGCCGCCGGACGTCGCCGGTGCCGGGCGGACGACGATCTCGCTGATCCGGTCCGCGCGGACGAGACCGCCGTCGCACATCTGCAGCCATACGTGCTCGAGGCTCACGAGAACTCCAGGTCGGTGTCCGATTCGTGGTCGATGGTCGGACCCGGCGTGGCCCAGCACTGCCGCTGTACCGGTTGGGCCACGCCGGGCCGATGCTCAGGACGTTCCAGTGCTGAGTGCCCGTGGACCGGCGCCGGCCGCCACCGCGATCGATCGGGGCTTGGCCTTCTCGGCGACGGGGATCCGGAGGGTGAGGACGCCGGCGTCGTAGGAGGCGTGGATGCGGTCGCCGTCGAGGGCATCGCCCAGGAACAGCTGGCGGGAGAAGACACCGAGCGGTCGCTCCGACACCTGCATCTCGACGGAGCCGTCCTGGGACGGCCGACGCTCCGCCCTGACGGTGAGGACGTCCCGCTCCAGGGAGACGTCGATCGCGGCCGGGTCGACGCCCGGCAGGTCGAAGTCGACGACGTACTCGTCACCCTGCCGGTAGGCGTCCATCGGCATGCCCGCGGGACGCGACCAGGTCCCGGATGCGGCGCCGAGCGCCTGCTGGGCGATGCGATCGAGCTCGCGGAACGGGTCGGTACGCATCAGCATCGCTGGCTCTCCTCTCGTGGTCGGTGTGCGATGCACCAGCCGTACGGCTGAATGTCTGAAGTCTAGACAGGAGACTTCGGAACTCGCAAGCCCGAAAGGGAGTAAAGTTCCATCAGTGAGCGCAGGTTTCGTGGGTTCGCAATGGTTTCGTGGGTTCGCAATGGAGGAGTCGCGTCTGGTCCGGCCGTCGGAGGTGGGCGATGGCCGGGCTCGAACAGCTCGACGACGAGGACCACCCGTCGGTGCCGATGGGGCGGGCCGCCGAGCCACTCGACGTGCAGCCTGCGTTCCTCCGCAGCCTCGACGCCGGCTGGCCCAGGCCATGAGACTGCCCGCGCGCCGGCCGACGCGCAGGGCGCGGTCGCCGATCGCCGGCACCGGGGCCGGAGCGGTCGGACTCGTCGTCATCGCAGTCGGCCTGGCGGCGTTCGCCGTCTGGCAACTGGCGGCGGCGTGGCTGGGTGTCCGGCGGCGAGCGGCGGCGAAAAGCGGGAGTGGTGCTCGAACATCCCGCGCCGCGGACGGCCCCGGTCCTCGGTCGCGACGCACCTGCCGACTCGTGGGTCCGCTACGGCACTCGTCGGTGCCGGCCTGGTGCTGATGACCGTCCAGTGGCTGGCGGGGCGCGGTCTGCAGGACCTGACCGGCTGGCCCACCGGCCTCACCTCGCTCGGCCGCTGGTCCGGGCTCGGCGTGTCGCTCTCGTCCCTGGCCCAGGTGCTGCTGATGGGCCGGGATCCAGCTGGTCGAGCAGGCCTGGGGGCCAGGACCGGCTCGCCCGGATGCACCGCTGGGTCGGGTTCGGCTCGTTCACCCGTCAAGGTCCTCGGCGACGGCAGCCGCCGCGTCTCGGCGCTCACCCCGGGACCCGGGTACTCGTCGAAGGCCCGTACGGCCGACTGATGGCACGTGCACGGAGCGGAAGAAACTCTACTTGTCACTCCGAAAATCTCCAGTTACCATTGCAGATATCGGAGCGACAGCTGCTTCGCTCCGGACGCATCAAGCCAGTTGCCGACACGGAGGGAGTTGCTCGATGTTGATGCGTACCGATCCGTTCCGTGAGATCGACCGACTCGCGCAAGCTTTCGGCACCGTCGGGACCTGGTCCAAGCCGAGCGCCATGCCCATGGACGCCTACCGGCGCGGCGACGAGTTCGTCGTCGAGTTCGACCTGCCCGGTGTCGAGCCGGAGGCGATCGAGCTGTCGGTGGAGCGCAACGTTCTCACGGTCAAGGCGGAGCGTCGGCCCCCGGCCCGCGACGAGCACACCGAGATGCAGGTCGCCGAGCGCCCGCTCGGCGTGTTCTCCCGCCAGCTGTTCCTCGGCGAGGCCCTCGACACCGAGAACATCGCCGCCCACTACGACGCCGGAGTGCTGACCCTGCGGGTGCCGGTGGCGGAGAGGGCCAAGCCGCGCTCCATCACGATCACCGACAGTGGCCAGGGGCCTCAGGCCATCGACGCCTGAGGTGAGGCCATGACGATCAGCGCGGACACACTCCGAGTCGTCGTTTCCGGCCGTCCCTCCCTCGCCCGCCCTGCGCATGTCGAGACCGTGGCGCTTCCTGACGTCGAGCCCCTCGACATCTGGGAGCAGGAGGTCGTCGACCTGATCTTCGAGGAGATCGTCGAGGCGAACTTCGGGGACGAACGCCTCGTCCCGCCACGGCCACGGCCGGGCGCAGCGGCCAGACGGCGCCGACACGGCGACGAGCCGCGACGTGGCTGCGGGCCACGCCCGTCGGCGACGCGCCGTCCGCGGGTGCACGGGTACCTGTCGACGACCGGCGGTCGAGGACGCGGTCCTCCGGCACAGGATCTCGATGGCGCCCCGGACTTCGAGGGCGGTGTCGCGACGAGCATCGACCGAGGGAGGTGAGTCGGCACCACACGAGATCGACGGACATCTTTCAGCCCTCACGAGGCCCGGCCGGTTCACCGGCCGGGCCTTCCCTCCCACGCGGAAGGAGCCGCACATGTCGCCCTACCCGGTCCGATCGCCATCGACGTCCCCACCCGACGGTCCGGCGTGGGCGACGCAGGCCGCAGTGCTCGCGGCGCTGTACGGCGACGACGATCCGGCCCACGAAGACGACCGCGACGAGAACCTGTCCGCGTGCGGACTTCCCGCCGAGCTCGTCGCACTCCACGGAGGCGTCCCGCATGACTGAGTTCGCCGGATCGATCGCGCCACCCGTGCGCGAACCGCGTCCACACGGCGTTGCGACGATGCTGCTGCCGCTGAGGCCGGTCGGCGACACCGGCGCGGCCCTGGCACAGGTCAAGGCGCGGCTGATCGCCGAGTTCGGCTCCGGCGCCTGCGCCGGGACGATCGACCAGGTCGTCGACGACTGCTGCCGCGACCTGTGCGGTGCGCCTCCGGGCGCGCTCCCCGAACTCGTCGAACGCCTTGCCCGACAACGGCTCCTCGAAGGTGCCGCGTGGCGGGAGCACGGGAGGCCGTGCCGCGGTTCGACCTCCGATCCCGTCATCGAGTTCCCTGGGGCACCACGCGGCGGGCGCGCGCCTGTCCCTGCGTAGACCACGGCGCAAACGCTGCCCGAGGGAACTGCTCGATGCGCGCGCGGTCTACTCTGTCGCGCCGCGGCGACGGTCGTACGCCCCGTGTTCGTGACTCCAGAGTTCCGATGGTCAGAGAGGCGCCCCCGGCAGGATTCGAACCTGCGACACCCGCTTTAGGAGGTCTGCTGTCGGTTGTCTCAACGGTATTTAGCTGCATCTTTGTTGCCGACATGCTGCTCTGTGATAGCTCCATGACCACCATTCGCCTGCGTTTCGCTCCATGGATGGCTCCACGATGCATCCTTGCTGATGGTGCGGGTCGTCGCGGTGGTTGGAGTTTCCGGGTTTCAGCCGTCGCTTGGAGTCGAGTGTTCGGTTGTGGGCCCTGGCGAGATGCTTCGCGCCGGTGGTGGCCCTAGCCTCGACGGCATGACCGACCTCCTGACGGTGTCGACTGCGACCCCGAGCCGTGACGCCGCCCTCCGACTGGCCGAGTCCGCGATCACGGCGGGACTTGCTGCGGGGGGTCAAGTTTCGGGTCCAGTCGTCTCGTTCTTCTGGCACGCGGGTCAGTTCGGTCAGGGGGAGGAGTGGACGGTCTCACTCAAGACCACGTCGGCACGTTACGACGAACTCGAGGCGCATCTCGTCGAGCACCATGAGTGGTCCAACCCAGAAGTGACGGCCGTCGCGCTCGCTCGAGTCTCAGCTCCGTACGGCGCCTGGGTCGAACGTGTCACTGCTCAGGAGGTCTCGCACGACGGCTAGGTCCTGATGCTTGCTGAGCCTGTTGGCGACGGCTGAGAGGCGCGCCTTCGGGCGGACGGACGCGACATTGCCCATTATTGCCAGGCCGGCCTGCACGACCGTTGTTGCCTGCTCAACTTCGCCGGCGTCTAGGTAGGACTCGGCCAACCATGATGAGTAGAGCGCTTTGTCGCGAGCGTTCGCGTTGCTGAAGCCCGCCAGCGCCGTTTCCAGAATCGGCACCGCGCGCAACGGGCGCTGCAATTCGCTCCAGCAGCGCCCGCTCATGATCGCCAGCTCGGTCTCGTCGATCCATGCCGCGTAGTCGGGCGCCGCCTGGCTGTCCGGCTGGCCGAGTGATTCCTCTGCGAGGCCAAGGCATCGGGCCGCGGTCTCCGCGTCACCATCGAGCGCGAACGTCCACGCGGCGCGCGAGTACAGCAGCGCGCGAACCTGTGGGTGCACTCCAGGTAGTCCCGCTGCGTGGAGCGACTTCTCCGAAGCGAGTCGCGCTGGTCTCCCTAGCGTGATGCGTTGGTAGGCCGCGAATGCGAGGGCGTTTCCTGCCAGGCCGGCGTCGCGAATCTCGGTTGCGGCGGTGTGGCCCCGCTGAAAATGAGCCGTCGCCTGGTCGTGCCAACCGGCATCGAACGCGGCCCAGCCAGCTTGCTGCGACTGCTCGGCGTGGAGCGCGATGAGGCGGCGGTTCACGCCGTCTCGGTTCGAGCCTTGCCGGAGGAGTTGCGCACTAAGATCCGCCTCGGCGGCATAGAGCCTGTACGTGTCGGCCCCACCGAGATGATTGTCGAGCTTCCGCAGCGTTACGAGCCGCTGGGTTAGCTCGTCCACGATGCCCGGTGTGCTCGTGTCGCTCCCGCTCGTCCCGAGGACCGCTGCGAGAAGTCCCGACGCGGCTAGGCCGTGTTTAGAAAGCCTGGGCGGCGAGTGCTCGTAGCCAGATGTTGATCGTGGCGATGTGCATGGTGGCCTCGTAACGCAGGGCCAGCTTGTCGTACTGGGTGGCGAGCGCGCGGTGCTGTTTGAGCAGGTTGATCCCGCACTCGACCGCGTGACGCTGCCGGTGGATCTCCTCATCGAACACGGGTGGACGCCCACCGGCCGAGCCGCGCTTGAGCCGGTGGGCCTGCTGGTCGACCTTGACCGGGATCGTCGCGGCGATCTTCCGCTCGCGCAGGTAGGAGCGGTTGCCCCGCGACGAGTAGGCCTTGTCCGCGAGGACCCGGTCGGGGCGGGTGCGGGGGCGTCCTGGCCCGAGCCTGGGCACCCGCAGCGCGTTCAAGACCGGGATGAACTGCGGCGAGTCACCCCGATGACCTGCGGTGATCAGCGCGGCGAGCGGGCCGCGGCCCTGCTCACAGGCCAGGTGGATCTTCGTGGTCCAGCCGCCGCGGGAGCGGCCCAGCCCGTGATCGGCGGGCTCGTCGCCGGGCGGCTCGACCTGCTCCTGCGGGCGGCGTCGGGCTCCGGCGGCGTGCTGGTGGGCGCGGTTGATCGTGGAGTCCACCGAGACGTCCCAGCGGATCAGCCCGCCCGCATCGGCCCAGGCCAGCAGCGTGGACCACACCAGAGCCCACACGTTCTGGCGCTGCCAGCGCCGGAACAGCGAGTAGATCGACTGCCAGTGCCCATAGCGGTCGGGCACGTCCCGCCACGGCGCACCAACCCGGGTGCGCCACCGGATCCCGTCGATCAGCTGGCGGTGGGGCCACTTCCGGGGCCGGCCGCGGCCCGTCGGGGCCGGGAGCAGCGGTTTGAGGATCCGCCACTGCCGGTCCGTCAGGTCCTTACGTGCTCCGATCGATAGGCTGCTCAACGGGGTCTCCGGGCGGGCGGTCTTCTTGGTCGTTGATCACCTACCGGAGACCTCACTCATGCCCGCGCACCGACACGCGCCCGCCGCGACCCGCCTCGCCGACTTCGTAAACAGCTCCTAGGGCTGTGCCCGTCCGCAGGAAGTCGCGGCGTTGCACGTTCCCCTCATCGCCTTCCGTCGTGTCGAACGCATCATCGGTCGCTCGCGACGGTAGGACTGCGTCTCGGTCGGGGGGAGGGCAAGCGCCTGGCAAAACGGGCCGAGATGCGACCGATGCAGCATGGCCAGGACCGGGCAGAGGTGCGCCCAGTCCGCCGAGGAGGCGGCGGTAGACGGCTTGAGGTCGCGTGACTGCGCCACTCTCCCAGCGGCTGACGAGACGGGTGTCCAGGCGAGTCCCGCGGTCTTCGTTGCTCTCAAACGCGAGCCGCACGACCTGGTCCACGAGGTCCTGCTGCGACCAGTGCATGGTGGCTGAGCGCCATGCGCGGAGGCGATCACCCCAGCCTTCGGCCGAGCCCTCCGGAGCGGTCATGTGGTCGCCTCCGGAGGGACGGGTTTGCCGGGGGTCTGCCGTGTGCTGCCTGCTGTCTGACCTGTGTTGTTCCGCTTCGAGGCGGCACTGTCATCGGCATGATCACCAGTGCACCACAGCCTCCATGGCTACGGAGGCGATCAAGACATATTCAGCCAGCTGCTCCGAATGCGAACGCGCAGAGTGACTGCAATCAGGCGCGATTGTCGGCAGAGTCGAGCCGACGCTCGAGCGCGTCGAGGCGGCTCGCCACCAGCGCGAGCTCGTGTTTGACGGCGTCGAGCTCGCGCAAGATCGGATCTTTCGCATCGGCAGGGGTCCTGAGATCGCCCTCGAGGATCTCGGCGATCCGGCCAGGTGGCCAGCCGAGGGCTTCGGACACGGCGGTCAAGGTCCGGGGGCTGCGGCGCCGCGGCTTCAGGTTGTGTTGCAACTCCCGAACGGTCATGAGCGCCACGCCGGCGCGGGTCGCCAGCTCTGCCTGCGTTATGTCCATCTCGAGGAGTCGCGCCCTGATCGCGGCGGCGACGGCGTCCCAGTCCTTTGCCATGCGCCCTCCAGGCTGCTGATTTCGGCGTTGAGGTTAGCCCCTGTCGCTCTCGAGCGGGCCAAACGCGCCCGGCGGCAGGCTTGGAGTATGAGACTAGTTTTAGGGCTAATATTGGCGCTACAGTTGGCGGCGCCCCGTTGGAGGAGGAGTTCGATGGAACGAACCGACGACCAGAAGACCCGTCCGGGTCCGATGTTCTACAACGTGGAGGAGGTGGCCTGCATGCTCAAGATGTCGAGGATGACCCTGTATCGAGCGATCGCCGCGGGAGAGTTTCCCGCGGTCCGGGTCCGCGGCCGGCTCGCCGTTCCGGCGGAAGCGGTCGAGGCAATGATCAAGGCCGCGATGGCGCGTCAGACCGTCATCGATGCGGCGGGTTGGGCATGAGCAGCGTGGGTGTGCTGATCCTGTTCGCGATCGTGGGTGCGGTGATCTGCGCGAAGTGCCGGGTCCCGGCCGGTGCGGTGATGTTCTCGCTGGTTGCGCTGGTGCTCTTCATCGCGACCCCGGCTGGTCAGGGGTTGCTGGAGGCGGTGTCGTCGTTCCTGTCGACCGTGGATGACCCGACCACGCCGGCGTTGACGCATCAGGCTCCGGCCGGTTCGGAGGCGGCTTCCTAATGCGGTTGTCAAGCGGCAGTGAGCCCCGTGGTTGGTGCGTGGAACTCGGTTCGGGTGCGCAGCATTGCGTGCAGAACGTTGATTCGGCGG
>MEGH01000030.1 GCA_001725415.1 Pseudonocardia sp. SCN 73-27
CGGCGGCCGCGAGCTCGCCGAACGCGTCGGCGCCCCGCTGCTCGCCGACGACGACGAGATCGCCTGGGCCGACGGGGACGTCCGCGCCCGGCGCGTCCACCGGCTCGGCGCGATCGTCCTCGACGAACGCCCCCTCCGCGATCCCGATCCGGCCGCCGTGCGCGCCGCGCTCCTCGACGGCCTGCGCACCGAGGGCCTCGGGCTGCTGCACTGGACCGCGCACGCCCGCGCGCTGCGCGACCGCGTCGCCACCCTGCACCGCGTCCTCGGCGCGCCGTGGCCCGACGTCTCCGACGCCGCCCTGCTCGACGACCCCGACCGCTGGTGGACCGGCCCCCTCGACCGCGCCCGCCGCCGCGCCGACCTCGCCCACGTCGACGCCGCCCAGATCCTGCGCGGGCTGCTCGACCCGTCGGTCTCCCACCGCCTCGACGAGCTCGCCCCCGAACGCCTCGAGGTGCCCACCGGCTCGCGGATCGCCCTCGACTGGTCCGGTGACCAGCCCGTCCTCGCCGTCACGCTCCAGGAGGTGCTCGGCTGGACCGCGAGCCCCACCGTCGCCGACGGCCGGCTACCCGTCCTGCTGCACCTGCTCTCCCCGGCCGGCCGCCCCGCCGCCGTGACCGCCGACCTCGCCTCGTTCTGGGCCAACGGCTACGGCGGCGTCCGCGCTGAACTGCGCGGTCGCTACCCCAAGCACGACTGGCCCGCCGACCCCCTCACCGCCACCCCGTCCCGCGGCGCACGCCGGCGTCGATGAGGCCGCGCGCGGGGCCACACAGGAACGCGTCGTATCGTCCGGGGTGATCGGGCGGTCGGGGGCGCCGTCGGAACGCTTGCACCCAGGGAGCTCGCACGTGCACGGTGAGGTGACCGAGACGACCGGCCCGGCGGGCGCGCCCCCGCGCACCCGCCGGCCCGCGCCCCGCACGATCCGGCTCGTCCTGGCCGCCGTCGGCCTGCTCGCGATCTGCGTCGTCGCGGCCACCGTGCCCGTCCCCATGGTCACGCTCGGGCCCGGGCCCACGTTCAACACCCTCGACACCCAGGACGGCAAACCCGTCGTCGACGTCACCGGCCTGCCGACCTACCCGACATCCGGTCACCTCAACATGACCACGGTGTCTGTCACCGACGGCCTCACGACGTTCCAGGTCCTGCGCGCATGGCTCGACCCGCAGCTGCAGGTCGTGCCCCGCAGCGCGATCTTCCCGCCCGGGCAGACCCAGCAGCAGGTCGACGCCAAGAACGACGCCGACTTCGCCGACTCCGAGAGCTCCGCCGTCTCGGCCGCGCTGACCTACCTCGACGTGCCCGCGCAGGTCGTCGTCGGCCCCGACATCCAGGGCCTGCCCGTCAACCCCGTCCTGCGCCCCGGCGACCGCATCGTCTCCGTGCAGGGCAAGCAGATCGGCCGCATCAGCGACATCCGCGCCGCCCTCACCGGTACCACCCCCGGCCAGCAGATCCCCGTCGAGACGATCCGTGGCGACGGACCGGTGCAGGCCGTCACCGTCACCCTCATCGACCTCGGCAACGGTCAGGGCGGGCTCGGCATCGCCCCCGTCGCCCGCCCGGCCGGCGACGAGAAGATCACCATCTCGCTCAGCGGCGTCGGCGGACCGTCGGCGGGGCTGATGTTCTCCCTGGCGGTCGTCGACCGGCTCACCCCCGGCGAGCTGACCGGCGGCACCTTCATCGCCGGGACGGGCGCCATCCAGGCGACCGGCCAGGTCATGGGCATCGCCGGCATCTCGCACAAGCTCTACGCGGCCAAGGAGGCCGGGGCCACCGTCTTCCTCGTCCCGGCGACCAACTGCGCGGAGGCCCGCGGCGCCGCTCCGCAGGGCATCACGCTGGTCAAGGTCGACACGCTGTCCGACGCCGTCGCCGACCTCGACACGATCCGCACCGGCGGCACGGCCCCGACCTGCTGAGGCCCGGGCCGTGCCCGTCCGTCAGTAGTGCCAGGGGTAGGGCGACCAGTCGGGCTCGCGCTTCTCCAGGAACGAGTCCCGGCCCTCGACCGCCTCGTCGGTCATGTACGCCATGCGCGTCGCCTCACCGGCGAACAGCTGCTGGCCGACGAGCCCGTCGTCGGCAAGGTTGAAGGCGTACTTGAGCATCCGCTGCGCCTGCGGCGACTTTCCATTGACCAACGTCGCCCACTCCAGCGCCACCTTCTCCAGGTCGGCGTGCGGGACGACGCGGTTGACCGCGCCCATCTCGTGCATCTGCCGGGCGGTGTAGGGCTGGCCGAGGAAGAAGATCTCGCGGGCGAACTTCTGGCCCACCTGCCGGGCCAGGTACGCGGAGCCGTAGCCGCCGTCGAAGGAACCCACGTCGGCGTCGGTCTGCTTGAACCGCGCGTGCTCCTCGCTCGCCAGCGTCAGGTCGGCAACGGCGTGCAGCGAGTGCCCGCCGCCCGCGGCCCACCCGTTGACGACCGCGATGACGACCTTGGGCATGAACCGGATCAGCCGCTGGCACTCGAGGATGTGCAGCCGGCCCGCGCGGCCCCGGTCGACGGTCTCGGCCGTCTCGCCGGAGGCGTACTGGTAGCCGCTGCGTCCGCGGATGCGCTGGTCGCCGCCCGAGCAGAACGCCCAGCCGCCGTCGCGCGGCGACGGGCCGTTGCCGGTGAGCAGCACGCAGCCCACGTCGGAGGTCTGCCGCGCGTGGTCGAGCGCGGTGTAGAGCTCGTCGACCGTGTGCGGCCGGAACGCGTTGCGCACCTCGGGCCGGTCGAAGGCGATCCGCACCGCCCCCGTGGAGACGGCGCGGTGGTAGGTGATGTCGGTGAAGTCGAATCCCGGGACGGCCGTCCAGGCCTCGGGATCGAACAGCTCGGAGACGGCGTCGCTCACGGCTGCCGACCCTACGGCGCGGCGCCGCCGGTGCTCACCGCCGGGGCGCGCCGTCCCCGTCGCGGCGGGCCGCCTGCGCCCGCTCGGCCGCCAGCGCCCGCGCCGCGTCCTCGGGGATCGGCTGACCCGCCGACAACGAGTCGACGATCTCGGCCGCGATGTCGCGCAGCTTGCGGTTGACCGCCTGCGAGATGCCGATGAGCAGCCGGAACGCGGCGTCCTCGGTGCAGCGTTGGCTCTGCATGAGCATGCCCTTGGCCTGTTCGATCACCGGTCGGCTCCGCAGGGCCGACTCCAGCTGCTCGACGCGGGCGCGCAGATCCTCGTCGGTCGCGGCGCCGTTCTCCCGGGCGGGACCGAGGTCGACGAGAGTGCCTGCCAGCGAAGGCGACGAGCCGTCGGACGCCTCGGGCTCGACGACCACCAGCAGCGTCCGGGCCGCGGCGTCGCCGCCCGCGACGAACACACCGGCCGCGCGGTCGCCGTTCGCCGCGACATCGAGCAGCGGCATGCTGCCGTCGTCACGAGCGGTGAGGAGCGCGACCGGGTCGACGTCGATCGCGGGGCCGGAGGCGGCCACGGGCCACGAGCAGGCGCCGGTGGAGAGGTCGAGCCGGAACCGGCCGACGTGGTCGGCGACTCGGGATCGGCTCAGTGCCTCGATCGGACGTGACAGATCGAGGTGGTCGGGCATGGGCACCTGTCCAGCGGGCTCGGTCTGATGGTTCGGACCGCGGGCCTCGCTGCTGGACCTGCGCCGGAAGACGTTACCAAGCGCCGTCGGCGGGCCGGTCGACTGCTCCCGATCCCCGCCCGAACTGTCGGAAAAGTCGTGGTGGTCGGCCTGCGGGCGGTCGTCCGCCATCAGGGCCGTGCCGGTCCGTCCTGCTGCGGCGCACAGCCCGCTACGCGACACGCCCGTGCCCCCGACCGGGAACCTCCGGCAAGCCCAGGTCGTTGACGTCTCAACGGAGCGGGAGGACCTCGGTGACCGAGCAGACAGCGGGAGGACACGCCGGCGGCGGTGTCGTCCGCGCGCTCGCGGCCCTCGGCGGGCTCGGCGTCGCCGCCGCGATCCTGCTCGTCGGCGCCCTCCACGTCGCCGCCGCCGACCAGGTCGACCCCGTCCGCCGCACCATCAGCGAATACGCCCTCGGTGCCGACGCCTGGATGTTCGACGTCGGCGTCGTCGCCCTCGCCGTCGGCTCCGTCGCCGTCATGGTCGCCCTCGCCCGCGCCGGCGTGCTGCGGCCCCTCTCCGGCGCCACCGCGCTGCTCGCGGTCTGGGCGCTCGGGATGCTGACGGTCGTCGTCTTCGAGAAGACCAACTGGTCCGTCGGCCCCAGCCTCGGCGGCTACATCCACCGCTACGCCAGCCTCGTCGCCTTCCTCGCCCTGCCCATCGGCGCACTGCTGATCGCCCGGGCGCAACGCGGCATGCCAGGCTTGCGCACCCACCGGGTCTGGACGCGAGTTCTCGCACTCGCGAGCCTGGGCTGGTTCCTCCCGATCCTCTGGGGCTTCGCGATGCGCCCCATCACCGGGCGATCGTGGTGGAACGCCGTGCCCCTCGGCCTCGTCGAACGCGGCCTCGCGCTGACCGAGGTGCTCCTGGTCCTTGCGCTGGCATTGTGGGCGGCGAAGGCCGCCGGCGCCCGGACCCGCGTCCTCGCACCCGGACTCCCCGCCCCTGCCCGCGCCTGACCCCCGGGGCTTCAGGCCCGGGGTGATCGCCGTTCGGAGACGACGAGCCCAGGTGTCGGGCCGCCTCGATCGTCGGTCGTCGCGGATCGGCGTCGGGTGCGTCGCCGGTGTGCCACGAATGGTGATCATGAGTTTGCCGGCACGAGGAGGTCGGCGTGCGCGGGAGACGGGCGCCGGCTCCGTCGCCGATGGCCCGCTGTAGACGATCAGCCCCAGCCCTGCTCTGCCCGGCTCTGCTCTGCTCGGGCCCGGCCCGCTCCGGCCAGGCGCGGCCCGGCCCGGCCCGGCACCCGGCCGTGCGGGGTCGCGACTGCGCGGATCGTCGGGCGTTCGTGCGCGGTCGCGCCTGCGGGCCCACGTCCCCGGGGGTAGAACCGGGCCATGAGCTCTGTCCCGAACCTGACGCTGAACAACGGCGTCGCGGTCCCGCAGTTCGGCTTCGGTGTGTTCCAGGTCGGCCCCGGCGAGACGGTGGCGGCCGTCACGCAGGCGCTGGAGGCCGGGTACCGGCACATCGACACCGCGCAGGCCTACCGGAACGAGGCGGAGGTGGGCCGGGCGATCGCGGAGTCGGGCCTCGCCCGCGAGGAGGTGTTCGTCACCACCAAGCTGGCCAACGACCGGCAGGGCCGCGACTCGGCGGTGAGCGCTCTGGGGGAGAGCCTGGAGAAGCTGGGGCTCGACTTCGTCGATCTGTACCTCGTGCACTGGCCGCGTCCGCAGGCGGACGTGTACGTGGAGACCTGGGAGGGCATGGAGCGCTGCGCGAAGGACGGTGCGGCGCGGGCGATCGGCGTGTCCAACTTCCAGGTCCCGCATCTGGAGCGGCTGGCGGCGGAGACCGCGACGGTCCCGGCGGTGAACCAGATCGAGCTGCACCCTCTGCTCGGTCAGGCCGACCTGCGCGAATACCACCTGGCGCACGGGATCGTCACCGAGGCGTGGGCGCCGATCGCCAAGGGCGGGGAGTTGTTGTCGGACGAGCGGCTGGTCGCGATCGGGCGAGCGCACGGGAAGTCGGCGGCGCAGGTGGTGCTGCGCTGGCACGTCCAGCTGGGCAACGTGGTGTTCCCGAAGTCGGTGACGCCGTCGCGGATCCGGGAGAACATCGACGTCTTCGACTTCACCCTGTCCGACGACGAGATGGCCACGGTGAGTGGCCTCGACGCGGGGACCCGCTTGGGGCCGGACCCTGACCGGTTCGGCTGAATCGACGTGACCGGCCGCGCAGGAGGGGTGCGAGTCCCGGGGGACGTGCCTACTGTGGGGTGAATGTTGGCAATCACCGAGACAGCGGCAGAGGCCATCAAGTCCCTGACGGCCGACGCGGAACTCCCCGACGGTGGTGGTCTGCGCATTGCGTCCACCGAGGAGGACCAGGGCCTGGAGCTGTCGCTCGCGGCGCAGCCGGTCGAGAGCGACACGGTCCTGACGGGTGACGGCGTGACGGTGTTCCTGGAGACATCGGCCGCGCAGGTGCTCGACGACAAGGTCCTGGACGTGCAGCCGGTCGAGACTCCACAGGGGGAGGAGCTGCGGTTCGCGATCGGCCCGCAGGCCGAGCCCTCACCGGAGTCCTGACCGACCATCCACCAGCGCAGCGGCGCCGACCTCCGGGTCGGCGCCGTTCCTATTTCTCGGTGACCTGTCCGGCGTCGACGTGCCAGCGCCTCGTGGCGCGGACGGTGTCGAGCATGCGGCGGTCGTGGGTGACGAGCAGGACGGTGCCGGGGAAGTTGTCGACGGCCTGTTCGAGCTGTTCGATGGCGGGCAGGTCGAGGTGGTTGGTGGGCTCGTCGAGCACCAGGAGGTTGACCTCGCGGGCCTGCAGCAGCGCGAGGGCGGCGCGGGTGCGTTCTCCGGGGGAGAGCGATGACGCGGGGCGCGGCACGTGTTCGCGGGTCAGCCCGAACTTGGCGAGCAGGGTGCGGACGTCGGAGTCGGCCCAGTCGGGCACCGCTTCGCCGAAGGCGCGGGCGAGGGAGGCGTCGCCGAGGAAAAGCCCGCGGGCCTGGTCGACCTCTCCGACGCGGACGCCCGAGCCGAGTCCGGCGGTGCCGGAGTTGACGGGGAGCCGGCCGAGGAGGGCGGCGAGCAGCGTCGACTTGCCGGAGCCGTTGGCGCCGGTGACGACGACGCGGTCGGCCCAGTCGACCTGCAGGGTCACCGGCCCGAGGGTGAACGACCCCCGCTGCACGACGGCCGAGTCCGCGTAGGCCGCGACCGTGCCCGAGCGGGGGGCGGCGGCGATCGTCATGCGCAGCTCCCACTCCTTGCGGGGCTCCTCGACGACGTCGAGCCGCTCGATCATCTTCTGCGTCTGCCGGGCCTTCGCGGCCTGCTTCTCGCTGGTCTCGGCGCGTTTGTTGCGGCCGACCTTGTCGTTGTCGGTGGACTTCCGTCGAGCGTTGCGCACACCTTGCGCCATCCAGTTGCGCTGCATCTGGGCGCGGTCCTTGAGCCCGCCGAGGGTGTCGGCGTACTCCTCGTAGGCCTCGCGGGCGTGCCGACGGTTCACCTCGCGCTCGGCGAGGTAGCTGTCGTAGCCGCCGTCGTAGACGCCGACCTGCTGTTGGGCCAGGTCGAGCTCGACGACGCGGGTCACGGTGCGCGCCAGGAACTCCCGGTCGTGGGAGACGATCACGGCGGGGGAGCGCAGGCCCGTGACGAAACGTTCGAGGCGTTCGAGGCCGTCGAGGTCGAGGTCGTTGGTGGGCTCGTCGAGCAGCAGGACGTCGTAGCGGGAGAGCAGCAGTGCCGCGAGGCCGGCGCGGGCGGCCTGGCCGCCGGAGAGCGCGGTCATGGGGGTGTCGAGATCGACGCCCAGCCCGACCTCCGCGCAGACCGCGCCGGCGCGTTCGTCGAGGTCGGCGCCGCCGAGGGCGAGCCAGCGGTCCAGCGCGCCGGCGTAGAGGTCGTCGGCGCCGGCGGTGCCGTCGGACAGCGCCGCCGCGGCGGCGTCCATCAGCTCCTGCGCGGCGGTGACGCCGGTGCGCCGTGACAGGAACGCGGCGACCGTCTCGCCGGGGCGGCGGTCGGGCTCCTGGGGCAGGTGTCCGACGGTCGCGTCGGGCGGGCTGAGCGCGACCGTGCCGTCCTCGGGCCGGTCCTCACCGGCCAGCAGGCGCAGCAACGTCGACTTGCCGGCGCCGTTGGCACCGACCAGCCCGACGACGTCGCCCGGGGCGGCGACGAGATCCAGCCCGGAGAAGAGGACGCGGGCGCCGTGGCCGGCGGCGAGATCGGTGGCCTGCAAGGTCGCGGTCATGTCAGCGCCGAAACTACGTCACCGGGCAACGGCTTTCGTCAGAGCCTGGTCGAGGATCTCCAGCCCGAGGTCGACCTCGTCGTCGGCGACGGTGAGCGGCGGGGCGATCCGGAACACCCCGCCCATGCCGGGCAGCTGCACGACGTTCATGTGCAGCCCCAGCGCCAGGCACTCGGTGGTGACGTTGCGACCCAGCTCGTCGGCGGGCTCCTTCGTCGCGCGGTCGGTGACGAGCTCGATGCCCTGCAGCAGGCCGCGGCCGCGGACGTCGCCGATGCATTCGTGCCGGGCCGCCAGCTCGAGGAGTCCGGCGCGTAGCCGCGTTCCCGATGAAAGAGCCCGCGCGACCAGGCTCTCGCGGCGCACGACGTCCAGCACCGTGAGGCCCACGGCGGCGGGCAGGGGGTCGGAGACGTGCGTCGTGAAGAAGAGGAAGCCGCGTTCGTGGCAGCGTTCCTCGATCTGCGCCGACGTCACGACGGCGGCCAGCGGCAGGCCGGCGCCGAGGGTCTTCGACAGGGTGAGGATGTCGGGGACGACGCCGTCGCGTTCGAACGCGTACATGGTGCCGGTGCGGGCGATGCCGGTCTGCGCCTCGTCGAGGACGAGGAGCATGCCGCGCTCGTCGCACTTGCGCCGCAACGCCTCCAGGTATCCGGGTGGCAGCTCGATCACCCCGCCCGACGACAGGATGGGCTCCACCAGGCACGCCGCGAGCGCACCCGCCGACTGCCTGTCGACGAGGTCCCACGCGACGTCGAGCTCGGTGCGCCAGTCGTCGCCGAACACGCTGCGGTAGGTGTAGGGCGCCGGGATCGCGATGTTGCCGGGGATCGGCGGGCCGTAGCCGCGACGCCCGGCGCTGTAGGTGGCCGACGCCGCGCCGCCCGTCATCCCGTGCCACGACTGCGCGAAGCTCACGACCTCCCAGCCACCCGTGTAGAGCTTCGCCATCTTGAGCGCGGCCTCGTTGGACTCCGCGCCCGTCGTGAGCAGCAACGACCGGTCCAACGGGTCCGGCAGGCTCGCGGAGAGCTCGCGCGCCAGGTCCACGACCGGCCGAGACAGCATGCCGCTGAACAGGTGGTCGAGCGTCGCGACGGAGTCCCGGACGGTCGCCACCACGTCGGGGTGCGAGTGCCCGAGGACGGCGCTCATCTGGCCCGACGTGAAGTCGAGGATCGCCCGGCCCGCGGAGTCGTACACGAACGACCCCGCCGCCCGCTCGATCACCACCGGCGAGAACGCCCCGCCGTAGCGCACGAGGTGCCGCTCGGCGTCGTCCCAGAACCCGTCCGTGCCCATGCGCCCCTCCGGCCCGACCGCAGCTGTGAGTGGCGACGGTCGCCATGACGACTGTCGCCGCTCACGACACTAGGCGGCCGGGACCTTCGCAGGTTCGTAGAATCGGCCGCATGAACCCCTCGACGGCCCAGGCCCGGGTGATCGTCGACGAGCTGGTGAGGTGCGGCGTCGTCGACGCCGTGCTGTGCCCGGGTTCGCGCAACGCCCCCCTCGCGATGGCCCTGCACCGCGCTGACGCCGACGGCCTGCTGCGGCTGCACGTCCGTATCGACGAACGCACCGCCGGGTTCCTGGCCCTCGGCCTCGCCATACGGTCCGGACGACCGGCGCCGGTGTGCACGACGTCGGGCACCGCGGTCGCCAACCTGCACCCCGCGATGCTGGAGGCCTCCTACGCGGGCGTGCCGCTCATCGCGCTCACCGCCGACCGGCCGCCCGAGCTCGTCGGCACGGGGGCGAGCCAGACCGTCGTCCAGGACGGCATCTTCGGCGACGCCGTGCGGTATCGCGCCGTGCTCGCGGTCGCCCGCGCGCAGGTCGGGGAGCAGGGTCGATGGCGGTCCGCGGTGGACCGCGCCGTCGCCGCCGCGTGTGCGGCGCGAGGCCCGGTGCACCTGAACGTGCCCTTCGCCGAGCCCCTTGTCCCCGATGACGATCCCTCGTGGCCCGAGCTGCTCGACGGCCGCGCCGGTGGCCGCCCGTGGACGGCCGTCGGCACCCGGCGCCCCGCTCCCTCGGAGCCGCTGCCGCTCGACCCCGCCGCGCCCACCCTCGTCATCGCCGGACCCGGTGCGCCGTCCGGGCTGACGCTCGACGGGCTGCCGGTCGTCGCCGAACCGTCGTCGGGCTACTGGGACGTCGGGCTGCGGGCGGGGCCCTGGCTCGTCGGGCATCCGGCGCTGCGGCCCGCGCAGGTCGTCGTCGCCGGGCGGCCGACGTTGCACCGGCCCGTCCAGCGCCTCCTCGCCGACCCCGACGTCGCCGTCTACGCGATCGACGACGGGGCACCGTGGACCGACGTCGCCGCCACGTTGCGCGGCACCGGGTCCCTGCCCGCCCTGCGTGCCGAGGCCGCCTGGCTGCACCGTTGGCGCGCCGCCGACCGCATCGTCGGCGCCGCCCTCGACGCCGCCCTCGACGAGCACGACGCCCCCACGGGCCTGCGCCTCGCCCGCGCTCTCGCCACCGCTGTCCCCGACGGCGCAGCGCTCGTGCTGGGCTCCTCGAACCCGGTGCGCGACGTGGCGTTGGCCGCCGCGCCCCGGGCCGGGCTGACCATCGTGTCCAACCGGGGCGTCGCCGGGATCGACGGTACGGTCTCCACCGCCACCGGCGTCGCGCTCGCCCACGGCGGCCCCGCCTTCGCCCTGCTCGGCGACCTGACGCTGCTGCACGACACCACCGGGCTCGTCCTCGGCCCCCACGAACCCGCCCCCGACCTGACGTTCGTCGTCCTGAACGACCGCGGCGGCGGCATCTTCAGCCTGCTCGAACAGGGCGCCCCCGAGCACGCCTCGTCGTTCGAACGGGTCTTCGGGACACCGCACACCGTCGACGTCGCCGCCCTCTGCGCCGCGACGGGGATCGCCCACACCGCCGTCGACGACCCCGCCAAGCTCCCCGACGTCCTGGGCGAGCCCGCGGGCCGGATGCTCGTGGAGGTCCGCGCCGAACGCGGCGGCCTCCGCGACGGTCACGCCCGCCTCCGCGCCCACCTCGACGAGGCCGTCGCCGCGGTCTGAGAACAGCCGCGCGCAACCTCACGGTCGTTCCGACGCCGCGTCGACAGCAATGAGGTTGCGCGCGATGTCCGGCCGCAACCTCACGGTCGCGGAAGGGCCGTCGACAGCAGCGAGGTCGGCGTCAGCCGGTGACGCTGCCCTCCAGGGCCTCCCGGACCGCGACGAGCTTCGCGGCGGCCTCGCGGACCTCGGTGTCGGGATCGGAGTCGGCGACGATCCCGCAGCCCGCGAAGAGCCGGGCGGTGTTGCCGTCGAGCTGGGCGCAGCGCAGGGCGATGCCCAGCTCGCCGTCGCCCGCGGCGTCGACCCACCCGACGGGACCGGCGTAGCGGCCCCGGTCCATCCGTTCGAGCTCGGCGATGACGCGCAGCGCGGCGGTGCGGGGGGTGCCGCCGACCGCGGCGGTGGGGTGGACGTCGGCGGCGAGCGTCAGCAGCGACGAGCCGTCGCGCAGGGTGCCGCGCACGTCCGACGACAGGTGGGAGACGTTGTGCAGGGCCAGGATCGACGGCTCCGCGGGGACGTCGAGGGTGGCGCAGTGGGGGCGCAGGGTGGCGGCGAGGGAGTCGACGGCGAAGGCGTGCTCGCGCTGGTCCTTGCCCGATGCCATGAGCTGGGCGCCGATGTCGTCGCCGCCGTCGCCGGGCCAGATGGTGCCGGCGAGGACCCGGGAGGACACGGTGTCGCCCTCGCGGCACAGCAGCAGCTCGGGGGTGGCACCGACGAGCCCGTCGACGCAGTAGGCCCAGCACGTGGGGTAGTGGTGGGCGAGGCCGGCGAGGAGGAACCGGGGGTCGAGGGGTTCGTCGGCGACGGCGAGCAGGTCGTGGGCGAGGGCGGCCTTGTCGAGCTCGCCGGCCTGCATGCGGGCGACGGCCTCGGCGACGGCCCGGCGGTAGCGGGCGACGGTCATGTCGCCGTCGTCGTAGTGCAGGGCTCCGCCGGCGCGGACGGGCATGGCGCGGCGCATGGCTGCGGGGACGCCGTCGCCGGCGAACTCGGTGATCCAGGTGTGGCCGTCGCGGCGGCCGACGACGACCCGGGGCACGACGAGCACGGAGCCGGCAGAGCGGTCGGCGAAGGTGAAGCTGGCGAAGGCGACGGCCCCGGTGCCGGGGAGCTGCAGGTCGTCACGGACGTCGAGGCGTGCGGTGAAGGAGCGCCACCAGGCGTCGGCCTCGGCGAACCGGCCCGCGCCGGTGCCGGTGAAGCGGGCGACCTCGCCCCAGCCGACGAGGCCTTCGCCGTCGCGCACCCAGGAGAGGGGACGGTCGTCGGGCAGCAGGTCGAGGAGACGGCCCACGTCGTCCACCGCGCGGGTCCGCACTCGCAGCGGCGACGGGGACGGTGCGACGGTCACATCGTCCGAGGGTAGGCCGCTCGGGGCGGTGGTGCGCGCGCGCCCCGGCAGGTGCGGGCGACGCCACACGGTCGTATCGACCTAGAATCGGGTCTCGTGTCGGGCAGCGGGAGCGAGCTGATCGAAGCGGTCGGGTCGACTCTCCGTGCGGCCGGGACGTGGCTGCGGGGGCACAAGCCGGAGTGCGTCGCAGGGTTCGCGGTGCTGGTCACGGTGCTGGTGGTGCTGGCGTTCGTGGGCGCGTTCCTCGACGACCGGGCGATCGCGGCGAACCGGGCGTTCACGGCGGCGACGGTGCTCGACGGCTCCAACTTCAGCCGGACGCTGGTGCGGTTCACCCTGCCCGACGGCCAGGCCGTCGTCCCGGAGCGGGGAGTCATGTATCCGCGGGGGCTGGAGCCGGGGTCGACGATCATCGTCGAGTACTCGACGGAGAAGCCGTCGCTGGTGCGGGTCGCGGGCCGCAGCGCACTGAACCGGCTGCCGGTGCTGATCGGTGTGGCGGCGGGGGTGTGGGTGGTGTTGGGGTCGTGGGCGTGGTGGCTGCGCCGCCGCCGCTCCGAGCGGGCGGGCGCGGGTGATCAGGTCGCCGACGTGGCGCGCGTCTGAACCGTGGCCAACGCGACCCCGACGACGGTCACGGCCATCCCTGCGACGGCGACCCAGCCGGGCTGCTCCCCGAACATGAGGAAGGCCATGACGGCGGTGATGGCGGGGACGAGGTAGAAGTACGTCGTCACCTGGGACGCCGCGCCACGTCGCAGCATCAGGAAGAGCAGTGAGATGCCGCCGCCGGTGAGGACGACGACCGACCAGACGAGCGCGCCGATGACGGCGGGTGTCCAGTCGATGCGCAGGTCCTCGAAGGCCAGCGCGAAGGGCGCCGTGACCGCGATCGAGGCGACGAACTGCACGACCTGCCCGGTGCGCAGGTCGAACTCGGGGCAGAAGCGTTTCTGGTAGAGCGTGCCGAAGGTGATGGCGAGCAGCGCCCCGCCGGACAGGGCGAGGGTGAGCGCGGTGATGCCGGAGGTCGTCAGCTTCTCGGCGACGACGAGCGTGACGCCGAGGAAGCCGAGGACGAGCCCGCCCGCGCGTCGCGGGCCCATGTGTTCCCCCGCGGCCCAGCCGACGAGCGCGGTGAGCACGGGCTGCAGGTTGACCACGAGTGCGGTGACCGACGACGGCATCCCCTGCGCGACGGCCACCCACACCCCGCCGAGGTATGCGGCCTGGATGCCGATGCCCGCGACGGCGAGGTGCCCGGCCTGGCGCCACGGCGGCCAGACGGCGCGGGCGACGAGCGCGAGCACGAGCATGAGGACGACGACGCCGGTGTAGCGGACGACGAGGAACGTCAGCGGGTCGGCGTGGGGTGCGGCGAGCCGGGCGACGACGAAACCGGACGACCAGATGAGGACGAACAGGAACGGCGTCGCCCGGACGGCGAGTGACGTGGCGGCGATGGCCTGACGCTACGTCAGAGGTCCGAGCCACCAGTCCAGGACGACCGACGCGACTCCCGGGGCGGCGACGAGCATGGCGCCGGCGGGCACGGGGTCGGGGCGGCCGGTGCGGTCGAGGACGACCGCGCCCGCTCCGAGGGCCAACGCGAGTGCCCCGGCGACGTCCCACTCCTGGTAGCCCTCGAGGACGGCGGCGACGGCCTGGCCGGTCGCGACCTGGGTGATCGCGAGTGCCGACGAGCCGAGGACGCGCACACCCGCGTGGCCGGCGCGGGCGGCGCGCAGCAGCGGTTCGGTGGCGGGTTCGGCGCAGACGAGGCCGCCGGCGGGGTCGTCACGGTCGGCGACGCGCACGACGGTCCCGTTGGCGCGCACGCCGCGACCGCGGGCGGCGGCGTAGAGCCGGGCGTGGCTTGGGTCGGCGACGACGCCGACGACGGGGCCGTCGGCGTCGACCAGCGCGAGGCTGTAGGCGCACCAGGGGAAGCCGGCGACGTAGTTGGCGGTGCCGTCGACGGGGTCGACGACCCAGCGCAGCGGCGCGGCGTCGGCTCCGGCGTCGGCGCCGTACTCCTCGCCGACGACGGGCACGCCGGGGAACTCGGCGGCGAGCACGCGGCGGGTGTGGCGTTCGAGGGTGCGGTCGGTGTCGGTGACCCAGTCGAACGGGTTGGCCTTGCCGGTGGCGCCCGGCGGGACACCGCCCGCGGACCTGCCCGCCGTCGCCGCGATGACCTCGGCCGCGTCGTTGGCGAGCCGGCCGGCGACGTCCAACGCCCGGGAGAGCAGTGCGGGGTCGGCAGGGGCGGGGGTCGGCATGCGCGGCGCGCGGGCGTCGGGAAGGACCGTCATACCTGCAAAGACTCGGTGACCGGGGTGTCGCGTGTGCGACACGTGGATGACGTGACGTGGAGCACCCGGCCAATCGTCCAGACGCAGGCCCGTCGCAGGGGCGCGCACCCGGCGGCACCGGATCGTGTGTCCACAGCCCGGAGGCGCGGCACGGGATCTGTTTGTTCGGCGGGTGTTCCACAACGTGATGCGCCCGCGTCGGGCTGTGGGGACTGCGCACAGGGAGGGTCGGGGGGTGCGCGTCGCGATCGTGTCCGAGTGTTTCCTGCCGGTCGTCAACGGTGTCACGAACTCGGTGCTGAGGGTGCTGGAGCACCTGGCCGAGAACGGGCACGAGGCCCTCGTCATCGCCCCCGGCACCGGGGAGACGACCCGTCACGGGGACGTCGAGGTCGTGCGGGTGCCCGCGGTGGAGCTGCCCGTCGTCAACTCGATGCCGGTGGGGGTGCCGAGCAGGCGCATCCTCACGGCGCTGCGTCGGTTCGCCCCGGACGTGGTCCACCTGGCGGCGCCGTTCGTCGTGGGTGCGCGTGGGCTGGCGGCGGCCCGCCGGCTCGACATCCCGACGGTCGCCGTCTACCAGACCGACGTCGCCGGGTTCGCGTCGTCGTACGGGCTGGGGCTGACGGCGCGGGCGGCATGGCGGTGGACGTGCCGGCTGCACACGCAGGCCGACCGCACGCTGGCTCCGTCGAGCTGGGCGACGGAGGCGTTGCGCGAGCGGGGGGTGCCGCGGGTGCACCAGTGGGCGCGGGGCGTCGACACCAGCCGGTTCACGCCGTCGAAGCGGTCGGCGCGCCGGCGCGAGGAGCTGGCGCCGGACGGGGAGATCCTCGTCGGGTACGTGGGCAGGCTGGCCCCGGAGAAGCAGGTGGAACGCCTCGCGGCCCTTGCGGGTCTGCCCGGAATCAGGGTTGTGATCGTGGGGTCGGGGCCGAGTGAGGAGCGGCTGCGGGCGACGTTGCCGGGTGCGGCGATGCTCGGGTTCCGCGGTGGCGACGAGCTCGCCGAGATCTACGCGTCGCTGGACGTGTTCGTGCACACGGGTCCGTCGGAGACGTTCTGCCAGGCGGTGCAGGAGGCGTTGGCGTCGGGGCTGCCGGTGGTGGCGCCGGACGCGGGCGGCCCGCGCGACCTGGTGCTCCCCGGGCGGACGGGGATGCTGGTGCCGCCGCGGCCCGATGGCACGGATGCGGGCGACCCGGCGGCCGATGAGGCGGACGCGGTGCTGCGCTCGGCCGTGGAGACGTTGTGCGAGAGGGAGTTGCGGGCCGAGTACGGGGCGGCGGCGCGCCGGTCGGTGCTGCGCCGCACGTGGTCGACGGTGTGCGACGAGCTGCTGGCGCACTACTCCGACGTCGTCGGGGCGGCCGCCGACCGACGGGCTGCCTGACGTGCGGATCGCCCAGCTCGCGAACTTCTACGGGCCGCGTTCGGGTGGGCTGCGCACCGCGCTGCACCACCTGGGGGCGGGGTACGTCGGCGGGGGTCACGAGGTCGTGCTGGTGGTGCCGGGCCCTGCGGCGGCCGACGAGATGTTGCCGACGGGGGTGCGGCGGCTGACGGTCGCGGCGGCGCACCTGCCGGGCACGGGCGGTTACCGGGCGGTCGACCCGTGGCGGGTGCGCCGGCTGCTCGACGACCTGGCGCCGGACGCGATCGAGGTGTCGGACCGGCTGACGTTGCGCGGGCTGGGCGAGTGGGCGTCGCGACGGGGGGTGCCGAGCGTCGTCATCTCCCACGAGCGCCTGGACCGGCTCCTCACCCAGTTCCTGCTGCCCGCGCGGGCCGCGGTGGCGGTGGCGGACGCGGCCAACGCGCGGATGGCGGCGGCCTACGACACGGTGGTGTGCACGACCGCGTTCGCACGGGCGGAGTTCGACCGCATCGGGGCCCGCAACGTCGCGCAGGTGCCGCTGGGCGTGGACCTGACGACGTTCACCCCGCACCGCCACGACCTCGGCCTGCGCCGGCACCTGGGCGGCGACGCGGAGGCGCTGATCGTCCACTGCGGACGGCTGTCGCCGGAGAAGCACCCGGAGCGCAGCGTGGACACAGTGGCCGCGTTGCGCCGCGACGGGGTGGACGCGCGGCTCGTGGTCGCGGGCGACGGCCCGCGGCGGGCGGCGATGGCCCGGCGGGCGACGGGCCTGCCGGTGACGTTCCTGGGTTTCGTGCCCGACCGCTCCCGGCTGGCGACGCTGCTGGCGTCGGCGGACGTGTCGATCGCGCCCGGGCCGCACGAGACGTTCGGGCTGTCGGCGCTGGAGGCGCTGGCCAGCGGCACCCGGGTGGTGGTGTCGGCGTCGTCCGCGCTGCCGGAGATCGTGGCCGGTCCGGCGGGGGCCGCGGCGGTCGACGACGCGGGCGCGTTCGCCGCCGCCGTCGCCGCCCTGCTGGACGCGGACGCCGAGGCCGGGCGTTGCGCGGCGCGCCAGAGGGCGGAGGAGTACGGCTGGCCCGCGTCGGTGACGTCGATGCTCGCGACCCTCGGCGCTGTGGGGACGGCCGCCGCGTAGCGTTGCCGGTGTGGCACGCGCGGACCTGGACAAGCGACCCGACGACGTCGCGGCGATGTTCGACGGCGTCGCCAAGCGCTACGACCTGACCAACACCGTGCTCACGGGTGGGCAGGACCGTCGATGGCGCGACCTCACCCGTGCGGCGCTCGACCCGCGCCCGGGGGAGAAGGTCCTCGACCTCGCCGCGGGCACCGCGGTCTCGACGGTGTCGCTGGCCCGTTCGGGCGCCTGGTGCGTCGCGGCCGACTTCTCGCTGGGGATGCTGCGCGCGGGCGCCGAGCGCGACGTGCCCAAGGTGGCGGCCGACGGGACGGCACTCCCGTTCGGCGACGGCGTGTTCGACGCGGTGACGATCTCGTTCGGGCTGCGCAACATCGTCGACACCGCGGCGGCGCTGCGGGAGATGGCGCGGGTGACGCGGCCGGGTGGCCGGCTCGTGGTGTGCGAGTTCGGGACGCCCACGTGGACGCCGTTCCGGGTGGCCTACCACGACGTGGTGCTGCGGGCGGTGCTGCCGGCCGTGGCCCGGCGGGTGTCGTCGAACCCCGAGGCCTACACCTACCTCGCTGAGTCGATCCGCGACTGGCCCGCGCAGCCCGAGCTGGCGCGGATCATCGCCGACGCGGGCTGGACCGACGTCGCGTGGCGTGATCTCGCTCTCGGTGCGGTGGCACTGCACCGCGCGCGCCGCGTCTGACCCGATCCCCCCGGCCGGGGGATCCGCGGAACGGGTCCCGCCGCCGGTCGGACGCGGTACGACGCTGGTCGGGGCCGTGCCGGGTGACTGCGACACCGTTTCGTTATGACCGCTTCTCCCCCCTCGGCGGGGGAGGCCGGTCGGGTGGCCGCCGGGCAGTCTTGCGGGACTTTCGTCTGTCGTCCGAGCACTCGGCCACCCAAAGGCCGTGGTGCCGCGTCCAGGGCTGGACGCGGAGCATAGACTCCTGCTCGGACTTCGTGAATCCGTTCACAAGGAGCCAGATGGTCGCCCTCGACCCACCACCCGCGCAGCGGCGCGGCGAGGAGCGCCCGGTGCCGGCGTCGTCGCCCGCCCGGGTGCGGGTGGCGCCTGCGCCGGGGGCGGGACGGGCAGGAGCGACGGCCGGTCGGGCCGCCGCCCACGGGTCCTCCGGGGCGCGCGGCGGGGCGACAGACCGCCGCGTCGCGGCGACGCCGCCCGGGCGCAGCGGGGACGACCCCGCCCGCGACCACGAGGAACAGGCGGTCGGGACCGTGAACTAAGGCTGTCCTGACTTCTGAGGGGTGATCCACCGCACCATAAGGTCCGGGCGGCGGTATCGATCCCGAAGACGCTGATCTCCCACCACGCAGAACAAGTCACCGCATCACCAATGGCGAGGGTGTCACGATGCTCGATCCCTATCTCCCGATCGTGTTGCTGGCCGCGCTGGCCGGCCTCTTCGCGGTCGGGTCCGTCGCCGCCGCGCCGCTCGTCGGCCCCCGGCGCTACAACCGCGCCAAGCTCGACGGCTACGAGTGCGGGATCGAGCCGTCGCCCCAGCCCGTGGTGGGCGCCGGCCGTATGCCGGTCGCCTACTACCTGACGGCGATGCTGTTCATCCTCTTCGACATCGAGATGGTCTTCCTCTACCCGTTCGCCGTGAGCGCGGACATGCTCGGCCTGTTCGGGCTGGTGGAGATCGTGCTGTTCATCGTCACGGTCGGCTTCGCCTACGTGTACGTGTGGCGACGCGGCGGCCTGGACTGGAACTGAGGCGAAACACATGGGACTCGAGGAGAAGCTGCCCAGCGGCGTACTGCTGACCAGCGTCGAGAAGCTGGTCAACTGGACGCGCAAGTCGTCGCTGTGGCCCGCCACCTTCGGACTGGCGTGCTGCGCGATCGAGATGATGACGACGGGTGCGCCCCGCTACGACCTGGCGCGCTTCGGCATGGAGGTCTTCCGGGCGTCCCCGCGCCAGGCCGACCTGATGATCGTCGCGGGCCGCGTCAGCAACAAGATGGCGCCGGTGCTGCGCCAGATCTACGACCAGATGCCCGAGCCCCGCTGGGTGCTGGCCATGGGCGTGTGCGCCTCGTCGGGCGGCATGTTCAACAACTACGCGATCGTCCAGGGCGTCGACCACGTCGTGCCCGTCGACATGTACCTGCCGGGCTGCCCCCCGCGGCCCGAGATGCTGATCGACGCGATCCTCAAGATCCACGCCAAGATCATGGACGAGCCCCTCGGCCCGAAGCGGGCCGCAGAGCTGGCCGCCAGTGGGCACAAGACCCCGATGATCCCGTCGTCGATCAAGTACGCGACGAAGAAGAAGTGAGCCGGCGATGACCGAACGTACGGGTCCCGGCGGAACCGCCGGCACCTCCAAGGACGACAAGGGCGGTGCGGAGCCGACCGGCGGCGAGCAGTCGTCGGCCGAGCGCAGCGGCCCCGACCACGAGGAGCACGCCGCCAACGGCGGTACCGCGCCCGAGCAGGGCGAGGGCGAGCTCGCGGGTCTGGGCGACCAGGCCGTCGAGGGCGGCACCCGCCCGGCCCCCGCAGGCCGTACGCGCGAAGGCATGTTCGGTGTCCGCGGCAGCGGCGACACGTCGGGCTTCAGCGGCCTGCGGCTGCCCGCCTACGTCCCCGCGCCGGCCGAGCGGCCCTTCGGCGGCTGGTTCGACGACGTCGTCGACGACCTGGTCGCGGCGCTCGACGAGCGCGGTACCCGCGGCGCGATCCAGCAGGTCACGATCGACCGCGACGAGCTCACCCTCTACATCGCGGCCGACGAGATCCTGAACGTCTGCCGGACCATGCGCGACGACGCGTCGCTGCGCTTCGAGCTGTGCTCGGCGGTGTCGGCGGTCGACTACGGGGTCGATGTGCCGCAGCGCATGCACGTCGTCTACCACCTGCTGTCGATGACCTACCGCAAGCGCATCCGGCTCGAGGTCGCCCTCGACTGGGACGGCGGCGAGGCCAACCCGCACGTGCCCAGCGTCGTCGAGGTCTACCCGACGGCCGACTGGCACGAGCGCGAGACCTGGGACATGTTCGGGATCGTCTTCGACGGCCACCCCGCGCTGACCCGGATCCTCATGCCGGACGACTGGGACGGCCACCCCCAGCGCAAGGACTACCCCCTCGGCGGAATCCCCGTGGAGTACAAGGGCGCGGAGATCCCGCCGCCAGATGAGCGGAGGGCCTACTCGTGACGACCCCCGAGACCGACCTCTACGCCCCGGAACGCGAGACCACCGAGGGCACGGTCTACACGGTCACCGGTGGCGACTGGGACTCGATCGTCGACTCCGAGCACGACGACCGCATCGTCATCAACATGGGCCCGCAGCACCCGTCGACGCACGGCGTGCTCCGGCTCGTCCTCGAGCTCGAGGGTGAGACGGTCACGCAGGCCCGTTCGGTGATCGGCTACCTGCACACCGGTATCGAGAAGAACTGCGAGTACCGGACGTGGACCCAAGGCGTCACGTTCGTGACCCGTGCCGACTATCTGGCGCCGCTGTTCAACGAGGCCGCGTACGTCAAGGGCGTCGAGAAGCTGCTGGGCATCGAGGCCCCGGAGCGCGCGCAGGTCATCCGCGTGATGCTCATGGAGATCAACCGCATCGGCTCGCACCTGGTGTGCCTGGCCACCGGCGGTATGGAGCTCGGCGCGCTGACCGGTATGACCGCCGGTTTCCGTGAGCGCGAGGAGGTGCTCCACCTGCTGGAGTACCTGACCGGGCTGCGGATGAACCACGCGTTCTTCCGGCCGGGTGGGCTCGCGCAGGACCTGCCGGAGGACTGGCGGGAGAAGATCGACGAGTTCATCAAGGTCTTCGACGAGCGCCTCGGCGACTACGACAAGCTCCTCACGGGCCAGCCGATCTGGAAGCAGCGCCTCGAGGGTGTCGGCTACCTGCCGATCGACGGCTGCCTCGCGCTCGGCGCGACCGGCCCGATCCTGCGGTCGGCCGGCCTCGCGTGGGATCAGCGCGTGGTCGAGCCCTACTGGGGCTACGAGACCTACGACTTCGAGGTGCCCACCGAGACGGGTGCCGACTGCTACTCGCGCTACCTGGTGCGGGTCGCGGAGATCCACGAGTCGCTCAAGATCATCAAGCAGGCCGCCGACCGGCTCGAGCCGGGACCGGTCATGGTCGAGGACCGCAAGGTCGCGTGGCCCGCGCAGCTGTCGATCGGGTCGGACGGCATGGGCAACACGCTCGAGCACGTCCGCAAGATCATGGGTCAGTCGATGGAGTCGCTGATCCACCACTTCAAGCTGGTCACCGAGGGCTTCCACGTCCCGGCGGGGCAGGTCTACACGTGCGTCGAGTCGCCCCGCGGCGAGCTCGGCGTGCACCTGGTCTCCGACGGCGGTACCCGCCCGGTGCGCGTGCACATGCGCGAGCCCAGCTTCGTCAACCTGCAGACCATGCCCGCCATGAGCGAGGGCGGCATGGTCGCCGACGTCATCGCGGCCGTCGCGTCGATCGACCCGGTGATGGGGGGTGTGGACCGATGAGCGAGCTTGCGAGCGAGTCGACGTCACAGCGCTTGGAGGCTTCGTCGACCGAGCGAAGCGAGGTCGTGCGATGACACTGCCCGAGGGCAACCCGGAGATGAACAGCGCCGAGGTGACCGGGCCCGACGAGGTGGTCTGGCATCCCGAGGCCACCGAGGGACCGATCGCGTCGCCGGCGTTCGACGAGGTGACGCGCCAGCGCGCCAAGGAGATCATCGCGCGCTACCCGCAGTCGCGCTCGGCGCTGCTGCCGATGCTGCACCTGGTGCAGTCGGTGGAGAACCACGTCAGCCAGGCCGGCATCCGGTTCTGCTCGGAGATGTTGGAGATCACGACGGCAGAGGTCTCGGCCGTCGCGACCTTCTACACGATGTACAAG
Source organism: Pseudonocardia sp. SCN 73-27 (assembly GCA_001725415.1). Classification (GTDB taxonomy): domain Bacteria; phylum Actinomycetota; class Actinomycetes; order Mycobacteriales; family Pseudonocardiaceae; genus Pseudonocardia. The sequence continues at coordinate 21,965 of MEGH01000030.1, forward strand.
CGCAACCCGTGCGGTGAGCACCTGGTCAGCGTCTGCACCAACACCCTGTGTGCCGCGATGGGGGGCGACGCGATCTACGCCCGGCTGCAGGACAAGCTGGGCAGCGAGGGCCGCCCGCTGGGCCACGAGGAGACCGCCGGCGAGCCCGGCACCCCCGGCTCGATCACCCTCGAGCACGCGGAGTGCCTTGCGGCGTGCGACCTCGCGCCGGTCATCCAGGTCAACTACGAGTACTTCGACAACCAGTCGGTCGACTCGGCCGAGGAGCTGGTCGACGCGCTGCGCCGCGGCGAGAAGCCGCACCCCACGCGGGGTGCCCCGCTGACCGATCTGCGCACCGTCGAGCTCGAGCTGGCCGGGTTCCACCCCGACCTGGCCGCGGTGGCCGAGGGCCCGTCGATCGCGCCCGAGACCGTCCGCGGCGCCGTTCTGGCCGACGAGCGCGGCTGGACGGCACCCGCCCGCCCCGCCGAGCACCCCGCGCTGCCGCCGCTTCCGGAGGCGAAGCCATGAGCGAGCTCGCGAGCGAATTGTCGACACAGCGACCGCGGGCAGTGCTGAGCTCGCGCAGCGAGGGAATGCAATGACCGAGCCCACCCGTCCCGATCCGCTGACCCCGGTGCTGACGCGCCGCTGGCAGCTCGACCGGTCGTGGTCGATCGACACCTACGAGCGCACCGACGGCTACACCGCGCTGCGTACCGCCCTGGCCGCCCAGCCCGACCAGCTGATCACGCTGGTGAAGGACTCGGGTCTGCGCGGGCGTGGCGGCGCGGGGTTCCCGACGGGGATGAAGTGGTCGTTCATCCCGCAGGGCCCCACCGGTGCCGGCGCGAAGCCGAAGTACCTGGTGATCAACGCCGACGAGGGCGAGCCGGGTACCTGCAAGGACATCCCGACGATGATGGCCGACCCGCACTCGTTGATCGAGGGTTGCATCATCACCAGCTACGCGATCCGCGCGAACTTCTGTGCGATCTACGTGCGCGGTGAGGCGCTGCACTGCATCCGCCGGCTGCGGCAGGCGGTCGCGGAGGCCTACGCGAAGGGCTACCTGGGCACCGACATCCTCGGTTCCGGGTTCGCGCTCGACATCGTCGTCCACGCCGGCGCGGGCGCCTACATCTGCGGCGAGGAGACGGCGCTGCTGGACTCGCTGGAGGGCCGCCGTGGCCAGCCGCGGCTCAAGCCCCCGTTCCCGGCGACGTCGGGTCTGTACGCCTCGCCGACGGTGGTGAACAACGTGGAGACGATCGCGTCGGTGCCCGACATCGTCTCCGGCGGTAGTGACTGGTTCCGGTCGATGGGTACGGAGAAGAGCCCGGGCCCGAAGATCTACTCGCTGTCCGGACACGTGGAGCGTCCCGGCCAGTACGAGGCCCCGCTCGGGGTGACGTTGCGTGAGCTGCTGGAGCTGGCCGGCGGCATGAAGGACGGCATCCCGCTGAAGTTCTGGACCCCGGGTGGGTCGTCGACCCCGTTGTTCACCGCCGAGCACCTGGACGTCCCGCTGGACTTCGAGGGTGCGGCGGCGGCCGGGTCGATGCTCGGCACGACCGCGGTGCAGATCTTCAACGAGACCGTGTCGGTGCCGTGGGCGGTCATGAAGTGGACCGAGTTCTACAAGCACGAGAGCTGCGGCAAGTGCACGCCGTGCCGGGAGGGGACCTACTGGCTGGTCCAGATCCTCGAACGCATGGTGCACGGTCGGGGCACGGTCGAGGACGTCGAGACGATGCTCGACATCTGCGACAACATCCTGGGCCGCTCCTTCTGCGCGCTCGGCGACGGCGCGACCAGCCCCATCACCAGTGCGATCAAGTACTTCCGCCAGGAGTTCCTCGACCTGATCGCCGAACAGCCGGCGGTCGCGCGACCGGACCAGCTGGCCCAGATGACTGGAGCGAGCGCGTGACCCTCTCTCCCGAGAAGAGCGAGACCAGGCCCGTCCCCGAGGGCCACGTACGGCTGACGATCGACGGCGTCGAGGTCGACGCCCCGCAGGGCGAGCTGCTCATCCGCACGTGCGAGCGGCTCGGCATCATCGTCCCCCGGTTCTGCGACCACCCCCTGCTCGACCCGGCCGGCGCCTGCCGCCAGTGCCTCGTCGAGGTGGAGATGGGCGGCCGGCCGATGCCCAAGCCGCAGGCCAGCTGCACCATGACGGTCGCCGACGGGATGGTCGTCAAGACCCAGCACACGTCGCCGGTGGCCGACAAGGCCCAGCAGGGCGTCATGGAGCTGCTGCTGATCAACCACCCGCTCGACTGCCCGATCTGCGACAAGGGCGGCGAGTGTCCCCTGCAGAACCAGGCGATGACGTCGGGGCGCACCGACTCCCGGTTCGTCGACGTCAAGCGGACGTTCCCCAAGCCACTGCCGATCTCGACGCAGGTCCTGCTCGACCGTGAGCGCTGCGTCCTCTGCCAGCGCTGCACCCGCTTCTCCGAGCAGATCGCGGGTGACCCGTTCATCGAGCTCCTCGAGCGTGGCGCGAAGCAGCAGATCGGTGTTGCGCAGGACAAGCCGTTCCAGTCCTACTTCTCCGGCAACACCATCCAGATCTGCCCGGTCGGCGCGCTCACCAGCGCCGCCTACCGGTTCCGCTCCCGCCCGTTCGACCTCGTGTCGACGCCCGGCATCAGCGAGCACGACTCGAGCGGCGCGGCGATCCGCATCGACGCCCGTCGCGGCACCGTGATGCGGCGCCTCGCCGGGAACGACCCGGACGTCAACGAGGAGTGGATCGACGACAAGACCCGCTTCGCGTTCCGCTACCTCACCTCGGCCGGGCGGATCACCCGGCCGATGGTCCGCGTCGACGGGGTGCTGGCCGAGGCGTCGTGGACCGACGCGCTGCGCGCCGCGGCCGAGGGACTGCTCGCCGCACGGGCGCAGGGCGGCATCGGCGTGCTCACCGGCGGCCGGCTGACCGTCGAGGACGCCTACGCCTACGCCAAGTTCGCCCGCGTCGCCGCGCACACCAACGACGTCGACTTCCGCGCCCGCCCGCACAGCGCCGAGGAACTCGAGTTCCTGGCGTCGGGCGTCGTCGGGACCACCCCGGACACGGGCGTGACGTTCGCCGCGGTCGAGGCCGCGCCGGCCGTCCTCACCGTCGGGTTGGACCCCGAGGAGGAGGCGGGCATCGTCTTCCTCCGGCTGCGCAAGGCCGTCCTCAAGCACGGTCAGCGCGTCTTCCAGCTCGGTCAGTGGAGCACCCCCGGTGTTCACAAGACCAACGCGACGCTCATCCCGTCGGTTCCCGGCGGCGAGGCGGCGGTCCTCAACGAGCTGGCGACGGCGGGCGGCGAGCTCGTCGACGCGCTCAGCGCCACGGGTGCGGTGATCCTGGTCGGCGACCGGGCTGCGGAGGTCTCCGGCCTCTACTCGGCCGTCGCCGCGCTGGCCACCCGCACCGGTGCGAAGGTCGGCTGGGTGCCGCGTCGCGCGGGCGACCGGGGTGCGCTGGAGGCGGGCGCCGTTCCGGCGCTGCTGCCCGGTGGCCGCCGCGTCGCCGATGCCGCCGCGCGCGCCGAGGTCGAGCAGGCCTGGGGCCTCGCCGAGGGTGCGCTCCCGGACACCCCGGGCCGCGACGCCGACGAGATCCTCGCCGCGGCCGCCGACGGCGTGCTGTCGGCGCTGGTCGTCGGCGGGGTCGACCCGCACGACATGTCCGACCCCGCCGGCGCCCTCGAGGCGCTGTCCGAGGTCGGCTTCCTGGTCAGCCTCGAGATGCACGCCTCGGCGGTCACCGCGCTCGCCGACGTCGTGCTCCCCGTGGCGCCCGACGCGCAGCGCGCCGGTTCCTACGTCAACTGGGAGGGCCGCCGCCGCGAGTTCGGCGCCGTCCTCGACTCGTCCGGGGTCCTGCCCGACTGCCGCGTGCTCGACACGCTGGCCGTCGAGATGGACGTCGACCTGTTCACCCAGACCCCGGCCGCATCGGCGGGCGATCTCGCCCGGCTCGGGTCGGTCGCGGCGACGGGCACGGCCCCGACGGTCGGCGCGGCCGACGCGGTCGCGCCCGGCTACGGCCAGGCGGTGCTCGCGACGTGGCGGCAGCTCGTCGGCAGCGGCTCGCTGTCGGTCGACGAGCCGCACCTGGTGGGCACGGCCCGTACCGCGGTGCTGCGGGTCAACGCGGCGACCGCCGAACGGCTCGGCCTGACCGAGGGGGTGGACGCGACGGTGCGCACGGCACGCGGCGCGGTCACGGCCCCGGTGGCGCTGGCCGACCTGCCCGACGGCGTGGTGTGGCTCCCGGCCAACCCGGTGGATGCCGACGGCGTCCGCACGGCACTGGGCGCGGGCCACGGCGACCTGGTCGGCGTCACCGGCGCCGGCAACCTTGACGGAGGTGCGGCGTGAACACCACCCAGCAGCTGCTGGCCGACGACCCGATCTGGATCATCCTCATCAAGGTCGTCGGGCTCTTCGCCCTCGGCGTCGTCCTGACGCTCTTCATGATCAACTGGGAGCGAAAGGTCGTCGGCCGGATGCAGCAGCGTCCCGGCCCCAACCGGGTGGGTCCCGGTGGCTGGCTCCAGTCCCTCGCGGACGGGCTCAAGCTGGCCTTCAAGGAAGACATCATGCCGACGCTCGCCGACAAGCGGGTGTACTTCATCGCCCCGGTGATCTCGACGATCCCGGCCTTCGTCGCCTTCTCCGTCATCCCCTTCGGCGGCGAGGTCTCGATGTTCGGCGAGCGCACGGTGCTCCAGCTGGTCGACCTGCCGGTCGGCGTGCTGGTCGTGCTCGCGTGCTCGTCGATCGGCGTCTACGGCATCGTGCTCGGCGGCTGGGCCTCCGGCTCGCCGTACTCCCTGCTGGGTGCGCTGCGCTCGGCCGCGCAGGTCATCTCCTACGAGATCGCGCTCGGCCTCTCGATCGTCGCCGTCATCCTCTACACCGGCTCGATGTCGACCTCGGACATCGTCGCCGCGCAGGGCACCGGCTGGTACGTCTGGTTGCTGATCCCGAGCTTCGTCGTCTTCGTGATCTCGATGGTCGGCGAGACCAACCGTGCGCCCTTCGACCTCCCCGAGGCCGAGTCGGAGCTGGTCGGTGGCTTCCACACCGAGTACACGTCGTTGAAGTTCGCGCTGTTCTTCCTCGCCGAGTACGTCAACATGGTGACCGTCTCGGCGATGGCCACGACGCTGTTCCTCGGCGGCGGGCAGATCCCGTGGCTGGGCCACCTGTGGTCGGGCTTCGACAACGGCTGGTTCCAGTTCCTCGCCTTCATCGTGAAGACGCTGCTCTTCCTGTTCGTCTTCATCTGGCTGCGCGGCACGCTGCCCCGGTTCCGCTACGACCAGTTCATGCGGCTGGGCTGGAAGTGCCTGGTCCCGATCTCGCTGCTGTGGATCCTGCTGATCTTCGCGGTCCGCGCCTGGCGCAACAGCCAGTCCGGCGACATCACGACGCTGCTGGTGGCCGGCGGCATCGTCCTCGCCGTCGTCCTCGTCGTCGCGTTCCTGGTCCCCGACCGGCGACGCACGGAACCCCTGCCGATCGAGCTGGGATCCGACTACCCCGTCCCGCCGCTCGACCTCACGGTGCCGACGCCCCCACGCGCCCGCACCCGCCGGGTCGCCGGCTCGTCCGGCAAGGAGCCCGCCGCGGTCGGCTCCGGCGACTCCGGGAAGGAGAGCGAGTAGATGTCCGAGTTCGTCAACTTCTTCAAGGGCTTCGGCGTCACCTTCTCGACGATGTTCAAGAAGGTCGTCACCGAGGAGTACCCGGAGGACTTCCCGCCGGCCGCGCCGCGCTACCACGGCCGCCACCAGCTCAACCGGCACCCGGACGGGCTGGAGAAGTGCGTCGGCTGCGAGCTGTGCGCCTGGGCGTGTCCCGCCGACGCGATCTTCGTCGAGGGCGGCGACAACACCGAGGAGGCGCGGTTCTCCCCGGGTGAGCGCTACGGCCACGACTACCAGATCAACTACCTGCGCTGCATCGGCTGCGGGTTGTGCATCGAGGCGTGCCCCACGCGGTCGCTGACGATGACCAACTTCTACGAGATGGCCGACGACAACCGTCAGGACCTGATCTACACCAAGGAGCAGCTGCTCGCGCCGTTGCTGCCGGGCATGGAGCAGCCGCCGCACCCCATGCGCCTGGGCAACGACGAGCAGGACTACTACGTCCAGGGTCCGACGCTCGCCCGGGCGTCGGCGGCGGGCGAGAAGATCGCCAACGACCCCGTCGGGGAGCAGGTCCGATGATCACGACGCTCGCGCAGGCCGCGGCCGACACCGGCGGGCCGATGACGCTCGGCGAGTCGATCGCCTTCTGGATCCTGGGGCCCGTCGCCCTCGGCGGCGCGCTCGGCATGGTGCTGGCCCGCAACGCCGTGCACTCGGCGCTGTTCCTGGTCATGACGATGCTGAGCCTCGGCATCCTCTACATGGTCCAGCAGGCGCCGTTCCTCGGCTTCGTGCAGATCATCGTCTACACCGGCGCCGTGATGATGCTGTTCCTGTTCGTGCTGATGCTCGTCGGTCGGGACAGCTCCGACTCGGTCGTCGAGGTCCTTCGCGGGCAACGGCTCGCGGGCCTCGTCCTCGGCCTGGGCCTCGCGGTGCTGCTCGTCGCGGCCATCGCCCGGTCGCTGGTCGATGTCACCCCGGCGGGTCTCGGCGCCGGCGGCGCGGGTTCGTCGCAGAACCTCCACGGCATCGGCCGGCTGATCTTCACCGACTACCTGCTGGCCTTCGAGCTCACGTCGGCGCTGCTGATCACCGCCGCCCTCGGGGCGATGGTCCTGGCTCACGCGCAGTCGAAGTCGCACGACAAGCCGGGCCAGCGCCGGACGGTGCTGGACCGGCTCAACGGGCGCCACGCCCGCATCTCCCCGCTGCCCGGCCCGGGCGTGTTCGCGACGGCCAACTCCGTCGCGGTGCCCGCCCTGCTCCCCGACGGCTCGATCGCCCCGGAGTCGCTCTCGGACATCATCGAGTCGACCCCGGTCACGGAGACCGAGCAGCCGCCGGCCGACCCGCGCTCCCTCACCGGCGGGTCCTCCCAGGACGGTGACCGATGACCCCGACGTACTACCTGCTGCTCTCGGCGCTGCTGTTCGCCATCGGCGCCGTCGGCGTCCTGGTGCGCCGCAACGCGATCGTCGTCTTCATGTGCATCGAGCTGATGCTCAACTCGGTGAACCTGACGCTGGTGACGTTCTCGCGCATCAACGGCGCCCTCAACGGCCAGATCATGGCGTTCTTCGTCATGGTCGTCGCCGCGGCGGAGGTCGTCGTGGGGCTCGCGATCATCATGTCGATCTTCCGCACGCGCCGGTCCGCCTCGGTGGACGACGCCAACCTGCTCAAGTACTAGGAGCTCCCCGTGCCTACCCAGCTCCCCGAAGCGGGGCAAGTGGCGGCTGCGAGCGGTGTCGCATCGCTCGCGTGGCTGCTCGTGGTACTGCCGGCCCTCGGCGCGCTGATCCTGTTCGTCTCCGGACGGCGCAGCGACCGGTGGGGCCACTGGCTGGGCGTCGCGACGGTCGTCGCCTCGTTCGTCATCGGCCTGCTGATCTTCCTCGACACCCTGGGCCTCGACCCGGCGCAGCGCACGCGCGAGGTGTCGGTCTACGAGTGGATCTCCGTCGCCGGTCTGCACATCGACTTCGGCCTGCGGCTCGACCCGCTGTCGCTGACGTTCGTGCTGCTGATCACCGGGGTCGGCTCGCTGATCCACATCTACTCGACCGGCTACATGAGCCACGACCCCGGGCGGCGGCGCTTCTTCGCGCAGCTCAACCTGTTCGTCGCGGCCATGCTGGTGCTGGTCCTCGGCAACAACTTCGTGATGCTCTACCTCGGCTGGGAGGGCGTCGGTCTGGCGTCGTACCTGCTGATCGGCTTCTACCAGGACCGCCCGTCCGCGGCGACCGCCGCCAAGAAGGCGTTCCTGATGAACCGCGTCGGTGACGTCGGCCTCGCGCTGGCGATCTTCCTGCTGTGGCTCGAGCTGGGCACCACGCAGTACACCGAGGTGTTCGCCCGCATCGGCGAGGTGCCGCCGGGCACGACGCTGGCGATCACGATCCTGCTGCTGCTCGGCGCCTGCGGTAAGTCCGGCCAGTTCCCGCTGCAGGCCTGGCTCCCGGACGCGATGGAGGGCCCGACACCGGTCTCGGCCCTCATCCACGCGGCGACGATGGTCACCGCGGGCGTCTACCTCATCGCCCGCGCCAACCCCATCTACAACCTCTCGGCCGACGGCAGGCTGGTGGTCGCCCTCATCGGCACGATCACACTGCTGATCGGCGCGATCATCGGCTGTGCGTACGACGACATCAAGAAGGTGCTCGCGTACTCCACGGTCAGCCAGATCGGGTACATGATCCTGGCGGTCGGGCTCGGGCCCGTCGGCTACGCGCTGGGCATCGCGCACCTGCTGGCGCACGGCTTCTTCAAGGCCGGGCTGTTCCTCGGCGCCGGTTCGGTCATGCACGCCATGAACGACGACGTCGACATGCGCCACTACGGCGGGCTCGCCCGGTACATGCCGATCACGTTCGTGACGTTCGGTCTCGGCTACCTGGCCCTGATCGGCTTCCCGTTCCTGTCCGGCTACTTCACCAAGGACGCCATCATCGAGGCGGCCTTCTCCATGCCGGGCTGGCAGGGCTGGGTGTTCGGGCTCGTCGCCGCGATCGCCGCGGGTCTCACCGCGTTCTACATGACGCGTCTGATGATCATGACGTTCTTCGGCAAGAAGCGCTGGCAGGACATCAAGTCCCCCGACGGCCACGACTACCACCCGCACGAGGCGGGCGTGTCCATGACCGCCCCGATGATCGTGCTGGCCTTCGGCTCGGTGTTCGCGGGCTTCCTGCTCACCCAGCACGAGCGGCTCGCCGTCTGGCTCTCGCCGACCCTCGGTGAGCTCGAGGAGCTGCCGGGCGGCGCGCTGCCGCACGCCGTCGTCCCGTGGCTGGTCCTGGGCCTGTCGGCGCTGGGTGTGCTGGTGGCCTACCTGATCGTCGGCCGCCGGCCCACCCCGGTCGAGCGTCCCGAGCCGGTGTCGATCCCGGTCCAGGCAGCCCGTCGTGACCTCTACGCCAACGCCATCAACGAGGCGCTCATCGCGCGCCCCGGCGTCTGGCTCACGAGGGCGCTCGTCTACATCGACAACAAGGGTGTCGACGGCCTGGTCAACGGCACGGCCGCCACGCTCGGCGGCTCGTCCGGCCGGCTGCGCAGGTTGCAGACCGGGTTCGTCAGGTCCTACGCGCTGAGCATGCTCGGCGGTTCGGTTCTCGTCATCGCGGCGCTGCTGGCGGTGAGGTTCGCATGACCGGAGGAACGTCCGTGCTTCTGCTGGTCCTGCTGCTCGTGCCGCTGGTCGGCGCGGCGCTGGTCGCCCCGATCAAGGAGCAGACCACCGCCAAGTGGGTGGCCGTCGCGGTGTCGGTCGTCGAGCTCGCGCTCGTCGTCATCACCTGGCTGGCCTACTCGGTCCCGGCCGCCCGCAACGGCGCCCGGTTCCAGCTCGAGTTCGCCGTCGACTGGATCCCGGCCTTCGGCACCCGCTTCGCGCTCGGCATCGACGGCTTCGCGCTCGTCATGCTCGCGATCACCGCGGTCCTCGTGCCGATCGTCATGGCGTTCTCCTGGGCCGAGAAGCTCCCCGAGGGGCGCACCCAGTCCGGGTTCTACGCGCTGATCCTCGCCACCGAGGGCCTGCTGGTCGGTGTCTTCGCCGCCACCGACGTCTTCCTGTTCTACGTCTTCTTCGAGGCGATGCTCATCCCGATGTACTTCCTGATCGGGCGCTTCGGCGGCCCGCGCAGGCAGTACGCCGCGGTGAAGTTCTTCCTGTACTCGCTGCTCGGCGGCCTGATCATGCTCGCCTCGGTGATCGGCCTGTTCGTCGTCAGCGGCCGCGAGCTGGGCCAGGGCACGTTCACCTGGGTCGAGCTGCAGAAAATGGCGGCGTCGCTGCCCGAGAGCACCCAGATCTGGCTGTTCCTCGGCTTCTTCGTCGCCTTCGCGATCAAGGCGCCGCTGGTGCCGTTCCACACCTGGCTGCCCGACGCCGGTGCCGAGGCCCCCGTCGGGGCCGGTGTGCTGCTCGTCGGCGTCCTCGACAAGGTCGGCACCTTCGGCTTCCTGCGCTACTGCCTGCCGCTGTTCCCGCTGGCCTCGCAGAAGCTCGCGCCGCTCGTGCTCACCCTCGCGGTCATCGGCATCCTCTACGGCGGCCTGTTGGCCGTGGGGCAGACCGACATGAAGCGCTTCGTGTCGTACACCTCGATCGCGCACTTCGGCTTCATCGCGCTGGGCATCTTCGCCTTCTCCACGCAGGCGTTCAGCGGCTCGGTGCTCTACATGGTCAACCACGGTGTCTCGACGGGCATGCTGTTCATCGTCGTCGGGCTCGTGATCGCCCGCGGCGGGTCGCGGCTCGTCGGCGACTACGGCGGTGTCCACAAGGTCGCCCCGCTGCTGGCGGGCGCGTTCCTCGTCGCCGGCCTGTCGTCGCTGGCACTGCCCGGCACCAACTCGTTCGTCAGCGAGTTCCTGGTGCTGCTGGGCTCGTTCCCGCGCCAGCCCGTCTACACGATCCTGGCGACCGTCGGCATCATCTTCGCCGCGCTCTACGTGCTCTGGATGTACCAGCGCACCATGCAGGGCCCGCTGCGTGGCTCGGCCGTGCTCGCCGCCCTCGGCGGCGGCCGCGGTGACGGGCCGGGCACCATGATCGACCCGGCCGTGGCCGCCGAGCGCGGCGCGACCGGCTTCCCCGACCTGTCCAAGCGGGAGATCGGCGTCCTGACGCCGCTGATCGTGCTGATCCTGGTGCTCGGGTTCTTCCCCGGCCCGGTGCTCGACGTGATCAACCCGACGGCAGCCGCCACGATGACCGAGGTCGGACTCACCGACCCGGTGGGAGGGGTGTCCCGGTGACCCCGGTTGTTCTCGCGCAGGCGCCTGCCGACGCGATCTCCGCGCCGCCGATCGCCTACGGCGCCATCGCCCCGGTGCTGATCGTGCTGGGCGGCGCGTGCCTCGCGGTGCTCACGGAGGCATTCCTCCCGCGGCACCAGCGCTGGCCCGTCCAGGTGGCGCTCAGCCTCGTCGTCCTCGCCGCCGCGGGCGTCACCCTCGGCGTCTACGCCGGCGGCAGCCCCGCCGCGGTGACGACCCTGGGCGACGCCCTGTCCGTCGACAACCCGACGCTGTTCCTGTGGGGCACCCTGCTGCTCCTGGGCCTGGGCAGCGTCCTGCTGATCGCCGACCGCTCGGTCGAGCCGGGCGGGGCGTTCATCCCGTCGTCGGCCACCCGCGCGGCCGCGGCCGGCGGTGGTGGCGGGACCGTCACCGGCGGCGACGGCGCAGACGTCGACCGCGACTACGGCGAGCCCGGCTCCGCGCCGACGATGCAGACCGAGGTCTTCCCGTTCGCGCTGTTCGCCCTCGGTGGCATGATGGTCTTCGTCTCGGCGAACGACCTGCTGACGATGTTCATCGCCCTCGAGGTCCTGTCGCTGCCGCTGTACCTGATGTGCGGGCTGGCCCGCCGGCGTCGCCTGCTCTCGCAGGAGGCGGCCGTCAAGTACTTCCTGCTCGGCGCGTTCGCCTCGGCGTTCTTCCTCTACGGCCTCGCGCTGCTCTACGGCTACGCGGGCTCGGTCAAGCTGTCGGCGATCGCCCAGGCCGCGGCCGGCTCCGACCGCTCCGACACGCTGCTGTTCGGCGGTCTCGCGCTGCTCGTCGTCGGCCTGCTGTTCAAGGGGTCCGTCGGCCCGTTCCACACCTGGACGCCCGACGTCTACCAGGGCGCGCCCACGCCCGTCACCGCGTTCATGGCGGCCTGCACCAAGGTCGCCGCGTTCGGCGCGATCTCGCGGGTGCTCTTCGTGGCGTTCGACACCACCCGCTGGGAGTGGCGCGGCGTCCTGTGGGCCGTCGCGATCGTGTCGATGGTCATCGGCGCCGTGCTCGGTCTCACCCAGACCGACATCAAGCGCATGATCGCCTACTCGTCGATCGCGCACGCGGGCTTCCTGCTGCTGGGCTCGATGTCGATCACCGAGCAGGGCGTGTCGGCCACGCTGTTCTACCTGCTGGCCTACGGCTTCACCACGCTCGCCGTGTTCGGCGTCATCTCGCTGGTCCGCGACTCCGACGGAGAGGCCCTCCACCTGTCCCAATGGGCGGGTCTCGCGAAGAGATCTCCGCTGCTCGCAGGGGTCATGACGTTCCTGCTGCTGGCATTGGCGGGCATCCCGCTGACGAGCGGGTTCACCGCCAAGTTCGCCGTCTTCGCGGCGGCGCTGAACGACGGCATGGCCCCGCTCGTCGTCATCGCCCTGGTGGCCAGCGCAGTGGCGGCGTTCTTCTACCTGCGGGTGATCGTGCTCATGTACTTCAACGAGCCGGCACCCGACGGACCCACCGTCACCGTCCCCGGCGCCTTCACCACGGCGGCCATCACCCTGGGTGTCCTGGTCACGCTCCTGCTCGGCATCGTGCCGTCGCTGGCGCTGGGCATGGCCTCCGGCGGCCCCTTCTCCGGATGAGTTCGTAGGCTGGAGGGGTGGAGACGCACATCGTCGCGGGAGTCGAGGTCGGCGACCCCGTACTGGCCGCCGTCACGACCGACGGCCTCAAGCGGGTCGAGGACCTCCTGCACCGCGAGGTGCAGGCCGAGTACCACTTCGTCGCGGAGACGTCGCTGCACCTGATCGACGCGGGTGGAAAGCGGTTCAGGCCGCTCTTCACCCTGCTCTCGGCGCAGGTGGGGCCCCGTCCCGACAGCGACGAGGTGGTCACGGCCGCGGCCGTCGTGGAGCTCGTGCACCTGGCGACGCTCTACCACGACGACGTGATGGACTCCGCGACGATGCGTCGCGGCGCCGAGAGCGCCAACTCGCGGTGGGACAACACCGTCGCGATCCTCACCGGCGACTTCCTGTTCGCGCACGCGTCGCGGCTCGTGGCCGACCTCGGGCCCGACGCGGTGCGGATCATCGCCGAGACGTTCGCCGAGCTCGTCACGGGGCAGATGCGGGAGACCCGCGGCCCCGGCCCGGCCGACGACCCCGTGGAGCACTACCTGCGGGTCGTCGCGGAGAAGACGGGCTCGCTCATCGCCACCTCCGGCCGCTACGGCGGGATGTTCTCCGGCTGCACGCGAGAGCAGACCGAGTCGTTGCGCCGCTTCGGCGCCACCATCGGCACGGCCTTCCAGATCTCCGACGACGTCATCGACATCGCGTCGCCGTCGGACGACTCGGGCAAGACCCCGGGCACCGACCTGCGCGAAGGCGTCCAGACCCTGCCGATGCTCTACGCGCTGCAGGAGCCGGGCGCCGACCGGCTGCGCCACCTGCTGTCGCGCCCGATCAGCGACGACGCCGAGGTCGAGGAGGCGCTCGACCTCCTGCGCACGGGCCCGGGCCTCGACCGTTCCCGGGAGACGCTCGCCCGCTACGCCGAGGAGTCCCGCGCGCAGCTGGCGATCCTGCCCGACTGTGCCGCCACCTCGGCGCTGGCGACGCTGACGGCGTACGTCGTCGAGCGCACGGGCTGACGTCTCCGCAGGGCCGGGTCGCGCGTCAGGTCGACGTCGCGACCGGCTCCGCGGCGCGGGCAGCGGCCCGTCGCCGGTGGTCGTCGCGCAGCATGTCGACGCTGAACACCGCCAGCGCCGACCACACCAGCGCGAACCCGATCCACCGGCTCGCCGGCATGTCCTCGCGCGCCACCACGACCGCGTACAGGAACTGCAGCACCGGGTTCACGTACATCAGCAGGCCCGTAACGGTCAGCGGCACCCGCCGCGCCCCGATCCCGTAGAGCAGCATCGGCACGACCGTCACGAGGCCCGACGCCACCATCAGCGACGTGTGCCCGGCGCCGTGCCCGAACGTGCCGTGACCACTCGCCATGATCACGACAGCGGTTGCGAGCGCGACGGGCCCCAGGACGACGCCCTCGGCGGTCAGCCCGGCCGTCGCGTCGACGGGAACGGTCTTCTTGATCAACCCGTACAGGCCGAACGACACCGCGATCGTCAGCCCGATCCACGGCACCCTCCCGTTGTCGACGGCCACGATCGCCACCGCGACCGCCGCCATGCCGACGGCCACCCACTGCGCCGGACGCAACCGCTCCCGCAGCACCACCACTCCGAGCAGGACACTCACCAGCGGACTCACGAAGTAGCCGAGCGCCGCCTCCAGGACGTGCCCGAGCTGTACCAGGACGATGAACCCGCCCCAGTTGACCGTGATCAGCACCGCGCCCGTCGCGATCGCCAGCCACGTCCGCGGCCGCAGCCCCCGCAGCTGCGACCAGCCGCGGACCGCCGCCAGCACCCCGAACATGATCAACGACGTCCACAGGATCCGCTGGGCCAGGATCTCGAGCGGCCCGGCCGGCGTCATCATCGCCCAGAACGCGGGCAGCAACCCCCACAGCGTGTTCGCCGCCGCGGCCGCCGCGAGACCGGTGCGATCGACCGCCTCGGTGCCGGCGGAATCGGTGGCGCTCACGACCTCCATGAGAACATTCCACTGGCCGGGCCAGCGGGGTGAAGCGCGTCACCCGTCGGAGACGATCTCCAGGCGCCGGCACGGTCGCGACGGCCCGCTCCCTGATGCGCGCCGTGACCGCCGGGTCGGGCGTCGTGTCCTCCACCCCCGGCTGCCGAATCCCACCGCACACCACCCGCGTGCCGTGCGCGGGCGGTGGGTTACTGCGCGCTGATCTCGACGCGGCGGCTCGCGGCGGCCGTCTGCAGGGGGTCGGCGTTGCCGCGGCCCGCCACCGCGAACCGTGACGGGTCCACGCCGCCGGCCCGCAGGGCGTCGCCGACGGCCTGGGCGCGCTGCTCGGACAATGCCTGCGCCACCGACGGCGGGCCCGGGGTGTCGGCGGCGTGCCCGATGAGCCGCACCCGCGCGCCCGGGTTGGCGACGAGCCATCGCCCCACCCTTGTGACGGTGTCGGCGGCGGGGCCCAGCAGGGCGGCGCTGTCGGCGGCGAACGTGACGGGTGCGGCGCCGGCGAGGAGCGTGGGGAGGTCGGGGCCGGTCGAGGATGCGGTCGGTGGGTCTGCGGTCGCCGAGACCGCGCGCACGCCGGTCACGTCCTCGACGACGTCGCGAGCCCGGGCGAGGGCGTCGGCGGGAACTGCGGTGAGGTCGACGTCGCGACCCGACACGGCGACGCCGATCCCGCCGAGCCCGGCCGCGGCGAGCGCGGCCGAGGTGCGGGAGGCGATGTCGTCGGCGATCCGGGGCGCCGGCCACAGCAGCGCGAGCCCCGCCAGCAGCGCCGGGACCACGACGACCGCCGGCAGCCACACCGACAGCAGTCGTCCGGGTCGCGACGCGTGCGAGGCCATCGGCGCATCCCACCACCCCCGTGTCACGGCGGGGTCACGCTCCGCAACACTCGGCCCCGAACGTGGTGCGCAACCTCATGACTGTCCCGGCCCCCTCTCCGGACGGCAAAGAGGTTGCGCGCGGATCCGGCTCACCGCCGGCGCCCCAACGCCGCGCAACCTCAGCGCTGTCCCGACTCTCTCCGGACGACCGTGAGGTTGCGCGCGGACAGGCGCCGGACCTCTGGAGCTAGCCGCGGGGGAGGAGGCCGGCCACGAGGGCGTCGACGACGTCGTCGGTCGGGGTGTCGGGGTCGATCGAGACGGTGAGCCGGTCGAACAGCAAGCCGTCGACGGCGTAGTGGAACAGTGCGATCTCGGCGGCACCGCCGGGCAGCCCGGCGGCCTCGTTGTAGGCGACGTCGCCGGCGTACCCCTCGCGCAGCACCGCGCCCATGAGCTCGGCGACCTCGGGGCGGCGCGCGGCCTCGAGGCGCAGCTCGAACCAGGCGAGCGTGACGCGGGGGTCGGCGGTGAGGCGTCGGACGATGTCGCGCAGGTGGGCGGCGTAGGAGGCGTGGTCGGGGGTGCGTGCGCCGAGCTCGGCGAGGGTCTGGGGCTCGGGGGCGAAGCGTTCGCCGATGCGGCGCACCAGGCCCTCGAGGAGCTCGGCGCGGGAGCGGAAGTAGTTGGAGGTGGTGCCGGCGGGGACGCCGGCCTGGCGGTCGACGGCGCGGTGGGTGAGCCCGCGGGCGCCGTCGGCGGCCAGTACCGCGAGTCCTGCGTCGGCCAGTTCGGCGCGTCGGTCGTCGTTCCTCGCCACGCGCACAGGCTAGCTCGACCACGACAGCTGTTGTACTCTCGCGAACCACAACAGCAGTAGTGATCGGAGAGCGCGTGCGGGAACTGACCTACTACGTCGCCGTGTCGCTCGACGGGCGCATCGCGGGCCCGGACGGCGACTTCTCGGCCTTCCCCGTCGAGGGCGACCACATCGAGATGATCCTCCGCGACTACCGGGACACGGTGCCGAAGGTCGGGCTCGACGCGATGGGGCTGACGGCCGACGGTTTGCGGTTCGACACCACGCTCATGGGCTGGAGCACGTACGCGGCGGGCCTGGCCGCGACCGACGACCCCTACCCGCACACCCGGCAGTACGTCTTCTCCCGCACGCGCACCGCGGCCGACGTCCCGGCCGGAATCACCGTCACGGCCGAGGACCCGGTCGCGGTCGTCCGCCGGCTCAAGGCCGAGCCCGGCACCGGCATCTGGCTGTGCGGCGGCGGCAAGCTGGCGGCGGCACTCGCCGGGGAGATCGACCGGCTGGTGCTGAAGGTCAACCCGGTCGTGCTGGGCGCCGGGGTCCCGTTGTTCGACGGCGGCGGCTACGACCCGGCGGCGTTCACCCTGACGGCATCGACCCCGTACCGGTCGGGCGTCGTCGTCGACGAGTACGCCCGGCAGGGCTGAACGGCGCTACGGTGTCGCCCTGGAGGTGCACCGATGGCGTGGCTGTTCGGGCAGGTCTGGTTGCTGTGCCTGGTCGCGTTCCTGCTGGGTGCGGCGGTGACGTGGGTGGCGTTCGTCGTCCCGGCCCGTCGGGCCTCGCGCCGGCGCCCGCTGGTCGACCACGAGTGGAACCCCACCCCGCCGATGGGGATGCGTCCGCAGCAGCCGACGCGCCACGCCCGCGGCGCTGGGCTGTCGCAGCAGCCGCCGCCGGACGTCCCGCTCGCAGGTCTCAACTCCGCGCTGGCCGCCCTCGACGCCTGGAACGGCCCGGCCGGGGTGCGTCCGGGCACGGCGGAGGAGGCGACCAGCGCGCTGGAGAAGCTGGGTGTCGGCGCGCCACCACCCGAGCCGGTCGAGGAACCGGCGGCCCCGCCGCCGGTTCCTGCGCCTCAGCAATCGCCCGAGAACTAGCCCGCGACGGTCCAGGTGTCGCGGCCGTTGAGCAGCGACTGCAGGTCGGGCGTGCCGCCCTCCTTCGCCTGGGCCACCTGCGCCCGTGCGGCGTCGTCGTAGGTCGCCCGCGACGTGTCGCGGAAGATCCCGGTGACGGTGTGGGTGAGATCCTGGTCGGACAGCCGTGACAGGGCGAAGGCCAGCTCGTGGCTGCCCGCGTCGTGCACGACGATCTGGGACGGGTCCACCGACGCCGCGTCGACGACCTTCAGAGCCAGCCCGTCGGCCACGACGGCGTGGCTGCCCAGGCCGTCCTCGCCCGGGGGGCCGAAGCGGATCGGCTCGCCGTGCGTGAGGGGGACGATCCGGTTCTCCTTGCCGTCCTTGCGCAGGACGTCGAAGCTGCCGTCGTTGAAGATCGGGCAGTCCTGCAGGATCTCGACGAGTGCGGTGCCGCGGTGTGCGGCGGCCGCGCCGAGGACGGCGGTGAGGTTCTTGCGGTCGCTGTCGATCGCCCGCCCGACGAACGTCGCCTCGGCGCCGAGCGCCATCGACACCGGGTTGAACGGGTGGTCGATCGAGCCCATCGGCGTCGACTTGGTGACCTTGCCCTGCTCCGACGTCGGCGAGTACTGGCCCTTGGTGAGCCCGTAGATCCGGTTGTTGAACAGCAGGATCTTGAGGTTCACGTTGCGCCGCAACGCGTGGATCAGGTGGTTGCCGCCGATGGAGAGGGCGTCGCCGTCGCCGGTGACGACCCAGACCGACAGGTCGGGCCGGGTGATGGCCAGCCCCGTCGCGATGGTCGGGGCGCGGCCGTGGATCGAGTGCATCCCGTAGGTGTTGAGGTAGTACGGGAAGCGCGAGCTGCAGCCGATGCCCGACACGAAGACGGTGTTCTCGCGCTTGATGCCGAGCGTCGGCAGGAAGGACCGGACGGCTGCGAGCACGGCGTAGTCGCCGCAGCCCGGGCACCACCGGACCTCCTGGTCGGAGGTGAAGTCCTTGGCGGACTGCGCCTGGTCGGCGAGCGGCACGCCGTCGAGGCCCCCGATGCCGGGCAGCCCGAGGTCGACGAGCGCGCCCAGCGCGGGCGAGGTCTGCTGGTCGGTCATGCGTCCACTCCCTGCGGCGCGGAGCCGCGTTCACCCGACGACGGATGGCTGCCGTCGAGGTAGCCGAGGAACACGTCCTGGAGCTCCTCGGCCTTGAACGGCAGGCCCGACACCTTGGTGTAGGACTGCGCGTCGACGAGGTAGCGGGCGCGCAGCAGCATCACGAGCTGGCCCAGGTTCATCTCGGGCACCAGCACGGTCCCGTAGCCGCGCAGCAGCTCGCCGAGGTTGGCCGGGAACGGGTTGAGGTTGCGCAGGTGCAGCGTCGCCACCCGGTGGCCCATGCCCCGCACGCGGCGGGCGGCGGCGACGATCGGCCCGTACGTCGACCCCCAGCCGACGACGAGGACGTCCGCGTCACCGGACGGGTCGTCGACCTCCGCGTCGGGGACCCGGATGCCGCCGATCTTCTCGGCGCGCAGCCGGACCATCCGGTCGTGGTTGTCGGGCTCGTAGGAGATCGAGCCGCGGCCGTCGGCCTTCTCCAGGCCACCGATGCGGTGTTCGAGACCCGGCGTGCCGGGCACGGCCCACGGGCGGGCGAGGGTGTCGGCGTCGCGCAGATAGGGCCAGAACTCGTCGGACCCGTCGGGCGCGTTGGGCTCGGTCGCGAAGTTCGCCTCGACCGGCTCCAGTGCCGACGCGTCGGGCACCTTCCACGGCTCGGACCCGTTGGCCAGCGCGCCGTCGGAGAGCAGGATGACCGGCGTCCGGTAGGTGACGGCGATGCGCGCGGCCTCGACCGCGGCGTCGAAACAGTCGCCCGGGCTGCGCGGCGCGATGATCGGCAGCGGCGCCTCACCGTTGCGGCCGAACATGGCCTGCAACAGGTCGGCCTGCTCGGTCTTCGTCGGCAGACCGGTCGAGGGGCCACCGCGCTGCACGTCGACGATCAGCAGCGGCAGCTCCAGCGTCACCGCCAGCCCGATGGTCTCGGACTTGAGCGCGATGCCGGGGCCCGACGTCGTCGTCACCCCCAGGGACCCACCGAACGACGCGCCCAGCGCCGCGCCGATGCCGGAGATCTCGTCCTCGGCCTGGAACGTCGTCACGCCGAAGGCCTTGTGCTTGGACAGCTCGTGGAGGATGTCCGACGCAGGCGTGATCGGGTAGGAGCCGAGGAACACCGGCAGTCCGGTGGTCTGCCCGGCCGCGACGATCCCGTAGGCGAGCGCGGTGTTGCCGGTGATCTGGCGGTACGTGCCGGGCTGCAGCTTCGCGGGCGCCACCTCGTAGGTGACCGCGAACGACTCGGTGGTCTCGCCGTAGGCGTGCCCGGCACGGAACGCGAGGATGTTGGCCTCGGCCAGGTCGGGGCGCTTGGCGAACTTCTCCCGCAGGAACCGTTCGGTGCCCTCGCTGGGCCGGTGGTACATCCACGACAGGAGGCCGAGGGCGAACATGTTCTTCGCCCGCTCGGCGTCCTTCTTGGACAGCCCGGTCTCCTCGAGCGCGCCCCGGGTGAGCGTCGCCATGGCGACGGGATGCACCTGGTAGGTGTCGAGCGAGCCGTCCTCGAGCGGGTCGGCCTCGTAGCCGATCTTCGTCAGGTTCCGCTTGCTGAACTCGTCGGTGTTGACGATCAGGATCCCGCCGGGTGGCAGGTCGCCGATGTTCGCCTTGAGCGCGGCCGGGTTCATCGCGACGAGCACGTCGGGCCGGTCGCCCGGGGTGACGATGTCGTAGTTCGCGAAGTGCAGCTGGAACGACGAGACGCCCGGCAGGGTCCCGGCAGGTGCCCGGATCTCGGCGGGGAAGTTCGGCAGCGTCGACAGGTCGTTGCCGAACGTCGCGGTCTCGGAGGTGAACCTGTCGCCGGTGAGCTGCATCCCGTCGCCGGAGTCACCGGCGAACCGGATGACCACTCGGTCGCGCGCCAGGGGCGCGGGACCGGCGCCGGGATGCGAGGGATTGCCGACGTCGATGTCGCCAGTCGTCATGTCGAGGTCAGTCCTCGGGGTTCGGGGAAACCGGATTCCGTCATCAGAGATTAGCTCGATTTTCCCCTCGATGTCCCCCCGGTGAGGGGAGGTCACAGCCGACGCGCCGTGCTACTTGCTGCTGATCTTGGAGCGCAGCTCTTCGAGTCGTTTGCGGAAATCGTCCGAGTTCACGGTGACGGCCTGTGCGCGGACCTCGACCTCGGTGGCCTGCGCGTGCGTCAGGTCCTTCGTGAGCCGCAGCGTCGCCTTGGTCGACGCGATGAGCGCCCGGTCGGCCGACGCAGCACGTCCGGCCAGCTCCAGCGCTCCTGCGAGCAGCGCCTCGTCGGAGTCGTAGCGGCGCCACACCAGTCCGACCCGCTCCGCCTCTGCGGCGTCGAGCACGTCGCAGAACAGGGTCATCGCGGCCGCACCCTGCGCGCCGAGGGCCCGCTGCGCCATCCACGTGTAGCCGCCGCCCGGGTGCAGGCCGAGCTGGGCGAACCGGGTGTCGAAGCGCGCCTTGGGTCCGGCCAGCCGCACGTCGCAGGCCAGCGCCAGGTTCAGCCCCGCACCGACGGCCGCACCGTTGACCGCCGCCAGCGTCGGCAGCGGGCAGTCCGCCACGGCCAGGAAGCCCGAGTACACCTCGCGCAGCACCGCGTGGTCGGCCTCGGCGAGCTCGGACAGGTCACCGCCCGCGCAGAACGCGGGAGCCTCACCCGTGACGACGATCGCACCGACCCCGTCGTCGGCCGCCGCGGCACGCACCGCGTCGCCCAGTTTCCGGGAGAGGTCCAGGTTGAGGGCGTTGCGGCGCTGCGGATTGGACAATGTCAGCACCGCGACCCGATCGGTGATCCCGGTGCGCACCTCGGCATGGGCTTCGTCGCTCATGCCGCCATCCTGCCCCGCGGGTTACCGTCGGCCGTGCCCGAAGCGACGACCGCCACTCCCATCGCGCGCCCCACTGCGCATCCCGACGCCCCGGTTGCGGGGCAGCACCTCGGTGAGCACCACGAGTTCTGCTTCGCGTGCGGGCACAGCGTCGACGGTCTCCGGCTCGACATCGTCGCGGCCGACGATCTCACTCTGACCTGCGCCTTCGAGATCAGCGACGCCCATCAGGGCGCCCCGGGACTCGTGCACGGCGGCATCGTCGCGGCCGCGTTCGACGAGATGATGGGCGCGCTGCAGAGCTTCTTCCGGGAGCCCGCGGTCACGGCCTCCCTGACGACGCAGTACCGCAAGCCGATCCCCGTCGGCACCACGCTGCACATGCGCGCCCGTGTCGACTCCCGCGAGGGCCGCAAGCTGTGGACGTCGGTGGAGGGCCGTCTCGACGCCCCCGACGGTCTGCTCGCCGCCGACGGCACCGCGCTGTTCGTCTTCGTCGCACGCGAGCACTTCGAGGCCGGCCGTCGCAAGGAGGTCGCCGCCGCCCGCCCGGCGCGTGAGGTGGGTCCCTGATCGTCGCGGAACGCCGGGCACGTCCCGGCCGTTCATCCAGCGGGGGCCACGGTGACCCCATCGGAAGGACGGAACTCCCGTGCACAGGCACATGAACGGGCTGAAGACCGCGCTGCTGCTCGGCGCGATGAGCGCGATCGTCGTGCTCATCGGGTCGCTCTTCGGGCGCACCGGTCTCGTCGTCGCCGTGCTCGTCGCACTCGGGATGAACGCCTACGCCTACTTCAACTCGGCCAAGCTCTCGTTGCGCGCCATGCACGCCCGGCCCGTCACCGAGCCCGAGGCGCCCGCGATGTACCGGATCGTGCGCGAGCTCAGCCGCGCGGCCCGCCGGCCGATGCCGCAGCTCTACATCAGCCCGACCAGCGCCCCCAACGCCTTCGCGACCGGCCGCAGCCCTCGCCACGCCGCCGTCTGCGCCACGACGGGCCTGCTCGAGCTGCTCGACGAGCGCGAGCTGCGCGCCGTCCTCGGCCACGAGCTGTCCCACGTCTACAACCGCGACATCCTCATCTCCTGCGTCGCCGGGGCGCTGGCGTCGATGGTGAGCTTCCTGGCCAACATGGCGATGTTCGCGGGCCTCTTCGGCGGCGACGAGGACCGCCCGGGGTTCTTGACGACGTTGCTGCTGGCCCTGCTCGGACCCGTGGCCGCCGGCGTCGTGCAGATGGCCGTGAGCCGCAGCCGCGAGTACCAGGCCGACGCGTCGGGTGCCGAGCTCACCGGCGACCCGCTCGCGCTGGCGTCGGCGCTGCGCAAGCTGCAGCGCGGCACCCAGCTCGCGCCGTTGCCGCCCGACCCGCAGCTGGTCTCGCAGTCGCACCTGATGATCGCCAGCCCCTTCCGGGCCGGCGAGCACATGGCCCGGATGTTCTCGACGCACCCGCCCATCGAGGAGCGCATCCGCCGACTCGAGGAGATGGCCCACCGGGGCTGAGCGTCACGAACCGCGCAACCTCACTGCCGTCGACGAGCCATCCCGACGACCAAGAGGTTGCGCGCGGTTCTCAGCCGGTCCTGAGCGGGACCGTCCACTCCAGCCAGGACTGCCACGCGCCCGTCAGGGCCTCGACGTCGGGGGCCGGGTTGCCGTAGACGTAGTGGTAGGCGCTGACCCCGCAGCCCGACTCGCCCTCCGCCCCGATCCGGTGCAGCCCACGCTCCGACCGGACACCCAGGAACTCGTCGGTCACGACGTCGACGACCCCGGTGATGGGCACGATCCCGTTGGGCCGCAGCGTGATCGTGTCGCCGACGGCCGGGGGCCCGTCGAGGCCGAGCGCTGTGTGGATCACCGGCCAGAGCGTCGACGCCCTGCCCTCGGCCCACGCCATCGTCACCACGTTGGCGACGGGCAGGCCGGCGAAGTGCGCGAAGTACTGCTGCAGGTTGAGCAGGAACAAGCCCCAACCGGCGTCGAAGCTGCCGTACTCGTCGTCCCACTCGGCGCCGTCGAGGAACCCGCTCTGCACGAACCGCAGCACCGTCGCGCCGCCGTCGCGGCCCTCGATCAGGAACTCGTGCGCATAGTCGGGCGTCCCCTCCCCGGGCGGGGCCATCGCGCCGTAGGCGAAGCGGCGCGCCGGCTCCCAGGCCGTGACCCGACCCGTCGCCTCGTTGCCGCTGCCGAAGTCGGCCGACATCGTGCCGCCCAGGCGCTCCTCGACCTCGTGCGGGACGAACCACGTCCCGATGCCGGGGCCGGTCGCGATGGCCTCCCACACCTGCTCGGGGGTGGCGTCGAGCTGGATCTCCTTGCGCAGCTCACGGTCTGGCATCGGGGGGCTCCTCCTGAGCGGGCGGGACGGGATGGACAGCCAGCACGACGCGGTGCAGGCGACCGGCGCAGTCGTCGTGGTAGCGGGCGACGAGTGCGGTGACGGCGTCGGCGAGCTCGGACGCGAACGCGGCGCGGTCGGCGGCCGAGGCGAAGCGGACCTCGCCGTCGACGGTGAAGGTGGCGACCCGCTTGCCCTCGGCCGCAGCTCCCGACAGCAGGGCGCCGACCTCCCGCACGACCCGCGCCGCGACGGCGACGAGCCAGCGGGCGGAGAGGCGGTCGGGCTCGCGGGACGGGTCGGGCGCGAGCGCCGGGAGCGTCGTCGGAGCGATGACGTAGCCCGCCGCGGTGGCCCGCAGGACGCGCTCGGTCATGTTCCCGCGGCGCCGCTTCTCGACGAGCTCGACGAGCCCGTGCTGCTCCAGCGCCCGCAGGTGGTAGTTGACCTTCTGCCTGGTCAGGCCGACCTTCGCGGCCAGCGTCGTCGCCGAGGCGGGCTCGGTCAGCTCCGCGAGCAGCCGGGCCCGGACGGGATCGAGGGCGACCTCCGCGGCGGCGGGGTCGTCGATGACGGCGACGTCGTGCACAGCGCAGAACCTGCCACCGACAAAAAAAGTTGTCAAGACTCGAGGAGTGGTCGTGAGCGGCAATGGTCGCCATAGCGACCATTGCCGCTCACAGGGTTGTCGGAGGTCAGCCCTTCACGTAGGCCAGCTTCTCCGCGACCAGGCCGTCCCGGACCGTGAAGACGTCCACGCCGCGGACGTGCCCGTCGACCCACTCGTACCGCCAGCGTGCGACCACCCGGTCGCCCGCCGCGAACACCTCCTCCGTGGTGAAGGTGCCCGGGCCGGCGAAGAGCTTCTCCCACGCGGCCCGGACGGCGTCCTGCCCGACGTGGCGCACGCCGTCGGGAGGGCCGGTGTCCTCGAAGACGCAGTCGTCGGTCATGGCGGCCATGACGGCGTCGACGTCGCGGCGGTCGAAGGCCTCGTTGAACCGGGCGACCGCGTCCAGCGCAGGGCTCATGGTGTCCTCCCGAACATGGCGAGCAGCCGGTCCTGGGCGCTCGCGTCGGCGGCGACCGGGGTCTCGGGGCCGATGACGTCGATCTCCCGGTAGAGCTTCTGTGTCGGCCCGAACCACGCCAGCAGGGCGTCGACGGCCTCCGGGTCGAGCTTCTCGTCCTCGCCCATGGCGCGCGCCATGTCCCAGGCGTGCACGAGGTGGTCGGCGGCCAGCTGGGTGACGTACTCGCGGGCCGGGCGGTCGCCGAACGACAGGTGCACCACCTGTTCGGGGGCGACGGCCTCGACCGCGGCAAGGGCGGTGGCGGCGGCCTCGTCGAACGTCGCGACCGGGTCGGTGCCCAGCAGGTCACCGTCGAACCGGTCGCCGACGTCGGCGATCGTCGCGCCACCCAGCAGCTCCGGGGTCCAGCGTTCCTCGTTGACCAGGTGGTTGACCAGGGCGCGGACGTCCCAGTCGGGGCACGGCGTCGCCGCGGTCCAGCGGCCCTCCGCGAGGTGGACCCGGGCCCCGAAGTCGGCGCTCGCCCGTCGGTAGATCTCCGCTGCCTGCATTCAGTCACCTCGCGCATAGTCGGATGCTCCCCACCAGTCGACCACCACGACGGGGTCGTCGCCCACCACCCACGCGTCGTGTCCGGACGGAAGGGCCGTGACCTGACCGGGGACGGCGGCGAACTCCGTGCCGTCGGCCGTGCGGACCCGCAGCGTCCCGCTGACGTGGTACTGGAAGTGCGGGGCCTCGCACAGGTCGGTCCCGGCGATCGGCCTGACGTCGTCGGACCAGCGCCAGCCGGGCTGCAGCGTCAGCCGGCCGATGTCGGCGCCCGCGACCCGCAGGAGGTCGAGCCTGCCGTGGGGGAACTCGCGGCTCTCGGTGGGTGTGGCGAAGTCTCGCTGCTCGTAGTCCATGACGTCCTCCATCTCGACAGGGCGTCAGGGTCCCGTGACGACCTTGCATCCGGATGGCGGCTGATGGCGGACGCGCGGCGCGAGGACGATTCCGCAATGGCCGGCGTCCGGTTGCAGCTGCTCGGGCGCTTCCAGGTGCGTCGCGACGGCGAGGAGGTGCCGCCCGCGGCGTTCGGCGGCCGGAAGGTCCGCACGATGCTGCGGGTCCTCGCGGTGCGCGACGGCGACCTCGTCCCGCACGACGTCCTCGCCGGCGCCGTGTGGCCGCAACGCCTGCCCGCCGACCCCGCCGGAAACCTGGGTGTGCTGGTCAACCGGGCGCGGCGGGCTCTCGGCGACCCGGCCGTCGTCGTCACCGGCAGCGGCGGCTACGCACTGGGGACCTGCGATGTCGACGTCACCGAGTTCCTCGCCCATCTCGCCGCGGCCCGCTACGACGCCGCCCTCACGCTGTGGGGCGAGCCGTTGCCCGAGGACGCCTACGCGGACTGGGCGTCCGAGCCGCGGGACCGGCTGCGACGCGCCCACGTCGAGGCGTGCGAGGGGGCGGCGCGGTCCGCGCTGGCCGGCGGGGCTCCGGCCGATGCGGCGCGCAGCGCGGCGGAGGCGGTCGCGGCCGATCCGCTGCGCGAGTCGTCGACGCTCCTGCTGGCCGAGGCCCTCGCCGCGTGCGGTGACCGGGCCGGGGCGGTGTCGCGGCTCGACGAGCTGTGCCGCGCCCTTGTCGCCGAGCTGGGTGTCGCACCGTCGGTCGAGGTCGTCGATCTACGGGAACGGTTGGCGCGCAAGCACGTCGCAGTCCCGGCACCGCGGTCGCGGCCCCCGGCGGTGCGGGCGCCGGCCGCGCGGCCGGCGTTCGTCGGTCGCGACGACGAGCTGGGTCGGCTGCGGGCCGCGGTCGCGGCGGGGCGCGTCGTCGGCCTGGCCGGTGCGGCGGGGGCAGGGAAGTCCCGGCTGCTGGCCGAGTTCGGACGGTCGTCGGACGTGCCCGTCGTCGCCGCGCAGGCCTACCTCGCCGAACGCGACGAGGCGTGGGGGCTCGCGCGGTCGCTGCTGCGCGAGGCGCTGGCCCTCGACGCCGGAATCGCCGACACCCTGACCGCCCGCACGCGGGGCGCGCTCGCCTCGTTGCTCCCCGAGATCGACGCCGCTCCCACCGCCCTCGACGGCGAGAGCCGCCGTGCGCTGATCCTCGCCGGTGGCCTGCACGTGCTGGAGGTGGCCGGCGCGCCGCTGATCGTCGACGATCTGCAGTGGGCCGATCCCAGCAGTCTCGCGCTCCTGGGGTCCGTGCTGGCCCGGGTCCGGACGCTCCCGGCCGTGCTGGCGTACCGGCCCGCCGAGACCGGCGCGGACGTCCTCGACGCGCTGCGTCAGGCACGCGGTCTGCCGACGCTGACCCTGCAGCCCCTCGCGCCGGCCGCCCTCGGTGACCTCGTCGACGATCCCGCGCTGCTCTACGCGCTCGCCACCGGCACCGACCGCACGCCGTTCGCGGTGGGGGAGGTGCTGCGGGGGCTCGCCGCCACGGGCGCGGTGGTCGCTGCGCGTGGACGGTGGCGGGTCGCGACGCCCGACGCCGTCGACCAGGCCCGCGCGCTCGGCCGGGCGGGGCAGCGCCGGGGTATCGCGCGCCGGGCCGCGCGGCACCGTGGGGTCGCCGCCGACCTGCTCCCTCGTCGCGATCGCCCGGCGCGAGCTGCCTGCGCGGGTCGTCGCGTCGGCGGCCGGGACCGATGCCCGCGACGTCCTCGACACGCTCGCCGCCCTCGCCGCCGACGGCCTGCTCCGCCTGGGCGACACCGGCTGGACCACCGCCCACGACCTCGTCGCCGAGACGGTCGCCGACGGCCTCGACCGCGCCGACCGTGGCCGGCTGCACGCCCTGCTCGCCCGCGCCCTCACCGACGACGGCGCCGACCCCGCAGAGGTCGCCCGCCACCACCGCGAGGCCGGCGACTCGCGTGCTGCCGCCGAGGCGTTCGGCCGTGCCGCCACCGCCGCCCTCGACGCGCACGCCACCCGCGAGGCCGCGGCCCTCGCCGACGCGGGGCTGGACCTGCGGCCCGCCCCCGACGTCGCCGCGGTCCTGCTCGAGGCGCGCGGGGTGGCCCGCGTCGTCCACGGCGACATCGACGGTGCCGCCGCCGACCTGAGCGCCGCCCTCACCGGCCCCGGCCCCGACCGTTCCCGCCGACGGTCCCGGCTCGCGATGCTGTCGTCGGGCGCGCGGGACCCGCAGGCCGCCGCCGATCTGGCCGAGCTCGCCCTCGTCGAGGCGGGTGACGACCCCGGGGCCCGCGCGCTCGCCCTGGAGACCGCCGCGATCCTCGACATGAACCTGGGCCTCACCGAGCGTGCCGCCGACCGCGCCGAGGAGGCGCTGGTCCTGTACCGGCGGCTCGGTGACGCGCAGGGCGTCGCGCGGATCCTCGACGGCCGGGCCATGGCGGTGTTCCTCGACGGCCGGATCGGCGAGGGCGTGGCCCTGTTCGGACGCGTCGCCGACCTGTTCGCCGGGTCCGGTGACCTGCTGCGCGTCGTCACCCCGCGCTCGACCCGCGGCCACGGGCTGGTGTTCCTCGGCAAGCCTGCCGAAGGTCTCGACGAGACCGACGCCGCGCTCCGGCTCGCCCGCGACCTCGACTCGCCGGAGGGGGTCGCCTACGCCTGCTGGCACCGCTCGGAGGCGTTGTCCGCGTTGGGCCGCACCGACGAGGCGGAGGCCAACGCGCGGGAGGCGCTCGACGTCGCCCGCTCGCTCGGGCACCGCGGCTGGACCGCGACGGCGCACCGTGCGCTCGGCATCGCCCTGCAGACCCGCGGTGACCTCGACGGCGCCGCGGCCGAGTTCACCGCGTCCGCGGTCGTGGCGGCCGACTCGCTGACGCTGTTCGCGTCGTGGGCGGCGGCCCGGCTCGCGCAGGTCGCGCTCGCCCAGGGCCGTGACGCCACCGCGCACATCGCCCGGGCTCGGTCGATCGGGCCGCCGCTCGGGCACCGGGAGATTCCCGGACCCGCTCCGGGGGGAAAACGTCGGTGCGGTGCGCCATGCTGACCGCGTGGGCCCGGAGACGTCGACGACCAGCGAGTACGGCATCGTCGGCGTGCGCGACGTCGACTTCACGCTCGACCGGTTCGCCCCCGCGCCCGACCTCGCCCATCTCGTCGAACGGCACTGGCTCGTCTCCTGGGAGCTCCCGGAAGGCCGCAGCGCCTCGGTCACGCTGCTCGGGCACCCCTGCATCAACCTGGTGCTCGACCGGGGTGTGCTCAGCGTCGCCGGGATCGGGACGGGCCGCTTCACCTACGTCTACGACGGTGTGGGCCGGGTGTTCGGCACCAAGTTCCGGCCCGGCGCGTTCCTGCCGTTCCTCGGCTCCCCGGTCTCGGGGCTCACCGGCTCCGGGATGCTCGCCGAACAGCTCTGGGGCCCGCCCGCCGCGGCGCTCGCCGCATCGATGACCGGGCCGGTGTCCGAGCTGATCGCGCAGGTCGAGGGCTTCCTGCGGGCCCGGCTGCCCGAACCCGACCCGCAGGTCGAGCTCGTCGGCCGCATCGTCGCCGACCTCCTGCACGACCGCACCATCACCCGCGTCGACGACGTCGTCGCCCGCTTCGACATCCCGCCGCGCCGGCTGCAACGGCTGTTCTCCCGCTACGTCGGAGTCAGCCCCAAGTGGGTGTTGCGCCGCTACCGGCTCCACGAGGCCGCCGCCCGGCTCGCCGAGGAGCGCGACCGTCCGTGGGCAGAGGTCGCGGCCGAGCTCGGCTACTTCGACCAGTCGCACTTCATCCGCGACTTCACCGCGACCATCGGGATGACACCGGTGGCGTACGCGCGGGCGTGCCGCCGCAGAGAAGCAGCACTCTCCACTTAGACGGCGTTTCAGCTGGTGAGGCCGCTCGGGGCAGTCGCTACGGCCGGACGGCCCATGACTTCGGCTTGGATTTGACGCCGCGCCGCCACCCCCTCGACGCTGACCGGCATGTGCCGTCCGCTCCCACGGTCAAGGCGCCGCCACCCCCTGTGGGTGGCGGCGCGCGGCCGGGACGCCTGGTGACCCTCACCGTCTGGCTCGTCATCGCCGTCGTCTGTGTCGTCGCCGGTATCGTGCTGCTGGTGCTCGACCGCAGACGGCGCCGAGCCGAACCCTCGGAGTCGTCGCCCCCCGAGGTGGGCGAGGACGGCGGGAAGCCCGACGAGCCGGCGCCCGAGCCCGGCTCGCTCTTCCGGCCCAACACCCCGCCCTGACGTCAGGGCAGCGCGCCCGCCGCCACGACCGGCGTGTGCCTGCCGGCGTCGACGGGCCGCCGGGTCGTGCACGAGTCGTCGGAACCCGGGTGCCGGACGTCGCCACCGGTGCGCAGCGTCCCCAGCGACGCCGGGCAGTCCTTGCCGTCGGGCCGCGCCACCGCCACCTGCGTCGACGGCTGGTGCCCCCGACCCGGGGCGTGCTGCGCCGAGTGGGAGTGCGGGTGGCGGATGTGGGTGACCATGTGCCCGAATGCCATCGCCTCGTTCGCGACGTACATGGTGATGCACGTCGCGACCACCAGGAACGCCGCGCGAGCTGCGATCCAGCGGGTCGTCGTGCGGGTCATGTCGTCCTCCTCGTGCCGTGCTCCGTACGGCAACAAGGTTCGCGCTCACGACCGCCGAAATCGCTGGTGAAGCCCCCCGAACGGGCCGGGCGGGGAGCCCGACTCCCGGGGTGGTGCCAGCCCCACCCCCAGGGTTTCCCCGGGACTCGCGCAGCCGCGGCCGACAGGGCCAGACTCGACCCATGAGCGCACCCGACGCCGTCGACGACCTCGCCCGTCGCTGGCTCACCGCCTGGAACGTCCACGACGCCGGCGGGGTCGCGGCGCTGTGCACCGAGGACGTCGTCCTCACCGACCCGACGCCCGGTACCGTCCACGGGCGCCCGGGCGTCGCCGGCTGGGTGCACGCCTGCACCCGCGCCTTTCCCGACATGCGGTTCGAGCAGCTGGAACCGCCCTTCACCGGACCCGACGGCACCCGCCTCGCGCTGCGCTGGCGCATGTCGGGCACCCACACCGGGCTGCTCGACCCGCCCGGCTTCGCCGCGACCGGCAAGGCCTTCGAGATCGACGGCGTCGACTTCTGGACGGTCCGCGACGGCCTGGTCGCCGACTGCCGCGCCGAGTACGACTCGATGGGCCTGGCCACCCAGCTCGGGCTGATGCCCGCCCGGGGCTCGCGCGTCGAGAAGGCCATGACCGGCCTGCAGCGGGCCGGGATGCGGGTGCGCAGCGAGGTCGAGCGGCGTCGCAAGCCCGGCTGACGGTCAGCCCGCGGCGAGAACCGTCGCGGCCAGGGCGATCCGGTGGTCCTTCGTCCACGGCGGTCCGAGCCTCGCGCGTGGGCCGTGCAGGACCTCACGCGCCCGGTCGCCGAGCAGTCCGGACGCCCGGGCCTCGACGTCCTTCGCGTCGAACAGGTGGACCGCCCAGCTGCGGGCGCGTGCGACGTCGTCGAGGACCCGCAGGTACATGACGGAGTCGGCCCGCCCCTCGTACGGCGCGCGGCGGACGACCGCGAGGTCGGTGGGGAAGCCGGACGGCCACGCCCGCAGCGACAACGACACCACCGGCCCCGGCAGATCGGCGGCGAGCGCGTCCAGTTCGGCCGCCGTGGCCCGGGCCGCCGACGCCCCGACCGTCACCAGCATGTCGGCGAGCGCGGTGTCGTCGAGGTCCGCGCCGTCGTGGTGCACGGGCGCCACCGGGATCCCGGGCTCTACCAGCTCGATCCGCCGCCGGTCGACGACCTCGTGCGCCGCCGACGCCGTGACCGCGACGGCCCAGCCGAAGTGGTGCGCGATGCCGATGTGCACGTCGCTCAGCCCGGTCCGGTGAACGCCGTCGCGACCCGGCCCGCGGCCTCCGCGAGCAGCGCCTCGTCGACGTCGGCGTAGCGCTGCGCCTTCGTCGACATCAGGGCGACGACGATCGGCGCCCGCCCCGGCGGCCACACCACCGCGACGTCGTTGGCCGTGCCGTAGCCGCCGGTGCCCGTCTTGTCGGCGACCCGCCAGCCCTCGGGCACCCCGGCCCGGACCCGGGCGTCGCCGGTCGTGTTGCGCACCAACAGGTCCTGCAGGAGCTCGCGGCGGTCCGGAGCGAGCGCGTCACCCAGCACGACGCGCTGCATGTCCTGCCCCGATGCGCGCGGCGACGACGTGTCGCGCTCGTCACCGGGAGCGCCCTGCGCCAGATCGGGCTCACTGCGGTCGACGCGGGTCACGTCGTCGCCGATGCCGCGGGCGAACGCCGTCAGCCCCGCCGGGCCGCCCACCTCCCGCATCAGCAGGTTCCCCGCCGTCCCGTCGCTGAACCGGACCGCGGCGTCGCACAGCTCCCGCAGCGTCATCCCCGTCGTGACGCGGGCGCGGGTGATGCGCGCACTCGCCATCAGATCGGCGGGGGACCAGTGGACGACGGCGTCCAGCCGGTCCGGCGCCACGTCCCGCAACACCGCCGCGGCCGCCAGCATCGTGAACGTCGAGCAGAACGCGAACCGCTCGTCCGCCCGGTGCGCGACCTCCGCGCCGCTGCCCGTGTCCCGCGCCCAGAGCCCCAACCGGGCCCCGAACCGGGCCTCGAGGTCGTCGAACATGACGCCCGGCGCAGGCTCGGGTGTGGTCGGGACCGGGGCGGGTGGCGTCGCCGGCGCGGCGCAGGCGCTCAGCGCCGGCAACGGCACCGTCGTGAGCAGGGTTCGACGTCTCATCCGGATCCGGGATCGGGGAGGGCTCCCGGGATCGTGTCACACGGCGGGGCCCTCTCCCGATCGCAACCTCACGGTCGTCCCGAGCCTCCACGACGACCGTGAGGTTGCGCGCCACAGACCTCCCGACGAGCGCGCGGGGCCGGCCGCCGCAGCGGCCGGCCCCGCGCCGCCGGATCAGCGGTAGTTCGTGAACTGCAGCGCGATACCGAAGTCCTTGCCCTTCAGTAGCGCGATGACGGCCTGCAGGTCGTCCTTCTTCTTGCCCGAGACGCGCAGCTGGTCGCCCTGGATCTGCGCCTGCACACCCTTGAACTTCTCGTCGCGGATGGCCTTGCTGATCTCCTTGGCCTTGTCCGACTCGATCCCCTGCAGGATCTTGCCGCTCACCTTGTAGACCTTCCCCGATACCGCCGGCTCCCCGACCTCGAAGGCCTTCAGCGAGATGTTCCGTTTGATCAACTTCTCCTTGAAGACCTCGACCGCCGCCTTCGCCCGCTCCTCGGTCTCCGACTCGATCGTGATCGCCTCCTCACCGGACCAGGAGATCCCGGTGCCGGTGCCGCGGAAGTCGAACCGCTGCGACAGCTCCTTGGCGGCCTGGTTGAGGGCGTTGTCGACCTCCTGCCGGTCGACCTTGCTCACCACGTCGAACGACGGGTCGGCCATGGGCACCTCCTCGTGACGGGCCCCCTGTGCGGACCCGATCTCGTGCTGTCGTATTCTTCTGCCCGCGCCCAGCGCACCCCGGCAGGTTGCCCGAGTGGCCAAAGGGAGCGGACTGTAAATCCGTCGGCTTAGCCTACGAAGGTTCGAATCCTTCACCTGCCACACCCTGTGAGAATGGCCCCTGAACTGCGGAAACGCGGTTCAGGGGCCGTTTTGCTGTTGTCCGGGTGTGTCCGGCTCCGGACCCCTGTTCACGGGTGTTCGTGGTCGCTACGCGGTCGCGATCATGAACGGCCATCGCCGAGCGCTTCCTCGATCCGACGGCGGGCGACGTCGTCCTGGCCGGCGATGCACTTGGCGTAGACGCGGAGCAGGACGTCGACCGAATGGCCGGCCCAGGCCGCGACCTGAGGCGCGGGGACACCGCCGTTGAGCCACGTGGACACGGCAGCGTGCCGGAGGTCGTAGGGCCGGCGCGCGAGCGGCGAAGCGGTCTCTTCGTCGGTCAGCGCCTCCACGCGGGCCTTGGCCCAGAGACGCCCGTACAGGCTCTCCGAGAGCGGGCCGCCACGAACTCCACGGAACAGCCGGCCGTCGGGCGTGGTGCCGTGCTCGTCGAGGTGCTCGCGCAGGATCGTCGTCAGCGCCGGCGGGCACGGCACGATCCGGACCTCTTCTGCGCCACGGTGCTTGAGCTGTCGGGGCTCGCGACGCGTCCCGGTCTCGCTCCACGATCGGCCGGCCGAGGGCGCCGAGGTGCTCAGGTACAGCTCGCCCCATCCCGACTTTGGCAGGGACAGCGCGTCCTTGCGCAGGTCCACGGCCTCACCGGGGCGCAGGGCCGCGTAGTACATGACCGCGAAGAACGCGACGAGCGGCGGGCCCGAGTGCAGTTGCCGAACAGCGGCGAGCAGCGCCTGGGCCTGGCCGTGATTGATGACGACGCGCGGGTTCACCGCCTCGGTGATCTTGGGAGCGCGCCACTTGATCGAGGCGATGGGGTTGCCGGTCAGGTGGCCCAGCTCGACGGCGTACTCGACGCAGTTGTAGAAGATCGCGCGCTTGCGACTGACGGTCGAGGCAGAGGCCGGCTTCCCGTCCATACGCAGGGCGAGAGCGTCGAGGGCCGGCCGCAGAACGGCGGGGTCGGCGAGATCGGAGACCGGTCGGGTGTTGGCCGCGACCCAGCGCTCAGCTCGCCGCAGGTGCTCATCCGGTGGCCCGGCCGCACGGCGTCGAGCGTTGAACGACCACCCGTAGAGCGCCGCTCGCAGTGAGGTGGCCGAGGGCCGGCTCTTCGTGGAGGTCAGGAGTGCCGGCGTGATGGTCGCGAGGGAGTCGGCGATCCCTTGCCGGCTCTTGCCCGCGGCGTGCGGCCACTTCATGTCGACGTAGGCGCAGGCATGGTCGTACCAGCTCTGCGAGGGCGTCACGACGCGCAGCCGCGAGACCGGCTGTCCGGTGGCGACGTCGAACGGCTCGCCCTGGCGGGACAGGCTCAGCAGCTCCGAGCGGAAGCTGTCGGCGAGGGCGCGGGTTCGGAAGCTGTCGTGCCAGGTCTGGCCGGCGACCACCCAGCGGACGCGGTAGGTGATCGCGCCGGACGCCCACGGCCGCTTGGAGACTCCCCAGACGCGGACGTCGTAGCTGATCTCCCGGTCGCTCATGCGGCATCAGCGAGCGCGGCGAGCCAGGCGTCGAGGTCGTCGCGGCGAACGCGGATCGCACCGTTCGGGAGCCGGACGCAGCGGGGCGCCTTCCCGACCTGCCGCCACTGGTAGAAGGTCGACCGGGCGATCTGCAGCTCGTCGCAGACCTGGTCGACGGTGAGCTGTTCGACGACCGTCCGGACGATCTTCGCGGCGCGGGTCATGCTGCCTCGCTCTCGGTTGCCGAACAGTCGGGGTCGGGTTCGGTCGTGGCCAGGACGGCGGCGTCGTAGTCGGCGCGCCAGCGTTGGCGTTGGTGGATCGCGTGCAGCAGGAGGACAGGTCGGGGTGGGACGTCGGGGTCGCCGGCCTTGGTTGTCTCCCACTCGAACGGCCCGTCATCCACCGCGTAGGCGGGCTGCACACCGGCCTTGGCGAGGAGTTGCCGAACGAACGTCGAGCGCTCGGCGCGGTGGTCCGCGAGGGACTTGTTGGACCACTTGCGGGAGACGAGGACGCGGCGTCCGGCGATGCCGAGGTGTTCGGGCCGGTGCGCCTTGCCCTTGCACACCCCGGGGACCATCGACGAGCGGGCGCCCTTGGGCTGCACTCCGAACAGGAGCCAGATCGGGCACCGGGGCGAGCAGGGGGTGACCGCGAGTTCGGCAGCCAGGCGGCGGGCGTGCGCGCGCTGCCGAGAGGTGGCGTGCTCGTCGAGGCCGGCGGCCTGCCCGACGGACTTGGTGAGGTACTTCGTCAGGTAGCCGATGTGGCGCCCGGCCTCTTCGGTCCCGCCGAGGATGCCCTTCACATGCACCTGCTCCCCGAACGTCACCGTGTGCGCCGGAGTGTCGAGGGCGTCGGGGTCGGTGGCCTCGTCCCAGGTGGGCAGCGGTTCCCGGGTGTCGGGGTCGACCCATGCGGAGGCGATCGCGTCCCAGCGCGGCACCTGGTCGCCGCTGTATGTCTGATGGTCGTGGCTGGGCCACCAGACCTGGTGATACGTCGCGGCGGCGATCATGCGGAGTTCGGCGCGGGAGATCGTGCCTCGGATCGCGGCGTGGAAGTGCGGGGCGCCGCGCTTCTGTGGTTCGACGGTGCCGAAGTACTGGACGTCCCATCCGACGCAGCGGCGGGTGTTCTGCCAGAACCGGTCGAGGAGCTTGGGGAAGTGGATCGCATCGCGGGCGGCGCGGCGGTAGTCGTAGCGGTCCGGGTCGAGGGCGGCACCGTTCTTGTCGACCCGGCCGTAGGAGTCGAGCGTGAGCGTGAGGAACGTCGAGGGCCGGTAGCGCCCGCCGTAGACGGTGCCCACGGTGCGGTTCTCGACCGGCCGACGAGGCAGGTTCGGCGCGTCCTGACGACGGCGGGTCGAGCGCTTGACCGGGAGCCGGTCCGGGCCGTCGAGCGGGGCCAGGCGCCCGCGAACCCCGAGGGCGCGCAGTTCGGTGTCGATCTCGGAGACGGCGTCGGCGATGTTCTCGCACTCGGTGTCGTCGCTGGCCTCGCGGGCGAGGGCGTGGGCGGCGTGCAGGTCGGCGCGGACGGCCATGAGGTCCTTCTGCGCGTCGGTCGGATCGGCCGGCTTGACGATCGGTTCGTCCTCGAGGTGCCAGCCTTGGCGGCACTGGACCATCCGCAGCCGTCGGGCCTTCTCCGCGCACGGTCGGCACTTGTCCTCCCGCGTCGACCCGCACGGCACGGGGACGACGTCGACCCGACCTGTCGAGAGGTCGATGCGGCGCAGGGCGATCGGTCTGACGCAGACGCCGTGGTCCTCGGCGAGCTGGGCGGCGACGTCGTCGGACAGCGCCAGGAGTGCCTTCTGCGCCCGAGAGAGCGTCGACTGGTCGATCGGCCCATCAGGCAGCGTCACCGGCGGCGGGGCAGGTGCCTCGATGGTGGTCACGCGGCCTCCCCGAGGGCCGGCGGGTCGATGGACTCGGCGGGGCCTGTCGGGGCGAGGGTGAGCGGAGTCGGCCGGCCGGTGCGCATGAACGCGTTCAGCTCGGCGAGGTGCGAGTCGGTCAGATGGAACGCGCGGCCGCGCTGGACTGCCTTGCGTCCGTCAGTCGTCGTCCAGGCGACGCCGGGGGTGTCCTCGCTGATCTCGTGCGCAGCAGCGCCACGGGTCCGAGCGCCGTCGCCGAGCGCGAGGTCGACCTGGTCGGCCTCGTCCAGGCGCAGCGCGATCTTCGTCGGGAAGAGGTGGCGGAAGTCCAGGACGGACTTGCGCGGGTCCTGAACCTGCCCGAGCAGACAGACACCGGGCGCGCGGCCCTGGGAGGTGATGACCTGCAGCGCGTTGTTGGCGCGGGTCTTCAGGGCGCGGTCGGTCTGGTAGGCGACGACGTCGGCGAGCTCGTCGACGACCAGGAGCACGAACGGTGTCCCGGAGTCGGGGGACCAGGCGGCGGAACCGGCGCGGCGGAGCTGGTCGGCGCGGGTGCGGACGAGGCCGGCGACATGGTCGAGCAGGTCGACGGCGTCGGCCCCGTTGTCGAAGACCAGGCGCTCGAACAGGTGCGGAGCGCGCCCGAGTTCCATGCCGCCCTTGGGATCGATGCCGAACACCTGGACCTGCCCGGCGGCGATAGCCGGGGCGAGGTGCCACAGCAGCGACCACATCACCGACGACTTCCCGGCCCCGGTGGAGCCGACGACGAGGAGGTGGTTGCCGAGCAGGCGGGCGTTCCACGGCCGTCCGGTCTCGATCGTTCCGACCGGCACCTTGCGTAGGTCGACGTCCGCGCCGACTTCGACGAGGCCGGGCGGTGCGATCGGGTCGCGCAGCGGGTCGGTGTGGATGAGGTCGAGCCAGATGCGGCGCGGCTTGTCCTGACGCACCCGGCACGACATGGCGCCGAACGAGTGGGCCAGCGATTCGGCGCGTGCGACGAACTCGTCGGGGCTCTGCCCGTGGAGGAGGCGAACCGAGACACGGTCGCGCCAGCCGTCGGAGCGGACGCGGCGGATGCGGGGGTAGTAGTGGGTCGACCCCGCCTTGCGGACGAGATTGGCGAACCGGGTCGTCCGCCGCCACACCCGCCCGTAGACCCATGCCCGGCGCCACTCCGACGCGATCTGCCGGCGGGCGATCCGGTCGAACGAGTCCGGCCACTGCCACCGCCACCCCGCCGCAGCGACGACGACCAGGCCGACGGCGAGCGCGACCCACCACCACGAGGAGGTGAGACCGACCCACAGCGCGGCCGCCAAGCCGAGGAGCGTGACGGGGTAGCGGTAGACCCGACGCGCGACGAGGTCGACCAGGCGCACGGCGAGGTAGCCGGCGATCACCGGCGCCGCGACGAACAGCGCCTTGCTCGGGAGCATGACCCACCAGGGCAACCGGGGGCGTTCGACTTCCAAGGGTGCGGGGGCGGTCCAGTCCTTGCGGCTCATCGGGAACCTCCGGTGCGGCGGCGGCCGGGGACGGCCGAGAGCGGGAACAACGGGTGTTGGTCGAGGTGGTCGGCGCAGCGGCGCCGGCGCGGGTCGGGGCGCTCGACCAGGACCGTGCGGCAGACCTCGCAGCGGACGGGGGTGGCGTTCATGCGGCGGCACCGCCCCGGACGGTCGGGCGGAGCACGACGACGGTCGCGGAGCGGGTGGCGAGGGCGGTGCGTTCGTCGGGGGTGAACCCGGCGACGATGCCCCAGCGTCGGGCGGGGTCTTCCCAGTCCATGACGTCGTCGAAGCACAGGGCCCGGACCGGGCAGCCCGCGCAGACCTGCCGCGCCGTGGCCACGGCGGGCGAGGTGGGGTCGAGGTCGAGCGGGAAGAACAGCTCCGGGTCCACGCCCCGCGCGCACGCGGCAGCGCCACGCCACTCGCGGCCGCTCATGACGCGATCCCGAGATCGTGGTGGTTCGACATCGCGCCGGCCACGTCCGAGGTGGGGCGGCGTTCGGCGCGGGCACGCCAGTCGGCGGCGGCGTCGCGCCAGAACCGGGCCCGGTCCTGCTCCTGCCCAGCGGCATGGATGACCGCGCGGACGAACAGCCGGGACAAGCCGTCGCGGTGCCGGCGGGTCAGCAGCAGGTTCCACCAGGCGACGCGGCGGGCGCAGATGGTGGCCAGCCGGTCCGCGCGCAGGGCGTGGGCGGTGTTCGAGTCGGGCGCCTCGGCGGCGATCGTGGAGAACTGCTCGGTCAGCTCGTCGAGCGCGGCGAGAACCCGCTCGGTGACCGGGAGCCGGTCGTCGTGCTGGTGGGCGGTGTGGGTGGTGCTCATCTAGGGTTCGTGTCCTTCCGGAATCTGTTGCCTGCCAATGCATCCGCGGATCGAGGGAGAACGGGGACGAGCCAGGCGGTTCCTGGCTCGTCCCCACCGAGCTGCACGGGTCAGGCGGCGTCCTGGTTGGCCTTGTGCGGCGCCGGCTTCGCCCCGTGATTGCCGGGCGCGCGCATCCCGGACGCGCGGAAGCTGTAGGCCACGCG
Source organism: Pseudonocardia sp. SCN 73-27 (assembly GCA_001725415.1). Classification (GTDB taxonomy): domain Bacteria; phylum Actinomycetota; class Actinomycetes; order Mycobacteriales; family Pseudonocardiaceae; genus Pseudonocardia. The sequence continues at coordinate 60,965 of MEGH01000030.1, forward strand.
GGGCCGTCCGCCGTTCTCCGCGACGTAGGGGGTGACGGTCAGGCCGTCGAACTCGACCGGGCGGAACGGAAGGCCGGCGGCCGCCTCCGGGGGCACCGGCTGATGCGTGGCGGCGATCTTCACGACCACCGTCTTGTCCGCCCGTCGCGCCTCCGGGTCCGCGTCCAGCACCGAGACCGACCACACCGGAAGGCCGGACTCCTTGTCGGTCTGCTGCACCGGACGCCCGGCGCTGGACTTGTCGAAGTCGCGTACCGGCTCGACCTCGGACACCACGTAGGCGCCGTGCGGGAAGACGTCGCCCATCGTGACGGTGAACCTGCTCTTGATTGCCATCTGCATCGCCTTCGTTTAGGCCCCTAAACTCGCCGGGCGGTCTGACCCGCGAGTGGTATAGGGAGGATAAACATCAAGATAGGGCGGGATGCGCGAACGTGTCAAGGCCCCCTAAACTCGTCGGCGTGTCCGGCCTCGACGACTTCGACGACGTCCGCCGCGACCCGGACCCGATCCGGCGCGGCAAGCGCGCCACCGCGCTCATGGCGATCTACCAGCAGCGCGCGACCGAGCTGGCCCGACTGCGCCGCGAGGCCATCGAGGAAGCCCACCGCAGCGCCGGCCTGACCTACACCGAGATCGCGACCGCCCTCGGAATCACCAAGGGCCGGGTCACGCAGATCCGATCCGGAGCGCCGGCCAAGGAACGCGCGTTCTTCGGCGTCGGCCCCGTCTCTGTCGGGGTTCCGCTGCGAGTCGGTACCGACGACCGCATGCGCACCTACGTCGACGCCGCCGACCTCGCCACCCAGCAGGCCACCGAAGCCCTACTCGCGACGGTCGCGCTGGCCGCCGAGCCGTTCACGATCGCGCCCGACGCCACGACCATCCCCGACGGCGACGTCGTCATCATCTGCGGCCCCAAGTCCGCCCCGATCGGCGCCGAGCTGCTCGACTCCGACCCGCGACTCGGCATGGTCCGCGAGGACGGCCGCTGGTGGATCGTCGATAAGGCGACGGGGGAGCGGCACGGCTCTCCGATGGGTGACGACCCCGCTGGCGCCGCGGACATCGGGTACCTGTCCCGCCGCCAGGACGGCGACCGGATCGTCGTGCACGTCGCCGGCATCCACAGCCCCGGCTCTGGCGGTGTCGTGCATTTCCTCAGCGGGAATCTGCCCGAGCTGTTCACCGGGCGCGGCGGCGAGTCGTTCAGCATGGTCGTGCGCTGCGACCTCGACGGCACGACCGTCACCGGCAGCGAGATCGTGACCGGCCCTCTGGCCTGGTGAGGCCGACATGGACGTGACGGTCTGCGGACGCCCCGGCGGCGACAGCGCCGACTACGCCGACCTCGCGATCGTGGCTCCGTTCGGTGTGGTCCTGCTCGACGGGGCCAGCGCGTTCGAGCCCGTCGACGTCTCCCCGGTCGCATACGTGAAGACCCTCGGGAAATTCCTCACGGCTTCACTTAGTAAAAGTGACCACGTCCCCGTGTCAGATGCGGTTGCTACCGCCATCGCAAAGGCCAACGCGGAACTTCGCCTCAAGCCGGGAGCGTCACCGTCGAGTACCGTATCCGTACTACGGGCACGTAAGAACGCTATCGACCTATATGTTCTCGGCGATACGCCGATTTACTATGGTAGATCTACTGCTACGCAGATGTTGTCGGACGAGCGCCTCGCCGCAGTTGCTCAGCCTGAGCGGGAACGCTATCGCGATCGCCTCC